>DASZRV010000022.1:0-47565 GCA_035549095.1 Lacunisphaera sp. | reverse complement strand
GAGAACGGCAAGTCAACGCCCGCCATCCTCGGCGCCATCTCCCACAAGATGCTCCGCATCCTCATCGGCCTCTTACGCTCCCATGCGGACTTCGACCCGAATTGGTCCATCCAGAAAGCCTGAACAAAGATTGGATCTACGAACGCTCACTGGTTACCATCTTCCGTCCACCGTCTACCGCTCACTTGCGCCTGCTTTTCGCGACGTGGTAACGCGCGGGAAAGCTGGACGCACACTGGGCGGCGAGCACGCCGCAACGGTGGCTCACCCCTCCGCCCGCTTCCGGGCATCCGCCTCGATCAGGGCTTTGAGGGCATCGAGGGTCGACTTCGCCTTCGCCTTGGCCGCGGTTAGGTCGGCCGCCGACTTCACCGGTTCCTGGGCAAACAGGTAGAACTTCATCTTCGGCTCGGTGCCGCTGCCCCGGGCGGCGAACGAATAACCATTGGCGAGTTGCACGAGATAAAGATCCTGCGCCGGGATCTGCTCGCCGTCGGCGTCCTGAAATCGCTCGCGACCAAAGTCCTGGAATTTCGTGACCTTCGTCTCGCCGAAGCCGGTGGGCGGCTGCGAGCGATACGTGTCGAGGATGCGCTTGATCTTCGCCGCGCCGCTCGCGCCCTCGTAGTAGATGTTGATCACACCCTCGAGGAAGAAGCCGTACTTCAGGTAGATCTCGTTCAGGTACTCGGGCACCGTCAGCCCGCGCGACTTCACCCAGGCGCACAGCTCGGCGAACATCAGGCACGCGGCGTTGCCGTCCTTGTCGCGCACGAGGTCGTTCGGCAGGTAGCCATAGCTTTCCTCCGTGCCAAAGAGAAAGAAAGTGCTGTGTTCCTGGAGCAGCTCCGCCCGGCGGCGGAACGGCGTGGCATCGTAGTCGAAGCCCGCACCCATCGCCGCCTCCAGCTTCTCCTCGTAGCCGCGCATCTTGCCCGCGATCCACTTGAATCCCGTCAGGGTGTTGATGACCTTCACGCCGTGGCCCCGGCCGATGGCATCCTGCAACGGCGTCGTGACAAAGGTCTTGATGATCGCCGCCGACTGGCTGCCG
Source organism: Lacunisphaera sp. (assembly GCA_035549095.1). Classification (GTDB taxonomy): domain Bacteria; phylum Verrucomicrobiota; class Verrucomicrobiia; order Opitutales; family Opitutaceae; genus Lacunisphaera. Next base: position 46,511 of record DASZRV010000022.1, on the reverse strand, counting down.
CCGGCGGGAATCCAGCCGAGCTCCTTGTAGCGGCCGATCCGGTAGTCCGCGAGCAACGCGCCCACCTGGTTGCCCGTCAGCAGTTCCATCTTGCCGCTCCGATTGCGCACCGCCGTGCCCATGCGATCGCAATCGGGATCGGTCGCCATCACCACTTCGTGGCCGCCTTTCTCCGCCAGCGCCACGGCCAGGGCCAAGGCCTCGGCATTCTCGGGATTCGGCGACTTCACCGTTGGGAACCGCGGGTCCTGCGCGAGCTGCTCCGGCACCGTCGTCAGCTCGACGCCGGCCTGCTTCAACAGCGGCACCGATGACACCGCGCCCACGCCGTGGATGTTCGTGAACACCACCTTCAGGGGCGTCGCCCGGAAAATATCAGGATCGAGGACCGACTTCGCCGTGGCGTCCAAGTACGCCTGGTCAGCGTCGCGCCCGAGCGTGACGACACCCTTCAGGTTCGCCTCGAGAAATTCCTTCACCGCCGAGAGCGGCACGGCGTCGACCTCGGTGATGATCCCCTTGTCGTGCGGCGGAATCACCTGGGCGCCATCGTCGAAGTAGGCCTTGAAGCCATTGTCGTGGGGCGGATTGTGGCTCGCGGTGATGACGACGCCGGTGTGCGCCTGGCAGTGACGCACGGAGAAACTCAGCTGCGGGGTGGAGCGCGGGCCGTCGAAGATCAGCGCCTCGCCCCCCAGCTTCGTCCAGGTCGAGGCGGCCAGTTCGCAGAAATGACGCGAGAAATGCCGCACATCGTGCGCAATCACGAGCTTCGGGCGGGCCGTGCTCTTCTTCCCCGCCAGGTACTTTTTAATATAGCGGTGCAGGCCGACCACGGCCCGGATCAACGTAAAATCATTGAGCAGGTTGCTGCCAACATTGGCGTGCTCGGGCGAGCCCTGCGCGCTCACCTTGCCCGTCTCCGCCTTGGCCGTCACGCGCCCGATCGTGCGCCCGCGCATGCCGCCGGTGCCGAATTCGAGGTAACGGTAGAAACGGTCGTTCAGCTCCGCCCATTCGCCGCGTTCGACGAGCTCCTCGAGGCTCTGCCGTGCCCAGGCGGGCAGGCCGGCCTGCAGCCAGGCGTTCAGGTTCTCGGCGGCGCTTGCCATCAACTTGCCGTCCTTGACGGCAGCGGAAATCGGTTTGTCCAAGCTCATAGGAATTCAGATTTAAACACAGAGGACGCGGAGTACGCGGAGATGAAAAGACAGGAAGGTTTGCGCCTTAAGGCAATCGATCATTCACAGACCGCCAAAGCCCGGTCCAACTCGGGAAAATGAAAGTTAGTTAGTCGCGCGATTCGATACACAGTTTCGTGAATTGAGTCTGTCGAGGAGGTAGCCGTCTCTCAACAATACCTTTCCCGTTTTTGCACTTCTTGTGGCCAATAACATCTGTCTCCTCTGCGACCTCTGCGTCCTCTGTGTTAAGAATCATCAACCCAAATAGAGCCCGTCTTTGACCGCCGGCTTCGGCTTCAGCTTCGCCCAGCTCTCCTTGAATGAGGCCTCATCAACCGCGAAAAGGGGCGAAACCTCGATCGCGACATCCGGCAGGCCCGTCGCATCCGTCGCTACCTCGACGCCCACGGCCCGCAGCCAGCGGGCCGCCTGCCGGAGCTGGTCGTCGCGGGCCGTCTTCGGCGAGTCCACGCCCTCGGCGTTCTTCACCGGGCTGAAATCGTCCTGCCGGGCGGTCTCCACCACGATCGAGTTCTTCGCGAATGGCAGCGCGTCGAAAACGAACATCTCGAATTTCACCCCGTTCGGCTTCGCGGGCTTCACTGGATTCCCCGCCGCGTCAATCGTGGCGATCTTCTTGTCCGCCCGGTGAAACGGCAGCGAGGGAGCGGCCTCGCCGCTCCCGGTTATCGTTTGAGGGTTCTCCGTTCTCCGTTTGGTTGCATCGCCCGATAACGGTGAACCGTGAACTGGTAACCCTGCCTTCCCCACCGGCATCACCTTCACGCCCGCCTTCAGGTCGCCGTCCTCGCTCGCCATCCGCAGGAGACCTGCGGACGTGGTTATCGGTTGGGAGTTCTCTGTTCTCGGTTCGGGTTCACTGCCGGATAACCGGGAACCGTGAACCGATAACTCGGCGCGGCCAGAGGCCGCGCCGGCCATCCTCCGCGCAAATTCCCGTTCGATCACATGGATCGCGATGCTGCCGGCCAGGAAGCGCAACGAGCCGTCCGGCAAGCGCTCATTCTGGATCGCCGCCGGCATGTCGCTGTACTCGATCACGACGATCTGGCCGTGCTGCTGGCAGAAGTGCCCGACCTTTTCCTCCGGGTACGCCTTGGGAATCATCTTGCTCGACATTGCCGCGCCCGCCTCGAGGTGGAACCCGATGAACGCCGGGTCGATGCAGCGCACGAGCGGATTATCCACCTGAAAGTAGCTGATCGTTGTGATTCCTTCCCGTTCCATCAGGTCGAGCGCCCCGCTGCGGTGCAACGCGCGCAGCGAACCACCATGGCCGTCGGGGCTCAGGGCCAGGCTCGAACGTGACTCGAGCATGATCCGGCCGGCGTGGTCGACGGCGGGCATCCGGCCTTGGCGGAAGAAATGCACGCGGCGCGGATCCAGGCCGAAGCAGCCGTTGGCGGAAAAGAACGCCTCGGTCTGCTCATGGTTGGCGTGGCTCGTCATGATGAACCAATGCAGCGGCTTCCCGTAACGCCGTCCGGCCGCCAGGATCTTTTCAGCGAAGACCTGGAAAAGCGGTTTCTGCCGGACCGGCGTAACGGCAAAGGTGCCCTTGGGTCCGTCGTAGCCCAGCCGCGTCCCCTGCCCGCCCGCCACCGTGAAGGCCGCGACGCGCCCCGCCCGCAGCGCTTCTTCACCGGTCGCGCGCGCCCGGGCCCATTTCTCCGCATCGCCGCCGTGCTCGGGCAGCGCGATGTAGGGAGCAGGTGCCAGGCCCTCGAGGCTCAAGGCCCCGGCATTCGACCCGGGACGCACGAGCGTATCGAAGAGCCGGCGCACCTCACCCAGGTCGACTTCGGCGGCCTGCTCCGCCAGGGTGCGGCGCTTGGTTGCGTCCAGCTGGTCCCAGAACGCGAACACCTGGCCCTGCCCGGCCTCGCGATAGGCGGCGATCAATGGGTCGAAGTCCATTCGTAATCGTCCGCTTTTCGCGCCCAATGTTTCAACGCAAATTCAACACATGCCCCGCAAGGATGGGGAAAACTCACTTAACACAGAGGACGCAGAGGCCTCAGAGTAAAACCAGACAAACATGTTCCCCTAGAGGCGCGCATAGCGCGCGCCCGGGCCGGTGGAGGGTCGGCGTCCCCGCGACCGTTTGGTTTTCAACACGGAGGTCACAGAGACCACGGAGGAGAACCACGGCAGGCCGGGAGGCCAGCCCTCCAGGCAAATGCATTTCCGTAGGGCGTGCCTTGTGCGCGCCCGGGTCGGTGGAGGGTCGGCGTCCCCGCCGACTGCGGTCATCGCGACCGAGATCGCTCCCACAAGAAATTCCTCCCTCTCTGTGCTCTCCGCGTCCTCTGTGTTAAGACCAAAACAATCTCACGGCGTGCGCGTCGTTCCTTCCGCCTCGAACCGAAAGACAAATTCCTGCGAGCGCACATACCCGAGCTTCTGGCGGATGAGCCGCTCGACCAAGGCCGGATCATGCCGCAGCTGGTCGAGGTATTTCTCCTGCGCGTCGAGCCGGGCCTGCGCCTCGGTCAGCCGCTGCCGGCTTTCCTGCTCCTGACGGCGCAGCGTCGTCAGCTCGCGTTCCATGTCGACGAAGAAGCTCACGCCCCACAGCGCGACCCCGACGAAGAGCACGGCATAGAGCCAGAGAATCAGCTTTTGGTAATTCATCCCCAGGCCGGATGCTAACGCCGCCGCCGCCAGCGGATGCAATCGGGAAATTATCATTAACACAGAGGTCACAGAGACCGCAGAGGGTATTGACCCAGGATCTCTCGGACGACACGGATGGCCATCACCTGTGGGAGCTACCTTCTCGTCGCGCCGAAGCATTGGCGGAGGTCGCGACATCGCGCGCAAGCGCGATCCCACCCTGCAGCCGGGCGTTTTCACCGCACCCATGTCGGTCGGCCTGCGGCCATGGTATCACGCTGCCATCCTTGCCTCGCCTTCGCCGCAAATGGCGACGGCGGATTTGCCTCACGGCTGGGTCCTTAATCCGCCGTTCTTGTCGGCGCGTTAGGGGCAACGCGCCCTACCTTGTGTCGAACCCCTCTCCGCGACCTCCGCGTCCTCTGTGTTAAGAAAACGCTCCCCCATTCCAGCCCATTTGTGAAATTCGTGTCTAACCCTCCGCCGATTCGCGGCTCGTTTTTTCGTGCTTTTTCCCCTCTGGCCCAAATACTTTCGGCCCAATGTATCAGAGCTTCTATGGCTTTTCGGAGATGCCGTTCCACATCACTCCGGACCCGAAATTCCTTTACCTGAGCACCACCCACCAGGAAGCGCTGCAACACCTGAAGTACGGCGTCACGGAGAAAAAGGGGTTCATCGTGCTCGTGGGCGAGGTCGGCTGCGGCAAGACCACCCTCTGCCGGAAGTTCCTGAACGAACTCGACCCGAAACACTACGACTCGGCCTTGGTCCTCAACCCTCGCGTGACCGAGACGCAGATGCTCAAGGCGATCCTCGCCGAACTCGGCGAAACCCACCTGGCCCGCAGCAAGAACGACCTCGTCGCGCAGATGAACCAAGTCCTGCTGGCGCGGATCCACGCCGGCCGCGAGATCGTTCTCATCATCGACGAGGCGCAGAACCTTTCCTTCGAGGTCTTCGAGCAGGTCCGGCTCCTCTCGAATCTCGAGACGGACAAACAGAAGCTCCTGCAGATCGTCCTGCTCGGCCAGCCCGAGCTGAAGGAGAAGCTGGCCCAGGAGGAGCTGCGCCAGCTCCGCCAGCGCATCCTGGTGCACTACGAGCTCCGGCCGTTCCTGCGCCCGGAGATGGACCGTTACATCGCCCACCGCCTCACGGTCTCGGGCAGCATGGGCCGGCCGCATTTCACGCCATGGGCGCTGCGCCACATCTACAAGGCCAGCCGGGGAATTCCGCGCATCATCAACAATCTCTGCGACAAGTCGCTCCTCTCGGCCTTCATCCGCGAATCCGACGAGGTGAACTACTGGGACGCCCGTCGCGCCGCCAAGGACCTCGACCGCCTGACCGATTGAGAGTTTGAACACAGAGGCCACAGAGAGCGCGGAGAAATCATGATGACGATCAATCAACTGACCGAGCAGATCATCGGCCGCGCGATTGAAGTGCATCGTGCGAAAGGGCCTGGGCTTCTTGAATCCGCCTACGAGGCGTGCCTGGCGTTCGAATTGGAGTCCTCGGGGCTACAGGTGGCACGGCAGGTCCCGGTTCCCCTCGTTTACAAAGGAGTGTCCCTCGACACCGCGTTTCGTGCTGACCTCATCGTCGAAAACCGTGTTCTGCTGGAGCTCAAAGCCATTGAGACCGTGCTGCCCGTGCACAAAGCCCAACTACTTTCCTATCTCCGCGAGACTGGTCACGAGATCGGCCTTTTGATTAATTTCAATGTCCCCAAGTTGATCGATGGTATTACTCGACTGGTGAACGATCGAACCTCCGTGAGCTCTGCGTCCTCTGTGTTGAAGAATCCTTGACATGAGTTTGATCAACGACGCGCTCAAGAAGGCCCAGAAGCAGCGGACCGGCGACAGCCCGCCGCTGGCTTCGCTGCCCAGCGTCGGCGGCGAGTCGCCCGCGCGGATCGCCAAGCGCGACAAGCCCGCCGGGATCAACACCCAGCTCGTGCGCATGGGCGTGGCCGGCGGCGCGCTCGCCCTCGTCCTTGTGGTCGGCGGCATTTTCCTCATCCGTTCGTTCCGCGCGGCGCCGGTTGCGAAATTACCGCCCCCAACGACGCCGGTGGCGGCGACCGTGCACACCGAGCCACCCGTCGAGCCGGCGCATGCCCCGGAAGTCAAATCCCCCCTTGTCGCGCCAAAGCCTGGCGACGGCGGATCCGCCGAGCCCACGGTCTCCTTCCGGCTGCCCGCGGCCCCGCCGGTCGACCGCGAGCCGGTCACGGCCGCCCCTGCCGCCGCACCGGCAGCGACGTCGGCAGAACGTGCGGCCTCATCGCCCGAGACCGGGCGCGAGATCGCCAAGGCGATGCCGAGCGAGCCTGCCGCGCCGAGTTCGCCCCCGCCCACGATGGACGCGAAGGCGCTCAACTTCATCGACAATCTCCGCATCGCCGGCATCCGCGCCGCCGGGTCCGACAGCAAGGTCCTCATGAATGACCGCGTCTACCGGATCGGCGACACGGTCGACCGCGACATGGGACTCAAGCTCACGGGCATCACCGCCAACTCCCTCACCTTCGTCGACCCGAACGGCGCCTCGTACACGAGACAGTTCTAGCGAGCTGCGCCCCCAGAAGGGGACATTCGCCGGAGGGAAGAGGGGCCTATGTAGTCCGGCTTAGCTTTGCGTGTAGGCCGGCATCTCCGCCACCAATTCGTTTTACAGGAGAACGCTGAGTTAGCAGAGGAAATCAATCATCTCCGCTCTCTCTGCTGCCTCCTGTGAGAACCGCCTTGGGCCGGATCCGTGCCCATCCGCGTGATCCGCGGTCAAAACACCCTTCGTGCAACTAGTGGAATTCGTGTCGAGCCTTCTGTCGCGCTCCTGACGCCCCACCATTGACATCCCCGGCGGCTGAACGTTCGTTCGTCCGGATGCCAGGCAAGCCAGTCATCCGCTCGTGGGTTTACCTCCTCGTGGCGGCTGCCGTGTGGCTCGGAATCGCCGTGCTGTCGATTCGCCAACCGCCTCGCGAGCCGCAACGCCAGCCAGCCCTTGGCTTCGACAGCGGTATGAACGCCGTCCAGTTGGCAGATGCGCTCCAATCCTCCACCCTTCTCGCTTCGGACCCGCAGCTCTTGCACGGCGCCTGGGTCCGGCTGCGAGGCATTGATGAGCACAAGATTTTGGAGACGCGCACGGCACTGCGATATCTGAAGACCCTCGGTCTCCGAACCTGCGTCTTGCTCCGTTGGCCGGCGAAGGACTGGAAACACAAATACCTGCCTGAGGATCTACGGGAGCCTTTCGAACGAGGGCGAAGACTCGGCGCAGCCTATACCGATCTCGTCGACGCCTGGGAAATCGACAACGAGCCCGACCTCGGCTTCGTGCCGGAGCTGCCGGAGCGCTACGCCGCATTCCTCAAGGCGAACTACCTCGGGCTCAAAGCCGGGAGAATGGGGCGTGGAGTCGCGCTCGTCCTCAACGGTGCCATGGGCCTGCCGCCCGGTCCTTGGCTTGAACACTTCGCCGCCAATGACGGCTTCGCGTACATCGATGGCTTCAACTATCATTACTACGGCTATTCCGACGATTTCACCGGCGTGTATCGCGCCTTTGAAAACGCTCTCGCGCAGGTCTCGATTTCAGCCTCTCACCTCTCCGCGAACTCTGCGTCCTCTGTGTTCAAGCGGAATTGGCCCATTTTCTTGTCTGAAATCGGCTACGGCATGCTGAGCAAGGAAGCCCGGAACACAAAGGAAGGCCGCCTCCGCCAATGGCGCTGGTTCAAATCCATCGGCGAGCAAATCGCCCAGCTCAAGATCGAAGGGCCGATGGCGTTCTACCTTCCGCCCTACCTCGAGTACGGCATGTACGAGTACGGACTGACGGCACCGGCCAGTGCCGGTGCAAGTACCAAGGATCAAGGATCACCGACCAAGTGGATTGCCACCGGGATCGAATACATGACAAACGATTTTGGAGATAAAGTGGAGCGACTTGACCCCAAGGCGCGGGCGGGACGATGGCCGCGGCTGATAGGAACGACGTTTGGCGGCAACGAACTCACTCCCGCCGGCGCCTGGTGGTTGGGCCATCGCAAAGATGTCACTCAATCCAGCTCCCCTCTAACAAGAGGGGTGGCTCTCGTCGCGCCGAAGCCAACGGCGAAGGCGGACGAAGGCCGGGGTGTGTCAGGTCTTAGGCCTCAGGTTTCAGCTTTCAAATCTCAGGACTCAGCATGCTCTCCCATCGTCATTGATTTCCTCCCCGGTGACGGCCTCCTCCCCGTCAAGCGCTTCAACGGCACCTTCGTCACCGGCATTGCCCCGCCCGCTGCGCCTGCTTTTCGCGACGAGGTATCGCGCGAGAAAGCAGGACGCATACCGGGCGGCCAGCAGGCCGCAACGGTACAGCCAGCAGCGCCTCCGTCACGGTCCGAGGAATTCATCGTCCAGATCCGGGCAGCAAATGGGAACCTCTTTGAGGTCTATCCCACGCGCCAGGCTACGGCCGAGTGGCAACAGTACATGGAGCCCGCTGACAACTTCACCATGGCCTTCTATGGCCGAGCTGTCGCGCCGTGGCGATTTGCTGAGAATCCGCCGGCATCTTTGGTGTTCACTTTCTATCCCAAGCAGCTTCCGGCCGCCTTTGAATTTCGCAACCTTCGGCTGGTGCGGATCCGATCCAACCACGACGCCCGCCGTCCCTCCGTTCAACTCGCCGGCCGCGGCCAGCTCGTCCTCTACAATTTCTCCAGCCGGTCCATCTCCGGCCACCTCAACCTACCCCAGTTCGTCTCGATCGATCGCGCCAACCCCGCCGGACTCATCACTCTCGATCCCGGCGAGCGCCGCGAGATCCCTTTGACGGTATCGCTGCGCGGCGGCGCCTACGAGCGCGCCCATGCGCGGATCGAGTTCGCTCCCGACAAAGGGCAGGGTTTACCCGCCTCTGCGCCCAGCGTCTTCTTCTCCGATTTCATCCCGAGCATCGGTGGCCTGCCGCAGGTCGATGCCATTCCGCTCATCGGGGGTTCATCGCGCTCTGCTCGCCTGACAGCCAATTCCGGTCGGGCCTCCCATTCTTTCGCGACAGAGGAAGCTCCTTCGCGCGTCGTGCCAGGTCCGCCACTCGCCTGGACTCAGCCCGGCGCCACCGTGGAAGCCACGGCCTCCGGCTTTGTCGTGACTATTACCGACCGGCCGCCTGGCAAGCCGCAGCGTGTCGAAGTCGAAACTCCCTGGCCCGAAGGCGTCGCGTTTCCGGCCGATTCGTTCCTATCGCTCGAGTTCCGACTGCGCTGATTCTCTCAACACAGAGATCGCAGAGCTGATTCAGTTATGCCCGGCCTACTTCCCGCCTTTGCCGAATTTCCTCCGTGCGCTCCGCGGACTCTGTGTTAAGAAAACTCCGTGCCCATACCCGGCTCTTCGCCACCACTCCCCGGCTCCATGCTCCTGCATCGCTTCCGCGCGGAACGAAAGCACCTGCCGCTTCACCCGCTCGAGAAGGCGGTCCTGACCGTTGTCGCTTTGCATCTCTGCTTTCTCCCGTGGGCAATTGGAACAATGCACGCCTGGTCCCAAGTCACCAGCCTGGTATTTGCGACGATTGGTTTCGGGCTCGCCCTGATTCCGCGCACCTACTCCGGCGGCTATGTTCTTCCGGTCCGGCCGCCCGGACCTCAGGTGCCCCCGCAGGTTTCAGGTTTCAGACCTCAGGTTTCTGTATTCCGCCTCACCATGTGGCCGCGGCTGCTACGCTTCCCCATTTTCTGGATCGGCCTAGCCCTCCTCGGCTATATCACGGTACAAGGCTTCAACCCCTCGTGGATCTGGGAGCGCAACGCCACGACGTGGTGGCTGCGGCGGGTTGACGACATCCCCTGGCTGCCGACATCAATCGATACACCGTGGGAGCGTTTCAACCTCTGGCGTCAGTTCGTCATCTACGCCTCGGCCTGGCTGACTGTCGGCACAGTCTGGGTGGGTTTTACCCGGCGGCGTTCGCTGGAGATCCTGCTCTTGGTCATCGCCCTCAATGGCACGCTACAGGCGTTTACCGGTTTGGTCTTTCGCCTGTTCCGTCCCGCTTACTACCTGCTTTGGAGTCGCGACCCCTACGGCGAGGTGACCACGTTCGCCAGTTTCATCTATAAGAACCATGCAGGCGCATGGCTGGCGTTGATTGCGGCCACGCTCATCACCTTGGCCGCGCTTTTTTGGCAGCGTGATCTTAAAAAGATGGCGCGTTCCAGTTCCTCGACGCTCTTTCTCGTGGGAGCCGTCGTGGTCTTCACGGCCGAAGGCTACACATATTCCCGCGGCGGCACCATAATCCTCGCCGGTTACCTCCTCCTGGCGTCGGTGGCTTTTGTCGCTCAGCGCCTGCGGCTTGGTCGCGGCGCCGCCACCCATCCCGCCGTCGCGTGGATAGTCGGCCTGCTGGTGCTCGCGTGCCTCGGTTACGCGGCGCGGAACATTGATTTCCGCGGTTTTGAGCGGCGATTTGTCAGCCTATTGGCTTTTGGCCAGGAGGATGTGAGCCGCGGCCAGCGCGAGCTGGCCTACCTTGCCGGCTGGCAATATCTCCGCGACCATGGACTGCGGGGGGTCGGTGCCGGCGGCTTCCGCTACTTGTTCCCTGAATATATCAAAAGATTTCCCGAGATCTATAATGGAGGCCATCTCTTCTGGGAGCATGCGCACAACGACTGGCTCGAGACTCCCATCGAGCTGGGTGTAGCTGGCTCGCTTCTGATCCTCTCCGGCGGGATTTGGTGGATCTCCCGTTTGTTCCGCTTAAGACCTTGGCGTCATCTTCCTTCGTTGCTTCTCACCGCGGGCTTGAGCCAGACCCTGCTCCACGCGATCTTCGACTTTCCCTTTCAGAGCCCCGCCGTCCTCGTCACGTGGCTCACACTGGCGGCACTTTCGCTGCACTTGTTGGAGCTCGACGTGAAGTAGCCGCGTCGATGCTCGTTCAGATTGTGAATCGGCGCGTGTTTAGAAGGCCACGAGGTGAAAGTTTAGTGCGCACCGTAAACGCCGAACACTCCACTCTACGCCTCGCCGCGGCACGCACGTTACCTAACACCTTGTGAGGAAGCCGCAGACTTCTTCATTCTTGCCCATCCCCAAGGTTATCTGTCACAGGTATCCAACACGCTGATGCCGGCCAAGCGCTCCTATCCTCGCTCGCAGAACCTCCTGCTCCTGCTACAGATCTCCGGCGACCTTCTCTGCACTTACCTCGGCATGTGCGCAGGCTACTACCTGCGTTTCGAGACTCCTCTTAGACGGATTGGCGTCGAATCTACGTCGCCCAGTTTCCTCACTTACCAGCCATTGCTGGTCATCGGAACTCTTTTCCTGATCGCGAGCTATGGCTATTTGAAACTCTACGATGCCCGCCTGCTCCTCCGGCCTCATAGGGCTGCCAACATCATTCTTCGCGCAACTTTCTTTTGGTTTGCGCTGTTTCTCGGGATTTCGCTCGCGCTGAAATTCGAGCCATCCATCTCCCGAATCTTCGTCGCGACCTCTTGCATCACGACGCTCGCAGCAATCATAGCCTGGCGCTTCAGCTTTTTCCAGGTGCTTTCACGCAGCGACTGGCGCGAGCGAATCACGCAGCGAGTGATGTTGATTGGGTGGAACATTGAGGCCGAACGGCTCGATCAGGCGATTCGGCAGGACGACAATCATCCGTACTCGGTTTACGGGGTCGTTTCAACTCCATCCACGGGCCTGCGCGCAAATCCGGCGACACATCAGCTCGGAACCATCGATACCTTAGACGAAATCTTCGAGCACCACCTTATCGACATCGCTGTTGTTGCCGACCTTGACCTCACTCGAGAGCAGCTCCTCAACATCGCCACTTGTTGCGAGCGCCGATATGTTGATTTCAAAGTTATCCCGTCGTTCTTCCAGGTGTTCGTCTCCAACCTGCGGATGCAAACGATTTCGGGCGTCCCACTACTCGGCGTCGAGCAGATCCCGCTTCGAAATCTTGCCAATCAGTTGCTCAAACGAATCATGGATCTTTGCGGTGCTGTTGTAGGTCTCGCGGGGTCGGCGCCCATAATTGCCTTGCTAGCCATCCTCGTCAGACGCGAGAGCCCCGGCCCGGTGATCTACAAGCAGAGGCGTGTCGGACGGCATGGTCGGCCATTCACGATCTACAAACTCCGCTCAATGCGGATGGACGCCGAGCGTGGTACCGGACCTCAGTGGGCCGTCGCCAGCGACCCCAGGCGACTCAAGATCGGCGCCTTCATGCGTGAGTGGAATCTTGATGAGCTCCCGCAGTTCTGGAACATCTTAGTAGGTGATATGAGCCTTGTAGGTCCGCGCCCCGAACGTCCCGAGTTAATTGCCCAATTTGAGCGTGAAATTCCGCATTACAATCCGCGCCATGAGGTCCGCCCCGGCCTAACTGGTTGGGCCCAGGTTAACGGCCTGCGCGGCAACACAAGCCTCGTCGAACGTATCCGCTACGACTTGTACTATATCGAAAACTGGTCGATCCTTCTCGACATGCAAATCATTGTGCTAACCTTCTTCCGGCGGCAGAATGCCTATTGAACAAAGCAATTGCCCTTGCCGCTATCCTTCTTTATCGCCGAACTGGGCACCTTCGGGCTGCTGCAGCTTGGGCCCAGACAGTGGATGCACGAGCTGATTTGCTGCGTCATCGCCCATTGCCTTTCGAAACACCGTTTCGAACCGCGCAGATATTCGATCAATTCTGAACTCCCGTTCCGCATAGGCCCGTCCTTGCTGGCCCATTTGTCTGACCAAAACAGGATCTAACCGTAGACGTTCCGCAGAAGAGATGAATGCGTCGACGTCGTCCGGAGTTACAGACAAACCCGAGTGTTGGTGTTTAATAATACGAGAAGCGAGGTTTTCTTCAGGCATCGCGCCCAAAATGGCGCGACCGGCAGCATGATACGTATGCACCTTTGAAGGCACGGAAAATATACCGGCTTCAGACTCCAATATAGTTACCAATACGTCAGCAGAAGCCAAAACCTCGGGCATCTCCTCAAAGGCTTGAAACGGCTTCAATATCAGATTGGCTAGCTCCTCGGCTTTTTTGCATCGCTTAAGATAATCAGCACCCGGTCCCTCGGAAATCACCACAACGCGGACATTTGCCTCATGGCGGAAATGAACCGCTAACCGCCGGAGCAAATCCGGGTTGTGTTTCATAGCCAGCGTTCCGGAATAGAGAAACACAAACTTATGGTTCAGTCCGTGTCGCCTCGACCAAGGGTTATCTCGCGGTCGCAATGACAGGGCATCCAGTGGAGCCCAATTGGGTATCACCGATACCTTCTCTTTCGGCACCCCAAAACTCGCAAGCATCGGGAGGAAATCCTCTGTAATTGCCACGATATGCGCGCTTTTCGTAAAGCACTGCCTATCCAAATAACGGTACCAAACTCCCGCCATAGCCCCGACCAATGGCAGTTTCTTCCGCGCCAGTTTGTCCACTGCCATGCTATAGAAATCTTGAACCCAGCTAACTACCGGGATCCGCAACTTATTTGCCGCCGTAATCAGGTTTAGTTGCGGCTCAGATGGAGTTTGGCCGCTCAGAATAAGGTCCGGCTTCATTTCGATCATCAGCCTGACCAACTTATGTCCATATTCTCTTTCGTAACGCACGCGTTTCAAAAAACTGTATTTGTTATTTCGGTAGTCCGGCGACATCGGCACCGCGGCGAATCCCAACCTTACCGAATCGGTCTTTTGAGCCTGCAGAATTCCCCTCGGCGTCAGCAATTGCGAAGCATAAGCATGAGTAACCGTATGCCCGTTGATGGCCAATTGACGTGACAAGTCTATTGGAAATGGGTGGCCGGCGTAGTCGTGAACAATTAGTCGCATTGCACTACAATCTAGTCTCTAACCAGTCCGGGTTTTCGCTCCAACCCGAGTTTCAATAAAACTTCTTTTAGCGGAAGTAGCTCGTTCCTCGCCCAAATGGACTGCAGCGGCCTATCAGAACTGACGCGCACGAACAACTGCTCCTTGCGTAACTCTAGTCCATTACGCCAAAGCTCATCCAATGGCGCCCACCAAGGGGGGGCCCAGCCATTTCTATACCTCAAGACTTCATTTCCCACTATATGCCAGAATACCACATACTCCGCCTTCCCGTTCATAGTGAATACCCGTGCTTCCCCAGTGTAGAAACCTGCAGCTATTAGCTCTTCGCTAAATCGTCTTAGGCTAGCCTCCGCTTGTTTGTCTCGCGTCCATCCATTCCCAGGCCAGCAAATATCGGGATTGTGGCCGGCAACGAGCCGTGGCGACATTCGGCCGGCCTTCCAATACGCGATATAGACCGAGACCCTCGCATCAGCCAATTGGTAGATTCGATTGACGGCATCGTCGTAATTCAGCAACTCTCCGACCGCCTTTCTCATTTCTTCGGTAGCGGCAATAGGTTCATCACGGGCAGATCCTCCCGTCAGCCGGGGTGGTAATTGCTGTGCCAGCGTTCGTGAATCTCTCTTCAACATCAGACGAGTCGTTTGTGGCTGCCAGACTGGGAACTGCGCCAACGCCCCACCCAGGACGATGAGTGTCATCAAAACCAGCAATCCGGTTTGCGCTCTCATCAATCGCCCCAACTCTGCCGATCGTCAGTGCTCAAAGAATCTATGGCAAATTCGGTCGCCACGGCATGGCAGAAGCCACGGTGTGAGAATCTTTGGCGATAGACCACCTTTGCCGCGCTGGAACACTCTTTATAGTGCGCGATACAACTATTTATAGCATGTACATATTCCGCGATACTCTGTTCGGGAATGGCATAGCCAGCCATTTTTTCTCCCGCTCGAAGCATTTCTTTTATACCGCCAGCCGTGCTTGCCACAACTGGCAATCCCGCGGCTAGCGCCTCGATAATAGCCAAAGGTTGAGTCTCATTTACATAACTTGATGGTAAGATAAACACCCCTCCATTCAAATAGGCGCGCATCTTCTCGGGTCCTTGGACAAAGCCATGATAGAACACGCCAGGCGGTTGATCGTGCCCTTTCCCCTCGGTTCCGTAGATGTCAAACCACCACCCCGACTCGCTACTGCGCAAAGCGGCGAAAACTTCGAGGGCGAAGGTAAAGCCTTTGGACTTATCCGGGCGCCCAATCCATACAAGCCGCCGCGCTCCCGGAGGCCCGGATCGCGCTGCCAATGCATCAAACGCTTCGCCACCAGAATTGTTCAGCACGCGAGAGTCAAATCCGGCGTCCCTCAATCGCTTGGCGATCTCACTGGTGAGCACCAGCATTCGCAAACTATCACCACCTAACCATCGAACTAGAGCTAAGGGATAGCGTGCATACCTCCGCCAAGATTGATTGTGAAAGTAAAGCCACACACGCTTCTGCCTCAGCAGGAACCAGAGAAGCAATACGCAATCAGAGGCAGTGCCCAGTAAGCTTTGGCGATTGACGATGACGACCATGGGTGCCGACGTCCGCAGGAGCTCCATGTCGATTGAACGTCCCTTTCGGAGGACCCTAAATCCTGCCGCGCTCAGCGCGAACTCCAGTTGCTGCCGACACAGATTTTCCCCTGTGACGGGTGGAGGCAAATGTCCCGTGGTGACGATGGTTATCACCGCCTAGATGCGGCCGGAAGTAAGGCTAGTTTGTCGAGCGAGTAGTTCGAAATCAATAGATATGCTGTCGTTATAGTTATCTCTATCAATTTAATCGATTCCAGCATCCGGCAAAGCGAGCAAGCGATAGGCAACGTAAATCAAAAGCACGAACACCGTAAACAACACAAAACTCCACAACAACCGGTTAAAGATGTGTAGCGCCTGTCGTGCGGCGATTCTTGCGTCATTCGCACTCTGATGAACGCGCTCTAGATTGAATTGATAGGCCAGTTCGACGGCCTCAATTAGGCTGCGTGCAGCTTCGTCGGCTGCCTTGATCGCCATTGCGTCGCCTCCTGTCTGCTCCGTTACGTGTGCGAGCGCGGCGGTATATTCAGTCAGTCGCCGTTCAATCCGCCGCACATTGATTTGATCTCTTGAATCATAGATATTTTCTTGGTAATCGCGAAGCAACGTCGTGATCTTTTTCTCAAATTCTTTCACCTCGGTACTAGATAGGCCTTTCCCCGAAGCAAAGCGCAGCCGAAGAAGATCCAATTGGGTCTCTCGCACCGCTGAGCGCATGGTCACAGAGGACTCCAAGCCCGTCATCGAATCGCCGATTAGTGAGTCCACGCTTGTGGCGATTTGCCGCAAAGCAAAAAGGCTAGAAAGAATTATCGATACAAGCCCTACAGCCAGCACACCAGTCATAACACGCAAAAAAGTGCGGCTGCTCGCTCGTCGAACCTTTTGATGCGCATCGAGCGTTACCAGAACCGCTAGTGCAGTGATGCGTGTTAACACGGAAGTTCTTGATATTCTGCACACCCCATTTTGCCAGCCGCCACTCGCACTTCGCTTGATTTGGTCTAGTGCAACCTCCGCCGCCTGACAGGCAGCCGTCGCGAAACGCTCACAGCCCCAATCTGCGATAATACGCTCAGACATCGCGCCCATCCGTGCTTTGAGTTCCGAGTCCCTGGCAATTACCTCCATGTGCTTGGCTAAGGTTGCTGCATCAAATGGATCGAACAAAAATCCATTTTCGCCATGGCGCACTAGGTCTCGTGCGCATCCGGCCACGTTTGATACCAACACGGGCAATCCGCATGCCATCGCTTCATTGACAACCAAACCCCATTCCTCCTCACGGCTTGGCAAGATAAAGCATTCCGCCAGCGCATAGAAATCAGGCAATTCCTCCACCTGCCGGAATCCAAGAAAATAGACGTCAGCAGCGCAATTTCTATGCCGGACGGTCGCAGGAACCAAGTGCAAAAGCGACAAACCGTGCTCAAGACAACGCTCCTGCAGTGCTCGTTCTAGCTTGCCGCTACCTACCAGCACCAGCGCCGGGCAATCCTCGCCCAGACGCTCTTTGACTCGAACGTACGCGTCAATAAGCGTCTCAAGATTCTTCTTCCAAACCATACGCCCGACGTTCAAGTAATAGCGTTCCGGCAGACCTCGCATCGCGCGAACTCGCTTACGCCCTTCTGCTGTCCGTACTGCTTCTACGCGTGGAGCGAAATACCGATTATCAATTGCATCGTAACCCGTAACGATTCTTTCGGGCTTCATTCCTAAGTTTTGAAAGTAGCTCCGATGTGGGGTCCCGCCGACCAGCGCTGAATCAAATTGTAGAACTAACCGACGTTTCACCTCCGCCCAGATCCCACGCGCTTTTGCAGTCAGCGCATGTGATTCATTCATCATGACCAAACCCGCTCCGACCGTGCGGGCGGCGAAGATAATCGAAAGCGAACTCAGTGGCCAGTAACTAGGCACGAATACGATTTTGATGCCCCGTTCCGCAAACATGCTGCACGCAGCCAAGTAAATATCGACTGCACTAATCTCCTCAGCACTCTTGCCTCTAAAAAGCGTAGTTAGATCTCCATCTTTATCGCCGCGCTTCCATTCATAGGTCTTACTCTTAGAGCCAATTTCGACCGCTCTTACCTCCCACTGCGACGCCCTATGCTGAAACTCGCGCATTCGAGCGAAATGATATGGGCCATATTGGCTCCAAACCACCGCAATTGCTAATTTTCCCTCCTCGCTTCGTCTCTTTTCAAATGAGTTCATCGCGAGCGAACGTTCCAGCACAGGAGAAGCAAACACCTTCTCAATCAATCTACGTGTGGCGCCGGTATTCGTCACAGCCCCAATTGATCGAGCAATAGCATGGCGCATCGCCCGGTCTGGATCTTCCCCACGCTGAATTAAGTCAAGAAATGCGTCAATGTCCGAGGCGCCTAATAGCCTCCTACCTGGCATTACTTGAGTAAGATCGGGCACATTAAAGCCACGCACATGCGAATATTCTTCCAGATCTGGGCAATAGAAGGCCATCGGTCTATCTAGGGGAAAATAGTCCGTCCAGACACTAGAATAATCCGTAATCAAAGCGCAGCTTCGCGCTAATAAAGAGTAAAGTGGGATTCGTCGTTGATTTAGCTCAGTATCGTTTAAGCATCTGATGCCAGTTTCTCCATATAGATCAGCCTCCAGCGGGTGCGGTTTTAGAAGAACCTGTATCCCTCGGCGCTCAGAGGCTGCTGCAAGATGTAATACTACTGCTCTGATCTCATCACGGGCGCTCAGTTTCCCTCCGTCTTTCCAATACCGCATTCCGCGTGCTTGCCGCACCTCTCGATAGGTAGGAAGCCAGAAGACAATTTTGCGCGCTGGATCAAGCCCCAATGATAACAGGTCATTGTCAGAAGCTGGCCTGTCGAACTGGTCGATTCGAGGATTTCCAACAACTAAGGCGGCGGCCGGCTTCAATCCGAAAAAATCCGCTTTATAATCTCCCCATAGCTTCGTTCCAGAGACCACATATGTAGATTTCACCCGTATACGAAATGCCCTATTTTCAGTGCGCTTGGGTCCGTCGCCATGCCAGAGGTTCACATATACTCTGCGGCACCCGGGTTCTGGCGAGCTAAAGAGACCGTGAGTAAAAAATACCAGCTCCGCTCCAAGGTACACGACCAATGAGCGTACTCCACCCTTCTTTAAACAACGAATTCTCTTCTCCGCTCCCGACCCGATCATCCACATCACTTCTTTCTCCGAACCGCTTATTAACCAATAGATCGCTCCAGGATAATGCCCGACCAACTGCCGCAGTATTTCAATAGAATTCCCCTCGGCGTCCGGCCATCCGGCGACTACGCAATGCCTACGAACCGGGAATAGCCTCAGTAGAAGCCAAATTCCAGTTCGTCCACAGTTATCGAAAGCCTCTTTAACGAAAACCTTCACAATATTCTCCGATTTAGCGCTCACAGACTCCGCAGAAGTTCCCGAATACCGAGCCCTCAACCCGACCCATGCGTGATCTTTGCTGAACTCGTTTCATTATGGCTTTGAAACATCAAATACATGGCCTGTCATATCACCGACAAGCACGTGGAGCGCGCGGCGTCCCACGAACTCAGGCTGTAAGAGGCTGTCCTCCGCTTCGACACCAAACGCTGCCGCTCGCAGCGGAGTGCGTGTTCTCTCCGGGTTAATGCAATTTACCTTAATCCCAGCTCTACTCCATTCATCTGAAAGCGCTTGAGTTAAATTAACCACAGCAGCCTTTGAGGCGCTATATGGTGCATAAAACGCGCGACCATAGGTATACGAGCTTGAGGCAAACATCAACAAATGCCCATGACTCTTTTCGAGATACTCATGGGCGCAGCGTGCAACCACAAACGCTCCCATAACATTTGTTTGAATGCTCTCCTCCAACTGATCATCCGACATGTGCACCAAGGCTTGCTTATGAAGCACCGCGGCAGTGTTAACAACCGCGTGAATCTCCTTTGCCCAGCCGACTGTCTCTTTCAGAAACCCAGACACCGCCACTGCGCTCCTTACATCAATTCCGCCGCCTCGCGAGGCAATCGCTACCTTCGCATCGTAAGCCCTAGCCAATTCCGCCATTGCCTTCCCAATACCTGAGGCGCCGCCGAAAATTACTATTACCTTGTTTCTCAACTTGCTAAGTAGCACATCATCGCCAGCTGCTTCCATTCTCCTGCTTGCGCTGCATTGAAGAAGCTTATCAAGCAGCAAAAGGTCACTTCCGTGAGTCAGTTTCATGTTCGCCGAATTGCCGTCTACCAACGCGACCCTTTCCTCCGGCACATACTTTACTACGACCCCACAATCATCGGTCGTTTTCATACCAACATCGGCTATGGCGCGCGTGTATGCTAACTTGATTGTCTGGTATGCGAATCCTTGTGGCGTCTGTCCGAGCCTCATTTTAGACCGCTCTGGGATCTCCTTGATCGTGTTCGTCGCCATATTTGCTTCGACAACCGTGTCGCTTGCGGGAATAACGACATCCACAGCGTTGTAGTGCTCAAGCGCCTGTACAACATTGTCTATAATTCTCTTGTTGACCAGCGGCCTTACCGCATCGTGAAAGATCAGCTTTAGATCACAAGCCGCTGCTTCTTTCTCATAAGCATAGATAGCAGATAATGACGATTGATATCGCTCAGCACCTCCGCTCAATATCTTCTTAACTTTATCGAAGCCGAACTGAGTTACAATCTCTTCAACAAGATGTATTCCATCCGTATTGGAAACCACAGCAATTTCGTCTATTAGTTTATGAGATTGAAATACTTCGAGCGTGTGCGCGACCAGCGGCCTTCCCGCCAACTTTGTAAACTGTTTAGGTATTCCAAAGCCGGCACGTTGGCCAGTTCCCCCGGCAAGAATCACGGCTATATGTTTTATTTTCATTTCGACTTACTACCTTTAGTTATGTTCTTCTAGATATGTTTATAAGCTCTTTCTACTAAAAGCGTAATTATTGCGTCCATTTTTTCCCACCCCACGGTATTCTTTGAAAAAGACCTCCCACACGAATAGCCCTGCGAGCGATATTGAAGTCGTGAACGCAAATGTCGAAAGCAGCGGCCCTCGCAAAAAGAACAAAACTAAGCCAAGAAGTGGTGCCGCTAGGCAATCGATTCTGCATATTCTGGTCTTTCCTAAATTCGCCACCTCTGCCCGTCGGGCCAACAAAGCATTGTCACCGATTCCCAGGCTGACGCCCAGCATTCCAGCAAGGACGAGTGCGGCGAACCATCCCCCGTCAAGATATCCTTCGAGAACTATAGGAGCCGACAAGTTGGTGTTTTTTGTTGCAGACATTATATTGATGTAACTCGACCCTAAATAGGCTCCCGTAGGTATAGGTTTGTCGTTCCACACAGACCGGGGTACCCAGAAGAAAAGCGCACCAGTGAGCTGTCTACCGTCCGTATACCCGTAGTCCTCGACATATTCTATCCCGTAGACCAATAGTTCGAAGGCGTCTACGTGACCGACGTAGAAGCTTGAAGCGTTAAGAGATTCGGCTGCATTCGTTACTCTGCTTGACATCTCTGCTGCCGTCTTGGCGAAGCGCGCGGCATCAATGATGAAACTGCTCATGAACCCTACAAGAAGCAGTGAGCCACCGATCCAGGACGCTCTAATGAGCTTAGGTGAGAACATGATAAAGTAGAAGAAAATGTTCACCACCATTAACGCATAGAAGCGAGCCACCGAAAGCGGAAAATTAATTAAAAGCCCAACACTCACTGACATTCCCGCCAACCATACTCGTGGGCTTCCTATACCAAATCTATCCGCCAGCAGTATCCAGAACATTGGCACACCAATAAACAACGGCATAGGGCGAATGAACGTTTGAACAAACGTCGTAACCGGCCCAGCCGAGAGGAAGCCGTCAAAGCTCGTCCTGAAAAAGGTGCCTTCAATCCCTAGTCCCCAAAAAACCAATATTGCCATTCCCAAGCTAAACCATAAGCCGAAAAACAAACGGGAATCCGTGACGTAAGCCCCTCTCAACAGCTCCTTCTGTAACCACCGTCTCCGAAAACCAAAGCGATAACACAATAGGACAATTCCCAAGAAGATCGCCGATAGAAACGAAGCCGCCACGATCTCGGCTGGCTTTTCGAAAGTGAAATCTCCCCAAAGCCATAAGCCCGTGGCCGAGCACATCATCGGCGAGATTCCCATAAAGATCCAGAAGAAGAAACACGTAACGGTAAGGAAACTATACCCAGTTCGCTTACAGGCGGCCAAAAATACTACGTGGTAGAATGCGCAGCTTGATACAGTCACTACGAGCACTTCAACCGGCGGAAGTCGTAGTTCGCTCCGCGAGCCAACAAGGAGCCAGATATAGGGAACAATTGAAAGCGCGACTAGAATGTACATTGATCTTTAAGGCGATGTTGGTGAAACGGTTTCCTGTTTTTAGTGTATAAGCTATACTCTAGAGACCGGAGTCAGCGCTAGGACGGCACACGTCCCCAATCGTCGATAAAACTGGCTAATATAGATCGGAACTTCTTGAGCTCACTTAAGTTGGCGACCTCTTCACCTGCCAATGCCATCTCCCAGAATTGGGATTTTCGCAGCATATAGCAGTCATATGCTTTCTCGAGTGCAGCAAGAACCTCGCCCTCATCCCCTGTGTTACACACAAAACCAGCGTGTTTACTTCCGACGATCCCGCCAATCATACCGTGAGCACCAACCACTACTGGCCGTCTAACCGCGAACGATCGTATGACCGTGCTAATCGACACCTTAAATCCTCTGGGATAGAGGGCACATAGATAGCTTGCCGCGGAAAAATATACCGAGTGATCCTCTTCCCTAATCCATCTCGACACCAAGACCAACACCTCCCTCAGCCGAGGCGAACTTTTGAGCACAGAAGCCATGTAGCTATCGATCTCATCAGTTACGCGGCCAGCTATTAGTACCCGAACATCTGGCCTCCTTGAGTAGTCCCATTTCCCCATTGCGTCGAGCAATGCCACAATTCCCTTCCGCCGAGAAATCTCCCCGAAAACAAGAAAAACACATCCTCCAAAGCCACTAAGGTTACAATGAGACCGCGCTAGGTCTATGTCGATCTCGCGCAAAACCCGGGCATCCCAGGGATCGGGTAAAAATGAAATCTGCCGAGTCCCGCTCTCCGATGGTCGCCCTTCCATTAGTAGGTCGGGAGCAAATACGTGAGCTAAGAGCCTTACGCGTAATAAAAATCCCCAAAACACCGCCTTCCAGCCTTCAGAAAGGTTATTGAAGAGGTAATAGATTCCGACAATTTCAATCCTTCTTATTTTCGCGAAAAAACCCAGTTGCAGTAACCATGGGTATAGACCGTCGAGCGTGCATACAAAGATCAGCCGGCACCCGTGTCTTGCCGCTAGCGCAGCTAAGCTCGCAGGCTTTTTAGCAAAATCTTCCGTTATGACTATAGTCTGAATGCTCTTTGCCTCAAAAGCTTCTATAATATAGCGAAGATAAATAGGCCGGTGCCCAGATGTTCCCGGCTCATAGAGCATAATTTTAATTCGCGCGGTGTTGCTCTGACCGGCCTGTCTTTCGGAATCATTGCAGAACATAGAACACCATAATTGCCCGTTTGTCATTGTGTTGAGCGAGCATATTTTCGCTCTACACCGATACGACTTCTCTGCAAAACTAGCGCAACCTGGCCAACTCGCAGCCCACCTTGAACCAATTTCATTTTACTTCCTTATTCGCTATCGGACATCGGACGACAAAACTTTCCGACATAGCAACGGGAATACCCATCCCGACATCAAAGCAATAACGATCGGTAGCGCGACAAAGACGGAGGCTTCTGCCATATAGGGCCACAACTGCTTAATAAGAATTAGGGCTACTAGCGCTTCACAGAGACCCACTGCTGCAGGCTTCCAAATTATACCCGTTGATGACAGCAGCGTCCAATGAAGGCTCACCCATGCGAACAGAGAGAAGGAACATGCAATGCAGATCGCCTCAAGTCTCGTAAAACTGAAGCCTTTCCCGAACGCTGCTCTGATTAAGTCAGGGCCAAAGATCGGCGCGGCAAAGATAATCACCATCCCAAGCGATCCAACGGCTGTTCGGACCTGTTTAAAGCGCTTCCGAAGCCACGGAATGTCCATGCGCGCTCGCGCGTCAGCAATCGCTGGAACCAGCGGCACTGTAAATATTGTTACCCCCCCCCCCAAGATCCCGATAATTTGGAATGCGAGTCCGATCTTCGCCAACGCAAGCGCGCTGCCGGTGCCCGCCGCGAACCATTTCGTTCCTTCCCGTTCTAAGAAAGGCACAAGCCCCCCAAATACCGCGAACCCGAAGCCTTCTATAATCATCGCATATACTTCTCGCCGATCACCTAGGCGCCACGCACTAAGAAGAACCCTCTTATTAAGGCCGATCCAGAGTCCAGCGGTTGTTTGGCAAATTGCTGTTGGCAAGTAGACCGATAGAATAACCATCCATGGTTCCACCTTGTTGGACAGACAGGTAACTATTGTTGCCGTTGCGCTCAACACCACCCCAATTCCTGACGCCATATTGCCTAAATAGATTCGCTGATATCCCGCTAGAAGACGCGATGCAAAGGTGGCAGATAGCTGCGCGACGCAAACAATCATTGCCGCAAATAGCGCCGCGGCAAACGCGCCTTGACTCATCACTGCAACGCTCCCCTTTCCAAAGCCTGGAAGTGCTCCGCCTAAAGCAGCAGCTCCCAGTCCTAGCAGCAATATCATTGCCAATAGACTAGTCAGCATCCCACCGTAGACGGCATTCTGCACCATCTTGCCATCTCGGATAGCCTCCCCGATTGCTATTCTACGCACCATCATCGGCCCAACGCCCAAATCTGCAAATGAAAGTAATGACAGTGAGCCTGAACACAGGGTGTAGACCGCAAAACCGGCCACTCCTAATGTTTTGGCTGCCATAGGAAGAGCTGCGACCTGCAAAAATAGCGTTCCGATCTTCGAAAAAAGTGAAGTGCCAATTGAAAGCCGTATCGCGCGATCTCGAACTTTTGTCGCTGCGGCGATATCTTTGCTCATTGAGAAGCCACCTCCATTGCAACTCGTTCGTACGTTCGCGCAACGCCGGCCGGATCGTACTTTTCAACTGGCCTCGCGTAACGCCTCCCGCCTTCAAAGAGCGCGCCTTTGAAATGCTTGGCCCATAAATCAATGGCCGTCGCCGGTATTAATGTTACGCCCGGCCATCTGGCCGCAAATGCAAAAGAGTCGATCTCGCTCGCGAGAACACGAACTTCCAACGCCAAACCCTCCAAGAACGCAAGGGAGAATCCTTCCTGCAAAGAAGGCATACAGAAGACGTCGGCGCACGCCAATAACTCCATAGAATCTGCACGATTCGCAACAACCGACACCCTTTCGCCTAATATTTTGGCCTTCATACGCAGATAAGCTTCATAACCGGCATCCTCAGAAATTCCTATAATTAAGAGGCGGCATTTTTTAAGAACGCTATCCGGTAATCTTTCAAAAGCGGAAATCAAAACATCTTGATTCTTTTGCCGTGAGAATCTCCCGACCGAAACAAAAAGCGTCTCGCCGTCCTCTAGGCATAATACCCTTGCCCGATACGTAGTCCGCTTCTCCAACGCTGATTTGAGTGCATTTAGGTCTATCGCATTCGCAATCACCTCGCCAGAGACGCCTCTAAATCTTTCGCGGTAGTGTTGCAGTCCCCTTGCTGCGACTGCAACTACTGCCCTTGGGGCCGGGAGAAGGTACTCAGCCAGCCGAAATCTCCAGTCTCTATAGTCATCTTGAGATGCATCATGCAGCACGGTGACTATTCTTATCCGAGTAAACGCCGCGATGGTGCGGAGGTAAGCACTCGGTATAACCGAGTGCGCAAACACCACGTCCGGTTCAAAATCAAGTAGCTCGGCCCATAAAAATCCAATTCTTTGCCACCTCGTTAGGTCGTGCTTAGGGGTTTTTACAACTACTCCGCACTTGCGAAGACCCGACAGTATTCCATCGAAACTGGGCTGACTCGGACGTAAGCTAAGCACCATCGTAGTGTGGCCGGCTTCTTGGTGCCGCGGTGCTAGCAATGACACTAGTACTTCCGCGCCCGAGAGACGAGGTATGTATACTGCATGAACAATTCTCATCCTATTTAAACCTGTAACAGTATACTATTCCACTTCGGTCAAGTCGCGCCGCATACTCCCTAAATAATACTGCCGCCGTCGAATAGAAATTAGCCACCGCACAAAGCCCAACAACACACTATCTATTTTTAGCATTAGCTTTCTTCTCTGTTGCAGACTCTGCGTCCATACCCGCCCGCGACTGGCGGTTTGCGAACCTAAAACCGTTCTTTTACTCCAGGCACTTGCATAATCGGCCTGAATAACATTTGCCGGCAGTATGTTGTTTCCCTCGGCTATATTAGTGCGTTTTAAAACTATAGTCATATTCACCGGCAAGACCGATCTCACCTCAACGCGATGATTGCAGAGTTTAGGATCCCAGACAGAAAAACGCTGGCTCTCGTCAAAATCTTCGTATACCTCGACGGATTCTAGAGAAAACAGCGAAGATTCTCTAAAGATCGAGAAGAACAATTCTGGGCTGAATTGAAAGAAGCCATGGCCAGCTTGATTATTGCATGGCATATTTAGCACTACGTATCCTCCTATCGCGCAGAGACGTAAAACGTTTTCTAGAGCGGTTGGGAAATCGAATATATGTTCTAGGGTTCCTGACTCGTATACTAGTTGATAACTGTTCGCTATAGGACCCATCGGGATGCTTAAATTGTGGATAATATTGGCCCCCTCAAAATCCGAATAATCCACCATGTCGACCCGCCGGACATTTATATCCCGAAGAAAGTTGTCTAAGAAGGCACGCTTAGAGCTGTATAAGTGACCGTCCTTTGGGGGAATTGGAAGACCATGATGCTTGCAGATGTTTTCAATGCTGTTTGCATTTAGAAAAATGTCCATTCTGCCAATAGTGATCGCTGAATCTGGAATTCCTGTTTCATCTAAATGCACAAGCAATCGCCTAAATTCGTTAACTCTTAATCCCATATATTGTTTTTGATGTCTATTTTGAACGCTGGGGGGGGGCATCGGCCCTCCATTCGATTTGTACCTTGCGTATCCATGATATGTTCTCGAATGAATTCACCACCCGCTCGAATCCCTCTTGGGGTGAAATCTGCGGAATCCAGCCAAGAAGCCGCTCGGCTTTCGTGACGTCGGCGTGCGTGTCGACCATGTCGAGCTGGTTCGCAGGCTGGTGATCAATTATGGCTTCGCGGTGGAGCAGTGATTCGAGGATGCCAATCAGCTGGTTGATCGTAATTGGGCGATTCCCGCCGCCGAGGTTGATTACTTCGTAGCGGGGAGCAGCGAGCTTGGAACCACGAGCCAGACTTTGCGAACTGGTCGCCTGGCTACTATCTACCGTCAACTGTCCACCGGGCAGCCTCGCGGCTGCGACAGTACCGCGCGCTATGTCATCGATGTACGTGAAATCCCGCGTCTGGTTGCCATCGCCGTTCAGCCGGATCGGCTGGCCAGTCGCGATCCAGTGCACAAACCGGAACGGTGCCATGTCCGGCCGACCGGCAGGACCGTAGACGGTGAAGTATCGCAGGACGGTGACGTCCAAACCGTGTTTCTCGTGATAGTCCTTCGCGAGAAGCTCCGCCTGGAGCTTCGTCTCGGCGTACGGTGAGTGCATCTTCCCAAGTTCCATGTCTTCCCGGAACGGCATCGGGCAGCCGGCATAAACCGACGAACTCGATGCCAAGACGTGCTTCCGCACGCCATGCTTCACCTGGCATTTCAGGACGTTCTCCTCCCCCACCACGTTGGTCCGGTGATAGAGTTCAGGATGCTCAAGGCTCGCCCGCACGCCGGCGCGGGCGGCAAGGTTGAAGACAGCATCGAATTTCCATTCTGCAAAGAGGCGGTCCAATTGGTCCAGATGCTCGATATCGAGCACGTGGAAACTAAAGTTTCCCGAGCGAAGAGCTTGGAGCTTTGAGCTCGAAGCCAGATCCGCATAAACTGATACCTTGGGATCCGCTCCGAGCTCACGGCTCGCAGCTCCCAGCAGCTTTGAAAGACGGTAGTCTTTCAAACGGACGTCATAGTAGTCATTCAGGTTGTCGATCCCGACGACCGTGTGCCCCTCCGCGAGGAGCATCTCGCACACCCGCGCCGCGATGAATCCCGCCGCTCCCGTTACGAGGTAAGTCGCCATGAAGATTTAAACACAGAGCACACGGAGTGCACAGAGATCAAAGCCGTTGAATCCCTCCTCTGAGAACTCTGCGACCTCTGTGTTAAGAAATTCATCAGGTATTAAACACAGAGAACACAGAGAACACGGAGGACGTGGAGGTGGTTGACAGAATTCACAGAATCAGGGGACCAGGATTTGGAATAACTCAGTCTCTGCGGTTTCTGTGATCTCTGCGCTAAGCTAATTCCGTTCATTCTGTCACATCCGTCTTTCTCCGCGACCTCTGCGCCCTCTGTGTTAAGAAACTCACTGTCTTTAAACACAGAGCACACGGAGGGCACGGAGGTGATTCTGTTCATTCTGTCCAAGCCATTGCTCTCTGCGGTCTCTGTGATCTCTGTGTTAAGACATCGACCTCTTTTTTAAACACAGAGCGCACAGAGAGCACGGAGGTAATTCTGTTCATTCTGTCAAAGTCGTCACTCTCTGCGGTCTCTGTGATCTCTGTGTTAAATACCATTCGGTAAATTTTGTCCAACACTCAGCCTTCCGCCAAGGCAGCAAAGTCGGCTCGGGCCATGATCCGCGCGACGTCGGTGCCAGCCGTCTTCGGCGCCCAACCGAGTTCCTTCCTGGCGAGCGAAGCGTCGCCAACCAACTCCGACGGCTCCGCCGGGCGGAAATACTTCGGGTCCACCGTCAGCACGACCTCGTCCGTATCCTTCCGCCGGGCAAACTCCCCCAGCCCGGTGCTCTCGAACTCAAGTCGGATGCCGAGTTCGTCAAAGGCCGCGATCGCGAACTCCCGAATCGAGCACGCCTTCCCCGTAGCCAGGACGTAGTCGCGCGGCTTGTCCTGCTGCAACATCCGCCACATGGCCTCGACGTACTCCGGCGCATACCCCCAGTCGCGTTTCGCCTCGAGGTTGCCCAGGTGCAACGCGCCCTGCAGGCCCGCCTTGATTCGGGCGGCGCCGAGCGTGATCTTGCGCGTCACAAAATTCTCCCCGCGTCGCGGCGACTCGTGGTTGTAGGACAGCCCGCTGCAGGCGAACAGACCGTACGCATTGCGGTAAACATGACACAGGTGCACCGCGAACGCCTTGGCACAGCCATACGGATTGACCGGATTGAAAGGCGTTGTCTCGTTCTGCGGCGCCGAAGCGGGCGCTCCGAATATCTCCGAACTGGCCGCATGATAGAACCGCACCGGATGGTCGAGGTCATGTAGTGCCTCAAGGAGCCCCAACGTCGCCATGCCGTTCTCTTCGCAGGTGACCTCGGGAATCTCGAAACTCAGTCCGATGTGGCTTTGCCCCGCAAGGTGGTAGACTTCGTCCGGCTTGATCTGCTTCAGCAGGCGACGAAGAGACGTCAGGTCGGACAAATCGCCGTAATGAAGCGTCAGCGAAGCCGACGCGGAGGTGGGAGGTGGGAGGCGGGAGGGAGAAGGTACTGTTGCGGCCTGCTGACCGCCCAGTATGCGTCCAGCTTTCTCGCGCGATACCTCGTCGCGAAAAGCAGGCGCAGGAACCTCGGCTTTGAGCTCTTCGCGCTTGGCGCGAAGATGCTCAATCCGCGACCGGTTGAACATGCTGGCACGCCGGACCAGCCCGTGGACCGCATATCCTTTTGAGAGCAGCAGCTCGGCCAGATAGGAGCCGTCCTGGCCCGTGATGCCGGTGATGAGAGCGCTGCGCGCGCCGGAGCTGGGAGCTGGGAGATGGGAGCTAGGAGCCAATCAGAAAACCTAGTCTGAGTTTTTTAACACAGAGGGCACAGAGGACTCAGAGATCTGAACAAACAGCTCATTCTCTGTGATCTCTGCGGGCTCCGTGTTTAACACTGGTTTGGTTTGGGGGTTACGAGCCAATCAGAAAACCTGGATTGAATTTCTTAACACAGAGGACACGGAGGGCTCAGAGGTTTGAAGAAGCAGCTCATACTCTGCGATCTCTGCGGTCTCTGTGTTTAACACTGGGTTGGTTTGGAAGCTATGTGCCAATCAAAAAACCTGGGCTGAATTTCTTAACTCAGAGGCCACGGAGGACTCAGAGACCGACTAGGTGCTCCTCTCTGCGGCCTCTGTGATCTCTGTGTTTAAACTCAAGGCTTGTGTCTTGGACGACCGAGCTTGTGCCTTGGACCGCCCCGAGGGCACCCGCCCAAGCCAGCCCTTCGGGCCGCCACCTGACGGTGGCGCCATCTTCGCGCTGCCGCGCTCCGTCGCCCCTACGAGGCTCAGCTCGTCGCTGCGCGCCCGAGCTTCGCCCCGTCGCTTCCTGCTGAAGGCGACCTGTGCGTCTGATTTCGTCTATTCCCATCCGTCTTGCCGGCGCGTTGGGTTAACGCGCCCTACCTAGCTTATTTTCAAAAACGTCCTGGCGATCGGCATCAATCCGCGGGCCCGGTCGTGCCACTGCTGCAGCTTCTTCAAGCGCAACGTTAGCTCCTTTTGCGATGAGGCCGGGAAAACCGTCACTGCCTTCTTGAATTCCGCGAGACGCGACCGGCCCGAGTCCAGTTGCTTCTGGAGCCGCTGCTCCAGGAACCTTTGGATCAACTTGCGCATCTCCAGGTCGGGCGTGAAAAGCTCCGCCCGGTCGTCCGGACCCGAAACTTCCTTGAGCGCCCCCACCTCACGCAGCATGCGCAAGCCCTGACTGATGGAGCCCTTGGAGAAATCCAGCCGGCTTTCGATGTCGGCGAAGCTGAGGGGCCCGGGCGACGCGAAGACCAATCCGTAGATCGCCGCCACCGACTTCGGCACGCCGAGCAGGTCGGCCGCATCGACGAAGAAGTCCACCACGGCCGCTTCGAACGCGACGGCCGCAGCCGGGCGCGATCCGGCCAAGACCAGTCCGCTGGGAGGTGCCATGCCGGCGGAGGCTGAGAGCGTGCGAGCCATCTGTCCCGCGCACTCAGGCAGGTTAATACTCCATGTTCAATTCAAAATGAAGTAAACTTGAGGGGGACGGATTTCAACACAGAGGTCACAGAGTTCGCAGAGGAGTACTTTGGACAGAATGAACAGAATTAACGGGCACCGACTCGACCGTCCAATTGCTTCGATTTTATCCTACTATCCGGTTTGGCGCTCCGGCCGCTGTGACGTCCATGTCCTCTGTGTAAAATGAGGAGGGATTCTTAGCTATTTTTAGACAAATGAACTGAATTAACCGTCCCCGCATTTCCTGGGCGATTCCGTGAATTCCGTCCAACTAACTGTTTTCCGAGGCCCGCGAGGCTGTGTTGACAGAACTGCGCCGAATTTTCGGATTAATTCCGTCAATTCTGTCCAAAAAGAAGATGCGCGGCGTCGCGCCGCTTTACTTCCGCTTCTTCACTAGCCCGAGCTCGCGCTTGATGTTCGCCACGCTGGGCACCGAGATGCCGGTCGCCTTGGCGATCTCCGCCCCGGTCTTGCCCTGGCCCGAGAGCGACTTCACCTGGGCCTTGATCTCGGGGGTGATCTTGGCGCGCTTGCGGGTCTTGCCACCGGAAGCCTTCGCCTTGCCGGCGGGCGCCGCGCCGCCACTGCTGCCCGCAGCCTTCAAGGCCGCGATAAATTCATCCATCGAGCGGTAACCATGCTTGGCCGGGAGGGCCAGCAGCTTGCGATTCTGCTTGTTCACGACCGCCAGCAGGCGGGCGATCTCCTTCTTGTATTTTTCAATCTTCTTGAGGTCCGTTGATTTCATGGAGCAGGTAATAGAGCATTATATTGTGGGATATACAAGCCCGACATTATTACCCAATATTGGGTGATTTCCTACTTTCCGAAACTTGGCTTTGACGGAATGAACAGAGTTGGCGGAGGTGCCCGGCCACCGCAGATGTAGTGGTCCAAAAACCATTCTGTTAATTCGGCCCAACACCGGATTCCCTAACGCAGAGGACACTGAGGGATTCACCACGGATTTCACGGATGGCACGGATGGACGGATTTTATCGCAGAGGTCGCGGAGGAAGGCGGCTTTTACAGAATGCACAGAATTACCGGTCCAATTCTGTTAATTCCTCCAGTCAATGGATTTTCAAACACAGAGGACGCAGAGGTCGTAGAGGGATTCGAACCACGGATTTCACGGGTCACACGGATTGATGTAGGAGGCCGAGCGACGCAGATGCGCCTAGACGGGAAGCCGACCGTCCACGCATGGTATGGCGGATTATGCGACCGCCGTCGCCCAGAGGGCACCCACGCCGGTCGGCCTTCGGCCGTGATACAAAGCCACGCCATCTTCGCCTCCCGGCCATGTCCTCAATCCGCCGCCAGATTCGGCGCGTTAGGGATAACGCGCCCTCCCCTCCAACCTCTGTGAACTCTGTGATCTCTGTGTTTAGATTCAGTGATTAGGATTCCCTTTCAGATACAGAGGTCGCGGAGGAAGGCGGCTTTGACAGAATGCACAGAATTACCGGTCCAATTCTGTTAATTCTGTCCAGTCAAACCGACCTCCACCGCCCACCGCTCACTCAAAATTCACCCGTTCCTTCTCGATCACCAGCGGGCGGTTCTGGGCATAGGTGAACACCGCGCCGACATACTCGCCGACAATGCCCATGAAGATGAGCTGCACGGCCCCGAGAAAGAAGATGCCGATCATCACCGGGGCCACGCCGGCGGTGAATCGTTCCCAAAAGAGCAGCTTCGCCACGAGATAGCCGAAGCCCGCCATCAGGGACAACCCGGCCACGACAAACCCGACGAAGGTCGCCAGCCGCAGGGGAATCTTCGAGTAGCTCGTGAAACCCAGCATCGCCATGTCGAACAGCGTGAAGAAATTGTTCTTCGTGCGGCCATGGTACCGCTCCGGCTGCGTATACTCGATGCGCTTGATGTTATAGCCGATTTCCGAGATCAGCCCGCGGAAATACGGATAGGGCTCCCGGAGCGATCGGAGGACGTCCATGATTTTGCGATCATACAGGCCAAAGCCGGAGAACTGCTCCAGCAATTCCACGTCGGCCAGCCGCCGGATCAGGCGGTAATATAGGCCGCGGGCGCGGAACATCCACCAGCTCTCCGCGCTGCGGGTCTTGATGCCGGCGACCACGCTGTGCCCGGCTTCCCAGGCGCGCACGAACTCGGGAATAAGCTCGGGCGGATCCTGCAGGTCGGCGACAATCGAGATCACGGCGTCGCCGTGCGCCTGGAGCAACGCGTGGTAGGGCGAGCGGATGTGGCCGTAATTGCGGGCGTTCACGATGATCTTGATCCGCTTGTCCTCGGCCGCGAAGTGCTTGAGCACCGCGACCGTCCCGTCGGTCGAGGCATTGTCGATGAAGATATGCTCGAATTGATAGGCCGGCAGCCCGGCCATCACCTCGCGCACGCGACGGATGAGCTCGGGGACATTCCCCTCCTCGTTATAGCATGGGGTGACAATGCTGAGGGTTTTCATGGGCCTGCGGCGGACAGTAGAGGAAAAGCGCGAAGCGGAAAGCGGAAAGCAGGCCCCATCTTACACCCCAAACCTGGGTGGACAGGATTGACGGAATTTGTGGGAGCGCGCTTGCGCGCGATCTCTGGGTTTTAATTCGAATATCCCGAGACAGCTTTAACACAGAGGACGCAGAGCTCACAGAGGGGGAATTAACCACGGATTTCACGGATGGCACGGATTGGAGAGCCGGGCCATCGCGGCCTAAAGCCGCTCCTACAGCCTCTGTGCTCCCTGTGATCTCTGTGTTTAAATCGGTCGGTTTCTTTTTTTAACACAGAGGACGCAGAGATCGCAGAGGTTCTTTCGCGAAGAATCACTCGGATCGGCAATCTCTGTGCTCTCTGTGTTTAAATCGGCTACGTTCAACTCGTCGCCTTGGGCAGATACCGGTTGACCTGCGACCATACCGCCGGATCGAGCGGCGGGAGCATGTCGTAGAGCGGGCGCGATTCCATCTTGCCATCCGGGCGCAGTCGCGTTGCCACCGCCGGAAAGTTCGATTGGTCCGGATCCACGTGCACAATCCACCCTGCGGGCCCGGGCTGGTCCATCAAGGCGGCGAGCCGTTCGGGTGTGGTCTCGTCGGGAGCGAGGTGCCGCGCCGGGATGCCGTACGCCTGGAAGAGGGCCGGCCAATCGGGCGAACCGAGGCCGGTCTCCTCATCGCAGCCGACATATGCTCCGCCAAAGAATTTCTTCTGCGTGGCGCGGATCGAGGCGTAGCCGTGGTTGTCCAACACAAACATCTTGATCGGCAGGTTCTGCCGGCGAACGACCGCCAGTTCCTGCAGGTTCTGCGCGAAGCCGCCGTCGCCTTCGACGTGGACCACTCGATGCCCCGGACGGCCCAGGGCCGCGCCAATCGCGGTGGCCAGCCCCCACCCCATGCTGGCATAGGCGGGACTGGTGGTCGCGTACTGGCGGCGCGCCACCTCCATCATCTGCAGACCGCCCGTGAACGTGCCCCCGCTCGAACTGATGGCGAGGATGTCGTCCGGCCGGGTGGCGCGGGAAATGTTGCGCAGGACGAGGAACGACGACGCCTGCCCGGCGTGCACGACGTTGGCCGGCTCGAGGACGGGCACCAGCTCACGCACCTGGCGCACGTAGTTGCCCCAGCCCTCGGCGTCACGCCAGTGAACCAACGACAGCAACTGCCGGAAAACCTCGTCGGGGGCGGCGTTGACGCCGGCCGCCAGCCGGGGATGACCCTTGGCCAATTCGTCGTCGCAAGGATAAACCTGCGTGATCCGCGCGCCGGGCGCATAACCTTCCCAATTGAAGCCGGTCTGCTGCAGGTCCAGCTGGGCCCCGAGGACCGCCACCACGTCCGCCTGCGCCATGAGCAGGTTGGCCGAGCGCTGCCCACCCCACGATCCCGGCCGCCCGGCATGGATGGGCGAGTCGCCCGGCACCCGGTCGATCGCCGAGGTGGCCGTCATGACGGGGATGCCAAGGCGTTCGAGCGCGGGCAGCGAATCCCACGCCAAGTCGCGCGAGACGAGCCCGCCGAGCAGGAGAAGCGGCCGCCTGGCCGAAGAGAGTTCCGCCGCCAGCTGCCGGGCCGCCCCTGCGACGCGGTCCGTCGCGGCCTTTTGCTGCGCCGCCGGAACCGCGGCGTCGGGTTCCCGTTCCAGTGCCGGCCGGTCGACGAGCGCACCCTGGATGTCGAGGCAAACCTCGATGACCACCGGGCCGGGGTGCGGCCCGCGCGCCGCAAAAATCAGTTCGCGGAACTCGCGCCGGCCGATGGGCGCCCGCAAACAGGTGCTCCGGACCGAAATGGCCCGGGTGACCGCGGCTCCATCCACCTCTTGGATGCCGCGCTGGCGCAGCCCGCCGGCGAGCAGGTCGGTCGTCTTGACCTGCCCGGCGATGACGAGCAACTCACGCCGCTCGGTGTAACACCCGGCGATGGCGGTCACGATGTTGGTGAGGCCCGGGCCGGTCGTGACGAGCGCGAACGCGCGCCCGGCCGACCGACACTCGTTGAAATGCTCGGCGGCAATCCCGGCCGCGACCTCATGCACGACGGGGATGCAGGTGAACCGGGTGCGAAAACCATCGATCAGGTGCATGCAGCCGCCGCCGGCGACCATGAAACAATGGGTGTACCCGGCCTCGACCAGCCAGTCGGCCAGCACGCCGGAGTATTTGGAAAGCTGCGGATCGCTCATCAGGTAAGGCGCGAACTCAACACAGACTTTGGGCGGGAATCACCTGCAAAATCTCCACCGGACCGATGGCCGCGGGACATTCCTCGGACCGGATCCGCTCGAGCGCCACCGCCTCGGCCAGTTCCGCGACCAGCCGCGGCCCAAATACGAGGCATCCGCTCAAAGGAATCAGCAATGAGTTCGCGCCGGGGTGCATCGGGAAGTCACCAGCGCCGGCCACCTGGCCGCAACGCAACGAAACTTCTCCAAACGCGAATGGTCGCCCGCCATGGTCGATCCGGCCGAGGGGGCGGTAATCGAATCCCGCCAGTTCGCGGGAATACTGGCTCACATCCTCATAGGAGCGCCCGGCCCGGCCGAAGGCATCCTTGAGGCGCACCAGGTCGCCCTTGCGTGGCGGTGACTCGACCTCGAGGACCACCGCGCCATCCGGCGACAGGGCGGTGGTCGAGTGGAAGGCGCATGGCTCAAGTACCAGCGCCGACCCTGCCGCCAACTCATAGCGGTCGTCGATCGTCGCGCAGCGCACCCGGCCGCGCAGCACCACGAGCGACGTGCGCTTGCGCGCATGACAGTGGAGCGAAGTGCCGGCCTTGGGCGAAAGGTGCAGCATCCAGACGGCGACGGTGGCGGTCTGGAACCAGAGGTATTCGTACCCCCACGGTTTGCGGACGACGACATCGCGGTAGTCGAAATCGTTGGCCTCGCCCGACACCTCCGTGCGCACCCGGGACAGATTCTCGAAGTCCGAGGGGCCGGGAAAGACGCGGGTGACCATGAGCGGAGCGGGCGGATGAGTTCGCGATGACCCGATTGGCGCGTCAACCCGTGGCCGCGGGCAGCCAAGGACGTTTGTTTTCGGCAATCAGCCGGCTGACGACCTGGATATCGCGCTCGGTATCGATCGCCTGCCAGTAGCCCTCGTGCGGAAACACGGCGACCTGGCGGGCGCGGGCGAGGGCCGTGAACACCTCGAGTTCGAGGCTGCATTCGTTGAACACATCCAGGTGCGAATAGATTCCCGGGTTCATCACCATGAAACCACCGTTCAGGTAACCGCCCCGCCCGATCAGTTTCGTTTCGGTCGTGTAGCCCACCACCCCGTCATCGGAAACCTTGAAGGTGCCGAACCGGCTCGGGGGCTGCACGCCGGTGACCGTCACGATTCGCCCGCCGGCCCGGTGCGCCTCGGCCAAAGCCGCCAGGTCCACGCTGCAGAGGCAATCGCTGTAGCTCACCATGAAGGTCTCGCCCTCGAAGTATCGCCGGCAGCGCGCGATCCGGCTGCCGGTGGCCGCATTGATGCCCGTGTCCACGCACTTGACACTCCACTTCTCCTCCGGGCTGCTCGTGAGGTATCTCACGTCGCCCGAAGCCCCGTGGAACTCGATGTCGCGCGATTCGAGGTGCTGGTAATAGAAGTATCGGCGAATCGTCTCGCCCCCTTCCCCCAATGCGAGGGTGAAGTCCGTCATCCCCGCCGTGGCGAAGGTCTTCATCACGTGCCAAAGCACCGGTTTCCCGCCGATCTGAACCATCGCCTTCGGAATGCGCTGGCGGGTTTCCGGGTCGATGATCCCGCGTCCACCGCAAAGTATGAGCACTTTCATATAATCTCCTTGGAACGACTACCGAGCCAGGCCGCCGTCTGTCGAATGGATTCCCGGAGCGGCACCGTCGCCGCCACGCCAAGCTCCCGCCGGATCCGATCCACGGCGGGAACATACCGGTCCGGCAATCGGCCCGGCGCCGGCCGCGATGCGATTTCGACCTTCGCCGCCGGACAGAGAACTTCTGCCACCACCCGGGCCACATCGGCGATCGTGATCGGGTCGTCGGAGCCAAGGTTGTAGGGGCGGCCGGCCGTCCCGCGAAAGAGGATTGTCCACAGCCCCGCGGCCAGGTCGCCCGCATACATGTAGGAGCGGACGGGCGTGCCGTCACCCGCCACGCGGATGGGCCCGCCGGCGACCGCGTCACGGAGGAAATTGCCGATCGCGAATTGCGCGTCGAGCGGCAGCAACGGCCCGACAAAGGTGAAGGCACGTGCCAGCTTCACGGCCAAGCCGCGGCCCGCCGCATGCTCCAGGCAAAGTTCCTCGGCGACGCGCTTGCCGCGGGCCCAAGCCGCCGCGGGATCGTCCGGGTCCGGGCGGCCGGGATAGTCCTCGTCGACCTGCGGCACCTCCGGCGGCTGCCGGCCGTAGACGGCGCCCGAACTCACGAGCAGGAAATTCCGGACGCCGGCGGCATCGGCGAAGTCGAGCATCCGGCGGGTGGTCGCGGACACCGTCGCAACGATGTCGCCCACGGGTCGGCCCCGGGTCCAAGCGTCCGTGTCGGCCGCGGCGTCGATGAGATGATCGAATCCGCCGGGTGGAAAATCAAACGTCCGCATGTCGCCGCGGCGGTAGGTGATGTCTGGGCGCGAGCCCAGGTGCGGCGCCTTGGCGGCGAACGCCGCGGGGTCGCGACTCAGCACCGTGGCGCGCATCCCGAGGCCGAGTGTGTCGTTGGCGTGGGCAAAGCTCTCCAGCAGCCAGCGGCCGACGAAGCCGGTCCCGCCGGCAATGAAGAAAGATTGTCCGCGCGCCGCCAGCCACGAGGGCTGCGTCTGCGCCAGGATGCGCTTGATATCCTCCGCAGGCAGGGGCTTGACCGGTAAGTTCATGGCCTCGGCGCGATGCAAACGAGCCGCCTGACAGGCCGCGAGACTTTAACCACACGGGAAAGCCAATATCGAGGGTGCAGAGACCGCAGAAGAAATCTTACCACCGATTTCACGGATGAACACGGATTGTAGGGCCGCACCTTGGTGCGTGCCATTCCCAACCCATGGCACGGCGCAAGCGCCGGCCCTACAAATCTCGCGCCCCGGCCGCGCACGAGGCGCGCCCCCACGACAAGAGCGCCGCACGGTCGGCCAGGAGGCCGACCCTCCGAGAGATCACATCAACCGGCCTTTGCCCGGACAAACGCCCGGATCGTCTCGAGCTCGTAATTGAGCATCGCCGCTGTCAGGCCCGGATACGTGCCGAGGAAAAGCGCGCGGTGCATGATCTCGTCCGCACCGGGTTGCGTCCCCACAACCCGGAAGGCCTGCGGGCGGTCCTTGCGCAGCTGGACGAACACCGGTTGGCGAAGCAGGTTGCCACCGAAAAACATCCGGTTGCCAATCTTCTTCTCGTCAAGGTGCCGCGCGAGCTGGGTGTGCGTGAACGGCGCCGTCGGCTTAACCCGCAGCATGAAGCCAAACCAGCTCGGGTCCGTCCGGCAGCCGGAGGAGTCCCAAGTGAAGTTCAAGTTGGCAGGTCCAGTGCCAGGGCCGGAACTTGGACTTGAACTCGCACCTTGTGCAGCTGGCGCTCCGCGCCAGCCGGTCGCGTGGGTCGGCAGCGAGAAATCGAAAAACTCGCCGAGGTCCGCGAGGCCGGCGCGCAGCGTCTCCCAGTTGCGTTTACGGGCGGCGACGAAGGCCGGAAGTTTCTTCAACTGCTGGCGCCCGATCGCCGCCTGGGGATCGAGCGGCTTCAGGTTGTAGCCGAGGTGGCTGTAAATGTACTTGTGGTCATAGCCCTTCGGCAGTTCGCCCAGCTGCCAGTCGAAGCGCTTGCCGCAGGTGTTGTCCTTGCCCGAAGCGCACCAGCAATCGCGGCCCCAATCGCGAAAACTTTCGGCGTAGGTTTTGAGCGGTGGCCGGTGGACAATGTTGACCGCCCCACCCTCACCCATCGTCAGGTGATGCGGCGGATAGAACGACTGTGTCGAGAGGTCGCCAAAAGTCCCCGTATAGGCGGTCAGGACGCCGTTTTGAATAAAGGGGACTTTGCAGTTCAAGTCGCCGGTTCCAGGGAAAGGATTCGATCCGCCTGACCGCAGCGTACCTGAACCTGAACTCGTACCTTGAACGGAATTCGCTTCCGCCAGCCTGAGCAGATGATCAAGCCCCAGGGCCTTGGCCTTGGCCACCGGCAGCGAGTACGTGCAGCCGAGCGCATCGCAGTTGTCCTCGATGAGCCAGAGTTCGTGCTTGCGGCAAAATTCCAGCACGGCGCCCAGATCAAACGGATTGCCCAGCGCGTGGGCCATCATCACCGCCTTGGTTCGGCCCGGGGAAAATGCCGCCTCGAGCTGGTCCGCGCGCAGGTTGGCGGTCGCGGGGTCGTTATCGATGAAGACCGGCACCAGCCCGC
Source organism: Lacunisphaera sp. (assembly GCA_035549095.1). Taxonomy (GTDB): domain Bacteria; phylum Verrucomicrobiota; class Verrucomicrobiia; order Opitutales; family Opitutaceae; genus Lacunisphaera. Next base: position 7,165 of record DASZRV010000022.1, on the reverse strand, counting down.
ATTGGATGAGCGGCGCCACCGTCGTGGGAAAACCCGCCGCCACCGTGATGACCTCGTCACCCGGCTGCAGCCGGCGATGAGCCGGCAGCTTGTGGGTCGTCAAGGTCGCAACGGCGACGAGATTGGCCGACGAGCCCGAGTTGACGAGGATACTGTGCCTCACGCCGAGCAGTGCCGCCAGCTCCTGTTCGAAGGCGGCGCCCTCAGGCCCGAGCGTCAGCCAGAAATCCAGCGTGGCGCCCACCGCCGCCTCAACTTCATCAGCCGTAAACACCCGCCCCGCGTACGGCACGACGGTTTTGCCGGGCTCGAATGCGGCGATCGCCGCCTCGGCCGGCAGATTCGCCTGGTGCATGAGTTTCGAATATTCCCGCGCCAGGCGGAGAATCTCAGTTTTGATCTCTTCGGGTTCGGCCATGGAAATTCAACCCGCCCAGCGGGCACCCCGGTCCGCCGCCCGGCGGCAATACGATGCGATCTGACCTCGGGTAAAGGCGTGGACGGCGTCCGGCTTGGCGCCGGCACCATTTGCCCGATACCACGAGATCGTCTGGTGCACGGCTTCGGCGAACGACCAGATCGGGGTCCAGCCGAGATGCGCCGCGGCCTTCGCGATGTTGAGCTGCAACAGCGTCGCCTCGTGGACGGCATGCGGATCGGACTTGTCGACCCAGGATCCCGGCCAGGTTTTCAATACCTCATCCACGAGGCGGGCGACCGGCTGGTTGGCGTCCGGCCCCGGGCCGAAATTGAAGGCGGAAGCGAGGCCCTCTCCTCTAACCGCGCGCCGGGGGTCGGCCAGGCAGGCGGCCAGCCAGAGGTAGCCGCCGAGCGGTTCAAGGACATGCTGCCAGGGACGCGTGGCACCCGGGTTGCGCACCGCGATCGGCTCGCCGCGCACGAGCGCCCGGACGCAGTCGGGCACGATCCGGTCCGTCGCCCAATCGCCGCCGCCGATGACATTGCCCGCGCGGGCGCTGGCGATCGCCACGGGATGCCGGGCAAAGAATGAACGGCGCCACGACGCAATGGCGATCTCGCAGGCGGCTTTGCTCGAGCTGTACGGATCGTGGCCGCCCAGCGGATCGTCCTCGGCATAGCCATGCGGCCGCTCGTGATTCTCGTAACATTTGTCGGTGGTAACGAGGACCGCGGTGCAGGGACGGCGCAGTTCGCGCAGCGCCTCGAGCACATGGATGGTGCCCATGACGTTCGTGGCGTAGGTCTCCACCGGCTGCTCGTACGAGAGCCGCACCAGCGGTTGCGCCGCGAGGTGAAAGACGAAGTCCGGCTGCGCCGCCGCGAATGCCACGCGAACCGTGGCGGGATCGCGAATGTCGCCTCGGCGGTCGTGAAGGCGCCCGGGCAATCCCAGCTGGTCGAACAAGGCCGGCTCCGTGGGAGGCGGCAGGGCCAGGCCCGTGACGTCGGCGCCGAGCGCCAGCAGCCACTCGCAGAGCCAGGAGCCCTTGAAGCCGGTGTGGCCCGTCACGAGGACCCGCTTGCCGCGGAACGCACCGCCGAACGCGGCGCTAAGTTCAAGGGATGAGTTCAAGTTCAGGGGACGAGTTCCAGAGGTGAGTTCAACTTCCAGTCTTTCGATTGAAACCGCCCGTTTTTTGTGATTCGGCGAGACGAAAGAGCATGCGGGAAAGCTGCTCCGCTTCGGTCAGCATGCCGTTGGCCATTTGCGGAGGGAGATAGTCCAAGTCGCGCGCAATCATCAACTGCGTGCGCAACTCGGCAACAGAGCCTTTGGCATAACCTACAAACTGGATGAACTCCGGCCGAGTGTTGCGCTCGGCTCCTTCCGCAAAATTCGACGGGACGGAGACGGCCGATCGCGTCACCTGGTCTCGAAAACCGAAATCCCGGCATTCGTGAAACGCGCGGCATACGTCTACTGCCAGTTGCCGGCTGCGCCGCCAGACTTCCAGATCCTCAAAGCTCTTGCTCATTTAACTGGCACTTGAACTTGTCCCTTCGAACTGGTCTCACCACACCTTCCATGGTGCCTTCCCGTCGGCCCACAGCTTGTTGAGGTACTGCATTTCCTGGTAGGTATCCATCGGCTGCCAGAAGCCCTCGTGTTTGTAGGCATTGAGCTGGTGGTCCTGCACGAGGCGGTCCATGGGCTGCCGCTCGAGCATCACGGTGGGATCGTCCGGCAGGTAATCGAACATCCGGTGTTCGCACACCATGAAGCCGCCGTTGACGTAGGCGTCTTCGAACTGCGGCTTTTCGCTGAACGTGTGGATCCCCCCGCCATCGTCGATGCGCAGCGAGCCGAAGCGCCCGGCGGGGTGGACGGCCGAGATCGTGCAGACCTTCCCGGCGGCCCGATGCGACGCGATGCTGGCGTTCACATCGATGGTCGACAGGCCGTCACCGTAGGTGAGCAAGAAGGGTTCGCCGGCGGGAATGTGGCGCTTGATGCGTTTCACGCGCGCCGCGGTGAGCGTGTCCTCGCCGGTGTCGGCCAGGGTGACGTTCCAATCCTCCTCGCCGTGGCCGTCATGGAACACCTCCGTCTTCCCGCGTCCCAGCCGCACTGTCACATCGCACATGTTCCATTGGTAGTTGCGGAAGTAGTCCTTGATCATGTCGCCGCGATAGCCGAGGCAGAGGACAAAGTCCCGATGCCCGTAATGGGCGTAGCACTTCATGATGTGCCAGAGGATCGGCTGGCGGCCGATCGGCACCATCGGCTTGGGGCGGAACTCGGTCTCTTCGCGCAGACGGGTGCCCTTGCCGCCGCAGAGGATCACGACTTTCGTGGATTGGGGAGATTTCGGGGCCATCGCCGGCCAGCGAAACGCATCGCCGGGAGTATGTCTATCCTGTTTGGCATGCGCCGGGTGACCCGCCGGCTCGAAGGTGATTTTTGTTTGAACACGAAGGACGCAGAGGACGCCGCGGGGAGAACCTCGGGCAAAGACCCTGCCAGATGCTACGCTCGAAGCGTGCTGCACGTGGTCTGTGGCGTGCCGCAAGCGGCAGCCCCTACAGACCGATTACCAGACTACCCTTGCGGGGGCGGATTGTTGGCGGGCGGATTCTGGTCGCCGTTGCCCTGCGCGCCGTCGTTTGCCGGTGGCTTCTGGCCGTCACCCGCATTCTGGTCGCCTTGGCCACCCTGCTGGCCGTCGCCATTGCCGGCCGGCGGCGGGGTGGTGCCATCTGCCGGCGCCGGGGTGCCGTCGCCCTGAGCTGCCGGCTGCTGCTGCTGCGTGTCACCGGCCGCCGGCGGCTGCTGCGTGTCACCGGCGGGTGGCGGCGGCGTGGAATTGTCCGGCGGCACGATCGGCTGCTGGTTGTTGTCGGGCAAGGGTGTGGGCGGCATCGAACCCTGCGGGAGAGGCGGCGGGGTGTATTCGTTGGTCGGCTGACCGAAGTGCTCGGCCGGTAGAATCCCGGAGCTGAACACCTGCCACGTGACCTCATTGTCGTTGCGCCGGATGGACTCGGTGCCGGCGTCGATCCGCTGGCTCGCCGTGATCGAACCGGTGAAGAAATTATTGGGCAGGATCGATTGCGGCTGGCTGGTGGCGGTCGGGAACCACAGGGCCGCGGGCACGTTGGACGGAACCTGGAATACTTTGGTGCCCGGCAGCGCGCCCTCGGCCCCCTGCCCGTCACGGGCGGCCGTGGCGGCACCGTTGCTGGCCGGGGGCGGCGCATTCAGCGAGCCACCAGTCGAGATCGAGTCGTCACCGGCGCCACCGAAGGCGTTGTCGTCGCCGGCGCCGCCGTAGAGGTTATCGTCCTGGCCGTTGCCGAAAAGCAGGTCGTTGCCGACCTCGCCGTGCAGCGTGTCATCGCCGGCCTCGCCATAGATGGTATCGGCCGCCCCGTTGTCCGTGTCCGCCGGGATTTCCGAGTAATCCAGGGTCTGGAAACCGCGGACAATGATCTTCAGCGTGCCGGTGGTGTTGTAGCCGAAGCTGAGGAAGGCGCCGCCGGACACGCCGTTGACCCCGACGACACGGATGATGTTGCCATTGTCGCCGAGCACGACGTCGGCGTCGCGCGCGCGCCCATTGGCCGAGAGGTCGCCCATGCTGACATCGCTGGCCTCGGTGCCGTTGCCGCCGTAAATCGTGTCGGCGCCGTCGGGCCGCTGTTCGCGGGTCAGGAGGCCGAACAGCGACGAGCTGCCGCCCACGATGTCGTCCTGGCCGAGGCCGCCGTAGATAAGGTCGTCGCCGCCGTTGCCCTCGATGTAGTCGTCGCCATCCGATGCGGCGCCCGGCCAGAGATTGGTCGTCATGAGCGCATCGGCACTGGCGCGCACCGCGGCCCGGTCGATAGTGCCGTCTGCCGCCACCGTCACCGGGATGGCCGCATCGCCGTGGATCCGGTCGTTGCCCAGGCCGCCAAAGATGACGTCGTCGCCGGCCCCGCCGACCAACCGGTCCGCCCCGTACAAGTCGGCGGCGGTGTCGAAGGCGTGGTCGAGGATCAGCGTAACGCGCTCCGGGACGTCAGTCGGCCACGCCTGGGGCGCGTTGACGTCGAGGAAATTGCCGTTGTCGTCGAACATCGCCGTGCCGATCAGGACGTGCGCCCGCGGGCTGATGTTGTCGCCGGTGCGCAGGATCGAGGCGTTGTCACCCGCGACCACGTCGAAGCCGGCGCCGGCATCGATCACGTCGTCACCATCCTGCCCGCCCGCCACGTTATGGCCGCCGATCAGGTCGTCGTTGCCGTCCTCGCCGAACAGGATGTCCGCGCCTTGCTGGCCAAGGACGATGTCGTCGCCCGCGCCGGCGAAGACTACATCGTCACCGCCGATCGAGCGGCCGGCCTCGTCGAGGTTCTGCGTGAAGATGGAGGTAAACACGAACGGCTTCACCGGCATCGCGAGCGGCAACAGCGCCAGCGAAATGGTACCCGTGACGGAAGCGTGGTCGCCAAACACGAGGTCGTTGCCGGCACCGGAGTGGATCGTGTCGCCGGCGGTGCCGCCGATGACGAGATCGTTGCCGGCGCCAGTGAAGATCAGGTCCGCGCCGCCGTCGGCCGGGGCCACGGATACGACCGCGACCAGCACGCCGTGCGTTTCGTCGATGCGAACATGGTCGCCGGCCACGACATTGTTGCCATCGCCTGCGTCAATCCAGTCGGCGCCCGTGCCGCCGACGATCCGATCGGCGCCGCGGCCGGCCGTGATCACATCGTTCCCGCCGAGGTCGGTCGCCGAAGGCGTCAGGGTGGCAAAGGCGCCGCCGACCAGGGTGATGGTGGCGTGGTCGCCGGCGATCACGTTGTCGCCGTCACCCGCGATGATCGTGTCGCCACCCAGGCCGCCCACGATGAGGTCATTGCCCGCACCGGTGGTGATTTGGTCCGGCGAGCCGATATCCGGCGTCAGGACCGCCACGTTGGCCAGGATGCCACCCGTAAAGGTCATGACGCCGTTGTCGCCGAGGACCACGTTGTCGCCCGCGCCGGCGTTGATCTGGTCGCCCGCCGCGCCGCCGAGGATGAGATCCGCGCCGGCGCCGCCCGTAATCTGATCGGCGGAGCCTTGGGCAAAGAAGCTGGAGGTGACCTCCGTCACGATGCCGCCGGCGAAGGTCATTGAACCCTCGTCGCCCACGACGATGTTGTCGCCGTCGCCGGCATTGATGACGTCGGCGCCGTCGCCCGCCAGGATGCGGTCGTTGCCGGAACCTGTGGTGATGGTGTCGTTCCGCGAAACCTCGGGCGAGAAGGTGTGGAAGCGTGCGGCCAGGCCGCCGGAGAACTCCGCCTCGCCGCTGTCGCCGAACACCACGTTGTTGCCGTCGCCGGCCGCGATGACATCCTCACCCGTGCCACCGAAGATGATGTCGTCACCGGCGCCCGTGGTCACGTGGTCGACGGCGCCCATGGCGGGCGTGATCGAGAGCGCGTCGGCGAGGATGCCGCCGGCGTAGGTCAGCTCACCCTCGTCGGCGAACACCGTGTTGTTGCCTCCGGTAATCGTGACGGTGTCGCGTCCGTTCCCGGCCAGGACAACATCGTTGCCGTTGCCAGTGTTGATCGTGTCGTCGCCGGCCACCTCGGGCGAGAACGTCACGAAGTGGGTCCGGGTGCCGCCGGAGAACTCCGCCTCGCCGCTGTCGCCGAACACCACGTTGTTGCCGTCGCCGGCCGCGATGACGTCGCCGCCCGTGCCGCCGAAGATGACATCGTTGCCCGCGCCGGTCGTCACGTGATCGACCGCGCCCATGCCCGGCGTGATCGAGAGCGCGTCGGCCAGGATGCCGCCGGCGTAGGTCAGTTCGCCCTCATCCGCGAACACCGTGTTGTCGCCGCCGGAGATCGTGACGCTATCGGTGCCGGCGCCGGCCAGGATCACGTCATCGCCCGCGCCGCTGGTGATGGTGTCATTGCCCGCGAGTTCGGGCGAGAACGTCACGAAGTGGGTCCGGGTGCCGCCGGAGAATTCGGCTTCGCCATGGTCGCCGAAGACCAGGTTGTCGCCTTCGCCCGCGGCAATCACGTCATCGTCCGTGCCGCCGAAGATGATATCATCGCCGGTACCGGTGGTGATCTTGTCGGCTGCACCCATTTCCGGGGTGAGCGAGATGGCGTCCATGAGGATGCCGCCCGATTCGTAGGTCAGTTCGCCTTCATCGCCGAAGACCGTCTTGTCGCCGTTGCCGGTCAGAACCGTGTCCGCACCGGCGCCGGCCAGGATGACGTCCTCGCCGTCAGCCGTGGTGATCGTGTCGTTGCCGGCATCCTCGGGTGAGAACGTCACGAAGTGGGTGCGGATGCCGCCAGACCATTCGGCCTCGCCGTTGTCGCCGAAGACCACGTTGTCGCCGTTGCCGAGAGAGATGACATCGTCGTCCTTGCCACCGAACACGACGTGGTCACCCACGCCGGCGGTGATCGTGTCGACGCCGCCCATATCGGGCGTGAGCGAGATGGCGTCCATCAGGATGCCGCCGGACTCGTAGGTCAGTTCACCTTCGTCACCGAATACCGTCTTGTCGCCGTCACCCATCGTGACGGAGTCGACGCCGACGCCGGCCAGGATGACGTCCTCGCCGTCGGCGGTGGTGATCGTGTCGTTGCCGGCGTCCTCCGGCGAGAACGTCACGAAGTGAGTGCGGATACCGCCCGACCACTGGGCCTCGCCGTTGTCGCCGAAGACCACGTTGTCGCCGTT
>DASZRV010000021.1:0-54751 GCA_035549095.1 Lacunisphaera sp. | reverse complement strand
CGGGGCCATCAGCCCCGCGGGTTGCCATTCTCGTTACGTTTAGCGGGGCTGATGGCCCCGCCGCCAAGTCGCTGCCTGCCTGTAGGGCGGGGTCGCCGAACCCCGCCTGATCCGGGTGCGCAATTTGTACGCGGCGGGATTCGGCGATCCCGCCCTACAACACCGGACCATCCATGACCGGCTCCGGCGCACCGTTTCCCGCCTCGCCGCACCGCGGCGCCATCACGATCTGCGTGATGCTCGCCACGATCATGCAGGCGCTCGACACGACGATCGCGAACGTCGCGCTACCCTACATGCAGAGTTCGCTGTCGGCCTCGCAGGACCAGATCAACCTCGTCCTGACGTCCTACATCGTCACCGCGGCCATCATGATGCCGGCGACCGGCTGGCTGGCCGCGCGTTGGGGCCGCAAGAATTTCTTTCTGCTCTCCGTTGTCGGCTTCACGCTCACCTCCGTCCTGTGCGGCCTGGCCACTTCACTCGGCGCGATGGTCCTCTTCCGCCTCCTGCAGGGCATCTTCGGCGCGCCGCTCGTGCCGCTCTCGCAGGCGGTGCTGCTCGACGAATACCCGCGCGAGCAGCACGGGCCGGCGATGGCGCTGTGGGGCGTGGGCGTCATGGTCGGCCCGATCCTCGGCCCGATGCTCGGCGGCTGGCTGACGGAATACTACAACTGGCGCTGGGTCTTTTATATCAACCTGCCGGTGGGCGTGCTGACGCTGCTGGGTCTGTCCGCCTACATGAAGCGTACCGAAGCGACGCCGGGCTTGTTCTTCGACTGGTTCGGCTTTCTCACGCTGGCGCTGGCGATCGGCGCGCTCCAGATGATGCTCGACCGCGGCGAACAGCTGGAGTGGTTCGACTCGCCGGAAATCATCATCGAGGCCGCCGTGTCGGGCCTTTGCGCGTACCTGTTCGTCGTCCACAACACGACCGCCGAGCACAGCTTTCTCGACCTGAGACTGTTTCGCGACCGCAACTTCGTCACCGGCATCGTGTTCATCTTCGTCATTGGCGTGATCCTGCTCGCCACCCTGGCCCTGCTGGCGCCGTTCCTGCAGACGCTCCTGGGCTATCCCGTCCTGGCCGCCGGCATCCTGCTGGCACCGCGCGGCATCGGCACGATGGCGGCCATGCTTCTCGTCGGGCGGCTCATGACGCGCATGGATGCACGCTGGCTCGTCGCCTTCGGCCTCGCGCTCACCGCCCTCGCCTTGTGGATGATGAGCCGCTGGTCGCTCGACGTCACGAAGTCGATGCTGGTCACCACCGGCGTGATCCAGGGCTTCGGCCTCGGGTTCATCTTCATCCCGATGAGCGTGATCACGTTTTCGTCGCTGCCGCATGAATTGCGCACCTCGGGCACGGCGTTGTTCAGCCTGTCGCGCAACATCGGCTCGAGCATCGGCATCTCGGTCATGATTTACCTACTGGGCCAGAACACCCACAAGGTGCACGCCCAGCTTTCCGCTTACATCGATCCGTTCCGCCCTCCCGTACAACACCTGCCGGGCCTGCTGGATCCGGCGTCGGTCGGCGGGCGCGCGATGCTCGACCTGGTTGTCACCCGACAAGCCGCGCTGATCGCCTATCTCGGCGACTTCTACATCATGTTCATCATCGCGCTTGTCACCCTGCCCATGGTCCTGCTGATGCGCCATCCGGATCACCACGTGGACAACGACGACGACCTGGCCCATGCGATCGAGTGAGCAGGTGGAGCCCGCACTCCGTGCGGGCTGAACGAAGCACGCCGGCTCGCGTGCTATAAGCCGCGACGGTGGCGCGACCGGGGATCGCTGACCTGCTTTCCGCTGTGGAGGATGCCGCGCAACGCCCGGTCCCGCCAGGAGCGGGCCGCGTCATCGAATTTGGCCGGATCCTCGCAGCGGGTCACCAGCACGGCCGGATTGCCGGGCTGCAGCCGCCCGGCGATCATCCCGTCGGGCTGCACCGTGAACCCGCCCCACGCGGAATGGCGGCGCGACGTGTTCGCCGCGCTGATCCACTGGTGATTCACGGATGCGTAGGCCTGCATCGTCGCCGGCACCAAGGCCGCAAAGCGCCGGCCCTTGGTGCGCATCTTCGCGATCGGGAAGTGGCCGTTATGAAAGGAATAGAACAGCACATTCGTCCCGAGCCGGGCGTACTGCCGCGCGAGTTCGGGGTAGCGAAAATCGTGGCAGATCAGCACGCCGCATTTCCAGCCGCGCACCGCGAAGGTGACGAAATGATCCCCCGGCGTGTAGTGGCGAAGGTCGCTTTTGGTGCCGCTCGGGTTGCCCGTGCAGAAAAGCTTGTCGTAGCGGTCGGCGATGCGGCCGCGATCATCAATCACATAAACGGAGTTGTGCGGCTTGTGGCGCGCCAGTCGGTGCATCGAGCCCAGCACCACCCACAGGCGAAGCTTCCGCGCGAGGCCCATGACCTCGCGCAGGGCGGACTCGAGGTCGTCCCAGGGATAATTCTCCAGCGTCGGCCATTCCACGCCCGCGTAGCCGGAAAGCGCCGTCTCGGAAAAGTGCACGACGTGCGCGCCGCGACGCGACGCCTCCTGCAGCTGGCGGCGAACGAAAGCGAGGTTCGGCGCGACGTCGGCGTCGATCGGGAACTGGCACGTGGCGATCTTGAGTGCTTTCAGCATGGTGCGATGGACGGCATGGACCGCGGGCGCTAAGCGAGGATTTGCGGCCGGCCGGATTCGAGGTGGAAGGAGGCGCGGGTCTGGATGGGCGCGCCGGGCCGGGTCACATACGGCACCGTGCGATAGTCGGTGCGCCAGCCCTGCGGCGTCACCTCGCAGCGCACGTAGCCGCGCTCGTTGTTGAAGAACTTCACGAAGGGATTCTCCGCGAGGATGCCGTCGGACTTCGCCGTCTTCAGCCCGCCGTCGCCATCCGAAGTGATCGAGGTGCCGACGAATTCGGTCGCGACCGGCGGCGAATCGGGCGCGTCGAAATCCGTGACGAGCTCGTTGGCCCAGTTGCAATGGATGTCGCCGGACAGCACGACGGGATTGCGCACCCGGGCCTCGCGAAAGTACCGCAGCAGGCCGCGCCGCTCGTGTTCGTAGCCCGACCACTTGTCCATGCTGTAGTTCACCTCCGGCCCCGGCGACTGGTCGATGCGGGCGAAGAGCACCTGCTGCGCCATCACGTTCCAGGCGCCGGCGGACTGCACCAGTCCCTCCCGCAACCAGGCCCGCTGCCGCTCGCCCATGATCGTGCCGTGGGGATCGAGCAGGACGGGATTGGCCGGCTTGAGGCCGCCGCCCTGCGGCTGGACCGTGCGGTACTGCCGCGTGTCGAGCACATGGAAGGTCGCCAGCCGGCCGAACTCGAGCCGCCGGTAAAGCAGCATGTCCGGGCCGCTCGGCAGGTTCGCGCGCCGCAGCGGCTGGTGTTCGAAGTACGCCTGGTATGCGGCCGCACGCCGATGCAGGAAGGCCTCGCGGGGAAAACGATCCGGGTGCTCGTCATGGTCGCCGGCGTAATCGTTGCTCACCTCGTGGTCGTCCCACGTCAGGATCCATGGCGCCGCCGCGTGCGCCCGCTGCAGGGCCGGATCGGATTTGTAGCGTGCATACCGAAGCCGGTAGTCCTCGAGCGTGGCGCAGTCACGTGAGGCAAACGCGCGTTCGGGCACGTCGGATTTCCGGTGATTGCCCTCGTAGATGTAGTCCCCGAGGTGGAAGATCACGTCCAGTTCCTCCCGGGCGAGGTGATCGAGCGCGGTGTAGTATCCACTCTCGTAACGCTGGCAGGAGGCGAAGGCGAAGCGCAGCCGGTCGGGCGCCGCGCCAGGCGGCGGCGCGGTGCGGGTGCGCCCTGCGGCGCTCGTTTCGCGGCCCGCGTGGAAGCGATACCAATACCAGCGGTCGGGCTCCAGGCCCGTGACCTCCACGTGCACGCTGTGCGCCCATTCCGGGTTTGCGACCGCAGTGCCCTGCTGGACGACCCGGCGGAACGATTCATCCGTCGAGACCTCCCACTGAACCGTCATTCGTTCGGTGCCCATGCCGCCATCAGGCTGCAGGGGCTCCGGAGCCAGGCGGGTCCACAGCACCACCCCGTCCGGCAGCGGATCGCCCGACGCGACGCCCAGCGCAAAGGGATAACGGGGAAACCGCGGTTCGGACAACACTGCGCCGCGACCCCGGCTCGTGGACAGCAGCGCCGCGGCCACGAAGGAAGCGCTCCCCGTGAGAAACGACCGGCGGGTCAGCGGAAACTGTGGTGGCGGCGGATGGCCTGGGCTCATGGCAGGTTCGCGAGCAACGCCAGGGCGGTGGCGTCGCCATAAAGTCCGGCGTGCTCCCGCAGGTACGACCGGCTCAGCTCGACTTGGGCGCGATAGGTGGGATCGTAAGCGAGGTTCGTCTTCTCCAGCGAGTCGGCGATCTCGTCAAAAAGCGACTCTCGTCGCTGGCCGCGATCGTACACGCAGTATTTGAATCGATCGGTGCGCACCATGCGCCCGTGGACGCGGGCCGCTCCGGCCTCCTGGAGATTCTCGGCCACGACAAAGTTGCGCCAGTCCGCCGGCGCTGCGCCCGGAGCGAGCGTCCGGACGCTGTGGCCGGACAGACCCGCGGGCCGTGGGATCCCGGCGAAATCGCACAGCGTCGGCAGCAGGTCGATGCCGGTGTTGACGAGCGCGGTGCGCTGGCCCGGCTGGATGTGTTCCGGCCAGGTCAACACGAAGGGAACCCGCACCGATTCCTCATAGAAGACGACTTTTTCGCCAAAACCATGGGCCCCGCCGCACTCGCCATGATCGCTGGTGAACACGACCAGCGTGTTGCCGCCGGGGTCCGCGTCGCGCAGCGCGGCGAGAATCAGCCCGACCTGCGCATCGACTTTCTCGATCATCCGGTAGTAAGCCCAGCGATAGCGCCGCCAGTCATCGGCCGAGTAGGCCTCCAGGTAGCGATAATCGGCGATCGCGGCGCGCAGCGCCTTCTGCTCGATCATTGTATCGCACTCGCCGACGGGCAGGTCGGGATTGCCCGGCGCCGGCGGGCAGGCCGCGAGGTTCGGCGGCGCCGGCACCTCGCCATCAGGCAGCGCCTCCCGGCGGGCGTACTCACATATATTATGCGGGTTGCAGAAGCTGACGGTGAGGAAGAACGGCCGGGCGTGTGGCTCGCGGAGAAAGCGAACAGCATCCGCCGTCGCGGCCGCGTCCTGGCCGATGCTGCCCAAGTGTGCCATCTGCTGGAAACCCCGCTGCGTGGCGTCCTCCACGGGAAGGTGAAACTTGCCAAAGTAGGCGGTGGCGTAGCCCGCGTCCGAAAAATATCGCCCGAGCAAGGGCTGCGTGAACCCGCGCGCTTCCGCACCGTCGTTCTCCTGGACCCGAGTTTCATGGGGATAGTGCCCGGTAAACAGGCTGCTGCGCGAGGGCACGCAGCGGGGATTGGCCGCGTAGGCTCGCGTGAAGTTCGCACCCGTCGCGGTGAGCCGGTCCAGGTTCGGCGTCTGCAGCTCCCGCGCGGGCAGGAACGCGCCCAAGGCCCGGCCATACTGCTGGTCCGTGATGAGGAGAACGATGTTGGGGCGAGGGCCGTCGGCAGCCCGCAGGTCCCCGCGCGCGACGATCATAACGGCAAGGATGACGCACAAAAAGCCCGGCAATTTTCTGCTCATAAAGCGCGGTGAATTGTGCAATGCACTGAAGGCGGAGCGGGAGCACGACTAAAAGCGCGGCGTGCAACGCCGGGCACAAAGTCCGCATTTCGGCTCCGTCCTCCGCCCCCAAGCTGGAATACCCCATGTCGCCTTCCCCCTCCCCAGATTCCGGCCCGAAGACGGTGTTGGCCCCGGCGGCCCAGTTGCCCGTTCTCACGGAGGTTGATGTCCTCGTCATCGGTGCGGGCACGGCGGGTTTTGTCGCCGCCATCGGCGCCGCCCGCGCCGGCGCACGCACCGCCCTGGTCGAGAGCAACGGCTTTGTTGGCGGCGCGAACACGGCGACGTACAACACCGGCCCGGGCTGGTCCGGCGATTCGGAACGCCACCAGATCATCGGCGGGCCGGGCTGGGAATTCCTCGAGCGGATGGAGCGGGCCGGGCATGCGATCATCAACCGCGAGACGAAGCGGTCCCAGATCTTCCCCGAGGCCACCAAGGAAGTGGCGCTCGAGATGGTGGTCGAGGCCGGCGTCGAGCTCTACCTCCACACCTGGGCCGGCGAAGTCCTGAGGGACGGCGGCCGGATCACGGGACTGGTGGTCCAGAGCAAATCGGGCCGCCAGGCGATCCTCGCGAAAACGTTTGTCGACTGCAGCGCCGACGGCGACATCGCGGCCCGCGCGGGCGCCCCCTTCGAGCGCCTCGAACCGGCCGATCCGAAGAATTGGGAAGTGTCGATTGACCTGACCGTCTGCAATGTCGACCCCGTGCGCGTGATCCGCTGGGCGAAGGCGAACCGGCACCTGCTTTCCGACGGCGGCAAGACGCTGCCCGACAGCGACGACTGCACCGGCATCAAGCTGGGCGTCGCGATCAACATCCGCGCCGGGCAGACGGTGCCGCACTCGGTCAGGAAATTCGGCCGCATTGGCCGCGAGTTGCGCGGCCATGAGCACGTCGGCACGCAGCCCACGCTCAAGCTCCTCATTCGCCGCAGCGTCACCCGCGTGCAGGGCAACGTCACGGTCGATCCCACGAATGTGCGCGACCTGACGCGCGCCGAGGTCGAGGGCCGGCGGAAGGCCTACCAGCATCTCGCCTACCTCAAGCAGACCATCGACGGGATGCAGGATGCCTTCATCGTCGCGCAAAACCCGCTGGGTGTCCGCGTCGCCCGGCGCATCCGCGGCGAATACTACATCACCATCGACAACCTGGTCGAAAACACCCGGCTGCCCGACGTGGTGTCCCTCAACGCCCGCTCGCTCGACATGCACATGCCCGGCGAACGTTTCCAGATCCACTTCCTCGAGGGCAACCACGACGTGCCGTACCGCGCGCTCGTGCCGCTCAACGTCGAGAACCTCCTCGTCGCCGGTCGTTGCCTCTCGTGCGACCACACTTCGCATGCCTCGCTGCGCGGCGCCGCGACCTGCTGGGGCACCGGCCATGCCGCCGGCACCGCCGCCGCGCTCGCCGCCCGCGGCTCCGGCCGGACGCGGGAGGTGAACATCCGCCAGCTGCAGAACGAGCTGCTGCGCCAAAAGGCGATCCTCACCACCGCCGGACGGACATTTGACGAGGAAGTCAACCTCACCTGGACTGGTCGCACCGACCCCGCCAATCACCCCGCGTGACCGCTCCCCGCCAACCCAATCTCCTGTTCCTGTGTTCCGACCAGCACCGGGCGGACATCATGCCCGGAGCCGGGAACCGCAGTGTGCAGGCGCCGAACCTCGCGCGACTCGCCGGGCAGAGCTTTGCTTTCCGGCACGCCTATTGCACCCAGCCGCTGTGCACGCCGTCGCGCGGCTGCCTGCTCACGGGATTGTGGCCGCAGCACCACGGCGCGCAGGACAACGTGCGGCCGCTGCGCGCGGACGTCCGGACGCTCGCCGAGTTTCTCCCGGCGGATTACGCCACGGCCTATTTCGGGAAGTGGCATCTCGGAAACGAGATCTTCGCCCAGCACGGTTTCCGCGAATGGCGCAGCATCGAGGATCAATACCGCGCCTATTATGGCGCCGGCTTTGACCGGAACCGGCGCAGCGATTACCATCATTTCCTGCTGCGGCAGGGCTACCCGCCGGACCGGTCCGGCGAACCCGGTGAACCCGGCGAGTTCTCCCGCCCTTTCGCCGCCGGCCTGCCCGAGCCACTTTCCAAAGCTGCGTTCCTCGCCGGCGAGGCGGAAAGGTTCCTCGCCCGGGCCGATCGCGACCAGCCTTTCATGCTGACGGTGAGCATGCTCGAGCCGCACCCGCCCACCTTCGGTCCCTTGAACCAGCTCTACGATCCGGCGACGCTCCCGGTCGGTGCCGCCTTCGCTCGGCCCGTCGGACCCGACGACTCGCGTCACCACCAGCGCCGGTGCGAACTCGTTGCCCGCGAGGGTTACAAACATCACCCGCTCAATACCGAGGCGGACTGGCGCCGCGTCCGTGCGAATTACTACGGCCTCGTCACGCAGGTGGACCACGCGGTCGGCCGCATTCTCGCGGCGCTGGAGTCCTCCGGCCAGGCCGCGAACACCATCGTGGTCTACACCTCCGACCATGGCGACATGCTCGGAGACCACGCGCTGATGCAGAAAGGCGTGTTCTACGAGCAGGCCACGCGCGTGCCGCTGCTGTTGCGGATCCCGTGGCTGACCCCGCCGACGGCGGCGATCGAAGCGCCCTTCAGCCAGATCGACCTCATGCCGACGCTGCTCGAGTTGCTCGGGCGCGGGGTGCCGGCCGGATTGGACGGCAAATCCTGGGCGGACCGGCTGCCGCGGGCGTCCGAGATCCGGGGCGACGACATTTTCGTGATCTGGAACGATGCGAAGCACCCCGGGGAGGAATCCAGATGCATCGTGACCCCCGATCGCTGGAAGTGCATCTTTTACCACGACGACGCGCCCGTGTTATTCGATCTCACCACGGATCCGGACGAATTGCGCAACCTAGCCCGCCTACCCGGCCACGCGCCGCGCCTCCAAGGCTACGCCGACAAAGTGCGCCGCTGGCAGCAATCCGTGGGCGACTCGCTCACGCTCATCTTCTAACCCCTGCGTTCACCACGTTCCCGCGCGCAGCCGATCGGACCGGGCGTCCCGGCTGCCAGTAACCCGTCCACGCCATGCGCCCGCATGGCGCCCGCCTCAACCCCGAAGAAACACCCGATGCCCGAGCCCGTCCCACCTCCGCCTGACAATCCCCCGCCGGTCCGCTCGCTGCGCACGGAAACCGCGGCGGAGGACCGGGTGCCGGTCGCCCAAAAGCTCGCGATCGCCGCCGGGGAGATTTCGTCGATCGGCCGGCAGAGCGTGGACAACCTGGCCCTGCCCTTCTACAATGTCGCGCTTGGGGTGAGCCCGGTGCTGGTGACGGCCGTCCTGAGCATTGCGCGCCTTCTGGATGCGTTCACCGACCCGCTGGCCGGATCCATCTCGGACAACACCCACACGCGCTGGGGTCGCCGCAAGCCGTTCCTGCTCGTGGCCTCGATCGTGTGCGGCCTGACGCTGCCGCTGGTCTGGATGCCCGGCCGCGGCTGGACGGAAATCCAGTGCTTCGCCTATTTCTTCGTCACGCTGCTGCTCTATTTCGGCGTGTACTCGTTCTTCAACGTGCCGCTCATCGCCCTGGCGCTGGAGGCGACGCCCGATTACAAGGAGCGCACGCGGGTCGTCGCCTACAAGGGCCTCGTCGTGCAAGGGATGGGCATCCTCGGCAGCTGGCTGTTCGCGATCACGCAGCTGGACTTCTTCCACGACACCATCCATGGGGCCCGGTGGATCGGGCTCGGCATGGGCCTGCTGGTGATGGTGACCGGCCTGATCCCGGTGATCCTCGTGCGCGAGGGCTACCGGAAAATCGCCGTCGCCAAGAAGCGCATGCCGTTCTGGCAGGGCGTGCGCGTGACGTTCATGAACCGCTCCTTCGTCCTGCTGTCGGTGATCGCGATGGGGGCAAAGATGTCGGGCCCGCTCGTCCAGGCGCTGGGTCTCTATATTCTGATCTATTTCGTCTACGGCGGCGACTTGAAGGCGGCAGCCAAGACCGCCGGCCTTTTCGGCACCGTGCTCCAGCTGGCCACCATCGCCTGCCTGCCGGTGGTGACGTACCTGGCCAACCGCTGGGGCAAAATCCGCGCCTTGGAAATCTGCCTGTGGATCCTGATCGTCGGGTCGTTCTCGAAATGGTTCACCTACAAACCGGAGCATCCCTATTACATCGTCGTCACCGCCGTCCTGATCGCGCCGGGCCAGGCGGCGTTCTTTGCCATCATCCGCTCGATCATCGCCGACATCTGCGATGCCGACGAACTCCAGACCGGGATGCGTCGCGAAGGCATGTACGGCGCCATGCATTCCTGGATTGAGAAGGCGCTGGGCTCCCTCGCGGTGCTGCTGACCGGCACGGTGATTGTTGCGGTCGGTTTCCACCAGGAAGCCGGCGCCAACCAGACGCCGCATGCCCTCGTCATGATGCGCGCGGCTTTCGTGATCATTCCCGTCGTCGCAGTCTCGCTGGCCCTCCTGGCCCTCCGGTATTTCCCGCTGACGCCGGCGCGAACCTTCGAGATTCGCCAGGAGCTGGAACGGCGCCGCGGCACCACCCGTTGAAAAAGGTGCGCGCTGACCTCGGGGTCGGCGTCTTCCGCGAAAAATGCAACGGTGTGCACAATCGGATCGTCGAAGCGGCGTCGGTGCCTCACAGCCTCGGCTCGTGCGTCCGGCGCGGTCACGCCGGAACTTACCCCTAACCCTAAATAGTCCATGAAGCTCTCGCGCTTGGCATTGTCTTCCGTCCTCGTGGCGGAGTCGTTGTGTTACCCGGGCCTCCTCAAGGCTGCTGACGAGGTCCTGCAGCTGAACCCGTTTGAAATAACTTCCGCCACCAAGAATGACTCCTACCGGGCGACCGAGACGGTCAGCGCGTCCGGCATCGCGCTCCCCCTGCGGGAGCTTCCCATCCCGGTCGACGTGGTCACCCGGCAGCTGCTGGACGATCGCGGGGTCAGCGACCTCCTCGGCGCTTCGCAGCTTTTCCCGGGCGTGAGCACCGGCGGGCCCGTGCTCAACGGCCAGGAAACGTGGCGCATCCATGGTTATGCCGCCCCCGGCTTGCGCAACGGCTTCCGCCTCGACAACGACACCACCAACGCCAGCGAGATGGAACGGGTCGAAGTCGCCCGCGGCCCCACCGCGGTGCTCTATGGTTCCGGCGCCACCGGCGGCGTCATCAACCGCGTGACGAAGAAGCCGCAGTTCACGCCGGGCGGCGAGTTCACCTTCGGCTTCGGCACCTACGACTTTTATCAGGCCATGGTCGACGCGACCGGCCCGCTCGACTTCCAGGGCAAGGGCCATCCGACCCTGGCGTATCGCGTCATCCTCAGCCGCGAACACAACATCTCGGACCAGGATTGGTACGCCTCGACGCGCACGTCATACAATGGCTCCCTGCGGTGGCGGCCGAATGACCGCCTGATGCTGACGGCCGAGTATTCGCGGAACACGAAGAACAACGCCCCCTGGATCGAGGTCGTGGAGGGCACCAATGCCAACGGCGCCACCGTCTTTGACAAGGATCCGACCCATCGCGGTTACCAGTTCTCCATCCAGGGCCCGGACACTTACCTCAACATGACCGGCGACGTCCTGGAATTGCAGGGCAACCTCAACTTCACGCGCGATGTCACGCTCAACGTGGGCTACGTCCACCATACCTCCGAGATGAACGACCTGCGGGCGCGGCGCATCGACCTGTGGGCCCAGGGCAAACCCGCCCAGCTCGAGCAGGCGCATGAGACCGTGGACCAGGATCTCTGGAAGGCCAACCTGCTGTGGAACTGGTCGGGCCAGGCGGTGAACAACAAGTTCCTGGCCGGCTACGAGTACAGCAACGACGTCAACCCGAACCTCACGCAGCGCATCTCCAATTGGGTCCCACCGGCCGATTTCTCCATCACCGCGGCCGTGCTGGCCCAGATCCATGCCTCCAATCCCGCCACGAACCGCAACCGCACGACGATCCTGGAGGCGTACCGCGCCACGGACTTCCTGACGCTGCTCAACGGCCGGCTGCATGTGCTGGGCGGCGCCCGCCGGGACCTGGACGTGAAGCAAAAGGACACCGTGACGAACACCAACGTCACCCTCGCCGGCGGCACCACCTACCAGGCCGGGGCGATGTTCGACGTGACGAAGGCGCTCGGCGTTTTCGCCAACTACTCGACCGACTTCGTGGCCAACACCCAGTTCGGTCCGGGCAACGTCGCGCTCGATCCGTCGCGCGGCAAGAGCTTCACCGTCGGCGTCAAGTTCGGCCTCCTCGACGACAAGCTCACCGGCGAACTCTCCTACTTCGACGAGAAACGCACGAACATCCCGAACCGCATCGGCCAGACCTCGTTCTTCGAACTCACCGGCGAGGACCAGTCGAAGGGTTGGGACTTCAACCTGGCCTACGACGCGACCAAGAACCTGCAGGTCATGGTCGGCGGGTCGTTCTTCGACGCGAAGACGATCTCCAATCCCGCGGACGTGACGCAGGTCGGCCTGCCGCCGCAGGATGTCTGCCCGTCCTCGCTCTTCTGGCAGGCCACCTACAAGTTCACCGAGAACCTCAAGGGCTTTTCGGTCGGCCTGGGCGGCTTCTGGCACGACGATTATCCGACGGAGAGCTCCGCCAAGAAGCGCCTCGAGCGCACGGACGACGTCGCGATTTGGGACGCCTTTGCGCGCTACGGCTTCAAGTTCGCCGGGCACGACGCGCACGTTTCGCTCACGGTCACGAACCTCACCGACAAGCGCGGCTACGTCCTCGTCCAGGAAACATTCGGACCGCCCCGGATGATCCGCGGGACGTTCACCTACGAGTTCTGAGTTCGCGCCGGCCCGGGCCGGATTTGACCTCCCGCCGCACCTGCGGTGCGATCAGGGCCGGGCAATCGCCAGCAGTGGCGCCCGGCCCTTTGAATTTGCCCGGCCAAACGCTCCCAAAGTCGTCCGCCCGCCCGCTCACCATCGCATCGATTCCATGGCCGAAGTGGTCAACAAATCCGCGCTCTTCTCGCGGCTGCCACCCGCACCGACCCTGGCGCCGGAGCCGGCGAAGGCGAAGGTCATCGTCCTTGATGACGATCCCACCGGCACGCAGACGGTCCATGGGATCCCGGTGCTCACGACGTGGTCGGTCGATGCCCTGGCCGCCGAGCTGATCGATCCCGCGCCCTGCGCCTACCTCCTCACCAACACCCGGGCGTTCCCGCGCACGGAGGCGTGCCGGATCAACCGCGAGATCGGCGGGCAACTGCGCGTGGCCGCGGCCGCGACCGGCCGGCCGTTTCGCGTGATCAGCCGCGGCGATTCGACCCTGCGCGGACATTTTCCGGCGGAGACGGATGCCCTCGCCGCGGGGCTCGGCGCCGCGTTCCATGCGACGCTCGTCATTCCCGCCTTCTTCGCCGGCGGGCGCTACACAATCGGCGACGTGCACTATGTTGCCCAGGGCGAGGACCTCGTGCCGGTGGGCGAGACCGAATTCGCGCACGACCCGGAGTTCGGGTTTCGCGCCTCGGACCTGCGCGCCTGGGTCGAGGAAAAGACCGCCGGCGCGCACCCGGCCGCCACCGTGCGTTCCGTTTCGCTGGAGCTGCTGCGGCTCGGCGGCGCGGAGGCGGCGCGCGACGAATTGCTGTCCATCCCGGCGGGCGGCATCGCCATCGTCAATGCCGCCGCCCCCGGCGACCTCGCGGTGCTCACCCACGCGATCGCCCGGGCGGAGGAGCGGGGCCGGCGTTTTCTTTTTCGCACCGCGGCGGATTTCGTTCCCGCCTATGCGGGCATCAGCCGCCGGCCGTTGCTGGAGGCCCGGGAAATGCGCTCAGCCGAACCGGGCGCCGGCGGACTCATCGTGGCCGGCTCCTACGTGGGCCGCACGAGCAGCCAGCTGCGGGAGCTGGTCGCCCGCCACCCGTCTATGGTCTCCGTCGAGGTCGAGGTCGCGAAGCTGATCGATGCCGCCAGCCGGGAGTCCGAGGTCCGCCGCGCGCACGATGGCGTCGCGGCAGCCTTGCGCGGCGGCCGGGACGTCGTGCTGTTCACGAGCCGGGCCCTGGCCCAGGGTGCCAGCGCGGAGGAATTCGGCCGGATCGGACAGCGGGTGATGGCGGCGCTCGTCGACATCGTGCGCACGCTGGAGGTCCGGCCGTCGTGGATCGTCGCCAAGGGTGGAATCACCTCCAGTGATCTCGCGACCCGCGCGCTCGGCATTCGCCGCGCGATCGTCCTGGGGCAGGCCCTGCCCGGTTTGCCCGTGTGGGCGCCCGGCCCGGAAAGCAAGTGGCCGCAGCTTCCGTACATCGTTTTCCCCGGGAATGTCGGCGGCCCCGACGCCCTGGCCGAATTGGTGCGGCGCCTGCACGCCTCCGCATGAACCGACCAGGCACAGGGTGCAACGCCTTGCACAACGGGGGCATTCTCCTCCGACCGGCCGGACCGCAGCGTTCAGCATCGGCGGCGCCGGTTCCCCCTGGCCCCGCCCTTTTCCTCCTTCTGAATTCTCCCTCTCCGCATGCCGACTTCACCAGCCCTTGATGGGATCATCGCCGTTCCGGCCACGCCCTTCACCTCCGACAACCAGGTCGACGTGGAGTCCATCCGGCGCTACGCCCGCAAGGCCCTCGCGGCCGGGGTCGTCGGCTTCCTCGCGCCGGCCGATGCCGGCGAGGTTGGAACGCTGTCCCAGGCGGAACGCGACCTCGTCGTCACAACGTTCCTCGACGAGATCAAGGGCCGCGTTCCCCTCATCGGCGGCGCGACCGATGCGGACCCGCAGGCCTGCCTGGCCCACGCGCGCCGCTACATCGGGCTGGGCTGCGCCGGTGTCCTGGCGTACATCAAATTTCAGGACGAGGCCTCCTACGTCGCGCAGGTCCGGGCTCTCGATGCCCTCAACCCGGGATTCCTGATGGTGCAGGACCTCGACCGCGGCCAGGCTCCCCTTCCCGTTTCGTTGGTTGCCCGGCTGCACCGGGAGTGCGCGCGCCTGGCCTGGGTCAAGGTCGAGACGAATGATCGTTGCCCGAAGATCAGCGCGATCCGCGAAGCCACCGGCGGTTCCCTGCGCATCGGCACCGCCGGACCCGACCTGATCGAATTGATGGACCGCGGCGTCCAGGCCTACATGCCCACCCTCTATCACGAGGTCTATGTCCGCATCTGGAACCTCCACCGGGCGGGGCGTCGCGAGGAGGCGGTGGCCCTGTATTACCGGCTCCTGCCCTGCCTCGCCTTCAACGCCGGGCACAAGCACATGGCGAACCACACGAAAAAGGCCGTGCTCCAGGCCGAGGGGATCTTCACCACGCGGGTGGTGCGCGCCGCCGACCGCGCGCCCGATCCCGTCGAGGCGCGGTTGCTGGCCGAAATCTGCCAGTACGGCCTGGGCCTCTCCGCGTAAGCCCGGACCAACCTGCCTCTGACCCGCTCACCCCCATGACTCGAATCCATGCATCGCCGGCGCCCGCGAACCAGCCGACCGCCCGCCATGTCGTCGTCGCGCAGGGCGCGGGGCGTTTCTACGGCTGGCCGGCCAACAAGGGAATCTGGATCTGGGGCAACGAGATTGCGGTCGGCTTCTCCACGGGCGTCTTCGAAGCCAACCCGATCACCCATTCGATCTCGCGCGAAAAGCCCATCGTGACCGCGATCGGCCGGTCCCTCGATGGCGGCGAAACCTGGTCCGTGCGGGAACATCCCGAACTGGACAACGGCACACCCGGCCGGCCGCTGCGGGAGCCCATCGACTTCCTCCACCCCGATTTCGCGTTCCGCGCCTGGCATGGTCAGTTTTGGTATTCCTATGATCGCGCGAAAACCTGGCATGGGCCGCATGACTTCGGGGAGTTCGGCCAGGGCCTGAAACTCACCTCGCGCACCGATTACGTGGTCAACGACCACGGCGAGGCGTTGTTCTTTCTCTCCGCCGAATCGAACGAGGTCCGGGCCGGCAAGTACAAGGATCGCGCCTTCTGCGCGCGGACGACCGACGGCGGCTGCACCATCCAGTTCCTGTCGTGGATCAACGACGAGCCGCGCACGGTGCGCGCCGCCATGCCCTCCACCGTGCGGGTCTCGCCCACGGGCCTGGTGACCGTGCTGCGCCGGCGCGTCGACCTGCCAGCCAGCTTCCGTGCCGATATCTGCTGGATCGATGCATACGGATCGGGCGATAACGGTCGCTCCTGGTCGCTGCTCTCGCGGGTGGCCTTCACCGACCTCGGCCCGAACAACGGCAACCCCGCCAGCCTCGTGCGCCTGCCCGATGGCCGCCTGTGCGTCACTTACGGGCTCCGCGCCGTCCCCTATGGCATGCGCGCCAAGTTGAGTTCCGATGGCGGTGCGACCTGGGGCCCGGAAATCGTGCTGCGTGACGACGCCCGCACATGGGATTTCGGCTATCCGCGGTCGGTCGCGCGCCCCGATGGGACCGTGGTCACTGTCTATTACTACAACACGCCCGAACTTTCGCACCAGCACATCGCCGCCACTCTCTGGCGCCCGACCTAGTCCATGAGTCCCACCGCCGCGCCGCGGGATGGCGCGCTCCCCTCCGGGCCGGCGACCGCGTCGCCGCCCGGCGATTCTCCGCGCAAGTCGCCGCCGCGAGCCGGCGATCGCGTGCCGTTCCTGCAAAAGATCGCCATCGGCCTGGGGGAGGTTCCCACACTCGGCCGCCAAAGCATCGAGCAGCTCGCGTTGCCGATCTACCACCTCACGCTCGGCGTGAGCCCGGTGCTCGTGACCGCGGCGCTCGCGCTGGCCCGGTTCCTGGACGCGTTCACCGATCCCCTGGCCGGGTCGATTTCGGACAACACGCGCAGCCGGTGGGGACGCCGGAAGCCCTACCTCCTCGTCTCGTCGTTCGTCTGCGGACTCACGATCCCGCTGGTGTGGCTGGTGCCGTCCGGTTGGGGCGAGCTGGCGTGCTTCTGGTATTTTCTCACGACGCTGCTCGTCTACTACACGGCGTACTCGTTCTTCAATGTGCCGTTGGTGGCGCTCGCGATCGAGGCCACACCCGATTACCACGAGCGCACGCGGGTCGCAGCCTACAAGAGTTTCTTCACCTACACGATGGGCATGGCCAGCGCCTGGCTGTTTGCGTTCACCCAACTGAAGTCGTTCGGCGGCACGATGCACGGGGCGAGAATCACGGGACTCGCCGTCGGCTTGCTCGTGCTCCTCGTCGGGCTGGTCCCGGTGCTCGCCGTCCGTGAAGGCTATCGCGAGCTGGCGCTGCGCAACAAGCGGCTGCCGTTTCTCGCCGGGATGCGCGAGACGTTCTGCAACCGCTCGTTCCTCGTGCTGTGCCTGCTCGCCACCGGGAACAAGATGTCCGCCAGCGTCATTCAAACGCTCGGCATCTATATCCTGATCTACCATGTGTACCACGGTGACGTGAAGGCCGCCGCCGTGCTCGCCGGCCTCTGGGGCACGGTCTACCAGGCCACGACCATCGTCACGATTCCCGCGGTTACCTGGCTCGCCACCCACTGGGGAAAGATCCGGGCCTTGCGCGTGTGCCTGTGGGCGCTGGTCGCGGGCGTGGCGTCGACGTGGTTCACTTACCGGCCGGGCCTGCCCTATCTCGCGCTGGTGACCGCCGTCATCATTGGTCCCGGGCAGACCGCGTTCTACGCGATCGTGCGTTCGCTGATGGGCGATATTTGCGACGAGGATGAATTGCGCACGGGCCTGCGCCGCGAAGGCATGTACGCCTCCATGGAGGCCTGGGTGGAGAAGGCGATGTGGTCGCTCGCGCTGGTCCTCACCGGGTTGGTCCTCACCGGCGTCGGATTTGACCGCGACCGCGGCCCGCAGGCCGCCGATGCGCTCCTCTACATGCGGCTCGCCTTCATGGTCATTCCGACGCTCGGCGTGTCGCTCGCACTTGCCGCGCTGCGCCATTTTCCGCTGACCGAGGCCCGATGCCTCGCGACGCGCCGCGAACTTGAGCGACGGCGCGGCACCCCGCACGCGGCCTGACGTCCGCCAAGGCGTGCAACGCGTTGCCTTCCGCCCCGCTCGCGATCAACGTGCGCCCGACTCCCCCTGAATCATGACATCGACCCCGGTCCTCGGCATCGTCCACACCAGCTTCGCCCTGGTCGAACTCCTCAATAACCTGGTGAAGGCGCAATTGCCCGGGGTGCAGGTGGTCAATGTGGTCGATGACACGCTGCTGAGCTACGCGCGTGAACGCGGCGTGGACGACGCGCTCCGCCGGCGCATGCGCAACTATTTCAACTCCGCCGCCGACGCCGGCGCGCAGGTGATCCTCAACGCCTGCTCCTCGGTCGGCGAGACCGTCGACACGGCTCGCGACCAGGTGCCGGTACCGATCCTCAAAATCGACGAGGCGATGGCGGCCAAGGCCGTGCGGGCCGGCCGCCGGATTGCCGTTCTCGCCACGGTGGCCAGCACGCTGGGGCCCACCGGCCGGCTGCTCCGGAAGCAGGCCGAGGCGGCCGGGCGCCAGATCGAGATCGACGAGGTGCTCTGCGAAGGAGCCTTTGACCTCCTCCTCGCAGGAAAGACCGACGAACACGATCGCCGCGTGAAGGAAGCCGTGGTGAAAGCCGCCCAGGGCCACGAGGTGCTCGTCTTCGCCCAGGCTTCGATGTCGCGCCTCGTGCCTTCGCTCGCCGGCCAGATCCAAGTCCCGCTGCTCGCCAGTCCCGAGCTGGCCATGGCCCGGCTCCGGGAAATGTTCCAGGAGCTCGGCGCGAAGGCGTCCTGACGCTCCCTGCCCCGCGAAGGACCCGCTGCGTCCGCCGCGTGCGCCTGAATTGCCGATTTCGGCGCTTGCTGCGCGCCGCACCGATGAATCTAGTCAGCATCGGCCGCCGGCCCCCGCCCGGCCCCGCCATGGAAAAAGACCGCCCACCCGGTAAACCCCCGCTTGTCCAGACGTCATCGTACGAGCTGATCGCGCGCGCCGCGCAAGTGTCCCGCTCGACGGTGTCGCGCGTAATGCGCAACGACGACCGGATCTCCGCCCCGACGGCGGCGCGCGTCCGCGAGGCCGCGCGCCAGCTGGGTTATCGGCCCAATCCGCTGCTCGCCACCCTCATGGAGCGAATCCGCAACGGCCGGAAGCTTTCGTACCAGGGCACGATCGGGGTCCTGACCGAGGCGGAGGACGCGACGCATTGGTACGGCTCGGCAAGTTCCTGGCGCGACATCGACCGGGGCGCCACCCGCCGCGCCGCGGAGCGCGGGTACCGCCTCGAGTACTTTTCGACGAAGCCGTACGATCACGAGGGCCGCCGTCTTTCCCAGATCCTCCGGACGCGCGACATCCATGGGCTCTACGTCGCCCCGGGGTTCAGCCAGCGCCGCCTCGCGATGCAATGGGAGCACTTCTCGGCCGCCACCACCGGCTATGGCCTCGTGCAACCGTCGCTCCACCGCGTGTGCTACAACAATTACCACGGGGTCCAGCTGGCCTGCCAGGAGCTGCGGCAGCTCGGCTACCGCCGCATCGGACTGTACATGGAGCAACGCAATGACGAGGTCACCGACCACAATTACCTCGCCGGGTTTCTCCTCTACCTCGAATCGGTGACGCCCGCGGATCGCGTGCGGCCTGTGCGAGTCCCGCGTTATCAAGCCGCGGCGTTCAAAGCCTGGTTCGAGAAAACCCGCCCCGACGCCGTCATCAGCAGCACGCGGCAAATCCTGGACTGGGCCCGCGAGGTCGGCGTGCGTTCGCCGGAGGAGTTCGGCTTCGTGCACCTCGACCATCACGAACGCGTGCCCGATTGCGCCGGCATCAACCACAACAGCGAGCTCATTGGCGAAGCGGTGATCGACCTTATCGTGGCCCAGATTCATCGCGGCGAAACCGGCGTCCCGCCCCATCCGATGACGACCGTCGTCGAGGGCTACTGGGTTCCGGGCCCGTCCGCCGCGGCGCTGGGCACCACCCGGGCGACGGCGTGACGCCGACCGGCCGGCATTGACCTCCCGCGGGCGGGCGATGGCGACATCGCACTCGGGAAGCGCGGTGACCGGCGGCGTTCCCGCGCATGCAACGCTGCGCACAAGGTGGCTATTTAGGTCACCGGCGGCTCGATTCCAATGGGCCGCTCCGTGTCGCCGGTCTCGCCGCCTCCGCCCTCGCCCTCACCCGCCGCGCCATCCACTACGGCCCCGCGGCTGGCCGTGCTTGCGACGGAGCTCGTGGACCTCAATTACCACCATGGTGCGCTGCCCGCTGCGCCGGGGGCGCAGAATTTCCAGGTCTTTCGCGCCAATCACGCCGGCCAGGACACTGGCGAAGCCGGCGACTGGACATACAACCACGCCCCCATGCTCGCCTATTGGCGCGGCCGGTTTTTCCTGCAGTT
The DNA here is from genome assembly GCA_035549095.1 of Lacunisphaera sp. GTDB lineage: Bacteria > Verrucomicrobiota > Verrucomicrobiia > Opitutales > Opitutaceae > Lacunisphaera. Next base: position 34,706 of record DASZRV010000021.1, on the reverse strand, counting down.
CCTGAGCAACCCGCGCTCGGAACACGTGGCGCCCGGCCGCACGCTGATTACCACCTCCGCGGACGGCCGGCAATGGTCCGCACCGCAGGTCGTTTTTCCGCCCTATCGCCTGCCCGCCGGCGGCACGCCGCAGTTGCAGGCACGAAAGCTCGAGGTGCCCGAGTTCGCGGTCATGCACCAGAGGATGGGCTTCTATGTCGCGAAGTCGGACCGCCTGCTCACGATCGGCTTCTACGGTTTTTCGCCGAAGCCGGACCAGCTGCCCTTCGCGGAGCGGGGCGTCGGCCGCGTCGTGCGCGAGATCCTGCCCGACGGCACCTTCGGCCCGATCCACTTCCTGCGGTACAATCGCCATGCCGGCTGGAACGAAACGAACACCGCTTTCCCTCCGTTCGACTTTTCCCCGGACGCCGGGTTCGTGGCGGCCTGTCGCGAACTTCTCTCCAACCACCTCGTCGTGCAGCAATGGAAGGAGGAAAATGGCGAGGCGGATTCCCTCATCAGCCTGCGCGGGCCGCTGAAGGCCCTCAGCTTCTTCACCCGCGCCGACGGCAGCGTGGTCGGCGTGTGGAAGTGGTCCTTCGCGGGTTTGTCCCGCGACCGTGGCCGGACGTGGGATTGGCTGGAGAAAATCCCGTCGCTCGCCACGGCGGGCGGCAAGGTCTGGGGCCAGCGGATGAGCGACGGGCGCTACGCGCTCCTCTACAATCCCTCGACCAACAACAAGCATCGCTGGCCGCTGGCCATGGTCACCGGCGAGGATGGCCTCGCGTTCTCCGGCCTGCGCACCCTGGTCGGGGAGGTCCCGGTGCCGCGCTATGGCGGCGGCCCGTACAAGGACTATGGGCCGAGCTATGTGCGCGGCATCGTCGAGGGCAATGGCACTCCGCCCGATGGCGCCCTCTGGTACGTCTACAGCATGAACAAGGAGGACATCTGGATCGGGCACGTGCCGCCCGCTCTTCCTGACCTTGCCGGAGAAATCCATGAGGACTTCCAGAATCATCGCGCCCTCGACGCCTGGAATCTCTATTGCCCGCGGTGGGCTGTCGCCGGGATCGCGTCGGACGCGCACGGCAAATCGTGCCTGCGTCTCGGCGATCGCGAGCCGTGCGATTACCTGTGCGCCGAGCGCCGGTTTGCACCCGCGCGCCAGCTGCGCCTTTCGCTGGAGCTCACACTCGCCGCCGCCGGCGCGAAGACGCTTTACCTGGAGCTTTGGAACCGGACCGGTGCCATTCCCGTGCGCGCCACGCTCGCGCCCGATGGCGGGCTGGCCATCCATCACGGTCGCAAAGCCGAGGTCGTCGCCCGGCTGGCGGTCGGCAAATCCTGCGTGCTCACGTTCGAGGCCGACGTGGAGCGGAACCGGCTGCTCGCCTGGATTGACGGCGAACAGCTGGGCCGCGACCAGAAATACCAGGGTGAACCGCAGGCGGAACCCGGCTGGAGCTTCCTCTGCCAGGTCCACGCCTTGGAGCGCCTGGTGTTTCGGACCGGGCCGGTGCGCCGCGAGCCGACCGTAGACACTCCCGTAGATGAGGCGCGCGATCGTCCCGGCAGCGAACAGCCGGTCGCCGAGTCGATCTTCGCTGTAACGTCCCTCCACCTCTCCACGGTTTCGCCGGCCGGCCGAACCGGTCTCACTTCATGACCACGACTTCTTCTTCCTCCCCTCGTATTCGCGCCGGCTCGCTGCAAATCGACCCGGCGTTGCACGCCTTCGTCACCGACGAGCTCGCACCGCTGGTCGGCCTCCCGCCCGCGCTGTTCTGGTCCACGCTCGAGCGGCTCGTGCAGGACCTGGGGGGGCGAAATCGCGAATTGCTCGATCGCCGCGACGTTTTGCAGCAAGCCATCGATCGCTGGCACGCGCAGAACACCGGGGCCCTGTTCCCGTCGCCGGCTTACCAGCGCTTCCTGCGTGAGATCGGCTACTTCGTGCCGCCGGTGGGCGGCGTGCAAATCGCGCCGCAGAATGTCGACGACGAGATCGCGCGGATCGCCGGGCCCCAGCTCGTCGTGCCCGTGACCAATGCCCGTTACGCGCTCAATGCCGCGAACGCCCGCTGGGGCAGCCTGTACGACGCACTCTATGGCACCAATGCCGTCCCGTTCGAGGCTGGCGAGAAGAACGCCACCGGCTATGTCGCCGCGCGCGGCGCCCGCGTCGTCGCCTGGACCAAGGACTTTCTCGACCGCGCCGCGCCCCTGGCCGATGGTCGGCATCGTGAGGCCCGGCGCTATTTCGTCGCCGACGGCGCGCTGCGCGTAGCCCTCGAGTCAGGCGCGGTCACGACCTTGGGCGCCGGGGCGGAGTTGGTGGGATGGAATGGGGACGCGGCGAATCCGACGGCGGTGCTCCTGCGACACCACGGCCTCCATCTTGAGCTGCAGTTCGATCGCCAGCACGTCGTGGGCCGCGCGGATCCCGCCGGCATCAAGGATGTGATCCTCGAGTCCGCCATCACGACAATCCAGGACTTCGAGGATTCGGTCTCCGCCGTCGACGCGCAGGACAAGGTGCTGGTCTACTCGAACTGGCTCGGCCTGATGAAAGGCGACCTGCAGGAGACCTTCACCAAGGCCGGTCGCGAACTCACACGGACCCTCCACCCGGACCGCCGGTATCTGGCGCCCGGCGGCGGGGAGATCACCGTGCGCGGCCGCAGCCTCATGCTGGCGCGCAACGTCGGGATCCACATGTACACCGACGCCGTTCTCGATGCCGCCGGCCGGGAGACTCCCGAGGGCATGCTGGACGCGGTGTTCACGTGCGCCATCGGCCTCTGCGATCTCCGCGGGATGGGCCGATTCCGGAATTCGCCGCAACGCAGCCTCTACGTGGTGAAGCCAAAGATGCACGGGCCCGAGGAGGTCGCCTTCGTCTGCGACATCTTTCGCCGCGTCGAGGAAGCGTTCGGTCTCCCCGTGCACACGGTCAAGATCGGCATCATGGACGAGGAGCGGCGCACGACCGTCAACCTGGCGGCGTGCATCGCCGCGGCCAAGGATCGCGTGATCTTCATCAACACCGGATTCCTCGACCGTACCGGCGACGAGATCCACACCAGCATGGCGGCGGGTGCGCTTGTCCGGAAGAACGCCATGAAGCAGCAGCCCTGGATCGCCGCCTACGAGGATTGGAACGTGGACACCGCGCTCGCCGCCGGCTTCCGCGGGCGGGCCCAGATTGGCAAGGGCATGTGGGCGGCGCCTGAGCAGATGGCGGAGATGCTGGCCGCGAAGGTGGGCCACCCCAGGGCCGGCGCGAACACAGCGTGGGTGCCGTCGCCCACTGCCGCGACCCTGCATGCCACGCATTACCACCAGGTCGACGTCACCGCGCGCCAGGCCGAGATCGCCGGCCGGCCGCCCGCGAAGCTCGAGTCGATTCTCACCGTGCCGCTGCTCGACGGCAGCCGGCCGTCCGCGGAGGACGTGAAGCGTGAACTCGACAACAATGCCCAGGGCATCCTCGGCTATGTCGTGCGTTGGATCGACCAGGGCGTAGGTTGCTCGAAGGTGCCGGATATCGATGACGTGGCCCTGATGGAGGATCGCGCGACGTTGCGGATCTCGAGCCAGCACATCGCCAACTGGCTGCGCCATGGCATGTGCACGCGCGACCAGGTGCTGGAAACCCTGCAGCGCATGGCCGCCATCGTCGACCGGCAGAATGCCGGCGATCCCGCGTATCGCCCGATGGCCGCCAATCCGCGTGGCAGCGTCGCCTTCCAGGCCGCGTGCGACCTGATCTTCGAGGGCGCCGCCCAACCGAACGGCTACACCGAGTTCATCCTCCATCGGCGACGCCGGGAGGCCAAATCATCCGCTCGCGCCCGCCCGTCCCTTCCGGAGTTACCCGCCGCCGCAAACTCGCGCACGCCATGAGACCGCTCCCGCCCGTTCCGCCCGCCAATGAGGCAGTTTCCGCGGTGATTGCCCAGGATGAGCGCCGCGGCGAGGCTTTGCGGCGCGGCGACGCAGCCGCGCTGGCGGCAGTGCTTTCGGACGATCTCCGCTACATTCATAGCAACGGACGGCTCGAAACGAAGGCCGAGTACGTGGGCGCGCTCGCCGACAAGTCCCTCCGGTTCGAGCGGTTCGTCACCACGGACGTCAACGGCTCCCGCATCACGCCGGATGTCGTGGTCCTGCGGGGCCGGATCGACCAGCTCAAGTTCGTCGACGGGCAACCCGGCGCGGCGAAACTATTCTTCACTTCGATCTGGCGCTGCGAATCCGGCGCCTGGCGCATGGTCGGCATGCAAACGGCCATCATTCCCGCCGGCCACTGAAGTCCTGGCGACAGGTCGAACAAGCTGCTCGTAAACCGCTGGCCACCCGCGTGATGGTGGACCCTACTGGACTCGAACCAGTGACCTTTTCCATGTCAAGGAAACGCTCTAACCAACTGAGCTAAGGGTCCGAAAAATCGAGTCGGCTACCAAACACGAGCGCGGCCCGGCCGCGCAAGGAAATTCTCGGCCCGGGGAACGCCGTATGTCGCCGCTCAGAAGTCGAACTTGTCGATGTTGTCCTTGTTAAAGATGAAAGGCTTTCCGAGGAGGATATTGTCGCCCTTGATCTCGTACGGACCGAGATTGCCCGCCTTGAAGCTGGTGGCGCCGGGGGCCAGCGTGCCCTTCGCCACCGCCGCGGCCGCATAAACGGTGAGATAACCAAGATCCTCGGTGTTCCAAAGGACGACGCTGTCCGTCACGCCCTCGTGGACGTAGCGTTTGTTTTCATTCGGCAAACCGAGACCAATGACCTTCACCTGCCCGGCCTTGCCGGCTTGCTTCACCGCTTCCGCCGCGCCCGGCGTGCCCGGGGTGCAAATCGCCATGAGCAGTTTCAGCTTCGGATAGGCGCTCATCAACGCCGTGGCCTCGGACTGCGCCTTGTCCTTCAGGTCGTCGCTCGGCCGCACCGAAACAAGCTTCATTTTCGGGTATTTCGTCGGGAGCACCTCGTCGATGATCCGGAGCCACTCGCGCTGGTTGCCGGCCGTCAGCGTGGCCGTGATGATCGCGAATTCGCCCTCGCCGCCCATCAGGCGCGCCGCCTCGTCGAGCAGGCCGACGGCGATGCCCTCGGGCGTCGCCTGGTTGACGAAGAACGACCGGGCGTCGGGCAGCACGTCGGCGTCGAAGGTGACCACCTTGATGCCCTGCGCCTGCGCCTTCCGCAGTGCGGTCGAGAGGCTCTCCTTGTTTTCCGCGGCCACCGTGATCACGTCGACGCCGAGCGTGATCCAGTTCTCGACGATCTCGTTCTGTTTCGCCGCATTACTTTCGGTCGGGCCGTCGAACAGGAGGTCGACCCCGAGTTCCTTCGCGGCCTTGTCGGCGCCGGCTTTCACCGAGATGAAGTAGGCGTTGCCCTTCGCCTTGGGCATCATGGTGATCATGAGCTTCTGGTCCGCGCCTAGCAGCGGCACGGCGGCGGCGAGCAGGGGAAGAACGTAGCGGGCGAGGCGTGGCAGGATGAACTTCATGCGGATGGCGGGGTTGGAGGAGCGGGAGCCTGATGGCGCGCGCCGAGTTGTGACAAGATTTTTGGCAGCGCTCCGCCGGCCAGCGCCACCAACAGCAGTGCCCCGGTCAGCACGCCGGACATCTCCTGCGTGGCATTCATCCGGATGACCACCGGCAGGCAGGCCAGGCCGTTCGTGAGCACCGCGATCGCGGCAACACCCAGCAGCGTGCCGGTGACACTTCCGCGTCCGCCAAAGATGCTCGTGCCGCCGAGGACCACAGCCGTAATGGCATAAAGCTCGTAGCCCGTTCCGGCGTCGGCCTTGGCTTGGCCGAGTCGCGCCGTATAGATCAACGCCGCCAGGCCCGCGACCAGACCGGCCAGCACATAGACCGATGCCACCCGGCGCTCGACCGGCAACCCGGAATAGCGCGCTCCCTCGGGCGCAAAACCGATGGCGCGGTACGACCGGCCGGACGCCGTGCGGTGCACCAGCAGCCAGATCGCAACCGCCACGAGCGCAAAGAACCAAGACTGGACCGGCACGCCACCCCAGCGCTCCTGCCCGATGAACAGGAAGCCGGTGGGAAAATCCGTGTACGTTACCGCGCCATGCGTGATCGCTTCGGCCAGGCCGCGAAAGAGCGAGTAGGTGCCCAGCGTCACGATCAGCGGCGGCAGCCGCAGCCGCGTGATGAGCCCCGCGTTCACGGCGCCGCCCAAGGCGCCCGCGACGAGCGTCAACCCGGCTGCCAGCGGCAGCGACAGGCCGCCGTCGTGCCACAGTTTCCCGAATACGATCGCGCACAGGCCCAGCAGTGAGCCCACCGAAAGGTCGATGCCGCCGGTCAGGATCACCGGCGTCAGGGCGAAAGCGAGCAACCCGATCTCACAGGAGTGCCGGAGAATGTCGAACTGCCGGTCGAGCGTGCCGAAGCCGACGACGATGCCGCGCCGGTTGGTCGAAGTCCCGTAGTGGTAAAACAACAGCCATTCCACCACGAGCACCGCCAGCAGCAGCGTCTCATGCCGCCAGAGATATCTTTTCCAAGCTGCCGTTTTGTCCGTGTTCATGCCGGAGCGGAACAATTCACTTTGGAACCACAGATGAACACAGATTCACACAGATATACGCGGGTCTGGACTACCCGAGCCGGAAACTGCGGTCCACCATTCGGTGACGTGCTCGTGTCCGCCACAGCCGAGCCTCGCCGCGTTTCGGATCTGTGTCGATCTGTGTTCATCTGTGGTTAAACCTGACTTGGTTTGCGTGGCTTGATCAGCGGTTTGCCTTTCTCTGCCGCAGGCCATCGGCCACGACGGCGAGCAGGATGATCGCCCCCTGGATCGCCTTCTCCCAATAGGCCTCGATCCGCAGGTGCGTGAGCGCCGGCGAGACGCACGCCAGCAACAGCAACCCGGCGAAAGCGCCCCAGACATTGCCGCGCCCGCCCGAGATGGCGACGCCGCCGACGACGACCGCGGCGATCACTTTCAATTCCAGCCCGAGGCCCGCCAGCGGCTGGACTTGCGGTGACTGCACCATGTTCATCGCCGCTCCCAGCCCGCACAAGGCGCCCATCAGCACGAACACCAGGAACGTGACGCGACGCGGGCGTATGCCCGCCAGCCGCGCGGCCTCGGCATCCGAGCCGACGGCATAAACCCAGCGACCCGCGGCCACGTGCCGCATGGCCAGGCCGAACGCCACCAGCAATACCACCGCCGCCGCCACGAGCGTCCATTGTCCCGCCGCCTGCGACAGGCCGAACCACTGCGCGCCGTCCGGCATGTTCACAAATTCGCCCTGCCGGACGAGGTTCAGGCCCTGCCGCAAGATGACCATCGTCGCGAGGGTGACGACGATCGAGGGCAGCCGCAGCCCGGACACCAGGCCGCCGTTCACGGCGCCGAGCAAAGCCCCGACCACCACCGCGCCTGCGATCGCGGCCGGCAGCGGCCAGCCATGTGTCGCCAGCAAACCGCCGCAGACGCCGCACACCGAAAATTGCGAGCCAACGGAAATGTCGATCTCCCGCCCGATGATCACCAGCGCCATCCCGCAAGCCACCACCAAGGTCGGCGCTTCCCGCGTCGCCAGCGAGAGCAGCGGCTGCGGCTGGAAAAAGCCGGGCGCGAAGATCGCCAGCACCAGCAGCAACAGCCCGAGCGTGGCCGCGACCGAAATCTCCTGGAAGTGCCGTTTCATGCCGCGCCGCTTCTCCCGGCCTGCCCGAGCGCCACCGCCATGACCGCGGCCGGATCGGCGCCCCGCGGGAATTCCGCCACCATCGTCCCGCCCCGCACCACCCCGATCCGATCGCTCATGCCGAGCACCTCCGGCAGGTCGCTCGAGATCAGCACGACTGCCAGGCCCTCGTTCGCGAGCGTCCGGATGATGCGGTGAATCTCGCCCTTGGCGCCGACATCGACGCCCTGCGTCGGCTCGTCCAGGATCAGGATCCGCGGTTTCGTCGCCAGCCAGCGGGCGACCGAGACTTTCTGCTGGTTGCCCCCGCTCAAGTTGCCGCCGGGCACTTCGGGTCCCGGACATTTCACCCCGAGATCACGGATGAATTTCGCCGCCAGTTCGCCCTCGGCGCGATCCCGCAGCCATCCGCCGGGAAACAGCCGCGGGTGGATCGCCATCGTGATGTTCTCCGCAACCGGCATCTCCAGCACGACACCATGGCGGCGCCGATCCTCCGGCACATAGGCGAGGCCGAGACCGATGGCCTGCGGCGGCGATTCGATCCGCACCGGCCGGCCATCGAGCCGGATTTCCCCTTGGTCCGCCGGCGTGAGCCCGAACAACACCCGCGCCAGTTCCGTTCGCCCCGCCCCGACCAGGCCCGCGAGGCCGAACACCTCGCCGGCGCGGACGGCCAGGTTCACCTTGCGCACGCCCGAGGCGCTGCAGCCCAGATTGCGGGTCTCCAGCACCACCGCGCCGGGCGTCCCGCCGGTGGGCGGATACAGGTGATTCATTTCCCGGCCGACCATCAGCTGGATCAACGCATCCTCGGTGACTTCCGCCGCCCGGCGCGTGCCCACACTCTCGCCGTCGCGCAGGACCGTCACCCGGTCGGCCAGGGCGAAGATTTCCTCGAGGCGGTGCGAAATATAGATCACGCCGGCCCCGCCGGCGCGCAGTTCGCGCACGACCGCGTACAGCAACTCCTGCTCGCGCTGGGTCAGCGAGGCCGTCGGCTCATCCATGATCACGATCCGCGCGCCGGCGCCGATGGCGCAGGCGATCTCGACCAGTTGCTGTTCCGGCATCGACAGCGTGCGCACCTCGGCCTCGGGTGAAATCGCGGCGCCGACCCGCCGTAACAGGCTCGCCGCACGCGCGCGGCGGCCGCGCCAGTCCACCCGGTGCCAGGTCCCCGGCGGCTCCAGCCGCAGCCCGAGGTTCTCCGCCACCGTGAGGTGTTCGAACAATGCCGGCTGCTGGTAGATGCAGGTGATGCCGAGCGCCTGCGCGCGCGCCGGCGTCAGGTGCTCGACCCTTTCGCCGCCGATGACGAGCTCGCCATCGTCCGGCCGGTGCGCACCGGTGATGATCTTGATCAGCGTGCTCTTGCCGGCGCCGTTTTCGCCCAACAGCGCGTGCACCTCCCCGGCGCGCAGTTCGAAATCGACGCCACGCAGGGCCCGCACGCCGCCGAAGCTCTTGGTGGCGCGCCGCAGGGCCAGCAAGGGGGCGGGAGTGAGGGCGACGTCGGCCATGGAGCGGGTTAACGGAGGAAGCGCGGACGGGATTGCCCACCGTCGGTAAGGATGAGATTGACTGCAATATCGGATTGGGCTTCCGACCGACCTGGTTTAGGTGACAGTCCGCTCCCCGCCTGACGAGCAACCAGCCGAATCCATTTGCCCTTCTTTTTCTCCCCGGCCCGATGAAAAATTTCTCCGCACCTACCGTCCGCGTCGCCACCGCTGGGCGCCGGGCGAGTCCGCCGGCGAGAATGCCCGGTTCGTTCACGTGCCTCTGGCGCAGGGGTGCGCCGCTGCTCCCGGTCGCGGCGTCAGCCAACGCGAGACGGCAGTCAAGGACGCCCCACCCTGACCATGCGGGATAAACATTTCACGTTCCGCCGGCTGCTGCAGCTCTCGCACGAACTCGGACGCGAGGATCGTCGCCTCGCCATCCTCGCCGAAGGCAACACGTCCGCGCGCCTCGACCGCCGGACGTTTTCCGTCAAGAGCAGCGGTGCGAATCTCGCAACGCTCGACCGCACCGGGCTCACCACCTGCCGGTTCGACGCGTTGCTTCCGTTGCTCGATTTAAGGTCGGCCGGCGATGCCGCGGTCGACGCCGCGCTGTTCGCGGCGCGCGTCGACGCGAAGGCGAGGAAGCCCAGCGTCGAGGCGGTCTTTCATGCGTGGCTCCTGACGCTGCCCGGCGTGAATTTCGTCGGCCATACCCACCCGGTCGCCGTCAATCAAATCCTCTGTTCGAAACACGCGCGCCGGTTCGCGCAAAGACGCCTCTTCCCCGACGAGATCGTCTGCTGCGGGATCGAGAGCGTGTTTGTATCCTACACCGATCCGGGTCTGGCGCTGGCGCAGGCCATTCGCCGCGCGGTCATTTCGTCCATCAAGCGCCTCGCGCGGGCGCCACGCGTCGTCCTGCTCGAAAACCACGGCCTCATTGCGCTGGGGCCGACACCGGAATCAGTCCTCGCGACAACACTCATGACCGTGAAGGCGGCCGAGATCTTCGCCGGTGCCGCCGCCCTCGGCGGGGTCCCCCGATTCCTGACTCCCGCGCAGGTCGCGCGGATCGCCGGCCGCCCGGACGAACATTACCGCCAGCGCGCGCTGGGTATGTGAGTAGTTTGAAGGATGGAGCGCCTGGACCCAAGGCGCTTCCCAGACCGGTCAATCGCACGCCAACGCGCTGCGGACGGCGCGTTCCACCTCCCTTACACCACCTCGCGATAAACGTCCGGGTGAGGCTTGGTGATGACCGCGGCGTTGACCAGCATGCCCGCTGCCGCGATCACCTCGCGCCCCGCGGCCACGGCCGATTGCACCGAGGCGATGTCGCCGGTCAGCGTCACGAACGCCTTTCCGCCGAGCGCCATCGCGACGCGCAGCTCGAGCAGCTGCACCGGCGCGGCCTTCGCGCAGGCATCGGCCGCGCGGATGAGCGTCACCACATTGAACGACTCGAGCACGCCCAGCGCCCCCTCCGGTGGCGTCACGCCGGTGCGGCCGAGTGCCGCGATGACATCGGGGTGGAGATTGCGAATGACCGAGCTGTCGATCAGGCAGCCGTTCGCCGCCTCGCCGGCGGCATCGACCGCGCTTTGGACTGCCGGGGCTTCGCCCGCGACCAGGATCATGTACTTGCCCGAGCAGATGGACCGCGAAAGCAGCAGGCGCACCGTGCCGGCCTTCAGGGCCGCGTCGGCAACAACGAAGCCGGCCGCTACACTGGAAAGTTCGATCAAGCCGATGGATTTTTCAATCATGGGATCAGGCGCGGTTGAGGACGAGGTGCGTGGCCGTAACACTTTCTACCCGCCCGGCAAACGGCGCGTGCAACATTGCCCCGAGGGCTTGGTCGGGAATGGCGCCGACCGGCTGGCCGGTTGCGACGTTTTCGCCTGCGCGCACCAGCGGCGTGCAGGCCGCGCCGGCCGACTGCCTCAGCGACAGGACCACGCGCGCGGGCGCCAGGTTCACCTCGTGCCAGTGCGCCGGGTGGTCGTATTGCGTGAGATTCAGCTTCTTCATCAGCGCGGCGATCGGCACGCGCCGGCCGTCGCGGAGCGGGTGCGGCTTGGCCTTGGTCGGGCCGGACCATTTCACGCCGGCCCGCTTCATTTCCGCCTTCGCCTGGTCGCAGGCTTCCTTGGGAAAGAGTTCCTCCGGGCAGGCGAACAGCGTGCACAGCCCGCACGCGCAGCACAGCGCAGCCCACTCGTTCCAGTACGCGGCGCCGGTCGCGGTGAACGCGAGGCTGCGCATCACCTGGTGCGGCTCCACCGCGTAGCCGAGCAGGTAGCGCGGACACAGTTCCGTGCAGTAGCGGCACTGGTCGCAGGCCGACTTGCCGATGAAATTCTGATTCTCCACCGGTTTGAGCTTCCGATCGACCACGTGGTGGTCGCGCGCCAGCACGATGGCCCCGCCCATCGTCTTCGTCACCGGCCGGTCGAGATCACCGGTGGTTTCGCCCATCATCATGCCGCCGATGGCAACCACCGGGTCGGTCACCGTGGCGCCGCCCGCCGCCTCGATGCACTCGCGCAAACTGGTGCCGAGCGGCACCGTGAGGGTCAACGGCTCGCGCACCGCGCCCGCGATGGTCAGGGTCTTGTGCGTCACCGGCCGACCGGCCGCAGCCGCGGTGATGTTCACGAATGTCTCCACGTTGCAGACCACGGCGCCGACGTGGAGCGGGATGCCGCCGGCCGGAATGAGCCGGCCCGTCGCCTCGTGCACAAGGTCGAATTCATCGCCCGCCGGGTAATAATCGCCGAGCAAGTGCACATACACGTTGGTGCCGTGGCAGGCGGACTCGACGGCGGCTACGGCGGCCTGGTTCTTGGCCTTGATGCCGACGATGCCCTTGGTGGCGCCGACGACGTCCATCGCGAGTTGCACGCCCTCCACCAGCGCCGCCGCCTCGCGCTCCATGATGGCGGCGTCCTTGTGCAGCAGCGGCTCGCATTCGGCGCCATTCGCGAGCACCGTGTCCGCCTTGCCGGCGAGTTTCACGTGCGTTGGGAAGCCGCCGCCGCCCGCGCCGACCACACCCGCCTGCCGGATTTGTTCGACGAGGTTCACGTTGCCGGCGCCGCGCCGCCCGGCGCCACGATGACTTCGAGGCCCTTGGCGCGAAGCGCGTCCACGAGCGCAGCCGGTGCGCCGGCGTCGGTCACGACGACGTCGACATCCGCAAAATCAGCGAGGAAGAAGGTCGAACGCCGGCCGAATTTGGTATGGTCGAGGCAGAAGATCACCTTCGCCGCCCCCGCCATCATCGCGCGCTGGATGTCGACGAGCAACGCATGCGAATTGTAGATGCCCTCCTCGGAAATGCCGCTGCCGCTCAGGATCGCCACGTCGACGTGCATGCGCGCGAAGGTGTCCACCGCGTGCGGCCCCACCAGGACTCCGAGCCGCGGATAGAGCACGCCGCCCGAGACGTGCACTTCGTGCCGGTTCGAGGCGGAGAAGAGATTCGCGACCGGCAGCGAGTTCGTGATGATCTGCGCGACCTTGTCGCCCAGCCGCTTCGCGACATGGAAACAGGTGGTGCCGCTGTCGATGATCACGTTCTGGCCCGGCGACACCAACGCCGCGCAGGCTTCGCCGATGGCGTCCTTCTCCGCGATCTGGTGGGTGTCGCGGACATTGAAAACGAATTCGTCCGACTTGGGCTGCTGCAGGCTGCGGGCGCCGCCGTGGGTCCGGCGCAACGGCGACCGCTTCTCCAGCGCAGCCAAATCCCGCCGGACGGTCGAGACGGACGCGCCGACGTGGCGTGCCAGCTCCTCAAGTGAAGCGAACTCAGCCTTTTGCAGGTAGGCCTCGAGCTTGGCCTGGCGTTCTTCAGCTTGCATGATTTTGAGTGTGTTTGATAGTTATTGGTATATTTTGCAATCTTTAGATTGACCACTTGGTAGATTTTCGGCGTAAATGCGCGCGATCTATCGGGTTCTCATGTCGTTATCGCCTCCAGTGCCGCATCGAGTCGAGGTTGAACACCTGGTGCGGCGGGCGATTTACCAACGCCTTGGCCGGACGCCGCCGCGCGCCGCCCTCGCCCCCCATCCTCTCCTGGTAAATATCAGTGCTCGGCATTGCCATCTGACGCCCGCGGCCGTCGAGGCGCTTTTCGGATCCGGCGCGTCGCTTACGCCGATGAAGTGGCTCTACCAGACGGACCAGTTCGCAGCGAAGGAGACGGTCACGCTCGTCGGTCCGCGGAGCCGCGTCATTTCCAACCTCCGTATCCTCGGACCCTGCCGAAACCTCAACCAGGTCGAACTCGCCCTCACCGATTCGATCTCGCTCGGCTTCGATGCGCCGATCCGGCTCTCGGGCAACATCGCCGGCACCCCGGGCTGCATGCTTATGGGCCCGCACGGCTTCTTCGAGATGAAGGAGGGAGTCATTCGCGCCGCGCCGCACGTCCATATGCACCCGGACGACGCGGCCTTCTATGGCGTCAAGGCCGGCGACTTTATGCGTCTCCGCGTCGGCGGGCCGTGCGGCACGACCTTCGACCGCGTCCTGGTGCGCATCGACCCCACCTTCAAGCTCGAGGTTCACATCGACACCGACGAGGGCAATGCCTGCGCGCTCCAGCCCGACACACCGGTCGAACTCCTTTCCTGATCCCCCACTCCTCAAAACCCAACCATCATGAGTGATTCCATCGGCATGGTAGAAACCAAAGGCTATGTAGGCAGCGTCGAAGCCAGCGACGCCATGGTCAAGGCGGCCAACGTTTCCCTCGTCCGCCAGATCCAGATCGGCGGCGGGTTCGTCACCGTCGTCGTCAAGGGCGACGTCGGCAGCGTCAAGGCCGCCGTCGAATCCGGCGCCGACGCCGCCAAACGCGCCGGCGAACTCGTCTGCTCTCACGTCATCGCCCGGCCGCACGCCGAGCTCCTCCGCACCGTCGGGCTTTAATCTCAACCCTCTTCTTTATGGCACTCCAGGAAGCAGTCGGACTCATCGAAACCAAGGGCCTCTGCGCGCTGCTCGAGGCGGCGGACGCTGCCCTCAAGGCCGCCAGCGTCACCATGACCGGCTACGAAGCCGTCGGCAGCGGTTACGTCTGCGGGTTCTTCCGCGGTGATGTCGCCGCCGTCAAGGCCGCGATCGACGCCGGCGCCGAAGCCGCATCGAAGGTCGGCGACGTCGTCGCCGTCCAGGTGATCCCGCGTCCCCACGAGGACCTCAGCGGACTCGGTCGGTGGCTCGCCGCGCCGGCGGCCTGAGCTTCTCTGTCATTCTGAGCGAAGCGAAGAATCCAGCACAGCAATTTCCCGCTGTAGCCGAACCGCAGTTCTACTGGATCCTTCGCTGCGCTCAGGATGACACGCTTCAAACCCTTGAACATCCTCGTCGCCAACCTCGGCTCGACGTCCTTTAAGTTCCGCCTGTTCCGTCTCGACGACAGCGGAAACGCCGCGCTGCTCGCCCGCGGCGGCTATGAGCGAGTAGCGGACTACGGGCGCGCCATCGACGACTGCCTCGCCGAACTTCGCACGGCCGGACATCTCCGCTCGGCGGCGGACCTCGCGGCCGTCGGTTTCAAAACCGTCCTCGGGCGCAACCTCACCGGTTGCGTGCCGGCCGACGAAAGAACCATCGCCGCGCTCGAAGGCTTTGCCGATCTCGCCCCGGCGCACAACCCGCCCTACGCGGCCGGCATTCGCCGCTTTCGCGAAAAGCTGCCAGCCGTTCCGCTCGTCGCACTGTTTGAGACCGCATTCTACCAGTGGGTGCCCGAGGCGGCCGCGCGTTACGCTGTGCCGGAATCATGGCATCAGGCGGGCGTACGCCGCCAAGGTTTCCACGGCGCCAGCCACAAGTTTGTCGCCGAGCGTTCCGCCGAACTCCTGGGCCGCGCCGATGTGGCGGACCGCGTGCGCCGCCTCTACCAGGCCGGCCCGTCGCCGCTCGCCGCCGGTCGCAAGCCGCTGCGCGTGATCTCGTGCCACCTCGGCGGCAGCAGCTCGGTCACCGGCATCCGCGACGGCATCGCGATCGGCACCAGCATGGGCCTGAGCCCGCAGTCGGGCTTGCCCCAGAATAATCGCGTCGGCGAGCTCGACTCCGCCGCCGTGCCCTTCGTCGTGAAGGCACTGGGCCTCTCGCTCGCCGAGGTCGAACACCAACTCACCCGCGACAGCGGCCTGCTCGGCCTCTCCGGTGTGAGCAACGATCTCCGCGACATCGCCGCCGCCGCGTCCCAGGGCAACGCGCGCGCCCGGCTCGCGGTCGATGTGTTGGTCCACTCCGCCCGTCACTGGATCGGCGCGTTCCTGCTCGAACTGGGTGGCTGCGACGCCCTCGTGTTCACCGCCGGCATCGGCGAGAACAACCCTGGGATTCGCGCCGCCATCTGCGCCAACCTGGACGAGTTCAGTCTCGTGCTCGACGCCGCGAAAAACACCGCCCTGCGCAGCGAAGGCGACATCGCCACCGCGAATTCCCGCGCCCGCATCCTCGTCATCCCGGCCAATGAAGAATTGGTCGTCGCCCGCGAAACGGCCCGCTGGCTCACCCATCAAACGGCCGCCTGACTCCCTCTGGCTCCTCGCTCCCAGCTCCCCGCTCCAACCTCCCTCCCTCTACCTTCCACCTTCAACTCCAGACTCCCCATGACCCAAAAAGCCATCGGTCTCCTCGAAACCCGGGGCCTCACCGCCCTCGTCACCGGCGTCGACGCCATGCTCAAGTCCGCCAACGTCACGCTCGCCGGGCCCATGAAACAGGTCGGCAGCGCCCTCGTCTCGGCCGTCGTGGTCGGTGACGTCGCCGCCGTCAAGGCCGCGACCGATGCCGGCGCGCAGGCCGCCCGCACCGTCGGCGAAGTCGTCAGCGTGCAGGTCATCCCGCGCCCGCACGACGACCTGCCCGCCGTCCTGCCCAAGCCCGCCGCCAAGAAATAATCTTCAGGGGCGTCGCTGGCCGACGCCCGCGCGCCGTCGAGCGGCGCCCTACCCCAACACTGGAATTTTCCTCCCATGTTCCTCGCCCGCGTCATCGGCTCCGTCGTCTCGACCAAAAAGGATGAGGCGATGAAGGGCCGCAAACTCGTCATGCTGCGCCCGCTCCTCGTCGACGAGGCCGAGCCTACGCGCTTTCGTCCCGGCGCCAACACAGTCGTCGCCGTCGATACGCTCGGCGCCGGTCTCGAGGAGGTCGTGCTGTTCTGCCAGGGCAGCTCCGCCCGCCAGGCTGCCGGCATGAAAACCCTGCCCGTCGACGCCGTCGTTGTCGGTATTGTCGACTCGGTCGACGTCCTGAATCGCAAGATCTATCCGGCTGCCAAATGAACCTGCGACAGCACCGTGAAACCATGGCCTTGAGGGTGGAGCCCACCCTCCGTGCGGGCTGAATCTGCACCAACTGCAGGTCCCACCCCAAGATCGCCAACGCTTCCCATGTCTTCCGCCCTGCAACTCGATGAATCGGCCGTCCGCGCCGTGGTCGAGGACGTCCTCCGCGGCCTCGGCCGAGAACCGGCTGGAGCGCGGGGGCTCCGAACCCCGCCGGAATCTGACGTCAGCTCGAAGCGGGATTCGGCGATCCCGCCCTACACTCGTCCAGCGATCCGTGGCGGGCCGCGCCACGGCGTGTTCGAAGATGTCAAAGAGGCCTGCGCCGCCGCCCGCGACGCGTTCGAGCAGCTGCGCGAGAAGGGTGTCGCTGCGCGCGCCAAGGTGGTCGAGATCGTCAAGGAGATGGTTACGGCCAACGCCGCTGCGTGGGGAAAATTTGAATTCGATGAGACGAAAATTGGCCGTCTCGAACACAAGATCGAGAAGCTCCAGATCGTGAAGCTCGTGCCCGGCGTCGAGTGGCTGCGCCCCTACGGCCTGAGCGGCGACCATGGCATCACGATGGAGGAGCACACGCCGTTCGGTGTCGTTGGCGCCATCCTGCCCGTCACGCACTCGGTGCCGACCCTCAGCGGCAACATCATCAACATCGTCGCTGCCGGCAATGCCGTCGTCTTCAATCCGCACCCGGGCGGCGCGCGCTCGGCCGCCCTTGCCGTCCGCGCTTACAACGAGGCCATCGAGGCCGCCACCGGCATCGCCAACCTGGTCTGCACCGTCGAGCATCCGACGCTGGAATCCTTCAATGCGCTCGCGCAGAGCCCGCACATCGACCTGCTTTGCATCACCGGCGGACCTGCCGTCGTCCGCGCCGCCATGAAGTCCGGCAAACGCGCCATCTGCGCCGGCCCGGGCAACCCGCCGGTCATCGTCGACGGCACCGGCAGCCTCGAGAAGGCCGCCCGCGACATCATCGCCGGCGCCGCTTACGACAACAATCTCCTCTGCATCGGCGAAAAACAGGTGTTCGTGCTCGAGTCCTGCGCTGGCAAATTCATTGACGCCCTCAAGGCCGCCGGCGCGGTCGCGCTCAATGCCAGCCAGCTCGCGCGCCTCACCGCCGCCGCCTTCACGACGGCGAAGGACGCCGGCGGCTGTTCGCACGCCGTCCTCAACCGGAAGCTCGTCGGCGTCGACGCCGTGATCCTCGCGCAACACGCGGGTGCCACCGTTGCCGCCGACACGCCGCTGCTCTTTGCCGAGACGGACCTCGACCACCCGTTCGTGCTCGAGGAGCAGATGATGCCGATGCTGCCGGTCGTGCGCGTGAAGGACTTCGACCAGGCGGTCGCCTTCGCCCGGAAGTCCGAGCACGGCTACAAGCACTCGGCGATCATCCATTCGCTCAATGTCGACCACATGACGCGCATGGCCCGCGCGCTCGACACGACCCTCTTCGTCAAGAACGGCCCGTCCGTCGCCGGCCTCGGCCTCGGCGGCGAAGGCTACCTGAGCTACTCCATCGCCACCACCACCGGCGAGGGCATCACCAACCCGGCCACGTTCACCCGCACGCGCCGCTGCGTGATGGTCGACAACCTCCGGATCTACTGAGCCCCTGATCTTTCTCGGTCTCTTTCCCTTAATCGTTCCCCGCTGCCACCCATGATCCTCGCCCGCATCGACGGCGTCATCGTCTCGACCCTCTGCCACCCAAGCATGGTCGGGTGCCGTACCGTCGTCTGCCAGCCGCTCGACGAACAGGGCCGCGCCGAAGGCGAACCCATCCTCGCGCTCGACCCGCTGGGCGCGGGCCAGCACCAAGCCGTCATGATCTCGACCGATGGATCGCGGACGCGCGAATACGTGGGCGACCCGCATTCGCCGCTGCGCAACCTCATCCTGGCCGTCATCGACGAGCCCGCCAAGGAGACCGCCTGACCATGCGCCTCGGACACGTCATTGGCCGCGTCACTCTCTCCCGGCAGGATCCCGCCTACTTCGGCGGACGCTTCTTGCTGGTGCAGCCGTTCACGAGAAAACAATTCGCTGGCGCGCCGCTGCGGCCGCTCGCGCCGGGCAACAGCCTCGTCGTCTACGACAACCTCGGCGCCAGCCCCGGCGGCGTGATCGGCTTCACCGAGGGTTCCGAGGCCGCCGCCCCCTTCGCGCAACCGACGCCGGTCGACGCCTTCAACGCCGCCCTCGTCGACGAGGTCTTCTATTCACCGCCCACGCGCTGATCCCGACTCCCATGCCAACTGTCATCACCGCCCGCGACGCCGAGGAGCTCCTTCGCCTTGGCGAAACTCCGCCGCCCGGCGCCGTCCTGACTCCGTCCGCCCGCGACGTCCTTGCCGGCCGCCTCAAGCCGGCCTTACGGGCAGCGCCCTACTCCACCCCGGGGGTCTCGCCCGCGCCTGTTTCCCGTCCGGCCGCAGCGCCCGCGCCGTGGAGCACGCCCGATTACGAATTCAAATGGCAGCCGGGCGCCGACCCGCGTACGGGACCGGAGATCGCCCGCTTCTTCGCGTCGCCCGCGATCGCGGAATTGAAGGAACGCATGTGCGACATCGGCCGCCGACTCTGGCAACGCGAATACACCGACGGCAACGGCGGCAACATTACGATCCGCGTTGGCGACAACCTCGCCCTCTGTACGCCCACGCTCATCTGCAAGGGCTTCATGAAACCCGAGGACATGTGCCTGGTCGACCTCGATGGCCGTCAGCTTGCCGGCACGCGCGTCCGCACGAGCGAAGCCTTGACGCACTTCGGCATCATGAAGCGCCAGCCGGCCGCCAAGGCTTGCGTGCATGCCCATCCGCCGCACGCCACCGCCTTCGCCATCGCCAATGTTGACATTCCGTCGTGCCTCATCCCGGAGGCCGAAGTCTTCCTCGGCCAGATCGGCGTCGCCCAATACCGCACGCCCGGTACGCCGGCCAATGCCGATGAGGTCGGCGAGGTCGGCCGCGACCACCAGGCCGTGCTCATGCAGAACCACGGCGTCATCGTCTGGGGCAAGGACGTCGAGGACGCCTACTGGAAGATCGAGAATCTCGATTCCTATTGCCGCACCATCTGGATCGCCGCCGGCCTTGGTGGCGGGCTGCACCGGTTCACCGGCGGCCAGGCAAAAGAGCTCATCAACCTTCGCCAGAAACTCGGCATGCCCGACCCGCGCGCCGGCCTCAAGGAATGCGAACTCTGCGACAGCGCCGAGTTCCGCCCGGGCACCGCCGGCTCCGCGCCGACCCGGCCGGCGCCGCCCGCAGACCCGGAGGTCGAGACGCTCGTTCGGCAGATTACCGGACAGATTCTGCAGGCGCTCGGCCCGCGTTGAGTCGTGTCGCACTGTCCGTTCGCAGTCTCGTGGCGCGCCACGTTCGGTATCGCCAAAAGTGCGGCTCGACCTGAGAGTACCGGCGGCCATTCCCGCCCCCGGTGACCTCACGCCGCCAACGTCCTTTTCCACGCATCATGAAACCCTACCGTTTCGTCAACCACCTCTGGGACGACGCCAAAGCCGCGTCGCTCGACCCGGTCGGTCGCCTCGTCTACCGTTCCAACCTGCTCGGCAGCGACCAGCGCATCACCAACACGGGCGGCGGCAACACCTCCTCGAAAATCACCGAGAAGGACCCGTTGGCCGGCAAGCCCGTCGAGGTCCTCTGGGTCAAGGGCTCGGGCGGCGACCTCCGTACCAGCACGCGCGAGAACTTTTCCTCGCTCTATCAGCAGAAGTTGCTCGACCTGCAGGACCTCTACGCCGCCCGCACCGACAAAGGCCTCAAGTCGGCCGCGGAGGATGACATGGTCGGCATGTACACGCACGCGACCTTCAATCTCAATCCGCGGGCGTCCTCCATCGACACGCCCTTGCACTCGTTCCTCCCAGGGCGGCACGTCGACCACATGCATCCCAACGCAATCATCGCGATTGCCGCGTCGGCGCATTGCGAGAAGCTGACGAAGGAAATCTTCGGTGGCGAGATGGCCTACGTGCCGTGGATGCGGCCGGGCTTCGAACTCGGACTCGCAATGCAGGCCATCGCCCGCAAGCACCCGAAGGTGAAAGCCATCATGATGGGACAGCATGGTTTCATCTCGTGGGACGACGACGACCGCGCCTGCTATGATCGCACGCTGGACTTCATCGAGCGCGCGTCGGCCTATATCGAGGAGAAGTACGCCGCCAACGGCGGCGATGCGACCGCCTTCGGCGGCCCGAAATACCAGGCGCTCGACGAGGCCAAGCGCCGGGCGAACTTCGCCGCCATCCTGCCCGCGCTCCGCGGGCTGGTATCGTCCGAGAAGCGTTTCATCGGCACGGTGCAGGACGACGAGAAGGTCCTGCGGTTCGTCAATTCCAAGGACGCCGCCCGGCTCGCCGAGCTCGGCACGTCCTGTCCCGACCATTTCCTGCGTACCAAGATCAAGCCGCTTTACGTCGCCTGGGACCCGCAGCACGACGACCTTGCCATCCTGCGCGAAAAGCTCGCCGAGGGCATCGAGCACTATCGCAAGGACTACGCCGCCTATTACGCGAAGTGCAAACACCGCAACTCGCCGGCGATGCGCGATCCCAACCCGACCGTCATCCTCATCCCCGGCCTCGGGATGATCGCGTGGGGAAAGGACAAGTCGGAGTCGCGCGTGACGGCCGAATTCTACAACTGCGCGATCGAGGTCATGCGCGGCGCCGAGGCCATCGACAAGTACATCGCACTGCCGCAGCAGGAAGCCTTCGACATCGAGTACTGGTTGCTTGAGGAGGCCAAGCTCAAGCGCATGCCGCCGGAAAAGGAACTCGCCCGCCAGGTCGCCGTCGTCATCGGCGCCGGCTCCGGCATCGGCAAGGAAACCGCGCACCGGCTGGTTCGCGAGGGCGCGCACATCGTGTGCGTCGATCTCAACGAGGCCGCCGCGCAGGCCACCGCGAAGGAGATCACCGACAAGTACGGCACCGGCATTGGCGTGGCCGGGACCGGCCTGTCGAATTGCGGCCCGGCGCTGGGCCTCGCCTGCAACATCACCGACCGGGCCAGCATTCGCCACATGCTCGACGATGTTGCGCTCGCCTACGGCGGCTTCGACCACGTGTGCGTAACCGCGGGGATCTTCGTGCCAAGCAACACCACCGGTCACATCCCCGACGAGAAATGGGCGACGACCTTCGCCATCAACGTCACCGGCTCCTACCTGGTCGGTGATGAAGCGTCCAAGACCTGGAAGAAACAGGGCCTGCGCGGGACCCTCGTGCTGACCACGTCGGCTAATGCCGTCGTCGCCAAGCGCGGGTCACTGGCCTACGACACCTCCAAGGCTGCCGCCAACCACCTCGTGCGCGAACTCGCCATCGAGCTGGCGCCGCTCGTCCGGGTCAACGGCGTGGCCCCGGCGACCGTCGTCCAGGGCTCGGCCATGTTTCCCCGCGACCGGGTCATCGGATCGCTGGCCAAATACAACATCCCGTACGCCGACGACGAGGCCACCGAATCGCTCGTCACCAAGCTCGCGCAGTTCTATGCCGATCGCACGCTGACCAAGTCGCCGATCACGCCCGCCGATCAGGCCGAGGCGTACTTCCTCCTCGTGAGCAACCGCCTCAGCAAGACCACCGGCCAGATCATCACCGTCGACGGCGGACTGCACGAAGCCTTTTTGCGCTAGGTGCAGAAAGGCAAAAGTCCAAAGTTCCAAAACTCCAAACGCCAAGGAAGACTTCAGCCCTCGATGACGACCTCTCGAAACAACTTACGCGTGATCTCCTGCTTGGGACCTGTTTGGAGTTTGGCCTTTGGCGTTTGGAGTTTTGCCGACTAAAGCTCCCAAAATTATCCATGGCTAAGACGATCCATTGTGCTGCCGTCGATTTGGGCGCCACCAGCGGCCGCGTGATCGTCGGCACCTGGAACGGCAAGAACCTGGCGCTCACGGAGGTCCACCGCTTCCCCAACCAGTTCCATTCCGCCGGCGGCCACGATTACTGGAACATACCCGGCCTGTGGACCGAGATCAGGGCCGGACTGCGCGCCGCCAAGCAACGCTTCCCCCGGGTCGCCTCCGTCGGCGTCGACACCTGGGGCGTTGACTATGTGTTGGTCAACGATGCCGGCCGCATAGTCTTCCCGACGCATGCCTACCGCGACGGGCGCACGCAGCCCGGACTGCAGCGGCTCGCGAACACCCGCGCGGCACTCGAGCGCCTCTACGCCGCCACCGGCATCCCGAACGTCTTCTACAACTCCAGCCTTCAACTCGCGGAAACCGTCGCCTCCTGCCCGGCGGTCGCCGACCTCGCCACGCGCTGCCTGTTCCTGCCCGACTACTTCAATTTCCTCCTCTCCGGCCGGATGGAAAACGAGATCTCGTTCGCGAGCACCACGCAGCTGCTCGACGTCCACGGCACCGGCTGGTCGCGCGCCGCACTCGACTACTTCCACCTGCCGGCCACCTGGTTCTCGCCGCCGATCTTTGCCAACACCGTTCTCGGCCCGGTCCGCGATTTGCCCGGGTTGAAAGGCGTCAAGGTCGTCGCGGTGCCCGGACACGACACGGCCTGCGCCTACGACGCCATGCCCGCTGATCCCGCGGGCGGCGATCTCTACCTCAGCTCCGGCACGTGGTCCCTCGTCGGCTTCGAAAGCGATCGCCCGGTGCTTGGCCCCGATGCGCTCACCGTCCGCATTTCCAACGAGCGCATCGGCGACGGCCGCTACCGGCCCCTGACGAATGTCATCGGCCTGTGGCTGCTCGAGCAGACGCTGAAGGAATTCGCCGCCCGGCCGAAGAGCGACCGCGAGTGGGCCAAGCTGCTCGCCGCGGCGTCCAACCTGGGTAGGGGCGCGGCTCGACCGCGCCCGCGGGCGTCGTCAAGCGACGCCCCTACATTGTTGGACTGCACCGACCCTGCCTTCGTGAATCCGCCCTCCATGCGCGCCGCCATCGACGCGCAGTTGAAACGCCGCAAGCTCCCCGTGCCGAAAACGCTGGCCGCCTATGTCCGCCTGATTTGCGATTCGCTCGGCCGCGGCCACGCCGACGCCATCCGCAACTTCGAGCGGCTCGCCGGCCGCGAATTCCGCCGCATTCTCATGGTCGGCGGCGGGTCGAAGAACTCCCTGCTCTGCCAGGCGACCGCCGATGCGAGCGGCCTGCCGGTGCACGCCTTCACCCTCGAAGGCACCGCCGTCGGTAACATCGCCAGCCAGCTCGTCGCCCTCCGGGCCGTGCCCCACCTGGCCGCCTTCCGCGCCGTCCTCGCGCGGCAGCTCAAGCCCGTGGTCTACCAACCAGAGATTAGGCAGAATTAACAGAATCCATCCCCCGCTGGTCCGCCATTCCGTTGATTCTGTCCAAACCTTTCCCATGTCCTCCGTCAAAAACATCTCCGCCGCCTATCGCCTCGCCCGCGCCGCCTACGCCGAGCGCGGCATCGATACCGATGCGGCCATCAAGCGTGCCCTCGACGTGCCCATCTCGCTGCATTGCTGGCAGGCCGACGACGTCCGCGGCCTCGAGACACCCCAAGAGGGGCTCGCCGGCGGCGGCATCATGGCCACCGGCGGCTATCCCGGCCGGGCCCGCAACGGCGACGAGATGCGCCGCGATCTCGACCTGGTGCTCAAACTGCTGCCCGGAAAGCACCGGTTGAATCTCCATGCCTTCTACGCCGAGACCGGCCGGAAGGTCGTGGATCGCGACGCCCTCACGCCGGCACATTTCTCCCGCTGGCTCGACTGGGCCCAGGCTCGCCGTATCGGCCTCGATTTCAACCCAACTTATTTCGCGCATGAAATGGCCAACTCGGGCTTCACGCTTTCCAGCGCCGACCAGCGGGTCCGCCAGTTCTGGATCAACCACGGACGCGCCTGCCGCCGCATTGCCCAGCACTTCTCCCGGACGCTCGGTTCGCCCTGCGTCATCAATCACTGGATTCCCGATGGCACGAAGGACCAGCCCGCCGATCGCTGGGGTCCCCGCGCGCGCCTCGTTGAATCACTCGACGCCATCCTCGACGACCGCAGCGTCAGCGCCCGCCACTGCATCGACGCGGTCGAGGGCAAGCTCTTCGGCCTCGGCAGTGAAGAGTACGTCGTTGGCTCGCAGGAGTTCTATTCCAACTACGCGCTAAGCCGCGGCCTCGTGCTGTGCCTCGATCTCGGCCATTTCCATCCAACCGAGTCGGTGGCCGACAAGGTTTCCGCCCACCTCCAGTTCCACCCGCGCCTCCTGCTGCACACGAGCCGCCCGGTGCGCTGGGATAGCGACCACGTCGTGATTCTCGACGATCCCGTGCGCGCCCTCTTCGCCGAGATCGCCCGCGGCCGGGCGCTCGACCGGGTGTTCGTCGCGCTCGATTTCTTCGACGCCAGCATCAATCGCATCGCCGCGTACGTGGTCGGCGCCCGCGCCACTCGCCAGGCGATTCTCCTCGGGCTCCTCGACCCGGTGAAGCAATTGAAGGCCGCCGATGCCGCCGGGCGTGGGCACGAACGCCTCGCCCTCCTGGAACAGGCCAAGGCCATGCCGTGGGGCGCGGTCTGGGACAAGCTGTGCGTCCGCGCCGGCACCCCGCCCGCCGACCGCTGGCTGGAGAATGTCCGGAACTACGAGGACAAAGTCCTCGCCAATCGCCGATGATTTTTAACCACGGATTTCACGGATGAGCACGGATTCAAGCCATGATTCTCCCTTCTGTCATCCTGAGCGCAGCGAAGGATCCATTCGAAATGTCACTAGCGGGCTTCACGCTGGATCCTTCGCTGCGCTCAGGATGACACCTTGGCAGCCAGGGCGGAACCGTTGGACCCGCCATCCATCCGTGAAATCCGTGGGTAGCCTTCCGTCATGGACCTGAGCCACCGCGTCCTCCCCGGTCCCGACAAGCGCGTGCAGCTGATGGCCACGTGCCTGTGCGACGCGTTCTACGACGATGCCGCCCGCGCCACCGTCGAGGTGCTCGAGCACCTCGGCTGCATCGTCGAGTTCCCTGAAGGGCAGACGTGCTGCGGCCAGCCGGCCTTCAACGGCGGCGACTGGCCCGCGTCGCGCAAAGTCGTCCGCCACACGCTGCAGGTTTTCGCCGGCGACGTACCGGTGGTCGTGCCGAGCGGCTCGTGCGCCGCGATGGTCTTCCATGGGGCGCCGCTTGAGTTCGAACACGAAGCCGACCTCCCCGCCGTGCAACAAATGGCCCGCCGCACGTGGGAACTGGCCGACTTCATCGTCCACGCCCTCGGCGTCACCAGCTGGCCCGGACGCTTCGCTGGCACCATCGCGCTCCACCGCGCCTGCCACACCCGCGGCACGAAGACCTGCGACGCCGCCCTGACGCTCCTCAACTCCATCGCGGGGCTAACGGTCGTCCCGGTCGGCGAAGTCGAACAATGCTGCGGATTCGGCGGCACCTTCTCTGTTTCGTTTCCCAATATTTCCAGCGCCATGGGCACGCTCAAGCTCGAGCACATCCGGGCGGCGCAGCCCGACATCCTCGTGTCGCCTGACATGAGTTGCATGATGCACCTGTCCGGTCTCGCCGCCCGCGAAGGCCGGCCGCTCCGGACGATGCACCTCGCGCAGATCCTGCGCGACGCCCTGAAGAACGGAGGTCCGATGTGAGCAGGCCCGCTCCCGCACCTGTAGGTCGGGCTTTACGCCCGACACATCGGGGATAAACCCCGACCTACATCCCATGTCCGTCCAGCCCATCGACCAGTTCGCCCAAAACCTCCGTCCCGACACCCGGGCGGCGGTCTACGATGGTTCGAAGACCGGCCATGAGAAGCGCACGCGCCTGCTGTTCGACCACCTGCCGGACGCCAACCGACTCCGCGCGCTCGCGGGCGAAATCAAGCAGCACGTGGTCGAGAACCTCGACACGTACCTGCCGCAGGTCGAGGCCGCGCTGAAGGCCAATGGGGTGAAGGTCCATTGGGCGGCCGATGCCACCGCGGCCAACCAAGCCGTGCTTGCGATCCTCCGCGCCCGCGGCGCCACGAAGATCGTCAAAGCGAAGACCATGGTCTCGGAGGAGACGGAACTCGCCCCCTTCCTCGAGAAGGAGGGCGTCGAGTGCCTCGAGACCGATCTTGGGGAATTCATCGTGCAGATCGCGCACGACCACCCGTCGCACATCGTCAAGCCGATCATCCACAAGAACCGGCGCGAAATCGCGACGTTGTTCGAGCAGAACGGCCTCGGCGCTTACAACGACGACCCCGAAACCATCACGCGCCGGGCCCGCGCCTTCCTGCGCGCCAAGTACCTCGCCGCCGATGTCGGCCTCACCGGCGCCAATTTCCTCAGCGCGGAAAGCGGCCGCCTGGTCCTCGTCACGAACGAGGGCAACTCGCGCTTCTCCCTCGCCGCGACGAAATGCCACATCGCGATGGTCGGCATCGAAAAACTGGTTCCGCGCGATCGCGACCTCGGCCTGTACCTCAACCTGCTCGCGCGCAGCGCCACGGCGCAACAGCTCACGGTCTACACCGAATTTGTCGCCGGTCCGAAGTCGGCCGCCCAGCCGGATGGCCCCGAAGAGATGCACGTCATCCTCGTCGACAACGGCCGCACCACCGTCCTTGCCAGCGAGTGCCGCGAGATCCTCCGCTGCATCCGCTGCGGCGCCTGCCTCAACGTCTGCCCCGTCTACCGGCAGGCGAGCGGCCACGCCTACCGCAGCGTTTATCCCGGCCCGGTCGGCGCCGTGCTCTCACCGCTCCTCGCCGGCGATCGGTTTCCGGAACTCGCCGATCTGCCCAAGGCTTCCTCGCTCTGCGGCGCGTGCAACGAGGTCTGCCCCGTCAACATCCCGATTCCCGACCTGCTCCTGCGGCTGCGGGCGCGCGGCAAGGCCGAGGGCGCGCCCCTCGCGGCCGCCGGCACGCCGCCCATGGGCGCGTGGGCGCTGCTGGCCTCGCAGCCGACCGCGTGGAAGGCCGCGCTCCTGGGCGGCCGGCTCATCAATCATCTCCCGACCAAGCTGCTTCCGATCCCGGCGCTGCGCGCCTGGGAGGCGAAGCGCGAACTCCCCGAGTGGCGCGGTGGCGCCTTCCGCTCATGGCTGAAACACCGCAAGCAGTGATGGCCACGAAAAACACAACCATGGTTTTGGCGGCCGCCGGTCTCTCCCGCGCGCCGATCGGCGCGACGCAAATACTCGTTCTCCTTCGGAACCTCTTCGTGCCTTTTTGTGGCCATTAATCTGATGCCCTCTGATCGCGACACCATCCTTTCCCGCGTCCGGAACGCTCTCGCCCCGCTGCCGCAGCGGGCGCCGCTGCCGGACTGGGAGTCGGAGCTGGTCGTCATGCGACAGGCGCGCGGGGCCGTCAACCCGTGGACGCTCTTTGCCGAGCGGTTGCGCGGCGTCAACGGCACGCCGCTCACGTCCGCCGGCGAGCTCGTCGCCCTGCTCGAGAAGGGCGGCTGGCGCCACGGCTATTGTGACCCGCAACTCTGGCCCAGGCTCGCTCCGGCGTTTCCGGCGAGCTTCACGGTCGAAACCACCTTCGACCGGGCCCGGGTCGATGAATTCCAGTTCGGCATCACCCGCGCCGCCGCCGCCATCGCGGAGACCGGCACGCTCGTCCTGACGGATGCCGGCACGACCAGCCGGCTCGCCGCGCTGGCGCCCTGGGTGCACGTGGCCGTGCTCGCGCGCGCTGATATCTTCACCGATGTACCCCAGGCCGTCGCCGCCCTGCCGAAGGACCCGAACGTTATCTGGGTCACGGGACCCTCCAAGACAGCCGACGTCGAGGGCATTCTCATCGAGGGCGTGCACGGTCCCGGAGTGCAAGTGGCGCTGCTGGTGGAATGAGGTGGACGCGCTGACCTCAGCGCTGTGGTGGAGCCCGCACTCCGTGCGGGCTGGCAGGGCGCGTTGTCCCCAACGCGCCACGGCGGCAATGGAACGCGCCACCCTACCCGCGACCATAGCCCTTGGAGGCGGGACGCCCTCGTCCCGCGGGTAGCCACGCGCGCATCGCGCCTCGCGCGGCTGATGGCCCCGCCTTCTTTCGCGGGGTGAGGGCACCCCGCCTCCACATCATCATGCGCTGGGTGAAATTGGCATCGCCTCCTGAGGGAAATCCCGTCTGCGCCCAATCGCATTTCTGCTTTTCGCCCGGCAACCGGGCCACCTAAGCTGCGGCATGGACCAGAGCCCGACCTCCCCCGGCACCGGCACGGCCGGGCGCGTGCGGGCCGAGCTGTTGCGCCAGGGTATGTCCGATCTTCCCGCCGGCCTGGCGGCCACGCTGCTGGTCGCGGCCGGACTGGCGTGGGTGATGTCGCGCGGACAGGACTCCCTGCACGCGCTCGCCTGGTTCGGGGTCATGAGCCTCTTCACGACGGTCCGGCTGTTCCACACCATGATGTTTACGCCGGAAGAAAGAGCCGCGGACATCCCGCGCTGGGAGCGGCGTTTCACGCTCGGCGCCCTGGTCACCGCGCTTGGCTGGGGCTATGCCGGCTGGACGCTGTACCCTTTGGCCGGCCAGACCGAGCGCTCGTTGCTCATCCTCGTCCTGGCGGGCCTCACCGCTGGTGCCACCCGCTCGCTCGGGCCCGTGCTCGTCGCCTGCTGGTCCTTCCAGGTCTGCGTCCTCGTCCCGCTCATCGCCCGCTTCTTGATGAGCGGCGAGACGGTCCACACCGTCATGGCCGCGCTCGCCATGCTTTACCTCGCGTTCCTCATGGCGATGGCGCGCAGCTTTCACCGCACCCTCCGGCGCTCGCTGCAGCTGGGCTACGACTACGCCGACCTCGTGCACGAGCTCCAGGACAAGCAGGGGCAACTGGAGGCCGCCAACCGTTCGCTCACCGAGGAGGTGGCGCGACGCCGGGAAATCGAGGCCGAACTGCGCGCCGCCAAGGACAAGGCCGAGGCCGGGAGCCAGGCCAAGAGCGATTTCCTCGCGATGATGAGCCACGAGATCCGCACGCCGATGAATGGTGTCCTCGGCATGCTCGAGCTGCTCCGTAACACCTCGCTGACGCCAGCCCAGCGCGAGCAGGTCGAAACCGCCGCCGGGTCGGCCGAGTCGCTGCTGCGCATCCTGAACGACATACTCGATTTCTCCAAGATCGAGACCGGGAAACTCGATTTCGAGCAGATCCCCTTCCAAGTGCCCTCCCTGGTCGACGAAACCATTCAGCTCCTCCGGCCGAGCGCCGTCGCGAAGACGCTGCGTCTCGACTGGACGGCCAGCCCGGCCGCCGGCACGCGCGTGCTCGGTGACCCGACGCGTTTCCGCCAGGTCATGCTCAATCTCATCGGCAATGCCGTGAAATTCTCCGAGAAGGGCGAGATCAACGTTAAGCTTGAGGGCACGCTCGTGGACGAGCGCGAACTGCAGCTCGCGGTCGAGGTGCGCGATACCGGCATCGGCATGAGCGAGGCCACGCTCGCCAACCTCTTCCAACCGTTCACGCAGGCGGACAGCTCGATGAGCCGGCGCTACGGGGGTTCGGGTCTCGGCCTCGCCATTTCCCAGCGGCTCGTCCAGGCCATGGGCGGCAACATCACCGCGGAGAGCCGGCCGGGCGACGGATCCGTGTTCGCCTTCTCGATCCGGCTGCCCGTCGCACCGGATCAGGTCACGCTCCCGCCCTTTGCGCTCGGCGCCGCGCCGCAGGAGGTCTTCGCCGGGCGCGTTCTCGTCGTCGAGGACGACCCGGTCAACCAACGCGTGGTCAAGCTGATGCTCGAGCGCCTCGGCGTTGACTGCCACATCGTCGGCGAGGGCACCACGGCGCTCGAGGTCCTGAAGCAGGGCCAATGGGACGCCGTGTTCATGGATTGCCAGCTGCCGGATATCGACGGACTCGAGACGACCCGCCGCGCGCGCCGCTGGCTGGAAGGACGCCCCCTGCCGATCATCGCCCTGTCTGCCAACGCCCGCGCCGAGGACCGCACTGCGTGCCTCGCGGCCGGCATGGACGATTTCGTCAGCAAGCCCATCCGCACCGACGCGCTGCGCCTCTGCCTCTCGCGCTGGCTCACGCCGGTGAAGTAAGGTGGAGCCCGCATTCCGGGCGGGCCGGTAGGGCGCGGACTCCGTTCCGCGCCGCGGCGGCGACGGGACTCGCCGCCCTACCCGCGACCGTGTCCGTTCGCGGGGTGAGGGCACCCCGCCTCCAACCCTAATGATAATCGTGGCTGGCCTGCGCGGGCAGCCCGAGTTCGGGCACGGCCTCGATCCGCTCCGCCATCACGTGGATCACGCCCTGCTCGTTCTGCACGCGGCCGGTGATGAGCAGCGCCGGCTCGAGGTTGATGACGAGCCGCGACTCCTCGAACAGCGCCGGTCGCACGATGGCATTGGCGTGCCCGGTCTCGTCCTCGAGCGTGATGAAACAAAAGCCCTTCGCCGTGCCCGGGCGCTGGCGCGTGATGACGGCTCCCGCGACCCGCACGCGCTCGCCGTTCTTTGCCTCCTTCAACGCCGCCGCCGGCCATGCCTCCGGCAGCTTCGCCCGTAGCAGCCGCATCGGATGTGCGCCGGTCGTGAGGTCGAGCGTCTCGTAGTCGGCCTGCAGCCGCTCAAGGTGCGTCATCCGCTCTAGCGGCGACAGCTCCGGCT
Source organism: Lacunisphaera sp. (assembly GCA_035549095.1). GTDB lineage: Bacteria > Verrucomicrobiota > Verrucomicrobiia > Opitutales > Opitutaceae > Lacunisphaera. The sequence continues at coordinate 3,583 of DASZRV010000021.1, read as the reverse complement.
CGGGCTCCTCGACCGCCACCAAGCGGAACAACTCGTCGCCCGCGCCGGCCTCCTCGACCGCCCAGAGCGCGGCCCGGCGATGCGTCGCCAGCGCGTTCAGCGCGCCGGCCTTGGCCAGCGCCCGGCGCTCGGCCGCCGTGAAGCTCGTGCGTCGCAGGAAATCCGTCGTCGAGCGGAACGGCAGCTTGCGGCGGGTCTCGAGCATCGCGTTGACGGCCGCGGCGCGCACGCCGCGCACGCTGGCGAAGCCGAGCCGGATGGCATCGTCGGCCACGACCCGGCAGTCGGCCTCCGATTCGCGGACGCACACCGGCAGCGTCTTGATGCCGTGCCGGCGCGCGTCCTGCACCAGGCTGGCGGACGAATAGAAGCCCATCGGCTGGTTGTTGAGCAACCCGGCGAAGAACGCCGCCGGCCGGTGGACCTTGAGCCACGCCGACGCGTACGCGATGAGCGCGAACGAAATCGCGTGGCTCTCCGGGAAACCGTAGAGCGCGAACGACGCCAGCGATTGCTGGATCGACTCGATCGCCGCGGCATTGACGCCGTTGCGGGCGAGCCCGGCGCCGAGCTTCCCCTTCATCCGGTTGAGCCGCTCCTGCGAGCGCGTGAAGCCGATGGCGCGGCGCAGCTCGTCCGCTTCCGCCGCGGTGAAGCCGCCGAGCTCCATCGCCAGCCGCAGCACCTGCTCCTGGAAGAGCACGACGCCGAGCGTGCGCTCGAGGATCGGCTTCGCGCGCTCGTCGGGATACGTCACGGGCTCGCGACCGGCGCGGCGCGCGAGGTACGGGTTGACGGCATTGCCCTGGATCGGGCCGGGCCGGATGATCGCCACCTCGATGGCGAGGTCGTAGAAAGTCTCCGGCTTCATCCGCGGCAGTGTGCTCATTTGCGCGCGGCTCTCGATTTGGAACAACCCGACGGTGTCCGCCTCCTGGATCAGCTTGAACGTCGCCGGATCGTCCTTCGGGATGCGTGCCAGGTCGACCGGCTGGCCGCGCGCGGCGCAGATCTCGAGCGTGTCCTGCAATGCCGCCATCATGCCGAGCCCGAGGAGGTCGACCTTGACGATGCCCATGTCCTCGCAGTCGGTCTTGTCCCACTGCAACACGGAGCGGCCCGGCATGCGGGCGTTCTCCAGTGGCACGAAATCCGACAGCGCGCCCGCGCACAGCACCATGCCGCCGGAGTGCTGCCCGAGGTGGCGCGGCAGCCCGTGGACGCGCCGGCAGGTGTCGAGCAGCGCGGGCAGCCGCGGGTGGTCGGTCGTCACGCCGGCCAGCTTCAACTGCTCCGCCAGCTGGATCGTCTGTGGGTAATCGCCACCGTGGAAAAGCGACGAAAACCGGTCGAGCACATCGTCGGGAAAGCCAAGCACCTTGCCCACCTCGCGCATCGTGCTGCGGCCGCGATAGGTGATGACGTTCGCCGTCATCGCCGCGCCGCGCCGGCCGTAACGGCGGTAGACCTCCTGGATGACCTCCTCGCGCCGCTCCATGCTGGGAAGGTCGAGGTCGATGTCGGGCCAGTCGGTCCGGCCCTCACTGAGGAAGCGCTCGAAGAGCAGCTTGCCGCCGACAGGATCGACCGCCGTGATCCCGAGCGCGTAACACACCGCGCTGTTGGCCGCGCTGCCCCGCCCTTGCACGAGGATGCCGCGTTCGCGCGCGAAGGCGCACAGGTCCCACACGATCAGGAAATACCCGCTGAACCCGAGCTTCCCGATCAGCGCCAGCTCGCGCTCGAGCTGCCGCCGCACGTCGCCCGTGACCGAACCATAACGCTGCTGCGCGCCGAAATAGGTCATCTTGCGCAGGAACGATTCCTGCGTCTCACCCGCCGGCACGCCGAAGTCGGGGAAACGATAACCTAGGTCCGCCAGCGTGAACCGCAGCCGCTCCGCCAGCCGCCCGGTGTTGGCCACCGCCTCGGGCACGTCGGCGAACAGCGCCGCCATTTCCGCCGCGGGTTTGAGGTGACGCTCCCGGTTGCGCGCCAGCCGCCGGCCGGCGGTGTCGAGCGTCACGTGCTCGCGCAGGCAGGTGAACACATCGGCGACGTTGCGCGCCTCGGGCGTGGCGTAGGCCGTGCCGTTCGTCGCCAGCAACGGCAGCCGCTGCGCCTGCGCCCAGTCGACGAGAAATTCGTTTTCGTCCTCCTCGCCGGCCAGGAGATGACGCTGCAATTCCACGAACAGCCGGTCCGGCCCGAAGATGTCGCGCAACCGCGCGCCGGCCTCGGCCGCCGCCGCCGCCCCGCACGCGCGCCACGCCCGCCGCACGGGGCCGTCCTCGTCTCCGGTCAGCGCGACCAGGCCGGTGTTGCGCGCCGCCAGCTCGGCCCACGTGACGCGACCCTCGCCCTTCGGCGCGCGCAGGTTGGCCGTGGTGAGCAACTCGCCCAGCGTGCGGTAGCCGGCCTGCGTTTCCACCAGCAGCGGCACCACGGCGCCGTCGTCGAGCGTCAGCTCGCAGCCGGGCAGCGCGCGGAAGCCGGCCTCCTTCGCCGCCATGTGCAGCCGCACCGAGCCGTAGAAGCCGTCGCGATCGCACAGTGCCAGCGCCGGCAGTTGGAGCCGCGCCGCCTCGCGGGCGAGGGCCTCGGGATCCGAGCCGCCACGCAGGAACGAGAACGCGCTGCGCGCATGGAGTTCGACGTAGTCCATTAGTCGACCCCTCCCTCGATGCTGCCGGCGATTGCCCGGTTCGCATTCGTTGCCAGTTCGACGTAGCTCATCATCAGTCGAACACCCCCTCGATGTCCCAGCCGGCCGGCCGATGCGCGAGCTGGTAGACGATGCCGTCGCCCAGCTCGACCTGCCACGTTTCAACTTCCCACGGGTCCTTGCGCCACCAGTCGCCGTCGGTGCGCCACGGCCCGGCGAGTCGTCGCACGCTTCCGGCAATGTCGCCCGCCAGTTCCGCCGGGCGGCCGTCCGCCAGCGTCACGCGCACCGGTGTGGGCGGACGGAACCGCCGCAGCACGAACCCGCGCGCCGGGTGCACGGGCGGCGGCTCGGGCGCAGGCACCGTCTCCGGTGGTTTCTCGAGTGCGAACGCATCCGGCCGGTGCGTGTCGGCGAGGACCGGCGAGCCGATGCGATCGTGACCCAGCAGCGCACCGAGCCGCGCGAGGTTTTCCCAGAATGCCGCCGGGTCGCGCAGGCCCGTGTCGAAGAGACCGTCCTGCTTCTGCGGCGGACGCGCCGGCGTCGCCGCCAGGCGCGCGCCGGCCAGGCGCGAGTCGAGCCGCACCGTTTCGAGATGCGACAGCAGCACCCGCAGCCACGAGGCTGGGTCGGCGCCGGGCTCGGGCAGCCGGAACTCGCGACGATACTCGTCCTCGTCCTCGAGCAACAGTGTCAGCGCCAGCGCCTCGGCCACCAGCCCCGCGCCGCGCAGCTCGAGTGCGACGCGCTCGGCGTAACGCTGGAGCTTGAAGGCCAGCGGCTCGAGCGTGTCGACCGGCGGCTCGTAGACCCACTCGGCGACGAAGCTCCGCGCCGGCTCGACCAGCCGCAGCACGCGCGTCGCCTCGCCGGCCGCGCGCTCCCAGAGCGCCACGCCGTCAGTGCCGAGCCGCT
>DASZRV010000020.1:0-147229 GCA_035549095.1 Lacunisphaera sp. | reverse complement strand
AGGACAAGCCCGCCTTCGGGAGGGCTTGAGAGAAATGAAGATCCCGCCGCCCGCGAGGGCGGCGGACAGAATCCGGCTTACCGGCCCCAAAACTAAGTCCTTTGCCCAAACGCGCAGCTCCCCCGGGGGCGGCGCGTTAGTTTTTTCCGCGGCCGGGCACACCGGGCGCCGCGAAACAATTCGCCCTTGACTCACCGCCCGTGCTTTGAGTTCTAGCCCCTTCCAATTCTCCAACGACCCATGGCCAATACCAAGTCCGCCATCAAAGCCGCGCGCAAAGCCCTGCGCAACGCCGCCCGCAACCAAGCCGCGAAGACCCGCCTGAAGTCCCTGGCCAAGGCCGTCCAGAAGGCCGCCGCCGCGAACAACGCCGAGGGCGCCCGCACCGCCGCGATTGCCTACAGCTCCGCGCTCGACCGCGCCGTCAAGAGCGGCGTCATCCACCGCAACGCCGCCGCGCACCACAACTCGCAGTACGCGAAGTTCATCTTCGCCGCGAAGAAATAACGCCACGACCCCGGCCCGTCGCCCAACCCGCGCGCCTGGCGGCCGCGGGTTTTTTTGCGCCCGGCGGCGGCGATGAAGGGTTGAGTTTCCCCCGGGGATGCACGTTCATCGGCGCACCCGTGCAACCAAGGTGCGAACTTCATCTGGCGCGCGACTGGGAGTCCGCGTGGCGCGATCTCGTGCGACCCTGGCTGGCCGCGCCGGCGGCCCTGCGCCGCGATTACATCGTGGTGCCGACGCGCGGACAGGCGGTGGCCTTGAAGCTGCGCTGCGTGCGCGAGAACCTGCCGCTACTCGGGGTGGAGTTCCTGACCCCGGGCCTGGCCCGGCAGAAATGGCACAGCCTGGCGGCGGCGGATGCGGCCGCGGATTCGCCGCTGCGCCGCCCGGCGCTGGGCCGCGAGCTGCTGCTGCTCGGGTTGCGGCGGCTGATCGAGGAGCGGTTGGCGCCGCTCGCACCCGAGGACCGCGCCTGGGGCCTGTGGAAAAGCCTGCAAAGCGATCCCGAACAGGCCCTGCACGCTTTCGATGAGCTCCTGCAGGCCGGGTTCACGGCCGCCGATTTCCCGCTGGCGGCCTTGCGCGAGATCTTCGCCGACCTCACGACCTGGGTGGACGAACTCGGCTACACGCTGGCGCCGATCCAGAACGAGCGCGCCGCCCTGACCGAGGTCGCGCCGGGCGGGCGAATCGCCGGCCGGCTGCTGATGCTCGGGTTCACTGCCGAGGCCTGGCACGACTTCTTCAGCCTGGCGGCGCTGGCGCGACGCTGCAGCGACCTGATGGTCATTGTGCCGGAGCCGGAGCTGCGCGGCGGCCGGACGCTCGACGAGAACTGGGTTGAGCTCTGGTCCACGTTGCTCGGCGTCGAGGCCCGGCCGCCGGCTGCCGTCTCCACAGCGCAGGCCGGCGCGGCGGTCGGCGCACTGTGGGCCGGCGAAGGGGGCGCGGCGACCTCGGCGCGAGTGCTGGTCGGACGCACGCGGACGGACGAGATGCGCCTGCTGGCGGCGGAACTCGAACGGCTGGTCGCGACCGGCGCGGACAATATTGCCGTGATCTTCCCGCGCGCGGATGCGGCCCACGGGCAGCTCACCCGATTGCTGCAGGCGCGGGGTTTGATTTTCGCGGACCTGGTGGGGACGGCCGGCCAGCCCTCGATCGAGGCGCAGTTGCAGCGCGCGCTGCTGGCCTTCTATGAACGCGGCGCGCGACTGGAGGAGTTCCTGTCGCTCTGGCCGCTGCTGCGCGCGTTGAACTTCGTGCGGCAGCCGCTCGCCGTGGCGCGCGACGTTTGCGAACGCCTGTTCGACGAGGCGCAGTCGCACGCGTTGGAGAACCACCTCGCAGAGCTCGCGACGGCCGAGCGCGAGGATCGCCGCGAGATCGGCCGGGTGGCGGCTCTGCTGCTGCCGGCCTGGCCGGCGGAGCTGACCCTCGCCGAGGCGCTGCAGCGCTTGGAGAAGACAGGGGCCAGTTTCAACCTCGCCCCACCCGAATCCTGGCCGGCGCTCACCGCCTTTGCGCAGCAGGAAACGCGGCGCCTGCCGGTGCGCGTGATCTTCGCCACATTGCGCTCGTTCCTCGCGCCGCCCGTGCCCGCGGTGGACGCTCCCGGCCGGGGCGTGTTTGCCCCATTAACACTGACCACGCGACGACGCGCGGCCGGCCTGGCGTGGTCGCACCTGATCCTGACGGAGAGCAACGCCGGGGTCTGGCCGGAGCGCAAGGAGTCGAGCTCCTGGCTGACCGACGAGCAGCGCGGCGAGCTCAACCAGCGCGGCCGCTTTTCGCTCGGGCTTTTCTCGCGCGACGACCTCGCCGGGCTGGAGAAGCAGGCTTATGTTGCCCTGGCGCGGGACACGGCGGGCGAGGTGATCTTCACCGCGGCACTCTTCGATGACGAGGAGCCGGAGCTTCGGCTGGCGCCCAATGCCTGGCTCGAGCGTGTGCTCATCGCCCAAGGCGAGGCCGCAGGCCCCGGCGGACTCGAGGAGTCGTTCGCGCGACTCGCGCAAGGCGGCACCGCGCCTGGGCCCGTTGACCGCCACGAGGCCTGGCTGGAAACCTGGCGCCGCCGGCGCGATCCCGCGGCGGGCTTCGACGAATACTTCCTCGGCGGACCCGCGGACGCCACGCGGCCGGCGCGGCTCGCCGCCCGCCAGATCGAGCGAGGCGTGCAAGATCCCGCGGAGCTGTGGTTCGACGCGGTCCTGCGGGTGCAGCGCGTCGACTGGGCCCCGTTGGTGCGGGCGCGGAAGCGCTCGCTCGGGCAGCTGGCGCACCGGCTGCTGGCCGCGGCGTTGCGCGGGGAGCCCATCGAAGGCCCGTTCGCCCGCAAGCCAGCCGTGGAAACGGCACGGGCCAGCCTGGCGGCTGGACTGGCGGCGTTGCGCGAACGATGGCCGCACGACCGCTACTGGGATTCGTTGCATGCCGAGCTGGCCGAGACGTGCTCGGTCCTCCTCGACAAAGTGTTCGCGCTGCCGTCGGGCCCGGTGGTTGCGACCGAGATTCGGCTGCCCCCAACCGCTACCGTTGGCGCGGGCGCCGCGGGGACCGTGGCGATTTCGGGACGGATCGATCTCGTGTTGCTCGATCGGCCGGAATGGCGCGACGCGCAAGTGGAGATCGTCGATTTCAAGACGGGCGCCGACGCCGGTCTGTCAGTCGCGGCGATGGCGCGCGGAGCCGGATTGCAGCTCGGGGTCTATCTCGCCGCGGCCGCATCACTCGGGATCGCGGGCGGCCGCGTATGGATGCTGAAACCGGGTCCCGGCAGCGCCACCTCCTTGGAACTGGCTGAATTGCCGGCGGCGCTGGTGGGGTTGGAACAAATCGGCCGTCACCTGGCCACGGGCCGCTACGGTGCCTTGACGCCGGATCGCACCGAATTCACCCACGGATTCGAATGGCCGCTGGCCTGCACGCCGGTGCCGCACGCGATCCTGGCGGAGAAATATGCGCTGACGTTCGGCACCTTGGCGCCAGAACCGGAGGAAGCGGGCGATGAGTGAGCGCCTGCCTGACCAGGAAGCACGCGACCGGTTTCGCGACGAGCGCGGCCGGAATTTCGCGGTCTGCGCCAACGCCGGCTCCGGCAAGACCACGGCGATCTCGGAACGGCTCGCGGCGCTCGCGCTCGCGGCGGATGGTGCGGCGGTGCTGCGGAAGACCGCCGTGGTGACCTTCACCAAAAAAGCGGCGGCCCAGATCGGCCAGCGCGCGCGGGCGGTGCTGGTGCGGCGGCTGCGGGAATCCGGCCGCAGCGACCTGGCGCCGCTGGACCACCTCGAGCGCGCTTTCTTCGGGACGATCCACAGTTTTTGTCTCCTGCTGGCGCAGCGCTACGGGCAGACACTCGGCGTCAACCTCAACCCAGCCGTCGCGGCCGAGGATGACGAGGACCTGTGGGAGGAGTTCCTCGAGCAGGATGCGATGCAATTCAGGCTGCTGCCGGCGGCGCAGGTCGAGGCGTTCCTGCGGCATGCGCCGCTCGATTCAATCTTTGATTTGGCGCGGCGGCTGGACCTCGCCACCGCGCAACGATTCGCCGCCCGGCCGCCGGCGTCCCGACCGCCCGAGCCGGCGCTGGCGGCGCTGGAGGAAATTCGCGGGGCCAAGACGAAGGCCGGGCGCGCGACGGAAGCGCTGCGGCGCAACCAGGCCACGGCCGAGCGCTGGCTCGAGCGCTTCCACACCGAACGCACCTTTCTCCCGCTGCCGAAGCCCGAGGGCACGGCGGCCAATATCCGCGAACTCTACGCGCGTTTCTTCGCGCCGCTGAAGGACTGGCTGGCGGCGACCGGCGCCGTGCTGGCGACGGAACTGGCGCTGCGCTTCCGCGCCTGGCGATTCGAGCAGGGCGTGCAGACTTACGCTGACCAGGTCGACGCGGCGCTGGCCGTGCTGCAGGACGGAGCCATCCTGGAGCGCATCCGGGCCGAGGACTGGCATGTCCTCCTGGACGAGGCGCAGGACACCGACCCGCAGCAATTCGCGGTGCTGGTCGAGATCACGCGACCGCAGGGCGCGCCGTTGCATTCGTGGCCCGGGTCTGGCCCGGGTCCGCGCCCCGGCCGTTTCTGCCTGGTCGGCGACGGCCAGCAGGCGATCTACGGCAGCCGCGCCGACATCCGGAACTTCCTGCGGCACGTCGAGGCGTTCGCCCGCAATGAGGGCGGCGAATTGCTGAAGTTCGACGTCACTTTTCGCTCGCCGCACCGGGTGATCGAATTTCTCGGCGCGACGCTGCCCGTGGCATTCGGCCCGGAGCGGGAGTTCAACCTCGGGCTCGTGCCCGCGAAGTTATTGCAGGTGCCTTTCGTGCCGCTCGTGGCTGGTCCGGAGAACGTCGCCGGGGCGGTGGGATTGCTGCCGCTGCCGGCCGAATTTGCCGCGCACCGCCGGGTAGGGATGCGCCTTGCCGCCGAGGTGCGCGCGATCGCGGCGTGGCTCAAGTCCCGCGGACCGGCCGGGGTGGGGGCGCGGACCTGGGGCGAGGTCTGCCTGCTCGCGCCGCGGAACGACTGGCTCGTGATCGCGAAGAAGGAGCTGGAGGCCGCCGGCCTGAAGTCGGCGCTGCAGATGCGCCGGAATCGCAATGCCGATCATCCCGCCTATGCGTGGCTCTGCGGGTTGCTGGCGGTCGCGGCGGATCCCGAGAATGCGTTTGAATGGACGGGGGTCCTGCGCGAGATCTTTGGCATCAGCGACGCGCGGATCGCCGCGGAACTGCGCGCCGCGGGGGCGATTCGTTGGGACGAGCCGGAGGCGCACGCCGAGCCGGTGCGCAGCGCCCTGGTCACGTTGAAACCACTAATCGAGCGCCTGGACGCGGAGGGCGAGCCGCTCGCGCGTTACGCCGCCGACCTGGCGGCCGCCTGTGACCTCGAAGGCAAGGCGCGGGCGCTCGACCCGGGCGGCGCGCTGGCGGAAGAGTTGGAACGGCTGCTCGCGGCGGCGGCCGAGTTGGGTTTGGACGGCACCGGGCCCCGCGGGTGGCTGCAGCAGCTCCTGGCGGCGCGGGAGGAGGGCCGGCCGGCTGGCAAGCCAGATGACGACGCAATCAACCTGTTGACGTCGCATTCGGCCAAGGGCCTGGAGTGGCCGGTGGTGATTCCGCTCGGGCTGTGGCGACAGATCGGCCGGGCGCCGGAAGCCGGTATGCGCTGGGTGAAGGATGCGGTCGGAGGGGATCGCATTTTCTTTGATGGCGAGTGCATCCCGGTCGAAACCCGCGAGGCCCGCGAACGTGAGCGCCTGCGCGAGCTGGTTCGGCTGCTGTATGTCACGATGACGCGGGCACGGCGAGTCCTCGCCCTGCCTTGGGGTGCGGAGACAATGGAGGCGCAGGACGGCAGCTTCGCGTTGCTGTGGGGCTCACCTTTCTCGCGATTGCAGACGTTGCTCCCGCCGGATGTCGGCACCTCTGAGGGGAACACGGCGGGGATGGCGAGGACGGGTGGGGAACGGACGGCGGCGGGCAGTCGAACGGCGGCGGCGTTTCCCGTGCGAGTGTTGCCACACCAATTGTCGATCAAGCCGGACACGGTCCGTATCGCCCGGCATGATGCGGATCCGGATCAGCCCGCAGCGGTTGATCGCGAGGACCCGATCGATTACGGCACGTGGTGGCACGAGACGCTGGAATTTCTCCCCTGGTCCGCGGAGGACAGTGCGATCGTCCGCCACCTGGAGGCAGCGCAGGTCACGGCGAGCGTGCGGGGGTTTGAGCTCCGGGCGCGGGACGAGCTGAAGCGGTTGCAGGCAAGCACACTGTGGCGCGAGTTCCGCGAAGGCAGCTGGGAGATCCTGACCGAAGTGAGCGTGCTGGCACCATTGTCCGATGGCCGATGGGTGGATGGCGTTATTGATCTGGTGGCACACCGCGCTGCAACCCGCGAACTGATGGTTATCGATTGGAAGACAAACCGCGCCCGAACGGGAGAGGGGAGTGAGGCGTTGCTGGAACGGATGGTTACCGAGTATCGGCCTCAGCTTTCCGCTTACGGCGCATGCCTGGCGCATTTCTTTGCAGGCTGCTCGATCAAGCTGGGCATCTATGCCACCCGTACTGGCGGAATGCGGTTTCTCTGAGCGAAACCGGAGCGGGAAAATGCTTTACAGGTTTAGGGTGAGGCCGCACGTTGCCCGCTCACCAACCGCTCTCATCCATGGGTAACCTTAAAAAGAAACGACGTCTGAAGATGTCGAAGCACAAACGCCGCAAGCGCCTCAAGGCGAACCGCCACAAGAAGCGCACGTGGCAGAAGTAACTCTAAAGACGTTTTTCTGAATCAAATCGAACCCGCCGAGTGATTTCGGCGGGCTTTTTTGTCCTCGGAAGCGAGGTGGCCGAATTGTAAAACAGTAGGGAAACTATTGGGGCCAAATGGCTGGTTAATGGTTTTCGTCTTGTCAGAACCCGGCCCGAACCATATCCGAATTGTCCTGCAAATGATTTTTAGTTGGTCCTTTGCATGGTTGTTACAGCGGGCTGCCAGCTGGTGACAACCGACCTAGCCCCCGCACACCACACCAAGCTCAGATGTTTCTCGCGACAAAATCGAAAGGTTTCTGTGTCGAAATTGGCGAGCACACGACGTTGATCGCCCGGCTCGACCAGGCAAGCGCCCCCATCGTCGTGGAGGAGCTGAAGGAGTTCGCATCCTCGGATTCGGATGGCATCAACGAGTGGATCAAAGGTACCGAGGGAAAAGGCTCGACTGGCTACGCCCACGCGACTTGCGGCATTTACCCGACCAAGCGGGTTGTGCGGCGCCACACCGTGGACGTCAAGAAGCTGAAGGAGCCGAGCTATTTTAGCGAAATCTACTCCCAGCAGTTCCGCATCGAACCCGAGAAATACACGATGCGGGCGCTGAACCCCGCTGACGGGAGCGATTTCGATACCGGCAAGAGCAACCAAAAGGAAGTGCTGTTCTGCGGCCTGCCCATCGACGACGTAAATTCCGCGCAGGACAAGCTGCTCGAACATGGGATTTACCCGGAGCGGCTTGAGCTGGGCACCCTAGCCACCCTGGGCGGAATGGTGAGCTATCTTAAGTTCAAACAAACCAAGGCGCCGCTGCTCCTTTTGGAAATCGGCGAGGAAGTGACCCAAAGCTTCATTCTGACGGCCGACGGGGTCGACATCTCGCGGCCGATTCCCAGCGGCATTGCGGCGATGATCCCAGTGGTTCAGAAGGAACTCGGCCTGAAAGACGAGGAATCGGCCAAGAAGCTCTTTTACTCGAACACCTTCGATTTCACGAGCATGGGACTGACGCTGGTGAAAAAACTCCTCAAGGAGCTGCAATCTTCCATCGGCTTCTACGAAGTCCAGACCGGCCAGTCGATCGGCAGTCTCTTCTGCACCCAGCTGCCGGCGAGCTTGGGGTGGCTCGGCTCGACCATGGCCGGCTCCGGCGCGCTGGGGGTGCCACTGCTCAAGATGGATGTTGTTCCTTGGATCGAGTCCCTGCAGATCAAGCTAGGAGAGGGCGCGACGGCGAGTCCGCCGGACGAGCGCTGGGCGGGGCTGTTCTCCCTGATGGCATCCTTTAACACCGATGGCGTTCAACCTGTCACTGACCAGAAAAAGTGATGCCCAGCCGGTGTTGGCACCGGTATGGCACCCGAACTTCCGCAACTTTGAACGGTTGCCGGACACGAAGGTCGTGCGGACGACTTTCTTCATCAATATGGCGGCGGTCGTCGTCACCATCAGCTTGATGCTGTGGCTCGGGTACCGTGAGTTTCACATCCGGAACCTGGCGGAACTCACCGCGGGTTCGCAAAAGGAGATCGACGCCAACATCAAGCAGAGCAACGAGGCGATCCGGCTGACGAAGGTGTTCGATGATGAACAGAAGAAGATTGCGGATGCCATGGCGTTTGCGGGCAACCCGATTTCGCCCACCGATGTAGTTACGTTCCTCGCGCGGTCCCTTCCTGCGGACATTGCGCTGGAGTCGCTCGACCTCAAGCTCGGGCCGCAGGCGCCGGTGCAGTGCACCCTCCGGGGCGTCGTGGCCGGCTCGGCCGACCAGGCAACCGGGGTTGTTTCCAATTACACCGACTTCCTGCGGAGCAAGCCCGAGATCAATGGCGCGTTCGACACGATCAACCTGAACAGCCTGGATCGTGACGCGGCGCGCGGCGTCATGGTGTTTGAGATCCAGCTCAAGGCCAAGCCGGCCAAAAAGGAGAAATAAACGATGACCGGCGCCGATATCGTTCCCCTGCTGAAAAAACACCCGCTGAGTGTTGTCTGCGGCGTGCTGAGCATCGGCTGTGCGGTGATGCTTTACCTCCGTGCCGACAAGATCGCAGAGTATCAACAGCTCAGCGACCAGAAGGCCGCCGAAGCCTCCAATGCCCTGGCGAATGTGCGCAATTCGGAAAAGCTCGCCGAGCAGGCCGCCGAGATGCAGGCGGCGACGAAGGAGCTGGAGGGGCGTGTAGTCAAGGCGGGGCAGCTCGCGGTGAATCTCCAATATTTCTACCGGCTGGAGGCGGACACGGGCGTGAAGCTGGTGGATGTGCGCCAAGGCGGCTTGAAACGCGGCGCCAAGGCGGACGAATATGTCGGCGTCCCGTACACGGTCTCGATCCAGGGGAGCTTCCCGCAGGCGCTCAGCTTTCTGGCGCGTCTCGAAAAAGGCTCGCACTTCTGCAAGTTCCTCGGCGCGACGATGGCAAAATCAGGTGATGATGTCGTGTCGCTGAGCCTCAACCTTGAGATGCTCGGAGTTCCATGAAAGCGCATTTCCGCATAATCCTGGTGAGCTTGGCGGCGGCAGCCCTCGCCCTGCCCGAAATCACGGCGGCCGGCGGCGCGGTGGCGTCTCCCACCAAGCGCGCCGAGCAGGTCCAGCAGGCCAAGGATTTTCTCGCCCTGCAGCCGGTCAAGCTGCCGGCCGAACTCGCGAACCCGTTCAACCCTCCTAATTTTGCCGGGGCCGCGAGCCATGCGTCGTCCGCCACCGCTACCACCGGTGACGGCGGTACGCGCACCACTCCGGAGCAGGCGGCGAAGCCGGCCGGCCCGAAGAGCGATCGCGACGTTCTCCAGGAAATCGCCGCGGGGCTGAAACCGGGCGGCTTCTTCACCCTGGGCGGCAACCCGATCCTGGTTTTCGGTCAAAAGCGGGTCAAAGCGGGCGACCACCTCACGATTACCTTTGAAGGCAAAGAATACACCGTAGAAATCACCTCCATCAAAGCACCCAACTTCACCCTCCGGCTCAACCGCGAGGAATTTACCCGGCCTATTAAATAAGGACGAACTATGAGCACACGACGCACCCTCCTCACCGCGATCCTTACCACGGCGATCAGTCTGCCCGCTTTCGGTCAGGACGCGACGCCCGCCCCCACAGAGACCAAGCCGACGGAGGCGACACCGGCGGAGGCAACGCCGGCCGCACCCGCGGTCACCGTCGAGGGCTCCAAGCCCGCCGCGGCGCCGGTGTCCCGCGACAAGGACACCCTGTCCGTCGACTTCCCGGATGAGGAAATCAAGACCATCCTCCGCAATGTCGCCGACCTGTTCGAGCTGAACCTGGTGGTGCCCGAGACCCTGCAGGGCAAGACCTCGATCAAGCTCCGCGACGTGACCTGGCGGCAGATCTTCCAGGTGGTGCTTTCGCCCGTGGGCTACACTTACGTGGAGGAAGGCAACATCATCAAGATCGTCAGCAACGAGTCGCTGCAGCAGGAGCCGGGCACGACCGAGGTATTCATTCTCAACAACGCCAAGGCGGCCGACATCAAGCCGACCATCGACGGCCTCATCGACGCCGCGTCGGGCGGCAAGATCGTCATCGACGCCCGCAGCAATGCCCTCGTCATCACGGAACGGCCCTCCCGCATGGGCCGCATCCGGACGATCATCGACCAGCTCGACAAGGCCACCGACCAGGTGATGATCGAATCGAAGTTCGTCGAGGTGTCCGACCGCGACATCCGGAACATCGGCATCAACTGGGCCTCGCTCCAGGGCATGCAATTCGGCGTCAGCGGCATCACGCAGCAGTGGAACAAAAGCAGCGGCCAAGACAGATCAAATGGCGTAAATAGCTCGAACGGCACTTCCTCGAGCACACAGAACGGAACCACCCACGGTACTGGTAGTTCTAGCGCCAACGGTACCAGCAGTTCGACGAACAACGGCACGAGTGGATCGACTAGCAACAACACCGCAACCACTGGGGGCGGGACCAACTCAGTTACCTACGTGACCGGACTTAATCCAGTGAGTAGCCTTGTCCCCAGCTCGATTAACCTGCAAACCGGCCAGGTTTCGGGGCTCCCGACCAATTTGACGACGGTCACTCAGATGGCCGACTTCGCTCCCGGTGATCCCACAGCGACGCCGCCGACACCCGACAAGGCCACGGCCCTGAGCACGTTTAAAGGTTCAAATGGTACCACCACGACTGGAAGTGTACTTTCTGGCACGACTTCCACCACTTCCGACGGCACCACGGCGTCGACCAGCAGTTCGATTACGGATGCGCTCACGAACTCGGTTAACAATACGATTTCCAACGCGATCAACAACCTTGCCAGCTTGACCAACACCGGTACCCAGGGCCGCGTGGCCTCGGCGGTATTTTCGGCGTCCGACTTCAACATCATCATTTCGGCGCTGAAGACGCAGAACAACACGAAGATCGTCTCCAACCCGACGATCGTCACGTTGAACAACACCGAGGCGACCCTGAACATCGGCGAGGAATTCCCGGTCCCGAGCTACACCTACAACAGCGAGCGCGGCACGTTCGAGGTGTCAGGCTTCAATTACAAGCCGATCGGCGTGATCCTGAAGGTCACCCCGCAGGTGAACGGGCGCGGCGTGATCAAGATGACGCTCGAGCCCGAGGTCAGCCAGCGGAATGGCGAGACCTCCTTTGGCGGCGCCGGCGGCGCGAGCATCCCGATTATCGCCACCCGCAAGGTGAAGACGCAGGTTTCGCTGCAGGACGGCTACACCATGGGCATTGGCGGCCTGATCACCACGAACCAAAGCCACGGTGGCACGAAGGTGCCGGTGCTCGGCGACATTCCGTTGCTCGGCCGCCTCTTCTCATCCAAGAGCGTCAATGATGTTTCCAGCAATCTCCTGATCTTCATCACGGCCAAGACGGTCAGCGCGGATGGTGCGTCGCCGGAAGAAGTCTTCGATCCGCGCGCGGTGGAGGCGGTCGGCATGAGCCGCGAGGATCTGCCCCCGCACCGCGCCCCCAAGGGCACGGATCTCTTCGCCAATCCCGAGCCGGCGAAGAAATAACCGGCCTCACCACCAGCCACTCACAAATCCCTGGGCGTATTTGACGGCAAATACGCCCAGATTTTTTGTGGCATGCGCGGTGATGCAGGGAAGCAGTGAGCGGGTGCGGTTCACCGGCAGGAAGCGCGCGGCATAGAACCACAGCGAGTTGGTGAAGACCATCGCCGTGCTGAACCAGGCCTTGGTGTTCGAGTGAAGGACGAGCCCGGCGTCGGTCCATTCCCAGAGGAAGGGATGCAGCGCCGCAAAGACCAGCGATGCTCCCACCACGCCGGCGAGGAACGCCGCGCGCCCCCGGTTTTCGATCACCACGTAGCCGCGAAAGATCAGTTCCTCGGCGAACGCGGCCCCGAGCGAGTAGACGCCGAAAAGGACGGAGACCCGGCTTTGCTGGTGCACGAGCCCGAGCGCATGCTCGCCCCAGGTTTCGGCCCCAAGCAGGAGGCAGGCGCCGGCGGCCGCCAGCAGCACCGCGGCGCGCCCTGCCGGCGTGGTCCCGGGGTAGCCGCGCGGATTGGGTCGGCCACAACGGACAGCCCGATAGTCAACCCACCATCCATTTGCCACCCAGGCAATCGCGCCGATCAACACCACCAGCAGCCATGGATTTTCCCTGCCCATGCCCGAGCTATCCCGGCTTGCGAGCCCATTGGCAAGTGCGCCCGGCAATATTTGTTAGCCATTTCGAAGGCGGCGCCTACCCTGCGCGCGATGTCGAGTGCCCCGACGCCCCCGGTACCCCCTCAGCCCGCCCGCGACCTCGGCGGGCTGTTTCAGCGCGTGGCGCCCCAGATGAAAGCGCTGGACGCATTCATGCGCGCACAGGTGGAACGGTTTGAAGCGGAAATCCGGCCCATGGCGGCCTACTGCCTCGACACAACCGGCAAACGCCTGCGGCCGACGCTGGTGTTCCTCAGCGGCTGGCAGGGCGACGGAGTGGTGGTGGACGACCTGGTGCGCGCGGCCGGCGTGGTCGAAATGGTGCATTTGGCAACCCTCGTGCACGACGACATCATGGATCGGGCTGACTTGCGGCGAAACCGGAACACGGCCGCGCGGGAATTCGGGCCGGACGCCGCCGTATTGCTGGGTGACGCGCTATTCTCGCAGGCGTTGCACATCGCCGCCCAGTTTCCCACCACTGAGGTCTGCCGCGTGGTCTCCGAGTCGACCCGCCGCGTGTGCTCGGGCGAGATCATGCAAACACTCCGTCGGCGCGACTACACCATTTCGCTGGCGGAATACCGGCGTATGATCGACCTGAAAACGGCCGAGCTATTTCGTGTTTCGTGTTATCTGGGCGCGCGGCTTTCCGGCCACACTCCGGCCTTTGCCGGCGCCGCGGACCGGTTCGGGCACCGGCTCGGCATCGCGTACCAGATATTCGATGACTTGGTGGACTTTGTCGGTGAGGAACGCCGGGTCGGCAAGACGCTGGGCACGGACCTGGCCACGGGAAAGTTGACCCTTCCCCTGATGCTGTTGCTCGAAGGCGTGCCGGCCGCCGAACGCGGCGAGATCGAGGCCGCCTTCCGAGGCGGACAAACCTATGGCCTCGCCGCCAGTCGGCGGCGCATGCAGGAGCTGGGGATTGCCGAAGGGGTGATCCGCGCCATTGACGCGGAACTCGCCGCCGCCAGGTCGGAACTGAAGGAGTTCGCGCAGCTGCCACCGGTGCCGCTGTTGCTCCAACTGGACGAACTGCTGCACCAGCAGGTCGCGGCCCTGCGCGCGGCGCCGGCTGGAGCATAATTTGCGTTTGCAGGGCTCATTCGCGCCAATATCCTGTCTGGCACGCGATGAACCTAACCCGCGTATTCACCAAGCCGATCGTTACCTCGCCCGAGCGGCAGCTGGAGGCGGACGCGGATTATTTGGTGGTCAAGCGGGTACAGGCAGGCGAGGTGGCAGCCTTCGACCAGCTGATTACCAAGTATCGTGAGCGGGTTTTCGGGGTCGTTTACAACCTGACCGCGAACCGGGAAGATACCTCGGACCTGACCCAAGACACCTTCATCAAGGCGTTCCAGTCGATCAACCGTTTCCAAGGTAATTGCTCCTTCTTTACCTGGCTCTACCGAATTGCGGTCAACACCACTCTCAGCCACCTGCGCAAGAACCGGTTGCGGAGTTTCTTTAGTTTGGAGAAGATTCAGGAAGATGGTGCCAGCGCGCAGATCCTGGAGCAATTGACTGACAAGAATGGCGCCGACCGCGATGCGTATCTCCGTGAGCTACAGGAAAAATTGAACGAAGCGCTCCAAAAATTGTCTATCCCCCATCGAACAGTTATCACCCTTTTTGAAATCGATGGCCTCAGCCATGCGGAAATTGCCGAGATCATGGCCTGCTCGGAAGGCACCGTGCGTTCGCGGCTGCATTACGCCAAGCAGTTCCTCCAAGGTGAGCTGAGCCGCTATCTCCACACCTGATCGTTCGAATGCTGAATCCGGATCAACGCCCGAAAGTTGCCCTCGAAGACCTGCTTCGCTTGAAGCGGACCGAGCGCCCGGCTCCAGAATTCTGGGCCACCTTCGAGAGCGAGATGCGCCAGAAGCAGCTCGCGGCGCTCTTGGAGAAACGTACCTGGTGGCAAGGGCTGTCGCAGTTGCTCGTCCGGCATGCCTATCTTCCTGTCGGCGCCACCGCCGTGCTGGCGTTTACATTGGTTTCCGTGAAATACTACGTGCCCTCGCAGCCGACCACGGTCGTGCCGACGAGCCCAACGAAGTCGCTCGCTTCGGTGAATCGCGCCGCCGTCTCTGCTCCGGTATCCGCAACGGTCGCATCTCGGACGGAACGCAGCGCCTCGTTACCCGCGGCGCCGAGCCCTGCCATCGAGTCAACCCCGGTCGCTGATGACATGGAGGCCATGGCAGCTGGCCCCGAGGCCGCGGCCCCGGTTGCATCTTCGTCCACGACCGTGGACTCACCGTCGTCGAGGTATATTGCCAACAACTTGGATCGTCTCGAGCGAACCGATCCGGAGTTGGTCCAGTCCGTCCTCGGTAGCCGTCTCAGCGCCCCGGCGCGGGTGCAGTCGGCTGCACTGATGACCGACGAGCTAACCTCCGTGCCCACCGGCACCTCGCGCCGGAGCCGGCTGCTGGCGCATTACACGGATCATTTGCTCACGCCCGAGCCCACCGCGCCCGAAATTGTCCGCGAACGGCTGGCACGCCGCCTGGGCGACAGTGACATATCGGACCGCATCAGCCGCATCGGCTTGAAGGGCGACCAGGTGTCCTTGGGAGTAACACTGCGGCTCTGAGCGTTCCGCAACGCCCACGCTTTCGCCCCGCCCGCCCGGCGGGGTTTTTTGTTTCGCTCCGCAACAACCGCCGGGCACCGGTTACGTTTTCAGCGAACCGGTCATGTCCTCCGGGCGCACCCAGGCATCGAATTGCTCCGCGGTGAGGTGCCCCAGCTTGATGGCCGCCGCCTTGAGGGTGGTGTTCTCCTTGTGCGCCTTCTTGGCGATTTCGGCGGCCTTGGCATAACCGATGTGCGGATTTAGCGCGGTGACGAGCATCAGGGAGTTTTCCAGATGCCGCCGGATGATCGGCTCGTTGGCCAGGATGCCGTCGGCGCATTTCTCGCTGAAGGAGACGCACGCGTCGCCGAGCAGGCGCGCACTTTGCAGGACATTCGCGGCAATGACGGGTTTGAAGACATTCAGCTCGAAGTGACCGGTCGCACCGCCGATCCCTACGGCGACATCGTTGCCCATCACTTGCGCGCAGACCATGGTCAGCGCCTCCGGCTGGGTGGGGTTCACCTTGCCCGGCATGATCGACGAGCCGGGCTCATTATCCGGGATGATGATCTCCCCGATGCCGGAACGCGGACCGGAACTCAGCATGCGGATGTCATTCGCGATCTTCATCAGCGACACGGCGGTGCGCTTGAGGGCGCCGGAGAGCTCGACCATGGCATCGTGGGCTGCGAGGGCTTCGAATTTATTCGGTGCCGTCACAAACGGCAGCCCGGTGAGCGCGGCGATCTTCTGGGCGACGAGCACGTCGTAGCCGGCGGGCGTGTTCAGCCCCGTGCCGACGGCCGTGCCGCCCAAAGCCAGCTCGCGCACCATGTCCAGCGCATTCCGCAGGGCGCGCATGCCATTGTCGATCTGCTGGACGTAGCCGCTGAATTCCTGCCCGAGCGTGAGCGGCGTGGCATCCATGAAATGGGTGCGCCCGGTCTTGACGATGGCGGCGAACGCGGCCGAGCGCGCCGCGAGGCTGTCGCGCAGCCGCTGGAGGCCCGGCAGCGTGACGGCGGAGACCACCTGGTAGGCCGCGATATGCATCGCCGTCGGGAAGGTGTCGTTGGACGACTGGGACTTGTTCACGTCATCGTTCGGATGCAGGCTTTTTTTCGCATCTGTGAGCTTGCCGCCGGTGAGGACGTGCGCCCGATTCGCGATCACCTCGTTGGCGTTCATATTGCTCTGCGTGCCGGAACCCGTCTGCCAGATCACCAGGGGAAACTGGTCGTCGAGCTTCCCGGCGAGGATTTCATCGCAGACGCGGGCGATCAGGTCACGCTTCTCCGCGGACAGGACGCCGAGCTCGTGGTTGGCGAGGGCCGCCGCCTTCTTCAACACGGCGAACGCGTGGATGATCTCGCGCGGCATGCTGCCTTCCGGGCCAATGCGGAAGTTGTTACGCGAGCGCTCGGTTTGCGCGCCCCAGTATTTCTCCGCGGGCACCCGCACTTCGCCCATGGTATCGGTTTCGATGCGAAAGCTCATGATGGGGGTAAGGAAAATCCGGGAGCGGGCCGCCTGCAACCTGGAAGCCGGCCCGGCGGCGCCGTATTACCGGGATCGGCCGGCCGCATAACCGGGGCTAAAGGATCTTCAACTTGGGCAGGTCCTGGACGTCAATGTATCCGGCCGGCCGGCCTTGCGCATCGAGCGCAATGAGGTCGGAGATCTTGTGGTGTTGAAAGAGTTTCAAGGCTTCGACCGCGAGCACGTCCATCGGCACGCTGCGCGGCTGGCGCGTCATGAACTGGGCGACCGGCCGGTTCAGGAATTCGGCCCCGCCGTTCAGCGCGGAGCGGCGGAAATCGCCGTCCGTGAAGATCCCGGTCATCATGCCCTTTGTGTCCACGAGGGCCACCGCGCCGGCCTTGGCCTTCGTCATGGCAAAAATCGCCGCCTGCACCGTCGTGCCCGCCTCCGGCAACACCGGGCAGCCATCACCGGTGCGCATGATGTCCTTCACCCGCAGCAGCAGGGTCATGCCAAGGGTGCCCGCCGGGTGATAGCGCGCGAAGTCCTCGCGGGTCACGCCGCGCGTTTCGAGCAGCACCATGGCGAGCGCATCGCCGAGCGCGAGCGCCGCGGTGGTGCTGGCGGTCGGCGCCAGCGCGAGCGGGCAGGCCTCGCGTGGCGCGCGGTAGACGAGCTTGAAATCCGCGCCGCGCGCCAGCTCGCTCTCGGCCGCGCCGGTGAGGGCGACGGTCTTCAGGCCGAATTTCTCGAACAGGGGCAGCAGGCGGAGCATCTCCTCGCTGGCCCCGCCGTTGCTGAGCAGGATTGCGAGGTCGCCCGCGGCGCACAGGCCGAGGTCGCCGTGCAGGGCCTGGGTGGGATCGAGAAAGCAGGCCGGCACGCCGGTGCTGTTGAAAGTGCCGGCGAGTTTTTGCGCGATGTGGGCGTTTTTCCCGACGCCGGACAGGATCAGCTTGTGCCCGGCCGCAACCGTCGCCTCGACGGCGCGCACCACCTCGACAAATTCCTCCTGCAGTACCTCGGCCGTAGCGTCGATGGCTTCCCGCTCGATGGCGAGACAATGGCGGGCCTTGGCGAGGATACTGGCGGCATCGAGGGGCATCAAATACTTGTGTTGGCTCGGGGCTCGGGCAAACGTAGCCGGCGTCTCACCCCGTTCAATTCATTTCCAGCTGTGCTGCGTGTCTCCACGAAAATCCGATTCATCCTGGCTGTCGGGCTCGGGCTGGCCGCGTTGTTCCTGGCCGCTTGCAGCGAGAACGAGCGTTCCTCCTATGCCAACGAGACCGACGAGCCGGCCTATCGCGAAGGCACGGCCTTGCTGAAGGCCGGCCGGAAGCAGGAGGCCTTGAATGCCTTCCTGAAGGTCATCGCCAAGCGCGGCGACGAAGCGCCCGAATCGCACCTCGAAGCCGGCCTGCTCTACCTCCAGCACATCAACGACCCGCTCTCGGCCATCTACCATTTCAAGAAATACCTCATGCTGCGGCCCAACAGCGCCCAGGCGCCGCTCGTGCGGCAGCGGATCGATGCCGCCACGCGGGAATTTGCGCGCACGCTGCCGGCACAACCCTTGGAGAATCAACTCCAGCGCGTCGACCTCGTCGCCACCCTCGACCGGCTCAAGCAGGAAAACGAGGCGCTGAAACGCGAACTGGCCGACCTCAAGGCGAGCCGCGGCGTTGCGCCCGGGGCGAACGGCAACGACTCCGCCGAAAAGCCCGCGGCCGGTCCGGGTACCATGTTCAGCATCACGACCGACTCGATTCCCGTCGTCCACACGCGGACACCGGCGGCGGCGCCTTCACGCCCGGCGGCCACACCGCCGCGCGCGACGACGTCCGTGCGCGCACCGGCAGCGACGACGCCGACCGTCGCGCCTTCGACCGCGCCGGCCGGCCGGCGGCATATCGTCCAACCGGGCGACACGCTTTCGAAAATCGCGCTGCGCTACTACAATAACCGGGCGAAGTGGCGCGACATCTATGAGGCCAATCGCGACGTGATGAAGAACGAGTCCGACCTGAAGGTCGGCGTGGCCCTGAAGATTCCCTGATCAGGCGCCGGCGAGGGCCTGTTCGAGATCGGCGACCAGGTCGTAGGGGTCCTCCAGGCCCACCGACAACCGCAGCAAGTCGGCGGGCGCCGGGGTGCCGGCACCCTCGACGCTGGCCCGATGTTCGAGGAGGCTTTCCACGCCGCCGAGGGACGTCGCGCGTTTCCACAGGCGAACGCGGGCCGCGGTGGCGATGGCGGCGGTTTCGCCGCCGCTCACGCGAATCGACAGCATGCCCCCGAACCCACCACGCATTTGTTTCGCGGCGACGGCGTGCCCCGCGGCCGACGCGAGGCCAGGATAAAGCACGGCGGCCACGCGCGGATGGGCGGCCAGCCGCTCCGCCACGAGCTGGGCCGAGCGGCACTGGCGATCCACGCGCGCGTACAGGGTGCGCATGCCGCGTACGAGCAGCCACGCCTCAAAGGTGCCAAGGATGGCGCCGATATTTTTCCGGACGGCCTTGATCCGCTGCCAGAAGTCGTCGTCGCGGGCCGTCACCAGCGCGCCGGCCACCACATCGGAGTGACCGTTGAGATATTTGGTGGCGGAATGCATGACCAGGTCCGCGCCCAATGAGATCGGTTGCGTGAGCACGGGTGTCGCAACCGTCGAGTCCACTGCCAGGCGTGCACCGGCGCGACGGGCGATGGCGGCCGCAGCGGCGATGTCAGAGATGGTCCAGAGCGGGTTGGCGGGTGTCTCGATCCACACCAGGCGGGTCACGCCGGGGCGAACGGCTCGAGCCAGCTCGTCCAAGTCCGACATCTCGACAAATTCGACTTTCAGTCCCCATTCGGTGGCGTAGCCCAGGAGCCAATGGCGCAGGCCCCAGTACATCACCTTCGGCGCGACGACATGGTCGCCGGGTTTGAGCGCGAGGAACACGGCGGTGGCGGCGGCCATGCCGGAGCTGAAAACGGCGGCGCCGGCGCCGCGTTCAAGATGCGCGAGGAGCGCCTCCGCCTGGTCGAACGTCGGATTGTCGGCGCGCGCATAGGCGCGGCCCGAGCGGTACTGGTTGTCTTCGTCGCGAAGGTAGGTGGTGGCCGGCTGCAGCGGCGGCGAGATGGCACGCGTCTTCTCGTCGATCCAGCCCAGCGCCTGCGCCGCCGCACTCGCGGGTTTGATGTCGTCCGGTTTCACAACGCGCCGATGGCCTCGTCCAGCACGGCCAGCACGAAGTCAGCATCGGCCTGGGTGATGTTCATCGGCGGGGCGAAACGGATCGTCTGGCCCCAGAGTCCGCCCTTGCCAAGCAGCAGGCCGAGCTCGCGGGCATTTTCGACGACTTGGGCGCACTCCTCCTTGCCGGGCGACTTGGTGGCGCGGTCCTTGACGAACTCAATGCCGAGCAGCAGGCCCCGGCCGCGAATGTCGCCGATCACCTTGTATTTTTCCTTGAGCCGGTTGAAGCCGGCGAGGAGGTGCGTGCCGAGCTTGAGGCAGTTGGCCTGGAGATTCTCGCGCTCAATGACCTCGAGGACGGCCTTGCCGGTGGCGCAGACCACGGGGTTGCCACCGAACGTGTTGAAATGCGTCTTCTGCGCGAGCAGCGCCGCGATTTTCGGCGTGGTGACGACGGCGCCAAGGGGAGCGCCGTTGCCGATGCCCTTCGCCATCGTGACGATGTCGGGAATGACGCCCTGCGTCTCGAAGCCCCAGAAATGCGTGCCGGTCCGCCCGAAGCCGGTTTGCACCTCATCGGCAATGCACACGCCGCCGGCGGCATGCACGTGCTCGTACACGTGTTTCAGGTAGCCGGTCGGGAACTCGACAAAGCCGCCGACGCCTTGGATCGATTCGGCGATGAAGCCGGCGATCCGGCCGGAAGTCGTATAGTCGATGACCTGCTTGACGTCGTCGGCGTATTTGCGCCCGGCATCCGCGTCGTCGTACCCGTAGAGCCCGCGGTACGGATACGGCGCGACCGCATGGTGGAAGCCAAAGCTGTGCGGAACATTGAACTTCCAATTGCTGTTCGCGGTGACGCCCATGCCCGAGGCGTTGCCGCCATGGTAGGCATTGCGCAGGGCAACGACGTCATAGTTTCCGGTGGCGAGTCGCGCCATCAACAGTGCGAGGTCATTGGCCTCCGAGCCGGAATTGACGAAATAGCAGCATTTGAGTTCGCCCGGGAGCTTCGAGGCCAGCTTCTCGGCAAACTGCGCGATATTCGGATGCAGATAGAGCGTGGTGGCATGCTGGAGTGTTTCGTTCTGCCGGTTCGTGGCGGCCACGACGTGCGGGTGGCAGTGCCCGACGCTGACGGTCACGATGCCCCCGAGGCCGTCGAGGTAGCGCTTTCCCGTGTGATCCCACACGAACTGCATCTTCCCTTCGACGATCATGATCGGCTGCTTGTAGTAGAGCAGGATCGCGGGGTTGAGATACTGCTTGCGCAGCGCGAGCACCTCATCGGCGGACGGACCGGTGTAAGGAGCGGGCTGATGGCTGCACGGCGGAAGCGGGATCGATTTCATGGGGTAGAGTGTGAAAGGTGATGGGTCACAGGTGACGAGTGCAAAAGCATTCAGACAAGCGGGCGCTTCACTGGTCGCGGTTCGCCCGGCTCGGCCTCATGCCTGGGGCGCGATCCTGCGCAGCACGAGGTAAACGCCGAAGCCAAGGGCAAAGCCGACGAACCAGGCATAATTGTACAAGCCGAGGAGGAACGGCGACATGCCCTGGCCATCGATCAGATGCACCTGCGCGAGAAAGCCCGGCAGCGAGGGCAGCACGGCGACGATGAGGGCGATCAGCGCCACCGTGCTGAAGCCATTCGTGTAGCCGTATTCGCCTTGGGGGTTGTAGAGCCCAAGGACGTTGAGCCAGCGCCGGCGATAGACGAAATAATCGGCAATCATGATGCCGCCGATTGGCCCGAGGAGGGCGCTGTAGGCGATCAGCCAGATGAAGATGTAGCCGGTGGGATCGGCCACGAGTTTCCAAGGCATCATGGCAATGCCGACAATCCCGGTGATGAAGCCGCCGACACGGAAGGAAATCCGTTTGGGCGCCAAATGGGCAAAGTCATTGGCGGGGCTGACAACATTGGCGGCAATATTGGTGGCCAGGGTGGCGATGCAGAGCGCCACCATGGCGACAACCAACACCACCGGGTTCTTGAAACGCGTCAGCACATCCACCGGATCCCAGATGGTCTGCCCGTAAATGATCGTCGTGGCCGAGGTGACGGCGACGCCGATGAACGAGTAGAGCGCCATCGTGAGCGGCAAGCCAAGCGCCTGGCCCAGCATTTGGTCGCGCTGCTGGTGCGCATAGCGGGAAAAGTCGGGGATATTGAGCGAGAGCGTGGCCCAAAAACCGATCATGCCGGTCAGCGCCGGGAAGAAGAAGTTCCAGAATTGCCCGGCTTTGGGCTGTCCGGCGTCGAAGGCCGACGGTTGCGACAGGATCGGCCCGAAGCCCCCTGCCGCACGCCACGCCCACCAGAGCAGCACCAGCCCGAGCGCGATCAGAAGCGGGGCCTTGATATTCAACAGCAGCCGAATCGAATCGATGCCCTTGTAGATGACGAGCATGTTGACGCCCCAGAAAAGCAGGAAGCAGGCGAACTCAGGGCCGGTGATGCCGAAGGCGCCCGAGCCGGCCACGGCCGCGACGCCGGGGAAGAAGACCGCGAGAATCTTGTAGATGGCCTCGCCGCCGATGTAGGTCTGGATGCCAAACCATCCGCAGGCGACAAAGGCGCGCATCAGCGCCGGGATGTTGGCCCCGGCGGTGCCAAAGGACGCGCGACAGAAGACGGGGAAGGGGATGCCGTATTTGGTGCCCGCGTGGGCATTCAGCACCATCGGAACGAGCACGATCAGGTTGCCGAGGAAGATGGTGAGCACCGCCTGCGACCAGTTCATGCCACCGCCGATCAGCGATGACGCGAGCATGTAGGTCGGGATGCACGCCGACATCGAGATCCACAGCGCAGCGAAGCTCATCACGCCCCATCGCCGGCCGCTGGCGGGCACCGGCGCGATGTCCGCGTTGTAGAGCCGCGAATGCTGGATAACCGAGAGGTCGAGTTCGACGTCAGGGGCGTTTTCGAGCAGGCCGGGGTCGGAAGACATGGGGAGGGTCTCGTCAGAAATGGCTGGGCTTCCGGGCCAGGAAGCGTCCATGACCCAGCGTGCCGCAAAATTTTCCATCCCGCGCCGCGACCGCGCCGCGAACCGTCACGACGCTGGCCCGGCCCTCGATGGGCCAGCCTTCGAAGGCGCTGTAGTCGACGTTCATATGCTGGGACTTCACGGAAATCGCACCGCGATAATCCGGATCAAACACGACCAGGTCGGCGTCGGCGCCCGGCTGGATCGTGCCCTTGCGCGGGAACAGGTCGAAGAGTTTTGCCACCTGGGTGCTGGCGACGTTCACGAACGTGTGCAGGTCGATGCGGCCGGTCTTCACGCCGTGGGTGTAGAGCAGGTTGACGCGTTCCTCGAGGGACGGGATGCCATTCGGGATTTTCGTGAAGTCATCCTTTCCCATCGGCTTTTGCTTCGAGAAATCGAAGGGCGCGTGGTCGGTCGCCACCGTCTGGATAAGGCCATCGCGCAAGCCGTGCCACAGGACGGCTTGGTTGCGGGCGTCGCGCAGCGGCGGCGACATGACGTACTTGGCACCCTCGAAGCCGGGCTTTTCCGCGTAGGATTTGTCGAGCGTCAGGTACTGGATGAGCGTCTCGACGGCGACCCGGACCCCTCGCCGCCGGGCCGCGACGGCCTCGTCCAGGGCCTCCCGGCAGCTCAGGTGCACGATGTAGGTCGCGGCGCCCGTCAACTCGGCGAACGTCATCAGGTGGTGGACGCCCTCGGCCTCGACCGCAGGCGGCCGGCTTTCGTGGTGCTGGCCCGGATCGGTCTTCCCGGCCGCCAGGAGTTCCTTGCAGCGCTCGGCGACCAGCGTCTCGTTCTCGCAATGCGCGGTGACAATCACGCCCAGTTCCCGGGCGAGCTTGAGCGTCCGGTAGAGCTCCGTGTCGTCGATCCCGAACGCGCCCTTGTAGGCGAGGAAGATCTTGAACGACGCGATGCCGCGCCGGACGATCTCGCGTAGCTGGGCCTCGGTGCCCGCATCGAACTTTGTCACGCCCATGTGAAACGTGAAGTCGCAGGCGCTCTTGCCCACGGCCTGGCTCATCCAGAGTTCAAAGCTCTTCAATGCATCGTCCGCGCGCGCCGGGCAGCACATCTCGATGAGCGTCGTCGTCCCACCGACCAGCGCGGCCTGCGAGCCGGTTTCGTAGGTATCCTTGGCCAACGTGCCCATGAACGGCAGGTAGATGTGGACGTGCGGGTCGATAAAGCCCGGGAAGACATATTTGCCGGTCGCATCGATGACCTTGCAGCCGGCGGGGGCGGCGATGTTGCGGTCGATCCGCGTGATGGTCTCGCCCTCGCAGTAGATGTCGGCGACGTACCGCGAGTCGGCGGTGACGATTTCACCGTTTTTGATGAGGAGGCTCATGATTATTGACCACGGATTACTCGGATTGGCGCGGATTATTCAAAATCGGTTCCATCCGTGTTCATCCAGGTAATCCGTGGTTAAAGGACTGGCTTACTTTTTCCAAACGTCGGCCACGTCGCCGCCGAACCAGCGCGACGAGACGACCTTCTGTTGGGTGTAGAACTGGATGCTCTCCTTTCCTTGGATGTGGAGGTCGCCGTAGAAGGAGTCGTCCCAGCCGGTGAAGGGAAACATGGCCATCGTGGCCGGCACCCCGACGTTGACGCCGACCATGCCGGCTTTCACGCGCATCGTGAACTCGCGGGCGGCGCGGCCGCTGTTGGTGAAGATGGCCGCGCCATTGCCATAGGCGGACCGGTTGGCCTGTTCGATGGCGGCATCGAGGTCGTCCATGCGCATGACGTTCAGCACGGGCCCGAACACCTCCTCGCGCGCGATGGTCATGTTGTTCTGGACGTGGTCGACGACCGTCGCGCCGACAAAGAAGCCCTTGGGCGCGTCAGCAACCTTCACGCCCCGGCCGTCGGCGATCACCTTGGCCCCCTCTTTTTCGCCGCTCGCCACGAGGCTGAGCACGCGATCGCGGTGGGCGGCGGTGATGACCGGACCCATGTCCGGTTGCGCCGGCCGATCCGTCGGGCCGACCTTGATGGCCCGCGCGGCGCGAACCAGCTCGGGCAACACGCGATCGGCGGCGGCGCCCACGGTAAGCGCGGTCGATCCGGCCATGCAGCGTTCGCCGGCGCAGCCGAAGGCGGCAGTGGCGAGGTTCTCGACTGTCTTGCCGACGTCGGCATCGGGCATGACGACAATGTAGTTTTTTGCGCCCCCGTTGGCCTGGACACGCTTGCCGTGCTTGGTGCCGGTTTCCCAGATGTATTTCGCGATCGGCGTCGAGCCGACGAAGGAGACCGCCTTCACCTTGGGGTGCGTGAGCAGGGAGTCGACGGCGGCGCGTCCGCCGTGGACAATGTTGAACACTCCCTTCGGGCAGCCGGCCTGCTCCATGAGCTTCCCGAGCAGGACCGCGCTGAGCGGCACTTTTTCGCTCGGCTTGAGGACGAAGGTGTTCCCGCAGGCGATGGCGGCCGGGAACATCCACAGCGGCACCATCAGCGGAAAATTGAACGGCGTGATGCCCGCGCAGACGCCCAGCGGCGTGTTGATGGTCTCGCAGTCGACGCCGCGCGCGAGGTTCTTGAGCGAGTCGCCGAAGAGCAGGGTCGGGATGCCGCACGCGTACTCGATGTTCTCGATCCCGCGGAAAACCGAGCCGCGCGCCTCGGCATGCGTCTTGCCGTGCTCGCGCGAAACGGTGCGGCAAAGTTCATCGAAATTCTCCTCAACGAGCTGGCGGAGCTTGAAAAAGATGCGTGCCCGCTCGACCGGCGGCGTGTCGCGCCAAGCCGGGAAAGCCGCCGCCGCGGCTTCGACGGCGGCGTTCACCTCGTCGGCGCCGCCGGCCGGGCACTCGGCGATGACGTCGCCGCTGGAAGGGTTGTAGACCGGGGTGCCGCCTTTTCGGTCCAGCCAGGCGCCGCCGATGTAGTCGGGACAGGGATGAAGCGTCATAAAAGGAGATGGGAGTTCATCACGGAGGCACGGAGATGCGGAGGGTCTAGGTTGAGTCGACCGGGTCCAGGACGATGCGACGGATGCCGTTCTTGAGGACGGGCACGTTTAATCCGGGTCCCAGCTCGCGATGCACCTCGAGGCAAAGGCCTATTACCTGATGACTCAGGTCATTCAGCTTCAGACTCTGCGTCTCTGTGCCTTTGTGGTGCAACGATATCAGGGGTGCGGCGGAATGGGCGACATCTCGCCCCGCGCGAGTTTCGCCTGGTAATCGGACCAGGTCATCGGCGGCTGGCCATTGTCGACGACCGTCATCGTGATGCAGTCGTCGACGGGGCAGACGAGCGAACAGAGGTTGCAGCCGACGCAGTCGTGCTCGCGGACGACGGGCACGGGTTTGTGCGGGACGCGCCCGGGTCCGAGGCCGATCGCGAGTTCATCGGGGTTGACCAGGTCGATGCACTGGTGGGCGCCGTCCTCGCAGGCGATGTAGCAGAGATTGCAGCCGATGCATTTGTCGTAGTCGATGCGGGCCACGCGCTGGAAGTGCAGGTCGAGATTCTCCCATTTCTCAAGTGACCGGACGGCGCGGCCGCGCAGGTCGGCGAGCGATTTGAACCCTTTGCCGTCGAGGTAGGCGTTCAGGCCGTCGTTGAGATCCTCCACGATGCGGAACCCATAATGCATGATCGCCGTGCAGACTTGAAGTGAGGTCGCGCCGAGCGCGATGAACTCGGCGGCATCGCGCCACGTGGCGATGCCGCCGATGCCCGAGATGGGCAGGCCGACCTCGGGATCGGCCGCGCAGGCATGAACCATGTTGAGCGCGATCGGCTTCACCGCCGGGCCGCAATAGCCGCCATGCGAACTCAGGTGGCCCACGGTCGGCTCGGGCACCAAGGTGTCGAGGTTGACGTTGGTGATCGAGTTGATCGTGTTGATCAGCGAAATGGCATTGGCCCCGGCGCGTTTCGCCGCCCGCGCCGCGGCCGTGATGTCGGTGATGTTCGGCGTCAGTTTGACGATGACGGGGATCGTGGCCGCTTCCATGACCCAGCGGGTGATCTTCTCCGCGACTGCGGGCTGCTGGCCGACGGCCGACCCCATGCCGCGTTCGCACATGCCATGCGGGCAGCCGTAGTTGAGCTCGATGCCGTCGGCCCCGGCATCGGCGGCGCGTTTGACGTACTCGTGCCATTCCTCGCGCGTTTCGACCATGAGGGAAGCAACGACCGCGTGCTGCGGCCAGCGCTGCTTGACTTCGGCGATCTCGCGGAAGTTGGTCTCGGGCGCGCGATCCGAGATGAGCTCGATGTTGTTGAGGCCAATCAGCCGGGTCGGGCCGTAATTGAGCGCCGAGTAACGCGAAGCGACGTTGACGATCGGCGTGCCGATGGTCTTCCAGACCACGCCGCCCCAGCCGGCTTCGAACGCGCGGTGCGCCTGGTAGGCGGTGTTGGCCGGCGGGCCGGAGGCAACCCAGAACGGGTTGGGAGATTTGATGCCGGCGAAGTTGCAGCGGAGGTCAGCCATGGTGCAGGTGAGTCAGGTGCGCCGCTTGAGGGCGACCTCGAGTTCGTGGGCGCGGATCGGCTGCAACAATCCTGAGCCGGCGGCGCCGGCCTTGGCGCCGAGGCGCGAGGGCTGCGGAGGCAGTGGCGCCGATTCGTTCGTCAGGAAACGATGGATGCCATGCGCGGCCTTCTTGCCTTCGCCAACGGCATTGACGACCTCGCGGCCGCCATTGCCGCAGTCGCCGCCGACGAAGATGTGTGGCAGGTTGGTCTGGCCGGTGAGGGCGTCGTGCGCAATCACCCCGCGATCATCAATCTGCAGGCGAGGGAAGAGTTCGCGCAGCAACTGGACTTGTTTCTCCTGGCCGACCGCCTTCAGCACGAGATCGCAGGGCTCGACCCATTCGGAATGGGGAATGACCTCGACCTTGTCTCCGACCAACCGGGTGCGCACGAGCCGCAGGCCGCTGACATGGCCGTTCGTTTCGATCACGCCGACCGGCGCCGCGTTGAACACGAACTCGGCGCCGTCGTGCTTGGCATGCTCGTATTCGAAATCATAGGCCGTCATGTTCTCCTCGCCCCGCCGATAGACGATGAACGCGCGCTCGGCGCCGAGGCGCTTGGATTGCGTGACGGCGTCGATGGCAGTGTTGCCGCAGCCGATGACCGCGACGGTCCGGCCGACCGGAATCTTCTCGAGTGGTTCGGTGTGGATCTGGGCAATGAACTCGAGCGCATCGCGAACCTCGGGCAGATTCTCGCCCGGGATGCGCAGGCGCGTGGCGGAGCCGAGCCCGACGCCGACGAAGATCGCCTGGAAATCGCGCTCGAGGTCGGCGACCGCAACTTCGGTCCCGACCTTCACGCCGCAGCGGAGTTCAACGCCGAGCGACTCGACGAGGTGAACCTCGGCCAGGCTGACCTGCGGCTTCATCTTGTAATAGGCGATGCCGTAGGTGTTGAGGCCGCCCGGCTGGCGTTGCTTCTCGAAGATTGTCACCCCATGACCGAGGCGCGCGAGTTCGGCGGCGCAGCCCAGGCCGGCGGGCCCGGCGCCGATGACGGCGATCTTCTTCCCGGACTTCCGGTGGGGGACAGGCGGCAGAACTTGCAGACCGCGTTCGCTGACATAGTCGGTGGCGTATCTTTGGAGCCGCCCGATCTGAATCGGCTGCTCGTCGCGGTCGTCGAGCACGCAGGCGCCTTCGCACAGCACCGAGGTCGGGCACACGCGTGCGCACGAGGCGCCAAGAATATTCGCGGTCAGGATGGTTCTCGCCGCCGCGGCCGGATTGCCGAAAGCGATTTTCTTGATGAAACCGGGAATATCGATGCCCGTGGGACACGCCATGATGCACGGCGCGTCGAAGCAATAGAGGCAGCGACTTGCCTCCACGAGCGCCTCCGACGGACGCAGGGGCGGTTTCAGATCGGTGAATCTCGCCGCCAGCTCGTCAGCGGGCAGCAGCGGGGAAAGGGGCATGGCGGAGGCGTGGAGCGCGATATCGCCCGAAGGCAAGGGCACGAGGGACGGCGTGGATGGCAGGCCGGCTTTCCCCGGGCCGCGGAACGGGCGCCAGCAGGGAAGGGTGGGTGGCTTATTGGTGGGTTGAATACTGCGAGGCGGGTCCTAGTTTCCAAGCCGAAAGCGGGCCGCTCGCCGGCCGCAAACCGGAGAATCACCACCATGCCGCTGGATCCGAAACGCACCATTGCCGAACTCAAGGACCTCCGCCGGCTCACCGGCGACGAAAACGGCGCCCAGCGCGTGGCGTTCACGCCGGCCTGGGTGCGGACGCGACAATGGCTGCGCGACAAGCTCGCCACGCTGCCGGTCGAAGTGCACACGGATGCGGCGGGCAACCTGTGGGCCACGCTTCGGGGCGCGAGCCCCAAGGCACTGCTCATCGGCGGGCACATGGACTCGGTGCCGAACGGCGGCTGGCTCGACGGCTGCCTGAACGTGATGGCCGGCGTTGAGATCTTGCGGCGGATCAACGAGCAGCACTCCGGCAAACCACCCGTGACAGTGCGACTCGTCGATTGGGCCGACGAGGAAGGCGCGCGTTTCGGCAAGAGTCTCTTTGGGTCCTCGGCGTGTGCGGGGTCGCTCAACATGGAGGAGGCACGCGTCCTGCGGGACAAGCAGGGCATCGGGCTGCCCGAGGCGCTGAAAGCGGTGGGCATCGATTTCGAAAAGGTGAAGGACAGCGGCGTGGAATTGAGGAATGCGGCGGCCTACCTCGAGCTGCACATCGAGCAAGGCCCGGTGCTGCTCGATCTGGGGCTCCCGCTCGGCGCCGTGCTCGGCACGTTTGGGGTCGAGCGGCACGCCGTCACCTTCCGCGGGCAGGCGGCGCATTCGGGCAGCACGCCCATGAACCGGCGCAAGGACGCCTTTCTCGCCGCGGGCCGGATGGGCCAGGAAATCTACCGCGTCGCCGAATGGAGCAAGACCGGCGTCTGCACGATCGGCTCGTGCACGACCAAACCCGGCATCGTGACCAGCGTGGTCGAGGAGTGCCGGATCACGCTCGACCAGCGGCACCTCGATGCCAAGGCGCTCGCCGGAATGTTGAAGGATGCCAGGGAGGCGAGTGAACGCTTCGCGCGCGACGGGAACGTCGCGGTGGCGTGGGAGCGGCTCTGGCAGATCGAGCCGCGGCCATTCCATCCCGCGCTGATCGAGATGTGCGACGCCGCCATCAAAGAAACGGTGGGCCGTTCGCACCGGCTGCCGTCGGGGCCGCTACATGACGCCGCCGAGGCGTGCGGCGCAGGAATTCCGACCGTCATGATGTTCGTGCAGAGCCTGCACGGGATCAGTCACAACAAAATCGAGGATACGAAGGAGGAGCACCTCGAGCAAAGCGTGGTGGCGTTCGATCGGCTCGCCAGCAAGGCGATGGCGTGGGTGGCGGAATAATGCTTAAGGAACTGTAGGGCGGGGTCGCCGACCCCGCCGCAAACCCGGCGGGATCAGCGATCCCGCCCTACAGCAAAGTCGTCCTCAGCGCGCGGGCCTCAGCGAGCACTTCGCGCGCGGCGGCAATGGCGTCGGCGGGTGTCTCGGCGCTGGCGGAGGGCACGCCGGCGACCTGTGCAGGCGCGATATGATCGCGGTGATCATCGGGATCGCCGAGGCCGGCCTGGCGGAAGTGCCGCAGGCGCTCGAGGATCAGGTCGCGGATTTCGGTCGCATTCGTGACGCTGTGGAAGAGCCCGAGGTGCATGTCCTCCTGGTTGTGTGCCCGCCGCTCGAGATCGGCCCCGGCGCCCCCCGCCGATTGCACGTGAACGTCGGAGAGCCCGAGCAGGCGCTGCAACGGGCCTTGCGAAACGACCACCTGCTGGATGTTGGCGAAGCTCATGGTGGATTCGTTTACCTTCCACACGCCGAAGCGAATGCGCAGGCTGCGATCGGTCACCATGTACCAGCGCAGCTCATAATCGAGCCGGACCAGGAGGTAGGTGAACGGCAGCTGCGCGAGGTAGGCGACAATACCGCCGATCTTCAGGGACCAGATCACGGGGAAGGCCCAGGGTGGCAGCCACAGCGCCACCTGCACCAACATCACTTTGAAGCCGGCCCAACCGTTGACGTGAACCCGGCGCGGCCGGGCTTTCTGGCCGGGAGCGGGCGTCGGCGTCGATGAAGCGTTCGCCGCCGGCTCATCCACGGCGCCGATCTTTCGCAGGTACTCTTCGAAGTTTTTCGAATCCTTCGGATTGACCCGGGTCTCGTGGGCGAGCTGCCGCGTGCGCATGTCGGCCTCCACCTGCAGGAACACCGCGACCCAGAAAATGATGCCGGCAAGGGCGAGGGCCTGGGCCACGCCCCAGCGAAACAGCCGCAGGTTGTAATAGTTCCGCCCGGCGCGGAAGACGCGCAGCGACGACGGTTCGCCATGCGGTGGGTGCGGCTGTGGGGGCACGCGCAGCCAGTGAAGCAGGATTTCCGTCCAGCGCTGGAACATCGTCGTCAGGATTGCCGGCGCCGCGCCAGTTCCTCGCGTACCGCCCGCAGTTCGCCGGCAACTTCGCGGAGCGCCGCGGCGAGTTCGCCCGGCGCGGCTCCGGCCACGGGCGTCGCAACGGCCGGTGCGGCCGCGGGGTGATCTTTCACGCCACGCATTTTTGAATAGAGGAAGTCGCGCAGCGCCTCGAATTCCTTCAGGCCCTCGATCGTCATCTCGGCCGAACTGCTGCCGGACGCCGTCTGCACCAGGATGCGGGCGAGTCCGAGCCAGCGCTCGACGACATTCGAGCGAAGATGAATATCCTGGATTCGAGCATAGTTGATGATGATCTGCCGGCGGAAGAGGATGCCCCAGCTCATCGAGATGCCCTCATCGGTGAATTTGTACCGCATCGTGTGATACCGAAAGTACAGATAGGTGCCGAGGATCGGAAAGAGCGGCGGGATGACCAGCGCGCTCAGCAGATAATAGGTCAGCAGCGACTTGTCCGGACGCTCCAGCGCGAGAATGGCCGCTTCCTCTGTGGCGGGGTTCACGGGCGCAAGGGATGACGGATTCCCGCGCGTGGCACAACAACGGAAGGGAATGTAGGGCGGGATCGCTGATCCCGCCGGATTGGTGGCGTGATGTGGTAACGCCGCCCTCGCGAACGAGGCGGGATCAGCGATCCCGCCCTACAGCGCTCAGCCCGAATATTCCGCCCAGCTTGAGCTGGTCTCGGTCACGCGCACACGCTCGACATGGACGCCGGCCGGAATGGCATAGGCTCCGGACCGGGCGGCGAGCTCGAGCGTGCGGGCGAGTTCGTCGAAGATCGTCTTTGCCATCACCTCGGTGGTCGGGTCCTGGTTGGCAAACGTGACGATGCGTTCGCCATGTTTGTCCTTGTAGAAGGCGAGATTAGGGTCGCGGCTGTTCAACGCCAGGGCGTGGTCCCACGTGTTGAGAAACGCCTCCAGCGCGAGCTTCACGGCCTTGAAATCGCACACCATGTCATTGGCATCAAGTCCGCGGGCGGCGAGCACCACCTCGATGCGCCGGCTGTGGCCATGGGGAAAGCGGCATTTGCCCGGGTGCTTCGACAGAATGTGGCCGCTCTCGATTTCGAAGGACTTGCCGATGCGATAGGGCATGCGGAATCAGACGGTCTTGGAGAAGCCGGTCGGTCGCTTGGCCAGATGCGCATCGAAGCGCATGGCGATGATGCGGAGGAACAGCCGGCCAAGCTCGGTGATCGTCACGTGGCCGGGCTCGCGGATGACGAGACCGTCGGACTCGAGGTCGGCGAGCGAGGCGAGCTCGGTCGCGTAAGTCGCGGCGAAGTCGAGGCCCAGCCGGCGGGAAAGGCCGGCGAAGTCGAGCCCGCGGGCGCACATGATGTCGGAGATGATCACGCGACGCCGGCGATCGTCCTCGGTCAGCACGTAGCCGCGCTCAATGGGCAGCCGGCTGGCCTCGACCGCGGCGGTGTAATCGGGCAGTTCCTTGTAGTTCTGCCGGAAGGCCCCATCGGTTTCGGAGATCGACGACATGCCGAAGCCGTAGAGCGAGGCGCCGGCGCGGGTCGTGTAACCCTGGAAATTGCGGTGCAGCGTGCCGTCGTTGAACGCCACCGCGAGTTCATCGTCGGGACGCGCGAAATGATCCATGCCGATCTGCACGTAGCCGGCGGCCGTCAGCCGGTTGACCGCGGTCATCAGCATCGTGAGCTTGTCCTCGGTGGTCGGCAGCTGCTGGCGGGTGTCGAAGATCTTCTGCGCGGGCTTGATCCAGGGCACATGCGCGTAGCTGAAAACGGCGAGCCGGTCGGGCTTGAGGCCGATGACCTCGTCAATCGTCCGGGCAAAGGACGCGGGCGTCTGAAGCGGCAGGCCGAAGATGAGATCGACGCTGACGGACTGGAACCCGGCTTCACGCAGCCAGGCGATGGCCTGGGCGGTCTGTTCGATCGGCTGCCAACGGTGAACGGCCAGCTGCACGGCGGGATTGGTGTCCTGGACGCCGAGCGACGCCCGGTTACAGCCAAGCCGGCGGAAGGCCTCGACATGGTCCTTGGTCAGGCGCCGCGGATCGATTTCGACGGAGTTCTCCGAATCGGCCGCAAACTTGAAATGCCGGTGGATGGCCGCGGCGAGCCGGTCGATCTCGGCGGGCGGCAGGAACGTCGGCGTGCCGCCGCCGAAATGCAGCTGCGTGACCGGCCGGTTCCGGTTCATGAGCGGGGCGGTCAGCGCGAGTTCTTTCTCGAGAAGGGTCACGTAGTCGCCGGCCGAAGCGCGACGGGTCGTAATGACCGTCGTGCAGCCGCAGTACCAGCAGAGCGATTCGCAGAACGGGATATGGAAGTAGAGCGACAGCGGCGAGCCGTCGGCATTGTCGCGGCGGACCTCGTTGAGCAGGGCCGCGCGGTCAATCGACTCCGCGAATTGGGGTGCAGTCGGGTAGGACGTGTACCGCGGGCCGGGCACGTTGTACTTGCGAACGAGCTCGAGGGCCGGTTCGACGGGGACTTGGACGGTGTTGCGTGGTGACACCATAATGCGGCCAGCATAGCCGAACCCCGCCGGGCTGACTCCGCATATCTTGCGCAATATCGGGCGGGAGTTGGAGGCTGGGGCAATTCCAGCTCGGCTGGAGGAGGGGCTTTATGCCTCCCGGGTGCGCGAGAGGGCGAGATCCTCGTGTGACTGTTTTCCGCGGATGCCGGGCTGGATTCTTCGCCCCGCTCAGAATGACACGAATTGGGTACTCAGCCCTGAGACTGTCATTCTGAGCGGAGCGAAGAATCCAGTGGCTCCAGACAATCCCCTTGGCTTGGGGAGCGCCGACCCTCAGCTCGCGAAGAACTTCTGGAGCTTCTTCAGTGTGGCCACGAGGCGGTCGATCTCGGCCTCGGTGTTGTAGAGGTAGAAGCTGGCGCGGGAGGTCGAGCTCAGGCCAAGCTTGCGCATCAGCGGCTGATTGCAGTGGTGGCCGCCGCGGAGGGCGACGCCCTCCTGGTCGGCCAGGGTCACGACATCGTGCGCGTGCACGCCCATCAGGTCGAAGCTGACGACGCCGCTGCGGTGGTGCGCCGGCCCGAGGATGCGGATGCCGGGCACTTCAGCCTTGAGGCGGGAGTAGGCGAGGGCGGCGAGTTTCTCGTCATGCTGCGCGATGGCCTCGCGACCGAGGTCGTCAAGGTAGTCCATGGCACGGGCGAGCGCGATGACGTCGCCAATGTTCGGTGTGCCGGCCTCGAACTTCGCCGGCGCGGGCGCCCATTTGCTTTCGAAATATTCGACGTTCGAGATCATGCTGCCGCCGCCGCGGTAGGGCGGCATGGCGTCGAGCAGGGCCTTGCGGCCATAGAGGATGCCGACACCGGTCGGGCCGCACATCTTGTGGCCGGACAGCGCGAGGAAATCGCAGCCCATCGCGCGGACATCGATCGGCATGTGGCCGGCACTCTGCGCGGCGTCGACGACGGTGAGCGCTCCGACTTTTTTCGCGGCGGCGCAAAGTTCGGCCGCGGGATTGATGACGCCCAGCGTGTTCGAGACGTGGGTAAACGCGAAGATCTTCACGTCGGGCGTCAGCACCTTGTCGAGTTGGCCGAGGTCGAGCAGGCCGGTGTCACCGGCGACGATCGGCAGGAAGCGCAGCTTGGCGCCGGTCCGGCGGGCCAGCAGCTGCCACGGCACGAGGTTGGAGTGATGCTCCATCTCGGTGAGGAGAATGACGTCGCCCGCCTTCAGGTTTTCGTCGCCCCAGGCATTGGCCACCAGGTTGATGCTGTCGGTGGTGCCGGCGGTGAAGACAATTTCGCCCGGCTCGGCGGCATTCAGGAATTTCGCGCTCCGCTCGCGCGCGGCCTCGTAGGCAAAGGTGGCGCGCATCGAGAGCGCGTGGATGCCGCGGTGGACGTTGGCATTATCCTTCAGATAGTATGATGACAGCGCATCGATGACGCAGCGCGGCTTTTGCGACGTCGCGGCGTTGTCGAGATAGACGAGCGGCTTGCCGTTGACCTGCTGGTCGAGGATGGGGAAATCGGCGCGGATGTTCTTCCAGGCGGCGTTCGGCAATTGATTCATGGTCTTTCTCGTTCTCTTGCTCCTTCTCGTTCTCTCAGCGCATAACCCGGAGAAGGATTACGAGAAAGAGAACGAGAACGATATCTAGTCGGATGGCTTCTCAGTCGTGGCCGGGCTGGCGTCGTCCTTGGCGGCATTGAGGGCGGCGTGCCAGGCGAGGGTGGCGCACTTGATCCGCGCCGGGAACTGGTGAACGCCGGCGAGCGCGGCGACATCGGACATATCATCCTCGGCCACCTGTCCGGTGGTCACGAGCTTGTGCAGGTCGGCGTAGGCGGCCTCGGCCTCGGCGATGGTCTTGCCCTTGAGCGCGAGGGTCATGAGCGAGGCGCTGGCCTTGGAAATGGCGCAGCCGCTGCCCTGAAAGCTGATATCGGCGATGCGATCGCCGTCGAGTTTCACGTAAACGGTGATCTGGTCGCCGCACAACGGGTTGTTGCCGCTGCCCACACGATTGGCCGTCGGCAGGACCGAGTAGTTCCGCGGGCGGCGGTTATGGTCCAGGATGACGGTCTGGTAGAGTTCGGTGAGGTCTTGCATCGGCCGAGGCGTGAACGGAAGAAGCTACGTCGGCCGCCCGGTTTGGCAAACAGAGTTTGGCGGAGGCAAAGGGGGGAAGAGAAGTGAATGCCTGGGCCTGCCCGGCTTAATGCCACAGGACTGGATTCTTCGCTTTGTTCAGAATGACACTATCGCCGACGAATTCCCGAAAGCTGTCGTTCTGAGCGAAACGAAGAATCCACGATCGAGATCGGAGGGCCGCAGCTACGACGCCGCCGTTGTGTTTGGCGGTGCATCCGGCATTGGCGCCTGCGTGAGAGTGTTGGGCGGGCCGACGACCTGCATGATGCGGGCGATGAGCTTGCGGGCGCGCATGAAGCCGACGATCTCGCGATGCTCCCTATTGTCCACGACGGGCATCCATTTGTGGCCGTGTTCCCGGAAGGCCGAGGCGGCGACGACGCACGAGTCGGATGAGGCGATAATCGCGGGATTCTCGACCATGAATTCCTTGAGCGGCGTCTCGGGCGGCAGATTGGACGCCTGGGCGTGCAGCAGATCAGTGAGCGTCACGAGGCCGTCGAGGCGTTTGCCATCGGCCGACACCATGAAGAACGGCGCCTCGTTCTCGCCAAAGATGCGCGTAACCTCGAGCAAGGTGGCCGTCGGCGCGAGGAGGGGAGCCGGCGCCGGTTCGATGAAGTCGGCCAGCTTGAATTCGCGCAGCGCGGCACGCACGCGGGGGCGCTCGAGCGCGGAGTTGGGCGCGCGGCGCGTGATCGCGCCCATCAGGGCCTGCTTCAACGGAGCGAGCGATTCCGAGATCGACGTGAAGACGTGCCGGCCCATGACGACGATTTCGGCAGTCGTGCGCGCCCGGACGGAGGCGGTGCGGGGCTGGTTGCTGAGCAGCGCCGCCTCGCCGAAGAAATTGCCGGCGCCGAGCACGGCGAGCACCTCGCCCTCGGGATGCTCCGGCGTGGCGCGGACGATTTCCACCTCGCCCTGCTCGATGACGAAGAAGCTCGTCGGGGCCTCGCCCTGCCTGATGATGTAGTCGCCCGGCTCGTAGTGGGCGTGGGTGACGCGATCGGTCGTGTCGGTCTTGATGCAGCTGAGGTCGCGCGGGAAAACGAGCAGCCAGGCCCAGTCGAACCCGACCTGGACACGCCGCGACCACGTCGGGAGCTTGAACAGGTAGACGCCGCGCCAGGTGAACCACGCCCAGAAGCCGGAGAGCCGGAACCCGAACATCTCGGCCACGGCGCTGTGGCCACCGATCGAGCAGAGCTGGCCGAGGACCTTGAAGGCGAATGGTCGCGTCGGCTCACCGCGCATGACGCGCAGGATGTTCTCGGCGCACTGGCGGCCTTCGCGTTCGGCAAACTGCCCGGTGGGCGGCGAGGGATTGCCGTCGACGGCATTGATGACGTTGGCGCAGTCGCCGATGGCCCAGGCATTGTCGCGGCCCCGGAGGCGCATGTCGGCATTGGTGAGCAGCCGGCCTTTCTCCTGCGGGGTGTCGAGCCGCTTCACGACAGGAGCGGTCGTGCTGCCGATGGTGCAGACGATGGTGCCGCCATGGACGAAGTCGTCCTTGAGCCCGACGCCTTCGCCCGTGGCCAGCTGCACGCGGGCATTGAGCTTCATCGTGACCCCCGCCTTCTCCATCTTTTCGCGGGCGAACTCGCGGAGCTGCGGGCTGATTTCCGGGAGGAGCTGGTCGCGCGAGTGGATGAGCGTGACGGTGATGTCCTCGTTGCGGATATTGGAGTAGAAGCGGGCGCTGGTGCGGACGAGGTCGTTGATTTCGCCGGCGGTCTCGACGCCGCTGTAGCCGCCGCCGACGACGATGAAGGAAAGGTACCAGCGGCGCCGGGCGGGATCGTCGCAGACCTCCGCCTTTTCCATCATCGACAGGATATGCGTGCGCAGCACCGCGGCGTCGCCCACGGTCTTGAGCGGGAACGCGTGGTCGGACATGCCCGGCACGACGTTGAGATTGGAGATGTTGCCGCAGGCGAGGACGACGTGGTCATAGTCCAGCCGGCGTGGCTGGCCGTCGAAGCCCTCGTACTCGATCGTGCTGGCCGCGAGGTCGACATTGCGGACCTCCTCCGTGCGGCAGATCACCCCCGGCAGGAGCTGTCGCAACGGCACGATGACATCGAGCAAGCTGAGCGACGAGCCGACGGCATCGGCGAGCAGCGGGCTGAAGACGAGATGGTTTTCCTTGTTGAAAAGGACGAGCTCGACACCGCTGTTTCGCAGTTTCTTCGCCAGGACCTGCGCACACTTCACTCCGCCAAAGCCTCCGCCGATGATGACGATACGTTGCGTGGCCATGGCGTGGGTGGACACGGAGGGTACGCGGGGCCGGGACGGAATGGCAATGCGCCTTTGGCGCAAATCACCCAACTGGATAAAACCGGGCTCAGGGGCGCGCCGCAATGAGCTCTTCGACGGCGGAGCGCAGCTGGTTCAAGTCCACGGGTTTCGTCAAGTGCCGCACGAACCCGGCGGCCAGGCTTTGCTGGATATCGGACTCCATGCCATAACCGCTCAGGGCGATGCCCGACAGCGAGTAGCGGCCGGCCAGCTGCTTCATCAAGTCGAGCCCGCTGCCGTCCGGCAGGCCGACGTCACTGATTATAAAATCGAGGCCACGGGTCGCCATTTCGGTTGCAGCCATCTGCAGCGCCTCCGCAACGGTTTTGGCATGAAAGACGGTGTGGCCCCAGGCGCACAGCAGGCGAGACAGGATTCGGCCCGTATCGGCATGATCTTCCACGAGCAGGATCCGGCGGGGAGGCATTGCGGCGTGAACTTCGCCGAAGGTCCCGAAGCCATGGCCGCCCGGGGACCCGGCGGACGATTCATGGCGCGCAAGCGGCAGC
This sequence comes from Lacunisphaera sp., assembly GCA_035549095.1. Lineage (GTDB taxonomy): Bacteria > Verrucomicrobiota > Verrucomicrobiia > Opitutales > Opitutaceae > Lacunisphaera. Next base: position 108,593 of record DASZRV010000020.1, on the reverse strand, counting down.
GTCACGGTGAATACGCTCCCGCGGCCGGGTCCCGAGCTGGCCACTTCGAGCCGGCCATGGTGGGCCCGGACAATGGCCCGGCTGATCGCGAGCCCGAGGCCCAGGCCTCCGAACCGCCGCGTGGTTTCGGAACCGCCCTGGTCAAACGCCGAGAATATCCGCGGAAGCGCCTCCACCTCGATGCCACACCCGGTATCCTCGACTTCGATCACGACTTCGCCCGGCTCGCCGGCCGGGGACACCCGGTCGCGAATCGTGATCATGCCTCCGTCGGGAGTGAACTTGATCGCGTTCTTCAGCAGGTTCCAAAACACCTGCGTCAACCGCGCGCTGTCGCCTTCGACCCGGGCGGTGGGGGCGTGCAGGTCCCGGACGATCTCCAGCCGCCGGCCCTCGAGGTCCGGATGACAGATGTTCAGGGCGGTATCGATGAGGCCTTCGACCGGGATCACCTCGTGTTCAAGGCTGAGCTTGCCGTGCGCGATCCGCGTCACGTCGAGGAGATCGTCGATCAAGCGCGCCTCGAGGAGAACGTTCCGCCGGACAATTTCGAGGTCTTCGCTGACGCCTGGCGGCAGGGCGGGATTGTCGCGCAAGTTCGACACCAGGGCGATCACGGGCGTGAGGGGCGTGCGCAGCTCGTGGCTCAAAGCCGCGATGAAGCGGTCCTTGGCTTCGCTCGCACGCTCGGCGGACGCGCGGGCTTTCTTCTCGGCCTCGTACAACCGGGCAGTGTACATGGCCGCGGCGGCCTGCGCGGCCAGGCCGACGATTACCTTCTCGTCCCGGGCGGTGAAGACGCCGGGTTCGGGATGACCGAAGAAAAGGTCCGCCCAGGACTTCGCCGGAATGGCCGACCACGGGCACCGCGAGGTAGCTCACGACCTTGTCCGATCCGCCGGGACTTCCTTGGGAGGGTGCATTCCCGGCGAAACGCGGATCCCGGCGGACATCGTCGAGGCGGATCACGCCTTCGCCGCGGAAGGTCGGCCCCAGCAGGGCTGCGGCGCGCGCCAGCGGGAATTTCTCGAACTGCGTCCGCTCGAATCCGGACGAAGCATACGGCAGGGTGGGCGCGCCGGCTTCATTCGCCTGGTTGTGGAAGTAAGCCCCATAGCGGGCGCGCGTGATGCGGGTGCCGGCGTCGGTGATGACCTGGACGATGCGCGCCACATCCAGTTCCGTGGCGAGCGCCTGGGCGACCTGGTTGAGTTCTTCGGTGATCGCGTACTCGTCGCGGAGGGCCTGCTCGGTGCGGCGGCGTTCGCCGATGTCGCGGGCGATCTTGGATGCGCCGATGACTTCGCCGGCGGCGTTCAAAATGGGCGAGATCGTCAATGACACGTCGAGCAGCCGCCCGTCCTTGTGGCGCCGGATGGTTTCAAAATGGTCGACGCGCTCGCCATGCCGGAGCCGGTCGAGGATGGCGGGTTCCTCCTCGAGGCGGTCGGGCGGAATGACGATGGTGATCGGCTGGCCGACGGCTTCGGCGGCGGTGTAACCGAAAAGCCGGTGTGCGCCTTCGTTCCAGGACTGGATGATTCCGTTCAGGTCCTTGCTCACGATGGCATCGTCGGACGAGGCCACCAGGGCGGCCAGGTGCGCCCGCGCGGCGGCGGCGCGATTCTGCTCGGTCACGTCGCGGGTGAAGCATCGGGCGTGGACGAAATGGCCGTTCTCGGTGAACGTATTGGCGGAGATCAGCACCTCGCGGATGGAGCCGTCCTTGGCTCGCAGCCGGCCGGCGCTGCCCTCCACGGCGCCGCCGGTCTTCAGGACGTTGAACAACGCGGTCGCATTGGCCGGTTCGACATGGAAGTCCGCCCAAGGCCGGCCCACGTATTCGTCCTCCCTGTAGCCCAGGATCTCGAGTTCGGCGCGGTTGGCCCGGAGGACCCGCCCGTCCGGGCCGATCCAGTTCAGACCCACCGGGGCATTCGCGAAGAAGTCGGCGAGCAGCTTTTCGTTCCGGGCGAGGGCGCGTTCCGCCTTTCGGCGGGCGTCCACGTCGTGGAAAACCATGACCGTCCCGACCATTTTGCCGGCGGCATCGCGGATGGGCGCGGCGCTGTCCTCGATCGCGGTCTCGCGGCCCTGGCGATCGATGAGCGAGGTATGGTTGGCGAGGCCGATGATGTTTCCTTCCGCCAGGACGCGGGCGACCGGGTTTTTGGCCTCGAGCCGCGTCAATTCGTTGATGATGCGAAAGACATTCGCCAGCGGCTGGCCGCGGGCTTCCGCATTGCTCCACCCGGTCATTTTTTCGGCCACGGGGTTGAGATAAGTGATCCTCGCCTCGGTGTCGGTCGTGATCACCGCGTCGCCGATGCTGGAAAGGGTGACGCGAAACCATTCGCGCTCCTGCTCCAGCTGCGAACGCCAAGGGCCCGAAGGATCGGACGGGTCGGGTGGTTCTGGGGACGGGCGTTTGGTCATGGAGACAGCTCGCGGCCTCACCCAACGTCGGATCGGATGGGCACGGTCTTTTAGAGGATTATTGCGTCGGGGCAGTTCCGGCCTCCAGCACAACTCCGAAAGAAAAACACCTGATTTTCGGGGCAAGAAAAACCCCAACCATGGCTGGTGCGCACGGCGGCATCTGCCAGCGATATGCCCCTCCCGCAGGTCGCCGTGAGCTGGTATACACCCGGGCCGGCTCGCCGATCCGCAGCTCTGTGAGAGCGCAAATGGCCGAGAGGGGGGGATTGGCTCGCGATGCTCGGGCCTCCGGCCCAAACGCCACCGAGCCGGCGTTTGCCCATATCCCCCACCTTCGCTCTGCTGCGCATCGCGCCCGCGCTGCGGGAACCGCCAGTTGCGCTCCGCGCAAATGGCGGAGAGGGGGGGTTTCGAACCCCCGGTAGGTTTCCCTACGCCCGCTTTCCAAGCGGGTACTTTAAACCACTCAGCCACCTCTCCGGAACCAACAGGAGGGCAAATAAAGGTCAGCGGTCTTCATGCGGTCAACGGTAATTCCCGCCTGGCGCGGCCGGCCGCAGTTCCCATCCTAAAGGCCGCGTCCAGAGGGTCCTTCGCTAATGGCCGCGGCAGCAACCGTCATAATGCAGCCCGCGAAACCAAAAGCTCCTTGCACGGGTTTGGGCGGCTGGTAGGTTGGGTCGATTTTTCGACTTCAGTCCGCGCACATGGCCACCACCGACCAAGAACTAGCCTACGACACCAAGATTGAAGGAGACGTCGTCGTCACCAAGCTCGACGCGGCGGTCAACTGGCTGCGGACCAACTCCATGTGGCCGATGCCGATGGGCCTGGCCTGCTGCGCCATCGAGCTGATGGCGACTGCCTCGAGCCGTTTCGACATCTCGCGCTTCGGCGCCGAGGTCATGCGGTTTTCCCCCCGCCAGTCCGATTGCATGATCGTGGCCGGCACCGTCACCTACAAGATGTCCACCGTGGTCCGCCGCATTTACGACCAGATGGCGGCGCCGAAATGGGTCATCGCGATGGGCGCCTGCGCCTCATCGGGCGGCATGTACCGCAGTTACGCGACCCTCCAGGGGGTCGATCGCATCATTCCAGTCGACGTCTATATCAGTGGATGCCCGCCGCGTCCCGAGGCCCTCTTGGACGGGTTGATGAAGCTCCAAGCCAAGGTCAAACGCGAGCACTCCGCCGCGAAACTGCTGAGCGCCTGAACAGCCGCCCGCGCGCATGACCACCGACGTCGACCTCACGACCGCCGTTCGCCAGCAATTTCCCTCGGTCAGCCCCCGGGACAGCCTCGATTGGCCCGCCTTCAACGTGCCGGCGGCCGAGATCCTGGCGGTACTCCGGTATTTCCGCGACCAGCACGGCTTCGACATCCTGACGGACGCCACGGCCATCGATTGGACGGCGGCGAAGTCGCCGCGTTTCACCGTCGTCTGGCATCTTTATTCGAGCACCGGGCACAGGTACGTGCGCCTCGCGGCCGACTGCGCGAGCGATGCCGAGCCTTCGGTACCGAGCGCCGTCGGGCTCTGGGCCGGCGCCAACTGGCTCGAGCGCGAAATCTACGACATGTTCGGAATCAAGTTCGATGGCCATCCCGACCTGCGCCGCATCCTGATGTGGGAAGGCTATCCGTATTTCCCCCTGCGCAAGGAATTCCCGCTGGCGGGGCTGCCGACGGAACTGCCGGACCCGGAGATCGCGGCCGAGACAAAGACCGGCCTGATCGCCGCACCCATGGCCGGTGGTCCGTTTGTGGCCAAATCGGGGCGGCCGATGAGCGAGGCCGAGCCGCGCGCCAAGGACGAGGCCTGGAACGAACGCCGCCCGAAACCCGAATAACGCGATGGCCACCGAATTCTCATTTCCCGATGCCGCCGCCAAGGCGGCCAGCGTGCCGAAGGAGTTCGAGCCGGAGAAGATGTCGCTCTCGATGGGTCCATCGCACCCGTCGACCCACGGCGTGCTGCGCCTGCAGTTCGAGCTCGAGGGCGAGGTGGTGACCAAGGCCGACCCGGTCATCGGCTACCTCCACCGTGGCGATGAGAAGATCGCCGAGAACATGACCTACAACCAGTTCGTGCCCTACACGGACCGGCTGGATTACATCGCCCCGCTCGCGAACAACATGGCCTACGCCATCGCCGTCGAGCGCCTGGCGAAGCTCGAGGTGCCGCCGCGCTGCCAGGCGATCCGCGTGCTCACGGCGGAAATGGCGCGCGTCTCGTCGCACCTGATGGGCCTCGGCGCCTACGGCATCGATGTCGGCGCCTGGACCGTGTTCATGTACTGCTTCGAAGAGCGGGAAAAGCTCTACCGGCTGTTCGAAGAGCTCACCGGCGCGCGGTTCACGACCAGCTACACGCGGATCGGCGGCCTGCAGCGCGACGTGCCCGAGGGCTGGACCCAGCGCGTCGGCGCCTTCTGCGACCAGTTCCTGCCGATCCTCGACGAAATCCTCGGCCTGCTCTCGCGGAACAAGATCTTCCTCGACCGCACGGTCGACATCGGCGTCATCTCCAAAGAGGACGCCATCGCCTACGGCCTGACCGGGCCGAACCTCCGCGGTTCGGGCATCCCCACCGACTTGCGCAAGGACCGGCCTTACTCCGGTTACGAGCAGTACGAGTTCGACGTGCCCGTCGGCGCCAAGGGCGATTGCTACGACCGTTATCTTTGCCGCGGTGAGGAGATGAAGCAGTCCGTGCGCATCATCCGCCAGGTGTTGAAGAATTTCCCGGGCGGCGACTGGTACGCGAAAGATGCCCGGAAAATTTTCGCGCCGCCGAAGGACAAGGTCCTCACGTCGATGGAGGAGCTCATCAACAACTTCATGATCGTGACCGAAGGGCCGCAGATGCCGCCGGGCGAAGTCTACTTCGAGGCGGAGAATCCGAAGGGCATCCTGGGCTTCTACATCGTGAGCACCGGCGGCGGCGTGCCGTACCGGCTGAAGATCCGCAGCCCGTCGTTCTGCAACCTTTCCCTCCTCCCCAAGCTTTGCGTCGGCGCCATGGTGTCCGATGTCGTCTCCATCCTCGGCTCGCTCGACTTCGTCATGGGCGAGTGCGACCGGTGATCGCCGCGCGATGAACCTGAAGTCCGAAACACTCAAGAAGATCGACGAGGTGATCACCCATTACCCGGTAAAGCGCAGCGCCGCGCTGCCGCTGTTGCACCTGGTGCAGGAGGACGCGGGTTGGATTTCGAAGGAGGCGATCGAGTGGATCGCGCAGAAGCTCGAGCTCCAGCCGATCAATGTCTACGAACTGGTGACGTTCTACCCGATGTTCCGGCAGCAGCCGATCGGGCGCCGTCACATCAAGGTTTGCCGCACGCTCTCCTGCGCGCTGACCGGCGGATACAAGGTCTGCGAACGCTTCGAGCAGGAGTTCGGCTGCAAGCGCGGGGAGATTTCTGCCGACGGCGAGGTCACGATCGATTTCGTCGAATGCCTCGCGAGCTGCGGCAGCGGCCCGGTGGTGATGGTCGACGACGACCTGCACGAGCGCGTCGACGCCGCCAAGGTGAAGGAACTCAGCGACAAGATCAGGGCCAACGCCAAGGCCCGGGGAGGGAAGCCGTGAAGAAATACCGGCTGCTGCAGGTTCCGCCCATCCGGTTCGGCATCGTGCTGGGCCTGATCAACGGCGTTGCGGGCATGGTCATCGCGCCGCTGTTCCTGATCACCCTTGGCATCGCGTTCACGGCCGAGACCAAGGGCTATGTGCCGCACGTGTTCCCGGCTGTCCCGTGGTTCCTCGCCGGCGGCCTGGCGGTGTTCACGCCCGTCATCAACGCCATCGGCGGATTCATCACCGGCGTGCTCGTGGCCATGGTCTACAATTTCGCCGCCCGCTGGACGGGCGGCATCGAGGTCGTCCTCGAGGAAAAGGAATCCCGCAAGGACCACGCCTGACCATGCCCGCTCCCGCCCAACGCCGCATGATCTTCGCTCACATCGATGAGCCCGGCTATACGCGTGACCTCGCCTGCTACCGGAAGCACGGCGGCTACGAGGTGATGCAGAAGGCCTTCGCGCGACCGCCGGCGGAGCTGATCGACGAGGTCAAGAAGTCCGGCCTGCGCGGCCGCGGCGGCGCGGGTTTCTCGTGCGGCCTGAAGTGGACGCTGGTCGACCGCAAGAGCGGCAAACCAATCTACCTCATCGTTAATGCCGACGAATCGGAGCCGGGGACGTTCAAGGACCGCTACATCATCCATCAGGACCCGCACCAGCTGATCGAGGGCACGATGATCGCGTGCTTCGCCAACAACGTCCAGCAGGCCTACATCTACATCCGCGGCGAGATGCCGCATGGCGCGCGGATCCTCGAGCAGGCCATCCAGGAGGCGCGCGACGCCAACCTCGTTGGCAAAAACATTCTCGGGAGCAACTACAGCTGCGACATTTTCGTGCACCGCGGCGCCGGCGCCTACATCTGCGGCGAGGAGACCGGCCTGATCGAGTCGCTCGAGGGCAAGCGCGCCAATCCCCGCATCAAGCCCCCGTATTTCCCCGCGGTGCTCGGGCTCTACCAGTGCCCGACGATCGTCAACAACGTTGAGACGCTCTGCCACGTGAAGCACATCGCCGCCATGGGCGGCGAGGCCTACGCGAAGATCGGCACGCCGAACAACACCGGCACGCGCATCTTCTGCGTCTCCGGCCACGTGCAGCGGCCGGGTTATTACGAGTTCGAGTGCGGCAAGATCACCCTGGGCCAGCTGCTCAACGAGGTGTGCGGCGGCCCGCTGCCGGGGCGGAAGTTCAAGGCGGTGATCCCCGGCGGCTCGTCCGCCAAGATCCTGCGCTTCGGCGAGCGCTTCAAGGGCAAGCGCAAGGTCGGCAATGAATTGGTCGATTACGACTGGGGCGTCGAGGATTTGCCGATGGACTTCGATTCGCTCGGCATGATCGGCACGATGGGCGGTTCCGGCGGCGTCATCGTGATGGACGACTCCGTCAACATGGTCGAGGCCCTGGCCAACATCAACGCGTTCTACTCGCACGAGAGCTGCGGCCAGTGCACGCCGTGCCGCGAGGGCTCGCTCTGGATGAAGAAGATCACGACGCGCATGGTGCACGGCGAGGCGCGACCGCAGGACGCGGCGCTGCTGAAGGGCGTGGCCGACCAGATTCCCGGCCGCACCATCTGCGCCTTCGGCGAGGCCTGCTCCTGGCCGACGCAGAGCTTCCTCGCGAAGTTCGGCGATGAGTTCGGGGCCTACCACGAGACGAAAAAGACGAAGGCCGCGCCAGCATCGCCACTCATCTGATATTTGAACCACAGATGAACACAAATGAACACAGATACGGATGCAGGCTGAGCGGCTTGGGACATCTGTGTGTATCTGTGTCCATCTGTGGTTAAAAACTCCTGCGCAATGTCCCAGACCGCCAAACCCGCCGACCTCGTGACCGTCAATGTTGACGGCAAGGACCTCGCCGTGCCGAAGGGCACGAACATGATCGAGGCGGCGCGGCTCGCCGGCGTGGAGGTCCCGCATTACTGCTATCACCAGAAGCTTTCGGTCGCGGGCAACTGCCGGATGTGTCTCGTCGAGATGGGCCTGCCGGCGGTGGACCCGGCCACGAAGGCGCCGATCATGGACCCGGCGACCGGCAAGCAGAAGGTGAACTGGATGCCGCGCCCGACGATCGCCTGCGCGACCAACGCGGCGCCCGGCTTGCACATCCGCACCAATACGCCGCTCGTGCAGGACTGCCGCAATGGCGTCACGGAATTTCTCCTCATCAACCATCCGCTCGACTGCCCGATCTGCGACCAGGCCGGCGAATGCAAGCTGCAGGAGTTTTCCACGGCCTACGGCCGTGGCTACTCGCGCTTCGTCGAGCAGAAGAACGTCAAGCCCAAGCGCACCCAACTCGGCCCGCGCGTGATGCTCGATGACGAGCGTTGCATCCTCTGCTCACGCTGCGTGCGTTTCTGCAAGGAGATCGCCAAGGACGACGTCCTCGGCTTCGTTGACCGCGGCAGCTACAGCACGCTGACGTGCTACCCGGGCCGCCAGCTCGAGAACAATTATTCGCTCAACACCGTCGACATCTGCCCGGTGGGCGCGCTCACCTCGACCGATTTCCGCTTCAAGATGCGCGTGTGGTTCCTCAAGCACACGCCGGGGATCGATCCCGAGTCGTCCGTCGGCGTGAACACAGAGGTCTGGAGCCGCGAGGGCGTCATCTATCGCATCACCCCGCGCCAAAACGACGAGGTGAACGACACCTGGATGGCCGATTCCGGTCGCATTCTCTACAAGCAGGTCAAGGCGCCCGACCGGCTGCTGGCGCCGGCGATCAACGGCTCCGCGACGGCGGCGCCGATGGCGCTCAAAGCGGCCGCCGACCTGCTGGCCGCCGGATCGGTTGTTATCGTCGGCTCCGGCCGCAGCAGCGTCGAGGAACAGTTCCTGACGAAGAAGCTCGCCGAAGCGATCAAGGCCCCGGCCCTGCTGGTCAGCCGGGTGGGGAAGGGCGACGGCCTCCTGATCTCGGCCGATCGCAACCCGAATGTTCGCGGTGCGCTGGTCACGGGCTTGATCAAGGCGCTGCCGTCATCGCAGCTCACGGGTCTCACGGCCGACATCGATGCCGGCAAGATCAAGACCATCTTCGCGATCAACGAGGATCTCGTTGCCGCCGGGTTGACCGCCGCCCATCTGGCCAAGGTTAACGTCGTCTATGTCGGCACCCACAAGAATGCCACGAGCGATGCCGCCCAGGTCGTGATCCCGGCGCTGACGATCTTCGAGAAGTCCGGCTGTTTTGTGAACCAGCAATTCCGCCTGCAGAAATTCGCCAAGGCCGTGCCCGGTCCCGCGGAAGTCGCCGACGATTTGGTGACGCTGGCCAATCTCGTCGCAGCGGTCGCCGGACCGGCTCTTTCTTCCGAACTTGGCGCACTATGGTCCGCGATCGCGACGGAAGTGCCGGTGCTGGCAGGCATCACCTACGCCAACCTGCCCGCGACGGGCCGGGTGCTCGAAGCCTCGGCCTGGGCCGGGCTGCCTTTTGTCGAGGGCGAGACGCTTCACTACAAACCCGCGGCCGTGCCGGCCGCCGCGAACGCATGAGCGCGGTCATCCAGTTCTGGTCGGGACTGCACCCGCTGCTGCAGATGGCCGTCAAGGGCCTGTGCGTCATTGGCGTGCTTTTCCCCGTCGGCGGCGCGTGCTCGCTCGTGGAGCGGAAGATCTCCGCCTGGATCCAGGGCCGCCCGGGCCCGAACCGCGCCATCCCGTTCTGGTTCCAGTGGGTGCCGGTGATCGGGCCGGCGCTGCAACGCCTGGGCTTGTTCCACCTTCTCGCCGACGGCGGGAAGATGTTCTTCAAGGAGGACCCGGTTCCCGGGCACGTGAACAAGCTCTACTTCGTCCTCGCGCCGGTCGTGGCCATGATCCCGGCGTTGACCACGGTCGTGGTCGTCCCATTCGGCGCGTACCTGGACGAAGCGGGAAGGCTGGTGCCGCTGGTCCTCGCCAACGTCGACGTCGGCATCCTCGCGGTGTTCGCGGTGTCGTCGCTCGGCGTCTACTCGCTCATCCTCGCCGGCTGGGCCTCGAATTCGAAATACCCCTTCCTCGGCGGCGTCCGCGCCTCGGCGCAACTCATCTCGTACGAGTTGTCGATGACGCTCGCCGTGCTGCCGGTCTTCCTCGTGGTGAACGCACCGGGTTCGTCCGGCTCGCTGAGCCTGTTCCAAGTGGTGCAGGCGCAGTCCGGGTTCGGCGCCACGTGGCACAGCCTGTGGTTCATCTTCTACATGCCGGTGTCCGCGGTCGTGTTCCTCGTCGCGCTGTTCGCCGAGACGAACCGCCTGCCGTTCGACATGGCCGAGGGCGAGGCCGACCTCGTGGGCGGTTTCCACACTGAGTACGGTTCGCTCAAGTGGGGTCTCTTCTTCGTGGCCGAGTACGGCCACATGACGGTCGGCTCGGGCGTGTTCATCCTGCTCTTCCTCGGCGGGTGGAACCCGCTGCCCGGGCTGCCACTGTGGAAAGTCGCGGAGGTGCTGCACCTCGCGCCGCATCCGATCCTGCTGGGCCTGCTCTCGATCGCCATCTTCCTCGGGAAGGTGGTGTTCTTCATCTTCCTGTTCATGTGGGTGCGGTGGACGGTGCCGCGCTTCCGTTACGACCAGATCATGAAACTCGGCTGGCAGAAGCTGCTGCCGCTCGCCATCGGCAACCTCATCGTGTACGCCATCGCGATCGCGCTGCTGCAAAAACCCGTTTCCTGAGCGCCATGCCCTACGTCGTCGAACGCAAACCCCTGACCCTCGCGGAGCGGCTCTACCTGCCGCAGATCTTCGCGGGCATGCGCGTGACGCTGAAGCACCTGTTCGCCCCGAACGTGACGATGCAGTACCCGGAGCAGCGGCCGCCGATCCCGGCCGGCTACCGCGGAGTGCCCACCTTGGTGAAGGACCCGCACGGCCGCGAGAAATGCGTTTCGTGCCAGCTGTGCGAGTTCGTCTGCCCGCCGAAGGCCATCCGCATCACGCCGGGTGAAATTCCACCCGACGCCCCCAGTGCGCACGTCGAGAAGGCGCCGAAGGAATTCGAGATCGACATGCTGCGGTGCATCTATTGCGGCCTCTGCCAGGAGGTGTGCCCCGAGGAGGCGATCTGGCTCCAGAGCCAGTACTCGATGTCCGGCTACACGCGCGAGGAGATGGTGAACAACAAGCAGCGCCTCTACGAGCTGGGCGGCACGCTGCCCGACCAGCATTTCAAGTGGGACAAGAAGAAGGACGCCGCCGAGCACGGCAATGCGGCGCACTGAGCCATGGCGAACCTTCTCTTCTTCTTTTTCACCTTCCTCACCCTCGGCGGCGCGGCGCTCGTGGTGGTGAACAGGAATGCGGTCAACGCCGCGATGTTCCTGCTGCTTTCGCTCGTGGGCGTGGCCGGCCTCTTCGTGCTGCTCGACGCGGCCCTGTTGGCGTTCGTCCTCCTGCTGGTCTATGCCGGCGCGGTCGTCGCCCTGTTCCTGTTCATCATCATGCTGCTCGATACGCGCCCGGCGGCGCTCAAGGCATTCACGCGTCCCACGGTCATCGCGGCGGCGCTGGGCGGCCTGCTCCTGGCGGCCGGCGTGGTGATGCTCCACCGGCAGGCGGAGCTGCCGGCCGCGGCGGCTCCCGCGGCGAGCCCGACGCTGAAGAATTACGCCGAGATGCTTTTCACCACTTATCTCCTGCCGGTGCAGGTTGTCGGCTTCCTGCTGCTCGCGGCGATGCTGGGCGTGATCGTGTTGAGCAAGAAATTCGCCCCGCCGGAGGATGCGCCATGATTGTCGGGCTCAATCATTACCTCCTGATCAGCGCCGTGCTGTTCGCGCTGGGTTTCCTGGGCGTGCTCCTGAGGAAGAACACGCTCGTGATCTACATGTGCCTCGAGCTGATGCTCATCGCCTCGACGATCGCGCTCGTCGCGTTCTCGCATTTCAACGGCACGCTCGACGGCAACGTCTTCGTTTTCTTCATCCTCACGATCGCCGCGGCCGAGGTGGCCGTCGGCCTGGCCATCATCGTGGCGCTCTTCCGCCAGCGCCACACGGTGCAGGTCGAGGAGCTCAACCAGTTGAAGCACTGACATGGCCCCCGGTCGAAAGTCCAAGGTCGAAGGGCGAACGCACCTGCCGTCGCACCGAATGGCGCCGTGCCGGCCCTCGTCATTCGCCCCTCGTCATTCGACGCTTCAGCCCTGACGCCATGCACTCGATGCCCGAGCACGCCCTCCTTGCGCTCCTGCTGCCGCTCGCCTCGGCCACGGTGATCGCGCTGTTCCTGCGTCGGCGCGGCGCGTTGGCGGCCTGGGTTTCAGTGGGGGCGGCGGCGCTGGTCGCCTTCATCTCCATCATCCTGCTGGGGCACGGCGAAAGATTCTCGAGCTCGGTCGAGTGGCTGCGCTTCGGCGATTTCGCCGTTTCCCTCGGCTTCAAGTACGACGACCTCGCGGCGCTGATGCTGTTCGTCGTCGGGGTCGTGGGCTTCCTGATCCACGTGTTTTCGCTGGGCTACATGCACGACGACAAGGCCCGCGCGCGCTTCTTTGGCGGCCTGTCGATCTTCATGTTTTCCATGATCGGCATCGTGCTCGCCGACAACCTGTTCATGGTTTTCGTTTTTTGGGAGCTCGTCGGCTTCAGCTCCTGGCTGCTGATCAACCACTATCACGAGAAGCAGTCCGCGGCCGACGCGTCGAAAAAGGCGTTCATCGTCAACCGCGTCGGCGACTTCGGTTTCCTGCTCGGGATCATCATGTGCTACTGGGACAACGGCACGGTGAATCTCGACGAGCTGGCGCGCCTCGGGGCGGCCAACCAGCTGGCGCTGAGCGCGGCGATCCCGCTGCTGCTGTTCTGCGGCGCGGTGGGCAAATCGGCGCAGATGCCGCTGCAAGTCTGGCTGCCCGATGCCATGGAGGGCCCGACGCCCGTGTCCGCCCTCATCCACGCCGCCACGATGGTGGCGGCGGGTATCTACATGCTCTGCCGCGTGCACATGCTCATGGTCTTCGAGGCGCTGCAGGTCATCATGTGGGTCGGCACCGTCACCGCCCTCTACGCGGCGCTGTGCGCGGTGGTGCAGCGCGACATCAAGAAGGTGCTGGCCTACTCGACGCTCTCGCAGCTCGGCTACATGGTCGCGGCGTTCGGCCTGGGCGCGGGGTGGGTGAGCGAGGGAGTGGGCGGCGGCGCGGTGGACATGCTCCACCTTGCGCCCGATCCGGCCGGCATCGGCGCCGCCATGTTCCACCTGACCACGCATGCCTTCTTCAAGGCGCTGCTCTTCCTTGCGGCCGGCTCGGTCATCATCGGCTGCCACCACGAGCAGGACATTTTCCGCATGGGCGGCTTGCGCCGGAAAATGCCCGTGACCTTCATCACTTTCACGGTCGGCGTGCTGGCCATCACCGGCGTGCCGTTCCTCGCCGGCTTCTACTCGAAGGACGCGATCCTGTACCTCGCGATGAAGAACGACACGGCGGTCTTTGCGATCCTGGCCTTCACCGCGATCCTGACCTCGTTCTACATGTTCCGCCTGTGGAAGCTCGTGTTCTTCGGCGCCGCGCGCGGGGAATCCGCCGGCCACGCCCATGAGACGGGCTGGACCATGACGCTCCCGCTCGTGCTGCTGGCCGCCTTGTCACTGGGCGGCGGCTGGTCCGGGGTTTTCGGCCGGCTCGCCGGTTCCGTGGCCCACCTCGTGCCCGAGGCCGAGGGTCCGGAGCACGTTACCATCCTGGTCACGTCGCTCGTCGTGCTGGCCTTGGGCGCCGGCGGGGCGCTGATCTTTTACCGGACGACGGAGAACGACACCCTGGAGGAACGCGCGCCCGTGATCTTCAGCGGACTGGTGCAACTGCGGGCGTCGTTCGACAACATCTACGATTACTACGTGGCGAAGATCCAGCAGCGCTTCGCGATGCTGCTGAACTTCCTCGAGCAGATCTTCCTCGCCGGGCTGATCATCCGCGGGCTGGCCGGCGTCGTCGGCCTGCTCGGCTACGGCGCCCGCGCGCTGTATTCCGGCAGCGTGCACGCCTACGTCTACTGGTTCCTGCTCGGCGCCGTCCTGCTCTGGGCCTTCGCCACCGGCCACCTCTGATGCTGTGAATCCCAACGACGCCCATCTCCTGCAACTGGCCATCGCCACCCCGCTCGGGGCCGCGCTGCTCATCGCGCTCGGGTTGCCGAAGCGGTATGCGACGAAGCTGGCCGTCGCGGCCTTTGCCCTGCCGGCGCTGATCGCGCTCTGGCTGTGGCGGGAGTTTCCCGCGGAAGGGGCGGCGCGGTATTTCTTCGCGAGCAACACCGAGGTGGGCCTTTCGGCCTTCGGCATCAGCCTCAAGCTCGGCCTGAACGGCGTGGCGCTGCCGATGTTCCTGCTCGCCGCGATCGTCGGGCTGGCGGCCGGGCTTTATGCGCTGCGCTCCGGGGCCGAGCGGCTGAAGATCTACCTGATGCTCCTCCTGATCATGCAGGGCGGGCTGCTCGGGGTGTTCTCGTCGGTCGACATCTTCTTTTTCTATTTCTTCCACGAACTGGCGTTGATCCCGACCTTCATCATGGTCGGCGTCTGGGGCGGCCGGGACCGCAATTACGCGGCGATGAAGATGACGATCTACCTGACGGTGGGCGCGATGGTTTCGCTGCTCGGCCTGATCGCACTCTACGTGAAAAGCGGCGCCAATTCATTCGACCTCGAGACGCTGCGCGCCGCGCTCGCGGCCGATCCGTTGCGGACGACCCTGCAGAAACACCTGTTCGGGCTCCTGCTCTTTGGGTTCGGCACCCTCGTCTCCCTCTGGCCGCTGCACACGTGGGCGCCGCTCGGTTACGGCGCCGCCCCGAGCTCGGCCGCGATGCTCCACGCCGGGGTGCTCAAGAAGTTCGGCCTCTACGGCCTCATCCAGATTGCGCTCCCGCTGCTGCCGGCCGGCGCCGCCTGGTGGGCGTGGAAACTCGCCCTGCTGGCCGGGCTCGGCAACGTGATCGTCGTCGGCTTTGTCACCATGGCCCAGCGCGACCTGAAGCAGATGCTCGGCTACAGCTCGGTCATGCACATGGGCTATTGCTTCCTGGGCGTCGCCTGCCTCGGGGTCACGGGTCCGGGCGGCGTGGTGCTGCTGATGGTGGCGCACGGGTTGTCCGTGGCGCTGCTCTTCCTTCTCGCGACCAGCATCCATCACCGCACGCACACCTTCGACATGGCGGACATGGGCGGCCTGGCGCAGCAGACGCCGGTGCTCGCGGCCTTCTTCGTGGCCGGCACGCTGGCCAGCATCGGGCTGCCGGGCTTCGCCAACTTCTGGGGCGAACTGACCATCTTCGTGGCCCTGTGGAAGTTCTCGCCGGCCATCACCGCCGTCGCGGTGGCGGGCGTGATCATTTCGGCGGTTTACGGGCTGCGGGCGGCGGCACGCGTGTTCTTCGGGCCGCCGACCGAGCAATTGCAGAAGGTCACGGCGGAGAACCCGCCGGCGGATCTGGCTTGGAGCGAACGCCTGCCGGCGCTGCTGCTGCTCGCGGCGCTCCTGTTGTTCGGCTTCTTCCCGCGTCTCCTCGCGCACACGGTCAACCAGGCGCTCACGCAGCCCGCGGCCATTCCCGCGGCCGTGGTCCACCCGCATCGCTGAGCTTCCGCCGCCATGACGACCGAACTCCTCCAGAAGATCGCCGACACCAATGAATGGTGGGCCATCGCGCCGGAACTGCTCCTGGCCTGCGGCGCGCTCCTGCTGCTCGTGCTCGAAATCGTCCTGCCGAAAAAGGACCAGCGATTTATCCCGCAGTTCGCCCTGACGATCCAGGCCACCGTCCTCGTTTTCCTGCTGGCGGGATTTTATTCCGGCTACGCGGGTGCGGTCACCTTTGGCGGCCTGCTGCAGCACAGCTTCCTGGGTCATGTCGGGCGCGTGTTCTTCCTGTTGTCATCACTGCTCGTGTGCTTCCTGGCTGGCATCTGCCTGCCGAAATCGAAGATGCCCCGGGTCGAGTTCTACCACATCGTCATGGTCGTGACCGCCGCGATGATGCTGCTCGTCCAGAGCAACCATTTCGTGATGTTCTTCGTCGCGCTCGAGACGGTGACGATCGGATTCTACATCCTGGTCAGCTACTATCGCGACCGGCCCCTCACGCTCGAGGCCGGATTGAAGTACCTGGTCCTCGGGGCCCTGAGCTCGGGCATCATGCTGTTCGGCATCGTGCTGCTCTACGGTGCGGTCGGCCGGGTCGAGGCCGGCGGTTTGGTGCACACAGGCTTCGAATTCGATGTCGCGGCCGATTTCCTGAAACAAGACCCGGATAGTTTCCTCGGCCGGGTCGGCGCACTGCTTGTGCTCGCCGGCGTGGCATTCAAGATCGGTGCGTTTCCCTTCCAGGTTTGGATCCCGGACGTTTACCAGGGCGCGCCGACGCCCACGACCGCATTCCTGGCGGTGGCGTCGAAGGCGGCCGGCTTCGGCGTCCTGTTGACGCTCGTCAGCACGGTGTTCGCCCCGCTGCAGTCGCTGCTGGTCCCGGTGCTCTCGCTCCTCGCGGCCGCGACCATCCTCTTCGGCAATCTCTCGGCCCTCACGCAACGCAACGCCAAGCGCCTGATGGGCCTCTCGGGCGTGTCCCATGCCGGCTACCTGCTGCTTGGGGTCGTGGCCTCGTTCACGGTCCCGTGGGCGGCCGCCGCCGTCTGGTTTTACCTGTTCACCTACCTGCTCGCGTCGATGGCGGTGTTCGGCGTGATGGCGCACGTTGCGGGCGCGGACGACGCCGACCAGGAAGTCGACCATTACGAGAGGCTAGCGCGCAACCGGCCGTTTCTCGCCGCGGTGCTAGTCGCCGCGCTGGGTTCGCTGGCCGGCATCCCGCCGCTGGCCGGATTCATGGGCAAGCTCCTGGTGTTCGTGGCCGCGTTCCAGGCGCATCTTTACGGGCTGCTGGTCGTCGCGATCGTTGGCGTCGTGCTGTCGATCTACTATTATTTCGGCTGGATCAAGGCGGCGGTGTTCGAGTCCCCGACAACGACGGAAACCCCCGCGGCTGATGCGCCCGCCCCGGCGGCGCCCAATTGGACCGGTCGGCTGGTCCTGGGCGCGCTGGCCCTCGCCTCGATCCTCCTCGGTTTCTACCCAGGTCCGCTGACGAACTGGCTGCCGTTCCAGTAATCGCCCTGGCGGTGCGTTATTTCCTTCGCACGGGCCGGCGAATCTGTTTCGAGTTAGCCCGCGCATGAAGGTCACCGGTCTCGCCCTGGTGCCGCCGCCCGCGGCCGCCAATCTTCCCAAGGTAACGCCCGAGCTGCTCGCCTCCGTCCTGGCCCGCTACTCGCGCAGCAACGACGGCATCGGCCGGATCATGGAGAAAGTCGACCTCGCCAACCCGGATGAATCGATCGACCGCATCCTGAAGTTCGTCGACTACGGCCACGCTTCCATCGGCGGCCTCACCGGCGGCCTGGCCATCGCCATCGACGACGTCTCGATGTGGCTGGCATACAAAATTTTTGAAATCGCCCAGATGGCGGATGGCCAGGAATCGAGCACGCGCTACATCACCATGGCCGCGACGAACCTGCCGGCGCCGGACGAACTCGGACTCCCGGCCGATCTTGCCGGGAGATGGGCGGACGTGATGGCGAAGGCGTTCGCCGCCTATCACGCCGAATACGCCCGGCTCGACCAGGCGGCGCTGGCGAACCCGGGGCTGGTGCGGCTGCCGGCGGACGCCAAGCCCGCGGTCGTAAGCCGGCTGCGCAAGAACTACGCCCTCGACCGCGCCCGCTATTTCATTCCCTTCGCCACCCGCACCAACCTCGGGCTCGTGCAAAGCTCGCGCATGTGGGCGGCGACGGTGAAGCAACTCGACTCGCTGCCAATGCCCGAGGCGCGCGCGGCGGCGAAACTGATTCGCGACGAGCTCCTGAAACAGTCGCCGCGCCTGATGCGGCACAGCTTCGCCGAGGCCTCGTACCAGGAGCAGGCCCGGCAGGAACTCGCCGCCAGCCTCCGGCTCGGGCTCGAGCGGCTGTCGACGAAAGCGTTGCCCGATCAAGTCTGGGTCAAGGTCGACCGCGATGCCCCGCCGTGGCTCCGCGAGGAGCAGCCGGTGGCGGAGGCGTTGCGCCACCGCACGAATCGCTACGGTTACCAGGGAACCGCGACCCGCCGCATGCGCGTGAGTTTCGCCTGGAACAACATGGCGATTGCCGAGCTGCGCGACCTCAACCGGCACCGGACCGGTCACCGCTACACGCCGCTCATCCAGGCCGGCTTCTACCTGCCGCCGGAGATATCCGCGGCGCCGCACCAGGCATTGCTCGACGAGCAGGCGGCGCTGGCGCGCGAGCTGATGACCCGCGGATCGCCCGCGTACGTGTACGCGCTGCTGCTCGGGGCGCAGACGCCATTCGAGCACAGCACGCACGCCGACAAGTTCATCTACGAAGCCGAACTCCGCACGGGCATGGGTGCGCATTTCCGGTATGCCGAGCACCTCAGCGCGGCGCTGCGCGAGTTCAACCGCCAGGTGCCTGAGGCGAAGGATTGGATCGTCGAGGGCACCGCCGAGCCGGAATAGCGGGGCGACGGGAGCTGCCAGCCATGTCGGCGCCGAATCCTGAACCAGCGGCCGCTCCCGCGGCGCGAGGGAGGATTCCATGGCTGGGCTGGCTCCTCGCCGCGCTCGCCCTAGCCCTGGCAACTTGGGCGTTATTCCAACGCGCCCGATATGGCGAGTTCCTGGCCTTCGACGACGACCACAACATTACGCTCAACCCCAATCTCGGCACGCTGGGCGGCAACATGGAACGGTGGGCCTTCACCGATGTGACCTATGCGCGCCGCTACCTGCCGCTGGGCTGGCTCGCATTCTCGGCGCTCGTCACCGCCGCAGGTTTCAACGCGGCGTGGTTCCACTCGACGGGCCTCGTCCTGCATATCCTGAACGGCATTCTCCTGGCAGGGTTGCTTCGCCACCTGGCGGGGCGAAACGAGAAAGCTCGCGGCTGGGGGACTTGGGTGGTGGCCGTTCCGGCCGTTTGGTGGTTGTGGCATCCGCTCCGCGTCGAACCAGTGGCGTGGGCCTCGTCGCTGCTCTACATCATGGCGACGACCTGGATGCTGGTGGCGGCGCTGTTGTTTTGCACGGGACTGGACCGCGGTCGCGCCTGGCGTTGGCTGGCGTTGGTGGCTTATGGCTGTTCGCTGCTCACCTACGGCATCTGGCTCGGCGCGCCGGTGGCACTGGCGGCGCTGGCCTGGGGCCAATACTCGCGGCGCACGCCGGGAGCGGCCTCAGCCTGGCGCGCGGTCGCCGCCACAACGTGGCCCTTTTTCCTGCTGGCCGCCGCCGCACTCGCCATAAACCTGCTGGCGCGAAGCGAAGCTGCGTCGTCGTGGGGCCGACCGGTGCCGTTGCAGGCAGCGGCGATCGGGCTCGCCGTCCTCCGGTCGCTCGCAACGCTCGGATGGTTTCTGCTTAAAATGATCTGGCCGGTTCGACTGACACCGGCCGACGATCTCTGGGCGGGCGCGACAATCGCACCGGCGGCGCTGGTGGCTGGCTTGGGGACACTGGCGCTGGCGGCCGCGCTGGCCGCAGGGTTGGTGAAGCGCTTCGGCCTCGCGCCGCTCCTCTTCCTGGCGGCCTTCGTCGTCATCGAACTCCCGATGACCGGGCTGACCGAAACCAATTTTCTCTTGTCGGACCGCTACACGTATGCCGGCCAGATCGTGGGCGCGGCCGCGCTGGCCGCCGGGCTGGCCCGAAGCAGGGCTCGCTGGTCGCTTCCGTTGTTATCAGTTCTCGCGGGCCTGACGCTGGCAGGCGCCGGGCGCGCTTGGTCGCAAGTCGCGGTGTGGCACGATAACGACGCTTTGTTCGTGCACGTCGTGGCCACGGCACAGCACGACGAAACCCGGCGGTTCTATCGTGAGCGATGGCTCGGCATCGACCTGGGCGCGGGCAAGCTCAAGGAGGTCGAGGCGGCCATGGCGAACGGAGGTGTGGCGGCGTCGTCGCAAGGATTCCGCCTGATGTTGAATGACGCTCGCCGGGTACGGACTGACGCGGAGACATCAGGCAGTGTGACATGCACCGTGGCCGTGGCCCATCACCAGCTCGGGCGCGATGCCTGGCGGCGCGGCGACCTGCGCATGGCGCAGGTTCATTTGGAAAGGGCGGTCCAGCTGGCGCCGCGGGACTGGCCGGCGTGGGCCGATTATGCGGCCTTGCTGGCTGGCATGGGTCACCGGACGGAAGCGGCGAGGATCCTGACCATTATTCCCGTCACCGGCCCGCCGGCCGCCGTTCACCGCGCGGTGGAGCAGATCCTGCGCCGGCCTTGAACGCGACGGGCAGCGGGACGGGACGCACGTGAAACTGCCGCCGGGGTGCGGGCGGTCGCAATGTGAACGGCTGGGCCTCCCCCAGAATTGGCTTGCCGCTATATTCGAGCACGCGAACATCGGTACCCGAGTATTCTATGCTTTCTCGGACGAAAATCCGCGGAGTCAACCCCCCGGCTGGCATCGTGAAACTCCAGGTCCGAATGCGGAACCGGAAACCTTCCGGCAGCTAACATGGCCAAGCGATTCAAAATCCTGCAGTTCAACATGCAGTTCGGCCAGATCTGGGACGATGCCTACCCCGACCACGCGCCCATGCAGCTGGCGTCCACGATCAAGGAAATCCGGTCGCACGGCGCCGACATCGTCATGTTGCAGGAGGTGGAGCGCACGCTGCCGGGCGGGGCCCAGGCCGACCCGCCGCCGCATTACAGCGAGCTGAAGCGGGCATTCCCCGAGTACGACAGCTTCTTCTGTTATCCCCGTCCCGATTCCCGCGAACTGCCCTTTGGAATCGGGCTGGCGATTTTCTCCAAGACCCCGCTGCGCGAACAAATGTGCCTGAACCTGCCGTCGCCGCCGGTGGAGTTCGACTTCTTCGGCGAAAAGAAGACACCGACGGACCGGGTCCTCATCGGCGCCACCACGACGATTGGCGGCCATCCCGTGCGCCTGTTCAACACGCACCTGCTGGCCTTTTTCATGCTCAATGCGACCAGCGAGGAGCACCGGGGACAGCGCATCCTGGTGGAACAACAGCTGCGGGACTCGGCGGGAATGCCGACGCTGCTCACCGGCGATTTCAACGTCAGCAAGCATGAATCGCTCATCGGCCAGTTCGCCCAGGCCGGTTATCGCACCGTCCAGTCCACCGAGATCACCTGGCGGCGGCGGCCCTACGTGCTCGACCACATCTTCTACAACGACTGGCTAAGGCCCGTGGGGTGGAAGGTGAAGCCAACGCCCGCATCCGATCACCACACGCTGTCGGCGGAATTCGAGTTCGCGCGCTAGACGGCAAGCGCGGCGCGGTCAACCGCGCCGGACCTTGTCCTTCTCCGCTTCGCATTCCTCGGCCAGGCGCGCCTTCTCATTCGCGATCTGCTTTCGCACCTGGTCGGCTTCGTCGAACTTTTGCGCATCGAGGGCGGCCGCCAGTTGCTGTTGGAGGAAAATCTCGCGCTCGGCCGTCCGGCCCTTGTAGACGCGGTCGATCTCGGCCAGCCGGGCCTTCTGTTCGGCGGTGAGCGGGCGGGCCGCGGGATCGGCCTTGGCGAGTCGTTCCATCGCGAGTTCGTAGGCGCTTTTCATGGCCGGCCAGCATGCGGCGCCTCAGCCGAATTTCACGAGAAAAATCAGGGTGACCGCGAGCAGCGCCACCGGGGGCCAGTAACCGCCCCACCGGGGTGACCAGCGCGCGGCGGCGCCGGCCAGCATGACCGTCGCCATCGCGACCAGGGCGGCGGCAGCCATCCATTCGGCCCGAAAGTGAGCGGCGAACCACATGCCCGGCAGGCTGGTCCCGCGGCGAACCGTTCCATCGATCCCGAGCAGGAGCAGGGCGGCGGCCGAATTGAAAAGCGAGCTGAGCGGGCTCAATCCGATGAGACCGGCGACCAGCGAGGCGAAACCGCTGACGAGCGCGAGTGACGCGGCCGGGATAACGAGGAGATTCGACGCCAAAGAGCCGGGCGAAAACAGCTGGAAATAGGCGATGCCCGCGGGTGTGCTCGCCAGGAACGCCACGAGGCAACCGGCCAGCATGGCCAACAGCTTTCGGCCGAATTGGTCGACGACGTGGTGTCGCCAGCGCCAGTTGCCGCGGGGCAGGACGGAGAACGGATGCCAGGCCGCGACCCATTTTTCGCTCAGCGGGTTTCCCATGGCCATCAGCGCGAGCATGATGAGGTAGGACATCTGGAAGCCGGTGCTGAAAAGTTGCATCGGGTCGATCAGCAATGTGACCAGCGCGGCGGCGGTGAGCGCGGCGAGCCGGTTGTTCGGCAGCTGCAAAGCCCGGGCGCCAAAGACGAAAAAGATCATCAGGTAGGCGCGGAGCGACGGGGCGCCGCCGCCGGTGATGGCAACGTACAGCCCGAGGGCCGCCAGCGTCAGGATGTCGGTGGGCTGACGAGGCATGCGCGACAGGCTGAAGACGCAGTAAATGGCGATGGCGATGACGCCCACGTGGAGCCCGCTGACCGAAAAGATGTGGAAAGTGCCGCTGCGCATGAAGGCATCCTGCTGGTCGCTCGCGATCATCGCCTTTTCGCCCAGCACCATCGCCAGGTAGAGCGACGCGATGGGGGGATGGCGATCGAGTCCGCGACGAAGGATTCGCTCCAGCCGGTCGCGGGCGGCGAGGCGCAGGCGCTCCATCCTTGGCGGCGGGCTGACCTCGCGGCGGATGATCGCCCGGGTGAGCTGGAAGTGGACACCGAGGTTTTCCAGGTAATCATTGAAGCCACCATCGGCCGGGTTGGCGGAGAGCGGCTGCAGGATTCCCTGCATGACATATCGCGCCGCTTCGCGCGGCGGAAGGCTGACTTTGCGAATGGCCGAGAACTGGATGTTGCGGCCGGGCAGGTCGCGATCATTCCGGCCGGCGGCGGTGATGCGCGCCAGCCCGGAGATGCTGCGGCTGCCCGGGTGGGAGGCAAAGATTCGCGTGACCTCCAGCTGGAGCGTGACTTCGCGCAGCGGGCGTTGGGATCGCTCCTGCAGGAAAGGATCGCGGCCGTGCAGCATGACGAAACCAGTGACGCCCACGGCACTGGTGAGTGCGACCGCCCAGGCGGCATGCGCAACGCGCCCGACCCGTGGCGCCAGGGCCAGGGCTACCAGCGCGAGAATCGCGGCGGCGGCCAACAGAAGGCCAGGCCCGCGGGCGGGCAGCGGCCAGTGTTTGGCCGCGCCGAAGCCGGCGGCCAGCGGCAGCAGCAACCAGAGCAGAGGCGCGCGAAGATGCGACGAAGGCGAGGGCATGAGGGCTGCGCCCCCGGCCCTGCGGTGCAGACGGCCCCACCGAACAAGAGATTCCCGCCGGCTTCAAACTTGTTTCTCGGCACCGCCCGGCCCACCTTGAGGCCTGATGGTCCCATCCGCCGACGACACCGGATCGCTTTTCGAGGAGGCAACGCCTCCGCCGGGGGCGGTCTTGTCCGACGAGCCGGCGCCCCACCAGCCGCTCGCCGCCCGCATGCGGCCCCGGCGCCTGGCCGAGATCGCCGGGCAGGCCCACCTGCTTCGGTCGGGCAGCCTGCTGCCGCGCCTGATCGCGAGCAATCGCTTCGGCAGCCTCTTGTTCTACGGGCCGCCGGGGTGCGGCAAGACGAGCCTGGCCGAGGTCATTGCCCGTGAAACGAAGAGCCGCTTCGTGCGCGTGAACGCCGTCATGTCGAACGTCGCCGAACTCCGCGAAATCCTCGCCGCCGCGCGCCGGCGTCCGGAGGCCTCGACAATCCTGTTCATCGACGAGCTGCACCGGTTCAACAAGGCGCAGCAGGACCTGCTGCTCCCGGACGTGGAGGAAGGCTCGGTCCGGTTGATCGGGGCGACGACCCACAACCCGGGATTCTATGTGAATCCGCCGTTGTTGAGCCGCAGCCACCTGTTCCGGCTCGAGCCGCTGAGCGCGACCGAGGTGGCCGGCGTGTTGCGCCAGGCCCTCGCCGACCCGGTGCGCGGCCTCGGCACGCGCGGCCACAGTGCCGATGACAAGACGCTCATGGACCTGGCGGTGTTGTGCGACGGCGACCTGCGCCGGGCTTTGAACGCTCTCGAGGTGATCGCGCTCAGCCTCCCGGAGCGAGCGCCCGTCACGGAAAAGGAGCTGGAGATCTTCGCCCGGGAGCGTCGGATTCGCTACGATGCGGACGAGGACGAGCACTACGACACGATCTCGGCCTTCATCAAGAGTTGCCGTGGCGGCGACCCCGATGCGGCCATGTACTGGCTGGCGAAGATGCTGGCGGGAGGCGAGGACCCGCGCTTCATCGCGCGGCGGCTGGTAATCCTGGCCAGCGAGGACGTCGGCCTGGCCGACCCGCAAGCTCTGCCGCTGGCGGTGGCGGCGCACCACGCCTGCGATTTCATCGGCCTGCCCGAGGCGGAGCTGACCCTGGCTCACGCGACGCTGTACATTGCCACGGCGCCGAAGAGCAATTCGGCCACGTTGGCGCTCGGCGAGGCGCACCGCGTGCTGAAGGAAGAGCCGGTCCAGGCGGTGCCACTGCCATTGCGGGACAAGGGCGGCCAGGCGAGCAAGCGGGCCGGCCATGGGAAAGGTTACCGGTACAGCCACGATTATCCCGAGGCCATTTCCGGCCAATCCTACTTGGAGAAGCCACTCAACCTGTACACGCCCAAGTCGGCCGGATGGGAGGCCAAGATCGCGGACCGGCTGGCGCGTTGGCGCAAGCTGCGGGAGGACCTGCAGCGCAACGGGAAATGAGCACGGCCCTGCGGGGCGCGGGCTTGGTAAAGCCCTGTCAAACCCGCAGGAACGTGGCAGCGGGGGCTTGCGCAGCCTCCGGCCCCAACTATGGTGAGGCCATGAAGAAGTTCGCCGTCCTCGTCGCGGCCCTGCTTGCCGCCGGTCTGTCTTGCGCTGAAACCACAACGCCGGCGACCAAAGCCGGACCCACTGCGGCAACCAGCGCCAAGGCGACCGACGCGAAAGCCGCCAAGAAAGACGACAAGAAAAAGGAAGAGGAGCCGAAGATACCCGGCGTCGTCATCACGCGCCCGAATGGCACCTACCTCGGGCTGGAAGTGGCGAGCACCAAGTTCAAGTTGAGTTTTTACGACAAGAAGAAGAAACCGATGGCGATCGACGTCACGCGGGCAACGGCGCGCTGGCCAAACACCCGCTCGGCCGCGGTGGCTTGGAATTTCACCGTGCTAAACCCGAGCGGCAAGGCCCTGATCGGTGCCAAGCCGGTGCTGCCGCCTTACAGCTGGAATGTCATTCTCACGCTGCTGCAAGGCGAGGGTGACGACGCGAAGGCGGTGGAAACCTACACGGTTCCGTTCCGCGGTTAAGGCGGCGAATCTCCGGTCCGGCGGCGCCGCCGGATTTGACAGCCCCGGGCACCTCGCGGATGCTCGGCCCCCGCTCATGTCCCAGCCCTCCGCCTTCGATTCCATTGAAACCGCCATCCAGACCATCGCGGCGG
This sequence comes from Lacunisphaera sp., assembly GCA_035549095.1. Taxonomy (GTDB): domain Bacteria; phylum Verrucomicrobiota; class Verrucomicrobiia; order Opitutales; family Opitutaceae; genus Lacunisphaera. The sequence goes on along the minus strand of DASZRV010000020.1, from coordinate 83,091 downwards.
GTGGATTGGTCATTGTGACCGACGACGAGGGACGGGAGAACGAAGGCGACCTCGTGATGGCGGCCGAAAAGGCGACGCCCGAACTGGTCAACACCATGATCCGGCATGCGCGGGGCCTCATCTGCGTGCCGATGACCGAGCCCCAGTTGAAACATCTCGGGATCAATCCCATGGTGCAGCAGAACCGCGAATCGCACCGGACGGCCTTCACGGTTTCGGTGGACGCGGCGGAAGGCATCACGACCGGCATCAGCGCCTTTGACCGTGCCCGCACCATCCAGCTGCTCGCCGACCCCGGCACAACGCCCGACGCGCTGGTGCAGCCCGGGCACGTGTTTCCGCTGTGCTCGCGGCCCGGCGGCGTGCTGGAGCGGGCCGGCCACACGGAAGCGGCGGTCGACCTGGCCGCCATGGCGGGCCTGCGCCCGGTGGGCGTGATTTGCGAGATCCTCAGCGAAGATGGCACGATGGCGCGCCTGCCCGAGCTGATTGCTTTCAAACAGCGCCTCCAGCTGCCGCTGGTCTCGATCGCGGCGTTGATCGAGTACCGGCATCGCCGCGAGCAGCTGGTCGAGTTGCTGGCCCAGCGCCCGTTCGCTTCGGAATACGGCGAATTCCAGCTGCACATTTTTCGGAGCAAGGTCGATGGCCGGCACCATTTCGCCTTCACCAGGGGCCGGCTCGACGCGACGCCCACGCTGGTGCGGGTGCACACCGAGAACCTGCTCAGCGATGTGTTTCACGCCAAGGGCATGGACAGCCACCACTCCCTGCTGGCCTCGCTGCAGCACGTGGCGCAGGCCGGTCACGGGGTGATCGTGTACATGGAGCAGACGGGCCGGATGCAAAATGTGCTGACGGAAGGCGCCCAGCCCGGCGATGCCGGCCGCGTGAACCTGCGCGACTACGGCATCGGCGCGCAAATCCTCACCGCCCTCGGCCTGCGCAAGATCCGGCTGATGTCGCACTCGCAACGCCGCGTGGTGGGACTCGACGGGTACGGCCTGGAAATTGTCGAGCAGGTCCCGGTCTGAGAATTTGTTTGCCGCGGTTGCCGTTCTTTCCTGCCCTGAACCTTCCATGAGCCAGTCCGCACCCACGCCCGTCCCCGTTGACGGTTCCCCGTTCAGCCTCGGCATTGTCGCGGCCCGGTTCAACGGCGCGCTGGTCGATGCGCTGCTGCATGCGGTCTTTGACGAGCTCGCCGCCGCTGGCGTGAAGGAGAAACGCATCACCCTGGTCCGCGTGCCGGGATCGCACGAGGTGCCGTGGGCGGCCCAGGCGCTGGCGCGCCGCCGCGGGTGCGACGGGGTGATCGCCCTCGGCGTGCTCATCGCCGGCGATACGAACCACCACGAGATGGTGGGCCAGAGTGTTTCGCACGCGCTGCAGCGGGTGGCTTTGGACACCGGCGTGCCCGTGATCAACGGCGTGATGGTGGTCGACAACCTGAAGCAGGCCGAACAGCGCTGTCGCGGCACGATTGGCCGGGGTGGGGAGTTCGCCCGCGCCGCGCTCGAGATGGCGGCGCTCAAGCGCGAGCTGGGGGGCGGGACATGACGAGCCAGTTCAACCAGCGTCGGGAATGCCGGGCGGCGGCCTTCCAGTACCTCTATGCCTGGAGTGTGAACCGGCCCGCCAACCTCGCCGAGGACCTGCGGTTATTTTTCGAACACCTCGAGCAGCCGCGCGATTACTACGCCTTTGCCGAGGAACTGATCCACGGCACGATCGAGCACGTGGAGGAACTCGACGGCCATATCCGCACCCTCGCGCACAACTGGGAATTCGAGCGGATTGCCCGCATCGATCTCGCCATCCTGCGGCTGGCGATGTTCGAGATGCTCCATCGGAAGGACATCCCGCCGGTCGTGTCGATCAACGAGGCGATCGACCTGAGCAAACAATTCTCGAGCGCGGATGCGAAGCGTTTCATCAATGGCGTGCTCGATCGCATGAAGGACCGGCTCGGCCGCGACGCCCGCAAGCCAGCGACGGAATAGGTGGCGGGATGCGGTCGCTTTTTCGGAAGTTCAAGGAGGGATTCACCAAGACCGTCGCGGCGATCGCGACGAAGACCCATGGCTTGTTTGGCGGCCGGCGGATCGATCCCGCCTCGCTCGACGAACTCGAGGAGGCCCTGTACACCGCGGACTTCGGCGTCGAGACGACCAACGAAATCCTGGCGGAGATCAAGGAAGCCTACCGCCGCGATGCCGGCCTGAAGGGCCGGGACGCCGCGGCCATCGGCACCGCGGTCTTGCAGCGCGTGCTGGCGGGAGCCGAGGGGCGGCTGGAAGCGCCCGTCGCCCGGCCCACGGTGATCTGCATGATCGGCGTCAACGGCTCGGGGAAGACCACGACCACGGCGAAGCTGGCCCACAAGCTCAAGGGCGACGGGCAGAAGGTCCTGGTGGCGGCGTGCGACACGTTTCGCGCAGCGGCCGTGGAGCAGTTGCGCAGTTGGGCCGACCGGCTGGAAGTGGAAATCGTCGCGAGCCACACCGGGGCGGACGCCGCGGCCGTGGCATTCGACGCCTGGAAGGCGGCCCACGCCCGCGGCCATGACTGGCTGATTGTGGACACCGCCGGCCGGCTGCACACCAAGGGCAACCTCATGGAGGAGCTGGCGAAGATCCGGCGCGTTCTGCAGAAGAACGATCCGGCGGCGCCGCAGCACCGCTGGCTCGTCGTCGATGGCAGCCTCGGGGCCAACTCGATCGAGCAGGCGAGAGTCTTTCACCAGAGCTTCGGGCTGACCGGGCTGGTGGTGACCAAGCTTGACGGCACGAGCCGCGGCGGAGCCGTGGTGGGCATCTACCGCCAGCTCAAGATTCCGATCTATTTCATCGGACTGGGCGAGCAGCCCGACGACCTGCAGCCATTCTCAGTTGAGAACTATGCCCGGGCTGTGTTCGGGGCCGACGAGGCCTGACACGCGGGGAAGCGGGGGGCGGGCCTGCGATCCGGCCTGACCACCTAAATTTAGGTGGTTTGGGTACTCCCGGAAAGGCGGGCCATATGGTTCTATGGGCGCGTAATTTTCGCGCCTGTAACACGGCGCGAGAGGTGACCAAAGGGGTTCGCGTGTTGCTTGACTGGCCCGTTGTGCGCGCGCGAACCCCCATCTTTTTCAGGGGATAAGCAGCAACCAGTGTGAGCAGGCGCGGTGAGTACCGCGCCTGTTTATTTTTCGCCGCTCAATGGACGCCGCCCATGAGTTTTCGGACCCAGGGGACCAGCGCAAACAAGGCCAGGGTGGCGACCCCGACCCAGATCGCCTGATGCAGAAAGAAACCGGTCAGCGCGGTGGGGTTGTCGGCTTCGAAATCGCCCGCAAAAACGCCGGCCAGCTTGTTGCCGAGCGCGGCAGCGAGAAACCAGATGCCCATCACGAGGCCGTTCAGGCGGGCCGGCGCGAGCTTCGTCATGGTGCTCAAGCCCACCGGGCTCAGGCACATCTCGCCCGTGGTCTGGAGAAAATACAGCCCGAGTAGCCAGACAATGCTGACCTTGCCTGCGGCGGTCAGCTTCGCGGCGGGGATCATCCAGACAAAGGACAGGGCGACAAACAGGAGCCCGAGCGCGAACTTGGCCGGGCTCGATGGCTGGCGCGATCCGAGCTTGATCCAGAGCCAGGCGAAAATCGGTGCGAGCGTTATCACCCAGGCGGAATTGACCGATTGCCACCACGACGAGGGGAACTCCCAGCCGAAGATCCGGTTGTCGGTCAGCCGGTCGGCAAACAAGGTCATCGACGAGCCGGCCTGTTCGAAGATCGCCCAAAAGACCTGGGCGGCGAAGAAGAACACGAGGATCGCGGCCATCCGGCGGCTCTCGAGATCCGGCCGCAGGGCGAAGAAGCCGATGGCGATGAACTGGACGATGAACAGCGCGTACACGATCGCCCGGTGATAGTCGGCGGCGATCATCAGCCCGATCAGGGCCAGGGACGCGAGCGCGACCAGGGTGAGTCGACCCCAAGGCCGGCTTTCGCCATTGATTGCGGGCGGCGCGCCCACCGTCCGCAGGGTCGCGGCGCGGCGCACGTAGGTGATCAGGCCCAAGGTCATGCCGACGCCCGCGGCGCCGAACGCCCAGTGCCAGCTGTTGTCGGGATCGAGGCCGAGGCCGCCGAGGAAGGACTTGAAGCCGGGATCCTGCGCCAGGTAGCCGCAGACGATCGAGGAAAGCAGGGCGCCGACATTGATGCCCATGTAGAAGATCGAAAAACCCGCGTCGCGCCGTTCGTCCTCGGGAGGATAAAGACCGCCGACCATCGTGGAGATGTTGGGTTTGAGCAGGCCGGTGCCAACCGCCACCAGGCAAAGACCGAGGAAGAACGTGGGCACGCTGTGAATGGCCATCGAATAATGCCCGCTGGCGATGATGGCGCCGCCCCACAGCACGGCGCGTCGCGCCCCGATGAAATTATCGGCGATGTAGCCACCCACGATGCTGAGGAGATACACGCTCATCGTGTAGGTGCCGTAGATGGCGGCGGCCTTCTTGTCGGGAAATTCCAACCCGCCTTCCGACACCGCCAGCGTCATGAACAGCACCAGCAGTGCTCGCATGCCATAGTACGAAAATCGTTCCCACATCTCGGTGAAGAACAGCGTGGTGAGTCCGCGGGGATGACCGAGGATGCCGCCGGTGGCATCGGCCTCGGGGAGGGGATTTTGCATGCGCGGGATTCGGGCGGCCTTTGCCGCAAAGCGCAAGTCCGGCGTCGGAGGGGCGGTCGCTCGGCCGGCGGCCGGATCAATCCCGTGTCGGCGACCGGAGTGGCCTGCCGGGGTTAGCGCGTGATCGCGGCCAGGCGTGGCAACGGGCTCGCCGCAAGCGGGCGAAAGGCGGCGATGACGACGCCGACCAGGTTGCACGACAACACCGGTTCCATGTCATGGATCCGGTTGTTCAATCCCGCCACCCGCCAGCCATCGCGGGCCCTGGCGACGAGCACGTGGGCGACGATCTTGCCCTCGTGATTGCGGTAGATCGCGGTCTGGCCGCGCTGGAGCAGTCCATACGACCAGCGCTGCATCACGAGGATCGTGCCCGGGGTGTAGAGCGGAAGCATCGACTCGCCGCCGCCGACCAACACAAAGGCGCCCGGCGTGTGCAGCGCGACATCATTGGCCCGCTGCCAGGCTTCGCGTTCCGAGACATTGACCGGGCGGGGTGATTTCCCGGTGTAGATTCCGCGTACCCAAGGCTGGTCGAGTTCACCGCCTTGCAGGACGGCGCCAGCCAGCAAAAGCATCAGCATGCATCCGGCAGGCAGTGGCAATCGGCGGACCATGCCCGGAGTTTCAGCCGCAGCGCCGCCGACTCCAGTAATCAATTGTAGTGTTGTTACCCTACGCCGTTCGGCTCTGTAGCTGGCGGGAGCTTTTTTTCACCGCGGAAGCGACGCCACGCGAGGGCGAATCCGGTGTAGACGAGCAGGCAGCCGCCGACGCATCCCAAACCGGCGATCCATTGGCCGGGCAAACCGAGCGCTTCGCCGGTGTGCAGGAATCGAACCCAAGTCCGCACCCGGCGGCCCGGGCTCAGGTCGCGAAAGGCATCGACGCGACGCACCGCGCCCGTGAATGGATCGAGCGTCACTCCCGTTGTGGCCACACGCGGCCAGGCATCAGTCGAAGTCACGGTGAAAAAGACCGGCGGACGAAGACGTTCGCCACCCGAGGTGCTCCGCGGGTTGAGAAACAGCGTGATCGTTTGCCATTGGGGAAACTCGCGCTGGGCCGCTTCGAGCAGGGCATCAGGACCAAGCGGCCGGGCATCGGATGACGGCGGTGCGAGCCATGGCGGGGACGATGGTGCGGGCGCAAGGCCCGGGCCCGGCGGGTTGTCTCCGGCCAGGTGAAAGATCCAGTCGTTCACGCTGCGGTAGGACAAAACCACGCCCGAGGCGGACAGCGCGATCAGGACCGGCAGCAACCAGAATCCCACCACGTTGTGCCAATTCCATTCGCGGGCACGTCCCGAGGCGCGACGCAGGAACCACAGCGATCGCCGCAAGCCCTTCGTTCGCCATTTTCGCGGCCACCAGAGGATCGCGCCGGACAGCGTGAGGAAAAGAAATCCGGCATTGGCGGCACCGGTCACCAGCCGGGCGGTCGCGCGCGACTGGCCGGATAGGGCGAACCAGCGATGCCATTCCGTCAGGCGGCGCATGAGATCGCGGGCGGCGTGCGAAGCAGGTTCATGAATCGTGCCATCGTACGGGTTCACATATGCGTTCTCACCCCGGCCCAGCGAAAACACGATCGCAGCGTCCGGCTCGCGGTCGATCGTGATGCTCTGCGGCTTCGTATCCGGCCGGGCACGAGTGAAGGCGGCCAGGAGATCCTCGACCGTGAGCCGGGCCGCGCCGGGCGCGGGCGACGGGATTTGCCGGGCGTCGCGTTCCGCCCAGGCGACAATCTGCTTCTCAAAGGCCAGGGCTGCGCCTGTCACGCACATGATCGCAATGACGATCCCGGCGGCGAGGCCGACGGCGAGGTGGATCCAAAATACGCACTTGCGAACAGTCATCCGAAGCGACGGAGACTGGCCCGGTTGCTCCCGAAAGCGAGCATCACCCGCGCTCGCGGACCATTAGAAATTCGTTCGCAACATCACACGCACGGCGATCGGTGAACCGGGCGAGATGTTCGTGTTGCTGTCCGCGTTGATAAAATATCTCCGGTTGAGCAAGTTCTCGACGTTGGCCTGAAGACGCCAGCGCGGGTTGAAAGCGTAATATACGGCGGCGTCCATGCGGGTGTAGCCGGGGAGGGTGACCTTGTTGTCGATCGCGGCATACATGGCCGAACGGTAGATGGCGCCGACACCGATGCCGAACTTGCCGGACAAGTTCCAGCGGTTCCAGAGCGAGAAACTGTGAGCGGGCACCTGGGGAACGTGGGCGCCAGCCGGCGCGGATATTGTGGCGGAACGGATACGGGCATCCTGCCAGGCGTACCCGCCCGCGACGCTCCAGGTCCGCGTCATGCTGCCGTTTAAACCGAGTTCGAAGCCTTGGGTACGAGTGCTGCCGGTTTGGACCATACGGGTGGGGTCGACTGGATCGGTCGACCGCGTATTGGTGCGATCAAGCTGGTAGGCCGCGCTGGTGAGTGACAAACGCGGGGTGAGGTCCCATTTTACGCCAAGTTCATGGCTGGTGAATTTCTCCGGCTTCACCTGCTGCGTGACGACGGTTAACGACGAGAACTGGTCGCCGGAACTGGGCAGGTACGAAACGCTATAATTGGCATAGAGCGACACCTGGTTAACAGGCTTGAAAATGAGGCCGGCCCGCGGCGACAGGAGTTCGTCCCGCCGACGCAGCGCATCGCCGTTGCGGTTGTTGCGATAGCCTAGGTCAAAGGAATCGAAGCGCAGGCCGACGATCGCGAGCCAGGAGCGGGAAATCTCGATTTGATCCTGTCCATAGACGGCGGCCAGATTGGCTGTGAGGTGATTGTTCGCATCGGTGGCACTTTGCCGGAAGGTTGCCGGTGAGTTGATCGTCGGCTGATCGTACGGCACCTGGATGGACATGGCCGTGTTGCCAAAATAACCCGTGTTGCGAAAATTGTCGGTGTGCTGCCGGCCAAGCTCGAGGCCGCCCAAAAGCTGGTGATGGATCCCGCCGGTGGTTGCGCGGTAGGTCAGGTCGGTCTGGTTGAAAAGGTTTTGGCGCCTGGTCGCATTGTTATAGGCCGTCAGGGTCACATGTTGCTGGGTCACGTCCACGGCGCCCGGAACGTAATTCTGGTAGCCGCGGTCGTAGTCGCCAAAAAGGGTGCGGTTGTGCAGGAGCAGGTCTCCCGCCCGATGTTCGACCGTGGCGGAAAGAAAATTCACCTCGGCCCGTACTTGGCTGTCGGCGGGATCGCCATAGTAAGTACTGACCGGCATATCGACCGGCCGCCCTCGGAAAGACGTGATGCCGCGGTCCGCTACGCGGAAGTCGTGGAGGTGTTCGTAGCTGAAGGTGATCTTCGTATGCGCGGCTGGGACGAAGGTCAGGGTCGGATTGATCGCCGAGCGTTGGAGATCGACGTGGTCGCGGAAACTGGCCGAATCCTCGTGCAGCGCGTTGAGTCGGAACGCCAGCCGGTCGGACCACGGCCGGTTGACGTCGAGGGTCGCCCGCCGGCTGTCATGGGAACCGGCCTGAATCGTGATTTCGTCCGACGGGGCGAAACCGGCTTCCTTGGTTTCGCGATTGATCAGTCCGCCGCCATTGCCGCGGCCGAAAATCATCGCGGTCGGACCGCGCAGAACCTCGACCCGGTTCAGGTTGTAGAGATCGCGGTAGTATTGGACATCGTCCCGCACCCCATTGAGGAAGAAGTCCGCCGAGGAGCTGTTGCCGCGGAAGACTATTTGATCGCGGTTGTTCTCGCCTTGGTGCGCCGTGATCCCGGGTAGGTAGAGCACGACGTCGGCCAGGCTGAGCATCTGCTGGTCCTTGATTTGCTCGGCAGTAACGATCGAAATGGACTGCGGAATGTCGAGCAGCGCCGTCGGCGTTTTGGTGGCAGAAAGGCTTTCGGTGACTTGGTAGTATTTCGATTCAGCGCGCTGGCCCGTAACCTCCATCTTCTCCAACGAGATTGTCCCTTGGTCTGCATCTGCGCTGAAGTCCGCTTGGAGACTCGGAGCTAGAAGGATGGATGCGGTCGTGAGGAGTTTGACGCAGTGTTGCATGGAAGAACGGGTGCCTGGTGAGGACTGGAGCGGCGTCATCTGATGATGAGACACAGTATCACGTCAATGAATTATGTGAGATTTCGTCTCAGTCTCATTACGAGCATGTTTCGTTGACTTACGCAAGTAGCTCTGCTTTAGGATCTATATGTCATTGGAGCTTTTGGTGAACGTAACTGGTGCCTCCTATCCAATTCGCTTCGCCGGCGACCCAAGACGCATCGCCGTTGAGCTGCTCGGCGAATTGACGAAAGCCGGACGTCCTTGCGTTGTCGTTTCCGACGACGGAGTTGCGCGCTCTCAAGGGAAGTTCCTCCAGGAGGTTTTGGGCAGCAGCCCGCAACTGATCCTCCCGGCCGGTGAAAGGACAAAATCCCTGGCGGTGTATGGACAGACGCTCGATTTCCTGGCCGCCAACCAAGTCAACCGCCAGGGCGTGCTCTGGGCCGTCGGCGGGGGCGTCGTCGGAGACCTCGCCGGCTTTGCCGCGGCGAGCTACCTGCGCGGCATCGATTGCATCCAGGTGCCGACCACGCTGCTGGCCATGGTGGATAGCTCGGTAGGTGGGAAGACCGGCATCAACCTCGCGGCCGGCAAAAACCTCGTGGGTGCATTTCATCACCCACGGACGGTTATCATCGCCACGGAATTTCTGGACACGCTCCCCGGCCGTGAATTCGCCGCGGGCATGGCGGAGGTGATCAAATACGGTCTGCTCGGCGACGCGGCGCTCTTCGGCCGCCTTGAGCGGGATGCCCTCACGGTCAAATCGAGCGACCTGGCCGCCGTCATTCGCCGCTGTTGCGAAATGAAGGCGGAGATTGTCCGCGCCGATGAGCGCGAGACCGCCACCGAGGATGGACGCGCGCTGCTCAACCTTGGCCACACTTTCGGCCACGCGATCGAGCAGGTCACCGGATTCCGCGACTACCTCCACGGGGAGGCCGTCGCCGTGGGTTTGGCCGCGGCGGCGCGGCTTTCAGCGCGGCTGGGCCTGTTCCAGCCGACAGACACGGCGCGCGTCGAGCGGGTACTGACCGCCCACCAACTGCCGGCGCGGCTAAGATCGCCGTTACCCACCGAGGCGCTGATGAATGCCATGCAACACGACAAGAAGGTCCGCTCCGGCCGGTTACGCTTTGTGGTGCTGAATGCCGTGGGCCGGGCCGCGACACGAGCAGACATCGATCCGACACTCGTCGGGCAGATCTGGCGTGAGGTTGGCGCCGCGTGAGTTTTTGAGTGCCACGGCCGGACCAGGCGTTAAGGTAGAAGACCCATGTCAGCCATCGACGAAGGCATCGTCCGCGAATATTTCGAGCAGAACGGATTTCTGGTCCGGCAGGTCCGCAAGTACCAGGTGCAAGCGCGCCGCAAGACGGGCGACGAGGAGGTGGACCTGGTCGTTTACAACCCCGCCTATGTCGCGCGTGGCGCCCGCAAACCGGACTTCTTTCTCTTCGCCAACGAACTCTCCTACATCCATCGCGCCATCGTGGTCGTGAAGGGGTGGCATACGGGCCGGTTCACGCCGAACATGCTGAAGAGCAGCCCGGAGATCTTTCGCTTCCTCGAGGAAAACGTGCTGAAGGAAGTCACCCGCTTCTTCCCGGTCGACGCCGAAGAGCCCGGCAATTCGCCGGACGTCACGAAGATTCTCGTGTTGCCCAGCCTGCCGACCGCCGAGCCCTTCCGCTCGCAAAGCGTTTCGTTGCTCAAGGAACATGGCGTCGACGGCATCATCTCCTTTCGCTCGATGCTGCTGGACATCATCGAGCGCGTTGAAATCAACAAGAGTTACGGCAAGTCCGACACGCTCCAGGTCATCCGCATCCTTAAGAACTACGACCTCCTGAAAGATGCCCAGTTGGACCTGCTCGCGGAGCGCCAAACCAGCCCGCGCAAGGCCGGAGGACGTCCATGAGCGTCCATCCCACCGCCATTGTCGAGGAGGGCGTGCAACTCGGGACCGGGTGCGTGATCCACCCGCATGCCATCGTGAAGCGCCACTCGGTCCTCGCAGACGGGGTGGTGGTGCATCCGTTTGCCGTCATCGGCGGCGATCCCCAATACCTCAAGTTTGATCCGGCCACGGTGTCCGGGGTGCGGATCGGAGCGGGCACGGTGATCCGCGAGCACGCGACGATCAACCGTTCGATTCACGCCGGCCAGCATACCGTGGTCGGGGCGCGCTGTTTCATCATGACCGGGGCCCACGTCGGGCATGATTGCGAAGTGGCGGACGACGTGGTGCTGGCCAACAATGTCCTGCTGGCCGGGCATGTTGCGGTTGGCGCCTTTGCCTTCTTGGGCGGCGGGGCCGCAATCCACCAATTCTGCCGGCTGGGTGAGGGCGTCATGGTGGGCGGACTCGCGCGCATCACGCGCGATGTGGCGCCCTTCCTCATGGTGGCCGAGCGGGATGAGGTGCCCGGATTCAATCTCGTCGGCCTCAAGCGCCGCGGCTTTCCGCGCTCGACCGTGCTGGAGATCAAGAGCTGCTACCAGGCGGTGTTTGCCGTCGGCGATCCGCGCGGGCTCGCCGCCGGGCGCCTGGCCGCCGGTGTGCAGAGCGCCGAGGCGCGCCGCTTCCTGGAATTTTTTGCGGGCGGCAAGCGGGGGTTCGCGCGGCCGGGAGCGGCCGGGCGCGAGGCAACCGACCATGACACCTAGGCTCGCATTCACCTGCGGCGATCCCGCCGGCATCGGTCCAGAGGTAATCGCCGCCTGGCTCACGGCTCATCCTTCCGAGGCCGCCGGGGTGGCGGTCATTGGGCCGGCGCGATGGCTGGATACACTCAAGACCGCGGCCGCGAAGTTGCCCGTGGGTCTGGAGGAATTTTCGGCGGCTCCCGGCCAGCCGACCGGTGAAGGAGCCTTGGTGGCGTGGGCGGCCATGGAACGCGCGGCGGCCGGCTGCCGCACCGGCGAGTTCACCGGGGTGGTAACCGGGCCGGTGCATAAAGCGGGGCTGGCCGCAATCGGTTATGCCTTCCCCGGGCAGACTGAATTCTTCGCGGCGCGCTGGGGCGGGGAGCCGGTGATGGCTTTCTGCGGCGGCCGGTTGCGCGTCGCCTTGGCGACCTGGCACGTGCCGCTGCATCAAGTGGCGGGATTGCTGGGCCCGCACCTGCTGCATCGTGTCGTCGCGGCCGCGGACGCGCTGGCCCGGGCGGACGGCATCGCCGCGCCGCGGATCGGTGTCTGCGGGTTGAATCCCCATGCGGGGGAGGGCGGGTTGCTGGGTTACGAGGAGAAGGACTTCATCGACCCCGCGCTGGCGCACCTTCGTCCTACTTTTCCCGGGCTCACGTCGTGCCAGCCGGGCGACACGCTTTTCGCCCGCGCTTTGCGCGGCGAGTTCGATGTCGTGATCGCGTTGTACCACGACCAGGGGCTCGCGCCGCTCAAGGCCATCGATTTCGACGAGGCGGTCAATGTCACTCTCGGGCTGCCGCATGTCCGCACGAGTCCGGATCACGGCACGGCCTTCGGCATTGCCGGCCAGGGCCGCGCGAGCCCGCGAAGTTTTGCCAACGCCGTCGCCATCGCCCGGCGCTTGATAAAACTCCGTTCCGGGCAATAACTGCACGCGTGTCGACTTCTCCCCCCACCGCCAATCCGCTCGAAGGCGTGCGCGAGGGCAACGAAAACCTCGTGCGCCTGACCCCGGAGGCCGGGGCCAAGGTCACGGCCCTGATCGCCCGCGAGAACCAGGGCGAGTACCTCCGCATCGCCATTACGGGCGGCGGCTGCAATGGGTTGAGCTACAAGCTCCGGTTCGCGCCGGAGCCGCGCCGGGGCGACATCCTGGTGCGTTCGGCCGGCATACCCGTCCTCGTTGATCCCAAGACGGCCCTCTACCTGAAGGGCACGCAGCTGGACTATTCATCCAAGATGGTGGCCGGCGGATTCAAGTTCTCGAACCCCAACGCCAAGGCGAGCTGCTCGTGCGGCGAAAGCTTCAGCGTATGACCGGCTTGCAGGGGCGCCGATCGGCCCAAGGCCGGCCGGAACCACCGGGAAATTCCCCGGGCCGCGCGGCCTGGCGCCCCGGCCAAATAGGTGTTGTGTTCACCCGGCTTCGAGGCAAAAACCTGCGCGACCCACTATCCAAGCAATCCTGAAATCCTGAATGGCACTATCTTCTCCTTCGTCCGGCGGCCGCGCGCCCTATAACCGCGATTTTCGTCGCAACAACGACCCCTTCGCCGCCATCCGCCGCAACATGCGGATCAAGTCGCCCCAGGTGCGGGTCATCAGCCCGGAAGGCCGCCAACTGGGCATCATGGATACCCCGAAGGCCCTCGCCCTGGCCATGCAGTTCAACCTCGACCTCGTGGAGGTCGCGGCCACCGCCACCCCGCCCGTGTGCCGCATCATGGACTTTGGCAAGTACGTGTACGAGGAGCAGAAGAAGCACGCGCACAGCAAACCCGCGGCGGGCAAGATCAAGGAAATCGAGTTCACCGTCCGCATCGAGCAGCACGATTTCAACACGAAGATCCGCCACGCCGAGGAATTTCTCGACCACGGCAACAAGGTGAAGCTCCGCCTCAAGTTCCGCGGCCGCGAGATGGCGCACACCGAGATGGGCTTCGACGTCATGAAACGGGCGCTCGACGACCTCGCCTCGATGGGCCACCCGGACGCGCCGCCGAAATTGAACGGGAAGCAGATCAACGTCATGCTGACGCCGCTGCCCGCCAACAAGCGCAAGCCGAAGTTCCACGTCCGCGAGGCGCCGCCCTCGACGGCCGCCGCCGAAGCCTGAACGGCGCGTTCGCCATGAGGCCGCGGCTCCTGCTCCGCAGTGGCGGCCGGGTGTCGGCCGGACTACTCGCTCTCGCCCTCGTGCTGCCATTGCGCGCGGTCGCCGCGACCGAACTCTGGCCGGTGACACGGCTGCACAATGCCGATTTCGTCTCCTTGCGGGACGTGGCGGAGCGATTCGGTTTCAAGCCCGCGTGGTCGAAGCCGGAGATCGAACTCACGCTCGAGGATGCCGGCGGCCGGCATTGCACCTTCGAGGCCAACCAGCGGGACTTCTACCTCGATGGCCTGCGCATTTTCCTCGGCGACGCCGTCGTGCTGCACGGCGACGCCCTCTGGGTCAGCAAGCTGGATTTGATCAAGGTTGTCTCCCCGCTGTTTCGCCCCGCGGACCACCTCGCGCAGCTGCCGCCGGTCGCGCAACACGTGATCGTCCTCGATGCCGGCCACGGCGGCATCGACCAAGGCACGGAAAACCGCCAGGCCAACGTCACGGAAAAGGCGGCGGCCCTCGACGTGGCGCTGCGCTTGGAGAAAATCCTGACGCTGCAGGGCTGGAAGGTGCTCATGATTCGGACGGACGATCGCGAGCTGTCGAAGGACAAGAAGACGGACCTGCAGATGCGCGACGAGTTCGCCAACACGAACCACGCCGAACTTTTCCTGAGCATCCACTTCAACTCCGCCCCGGAGTCGATCACGGGGGTCGAGACCTACTCGATGACGCCGCAGTTCATGCTCTCGAGCGCCGACGACACGGGCGACGCCATGACGCGCGTGGCGTTTCCCTCCAATCGCTTCGATTTTGCCAACCTGCTCTTCGGCGCGGAACTCCACCGGGCCATGCGTCAGGCGCTGAAGACCCCGGACCGCGGTTTCAAACGCGGCCGGCTGGCCGTGCTGCGCATGCTCGATTGTCCCGGCGCGCTCGTGGAATGCGCCTACCTGTCCAATGACGCCGAGGCCCAGCGCGTCGCGACGCCGGAATTCCGCCAGCAGATCGCCGAGGCCCTCGCCCGGGGTGTCCAGAACTACGCGGCGCTGCCGGCCGGCGCAGCCCGGAATTAGACTGTCCAAGCTCGCGGCCACGCCTCACATTGCCGGGATGCGTCCCCGTGAATTCCTTCGCCTCGCCCTGGCCGGCCTGGTCCTTGCGCCCCTGCTGCGCGCCTGGGACCACCCCGGTCACAGCATCGTCAACCAGATCGCGCTGAGCTCGCTCCCGGCCGACTTTCCCGCGTTCGTGCGCGACCCGGCGAACGTCGCGCGGATCGAGTTCCTTTCCGGGGAGCCGGACCGATGGAGCCATGCGCCGGAGCTGCCCATCCACCATTACAATTGGCCCGACCATTACTTCGACCTGGAACAGATCGGCTGGGCGGGGCTCGACCTGAACACGCTGCCGTCGTTCCGCTACGTCTTTACCGCGCAATTCGCGGTGGCGCGCGCGGCGCACGCGGCCGCCTTCCCCCCGATCGAGGCGGACAAGAACGCCGATCACACGCGGGAGCTGTGCGGCTTCCTGCCATGGACAGTGGCGGAGCAGTACGGGATGTTGAAAACGGCCTTTGCCTCGCTCAAGGCCTATGAGGAATTTGGCACCCCGGAGGAGATCGCAAACGCACGCGCCGACGTCGTCTACACCATGGGTATCATGGGCCACTATGTCGGCGACTCCGCGCAGCCGCTGCACGCGACGGTCCATCATGCGGGTTGGACCGGCGACAATCCCCATGGTTACACCACGTGGCCGAAGATTCATTCCTGGATCGACGGCGGCCTGATCCGGAAATCGAACATCGTTTACGCCGACCTGGCCTCGCGCGTCACGCCGGCCGCCATGCTGCCGCTCACGTCCCGGCCGGACGGTCGCGACCCGGTATTTGTGACGTCGTTGGAATTCATCATGGCGCAGAACAAGCTCGTCGAGCCGCTCTACCAAATGGAGAAGGCCGGCAAGCTCGGCAACCAGGACCCGGCAAAGCCGGTCAGCGCCGAAGGCCGGCGCTTTGTCGAGGACCAGTTGCTCAAGGGCGGTGAAATGCTTGGCTCGCTCTGGCTGGCGGCCTGGCGCACGTCCGCGCCGGACTCTTACCTGCACAGCGTGCTGCAGTTGCGGCACCAGCCCGCGACGGCGAAAACCCAGCCCTGAATCCGCTCAGGGGGCGGGCGGCGGCGTGCGATAGTGCACGACGCGCACCTTCTCGGTCGTCACCAGCCCGCCGCCCATTGCGCGGTCGAGCCAGGGCAGGAAGGCATTGATCTTCTCCTCGCTGTCGACGATCTCGATGACCAGCGGCAGGTCGGTGGAGAGACGGAGGATCTTGCTCGTGTGGATGCGGCTGCTGGCGCCGAACCCCATGCCGCCGCGGAGAACGGTCGCGCCGGCGAGGTGCTGTTCGCGCGCCTTTAGGACAATGGCTTCGTGCAGCGGCTTGCCCTCAAGGCGGTCGGACTCGCCGATGAAGATGCGCAGGAGGATTGATTCGTGCGGGATTTGCATGTCAGGCGCCCTTGAGCTGGTTGAGTGCGGTTGCGGCGAGGTGGCCGAGCCAGACGGCGACGAGGCAGGCGACCACCGAGCCGGTGACATTGCCGCCGGCCCGCAGCCACTCGCCGTCGCGCGCGAGATTTAGGGTCTGCAGGCTGAACGAGGAAAACGTCGTGTAGCCGCCGCAGATCCCGGCGAGGACAAACTGCCGGGTGTGGGTGGTGGCGAACACCCGCCCGCCGGGCTCGGTCAGCGTGAAGAAGAAGCCGATGATGAAGGAGCCGGTGACATTGATGACCAGCGTGCCCCAGGGAAAGGTCTCGCCGACCTGCGTGGCGACGACGCCCGAGAGCCAGAAGCGCGCAACGCTGCCGAGCGCGCCACCGAGACCGACCAGGAAATAAAGCATCATGATGAACTGCGGGTAGGTGAGGTTGCCCAGGAGTCATCAGCCGGCGCCGTGCCGGCGGTTTACCCTTGCGGGATGGCGGATTCCATCGCCGGGCGGAGCAAAGGGAAAGGCGCGCACCTTGGCAAGAGCCGGGTCCGGGTAGAAACCAAGCTGGAAAACCGGCATTTCTGCCGGCAACGTCGCGGACGGTGACGTTCTCCCAGACAATGGCTTGCGGCTTGGTCGCCTTGGCGCTCGCGGGTGGCGCGGAGCTGGGCGCCGACGACCTGGCGGCGCGAGTGATCATCCTCGCGAATGCGCGCGAGCCCGATTCGGTGCACCTGGCCGAATTCTATGCCGAAAAACGCGGCGTGCCTCCCGCCAACATCGTGTCCCTGCCGCTGCCGGAAGCCGAGACCATCACCTGGCGCGAGTTCATCGACCAGGTCTACCAGCCCCTGCAGGACGAGCTTTACCGCCGCGGCTGGCTCGAGGGCACCGCGACCAGCCTGGTCGACAAGCTCGGTCGCAAACGCTACGGGTTCACCGGCCACCGCCTGTCTTACCTGGTCACCTGCCGGGGCGTTCCTCTGCGCATCTTCAACGATCCCACGCTGCTGCCGGAGAAGCCGCCGGCGCAGATCCCCGCGCAATTCAACAAGAACGAAGCCGCGGTCGATGCAGAGCTCAGCCTGCTCGCCCAGAGCGGCTACGACATCACCGCGACCGTCCGCAACCCGCTGTTTCGCGCCGAAAATCCCTCCGAACTCGACGCCGAGATGGTGGTGAAGGTCTGCCGCCTCGATGGCCCTAGTTTCGATGCCGCCCGGCAGCTCGTGACGTCAGCTCTGGCGGGTGAGGCGACGGGATTGATCGGGCGCTCCTACCTCGACCTGGGTGGTCCCGTGCCCGAAGGCGACCGATGGCTTCGCCTGGTTGAGAACCAACTCACGGAACTGGGATTCGACGGCGACGTCGAGCGGACCGATGCGCCACTGGCGGCAACGTCGCGGTTCGACGCGCCGGTGCTCTATTTCGGTTGGTACGCCGGCAAGCTCAACGGGCCGTTCGCGCGCGACGGCTTCATGTTTCCTGCCGGCGCCATCGCCATGCACATCCACAGCTTTTCCGCGTTCACGCTCCGCTCCGCCACGGAAGGGTGGTGCGGCCCGCTCGTGGCGCGCGGAGTCGCCGCCACGGTGGGCAATGTTTTCGAGCCCTACCTCGAGCTGACGCACCGGCCCAACCTGCTGCTGAATGCTCTCAGCCGTGGACAGACCTTCGGTGATGCGGCCTACTATGCGCTGCCGGTGCTCAGCTGGGAGGCGGTCGCCATCGGCGATCCCTTGTACCGGCCCTTCAAGGTGACGCTGGAGGCGGAGGAGGCGAACCGGGCGAAACTCACGCCGCTGCAAGCGGGATACGTGGTGATGCGTCGGGCCAACCTGCGGGCCCGCCAAGGCCACAAGGACGAGGCGCTCGCGCTGTTGCGGGACGAACTCGTGGCGAATCCCTCGCTGCCGCTCGGCCTCGCCGTCGCGCGGCACGCGCTGGCCGGCGACGATTCCAAGACCGCGGTCAACGCCCTGAAATTTGTCGCCCTCCTCAAGCAGTTCCGACCCGAGGATTGGGCGCTCGCGCGCGAGGCGGCCGGTCTCCTGGCGGCCCACGACGACCGTTCGTCGGCCCTCCAGATCTACCAGGTGCTACAGTTGACGGATGCGCCCGGCTTAGATGGCCGCAAAGCATTGCTCAAGGACGCCCGCGACACGGCCGCCGCCGCCGGCGATCTCCAATTGTCGATCGAGTTCGGCCGCAAGCTGGCCGAACTCACCGCCCCGGCGCCGCCACCGAAATAGAGCACCACCGTCGCAAATTGCGGCGAGCTGCCTGCGGACTTTATTGAGCGAATCCGCACGGAGTACGGATTCAAAACGACTTGTTGGAGGCGGGACGCCCTCGTCCCGCGGATTGCGATTCGCGTATGCGCGTCGCGGGGTGAGGGTACCCCGCCTCCAAGTGCGTCAAGCCCGCACGGAGTGCAGGTTTGATTTTCCAGCGACCGAGGCTTCCGTCAGATGCTCTCAACGATCTTGTCGGCGAGTCCGTAGGTGATCGCCTCCTGGGCATTCAGGTAGAAGTCGCGATCGGAGTCCTTGGCGATTTTCTCCAGCGACTGGCCCGACGCGGCCGCGAGGATCTGGTTCAACTCGTTGCGGAGTTTTTCCATTTCCTTCGCCTGGATGTTGATGTCCGAGGCGGGTCCGACCATGCGGCCGGTGATGAGCGGCTGGTGAATGAGCACGCGGGCATGCGGGTAGATCAGCCGCCGGCCCTTTTTCGCCGCGCAGAGCAGGATGGAACCCATCGAAGCCGCCATGCCGGTGACCACAATGGTGACGGGCGAGGTGATGAGCTTGATCGTGTCGTAGACCGCCATGCCCGCCGTGATCGAACCGCCCGGCGTGTTCATGTAGAAGGTGATTTCCTTCCCCGGGGCGGACGACTCCAAATAAAGCAGCTTTTCCGTCAGATCCTTGGCGGATTCGTCCGTCACGGCGCCCCAGAGGAATACCTTCCGTTGCTCCAGGAATTTTTTCTGGATCATCGCGCCGACGGGCGCGGGCATGCTCTTGACGCCCGTCTCCTGGGGCTCGTCGTCGTCATCGTCGTCAAGCCGGGGAAGGACCGGGTTCTCGTAATCGCGGGTGAGGTTCTGGGCTGACATAGGTTCGAGAACGTGCACCGCCAGGGCGGTTTTGCGAGTCGTTTTTCGCCGGCTGATCGGCGGGTGATCCCCTCGCGCCGAAAGCGGGCTGGTCTCCGGCGTCGGGTGCGCCATGCTGGTGGCGTGAAAGCGCAGCGCCTGGCCGGCAACATCGTCGATCTGCATGCCCGCCGGATCTACCCGGGCATTGTGGAATGGCGCGGCGGCCGCATCGTCCGCCTCCTTGCCACGCCGGGACGCCGTTACCGGCATTACGTCGCTCCGGGCTTCGTCGACGCCCATATCCATATCGAGAGCTCGATGCTCCCGCCGGCCGAATTCGCGCGGTGGGCGGTCGTGCACGGCACGGTGGCGACGGTCAGTGACCCGCACGAGATCGCGAACGTGCTGGGCGTGGCCGGAGTCGACTACATGATTCGCGACGGCCGGCGGACCCCGTTCAAGTTCAACTTCGGCGCACCGTCCTGCGTGCCAGCCACGAACTTTGAAACCGCCGGCGCGGCGTTGGATGCTCCCACCGTGGCGCGGTTGCTGGCGCGCCCGGACGTCAAATACCTCAGCGAAGTGATGAATTTCCCCGGCGTGCTCGCTCGCGACCCGTCGCTGCTCGCGATGATCCGGGCGGCCCGCCGGCACCGCAAACCCATCGACGGACACGCTCCAGGCCTGCGCGGCCGGACGGCGGCACGCTACGCTGCCGCCGGCATCACGACGGACCACGAGTGTTTCACGCTGGCGGAAGCCCGCGACAAGCTGAAGGGCGGGATGAGGATCCTGATCCGCGAAGGCTCGGCTGCGCGCAATTTTGCGGCGCTCGCGCCGTTGCTGCGCTCCCACCCGGATCGATGCATGTTCTGCTGCGACGATCTTCACCCCGACTTGCTGATGCAGCGACATCTGGACGAACACGTCCGGCGCGCCCTGCGGAGCGGCGCCGATCGCTTCGACGTGCTGCGCTGCGCCTCGGTGAACCCGGTGGAGCATTACCGGCTCGATGTCGGCCAGCTGCGCGCGGGCGACCCGGCGGACTTCATTGTCTTCGAGGGCTGGACCGACCTGCGGGTCCGCCGCACTTACCTCCGCGGCGAATTGGTCGCGCGCGACGGCCGCAGCCTGCTGCCGCGGCTGAAATCGAGGGCGCCAAACAAGTTCAGGGCCGTGGCACGGCGACCGGAGGATTTCGTCTGTAGGGCGGGGTCGCCGCACCCCGGCGGACCAGGAGGCGGGATCAGCGATCCCGCCCTACAACTCAACCTCATCGAGGCAATCAACGGGCAGCTTGTGACGCGCCACGGGCGTGAGCGCGGGCGCGTGAAGGACGGCGTGCTCGTCACGGATCCCCAACGCGATGTTTTGAAGCTGGCCGTGGTGAACCGCTACGCGCGCCGCGTACCGGCCGCGCTGGCCTTCATTCGCGGGTTCGGCCTGCGGCGCGGCGCCATCGCCTCGTCGGTGGCACACGACTCGCACAACATCGTGGCGGTCGGCGCGGACGACGCCGTGCTGTGTGCTGCCATCAACCTCGTGATCAAGCACGGTGGGGGCATCAGCATCGTGGCCGGGCGCCGCCGGGCGGTGCTCCCGCTTCCAATCGCGGGCCTCATGTCGGATATGGATGGGCGGATCGTCGCGCGACGCTACTCGGCGCTCGACGCCATGGCGAAGAAACTCGGGTCCAAGCTGGACGCGCCGTTCATGACGCTGGCGTTCATGGCCCTGCTCGTCATCCCTGACCTGAAGCTGAGCGACCGCGGGTTGTTTTCGGCCAAGCGTTGGGGCTTCGTGCCGCTTGTTGACTGAACGCGCCTGCCTGGGCCGCCTTCAATATTTCACTTTGTCCGATTTCTGCGTCCAGACGCGAAAGGTTGCCTGCGCGACGTCGCGCAGCAGGGGCGTCATCCGGACGGTCCGTCGCTCCGGCGCCAGCGGCACCTGCTGGTAGATGAAATCATCATCGAAGCCTATGGCTGCAGCATCGCCGCGCGTATTGCCGTAGTAGACCACCGGGATGCGTGCCCAGTAAATCGCCGCGAGGCACATCGGGCAGGGTTCGCAGCTCGTGTACAGTTCGCAGTCGGTCAGTTGGAAAGTCTCAAGATGAGCGCAGGCGTCGCGGATCGCCACCACCTCGGCGTGGGCCGTGGGATCGTTGGTGGAGGTTACTCGATTGTGCCCGCGACCGACAATCTCGCCCGACCGTACAATGACGCAGCCGAAGGGTCCCCCGCGACCGGCGCGCATGCCGTCCTCGGCCAATCGGATGGCCTCGCGCATGAAATGATCGGGATTCATCGGCATCGATCAAAACAGGCGGGCCCGGTCGAGGCGAGCCCGCAGCCGCGGGGCGTCGTCGCTTCCCTCAGCCGCAGAACGAGGTCCGGTGCCATTCCTGCCAGCGTTCGCGTCCGGCGAACAACGGCAGCGAATCGGCAACCGCCTCGTCCTTGCCGAGGAGAAAATAGCGGGCGAACAGTTCGTCCGCCGAGCCCCAGGCGAAGCCGAAAGGCGGGCCCTCGGAGACAACCGGGGGTTGGTAATAGAAAAATCCCAGCAGCGTGCCGCGGTACTTCAGCAGCTGCGCCACGCGATCCCGGTAGGCGGGCCGGCGGTCCGGCGTGATCGAGCACAGAAAAGTGCGTTCGTAGACCACATCAAACGAGGCGGCGGGGAAGTCGTAGTCGAAAAAATTCCCCTTGATCACATGCTTGGCGAGCTCCGGGCCGGCGTTCTTGCGCGCCAGCTCGACGGCGGTCGCGGCCATGTCGAGCGCCGTGACGTCAAAGCCCGCCGCCGCGAAGGCGGTGATCTCGTGGCCCGTGCCGCAGCCGGGAATCAGCACCCGCGGCCGCGAGGCGGGGTTGCTGCCTTTGGGGCGATACTTGAGGTATTTCTTCAGGGCGGCCGGCACCCCGCCAAAATCCCAAGGCGTCTTGCCGGCCTGAAAGCGGGAATTCCAGAAGTCGGGATGGTTGGGATTCGACTTGTCCATGCGGGGAATGACAGACGGTAATCTCGTCCGCGGTTAGTCAAGCCGGACCAAGCTGACCTGCCGCACCTCGAAAGCCGTGCCTTCAAATTGAAAACCGACCCGGCCGGCGGCGGGCGACACGTGCGTGACGCGATTTTGCACGACGCCATTGATCGAAACCTCGACGGTGTCGCCGCGGCAAACGATGTCGCAGCTGTTCCATTCGCCGGGCGGATGTTCGCTGTCCGCCGCCTGGTGCAGGCGCTGCGGGGTCTTCTGGTCCGGCGCGAGCGGTTCGGCAAAAGTCGCTCCTGCCATCGGCAGGAGGTCACCCGCCGCGCCGTGTTTTAGCTGGATTTGCAGGCAGACCGGCCAGGCGCGATCCTTCGGTCCCGAGGCGATGTGGACGAGGAGGCCGCCGTTGCCCGGCTTGCCCGGCCAGCGCCATTCGGCATGCAAACGGAAATTTTCAAATTGGCCCGTGGCGGCAATATAGCCGACCGGCTTGCCCTCGGCCGCCATGACGCCATCCGGCCGCACCTGGCAGACCGTCGCGATATCCTTCGCGGGGATGGCCACGAACTCCCAACCGGCAAGGTCGCGACCATTGAACAGCGGGGTTGAATCGGCCGCCTGGGCGGCGGAAAACTGAAACGCGCCGGCCAGACCGAGCGCGAGAAAGGGAATGCGCATTCGTCCCGAACGTACCAGTTTTGGCCCGCAGGTGGAGCGTTATTTGGCCCGCGAGAGGAATTTCCAGGGCGTTTACCGCGGGCGGTTCAAACGGCCTGCCCGGCGCGGCCGCATCCGGCATCACGACTAATATTAGCTGCGCCTCGCCGCCACGCGGCGAGGAGGAAGGCCTAGATCAGGCCCAGCTTCATCTTTCCTTCCTCGGAGATCATGCTCTGGTTCCAAGGCGGCTCCCAAGTGATTCGAACATCAGCGTCGTTGACGCCGGGAACGAGGAGAATCTTGGATTTGGCGTCCTCGGCGATGGCCGGGCCCATGCCGCAACCGGGGGCGGTAAGCGTCATGGCCACGTCGACCTTGAAGCCGCCGTCCTCGGCCTTGAACACGTCCATGCTGTAGACGAGGCCGAGATCGACGATGTTCACCGGAATCTCGGGATCGAAGACCTTGCGGAGTTGGTCCCAAATGGCATTCGGATCCGGTGCGCCATCGGCCAGTGTGGCCGCCTCGACCTTCTGCTCCTTCACGGTCTCGCCAATCGCGTCGGCGTCCTTGCCGTCGAGCCGGAAGAGGCCGGTGGAGGTCTGGATGGTGTAGCTGCCGCCGAGGACCTGGTGGATGAACACCGTCTCGCCGGGGAACAGCGTCTGTTTGTCGCCGCTCGGGATCTGGGTGACGGTGACCTGGCGGGAGAGGGTGCGGTCGCGGTTGTCGGACATAAACTCAGATTAAACGCAAAGAGGCAAAGGCGCCAAGGTTCCGTTCATGCAATCTTCGCATCTTCGCGCCTTGGCGTTTAAGCTTTGAATTTCTCGCGGATGATCCCGGCGAGGACGTCGTGGAGCTCTGCGTGTTCAACCTTGCCGAGGACCTCCTCGAAAAAACCGAAGACGAGGAGCTCCTGCGCCTGCGCGGGCGCGATGCCCCGCGATTCGAGGTAGAACTCCTGCTCCCGGTCGATGCGGGCCGACGTGGCGCCGTGCGTGCAGCGGACATCATTGGCCTGGATCTCGAGACCGGGCAGCGAATGGGCCTCGGCTTCCTCGGAGAGCATGAGGTTGCGGTTGCTCTGGTAGGCGTCGGTCTTTTGCGCATCGGGATCGACCACGATCAGGCCCGAGAAAATCGTTTTCGCCTGGTCCAGGAGCGCATTCTTGTAGAGGAGATTCGAGCTGGTGTTCGGCGCCTGGTGAATCTGCAGCGTCCGCTGGTCGAACTCCTGGGTGCCGTGCGCGACCGTGAGGGCGAGCATCTCCGAGTGCGCGCCAGGCGCCTGGAGCTGGGAAAAGCTCTCATGGCGGGCCTGGCGGGCACCGGCGTGGAGATTGAGCGACAGGACGCGCGCGTCGCGCCGCACGACCTTGGCGTCGAACTGGAACGACAGGGTCTCGCGGCTCCAGTCCTGCATGGCCAGATAGGTGACCTGCGCGCCGTGACCCGCGTAGAGATCATGCCCGCCGCAGGCAAATTGCGGAGTAGGTCCTGGGTTCTGGGATCTCGCGTCCGGGGACGGCCGACCCGAGTCGGAAAGGAACAGGTCGGCGATCGTGACCTTCGCGTTATCGTCGACCACGAGCAGGGTGTGCGGGAACACCGCTGCGCCGGCGCCGCTGGCGTAGTGGAAGATGCCGAGCGGCAGGGCCACCGCGACGTTCTTCGGCACATAAATGAAGGCGCCATCCTCGAGGAAGGCCTCATGCAACGCGGCGAACTTGTCCGAGCCGAGCTTCGAGGGTTGCGCGAGCAGGTGGGCTTTCACGAGGTCGCCATGCTGGCGGAGCGCGTTCTGCAGCGAGTCGAAGATCACGCCCTGCTTGACCAAGTCCGGCGCGACGATTTCGCGGGCGACGAGGCGATTGTTGGCGAGGACGATGTGGCCGGCGCCGGTCACGCCGAGCTCGCGATGGGCCATCTGGTCGAGGCGGATCGCCGGCGGCAGCGTGAAGCCGTCGAGCGTCAGGCCACCGAGCTTGGAGAAGCGCCAGCCCTCGTCGGTGCGGGTTGGCATCGGCAGCGCGGCGAAGCGCTCGTAGGCGGCGCGCTTGCGCTCGAGCCACCAGGCGGGCAGGTGAGCGACCCGGGCGAGGTGGGCGTCGAAAGCCTCGCGGGTGAAGGAGCCGGTGAGGGAAGCAGAAAGGTCAGCAGGCATTGTTAGTTAACGCAAAGTCGCAAAGGGGCGAAGAGGAGCGAAGGCGGATGACTTGGCGTCTTCGCGCCTTTGCGTTCAGGTTCTCAGCCAACCGAACCCTCCATCTCGAGGTCGATGAGCCGTTTCAGCTCGACCGAGTATTCCATCGGGAACTGGCGGGCGAGGTCGTTGATGAAACCGTTCACGGCGAGGCTCATGGCCTGCGCCTCGGTGAGGCCGCGCTGCTGCATGTAGAAGATCATGTCCTCATTCACCTTCGAGACGCTGGCCTCATGCTGGGTGGCGTTCTTGTCGCCGCGGACGGAAATGGCCGGGTAGGTGTCGGTGCGGCTGTTGGTGTTGATGAGCAGGGCATCGCACTCGGTGTTGTTCTTGCAGCCCTTGAGATGCTTCGGGATGTGGACTTGGCCGCGGTAAGTCGCGCGGCCCTGACCGACGGAGATGGACTTCGAAACGACGACGGACGTGGTGTCGTCGGCCGCATGGATCATCTTGGCGCCGGTATCCTGGTGCTGGCCATCATTGGCCAGGGCGATGGAAATGACTTCGCCGCGGGCCTTGCGGCCCTTCAGCACGACGCCCGGGTACTTCATCGTCAGGCGAGAGCCGATGTTGCAGTCGATCCACTTCACCTCGGCTTCCTCGTGGGCGAGGGCGCGCTTCGTGACGAGGTTGAACACGTTGTTCGCCCAGTTCTGGACCGTGATGTACTGGATCTTGGCGCCCTTCATGGCGACGAGCTCGACGACGGCGCTGTGCAGCGTCGACGTGCTGAACTTCGGCGCCGTGCAACCTTCCATGTAGACGACCTCGGCGCCCTCGTCGGCGATGATCAGCGTGCGCTCGAACTGGCCGAAGTTCTCGGCGTTGATGCGGAAGTAAGCCTGGAGCGGCTGGGCGACCTTCACGCCCGGCGGCACGTAGATGAACGAGCCGCCCGAGAACACGGCGCTGTTGAGCGCGGCGAACTTGTTGTCCGAGGTCGGGATGACCTTGCCGAACCACTTGCGGAACAGCTCCGGGTGCTCCCGCAGGCCCTCGGTCGAATTCATGAAGATGACACCCTGCTTGGCGACGATCTCCTTGATGTTCGAGTAGGCCGCCTCGGAATCGAACTGGGCCTCGACGCCGGCGAGGAATTTTCTCTCCTGCTCGGGAATGCCGAGGCGCTCGAACGTCTGCTTGATGTCGGCGGGCACCTCGTCCCACGTGCGCTTCGGTTTCTGCCCCTGGGAGAGATAGTACCGGATCTTGTCAAAGTTGATGTTCTCGAGGTCCTTTGTGGCCCAGTGCGTCGGCAGCGGCTTCTTCAGGAATGTCTCGAGCGCCTTCAGGCGGAACTCGAGCAGCCACGGCGCCTCCTTCTTGACCGAGCTGATGTAGCGGATCGTGTTTTCGCTGAGTCCGGTGCCGGCGTCGTAGTCATATTTGACGTCGTACTTGAAGTCGCCCTTGGTCTGGTCGATGCCCGCGACGGGGTTCTCCATCGCTTCCGGCGCATCGATTTCGGTCGGTGGTTTCATGATATGGGTCTGGGATCCAGGATCTGGGTTCTTGGGGCCGGGTGATCAGGCGGTCGCGGCGGCCGTCACCTGTTTCACCCAGTCGTAGCCTTTCTCCTCGAGTTCGAGCGCGAGGTCCTTGTCGCCACTCTTCACGATGCGGCCGTCGTGCATCACATGCACGAAATCGGGCACGATGTAATTCAGCAGGCGCTGGTAATGGGTGATCAGGAGAATGCCGGGCGCGTTGGCGCCGGCACGGAGCGTGTTGACCCCTTCGGCGACGATGCGGAGGGCATCGATGTCGAGGCCGGAGTCAGTCTCGTCCATCAGCGCGATTTTCGGCTCGAGCATGGCCATCTGCAGGATCTCGCAGCGTTTCTTCTCGCCGCCGGAGAATCCCTCGTTGACTGCGCGCGAGGTGAACTTCCGGTCGATCTTGAGCATGTCCATCTTGGCGTAGAGCTGCTTGTAATAGCCGGTGGCGTCGAGCTCCTCACCCTCGGCCATGCGGGCCTGCACGGCGGCGCGAAGGAAGTTGGCGATGGAAACGCCGGGGATCTCGCTCGGGTACTGGAAGGCGAGGAACAGCCCGCCGCGCGCCCGCTCATCGGGCTCCATGCCGAGGATCGACTTGCCACCGAGCAGTACGTCGCCACTGGTGATCGTATAGTCCGGGTGCCCGGCCACGGCCTTGGCGAGCGTGCTCTTGCCGGTGCCGTTGGGGCCCATGATCGCATGCACTTCGCCCTGCCGGACCGTCAGGTTCAGGCCCTTGACGATGGGCTTGTCGCCGATGCTGATGTGGAGGTCTTTGATTTCGAGTTGGCTCATGAAAGGAGAGATTGGTTCCAGGGTCTCGGTGCCGGGGTTTGGGTTATCTGAGCCGGCGCAAGGTGAAGAGAGGTTCAATTGGCGCCGTGCGGGTCGCCGGGCGCGCGGCCGCGGTAGGTCAGTTCGATGCAGCGGGCATCGAAGCCCGGCGGCAGCAATTCACGCAGGCGTTCCATCACATCCTCCGGGAGCTCGACATCGTGCACCTGGCCGCTGCTTTCGTCATGAAAATGGGCGTGCTCATGGAGGTTGGGGCAGTAGCGGGTCGGCGCCCGCTCGAGGTTGACCTGCCGGATCAGCCCGCAGGAGACCAGCGTCTCCAGGCAATTATAGACCGTGGCGAGCGAGATGGTCGGCATCTCGTTCTTCACCCGGGCGAAGATCTCGTCCGCGGTCGGGTGGTCGCGCTTTTCCAGTATGACCTTGAACACAACCTCCCGTTGCGGCGTGGAGCGAAGGCCGCTATCGGTGAGCCGCTTGGCCAGGGCAGCGTATTCCTTTTCAGTGGTGCTCATGAGACAGGTAGACGAAACCAATTGGAATAAGACTCGATTGCAACAAGGATTTAGAACGATTCTAAATTGGTTCAGTCATACACGAAAATATCTGCAGGTTAATGCCTTCTGCGTCCGGCTAACGACCGGTGGGAAGGCGGTGCCAGCACCAATGCCAGGGCTCATAGACGATACCTTGGGGGTTGTTGCGCGGGTAAGAGAGAACGAACCCATACCTGCCGGCGTGGCGACGCAGCCAGCGAAACTCACGCGTTCGCCCGAATTTCGCGTCCAGCCGCAGGGCATGCGGCGAACCCAAGTCGAGTGCCCGCCCGGTATGATGTTCGCTGCAGCCGGGCACGGCCACGACACGTAGGATTCGCTCGATGGATTCGCCCGCGGCGAGCTTCCGTCGGATGATGCCGGCTTGCCGCGCAACACTCCGATGGGCCGACAGCGGAAGTAATGTTACACCGTCCCGCGCGGCGGCCTCCTGCATTCGTTGCCAGGCGCGCGCTGCACCTGGTGCCAAGCGCAGGATTTGGCCGTCATCGCTCGCCCGCCCGATCACCACCAACCGGCGGGCCGGCCGTTGCAGCCGCCGCGCCGCCCGATCGGCAAAGTGGTCGGGTATCTGCAGGCTCCGCCACAGCCGCCGGAAGCCATCACTGGTCATAGCTATGGTAGAAAGGCGCGAATACCTCGGCGGCCGACGGGGTCCCAAACCAAGCCGCGACACGCCGCGGCCAGTTCGCTCCCAATGGCAACACGATGAAGGAGCCCTTGATGGTGCCGACGGTCGGCGCTTCGACGACATCGTCGGGCCCGTTGAATTTTGTGCCGCGGCCGGAAACGACGGCATTGTGGCTCAGGATCGTGTCGCCGCCTGATCGCTCCACCGCGACATCCATCGCATCGCCACCCAAGGCCACACCGCTCCCGGCCGGGGTCGTGAGCAACGCCATCTCAACCCGGCGGCGATTGCCCTGGAAATACAGGCCGGCCCGGCCCAGGTGATGGCGGCCGAAATCATTCAACGCATCCTTGCCGGGGTAACCCGCGAACGGCCCGTCGCCGTACCACTGGAACTCGGACGTCGCGCCCGGAATGAGGAAGCCAATTCCGGCTTCGGTCAACACGCCGCGGGCATTTACGGGGGAGAGACTGTAATCGACCGCGATGGTGCCATTCGGATTCACGCGCAGGTCGATCCCACCTTCGAGTGACTCGTCGGGCGCCGCGGGCGAAGCATAACGCCCGTGAATCTTTAGGACGATGGCATCGCCGTCGCGCACGGCCGAGGTCTCCAGGGCGGCAGGCGTTTGCAGCAGCGCGGCGGTCCAGGTGTGTTCCTTGCTGGCGCGCACGCGTTCGCCTTCCGTGAGGCGCCGGCCCGCATGAGGCCAGGGACCGCGCGCCAGAATCGCGCCGGCCGCGTCACGCATCTCCACCTCGCCGGTCCGGCGGTCGAGAGTCAGTTCAAATGCCGGATGCACGACCCGGAAATTTTCGCCGGAGTCCACCAACTGCAGCGGGTTGGCGGGCAACTCGGCCCCAAGGGACTCGAACGGTCGCATCGTGCTCGTGGGCGCCAGCCGAAAGCTCCGCTCATGGAAGGATTCGCCGTGTTCGTCCCGACAATGGACCTCGAGCCAGGAAAAATCGCCGGACACATCGGCCGACCAGTCGAATGGGATGACGACGTCCTCGGCATCATGCGCGGCCGCCCGCAACGGGATCACGCCCGCGGCGACCTCGGCCGCATTGCGCCGGATTGTCCACGCGAGCGTCATCCCGGCGAGCGAGCGAAAATCGAAACGATTCTCGACGTGCACCGTCAGGCGGTTCGCACCGGGATGCACCGCCGGCGCGGCGCAGGTGAGCTGCACCGGCGAGTAGATCTTGCGCACCTGCCAATAATCGACCTGCGGGGTGCGATCCGCATACACGATGCCGTCCATGCCGAGATTGCCGGCGGTGTCGTAGTAATGTTTCGCGTCGGGCCAGACGGCCAGGTCGAGGTTGTGCGTGAACCCCGGCGTTTCGCCCGCAGCCGCAGTGCGGAGGATGCCCTGGTCCTGGAACATCCAGATCGCTCCCCCGGCCAGGCGCGGGCTGGATTGCATGACCGGCCATTGTGCCTGCACGCCCTCGGCGGCGAGGCCGAGCTGGTGCGCGTATTCGGTGAAGATGACCGGCCGCGTGAGCGTGTCGGCATAATGCCGCACCGTCGCGGTGGAAGGGTAGTGCGGGGCGTAAATGTCGATGTCGGCCGGCAGCTCGTCGCGGCTGCGCGCGAAGTACGACCCGATTTGCGGGAAACACACGGGGCGCGTCCGATCGAGTTCCTTGACGCGCCGCGCGGTGGCGAGGGTGAGCGGCGTGTTCGGGTTTTCGTTCCCGACGCTCCACACGATGACGCAGGCGCGGTTATGGTCGCGTGCCACTGTGGCCCGTGCCCGCGTGAGCAGGTCGTCCTGGTATGCCGGGTCCGTGAGATGCTTTTCGCCAAAGCCGAAAGGCACTTCATCCATCACGTAGAACCCGAGCTCGTCGCATAATTCCAGGAAGCGCGGGTGCGGCGGGTAGTGCGACGTGCGAATGAAATTGATGTTGGCGGCGCGCATCAGCTCGAGGTCGCGCCGCATCAGAGCCTCCGTGGCCGCGCGACCCTGCTCGGGCCAGAGATCGTGGTGATCGATGCCCCGCAGCTTCACCGGCCGGCCGTTGACCAGCAGCACGCCGTCGCGAATCGTCACCTCTCGCAGGCCGACCCGCTCGGTGAGGACCTGACCGGACGACAAAGTGAATTCGACGGTGTAGAGCGCTGGCGTCTCGGCCGTCCAGAGCTGCGGGTGCGGCAAGGTGATGGTGGATGTGACCGCCCCGCTCCTGGCTGACGGGAACGGCAGGACCATGACCTGCCCGTCCGGGCCGATGAGCCGGCCGGATACCACGGATGGCGCGCTCAGCCGGGCGGCGAAAGTCACATTGGCTGAGCCGTCTGGCTGCAATTGCGTTCGCGCCGTCCAGTCGGTCAGGTGCGCCGCGGGCACCGCGAAGAGCGTGACGTCACGATAAATGCCGGACAGCGCCCAGCAGTCGTTGACATCGAACTCCCAGCCGTGGCTGCGCGTCGTCACGCGCACAGCCACGACATTATCGGAGAGCGGATTGATGGCATCGGTAATGTCGAAGGCCGCCGGATTGTAGCCGCTGGCCCACGAGCCGACCTTTGTGCCGTTGACCCACGCATCGAAGCCATAGAGGACCCCGTCGAAATGGAGAAAGATCCTCTGGCCCCGCCAGGCGGGCGGCACCCGAAACGTCCGCCGGTAGAGCCCGTTGCCTTCGGCCAGCGCCAGCCCGTATCGCGGCTGGGCGAAGCCCTGCAATTCCCAATTACCCGGCACGGCGATCTGCGGCCAGTCGCGCGTGGAGCCGAGATCCGGGTCGCTGAAGAGAACGTCGGGCCCAAGCTCGCCGCCGGCGACATATTTGAACTGCCAGGCTCCATTCAGCGACAGGGCCAGCGGGCCGGACCGGACCGGCACCACTTCGCGCGATTGGGCGAAACCGCCGGCCGTCACGAGCAGCGTCAGGAAAAGCCGGAGAAACGCACGCATGATTCTCATGCACCGCCGGCGTGGCGGTTGCGTCAAGACTTATACCCGGCGCTCAGTCGCCCTTGGCCGCGAGCCAGCGTTCGGCTTCGATGGCCGCCTGGCAACCCATGCCCGCCGCCGTGATGGCCTGGCGGTAATGGTGGTCGGCGCAATCGCCGGCGACATACACGCCCGGCGTCTTCGTCTTCACCTGGCTGTGCCCGGCGGCGACGAAATATCCCTGCTCGTCGGTGTCGACGGCAGCGGCAAACGGCGCGGTGTTCGGCACGTGGCCGATGGCCACAAACACGCCCTTCACGGCGAGCAGCGTCTCCGCGCCGGTCTTGACGTTCTTGACTTTCAAGCCTGACACCGAACCGGCGTCGACGCCTTCGACCGCCACCGGCACACTGTCCCACACCGGTTGGATCTTCGCATGGGTGAGCGCGCGATCGGCCATGATTTTCGACGCGCGCAGCGAGTCGCGCCGGTGCACGAGGTAAATCTTGCGGGCGAAGCGGGTGAGGAAGAGCGCCTCCTCGGCCGCGCTGTCGCCGCCGCCGATGACCGCCACATCCATGTTGCGGTAGAAGGCGCCGTCGCAGGTCGCGCAGGTGGTCACGCCGTTGCCGCCGAAGAGTTCCTTTTCGCCCGGCACGCCCGTCATGCGCGGCGATGCGCCGGTGGCGACGATGACCGTGCGGGCACGGATCGCGCGGTCGGCGAGCTGGAGCGTGTAGGGCCAGGAGGAAACATCAAGGTTCACCACGGTGCCGCTCTCATAGCGCGTGCCGAACTTTTCCGCCTGCTTCCGGAGGTTTTGCATCAGCTGGAAACCATCGATGCCCTCGGGGAATCCGGGAAAATTCTCGACCTCCGAGGTGGTCGTCAGCTGGCCGCCGGGTTGGGCGCCCTCGAGGACGAGAGGCGCAAGATTGGCGCGGCCGGTGTAGATGGCGGCGGTCAGGCCGGCACAGCCGGTACCGACGATGACGACGTTTTCAACGGAGCTGGACATGGGGGAAGGAGGGTCCCAAGGAGAGCCAACATCGTCCGGAGCGCAACCCCCGAGATGCGACCGAATCGACAGCAAACCGGCCAATACTGGCAGCGTAGCCGTCGAGCGTCAGGGCTTCTCCGGTGATTTGGCGGGCGCGGCGGGGTCAACGTAACCCTTCACGTCCAGCGGGCCGAGCTTCACCTCGCCCTGGCGCTGGACGCGCCGGACGAGCGTGGCCGCCTCGCTCATATCTCGCCCGAAAAAAGGGGCGGCGGAGACGACGAGCGCGGGCAACGAGTCGGCCATGGCGATGCCCGTCGAATCCACGCTCAACTTCGAACGCCACAGCAGCGTGCGCTGATGACGAGTGGCCGCCCCGTAGTCATAGGCCGAAGCGACCACGAAGTAGCAGTTCGCCCGAATCTGCTCGTAGAGGCGCTCGTTCTTGTAGCTGCGGTGGAGGAACAGGTAGAGCGGGTCCAGGTTGGGCGCGGGAATCAGGTCTCGATTTCGGTCATGGTCATTGAGTGCCTCGCGCAGCTCGGCCGCGAACCGCGTGCCGCCGACCAGCGAGGCCCGGCTCAGCAGGTTGCGATGGGCGACATCGGGAAACGGCCCGCCGATCTCGTCGGACCCTTCGTTCAGGTTGTTGTGCGAACCCCAGAAAACCACGAGCAGCAACACCGGCCGGTGCGCCGGGTCGGCCGGCAGGTAATGGTTGACCGCCAGCGCGCGCCGGAGGCATGCGAGCATCGCTTCGGCTGGCGGCGGCACGCCCGCGGCGGCATCGAAGCCCTCATGATGCAGTCCGCCGACATCGATTTCATAATATTCCGGCGCCTCCGCGGTCGGTGTCGGCGCCTTCCGGCCCTCATCCGTCATCTCCGTGATCACGGTCTGGTCGACGAAGGGATTCTGCTGGAATGATCGCGGCAGGATCGAAAGCACCCATTGGCCGGTGTCGGACGGGGCGGCGCCGGGCGCATTCCGCGGACCGGCGAGGGCGGCGGAGACGAGGACGATGAGTAATCCAGGAACTCGAAAACAGGACGGGACTCGAACGAGTGGCGCGTTCACAACGGGAGGTGGCTAGCATCTCCCGGTGCGGCGCGCAAACCGCGTGTGGCGCCCTGTGTCCGGACCGTCCGGGCGACCGCGGCGGTCCGCGCCGTTTGCCGCGTCACTCGGTGCGCAGCGCCTCGGTTGGATTGATGCGCGCGGCGCGGCGGGCCGGGAGCCAGCAGGCGGTGAGCCCGATGGTGACAAGTAACGCGGTGATGCCGGTGAACACCAGCGGGTCGGCCGCGCTGACGCGCAGGACCAATCCGGTCTTGGCCAGCAGAGTGGTGGCGCCAATCGCGCCGACCAGGCCGAGCCCAAGCCCCAGTCCGAGTTGAAACAATCCGCGCTGGAGCACCAGTTGCGCGATGTGCCGCGCCGTGGCGCCGAGGGCCATGCGTACGCCGATTTCGCGGGTGCGCCGCGCCGTCGCCTGGGCGACCACCGCATAGATGCCGACCGACGCCATCAGCAGGCCCGTGAGCGCGAACGAGAGGAAAAGCGTGCCGAACACGACAAGGAACCAGCGGTCGTGCTCGAGATCGCCGGCAAGCGTGCCGACTTCAAAGAGCGGCAGGTCCTGGTCGAGCTTTTGCACCACCGCCCGCACCGGCGTCGTCAACGCGGTGGGATCGCCTTGGGCGCGGATCAACAGTCCCATCCAGCCCCACGGCTGCTGCCGATACGGCACATGGAAGATCTGCGCCTGCGGCCGGTCGCGCAATTCCTGCACCACGTCGGCGCAAATGCCGATGACCGTCAGCCACGGGCCGGGCTTGTTGTCGGTGATCCAGCGGAAGCGCCGGCCCAGCGGGTCGGCGCCGGGCCAGTGTTTTTCCGCGAAGGTGCGCGAAATGATCGCCACCTCCTTGCCTTCGGCGCCATCCTCTCCGGAGAAACTGCGGCCCTGCAGGAGCGGGACGCCGATGGCGGCAAGGTAGTTGGACGACTCGACCAGCATCGCGCCCTGCGGCGGCTGCTTCGGATTCGGGTTGGGCCGGCCCTCGAACTCGAGGTCGCGGTCGCCCGCACCAAAGCCCGGGAAATTGTTGACCACGGCGACCTCCTTCACGCCCGGCAGCGCGCGGAGCTCGGGCAGCAGTTTCTCGAAGAACTGCTCGCGGGCGAGGGGAGTCTCGTAGCGCTCGCCTTTGCCCTCGGGGAGCTGGATGCGGGCGGTGAACATGCTTTCGGCGGGCACGAAGGCGTTGACCGCCTGCACGGCGAAGAAACTGCGCATCATCAGTCCGGCGCCGGCGAGCAGGACCACGGTAAGCGCGAACTGGAACACCACCAGCGCCGCGGTCAGCCGGCCGCCGCGATGCCCGCCTCCGCCAGTCGTCCCGTCTTTCAGCGCCGTATTGAGGTCGACGCGCGTGGCCCGCAGGGCGGGCACGAGCCCGAACACGATGCCGCTGCCGACCGAAATGACGGCAAAGTAGCCGAACGCGCGCCAGTCCATCGTGAAGATCACCCAATACGGCTTGCCGACATCCTGCGTGGCGAGGTCGAAGGCGTGCACGCCAAAGGCCGACAAGGCGAGCCCGAGCAACCCGCCGAGCGAACTCAGCAGGACGCACTCGATGAGGAGCTGGCGGACGAGCTGCCAGCGTGTGGCGCCCATCGCGCTGCGGATGGAAATTTCGCGGCCGCGCGTGATTGCCCGGCTGAGCAGCATGTTGGCCACGTTGGCGCAGGCGATGAGCAGCACGAAACCGACGGCGCCCAGCATCATCAGGAAAACGGCGCGGATCTGGTCGCCGTTGTAGGTCTGCTGGAAAGTGCGCACGAGCGAGTGGCGATCCTTGTTGGTGTCGGGAAACTCCGCGGCGATCCGCCCGGAAATGGTGCCGAGATCGGCGCCAGCCTCGGCGGCCGACACACCGGGCTTGACGAGCCCGAACAGCGTCAGCTGCCGGGTCGTCCGTTTCTCCAGGTCCTCGTCTGGCACCAGCGGCATCCAGGCGTCCTCGGTGCTGGGAAAACGGAAGCCTTCGGGCATCACGCCGACAATGGTCGCCGGTACGCCGTTAACGCGCACGGCCCGGCCGACGACATCGAGGGCGCCATGGTAGCGCCGCTGCCAGACGCCATAGCCCAGCAGCAAGACCGGTTCGGCACCGGCCTTGCCATCGGCCGCGGTGAAATCGCGGCCGAGGATCGGCGGGGTCTTGATCAGGCCGAAGAGGCCGGCGCTGACTTTCGCGCCGCGGACGCGCTCGGGCGGAATCCCGTTTTCGCTGATCACCTGGTCGGAGTTCGCGACCGCCTCGAGGCCCTCGAACGTGCGGTTCTGCGCCTTGTAGGCGAGGTAGTCCGGCCACGACATGCCCGACCGGCGTTCGGGGCCGTCCGGCAGCTGGTCGCACACGGTGACGATGCGCTCGCCACCGGGAATCGGCACCGGCTTGAAGAGCACGGCATTCACCAGGGTGAAGACGGTGGTGTTGATGCCGATGCCGAGGGCGAGGGTCACGACGACCGCCAGCGAGAACCAGCGGTGGGTGGCGATCATGCGGAAAGCGAAGCGCAGGTCGTTGAGCATGGCGTCAATGGAGCCCGGCCGGCCGGGCGCGTGGATTCGAGCCGGGCGGAAGCGGGCTGTTCACGGGAAGACCCGGCACGGCGCGCCGAAGTCGCAGCTTTTTTCCGACGCGCATCACAGCGGGTAAATGAAATCAGTCCGGATGATCCACCCGCTGGACCGTGCGCCCGGCGCCGAACTGCCGTTGGGCGCATTCCGGGCAGATTCCATGGGACGTCTCGGTGGCGAACTTGGACCCGAAGTATTCCTCGGTCGTCAGCCACTTGCCCTCATGGCCCACCCGCCGGCACCAGCTGCAAACGAGCAGGAATTCCTCGAGGTAGTGCAGCCG
This sequence comes from Lacunisphaera sp., assembly GCA_035549095.1. GTDB lineage: Bacteria > Verrucomicrobiota > Verrucomicrobiia > Opitutales > Opitutaceae > Lacunisphaera. Next base: position 46,816 of record DASZRV010000020.1, on the reverse strand, counting down.
CGCCAGGAGCTTGCGCGTCGAGACATGCACCCAGAGCCAGATGACGAGGACGACGCCGGTGCGGAAGAGCACGCGCGACCAGTTGAAATGCGCCAGCTCGCCAAAGAAAAAATGGGGCACTTCAGCGATCTCCGCCGCCCAGGCGAGCAATATGATCGAGGAGAACCCGACGGCCTCCTTCATCAAGATCGAATCCGAACTCTCTTTCTTGGGGCTCATTTGTCACCAAAACACCCTTGGACTGCCGGGGAGGCAAGCCGACACGACGCGGCCCGAACCAAGCCGCTCGTTTCCGCGGGCCGGCCCGCTGGCGGCCGTTGCGATTTTCCCGCGGGTGGGATGATCGAGTTTCGCTCCCGGGCTGGGCGGGCACGCGATCGCGTCGCGCTGCGAATTTTTCTCCTTTGGCTGTAACCATTAACGCCGACGCGGTGTTCTTTGGCACGGCCGGTGCAATACCGGCCGGACACATCACACTGGCGCCAACAAGCGGTCACCCTGGTTCATCCCGGGTTCCGCCCAAACACAACCAAACAAGCTCCGCTCCCGCGGGGCTGCCCAACATGAAGATCAAGTCAGTCATCGCCAGCGCCGCCGTTGTCGGCGGTATCCTCCCGCTCTCATCCCCTGCCGCGGTCATCGCGCCGCTCAATGCGCCCGCCCCGGCGACGTTTGCCGCGCCAGCGCCGGCCGCGATCGTCAATCCCACCGGCCTGCAGCGCCGACACGAGGGGACGATTGTCCGGCTCGGCCTCACAATCGACACCGCCGGCCGTCCGCATGACATCCGGATTCTGTCCGGCCGGGACGAAAATCTCGCCCGCAACCTGCTGCCCGCCGTCGCGCGCTGGCGCTTCACGCCGGCGCTGAAGAACGGCACGCCGGTCGAGACGCGCGTGGTGCTGCCGGTCGAACTGGTCGACGGCCCTATTTCCTGAGCGCTTCGTCCACCGAAGCCTTGGAACTGTCCGCCGCCTGGTCAGCGGCGGGCAGCTTCCGTGCGGCGGATCAAGCGGGCGCCAACCGCAGCTCGTAGCAGCGGCTGTTCGGATCCTCACGATACGGACCGAAAGGCGGGATCGGCCGAAAGCCCGCGGCCTCATAGAGGCGGATGGCCTCGTCCTGCTTGGTGCCCGTCTCCAGCCGGAGGAGCGTGATGCCGTGGGCGCGTGCATGCGCGGCGAGGCGCTCGATCAAACGCCGGCCGTGGCCGGCGCCACGGAATTCCGGGCGCACGTACATCCGCTTGAGTTCGCCGTATTGCTTCGGCACCAGCATGATTCCGCCGCAACCGGCGGCCCGGCCACCGACGCGCAACACATAAAACGCGACCTGCTGTTCGATCAGCTTCTGCACGCTGAAGCCATGCCGGCTTTCCGCCGGGTAGCGCGACGCGAGGTGGTCCTCGAGCTCCGTGATGAGCGCCACCGCGTCGGGATGGTCGGGCCGTTCGGCGGCAATGACAGTGGACATGCGGCGAAGCGAAAAGACGGCGCGCCTGTTGGCAACGCCGTAAAAAATCGCGGCAAGGGAATCCCGGGGGTTGACCTTGCCGTGCGCTGGTGCGCAACTGGCACGACCGTCGCAACCGGATTTTCGCCATGTCGCTGTTCAAGCGCCGTTCACCCCCGCCGCCGCCGGCGAGACCGCAGGTGCCGGAACCTGCGCCCGCGAACCAACCGGCGCCGAGCCCGGCGGAAGAGCGCCGCCGGGCGCGGCGATTTGCGCTCCAGCCGGAGTTTCCGCTCAAGGCGGTGCTCAGCTACGTCGGCCGCGATGACACCGGCGCCCCCGTGAGCGCGTCCCGCCAGGGCTGGGCATGGAAAGGACGGCTGATCGATTGTTCCGAACTGGGCGCGCGCATGCAGCTGGGTCACGCCATGCCCGCGATTGTCGGCGAGACCTGCGACCTCCGTCTCACCGATGGCGAATTCGAGTTGGTGGTCCCGTGCCACGTCACGCATTTGCGCGAGACGCCCGAGGGGCTGGTGCTCGGCCTGCGGCACGACATCGAGGAACCCAAGGTGCTCCAGGAATACAAGCGGCTGGTCGAGGTGGCGGCGCTCTCCTCGACCCTGCGCCTGCGCACGCGGACGCCGAAGCCCGACGACTCGGGCTATTTTGTCGAACGCTACGGGAGCAACCGGCCCGCGAGCCTCACCGTCTGGCGCCATCCGGCGAACTCCGCGGTCGCCGCCTTTGAATTCATCCTCAAGGACAGCCTCGTGCGCGTCGTGCACGGCCGCGAGATCGAGTATTTCGCCGGCGGCGCCCGTGGTTCGAGTCCCGCCACCGCGATGCGCAGCCTGGAGATCCATCGCCTCTTCCGCTGGGTCGTGCCCAACCTGCCGCCAGCGATCCCGGAAGACGTGCGCGCCTTCCTCCGGCAGTACGCGACTTGATCGGAACGCTCGCCCGGGACCCGCACGGCCTGGCCCCTTGGGCTCGAGCGGGCGTCGACGGCAAGCCGCGGACACGGCGGGCCGTTTTCCCGCCCGTGAATCCATGACGGAACGGCCGGCGTAAAAGCTACCGATCATTACGGTTCATCGTCCCCTATGCAGCTACTCCTAAGTCCCGCGTGCCGCGCGGTCGCTCCCGCCGTTTGCCTTCGCGTGGGTCTGGCGGCGACCGCTTGGTTTGGCGGCATCCTGTCGTCGCATGCCAAAGTAAAGGGCGACACGCTGGTGGTGTCCCACGTCTACAACGGTTATGCGCGCGAAGCGGCGGCCGGCGGCGGATATCGGCCGGAGACCTACGCGTTTGCGGAGGGCGGCTTGATCGACGGACAGATGGCAGCCGGCGATGATGTGTCCACGATGGGATTCGGCCCGGTCGCCGCCACGGTGGCCGGAGCATTGAAGTCGCAAGGTTACCTCGCCAGCGCCGATCCCGAGAAAACAAAGTTGATGATCATGCTCTGGTACGGAACGACGCGTGACACCAGCTACCGGATCGGCGGCGCGCCCATCGCGGATAAGGCGGGGCTGCGCTCGCGCGCCGCGCGGCTCCTGGGTTTTCAGAAGGAGTATTCGCGCGCCGGAACGCTCTCCTTCACAGATCTCGGCGAGAACTTCGCCAACGAGCTCTACGGCGACCGGTTCTTTGTCGTCCTCAAAGCCTACGACTTCCAGGTCGCCCGGAAGGAGAAGCGCCTGAAGCTGCTGTGGGAATCCCGCTACAGCATCCGCCGGCAGGCGGTGACATTCAGTGCGGAGTTGCCCGTCATGAGCGGCTTCGCCGCGCGCACGTTCGGGCATGAGACGAACGGTATCTTCGATCCCAGTTCGATCGAAGGCCGCGTGAATCTCGGCGAACTCGAAGTGCTGGGCGAAGCCAAGCCCTGACCCGGTCGCCCATCGGCGCCGGCCGCGGCGTTGACGCCGGGCCGGGTCTTCGCTTAGCCTCCGGCTGGTCCTCGGGATCGTGCCGATGCAATTCTTCAAACGCATTCTCCAGCCCTCCACGAGCGAGGTCGCACCGGAAAAGCGGCGCGGCGGACAGCGGCTGGCGGTCAGCCCGGACCTGCCGCTCCGGGTTGGCCTCTGCTTTCCCGCGCGCCCGGTCGCGGGTCGCGACCCGTGGAACTGGAAGGGGCGCATCGTGGACTGTTCCGAACAGGGCGTTCGGCTGCAATTTGACGGCCAGGTCGTGGCGACCTCGGGCGAGTCGTGCGACCTCAAGCTCGACCTCGAGGAGTTTGTGCTCGTCGTGCCCTGCCACATTTCCAACGTCCGCCGCCAGGGCGACCTGACAACAATCGGGCTCGGCCACGACATCACCGACGACGACACGTTGCAGGCCTACCGCCAATTTCTGGAGATCGTGGCTTTGGGCGCCACCCTGCGGCCGCACCTGCGGCGCAGCCTGCCGCCCGGGTCGAATTACCTCGTCGAGCAATATGTCAGCGAACGCCGTTCCTGCCTGAATGTCTGGCGGCATCCGGCCAACGGCGCGGTGGCGGCCGCCGAACTCCTGCTCAAGGATTGTCTCGTGCGCATCGTGGCCGGCCATGCCGTGGAATACTACGCCGGCACGGCGGCCGTGGCCGCACAGCGCGCCGCCGGTGCACCGGCGCTCGAGATCCATCGCTTGTTCCGCTGGGTCCTGCCGAACCTTTCGGCCACGGTCCCCGAGGACGTTCGCGAGTTTCTGGCGAAAAACGCCGAGTGACGCGTCGGTGCGGGTTTAGTCCTCGACGACCTGGTTCGGCAGCTCGTCAACGTCATCGGGACGCCGGGGAAAGTGTTCGCCCAGGAGCTGGCCGGCGCGCGCGATGCCCTCGACGAGGGCGGCGGTGTGCTGGCCGGCTCGGAAGTGCTCCTGCATGGCTGCCGCCACGTCACTCCAGAAAACGTCGCCGCATTTCACGTGCACCCCTTCGTCGCCAATGATGGCGAACGACTGCGATTCCGGTGCCACAAACAGGAGGATGGCGTTGTGCTGCTCCGTCCGGTGCATGCCCAACCGCGCGAATTCCGCGCGGCCCGAGGCCACGGCGTCATCGACTCGCCGCCGGGTGATGACGACGCGAATCTCGCCGGAGGTTGCGAGCTCGGCCTGCTGGATCGCCATCTCGATCCGCCGCCGGTCCAGTTGCCCGAGGAAGTGTCGGGGTTTCATCTTACCAGCTCCCTCCCGCGCCCCCGCCACCGAAGGAGCCGCCTCCGCCGGAAAACCCGCCGCCTCCACCCCCGCCGAAGGAGCCGCCGCCGGACCAGCCGCCGCCGCCGCCGAAATTACCCGGCCCTCCGAGCCACCACATCCCGCCCCGCCGGCGCGGATTAAGGAACACCCGCGGACCGCGCAGCGCGCTGAAGATCCGTGCGATGACGATAAACGCGATGACCAGCGCGACGAGCACGCCGGGCGGAACACTTTGCCCGCGGTTCTCCGCATGTGTCCGGCCGGTGCCCTTGAACTCGCCCTTCGTCGCGGCAATCATGGCGGCGACGGCGTCGCGCAGGCCGCCGTCGAAATCGCCGCGCCGGAAGCGGGGCTTCAGGATGTTCTCCACGATCTCGTGGGCGCGGGCATCCGTCAGCGTCGGTTCCAGTCCGTAGCCGACCTGGATGTAGAGCTTGTGGTCGTCCTTGAACACAAAGAGCACGGCGCCGTTGTTCCGGCCTTGCTGGCCGACGTGCCAGGCTTCCGCGACCCGCACCGTGTAATCCTCGATCGAGGAGTCCGACTCCATGTGCGGGTAGACCACCACCACGAGCTGGTTTGACGAATCGCGCTCATATTGGGCCAGCTGGCGGTCCAACTCGCCGGCCGTCGCCGCCGAAACCACCCCGGCATAATCGTTGAAATGCCGCGCCGGGACGGGCGGGATGCGCTCGGCCGCGGCCAGGCGGAAGCCTCCGAGCAACCCCGCGGCCAGCAGCACGATCCGGGCGATCAATTTCACGCGCGTGTCCTCAGGGCTTCTTGTCGCCGAAGTCGAACTTCACCTGCGGCGGCTGGTCCGAGCCCGGCTTGGCCGAAAAATACGGCTTGGCCGTGAAGCCGAACACGCCGGCGAAGAAAACGGCCGGCACTCGCTTGATGGCGGCATTGTAGTCGCGTGCCAGGTCATTGAACCGGCCGCGCTCGACGCTGATGCGGTTCTCCGTGCCCTCGAGCTGGGCCTGCAGCTCCTGGAAATTGGCCGTCGCCTTCAGGCTCGGGTAGTTCTCGGCCACCACCAGCAGGCGGGAGAGCGCCGAGGTCAGCGCGCCCTGCGCCTTTTCAAAGTCGGCGAGTTGCGCCGCGGTGGGCGTGCCGGCGGACCCGACCTGCACCTTGCCGACCGAAGCGCGGGCGTTGGTGATCTCGGTCAGCGTGCTCTTTTCAAAATTGGCCGCACCCGAAACGGTGGCGACGAGGTTCGGCACGAGGTCGGCGCGTCGCTGGTAGACGTTCTCCACCTGCGCCCACTGCGCGTCGACGGCCTGGCTGCGGTTGACGAGGCCGTTGTACTGGCCGACGGCAAACAGCACGAGCCCGACCACGAAGGCTGCGAGGATTCCGAGGACGACGAGGATGGTTTTCATGGTGGGGCACAGATGACGGCATTTGGGCGGATCTGCAAGCGGCGGTCCGTTACAGGCGACGGGTAAATTTCAAGGCCGGCGGATGTGCGGCGGTCATTTCAAGTCCGTGACGTACACGACGCCGTCGCGCAGCTCGAGCGTGACGATCGTCGGCTCGCCTTTCCGGTGTGCGACCTTCAGTGCACGCGGCACGCGCACGAAGTTCAAATGATAGGTGGTGCCGCTCCACAGGGGGCCATCGTAGGATTTCGCGGTCATCAACCCGCGGCGGCCGTCCGTCTGCTCCGGCGGTCCGGTGAAATCGATGTGGTAGTCGCCGGGCAACCCATCCGGCCACGCGCGGGGATAATGTTCATACGTGAGCGTGGTTTTGCCAGAGCGACGAAGTGCGGCGGCCTCGTCGCGCAACTGGTAGGCAAAACGTGTCGCTGAGTCGGACACGATGCGTTCGAAGAGCCACGTGCAGCCCGTGCACAGCAGCACGGCGGCAAGCAGCGGGAGCAGGGCGGCGCGGCGCATGCGGGGCAGGATGACCGCGGCGATGAGGCTGGCAAGCGGACTCACGCCTTCGCCAGGACAGCGAGGCAGTGCTCCAGCCGCTCGCGGATGGCCGGCTGCGCGAGCAACGAGGCGACGTCGTGTCCATTGCTCGTGAGCGGCAGCGTGACACATGCCGGCTCGAGGACGCGCGCATTCATGACGCGCAAGGTTTCACGCAGCGATGCCTGCGCGTGCTCGCCGCCGGGGCGGGCGTTGATGATCGCGACGCGCTTCGCGATGAAGCCCTCGTAGCTCACCAGCCAGTCAAGGGCGTTCTTCAAGGTGCCGGGCACACCATGGGCATACTCGGGCGTGCAGAAAAGCAGCGCGTCCGCCGCCGCCACGGCCGACCGCCAGGCCGCCACCGGCGCAGGTGCGGGATCGAGGTCGAGATCGGGATTGAAAGGTGGCAACGCGGCGAGGCCCGGAAAAAGCTCCACGCTCATTCCGGCCGGTGCGAGAGCGCGCGCGGCCTGCAGCACGGCGCGGTTGACGGATCGGGCGCGCAGGCTGCCGGAAATGGCGAGAATGCGGAGAGAGCTTCCGGGCGAGGACATGCGCGGACGGTAAGCGGGAAACGCGGCGGGGAAAGGCGGAAGCAGACGTGCGCCGCCGCTCACTCATCCCGCAGGGCGATGATCGGGTCGACCTTTGTGGCACGGCGCGCCGGCACCCAGCACGCGCCGAGAGCCACGAGAAACAGCACGGCGGTGACCGCCAACAGCGCCAGCGGGTCGACGCCGGCGACGAGAGGCATGATCGCCGCCAGCACCCGGCCCAAGGCCACGGCGCCGCCCAGGCCGAGCACCACACCGGCGGCGCACAGCGCGAGACCGTGACGCAGCACGAGCCCGAGCACACTGCCGGGCCGCGCTCCGAGCGCCAGCCGGATGCCGAACTCGCCCGTACGCTGGGCGACGAGGCGGGAAATCACCCCGTAGAGGCCGACCGCGGCGAGGGCGAGACCCACGAGCGCGAAGACACTCAGCATTTTCCCTGCGAGGCGAAGGTTGTGCTGGCGCTGGTCCACGAGCTGGCGCACGGTGGCCGTGCCCCAGGTTGCCAGGTCGGGATCGGTTTGGGTGATCGCCCGGCGCAACGGCTCGGCGAGCGTGGCCGGCGCCGGCCCGCGCAGCACGAGCCACACGCCCGACCACGGCTCCTGCGCGAGTGGTTTGTAGATCTGGAAGCGCGTCGCGGGCTCGCGGGTGTTGGCCGCGCCCTCGACGTCGGCGACGACCCCGATGATTTCGGACCAGTACGGCGTGCCGCTGTCCATGCTGCCGAGGCGCTGGCCGACGGCGTTGCCACGGGGCCAAAGCGCGCGCGCAAGCGACTCGTTGATCACGATCACGCGCGGGTCCTTCGGTTCGACGACCGGCTTGAACAGCCGGCCTTGGATGAGCGGGATGCCGAGCGCCGCGAAGTAGTCGGAGCTCACCATGACGTGGAAGGCGACGGGCAGGTTCGCTTCGCCGGGCGACTGGCCTTCCTTAAGGATCTGGCGGTCACCGGTGTAGCTGAAGATCGGCAGCGACGTGGCCAGGGCGGCGTGTTCGACGCCGGGAATCGCCGCCAGCCGCTCCTCGAGCCGGCGGAACAGGACGATGCGCTTGGGATCGGTCGCGTAGTCGGCCCGGGTTTCCGGAATCGGCAGCATGGCCGTGACGATGTGTTCCGTGTCCCAGCCGGGACGACGCTCGAGCATCCGGGCAAAACCGCGCTCGAGGATCGCGGCGCCGCCCAACAACACCAAGGCGAGCGCCACCTCGGCCACGATCAGTCCCTGTCGCACCCGCTGGTGCCCGCGGCCGGGGGTCGAGCCGCGCCCCTGCTGCTTGAGCGCGGCGTTCACGTCGGTACGCGAGGCGAACCAAGCCGGGGCGATGCCGAACAACAGGCCGGTCGTAAGGGCGATCGCGAACGTCGCCCCGAGCATCCGGGGATCGAGCCCGAGTTGCAGTCCGCCGCTGTCGCCGCCGATGACCAGGGTGCGGTCGATCAGGCGATTCAGCGCATAGGCGAGGCCGACGCCCCCGGCGCCGCCGGCGAGGGCCAGCAGGAGAGACTCGACCAATTGTTGCGCGACCAGCCGCCGCCGTGACGCCCCGAGCGCGGCGCGGATGGCGAGTTCACGCAGGCCCGCCGTGGCGCGCGCGAGCTGCAGGTTCGCCAGGTTCACGCACGCGATGAGCAACACGACGGCCGACAGTCCGAACAGCATCCACGAAAGGCGTTTTCCCAGCGTGTCCATCAAGGCCTCCTGCAACGGCACGGCGGCATAGTGCAATCCGGCATAGGATTCGGGGAATTGCTTCGTCTGCGCCGCCAGCACCGGGGCCAGGCCGGCGCTGATCGCCGCCGGCGGAATGCCAGGTTCGAGCCGCCCGATCAGATCGAAGGCCCGGTAATCGCGCCACTGGATCTGGTCCGGCGTGAAGTTGAGCGGGCGCCAGAACGCCGTTCCCTCCCAGAGCATCTGGTAGTCGAACGCAGGCGGCATCACGCCGATGATCGTCACCACGGCGCCGTCGAGCCGCATCGTCCGGCCGATCGCATCGGGCGCGCCGCCAAAGCGCTGCTGCCAGAAGCGGTGGCTCAGCAGCACGACGTTGTTCCGCCCGGGTTGGTATTCCTCCGGCGCGAAAGCGCGGCCGATCAGCGGCGCGACGCGAAACGTGGCGAAGAAATCCTCCGACACCAGGGTGGCGGACAGCCGTTCCGCCGGCTGGCCCGGCTCGGCGACCGCGTAAGCGGTGTGCTGCACCGTGGTGAGCGCGGCCATCGGCGGGTGCTGATCGCGGATCTCGCGCAATTCCAGGTAGGAAAACGGACGGGTGTCGCCATGGCTCGTGGTGGCGGTGACCTGCACGAGCTGTTCCGGCTCGGGGAACGGCGCGTTACGGAAGAGCAGGCGGTCGATCACGGCAAACATCGACGAGTTGACGCCGATGCCGAGCGCCAGCGTGGCCAGGGCGATGGACGTATGTCCTGGCGACTTGAGCAGGGAGCGCGCGGCTTGGCGGACGTCGGCGAGCATGGCGGGAAAGGGGAGGGCCGAAAAGATCGTGGGGTCCGGGTTCAGTTCGGCGATCCCGCCTGCCGGCTAATTATCGACCATGGGCGCGAATGCACCAGCCCTTGCCCGCGGTCACGGCGGGAAGCCTTCGTGCTGCGGCAACCCATCGGTGATCGTGTACCACGGCGCCTTGTCGCTGACCCAGATGTGGCAGGATGGCTGGCGCGACGGCGCATCGAGCAACGAGCCGAGCGCGACGTGCACCCAATCTCGCGGCGGAAACGCCGAGAACAGCAGGGAGCTGCAGGTCCGGCAATGCACGTCGTGGGCCTGTTCGCCGCCGAAGCGCAGGAGGTTGTCTTGGCCCTGCCGGAACCGGAGCTTGGCGCGGGCAATCCCGGCAAACGGCTTGAACGCGGATCCGGTCGCCCGGCGGCAATCGGAGCAGTGGCAATTCTGCACGTACTCAAATTCGTCGCGCACCTCGAAACGCACCGCCTGGCACAGGCACGCGGCGTTCAGCATTCTTGGCTCGGGCATACGTGCGAGTGTGGAAAGCGCGAAACCCAATGCGAGAACTTCGTCCCGCCGAAAAAAACGTGGCACGCGCGGTTGTGTCAGCCCTGCCGCAACCCCTTGGTCCTCATCGGGCCAGGCTCATTAGCAGAGAGGTCCGGTGGCGGTTAGATATCGATAAACGATAAAAATGTATTGACCTTCGATAACAAATATATCGATATTCGTTGTGTCATGAGCTCCAACCCTCCCAAGATCCTCAAAGCTATCCGAGCCTTCTTTCTCGGTTTTCGTTGGCTGTTCGTCATCAGCCTTCTGGTCCTTGCCTACAAACTCGTCGTCGGCCCGATGGGCGTCACTGCCACCGTCGGCGTCGCACCCCAAGCGTTCCCGCCAGCGGTGAATTCGGCCGCCCCGGGCGCGCCGCTCCAGTTCGGCGGGCTCAAGGCCGCCGTGGTGTTGCCGGTGGGCAACGCCGCCGACCCCGAACTGAAATCCGTCGCGCGCATCGCGACCATCCCTTGGATGGCCGTGGCGGCCTTGGCCGGCTTGGTCCTCTGCGAGATCGTGCAGCGCCTGGTCCGCAATCTCGAGGCCGGAGAGATGTTCTCGGAGGCGAATCGGAAGCTCCTCCGCAATTTCGCGTTCGTGCTCGTCGGCGCCACCCTCCTCGATCGCATCGCGATCGGCTGGGGCAACCACGTGTTCGGCCACTATGCCGCCTCGCACCTGACGGTGGGCGGCGCGCGAGTGCTCCCTTTGGTCGACAGTGTGGCCATCACCGAATTCCAGCTGAATTTCGGCAACCATGAACTGCTCGTTGTCCTGTTGCTCCTCCTGATCGTCTGGGCCTTCAAGGAAGGCGCGGCCATCAAGCGCGACACCGACCTGACCATCTGAGGAGGCGACCATGTCCATCCGATTGAATCTCGACCGCCTGCTCGTCGAGCGGCGGCTTACCCTCACCGAACTTGCGGACCGCGTCGGCATCTCGCTGGTCAACCTGTCCATCCTGAAAAACAACAAGGCCCGCGCGATTCGCTTCTCTACGCTTGATGCCCTCTGCCGCGCGCTCCAATGCCAGCCGGCCGACCTGCTCGAACACGTGGACGAACCGACGCCGCCGGCCGCCGCGGCCGCGACCGAAACGACCGCCGATGACCCCGCCTGATTCGGGATGGCGCGCGACGCGGCGGCGTGCCTCAATCACGCCGCAACCTGCCATCTGAGCGAACTCAGCCCCAGCCATGACCTCATCGATGCTGACCAGAATGCTTCCGCCCGTTTCGGCATTTTTCCTCGCGCTCGGACTCTCGACGGCGTCTGCGCCGGCGCGCGCGGGCGTTACCCCGACGCTCGTTCGTCCGCACCGGCTGGTCGTCCTCACCGACATCGAAAACGAGCCCGACGACACGGAAAGCATGGTGCGGCTATTGCTCTACTCGAACGTAATCGACCTGCAGGGCCTGGTTGCTACCACGTCGACCCACCTGCGGGATCGCATCGCGCCGGAATCGATCCGGCACGTCATCGATGCCTACGCCAAAGTCCGCGACAACCTCCTGCGGCACGAGCCGGGCTTCCCGACGGCCGCGACCCTGCAGTCGCTGGTAAAATCTGGCCAAGCGGAATACGGCCTGGCCGCCGTGGGCGCGGGGAAGGATTCCGAGGGCTCCGACTGGATCATTCATGTGCTCGACGAGCCCGATGATCGTCCCCTCTGGGTGTCGGTCTGGGGTGGGCCCAACACCCTCGCTCAGGCACTCTTCAAGCTGCGCGCCACCCGCAGCGCCGGTGAACTCAACCGGCTCGTCGCCAAGCTTCGCGTCTACACGATCTCCGACCAGGACGATACCGGCCCATGGCTGCGGAAGAATTTCCCCGACCTGTTCTACATCGTCAGCCCCGGCGGCTATGGCGCGGCCACCTGGGGCGGCATGAACCAGGCGGTGCCCGGCCTCGACAACACGACCATCAGCAACCGCTGGCTCGCCGATCACATCCAGCAGGGACACGGTCCGTTGGGCGCCGTGTACCCGGATGTCGCCTACGGCATGGAAGGCGACTCACCCTCTTGGCTCGCGCTCATCCCGAACGGGCTCTCCGTGCCGGAACACCCCGAATGGGGCGGCTGGGGCGGACGCTACGAGCTCCGCGTGCCCGCGCTCGAGGAAATGGATCCAAAGGGCTTTACCGGCGGCGTGCCGATCGAGCCGGAGACGCGACCAATCTGGACTAATACCGTCGACGAGGTGACGCCGCCGGTGTCCGGTGAGCACGGCCGCGCGATGCGCGCCGGCGACAAGGCCTTCAAGGATTTCCGGGCGACGGTCTGGCGCTGGCGCGATGACTTCCAAAACGACTTTGCCGCCCGAATGGCGTGGACGACGCAGCCGCGAGCCGCCGCCAACCATCCGCCGGTGCCGGTGCTGGCCCCGGGCGAAACGTTCACCGTCAAATCCGGCGAGCATTTTGCGCTCGATGCCCACGGCTCGTCGGATCCCGACGGCGACAGCATCAGCTACTGGTGGTTTCAATATCCGGAGGCCGGCACGTATCGCGGCCAGATCCCGATCCAAGGCGCGGCGAACACGATTCGCGTCAACCTCGTGGCGCCCATTGTGGACCAGCCGGCCACCGCGCATTTCATCCTGCGCGTGACCGACAAGGGCAGCCCGTCCCTTACGCGTTATCGGCGCGTGATCGTGACGATCGTGCCGAAGTGAGAAGCGCGATCACCGCCGGCGTGGTAATGACGACCGGCGGCGAAGCCTCGAAGCGCCCGCGATGAAATGGCGGGCGCGCAAATTCTCCGGTTGGATGCGAGCAAACTAGAATTTCTTCGTGACGCGGGCCTCGATGACGCTGGTGGTCTCACCGCCCGAGCCAAGCAACCCGCGGTAACCAAGTGCGCCGAGCCAGCCGTCGCCCACGGCGACGTTGGCCGAACCCTCGAGCCGGAGGGTGTTTTTGCGCGCGCCGTCGAAAACCGTGGTGAAGCCAAGCGGCGAGCCCGCCAGCCACGTCGCGGTGCTCCCGGAGCCGTCGACCAGCAGGTGATGCCAGCCCACCTGCAGGCGGAACGTGATGCCGCCGGCATTCGCCCCGGTGGAATAGTCGAGCGAAGTGCCAGCCTCGAAAGCCGAGTTCCACATGTCATGGCCGCGCACTGTCAGGTCGACTGAGGCCGCGCCGGTTTCGGAGTAGCCATCGAGGGTCGCCTTCTGCACGTCGAGCAGGAGGTAGGGCACCAGCCGGAGCGCGCCGGAAAGCGCGTGGGGCTGCGAGGCGCGAAGGGCAGCGCCCCAAGCTTTACCATCGGGCGACGCCGTGGCCGTGCGCCCGAGGCTGGTGAGGTTGCGGGTGGTGTCGATCCGGCTCCAACCATAGGCCGCGGTGCCATCGAGCCGCAGGCCGGACTCGCCCATGTCGAAGGCGAAGAAACCCTGGATTGCGTCGGTCTTGGCCGTCGATTTGCCGGCGCCGTCCCGGAAGCTGTCGCGTGCGCTCGCATGATCGAACGCCAGCCCGAGCCGGGTGCCGGGGCCCGCCTGGTAGTCGGCGCCGACGGTGAAGAACGGGCGCGAGATGCTCGACCCAATCTGGTTGGCGGTCGTTGGCCGGTGTCCGAATCCGTCGCCGCCACGGACGAAGGCATTGAACTTCTTTGCGGATCCGGACGGGCTTGCCCGCAGGTCCTCGAGGTACGCAAAGAGCCCGTCGCTCAAAGCGGCCAGGCTCTCCAATTGCTCACGGGTGGGCGCGTAGATCGTCGCCGCGGTCAACTGACCGAGGGTCCAGGTCTGCGTGGCCGCATCGGCGAGGTTGGTCTGGACCAGGATCTGGTCGAGGTCCGCATCGTAGCCGGCGGAGATGTCGAGGACGTTGGCAAGGCGCACCTGTGCGGGCGTCGCGGCGGCCGGCGCGAGCAGCGCCCGCACGAGGGTAGAGCGGATGGCACCGCCGGGATTTACCGCCGTGTGGAAATTCATGTAGAGGCCCTGGTTCTTCAGGTTGTCCACGTCCGCGGCCGGGATATTCCAGGTCAGCGGGCCGACCGGGCTCGTGGGCGCGGGAAACGGGAAGATCACCGGGCCGTTGACGGTCGCGGTGCCGCGATGAATGTGGCCGCCGGTGACGGGAATGGAGATGTTGTGCGTGGCCGTGATCGTCGCCTGAGTTTCGGCATCGTTCAGGATCAGCACGCCGGTGCCGGTGTAGGGTGCGCCGGTGGGCGGGTTCTCATTGGCGCCACTGAGGCGCGCGAGATAAAGCGTCCCGGCGCGACAGACGCCGGCCAGCGCGAAAAGAGCCGCGGCCGCCGCGAGACCGCGGCCCAGGCGAAGGAAGGAGGTTTGATTTACCATGGTTGTAGGAAGTGCCTCCGACCGATAGCCCGAGTTCGCGACGCCTCGAAAACAGAACGGTAACCGTGTAGTTACCCGGCGAATTCGGCGGCGATGCGCTGCGCGCAGTGAACCCCGTCCCGGGAATAAACTCTCTTCCGGTGCTATCGAAAGAACGCTCGGGCGCGGCAGCCGCCATTTGCCGGGAACCGAAGAATGAAGAACACCTCCACGAACAAGCGACCCGGCCCCGGGCGAATCGGTGCCCAGGCCGTCCGCGCGTCTGAAAGGCAATCGAAGTCCAACTCGCGGCCGACCGGCGACACGGCTTGGACGGTCCGGCCGCTTGCGCCGCGCGATCACGCCGCGTTGCTGCGGATCAACGCTGCGAACGTTCCGGATGTGACGCTGATCACCGCGACGGATCTCGCCCAACTGCTCCGGTTCGACGGACTGCATCTCGTCGCAGTCGACGCGCTGGACGCGGTGCTGGCTTACCTGCTCTCGTTTCCCTCGGCCTCCGCGTATGACGACGAGGAGATCGGGCACCTTCGCCGGCTCGTGCCGGCCCCGTTTCACTGCGTCGCCCAAGTGGCGGTGGACGCCGCGCACCGGGGCCGTGGCATCGGTCGGCATTTCCATGCGACGGTGGCCCGGCTCGCGCGGCGCCGCGGCGTGCGGACGGTCTGCACCGATGTTAACCTCGATCCGCCGAACCACGCATCGCTCGAATTCCACCGCCGGCTCGGATTCACGCCAAGTGGGCAAGCCACATTGTCATCGGGTTGGACCATCGCCTTCCTCGCCCGGTCCCTTTGACTGCTGCTCCGGTTGTCGCGGAGGCCGGAGGTTCGCGCCGCCGCGGCGAAATCTTGCCAAAAAAACGCGCCCGGCGTGGCGGGCGCGTGGGGAAGTAGCAGTAGCAGTTAGGCGAACGGCAACATGCAGGTCCGCTGACGATTAACGAGCCGGGATTTGCAGGAGCGTCTTTTTAGAATCTGGCCTTATCGTGGATCCCGGCGGGCAGGGGAAAATACCCAGAAAATGGCCATCGCGTGGATCGTCCCGTACCGTGGCGCCCAAGCCTGCACTGCCCCGGCCTGCGTTAGGTCGGCTTCGCGGCACCGGCCGTCCGGTGGAACTGCCGGGCGGCGCAGTCCGGGCAGATGGCGTGGGAGGTCTCGGTGGCAAAGCGCGAGTTGAAGAATTCCTCCATCGTCAGCCATTGGCCCTCGTGCTCGACTCGCCGGCACCAACTGCACAGGCGGAGGTAGCTCTCGAGCTCGTGCAAGCGTTGCAGGAGGCGACGCGTGGTCAGGTGGACAAACAGCCAGATCACGCCGAGGATGACGGTGCGGCTAAGCGCGCGCGACCAGATGAATTCGGGCGATTCACCGAAGAAATAATACGGCACGCGCAGGATCTCGACGAGCCACATGAGGCCGAGCAGGATTGCGAAACCATAGGCCTGCGCGCGCAGGATGAACCGGCCGCTGACGGTGGGTGCCTTTTGCATGCCCGCAATTGAATCCCGACTCTCCGCTCCGCAAGCAACATCGCGGCCCGGGCGGCGCTGCCGGCGATTGTCGCTTTCCGACGACAAAAGTGCCGGTCAATTCGCCCGCGCATCCGGTCAAGCCTGTTATTTCCCCGGGTCGGTGGGAAGGTCCGGTTTCTCTCGGCTGAGGTTCGTAATACGAACATCAGCCATGAAATCGTTCTACGTAAGCCCGCAACTGGCCGGAATAATCACCCTGGCCCAAGTAATTGAAGCAATCGCCCGCCAATTGGAGAAAGAGGTGCATCGGCGACGGGAAGCCAGGCGGCCTCGCATCAAACGGGGCGCCACGCTCCGGCCGAGTGACGACACGCCGCTATGGAACGCGATCGTTTCTCAGGTTGAACCGCGACTCCGCCGGCGTGGAGCGCGAGTCCTGCTGGCCCGGGAGCTGGGCCTGCACCGGGCGAGGATGGGGGAGTTCTTTCGCCGGCATTCGTCGATGCCCGACGCCGAACGCACCTTGCGATTGCTCGTCTGGCTCAGCAGCCAACCCGTGGGCTCGACACACGCCGTATTCTGAAGCGGTGGTTCGAATTTCGAACATACCCCAAAGGTTCGGTTGCGTCCGATTGTTCGCAATACGAACCCAAGCGGCGAAGCGCCGACGAACCTGTGTTCGTATTACGAACTTCAGCGATGAGGGTCCGTGCGGCGATAGTTGATTCCGGGTTGGCAGAACGAGGAGAGCCGCTAAAGCATGTGCGTGGCGCATCGCCCCCAGAACCCAGCACGCGAGCCGCCGGGACCCGGCCGCGGGCCGCAACCCACCGATGCGTGTGACGCAACGGCGATGCCGGCGGGTGCACCCTACCGCAGCTTTTGGCTGGGCCTCGCGCTCGTCGGGCTGGTCCTGCTGGCCTATTTCCCGGCTCTGAGTGGCGGATTCATCTGGGATGACGATGCGCACCTGACCGCCAATCCGTGCGTCGTCGGTCCCCTTGGCTTGAAGGAGATCTGGACAAGCGCCCGGATGCGAATCTGCCCGCTGGTGCAAACGTCCTTCTGGTTTGAGTACCGGCTGTGGGGGCTGGCGCCGCTTCCGTATCATCTCGTCAACATCCTGCTGCACGCCGCCGCTGCCGTCGTGTTGTGGCGATTGCTGCGTCTCTGGCGCCTGCCGGGCGCGTGGCTTGGAGCGGCTTTGTGGGCCTTGCACCCGGTGCAGGTCGAGTCGGTGGCGTGGATCACCGAAATGAAAAACACGCAGTCGGGTTTGTTCTTTCTGCTGACCGTTCTGTTCTTTTGCCGGTCGCGCCTTGCCGATCCGGCGGCCCGAGCCGCGGGCCGCGCCCGACGTGATTACATCCTCTCGCTGGTTTTTGCCGCGCTCGCCCTGGCGAGCAAATCCTCGACGGTGGTCCTGCCGCTGGTGCTCGGTCTCTGCGCCTGGTGGATGGACCGAGGGTGGAATTGGCGGCGCAATCTCGGCCAGCTCGCGCCAGTGGCCCTGCTCTCGGCGCTGGCGGCGGCGGCGACCTTGTGGACGCAGCAGGGTGAGGGCGCGTTCGACCCGGAGTTCGCACTGGGTTGGGCCGCGCGCCTGGTGGTCGCGGGCAAGGTCGCCTGGTTTTACGCCGGCAAGCTGCTCTGGCCGCATCCATTGATCTTCATTTATCCACGGTGGTCGATTGACCCGGCGGATGTGCTGGCATGGCTGCCCTCGTTGGCGGCAGTGGCCCTGATGGTCGTACTGTGGTGGCGGCGCAACCGCTGGGCGCGGACCGCCTTCTTCACCGCGGCCTATTTCCTTGCCGCGCTGCTGCCGGTGCTGGGATTGGTGGACACGTTCTTCTGGCGGTACTCCTTTGTCGGGGACCATTTTCAGTATCTGGCCAGCATGGGCCCGCTGGCGCTGGCCGGCATAGGCGTGCAGGCGGGAGTTGACGCGCTGGGTTGGTCAGCGCGCCGGCTGGCTCCGCTGGCGGGCGGTGTGCTCCTCGTCGCCGCCGGTCTCCTGACTTGGCGCCAATGCCCGCAATACCACAATGACGAGACGCTCTGGACCGCCACGCTCGCGCAGAATCCGGCGAGCTGGATCGCGCACAACAACCTCGGGATCGAATTCGACCGCCAGCGCGGCCGGTCGGTCGAGGCCATTGCCCAATACGAGGCGACGCTGGCGCTCCGTCCGCGACATGCGAAGGCACATTCGAACCTCGCTGACGACCTCGCCAGGATTCCCGAGCGGCAGGACGACGCCATTGCACATTACGAGGAGGCACTGCGGCTCGATCCGAGCCTCGGGCTCGCGCACCAGAATCTCGGCGCCCTGCTCGCGCGGCGGCCGGGCCGCGAGGCGGAGGCGCTGGCTGAGGACGAGGCGGCCGTGCGCCTGCTACCGGACTCCGCCGAGGCGCACTACAACCTGGCGCTCGAGCTCGGCCGGCGGCCCGGCGGGGAGGATGCCGCCATCGGACACTACCGAACCGCCCTGCGGCTGCGACCAGGGCTGGCTGAGGCGCACGGCGATTTGGCGACCCTGCTCGCGCGCCGGCCGGGCGGCGAAGCCGAGGCGGCCGCCGAGTTCGAGGCGGCCTTGCGCCTGCGACCGGATTGGAGCGAGGCGCACAACAACTTCGCGCTGTTGCTCGAACGCCTGCCGGGACGGCTGCCCGAGGCGATCGCGCACTACGAGAAGGCGCTGCGCCTGGGTCCGGACCTACCCACATTGCACAACAATCTTGCGGGGGCCTACTATCGCGCCGGCCGCCTGGCCGACGCAGTCCGCGAACTGGAGTCCGCACTGCGGCTGGATCCGAACTACGAGACCGCCCGGCGCAACCTCGACCTCCTGCGGCGGCAACCGGTACAGCATTGATCGCGACTCGCCGCAACGGCGAAGTAGCCCGCACGGATCGCAGCGAGCGGGGCTCAGGAGGTCGCGAGGGTGGGCTGCCGGGCGGCGTGGCGAAAGAGGACGCCCGACGTGGCGAACATCGCGACAAAGGCGAAGTTCAGCAGGAGCACCTTGGCCGGGCCGGGACTGAAGTCCTCCGGCCACAGCCTGAGGGCGACGATCGGAACGAGGAAAAGAGCCGCGGCGAGGGCGAAGGCCAGCCGGGCGAGGTTCGCCGGCTGGGATCGCGACAGCACCACACCGACCAGGCCGGCGAGCACGACGACGAAATAGAGCAGGTTGCCGGGGTTGTTGTCCCCGATGACCTGCACGGCGAGATTGATCCACGTCAGGAGGAATCCGGCCGCGATCGCGAGGCCGGCCGCGAGGCGATAGGTGAAATTGGCGTGGCGCCGGGTGGCAAGCAGCCGGTAGGCGAAGGCCGTGCCGGCCAGGATCACCCAGGCGACAACGAAGTCGTGCCACGTCCATTTCCACTCCGGGCTGACGGCATTTCCGACCAGCGGGATCACCAACACGGGCAGCGGCGCCAGCGCCACGATGAGATAGTCTTTGAATTGCATCGATCGCCAGCGTGGCAGCGGAGTGTGAAGCCAGGATGAAGCGAGGATGAAATCCGGGCGAATAGCGGCACGGAGGCGCGACCGCGTGCGCCAGGCCGCCCGCTCCCGCACGACACTTCCCCTCGACCTGGCCGCCGGGAGGGCCCGGATTGTAGGACAAAGTCCGACAAGCGAAAGCGAGGCCATCCGACAGCGAGGGATTTCGAAATGGATAGGTTGGGAGGACACGCCGCGGCCCTGCCACCTCCTCGCTCAGCTCGCTTCCATCATGATCCTGATCCTTTTGTTCACCGCCCTATGCCTCACGCTCGCCCTGCTGGTCTCCGCCGACGTCGACGCTTCCCGCGCCATGCAGCGCGTGCGCGTGCGCCCGCATCGGCCCGAACGCCGCGACCTGAATTGAAAGGGAAGGGCGGTCGAGGAGAAAACCGCGTCCGGCTTGGGCGGGGCCGGCTGCTCGGTGCTGCCGATGCCTGGCGCCTAAGCGATTGACAGGAGGAGCGGGGGGCGCAGCGTGGCCGGCACCCCCACGCCCCGATGTCCCTCGCGTCCACCTCCGCGCCGGCCTCGCGTTCCCAGGCCAAGCTGGTCTTCTTCGCCGTCTTTTTCGCCCTGACGGCTTTTGTCACCTACATGAAGAACGCGCAAATCGCCGACCCGGCGTCGCCGATCGCGCAGCACTTCGCGCCCGTGAAAGGCTTCTTGATCGTCCACGCGTTTTTTGGCGCGCTGGCGATGCTGCTGGGCGCGTTCCAGTTCTCGAACCGCCTGCGCGCCCGTTATCTCAAGACCCACCGGGTGCTGGGCTATGTCTACGTCGTCAGCGTATTCATCGCCTCGCCCTTCGGCATTCCGGTGGCAATGAAAACCGGCTCGATGTCCCTCGTGGCGGCCTCGACGGTGCAATCGCTTGGCTGGATGGCCTGCACGGCGATCGCGCTCTATTGCGTGCGCAACGGCAACATCGCGCAGCACCGCCGCTGGATGATCCGCGGTTATCCCTTCGCCATGGTGTTCACGGTCGCGCGCATGATCATCGGGATGCCGCCCGTGCTCGCCCGGGGCGACGCCGCGATCGAGACGGTGGTGTGGACCTGCATCGCGCTGGCCGCCTTCCTGCCCGGCATTTTCCTCGATTGGCGGAGCATCTTCCCGCGCAAGGCGGTCCGGGCGGTGGTCGCCGCATGACGGCCGCTCCCCGGCGAGGGCCGGGGAATCGGACCCAACCTTTGAACGAATCCCGGACGGGTTCGTCTGACTCCGTGCTTACCCCACCCCATGATATCCGTCCTGCTGTTTACGGGCCTTAGCCTAGGCATCGTCTGCGTGGTCTTTACGGACTGCCAGGCGGCCAACGATCGCACTCCGGGCGCCAAAAAATCGCCCAAGGATCGCGCTTCGCGCGACTGATCCGCGGCGGGTCGCCGCTGATGGTCTCGACGCAGGCGCATTGCGGGATCGCGTCGTCGACGGACCTGGCTCCGTCGGTGAATCCGTCGATCGGTTACGCCGCTTGAAGCGTCCGCTGCCGAGGCATAGAGACGCCGAGGGCTTCCCCGAACGAAAGGCTAGCCGCTCAAGATCGTTTGGCTGTGCGACTCTGCGTTGTCAGTTAGGAGATGAAGTCGGTCACCATCCCCAGCTGCGCCTGATTCGCAGCTGCTGGTACAGCGTGTCGGGTGTTTCCTGGAGGAAGCGCGAGGGGGACATCATCACCTGCGGGCCGCCCTTCGTGTTCACCTTGGGATAGCAGAGATACAACTCGTCCTTCGCCCGCGTGACCGCGACATAGAAGAGCCGGCGTTCCTCCTCGACGTCGCCGGCTTCGATCGCGCGGCGGAGGGGGAACTGGCCTTCGGCGAGGCCGATGAGAAACACGACGCCATACTCGAGGCCCTTGGCCTGGTGCACGGTCGTGAGCTTGAGCGCATCGGCGTCGGGATCGACCTGGCGATCGCTCGTCTCCGAATTCAGCAGCACGATCTGCGCGAGCAGGTCCTGCATCTCGTCATACCGGCCCGCGAAACCGACGAGTGACTTGAGGTCGTCCATCCGCGACTGGTAGTTGGCGAACGCGCCCTTGAGGTAGTCGCCATACCAGCCGTCGATCGCGACTTCGACGGCGTTGGACGGCTTCATGTGGCGCATCGTGTCGTCGACCTGTTGGAGCGACGCCGTCAGCTTCGGCCACTCGTCCTTCGCGCCGGCGGGCACCTTCGCCGCGACTTCGGGCGAGGCGAGGGCGTCGATATAGTTCTTTTGCGTGGCACGCGCCTGGTCGAGCGTGAGGTCGTAGAGTTTGCGCGCACCTTTGTCACCGACCTTGGGCAAAAGCACGGCGACGCGCAGCCACGCCATGACATCGGTCGGGTTGTAGACGAAGCGCAGCAGCGCGACGAGGTCGCGCACGTGCGCCTGCTCGAAGAAGCGAACGCCGCTGGTGATGACGTACGGAATGCCGAGACGTGAGAGTTCGAGCTGCATGTCGAGCGCCTGGAAGTGCGCGCGATAGAGGACGGCGACATCCGAGAGCGAGCGGCCCTCCTCGTGCAGGCCCTTGAGGCGCTGGCAGACGAAGGCGGCCTGCTCGCGCGAGTCCATGGTCTGGACGAGGAACGGTTGTTCGCCGGATCCGCGCGCCGCCTTGAGGATCTTGTCGAAATGCCGGCCCTTGGGCTGGGCGGCGAGGACGCCGTTGGCGAACTCGAGGATCTCGGGCGTGGAGCGGTAATTGGTCTCGACGTGGTAAATCTGCGTGCCCGGATGGCGCTCGGGGAACGTGAGGATGTTCTCGAAGTTGGCGCCGCGCCACGTGTAGATGCACTGGGCGTCGTCGCCGACGGCCATCACCCGGTGGTGCGCGCCCATCAGGTCGACGATGCCGGACTGCAGGACATTGGTGTCCTGGTATTCGTCGACGAGGACATGGCGGAAGCGATTCGCGAGATAGTCGCGGACTTCGGGCGCCTTCTGCAGCAACTCGAGCCAGTATTCGAGGAGATCGTCGTAATCGAGGACGCAGGCGGTGCGTTTCCGCTCGCGGTAGCGGGCGGCGAACTTCGCGACCTGCGGGATGATCTCCTCGTGCTGCGGGTAGTTGCTGGCAATGACCTCGCCGAGATCGCGCTGGGTGTTGCGCGCGAAGCTGATGATCTCGAACAGCACGCCCGGGCGCGGGCGCGTCTTGTCCTTGAAGAACAGCTTGTCGATTTCCTCGACGGTGTCGCGCAGGAAGCCATCGGCCTCCTCGGCATCGAGGATCGTGAAGCTCCGCGGCAGGCCGATGGCCTCGCCATAGATGCGGAGGACCTTGTGCCCGATGTGGTGGAAGGTGCCGCCCCAGAACTTGTGGCCCGGGATGCCGGTGAGGTCCTCGACGCGGTGGAGCATCTCCTTGGCGGCCTTGTTGGTGAAGGTAAGGAGGAGGATCTCGTGCGCTTTCACTCCCTGGGCGAGGAGCCAGGCGACGCGGTAGGTGAGGGTGCGGGTTTTGCCCGAGCCGGCACCGGCCAGCACGAGCATGGGGCCGGGCGGGGCGGTGACCGCGGCGAACTGCTCGTCGTTGAGCGCAGCCTTGAAGTCGATCGTGGGGACCTGGGCCGCGCCGCCCTCGTCTTGGTTGTGCAGGACAAAATCCATGAAGCGCGAAGAACGTCAGGCAAAGTCGCCCGGACGCAAAGGGAAAAGCTGCCCAGTCACGGGGAGATGGAATCTTGCAGGGCGGGGCCTCCAAACCCCGCTGTGATTCGGGGCGGATCTGCAGGCAAGGCGGCATTCGGAGATGCCGCCCAACAAATGAAGGATGTGCTCGCGGTTCAATTCATTGACCGGAATCGGGCTGGTCAGGGATGGGCCGGGCCGGCAGCTTGGCCGGCCATGAATACTCCACGCGTGTTCGGTTTGGCGTTGTTGCTGGTCGGTGCGGTCGCCGCGGCGGAACCGGTCGCACCGAAATCGGCGGAACGGCCCCGCTACCTCGACCCGGACGCGCCGATGGAGGCGAGAATCCAGGACCTCGTGAAGCGGATGACAGTGGAGGAGAAGGGCTCGATGATGAGCAACACGACGCCCGGCGTGCCGCGGCTCGGCATCCCGAAGTACAACTGGTGGAACGAGGCCCTGCATGGCGTCGCGCGCGCCGGCGAGGCGACGGTGTTTCCGCAGGCGATCGGGCTGGCGGCGATGTGGGATGAGACGCTGCACCACGACATCGCGGCGGCGATCGGCGTCGAGGCGCGGGCGAAGTTCAACGCCGCGGCCGGCACGCCGCACGAGGGCGAGATCTATTACGGGCTCACGTTCTGGTCGCCCAACATCAACATCTTTCGCGACCCCCGCTGGGGCCGCGGGCAGGAGACCTACGGGGAGGATCCATTCCTGACCGGACGGCTCGGCACGGCGTTCGTGCGCGGGCTGCAGGGCGACGACCCGCGCTACCTGCTGGCGGCCGCCTGCGCGAAGCACTTCGCGGTGCACAGCGGGCCCGAGCCGTTGCGGCATGGCTTCGACGTCTCGCCGTCGTCGGAGGATCTCTACGAAACGTACCTGCCGGCGTTCGAAGCACTGGTGCGCGAGGGGCGCGTCGAGGTGGTGATGACCGCCTACAACTCGTTGTACGGCCAGCCGTGCTCGATCAACCCGCTTCTCTATTACCAGCTGGCCAAATGGGGTTTCAACGGGCACGTGACGTCCGACTGCGGTTCGATCGACGACCTGGTCGACAGCTACAAGCGCGCGCCGGACCTCGCCGGCGCCGAGGCGCTCGCGCTCAAAGCCGGCCTGAACGTGCGTTGCGGGTGGACGCCTGACGCCGTGGCCGACGCCGTGAAGCGCGGCCTGCTCTCCGAAGCGGAGCTCGATTATCGGGTCTCGGCGCTGCTGCGCACGATGTTCCGGCTCGGGTTTTTCGACCCGAAGGACCGGGTGCCGTTCAGCAAGATCGCGCCGACGGAAAACCACTCGCCGGCGCACGCCGCGCTGGCCTTGAGGGCGGCCCGGGAGTCGCTGGTCCTGCTGAAGAACGACGGCACGTTGCCGTTGAATAAATCGGCGCTCAGGCGCGTGGCGGTGATCGGGCCCAATGCCGACTCCCACGCGGTGCTCCTTGGCAACTACAACGGCAAGCCCATTGCACTCGTGTCGGTGCTCGAGGGATTGCAGGCCGCGCTCGGCGCGGGCGTGTCGGTGGACTTCGTGCGCGGCTGCGAGAATGTCGCGGCGGATGGGCTGACGGCGGTGCCGGGCTCGTGTCTCGACGCCGGCGGCGAGGCCGGGGTGAAGACGGAGACCTTCGCCGGCAGCGATTTCACTGGCGCACCGACCGGAAGCTGGACGATCGAGACGCCGGCGATCGACTGGACTTCCAACGCCCGCGCCCAGGTGCCGTTCGTCGCGCGCTGGACCGGCACGCTGTCGCCGCATTTTGCCGGCGGCTACGAACTCTCACTCGGGGCCCACGGCGGCTACCGGCTCTACCTCGGCGACGAACTGGTCATCGACGGTTGGAGCAACAAAGGCGACGGCGAGAAGACGATTCGGCGCAGCTTCGCCGCCGGCGAAAAGGTGGCGCTGCGGATCGAGTACCGTCATGACGACGGCCCGGCGCAAATGGCCTTGAAATGGAAGACACCCCCGCCCGACGAAGGCTTTGCCGCCGCGGTGGACGCGGCGAAAGCGGCGGACGCGGTCGTGTTCGTGGGCGGCATCACGGCCTCGCTCGAGGGCGAGGAGATGCCGGTCGAGCTGGCCGGTTTCAAGGGCGGCGATCGCACGGCCATCGAACTGCCGGAGGTGCAACGCCAGCTGCTCGAACGCCTGGTGGCAACGGGCCGGCCGGTGATGTTCGTCAACATGTCCGGCAGCGCCATCGCCATGCCCGAGATCGATGCGCAGGTGAACGCGATCATCCAGGCTTGGTACGGCGGCCAGGCCGCGGGCACGGCCGTCGCCGACGTGCTGTTCGGCGACTACAATCCGGCGGGGCGCCTGCCGGTGACGTTCTATCGCGCGACGACGGACCTGCCGCCGTTTGAGAACTACGATATGACCGGCCGCACCTACCGTTATTTCAAGGGCAAGCCGCTCTACGCTTTTGGCCACGGCCTGAGCTACACGAAGTTCAATTATGCGAACCTGTCCGTGGCGCCCGCGTCCGGGTTGAACCGCGTCCTGGCCGACACGAAGACCACGTTGTTGTCATCCAACCCGACCTCGCTGGTCCGGGTCGACGTCACCAACGCCGGCGACCGCGACGGCGACGAAGTGGTGCAAGTTTACGCCAGGCCGCCGGCCGCGCGCGAAAACGAGGCGTTGTGCGGCTTCACGCGCGTGCACCTGGCGAAGGGCGAGACCCGGACCGTGGAGGTGTTTGTGCCGGCATCAGCCCTGCGCCGCTGGAGCGCCGAGAAGAATGACTACGTGATCCCGTCCGGCGAATGGAGCTTTCGCGTCGGCGCGGCCTCGGACGACATCCGGCAGACGGTGGCGGTGAAGCTGTGAGGAGTCTAACCACAGATAAACACAGATTGACACAGATGAACTGGCGACAGCGGACGGGAGATCTCGTCCTGATCAGTGAACATCTGTGTCAATCTGTGGTTAATTCCCTCCGGTTGCTAAGAAACTCCCGGCTCGTGCGTAGGTCCGGAAACAGACATATTCATCCCGCCATGAAACCCCCGCACCTCCTTTCCGCCGCAGCCGCGCTGACTGCCCTCGTTACCGGCTCCGCGCTTCGAGCCGACACGCCTGCCGGCGGTCAGCCCGCGCTGACGATCTACAACCAGAACTTTGCCGTCGTGCGCGAGCACGTGCCGCTCGACCTGAAGGCCGGGGTGACACCCGTTTCCTTCTCCGGCGTGACGATGCATCTCGAGCCCGACTCGGTGGTATTGCGCGACCCCTCCGGCAAGGTGGCCCTTCGCGTGCTCGAGCAGAGTTATCGGGCGGACACGATCTCGGCCGGATTGCTGCTCTCGCTCTACGAGGGCAAGGAGCTGGACTTCCTCGTGCGCGACCAGAACGCGAAGGAATACATCGTGAAGGGGAAGGTCATCCGTAGCGGCTACACGCCGAACACCGGCGCGGCGAACCGCTACGGCCAGCAGTTCATGATGCAGCAACAGGCCTTGGGCAGCTACGGCGGCATGGGCCAGCCGATCATCGAGGTCGACGGCAAGCTGCGTTTCTCGCTACCCGGCGAGCCGCAGTTCCCGGCGCTGACCGATGACGCCATCCTGAAGCCGGCGCTCAACTGGCAGCTGGCCGCGGACCATCCGGCGAAGCTCGACGCCGAACTCAGCTACATCACGGGCGGCATGAGCTGGGAGGTGTCCTACAATCTCGTCGCGCCCGAGAAGGGCGACACGCTCGACCTGGTTGGCTGGGTGACCATCGACAACCAGAGCGGCAAGCAGTTCGACCGGGCGACGATCAAGCTGATGGCGGGCGACGTGAGCAAGCTCCAGCCGGGATCCGCCGCGAACGAGGCGATGGCCGGATACGCCCTGAAGGCGATGGATGCGATGGCGCCCGCCGCGACGGAGAAAGCCTTCGACGAGTTCCACCTCTATTCGCTGGCGCGGCCCGTGACGCTGCACAATCGGGAGACGAAGCAGGTGGAGTTCATCCGAGCCACCGGGGTGAAGGCGAAGACCATCTATGTCTACAACGGTGCGGCGATCGGGTCGCAATTTCGCGGCTGGAACACTGAGATGATCCGGAACAACCGCGACTACGGCACCCAGTCGAACCCGAAGGTCTGGGTCTATCGCGAGTTCAAGAACAGCGAGGAGAATGGGCTCGGCCAGCCGTTGCCGAAGGGCCGCACGCGGTTCTACCGCCGCGACGATGCCGACGGCCGCCTGGAGTTCACGGGCGAGAACACCATCGACCACACGCCGAAGAACGAAAAGGTGAAGATCTACACCGGAGACGCGTTCGACGTGGTCGGCGAGCGCAAACGCACGGATTACGTGCTCAATGCCCGGCAGGACCAGATGGAGGAGGAGTTCGAGATCAAGGTGCGCAACCACAAGGAAGCGCCCGTCGAGGTGCGCGTCGCCGAACGACTCTACCGCTGGGTGAACTGGACGATTGTAGCCAAGTCGCACGACTTTGAGAAAACCGACGCGCAGAACATCGAGTTTCCGGTCACGGTGCCGGCCGACGGCGAAGTGACGCTGACCTATCGCGTCCGGTACGATTGGAAATAGGTGGCCGGTCGAGCCGGCGGGGATCGCCGCCGCGGCTTCGCGCTCGGCGCGATTTCGCCCCGGCATTTAACGACGGTTCATTTGTAGGGCGGGATCGCTGATCCCGCCGGGAATAACGTCAACGGCCCGTCGCGGCTTGAATCGCCGCCTGTCGTTGGAACCGGAAAGGTTTCGACCTCGCGGGTCGCTTTCGCTTACATCCGCCGCATGGCCAGGCGAGTGAAACCGAGCATGGGGTGCACACACATCCTCGTGGCGGTGTTCCTCGCGGTGGGCCTGGCCCTGCTCTACGGCGCGGCCACGCGCCATCGTCACGACCAGGAGCAATTGACGCCACCCGTTGTGATCCAAGGCCTCGCCGGGTTGGTGGCCGTGATCGGCTCCGGCGTCTACCTGCGCATTGCGCGACGGCTCGTGCGCGACGCGGAAGCGGAGGAAGTGCGACGGACGGCGCATCCGGACGAACCCTGGTTGTGGAAGAAGAAGTGGATGGATGGCGTGATCGAGGCGGACGGCCGGGTGGGGGTGGCCATGCTTTGGGTCATGACCGTGTTTTGGAACGGCATCTCCTGGCCGGTAATGCTGGCCGCATTCAGCAAGCCGCACCACGACAACGCAGTCTTCTTCGTTTTGTTGTTTCCGTTGGTCGGGCTCGGGCTGCTGGTCGGGGCGGTTTACCAGACAATTCGGTGGCGAAAATTCGGCCGGCCGCGGTTCCTGATGTCGCGACTGCCTGGTGCGATCGGCGGTTATGTCGGCGGGATGATCGAGGTGCCGGCGCGCGTGACACCGGAGGCGGACTTGCGCCTGACCTTGCGCAACATTCGTCGCGAGGTCACCGGCAGCGGCAAGAACCGGAGCGTCCGCGAGACCGTGCTCTGGGAGCACGAGGAGCGCATCGCGCCCGACAAACTCGTGAGCGGCCCCGGCCGGACGGAGGCACCAGTGCTGTTTTACGTGCCGGACACGGGCGTGCCGACCGACGATGCGGACGCGAACAACGAGGTGCTCTGGCGGCTCGAGGCGCGGGCGGCGGTGCCCGGCGTCGATTTCGCCGCGACCTTCACGGTGCCGGTATTCCGCACGGGCGAAACCGCGGCGCCACCCGAGCCGGACAAGCCCTTGCACGAGGACTACCGCGCGGGACCACCGGATGGCGCGAGGTTGCACGAAGCGGGCGTGAAGCGCGATGCCGGGTCCTGGATCTTCACCGCCTCGCACCTGTGGGGATCGCGGCTGGTTTTCACCCTCGTTACCGCGATTCTCGCCGGTCTCGGCGTCTTCCTGCTCGGGCGAGGGGTGCCATTCGTGGTGTGGGTGGTGCTGGGGCTGTTTGGTGCGATCTTTTTCTTCGGCGCGGCCGACCTCTGGCTGTCGCGATTCGAACTGCGGCTGCAGGGCGACGAAGTGGTGGTCCGGCACACCCGCTGGTCGGGGACACAGGAAAGGCGCGTGGCGCGGCGCGACGTGGTGCGGGTCGGCACGGCAAAGTCGATGACGATCGGCACGACGCAGTACTATCGCTTGGAGCTCGCCGGCGCCGACGGACCGGGCGGGGGCGCGGACGCGCCGTTTGCGGCGCGCAAACTCGATTTTCTCATTCGGCAGGCTCAGGCGCGCGGCCTGGCGGAGGACAGCCCGGAACTGCGGGCGCTCCGGGAGCAATGGAGCCACCAGCCAAAGTTCACGGTTCCATTCGCCAAACACGTGCCGGGTCCGGAGCTGGCCCAGCGGATTGCGGAAATGGTCATGGTGGAGATCAACGGCAAGTGAGCGGTGAGCAGTGAGCGGCAATTAGAGCATATTAAGCAATACCCTGGCCGCTCCTTTGAAATTCTTCTGGATTCTTCGCTGCGCTCAGAATGACACGT
Organism: Lacunisphaera sp.; assembly: GCA_035549095.1. Classification (GTDB taxonomy): domain Bacteria; phylum Verrucomicrobiota; class Verrucomicrobiia; order Opitutales; family Opitutaceae; genus Lacunisphaera. Next base: position 17,295 of record DASZRV010000020.1, on the reverse strand, counting down.
CTCGGAACATTATCCTCGATACGGTCATCCTGAGCGCAGCGAAGGATCCAGTGGGAGCGAGCGATTGCCCAACCCTCAGCGGCTACACTTCAACTTAACTCGCCCTAGTGACCGGTGAACTGGAGCAGCGATCGGTGACCGCGGCATCGCGAAGCGGTCCAGGGCTGCTGCGACCAAGCACGCGGCCTGCGAGTCCGCGTACGAAGAACTACGAACCGAGAACCCAGAACCCAGAACCTGAACGGCCTTCCGACCGTTCACACCGTCATCAGCTCTTTCTCTTTGTTCGCGAGGGCGGTTTCGATGTCCTTGATCGTCTTGTCGGTCGCGACCTGGACATCCTTCTCTAGACGCTTCTCGTCGTCCTCGGAAATCTTGCCGTCCTTCTTGAGCTTCTTGGCGTTTTCCATCGCGTCGCGGCGGATGTTGCGGATGGAGACGCGGCCCTCCTCGGCGAGACGATGGGCGGTCTTGACATACTCCTGGCGACGTTCCTTCGACAATTCGGGGAAGGGCAGCCGCACGAGCTGGCCGTCGACAATCGGGTTGATGCCGATGTTGGCGATCTGCAGGGCCTTTTCGATCGCACGCAGCAGGCTCTTGTCCCACGGCTGGACGACGATCATGCGCGGGTCGGGCGTGCTGATGGCTGCGCAGCCCTTGAGGGGCATCGTCGAGCCATAGGCCTCGACCATGACGGACTCGACCATGGAAGGGGAGGCCTTGCCCGTGTGGATCGTGCTGAATTCGTGGATGGTGTGCTCGAAGGCCTTCTTCATGCGGGCCTGGACTTCGGTGAGGGCGGGATGGGACATGGGAGGGGAGCGGTAAGCGGTAAAGTGCGGCGCGAGATCCTACGGTTGCCCGGCGGGAATGCAATCCGACAGCTGGAGCAGAAGCTGGTGGCTTACCGCTTGGAGCTTACGTCTAATTGTGCACCAACGTGCCGATCTTGTCGCCGAGGACGGCCTTGCGGATGGCGTGGGCGTCGTCGAGGTTGAAGACGAGGATCGGCACGTTGTTGTCGAGGCAGAGCGAAAAGGCGGTCGAGTCCATGACGTTGAGCCGCTGGCGCAGGGCATCGACAAACGTGATCTCTTCGTAGCGGACGGCGTCGTTGAATTTCTTCGGGTCCTTGTCGTAGATGCCATCGACTTTGGTGGCCTTGATGATGATGTCGGCGTGGAGTTCGGACGCGCGGAGGGCCGCGGTGGTGTCGGTCGAGAAATACGGATTGCCCGTGCCGGCGACAAAGATGACGACGCGGCCTTTCTCGAGATGACGCATGGCGCGGCGCATGATGAACGGTTCGGCGATCTGGTTCATCGGAATGGCCGACTGCACCCGCGTGTTGACGCCCATCTTCTCGAGACAGTCCATGATCGCGAGGCCGTTGATCACGGTGGCGAGCATGCCCATGTAATCGCCCGTGGTGCGATCGACGCCGCGCTTCGAGCCCTGCAGGCCGCGGAAGATGTTGCCGCCGCCGATCACGACGCACACCTGGACGCCGAGGTCGTGGATTTCCTTCACCTGTTCGCACATCCGCTCGAGGGTGGCGGCATCGATCGGGTCGGCGCCCTTGCCGCGCAGGACCTCCCCGCTGAGCTTCAGGACGATGCGCTTGTATTTCAGGGAGGTGGGCTTGGTCGGCATGAAGCCGAATGAAACCGGCCGCAAAAAGCCGCGTCAATGCCCGAGATTCTGCGGCGCGTCACGAGCGCAAATGACGGCAGCGCCCGCGGGCGTCCGCGCGGCCGGGTGAGCCCGCCTACACAGCGATACGGTCGAATGGCCCTCGAGTGCAGGTCACATCGCGCGCGCTATTTCATGAAAGATTTTTTGGGAACCAAGTTTCTACAAGCATAGAACTTGCGGAAACGATTTGTTTTAACATCTATATACTCAATGCCGTTGGGGCCGACGGCAGGCTATGCTGACAACCACGACTGTCAGGAAAGACCCCAACACGGGCCATCCCGGCAAGAGCCTTGCTTTTGTCCTGGCAACGTTTGCATCCATGCTGGCCGTCTCATCGGTGCACGGCGCCGAAGCCGGGGGCGCTCCTTCGGTCACGTCGCTGAAAGCCCTGAGCTTGGAGGAGCTGATGGACATCGAGGTCACCTCGGTTTCCAAGCGGCCCGAGAAGCTCGCCGACGCGGCCTCCGCCATTCAGGTCATCACCCAGGATGAGATTCAACGCGCCGGAGTGGCAAACATCCCCGAGGCCCTGCGCTTGGCGGGCAACTTGGACGTGGCCGAGCAGAATTCACATTCGTGGAAGATCAGCGCCCGCGGCTTCAACACCGATCTCGCCAACAAGCTTCTCGTTCTGATCGATGGCCGGACGGTCTACACGCCCCTGTTCTCGGGCGTGTACTGGGATCTGCAGGATTACCTGTTGGCGGACGTAGACCGGATCGAAGTGGTCAGCGGGCCCGGCGGGACGCTCTGGGGCGCGAATGCGGTGAACGGCGTGATCAATATCACGACCAAAAGCGCCGAGGAGACGCAGGGGAACTATGTCCAGGTCGGCGGCGGCACGGACCTGCGGAGTTCGGTGGCCGTGCGCCACGGCGGCACGCTGGCGCCGAACGTCTACTACCGCGTCTACGCGACTTATACTGACTGGGACAGCGGCAGTCTCCGCAACGACGCCGACGCCCGGAATTCATGGCGTATGAGTCGCGCGGGATTCCGCGTCGATGCCAACGCCCGTCCCGCGGACCGCCTGACACTGCAGGGCGACTATTATGAGGGCGACGAGAACCTCCAGTCCGGCGGGGCCGCCCGGGTGAGCGGGAGCAACGTTCTCGGGCGGTGGACTCGCACGCTGTCATCGGACGCGGAGATGAGGCTGCAACTCTACTATGACCGGGCCCACCAGGCGGTCCCCAAGCCCGCGGCGGGTAGCCTCCCGGCCGGCGTATTGGCGGACGACCTCGACACCTACGACCTCGACTTCCAGCACCATTTCAGCCGCGCCGGCCGACACCAGCTGGTATGGGGCCTGGGTTACCGGTTCATGCATGACGAGGTGGCCAACGCCCCCACGGTCCAGCTGATTCCCGCCCGGCTCGGGCGCAACCTGGCGAGCGGATTCGTGCAGGACGAGATGGCCCTGCGCGACAACCTGTTCCTCACGCTTGGCACGAAGCTCGAACACAACGATTACACCGGCCTCGAATGGGAGCCGAATGTGCGCCTGCGCTGGACCATCAGCGACGCGCAGATGGTCTGGGCGGCGGTATCGCGCGCGGTGCGGACGCCTTCTCGCGTCGACCGGGACCTGCGGCAGCCAACGGGGCTGCCCGCCCCGCTGCCGCAGAGCATCCTCACCGGCGGGCCGGATTTCTCCTCGGAGCGCGTTATCGCCTACGAACTCGGTCACCGCGCCCAGCTCGGCGCAAAGGCGACGACCGCGCTGTCATTGTTCTACAACGATTATGATGACGTGCGCAGCCTCACGCCGGGTCCGGCGGGCTTTCCCTCCTTCGGCTTTCCGCTGGTTTTCCACAACAACCTCGAAGGAGAAACCCACGGCGCTGAGGTGACCGTGACCTACCAGGTCCTGCCCGGCTGGCGGTTGCACGGAACCTACGACCTGCTGGAGGAGCACCTGCACGTGAAACCGGGCCAGGTGGACTTCAGTCACGCTCGCAATGAAACGGCCGACCCGCGGCACCAGTTCTCCCTGCGCTCGTCCCTGGATCTTCCGCGCAACGTTTCGTTCGATGCCGCGGTGCGCTGGGTCGACACCCTCCACAATAACAATGGCCCCACGCCCGGGACGGTGCCGGCGTACGCCGAGCTCGATGTCGCCGTGGGTTGGCGGCCGACGCCAGCGGTCGAGTTGACCCTGACCGGGCAGAATCTGCTGCACAGTCACCATCCGGAATACGGCTTTCCGGGTCCGGCGCGGGAGGAAATCCAGCGGGGCGTCCGGGGCAAGATCACATGGCGTTTCTGAGTGCAGCCGCCCACGGCCTCATTCCCGCCCGGGGGCGGTGTTTTCGGTTGGGTTTCCTCCTGCCCATGTTGCTCGCCGCAACGGGGGCCATCGCGCAGACCGGCCCCGCAAGCGAGTACCAATTGAAGGCAGTTTTCCTGCTCAACTTCGGGCGCTTCGTCGCCTGGCCGCCCACGGTCTTTCCGACGCCGACGAGCCCCTTCATCATCGGGGTGCTCGGGACGGATCCGTTTGGCGACGCCCTTGACCAGGCGGTGCGCGGCGAGACGATCGAAGGGCATCCCCTGGCCGTGCGGCGGCATCGGCGCGTGTCGGAAGCCGCGGACTGCCACATCCTCTTCATCGGTGGGTCGGAAGCCGGCCACGTTGACGATATCGTCGCGGCCCTGGCCGGCCGGCCGGTGCTTACCGTCTGCGATGCCGACGGGGCGGCGTGGCATGACGTCATGATCCATTTCCGGACGGAGAACCGCCGGATCCGCCTGCAGATCAACCTGGCCGCGGCGAAGGCGGCGGACCTGACGATCAGTTCCAAGCTGCTCCGGCCGGCGGAGATCGTCACCTTGGCGGAGGACCGGCGATGACCCTGCAGGACATGCCCATCCGCCGGAAGTTGATGACGATCATTCTCCTGATCAGCGGGGCGGTGTCGGTGCTGACCTGCGGCGCCTTCGTGGCCTACGACTTCCTGACCTTCCGCGAGTCGCTGCTCGCCGGTTATACCCTCCGCGGCCGCATGATCGCGGCCAACAGCACCGCGGCGCTGGCGTTCGAAAACGTCGACGACGCCACCGAAGTCCTGTCGGCCCTCGCGGTCGACCCGCACATCACGGCCGCCGGCCTCTACGACCGGCAGGGCCGGCTGTTCGCGCGCTATCCGGCGAAGCTGGCGGTCGCGGCGCTGCCCGCGCGACCGGACGGCGCGGGCTTCCGTTTCGACCGGACGCACCTGGTGGTATTCACGCCGGTGGCGCAAGGCGACCATCAACTCGGCACGTTGTACCTGCAGTCGGATCTGAAGGCCGTCAACGAGCGCATCGCGCGTTACGGCTTGATTGCCGTCTTGGTGATGGCGGTGTCCTTTGCGGTGGCGTACGCCCTGTCGCGGTTGCTGGAGAAGCAGGTGTCCGAACCGATCCGGGAACTGGCCGGCACCGCGCGGGTCGTGGCCAGCCGCCGTGACTACTCGGTCCGTGCGCCTCGCCATGGGACGGACGAACTCGGGCTTTTGACCGACGCCTTCAACCAGATGCTGGAGGAGATCCAGGCCCTGCACGCCGACCTCGAGCGCCGGGTGGCGGAACGCACCGCGCAGCTGGCGGAAGCCAACACGGAACTCCAGCGCAGCCGGGCCGAGCTGCAGAGCCTTTTTGAATCGCTGCCCGGCCTCTACCTGATCCTCACGCCGGACTACCACATCGTCGCCGCCAGCGATGCCTACCTGCAGGCCACCCTGACGCGGCGCGAGGACATCGTGGGTCGCGGGCTGTTCGAGGTGTTTCCGGACAATCCCGGCGACGCACAGGCCGACGGTTCGCGCAACCTGCGCGCCTCGCTCGATCGGGTCGTGGCGCAGCGGCAAAGCGACACCATGGCCATCCAACGCTACGACGTGCGCCGGTCCGACGGCACCTGGGAGGAGCGGTTCTGGAGCCCGGTGAACACCCCCCTGGTCGGCGCGGATCAACAGCTGCTCTATCTCATTCATCGCGTCGAGGACGTGACGGAGTTCGTGCGCCAGAGGGCACAGGCGGGCCCCGGAGGCGACAACCTCCGCGTCCGGCTGGAGCAGATGGAAGCGGAGATTTTCCGGAGCACGCAACAGGTGCAGGCGGCCAACCGCCAGCTCGAGGCCGCCAACGCGGAGCTGGAGTCGTTCTCCTATTCGGTCTCGCACGACTTGCGGGCGCCGCTGCGGCACGTGCAGGGCTACATCCAGATGCTGAACCGCGAGGTGCAGGCGCAGCTCAGCGACAAGGCCCGGCGCTACCTGCAGACCATTGGGGATGCCGCCCGTGAAATGGGCATGCTGATCGACGACCTGCTCGCCTTCTCGCGGATGGGCCGCACCGAGCTGTGCGAGGCCGAGGTGGACCTGACGCGCCTGGCCGGCGAGGTCCGCACCGACCTGGCGGAATCCACCGCCGGCCGCGAGATCGCCTGGCGGATCGCAAACCTGCCGCGGGTGCGCGGCGATGCGGCGATGCTCCGCCTGGTCCTGGGCAACCTGCTGGGCAACGCGGTCAAGTACTCGCGGAATTGTCCCGCGGCGGAGATCGAATTCGGCTGCGACGGCGAGGAGGACGGGCGGCGCGTCTTCTTCGTGCGCGACAACGGCGCCGGCTTCGACATGCGCTATGCCCACAAGCTCTTCGGCGTGTTCCAGCGCCTGCACCGCGCCGACCAGTTCGAGGGTACCGGCATCGGCCTGGCCATCGTGCGGCGCATCATCTCCCGCCACGGCGGACGCACCTGGGCCGAGGGCCGGCCCGGCGCCGGCGCCACCTTTTATTTCACGCTCACCCCCGCACCGAACAACTCCCCATGAAACCCCGTGGCATCCTGCTGGTTGACGACAGCCCCCGCGACGCCGAGATGACCCTCGACGCGCTCCAACAATACAACTTCGCCAACGAAGTCACCGTGCTGCATGACGGCGCCGAGGCGCTCGATTACATGTTCCGGCGCGGGTCGTATGCCGACCGCGGGCCCACCGAGCCCGCGGTCATCCTGCTGGATCTGAAGATGCCCAAGGTGGACGGCCTGGAGGTGCTGCGGCGGCTCAAGGCCGACGCCCGGCTGCGCATCATCCCGATCGTGGTCATGACCTCGTCGCGCGAGGACCAGGACCTGAAGCGCTGCTACGAGCTCGGCGTGAACGCCTACGTGGTGAAACCGGTGAGCTTCCATGAATTCATCGACGCCGTCCGCGCGCTCGGCGCCTTCTGGGTCGTGCTCAACGAGGCGCCGCCGCCCGGCTCCCATCCCCCCATCGCTCCCCCATGAAGATCCTGCACCTCGAGGACAACCTGCGCGACGCCGAGCTGGTGCGGGAGCTCCTGCACCAGGACTGGCCGGTGTGCGATATCACCCTTGTCGCGACGCGCGAGGAATTCATCCGGGCGCTCGACGAGGGCGGCTACGACCTGATCCTGTCCGATTTCCAGCTGCCCGGGTTCGGCGGCCTCGAGGCACTCGAGATCGTGCGGCAGCGCGCGCCACACCTGCCGTTCATCTTCTTTTCCGGCACGATCGGGGAGGAGCGCGCGATCGAGGCGGTGCGCGCCGGCGCGGCCGATTACGTGATCAAGGACCGCATGCAGCGGCTCCCGGTGTCGATCCAGCGCATCGTGCGCGAAGCGGAGGAACAGCGGGAGCGGCGCCGGATCGAGGATGCCCTGGCGGAGCAGCAGTATTACCTGCTCATGTTGATGGAAAACCTGCCCGACCACGTCTATTTCAAGGACCTCGAGTCGCGGTTCATCTCCTCCAGCAAATCGTTCCTGCAGCGCCACGGCCTCACGCCGGTCGAGTTGCGCGGCAAGACTGACTTCGACCTCTTTGACGCCGCCCACGCGCAACGGGCCCGCGCCGACGAACTGGAGATCATCCGCACCGGCCGCGGGAAGCTCGAGTACGAGGAACGCGAAATCCGACGGGATGGGAGCGTGGCCTGGGTGCTCACCTCCAAGCTGCCGATGCGCGACGCCGCGGGCAAGGTCATCGGCACGTTCGGGATCTCGCGCGACATCACCGCGCGCAAGCTCGACGAGGAGCGCATTCGCGAACAGGCGGAGATCATCGACCAGGCGCCGATCACGATCCTGCTCACGGACCTGGCCCACCGCATCACCTATTGCAACATGGGCACCGCCCAACTGTTGGGCCGGCCGCGCGAGGAGCTCCTCGGGGCCACCGCGGAGGAGGTGTTGAGCCCCGAGACCATGGAACAGCTCAAGCCGGCCCGCGATGCCACGCTCACGCGCGGGACGTGGACCGGCGAGATGAAGATCGCGACCAGGGATGCCCGGCAGGCCCAGGTCGAACTGCACATGTCGGTCATTCGCGACCCGGCGGGGCGCCCGAAGGGACGCCTCACCATTGCCATGGACATCACCGAGAAGAAGAAGCTCGAGGAACAGTTCCTGCGCGCGCAGAGGCTGGAAAGCCTCGGCATGCTCTCAGCCGGCATCGCGCACGATCTCAACAACGTCCTCGCGCCCGTGTTGATGGGAGCCCCGCTGTTGCGCCTGCGCTCGAGCAATCCGGCCGACGTCCGCGTGCTTGAGACCATTGAAAACAGCGCCAATCGCGGGGCGGCGCTCGTGAAGCAGATCCTTTCCTTTGCGCACGGCGCCAGCGGCGAGAAGACGCTCATCCAGGCGAAGCACCTCCTGCGCGACATCGCACTCCTCGTCGAGGAAACCTTTCCCCGGAACATCCAGTTGGAGGACCACGTGCCCAACGACCTGTGGACCTTCCGGGGCAACCCGACGCAGATCCACCAGGTGCTGCTCAACCTGTGTGTCAACGCGCGGGACGCGATGCCGGGCGGGGGCCGGCTGACCTTGCGCGCGGAGAACCGGGTGCTGGATGCCGCCGCGCTACGCGAGGTGCCGGCCGGCAGCCCGGGCGCCTACGTGGCACTCACGGTGGCCGATACGGGCGGCGGCATCGCGCCGGAGGTGATGCCGCACATCTGGGAACCGTTTTTCACCACGAAGGGCGAGGGCCGTGGGACGGGGCTCGGACTCGCCACGGTGCGCGGCATCGCGACCAACCACGGCGGGTTCGTGTCAGTGTACTCGGAACCGGGGCGCGGCACCCGCTTTACGCTATTCCTCCCCGCGGTCGAACAAACCTTGGCGGCCTCGGACTCGGCCGCGGCCAACCCGCAGCGGGCGCGCGGGCGTGGCGAGCTGGTGCTGGTCGTCGACGACGAGGTTAGTGTGCGGGAACTCATCACGGCGATCCTCAGCCGCTTTGGTTACCGCGTGCTCACGGCCACCAACGGCCTGGAGGCAATGGCCATCTATCCGCCGCGCGTGGCCGAGATTGCGCTCGTGATCACCGACCTGAGCATGCCGCTGATGGGCGGGCGCGACATGGCGCTGGCCCTTTCCCAACTCAATCCCAACGTACGCGTGCTCTACATCAGCGGCGCCGAAGAGCGGGACAAGATCGTCGGTTCCCCGCTGCGCTCCGCCGTGCTGTCGAAGCCGTTCACGGCGGACCGATTGCTCTCCGCGGTGCGCGAGGTGCTGACCGCGACGTGAGGGGGAGACCGCACCCAATGCGGGCTGATCACGATGTAGGTCGGGCTTTATGCCCGACGAACACGAGCCGGGTTCCACCCCTGAGGGCAGATGTCGGGCGTAAAGCCCGACCTGCGAGATATCCGGTGGCATTCATCCCTGAACGCCGGGCGCGGGAAAGGCGTTGCCACTGCTGCGGGCGTGGTGCGTCATGGACCGCAGCCGGCTACCCCTCATGAAATTCGAACACTTCGGCCTCAACGTGCCCGATGCGCGGGCGATGGGCGAATGGTATGTCCAGCACCTCGGCTTCCGCCTCGTCCGCGGCCGCGAGGAAGCTCCTTACACACGATTCCTGGCGGACGAGACCGGCCGCGTCGTCGTCGAACTCTACACCAACCCGGCCGGGGCGATTCCCGCCTATGGCACGCAACACCCGCTCGTGTTCCATTGGGCGGTCGTGTCGCGCGACGTCGCCGCGGATCGCGCGCGGCTGGAAAAAGCGGGCGCCGCGCTGGTGGTCGAGGAAGTCACGCCCGACGGCAGCCGGCTCACCATGATGCGCGACCCCTGGGGCGTGGCGTTCCAACTCTGCCAGCGCACGGCGCCGTTCCCCGGGTTGTAGCGCGGGAGTTCTCGCCACCCGAGATGGGAACGCTGGATTCTTCGCTGCGCTCAGCATGACCCGAATCGAGAATGCACCTCCGAGACTGTCATCCTGAGCGCAGCGAAGGATCCAGCCGGATCCCGATCCGGTCTGAGGTGTCGCGCTTAGCTGTCGTTGCCGCGATCTGCGCGGCGGTGTGCACCGCAACGCTGCCGGCGGCCGAATCCGGCCTGCTCTTCCATCTTTCCGCCGACCATGGCACGACAGCGGACTACTCCGCCGCGGGCACTCCGGCGCCGACCTTCGACGCGGAAGTCACGACGATTCCCGACGGCGCCAAGGGGCCGGCGCTGAGTTGCGGCGACCTGCAGCGGCTGGCTTGGCGCGCGTCGGGCAACATCTACGCGCAACGCGGCACGCTGTCGTTCTTCTGGCGCTCGCGTTATCCGGTCGGGCCGACCGCCTTTCCGATCTTCCGTGTCGGCTACGCCGACCACTCGAGCTGGGACATGACCTGGCTGCGGATCGACTACAACGGGCAAGGCTTCGATGCCTTCGTGACCGACGCCAACCTCGCGCGCACGCGCGTGTCTGTGACGCTACCGGAATTTCCCGGGCCGAAGACCTGGACACACCTCGCGCTCGCTTGGGACGAGACTCGCGGCATCCGCTTCTATGTGAACGGCCGTTTGGCGGCGAAACAGGAGACGACCGCAGTCTACGACGCCGCGCTCGACCAGTTCGGCCCGCACTCGCGGGTCATTTCGCCGTGGCAGGTGCAGAGCGACTACAACTTCGTCCGCGGCGGCGACATCGACGAGATCAGGATCTACGACCGCATGGTCGACGACGCCGCGATCGTCGCGCTTGCGCGAGGCGAGGCCGCTCCCGCCGCAGCCTTGGCAAGGCAGGACCGGACCTTGCAGGATCCCGCGACCCGCGCCGAGTGGCTGCATCGCTACGGTTGGGACCGGGAACTTCCACCACCGTTGCCCGCCGGGGCCACGAACGTGCGCAAGGTTGAGATCCACGACGCCTACGACCTGAAGCGCTGGTGGTGGAAGGCGTGCGACGGCATCCGCGAGACGACGTGGCCCGGCGTCTACAACCGTTCGCGGCTGCCCGGGCGCAACGACTATTTCCAGCTCCCGGACTGGGACTGCTATTCGCTCTCGGGCAAGGCCGTCACCTTCGCGTTGCCGGACGAGCCATGGAACCACGTCGAAATCACCGGCGCCGCCTGGGGCCGGATGGAGCTGCTCACGTCCGACACGCCGCTCGAGAATGCCGGCGACGCGCCCGGAGGCCGGCCGCTTTTTGTCCGCGCGCAGGGCAGCGAGAAGACGGTGCACGTGATGTCCGACGCAATCACCGGCGGCCGGATGCGATTTTCGAATCAGGAACAGGAGGAGCCGATCAGCGAGATCTCGGTCTATTACGTCACCGCCGGCCACGAGCCGTCGGGAAGCGCCCAGCTCGAATACCGCCTGAGCGTCGATCCGATCCCGGGCGAACCGACCGTGAAGGCGGTCGAAGGCTTCATCGCCGGCCGCTATCCGCCCGACGAACGGCACGAACTCTACGCCCAGTCGGCGGACGAGCCGCTCGCGCTTTACTCGTTCGCACCTCCTGCCGGGATGCCGCTGGTCCACGTGCTGGTACCGGACACTTGGGACCAGCGCGCCGACGGGCTCGACGGCATCGCCTTGGATCTGCACCCGCTCGCACCGCACGAGTCGAAGCTCGCATTGAACCTCCGCGTGCACGACCCATTGTGGCCCGCTCGAGATCTTTGCGATTTCTCCTTCAGCATGAACGGCAGCGAGCGGCATACCCTTTGGCTTGACCTGCGAGACCGACTGCTGCCGCCCGGGAAAGCCCTGTGGCTGACGCTCGCGGCCTCAAGCCCACTCGATCTGGCCGCGCTGCATGGCGCGAAACTCCGGCTCGTGTTCAAGCCGCGCGCGGCGGCGCTGGCCGAGCATGTGGCCGACCGGTTCACGCAGGCGCGCGATGCGTACGCAATGCTTGTCGAGGAACACCCGCACAGCGAGAAGTACGACTTGTGGAACCGGTTCAAAGGCGACCTCGAGGACCTGTTGCGGGTCGATCCGGAAAATGTCCTTGGGCGTCAGTACGCCGCCGTCGCGCTCGGCGCGCCGCGCCCGCCGTTCGTGCAGCCGGACCCGCCGGCGGGCGTGCCGCTCTGGGCGTTCCGGCAGGTCACGCAGCTCGGGCTCGTCGAGAAGTTTGTCACGTGGTACATCGACCACCGGCAGATCGACGACGGCGAGTTCGGCGGCGGCATCTCGGACGACACCGACCTGACGAACATGTGGCCCGGCGTGGCCCTCATGGGTTGCGCGCCGGACAAGCTCGCGGCGTCGGTCGCGCGGCTATTGGATGCGGCCTACGCCAACGGGATGTTCACGCGCGGGCTGCCGACGATCCAGACCGACGAGTTGCACAGCTACGAAGAGGGGATCAATTGCCTCGGGCAAAACCTGATCCTCAACTATGGCAGCCCGCGCCAACTCGAGCGCGCCATGGAGACGGCCCGCGGCTTTGCCGGGCTCACGGGCATCAATGCCGCCGGACACCGGCACATTCGCACGTCGTATTTCAGCGGGATCAAGATGGCGACGGAAGATCCCTGGGGCGTGGCGAAATCCTATTCGTATCTGGTTGCGCAGCCGGACCTGCTGCTCGGCGACTTCAACGGCAATCCCGCGGCGCGGCAGATGGTCGTCGAACTGGCGGAGGGACTCCTGGCCCACAAGCACCCCGACAAGTTCGGGTCGGCGGCGTTGCCCAGCGCAATCCGCTTCGCCGACGATTCCGAGGGCGTCGCCACCCGCGGCAACCTCCCATGGCCGATCTTCTGGGGAGCGTGGCGATTCACCGGGCGGCGCGAGTTCCTTGAGCCCATCCTCGATGGCGGTCCGGCGGCGCTGAACGCGGTCAATGCCAACGCCCTCGACTGGCTCGGTCTGCGCGCCGAATGGCGGGATCGGATTCTCGAAGGCGCCCGCGGCCGGCCGGTGGATTACCGGCGGGTGCCCGTGGTCGGGCGCCCGCGGGAGAGCAGCTATCGCGGCACGGTCGACGCGCCCGTGCGGTGGCAGCTCACGGGCGACAAAAGGATTCTTGCGCAGCTCTACGGCGAGCAGAACGAGGAGACAAAGCTGCAGGAGTTCATCAACACCGAGGGCAGTCTCTGGATTGATCGGGTCGGCGTGCCGTACGCCGAGCTGCAGCGCGCGCGCCTCGGCGGCATCGCGCTGACCCGCGGCGCGACCTATCCCGGCCACACGGTGAGCTGGCGGTTTGCCGCGCCGGCGACGGCGGAAAGCGTCGCCATCCTCATCCCGAACGCGACGACGACAAGCTTCAAGGTCATCGCGTATAACCTGGAAACGACGCCGGTGCACGCGACCATGACCGGCTGGAACATCGATCCCGGCCGGTGGGAGATCACGCAGGGCCTCGACATGAACGATGACGATGAGGCCGACCGGGAAATAACGACGCACGAGGCATCGTTCGAACGAACAAAGTCGGTGGATATCACCTTTGCGCCCCGCGCGACCACGGTGCTGACGTTCCGGCTCAAGACATCCGGCACGCCTTACTGGTCGCGTCCCGATCTCGGGCTCGATGCGCAGGATGTGCAGATCGCAAGCAACGAACTGCACGTGACAATCCACGGTCTGGGCTCGGTGCCGTCGCCCGAATCGGAAGTGGTCCTGCGCGACGCGACCGGAGCCGTGCGAGCGCGCGCCACGCTCGGCCCGCTCGCCGCTCCGGTCGATTTGCAGCCGAGGACGACGACCGTGACCCTTAAGCTGCCAGCCGGCCTCGATCCGCGTGGCGACACGATCGAGATCGACCCGGACCACCGGCTCGAGGAAATCACGCGCCTGAACAATGTCGTGAGATTGTAGGGCGGGGTCGCTGACCCCGCCTTGGCTACGGCGGGATCAGCGATCCCGCCCTACATCCTGGGCCTCACGGCGCGCGCTGCAATTTGTCCACCGCGAGCGCGGCCGGATGAAACCGCACTTCGCGGATGGCGCCTTTGAACCAGTAAACCTTGTTCTGGCGCACGCCGAGGGAGATCTGCCCGGGGCCGAGCGGCGGGATGTCGACATCGCCTTCGAGTTCCTTCACGCCATCGACGTAGCTGGCCATGTGGCCATGACCGTAAACGAGCGCGACCCACGTCCAGCGGCCCGCGGGGTGCAGCTTGGTGCGATCGAGCAGTGGCAATCGTGATTTCGTCGATTCGGAGAACAGGTAGGTGTCGAGCGCCCAGCTCGCGCCATCGATCCGGATTTCCATGAGCAGGCGCGATCCCGGGTCGCCGGCGGCGTCGAGATGATCCTGGATGTGCAGGAAACGTTGTTCGGCCGGGCCGTTCGCGTCGGGATCGATCAGGGCTTCGACCGTGAATTCCGCCCACCCGGCGATCGGATTGACCGGCACGAGCAGCCCGTCGGAGGCGCCGTTGAAACGCAGCGCTTTGCCGCCGGCATCGTTCACCACCTGCGGCGCGCCGAGCACCGTCGCGCCACGTCCGCCGATTCGGGCCGGTTGCTCCAGTCGCCAAGTCACATTCTCCGCGGCGTGAAGGATCGGTGCCAGCAGCAGAGCAGCGAGGAGCGACAAGGTGGGACCGCCGGGCGACATGAGCGGGAGGATGACCGGGCGGGGCGGCGGATCAAGCCGTGATGGTTAAACACATGGCGCAACACATGTCAGGTTCGGGCGGAAGCCGGACCCGCCCAATCCATCAGACTCGGGAAACGGCGGGTAGGGCGTGCAGTCCCTGCACGCCGCGGCGGCGAACGGAGTCGCCGCCCTACCGCACGGTGCCAACTCCAGGAACCAGCAATTCCGTTGAAACGACGACCCGCGACGAGGAGAATGTCGGGCGACAACCTGCGATGGACGCGAAGGACACCCTTGGAGCCGTCCCTTTTTTCCCGGCCCTGCACAAAAAGCCCGCCTTGGCGCGTGGTTTGGATGATGCGGCGACTTCAACCCAGACCGGGGGCATGAATGCAGCGGACCTCGAAACGCTACGCTCCTTCTACGTCGAAAGCCGCCAGCAGCTTTACACCTATGCCGTCTCGCTCACGCACAATCGCGAAGCCGCCGAGGATGCCATCCAAGGCGTCTTCGAAAAGCTGCTGCGCGGCGGCGGCCTGCCGGAGGAACTGCGGCCGTACGTGTTTCGCGCGCTGCGCAACGCCGTGCTCGATGGCTGGCGCCGCGACCGGGTGCGGGCGGATACCATCTATGCTCCGGTGGCCGAACCGGCCACGCCCGCGCCGGGCGACAACTTTGACGAGCTGCTGCGGCAGCTCTCCGACGACGAGCGCGAGGCCATCGTCCTCAAGCTTCACGGTGGCCTCACGTTTCAGGAAATTGCCGACCTCCGCGGCGTGCCGCTGCCCACGGTCTCATCGTGGTATCGGCGCGGCCTCGAGCACCTGCGCGCCATGCTGAAGGAAGAGAAATGATGGATGACCTCGAACAACATTTGCAGCGGGCCCGGCTGGCCGAGCCGTCAGCGGACCTGGACCGGCGCATCGAGGCGGCCTTCTCGGCCCGACGAAACCCGCCGGCGGTCGCCGTCGTGTCGATGCGGCACTGGTGGCTCGGCGCCATCGCCGCCGGGCTGAGTCTCGCGGCGGGCCTGGTGGTGTCGATCCGGCGCGAGCCGCCACGACCGGAAACCGTTGTTTATCAGATCGAGGCGGAAGGCCGCCTCCGCGACATGCTGCTCAACGTGGCGCCGGAGCCGGAGGGGCTGCCCAACTTCGCCGGGCGCGGAACCTCGCCATGAAAACCCGAACGCTCTGGAGCCGACCCTTCACGCGGCCGCTCGTCCAAGCCGTGATGCTCGCCGCTTTGATCGGCGTGCCGGTCCGAGGTGCGCTGGCGCCGGCCAGCTACCGGCTCGAAACCAACGTCTACGTGTTCAAGCACGGCGATTTCGCCACCCTGAAGCTGTCGGGCGTGGAGGGTCGGAACGCGCCGGAGAGCCTTCTGCTCCAATCGCCCGCGACCGTGCAGTTCGACGGCGAGACGCTGTCGCTCGATGGCCCGAATTTCACTTGGAGCTCCGGTCGCCGGCCAGCCGACCGGATCAGCCAGATCGACATTCCCGTGCTCGTGGTTGCCGCCGACCAGCAAGCCACCCTCCTGTCGACCACCGCGCTCCAATACATGGAGAAGAGACCGGACGGTTCCCTCGAATTGAAGGAAATTCCCCGGACTTCGCCCGAGGCGCCGCATGCCCGGCTGACGTTCACGGTGAAACCGGCGGACGACGCGAGCACGCGGCTTGAGCTGGCCTGCGACGTCGAGGTGGCAACGGTGTCGGCGCGCGAGAAAATTCCGGGCGTCAGCCTGCCGGTCGGCAAGCCGGTGCTCGCCCGGCTCGCCCGCAAGGTCGACGCGCACGTGCGGCCTGACACTTGGAGTGCGCTGGTCCTGAACGCCCCGAATGGCAGCGACTACAGTCTGCTGCTGCTGTTCAAGGCGGGAGCAGCGCCGGCGCATGCCGCCGCCGGAGCCGGGCCGATGACTCCCGTGGAGCTGGACCGGCTCGCCACCCATTATTACCAGCGCCCGCAGCCGGAGCTGATCGGCCGCCTGATCGAAGGGCTCGGGGCGAGCGGGTTCCTTCTCGATCGCCGCGATGTGTTCGTTGGCTTTTTCGCCCGAGTATTCGCCGCCAACCCGGACCGGATTGACGGCTGGCGGAAGATCGCAACGCAGCAGGACCAAGGTGTCCAAAACGTATTCGCATCCGCGCTCGTTTGGGGCGGTCCGGGCGCGAAGCCGGCGCGCGAGGTGTCGGTCGCCCAAAACGACCGGGACTGGGGAGGTTACTTCGCCTCGGGAGATGTCGAATATCTGCGTCGGCTCGCCGGGGAGATGCATTGGGTCGGCGAGCGCGACGATAATAATTTCTGGGTTGGCGCCACGGCGATGTGGTCGCTGGCGCGGAATGCGGCGGAGCATCCAGCCGTCCGCCCCACACTCGAAGCCTGTCGAAGCGAAGCGGACGGCCTGACCCGGGTCCTCATCGACCGGGTGCTCAACAAAAAACCAGAGAGCGTGCGCACGTGGCTGCTTGAGCTGTCGAAGGGGAGAAAGTCGGAGACTTATGATGGGCGGGTGCTGGCCAATGGCCTGAGCGGCGGGGAGCGTAGCTTCGGTCCTGCGCCGGATCCCAGTCGCATGGGTCCGCCCATTAGCCGGCCGTGAAATCGTAAGGCCGTTCGGCGTAGGCCGGGCTGTGGAAAATCCGTAGATCCAATCTTTGTTCAGGCTTTCTGGATGGACCAATTCGGGTCGAAGTCCGCATGGGAGCGTAAGAGGCCGATGAGGATGCGGAGCATCTTGTGGGAGATGGCGCCGAGGATGGCGGGCGTTGACTTGCCGTTCTC
>DASZRV010000019.1:0-44314 GCA_035549095.1 Lacunisphaera sp. | reverse complement strand
CGACGACCCTACACGATCGGATGTAGGGTCGGGCCTTGGCCCGACCTCCCGCACTCACGCGTCGACCGCGTCCTCGGGCAGCCACCACGCCCAGATGGCCGCGGCGAGCGCGAGCAGGCTGGAGTAGAGCAGGGCGGTGCGAAAGTCGCCCACGGGGGCGAGCCAGCCGAAGATGACCGACGCGAACGCGGCAGCCAGGCGCCCGATGTTGTAGCAGAAACCCGCGCCCGTCGTGCGCAGCAGCACCGGGAAGAGCGGCGGCATGTACATCGTGAAGAGCCCGAACACGCCGGAGAAGAACCCGACCAGCGGCACCCAGAACCACGCCAGCTCGGCAAAGCTGCGCGGCACGATGAAGGCGCCCGCCATGCTGAGGAACAGCGCCCAGAACATGGCCGTGATGGCGCGGCGGTTGCCCATCAGGCGCGCCAGCCAGCCGGCGAAATAATTGCCGACGATCGACACGGCGATCATCACGAAGAAGGCGGCCGTGACGAGCCGCGTCACATCATTGGCCGGCGTGCCGGCGTCGACCAGCACCTTGCGCACATGCTGCGCCTGCCAGAAAATGAACAGCCACCACGCCGACAGGCTGAGCGCACACGCCACCATCGTGCGCCAGGTGATCGACGCCACGGCGCCGCGGAAGAGTTCGCCGACGCCGGGGTTGTGGTGGTGCGCCTTTTCCTCGGCCTGCTGCCAGACCTCGGGTTCCGGCACGTTGCGACGGATCCAATACACGATCAGCGCCGGCAGGACGCCGATGAGGAACACCCAGCGTTCCGAGTGCGGCGGCAGGAAGACCGACATCAGCCACACCAATGCGGCGGCGAACAGGATGCCGAGGTTCACCCCGCTTTGCAGCACGGCCGCGATCCACGGGCGCCAGGCGCGCGGCCAGGTTTCGGCCAGCAGCGAGGCGCCGACGGCCCATTCGCCGCCGATGCCGAGCGAGGCAATGAACCGGAAGACCAGCAGCTGCTGCCAGGTCCGCGCGAAGGCGCAGAGCCCGGTGCACAGGGCGTAGGTGAGCACCGTGAGTGCGAGCGTGCGGCTGCGGCCGAAGCGGTCACCGAGCCGGCCGAAGAATGCCCCGCCCAGGGCCCAGCCGATCAGGAACGCCGCCTGGATGTAGGCGCTGACCTCCTTCACTTCGGGATCGTCGGCTGTCGTGGCCAGCAGCTGGAGCACCAGCGGGGCCGCCACCAGCGTGTAGAGATGCAGCTCGAGGCCGTCGAAGAACCAGCCGAGCCACGCCGCGAGGCCCGACTTCCACTGCCACGGGGTGATTTCGCTCAGGCGGGTTGCCTCGCGACCGGATGCTTGCGGAGTGGGCATGGGGCGCAGATTAGCAAGCCGCCCGCTCCCGGCATGTCGAGCGAATCCCCGGGTTATGTCCCGGCGGCCGGCGGCAATTCACGAGTGCGCCGAAGCAACTCCTGCCCGGTGTCGGAAAGACAAACGCTGCGCACCGCCCCGTCGCGCTTGGTCGCAACGCATGCGGAGCCAACCGCCCGTCCGTTTGCTAGCCTCGGCCCATGACAACCCTGGCGCGCCTTGCGGGCCTCGGGCTCGGGCTGATTGGTGGCAATCGGCCGGTCCAGAACTGCTGCGTGACCGATGATTTCAGCGCCGTGAGGCCGGACTACGCCGCCGGCTCCGCCAGCAGTGATTGAAGGTCCAAGCGGTGCGTAACCATGGCGAGCCCTCCGTCCGGCGTACGCGGCCATTCCGCGCGCGGCCGGTCGCGATAGAGCTCGACGCCATTCTGGTCGGGATCGCGCAGGTAAAGGGCCTCGCTCACCCCATGGTCCGAGGCGCCGTCGAGCGGAATGCCGGCGCGAACGAGCCGGCGCAGGGCATCGGCCAGCGCCGCACGCGTCGGATAGAGAATCGCCACGTGGTACAGGCCGGTGCTCCCGGCGGGCGGCGGCGAGCCGCCGGCGCTCTCCCAGGTGTTGAGCCCGATGTGGTGGTGGTAACCGCCGGCCGACACGAACGCTGCCTGCGTGCCATACCGCTGCATCAGCTCGAAGCCGAGGACGCCGCAGTAGAAGTCGAGGGCGCGCGACAGGTCGGCGACCTTCAGGTGGACGTGGCCGATGCGGACACCGGCGTCGATGGGAGCGTTGCTGGCTGGCATGTATCCATACTGTCCGCAGAACAATGATTGGCAAATCCGCACCGGCTGGATCATTGGCGCCAACATGGGCCAACAGCTGTCCAACCCCTCGTCGCCCCCCATGACTGCATCCGACCCAGTCCTGTCCCGCCAGCTCACTACGATCCGCAAGATCTTCGCGGACGAGACCTGGTTTGAGGGCGAGCGACGCGGATGTTTCGTTCCGCCCGACGATCCCGTCGTGCGGGAGAAGGTCTGCGGGGTCATCCTGCGCATCGGGCGCGAGCTGCGGGAGAAGCTCGAGGCGCAGGCCGCCGCCGAGACCAGCTTGCAAGATGCTCCGCACCGCGACGAAGCGGCCTGACGACGGACTGTGCGGAGGTCCTTCTGAATTCGGTCCCCTCTATCAAGATGGGCTTGTCGGGCCGTAGGCTTGGCAAAGGCTGATGGCGCACCGCGCCGGGGTGTGATTGCGACCACAGATTTCCTGGAACGCACGGATGCCGATCCTGTAGCGGCGGTCTGTGCCCGCCGACCCCGGCTTTTCATCTGGAGGGCCCGCGTCCCTGCGGGCCTTGGCAAAGGCGTACGCCGGCACTGGCGGGTTAAGCCCCAATTCCAAGATTGCGGTCGAATGACTTGCCGCGCTTGATGCCCGAAGCGGGCCGCTAAACCAAAGGACTTGTTTTCAAGTCCCAATCGCACTGATCGGCGGAAGAAACAATGAAGAGTCGTCTCATCACATCACCGGTGTGGATGGACATTGCGAGGGAGGAGGCGGGAGTCGCAACGTACGGCGCAGGCTCGTCGAATCCGCGCATCGAGGAATATCATCGGGCGGTCGGCGGGTCCTCATGGGATGACAAGGTTTCGTGGTGCTCCTCGTTTTTGAATTGGTGCATGCAACGCGCCGGCTTGCCTGGCACAGGCTCGGCGCTGGCCAGATCATGGTTGGATTGGGGAGTGCTGCTTGCTTCTGCCCGGGTTGGTTGCATCGCGGTCTTGTGGCATGAGTCGCCCGAAAGCTGGAAAGGCCATGTGGGGATCTTCCTAAGAGAAGAAGATGGACATATCTACCTTTGGGGTGGGAATCAGCTCGGCGAAGTCCGCGAACACCGCTATCCCCTCGATCGAGTCATCGGTTATCGCTGGCCGGCCGAGCCAAGCACGACCTGTCTCGGAAAAGAGAATCACTCGCCAGGGACAACGCGCGGGAAGTATCCGCGATGCGCATGGCCCGGCTCTGCTCACCATTTCACCTAATTTCAGGTCGTCTGTACGCTCGCCCGCGCGTGTCTCGTCGGTAACGTTGACAAATTATGGACGAACATCCCCAGCAGAGTAGCTACATCAGCGACACATGGTCCTCAAAGTGGGACGCTGTCATGACGGCGCAAAAAGAGGGATTGAACTGGCTTTTTACGCTGAATGTCGGCGGCGTCGCAGGCACACTTACGTATGCCTCCGCGAAGCAGACGTCCGTTGCAGTGACGGTTGCTCTTTCAGCTTTTTCCGTCGGGCTCCTAGCGCTCGTTTTCTTTGCGTTGCGCTACTACTACTACGAAGAGCGTATGTTCTATGATTTTCGCGAAGACGTTCGCCGGTTTAGAGCCGAGGAGCTTCCGTGGGCTGAATTGATCGCCCGTGAGAATGCGCGACCAAATAAGTATCGCTCGTGCGAGATCGCGGCGTGGATCTCTACAAGTGCAGCAGTTGCGGGCATCATTGCTTCTGCGATCGCGATCTTGTGATAATGCCGATCCAACCGTCAGAAACAACGCACGGAAAGTGACCGCGATTTGAACGACCCGACTACGCTCCACCTCTCACCTAATTTCAGGTGATCCGCATGCTCGCCCGCGCGGGTCTCACCGGTAATGTTAGGCTAGTACTTTATGGCATACACCCCGCGCAGTAACATCGTTCCCAACCAAGTCTTCGTCGGTTTGCCGTGGAAGAATGTTAAGCGAAAGTATGAATCCTGCATCGACCGGCTGAGAACCCGCCGACCACTTTCTTTCACCATCGTAGGTAGAAGTGATGCGCAGGACGCGGAAGATTTACTCCAGGTCATCAAAGTGAAGATTGAATCGTCGAGCTACGCGATCTTCGACGCCACCTCTGGCAATGCGAACGTTTCGCTAGAGTACGGCTATGCTGAGGCACTTGATCTGAAAAAAGCGCTCTATCTCTGTACGCACGGTGCAAGTTCCAAGACGAAGGAGCTTCCCATCATCTCCGACCTAGCGGGAAAACGCCGGAACAGTTACAAACATGAGTCAGGATTGATGTCCCTTCTTGAGGCCTTCTGTGACGACCACCCTTACACGAAGCGCTTTGAAAAGTGGTTTCGGAAGGAATTCTCTCGCTCCGACAAAGGGACGAAGAAGCGGAAGCGCTCTCTTGCCCTCAAAGTTATCCACGAGCTAGACGGTGATGGTGTGGCTCGACGTGAGGACGTCGTCCAAGCGTTGCTCGGTGACCAATCCGACTACGACGATGCTGAAGTTAATCACATTATCCAAGACCTTCATCGTGGCGCCCTCATTCACAGTGAGCGCGGGCGATATTCCAAACTCTACATCGCCTAACAAGGCGCCAGAGCCGAGTCGAGGGGGTCGGCGCATGTGGTCTGTGGTTGAGAAGAGCGGCCCGCTGCCTCAGGGTTGAGCAAAGTTGCCATGAAGCCTCCCTCCCACGTCAAGACACCGGCGCAATACGTGGCCTCACTGCCCGCCGACCGGGCGAAGACGATCGCGACGGTGCGTGCGCTCGTGAACCGCCGCATCCCTCCCGGCTTCGAGGAGTGCCTCATTTGGGGCACGATCGGTTGGACCATCCCGCTGTCGCGCTACCCTGATACCTACAACCGGCAGCCGCTCTGCTACGTCGCGCTCTCGTCGCAGAAGAACTACTGCGTGCTCTACCTGATGGGCGCGTACTGGTGCCCAAGCCAGCTCGACCAGCTGAAGGCGGCGTTCATGGCCGCGGGGAAGAAACTCTCCATGGGCAAGTGCTGCATTCAATTCGGGTCACCGGACGACTTGCCGCTCGAGGCGATTGGCCGGCTGATTGCGGCGACGTCGAGCGACCAGTGGATCGGGTTCTACGAACAATCGCGCCTCAAGACCAAGGCGGGGCAGGCGAAGATGAAGAAGCGCGATGGCGCGGCGGAAGGCGGAACGCGCTGAACGCAGCGCGTCTTGTCGGGGCGTAAAGCCCCTCCTACACCGAAGCCGGGCGCGCACAAGGCGCGCCCCTACATGGGAACCCGAAGCGCTCACTCCGCGCGGAGGGCCTCGACGGGATTGACCGCGGTGGCGCGGCGCGCGGGCACGAGGCAGGCGAGGAGGCCGATGCCGCCCAACAAGACGGCGCTGGCGGCCAACACCGCGGCGTCGAGCGGTGTCATGCCCGTCAGCAGCGAAGCCAGCAGCCGGCTCGTGGCGAAGGTCAGCCCGGAGCCGACGACGAGGCCCGCGCCGATCGCCACGCCGCCATGGCGCAGGATCCAACGCAGGATGGTGGCGGCATCGGCGCCGAGCGCCATGCGCACGCCGATCTCCTTCCGGCGCTGGGTGACGGTGTAGCTCATCACGCCGAAGATGCCCAACGCCGACAGCAAGATGGCGGTGGCGGCGAAAGCTCCCGTGAGCATGAGCGTCACGCGGCGCGGCGCGGTTTGTTTGGCGAGCTGGTCTGCGAGCGTCGACGGGTTGTCCATCGCCAGGTCGGCATCAAGTTTGTGCGTGGCCTGCGTGATGGCGAGGGCCAGCGGCCCGGCGTCGCCCGCGAACTGCAGCACGGCCGAGAGCCGCGCGGCCGGTTGCTGCTCCAGCGGGAAATAAGCCTGCGGCTGGGCAACGCTGTCGAAGCCGCGCGGGCGGATGTCGGCCACGACTCCGACGACCGCCGCGGTCGGGGGCGGGCCGTCAAAGTTGTGCCCGCCGCCCGGCGCGGTGATTTCCGCGCCGAGGGTGAAACCCTTTGGATAAAACTGCCGGAGGAACGCCTCGTTCACGATCGCGACTTTGGTCGACTCGGCGCCGTCCTGGGGGGTGAAAAAGCGTCCCTGCCGCAACGCGATGCCCGTGGCGTGGAAGAAATCCGGCGTCACGCTGGCGACGGCCATGGCCGACTGGGTGGCGTTGACTGACGCGTCGGCGTTGCCCGACCCGCCCTGCGCCGTCGCGACGATCACCATCTGGGCATAGGGCGAGAGCGGCGGGATGTCGGCGAGCGAGGCGGCCTTGACGCCCGGCAATGCGGCCAGCGACTCGAGCCAGCGCCGGGCGAAATCGCGCTGTTGGGCCGCGGCGCCGTAGCGCCGCGGCAGCGAAAGGTTGGCGGTCATCACGTCGGCGGTCCGGTAGCCGAGGTCCGTCGCATAGAGCTGGTAGATGCCCTTGGCGAGGAGGCCGGCGTTGACGGCGAGCACGAGGGCGAGCGCCACCTCGAGCGCCACCAGGGCTTGGCGCCAGCGCTGGCCGCCGGCGGAAGCCTGCTGGCCGCCTTCCTTGAGGGTGTCGAGCAGGTCGGTCCGGCAGCCCCGCCAGGCGGGCGCCACGCCGAAACCGAGGCCGGCGGCCGTCGCAAGCAGCAGGGCGAAGCCGAGCACGGAGCCGTCGACGCCCACGGGATTGATGCGCGGCAGGAAATCGGCGAGCCAGGCCTGCAGCCCGCGCGTGCACCCAAACGCGAGCAGCACGCCCAGCGCGCCGCCGGCGAGGGCGAGGAGGAGGTTTTCGAGCAGCAGTTCGGACGCGAGCCGGGCGGGCGAGGCGCCGAGCGCGGCGCGGATCGCGGTTTCGCGGTTGCGGGCGGCGGTGCGCGCAAGCTGGAGGTTGGCGATGTTGGCGCAGGCGATGAGGAGGACGAAGGCGACGGCGCCAAGCAGCAGCCAGAGCGTGGCGCGGGACTGTTTCACGAGCTGCTCCTGGAGCGGCACGAGCTGGGCTGTCGCATCCATGAACGGAAGCCGCGGGCCGCGCACGACCCGCCGGGGACCGTCGCCACCCTGGGGCGGCGGCCGGCCGAATCCGGCGGCGAGGTTGTCCCAGAAACGTGCGGAGATGTCGTCGAGTTCCCGCTGGGCGATGGCGAGGCTCGTGGCCGGCAGGAGCCGGCCGAAGACGCGGATCATCTGGATGCGCAACTGTCCTGGCGCGGCGGGCGGAATCTGCAGCGGGCGCCAGAACTGGACCGGCTCAGTGAACTCGAACGAGGGCGGCAGCACGCCGATGACGGTGTGCGGCACATCGTCGATCTTCACGACGCGGCCGAGGACGTTTTCGTCGCCATTGAACCGCGACTGCCAGGCGGAATAGCTGAGGACCGTGGTCGGCGGCGCGTTGAACTGCAGGTCGGTCGGGGCGAACAGCCGCCCGCGCCAGGCCGACACGCCCAGCATCGGGAAGAAGGACGCGGTAACGGCGGCGGCGGGTGCGCGCACGGCGCCGTCGCCAAGCTGCACCGTGGCGGCGCCATTGCGGTAGCCGGCGAGGGCGCGGAAGGATTTCGGCTGCGCCTCGACCCAGCCGAGGAATTCGTTGTCGGGCATCATGTCGCCGCCACCGGGCAGCTTGAGCGCGGGATCGCGCGGCGGCTTGCGGGCGAGGACGAGTTCGCCCGATGCCGGGTACGGCAGGGGTTTCAGCAGGACGGCGTCGACCACGCTGAAGATGGCGGTGTTGGCGCCGATGCCGAGGGCGAGCAGGAGGATGATGAGCAGGCTGAACGCGACATGCGCGCGCAGCGAACGAAAGGCGGAGATCAACAGGTCCATGGGGGTGGGATACGCGGCGGGGCGCGTTCCCCCTAGAGCGTCGCGGCGGGCGGAATTTGTCTGGCCGGAGCGAAAAATCTAGGAGCCAGCTTGCCGGCGATCCCTGGCCGGTCATCGCCTGCGAGCAGGCTCCTGCCTTGTCGCGTTGCGCGCTCCACGCAATGAGGCAGGATTCAGAACGGCCAACCGAGAACTGTGAACCGGTAACTAATGGCCTCAGTTACGGCTTTGGGTTGCATGCGGCGGGGGCAGCCGTACGTTCGCCCGTTTTCATGGCGCTCTTCAGCCTGCTCAACGTCTCCCATGCCTTCGGCGGCCCCGCGGTGCTCGACCACGTCAACTTCCAGGTCGACGCCGGCGAACGCCTTTGCCTGCTCGGGCGCAACGGCGCGGGGAAGTCGACGCTGATGAAGCTGATCGCCGGCGACATCCAGCCCGACAGCGGCCAGGTTTTCCGCCAGCCCGGCGCGCATTTTGCCCGATTGGTGCAGGAAGTGCCGGCGGACGTGACCGGCACGGTGCACGACGTGGTCGCGGCGGGCCTGCGCCCGGCGCACGCCCACGAGGAGGACTGGGAGCGCGAGGTGCGCCTCGAGGACCTGATCCAGCACGTCGGGCTCGATCCGCACGCCGACTTCGCGGCGCTCTCGGGCGGGCTCAAGCGCCGCGCGCTGCTGGCGCAGGCGCTCGCCAGCAAGCCCGACCTGCTGCTGCTCGATGAGCCGACCAACCATCTCGACCTGGCGTCCATTCTCTGGCTCGAGGAATTCCTGCTGGCGGAAAAGGTCGCGCTGTTCTTCGTCACCCACGACCGCGCCTTCCTGAAGCGGCTGGCGACCCGCATCGTCGAGCTCGACCGCGGTGTCATCACCAACTGGGACTGCGACTACGAGACCTTCCTCGTGCGCCGGCAGGAGCGGCTCGAGGCCGAGGAGCGCCAGCAGGCGCTGGCCGACAAGAAGCTGGCGCAGGAGGAGGAATGGATCCGACGTGGCGTCAAGGCGCAGCGCTCGCGTGCGACCGCCCGCATCAACCAATTGCAGGCGCTCCGGGCCGAGCGGCGGGCGCGCCGGGCCAAGGTCGGCAACGTGCGGATGAACCTCGCCGAGGCCACGCCCAGCGGCATGAAGGTGATCGACGTCGAAAACCTCTCGTTCGCGTGGCCGGACGGCCGGGTGCTGGTGAAGGACTTCACGACGACCATCATCCGCGGCGACAAGATCGGGCTCATCGGTCCGAACGGCGCGGGCAAAACGACGCTGATCAAGCTGCTGCTCGGGCAGATCGCGCCCACGACCGGAACCATCCGGCACGGCACGAATCTCGAGGTGGTCTACTACGATCAGTTGCGCGCCCAAATCGACGACGCCAAGACAGTCGCGGACAACATCGCCGGCGGCAACACGCACATCACGATCGACGGTCGGACGCGGCACGTCATCAGCTACCTCCAGGATTTTCTATTCACCCCGGACCGCGCGCGCACGCCGGCGCGCGTGCTCTCGGGCGGCGAGCGCAACCGCCTGCTGCTGGCGCGGCTGTTCACGAAACCGGCCAACGTGCTCGTGCTCGACGAGCCGACGAACGACCTCGATGTCGAGACGCTCGACCTGCTCGAGGACCTGCTGGTGGAATTTCCCGGGACGGTGCTGCTGGTGAGCCACGACCGCGAGTTTCTCGACGAGGTGGTGACGAGCTCGTTCGTCTTTGAGGGCGACGGCGTGATCGGCGATTACGTCGGCGGCTACACCGATTGGCAGCACGAGCGCCAGAAGCAGGCGGCGGCGGGCAAAGCGGGTGAGGACACCCGCCCTCCATCAAAGGCAACGGGAGGCGGGACGCCCGCGTCCCGCGGGAAATCAGTCGCGAATGCGAAGAAACTCTCGAACAAGGAGCGCCAGGAGCTCGAGGCGCTGCCGGCGCGGATCGAGGCGCTTGAGCAGGAGCAGGCGCAGTTGACGGCCAAGCTTACCGACCCGGCGTTCTACAAATCGCAGGCGGCGCAATTCGCGCAGGTCCGCGCGCGGCTCGATGCCTTGGAGCAGGAGCACGCGGTCGCCTTCACGCGGTGGGAGGAACTTGAGGCGCGGCGGGAGGCGGAGTGATTTGCCTCTCGTAGGGCTGGACCTTGGTCCAGCCGCGAATGATGGCGGACGGTCGAGGACCGGACGGCTGCACCAAGGTGCAGCCCTACGTTTGGCTCAAAGACTCTTCTTACCGCATCTTCGCGAACGTTGCCTGCAGGAGCTGGAGATCGCTGGCGCCCTTCGTCTTCTCGCGGGTTTTCGCGATCAGGTTTTGCTCCAGCTTGTTCTTCGTGAGGCGGGTCTTGTTCTCGTAGAAAATGCCGAACTTGCCGGGCCAGGCCTCGAGCGCGAGCCGGTACGCCGCGAGCTCGTCGGCCGGGTCGTGCCGGGCGGCGTCCTCGGGCGAACCGTCGTTTTTCTTGAGCTCGATCGTCTGCCACGAGCCGCCCTTGCGGGGATTGGCGCCGTCGAACGCACCGTCGAAGAACTCGACGCACTCGGACAGCACCTCGACGACGGAGAAGCCGTCATGCTTCGCGGCGGCGAGCATCATGTCAGTCATGTGGGCGACCTGCGCGGCGTGCGTGCGGGCGACGAACGTCGCGCCGCTGTTGACGAGCGTGCGCATCGGGTTGATGGGCTGGTCGAAGGCGCCCCACGGGTCGGTCTTGGACTTGAAGCCGATCGGCGAGGTGGGCGAAGTCTGCTTCTTGGTCAGGCCGTAGACCGAATTGTCCATGATCACGTAGGTGATCCGCGGGTTTTTGCGCGCGGTGTGGACGAGATGGTTGCCGCCGATGGAGAAACCGTCGCCATCGCCGCCGAACACGAAGACGTGCAGGTCATCGTTGCCGAGGCTGATGCCCGCAGCGAACGGCAGGGCGCGGCCGTGGATGAAGTGGCCGCCATGGGAGT
This sequence comes from Lacunisphaera sp., assembly GCA_035549095.1. GTDB lineage: Bacteria > Verrucomicrobiota > Verrucomicrobiia > Opitutales > Opitutaceae > Lacunisphaera. The sequence goes on along the minus strand of DASZRV010000019.1, from coordinate 33,465 downwards.
TGACGAAGTAGGGGAAGCGTGAGGAGCAGCCGATGCCGGCGAACGTGACGATCTTCTCCTGCGGGTAGTTGAGCTTCTCGAGCACGCGATAGAACGCGGCCAGGACGGCGAAGTCGCCGCAGCCGGGGCACCAGGTCGGGTGATCGGCGACGAGGACCTTCTTGTTGAGCGGGGCGCGGTCGGCGCCACCGACGGGAGCGACGGGGGCCGGGGCGGCGGGAGCGGGTGCAGACATGGCGGGAAGAGGGTTGGGGTTGAAAGGCTTTTAGCTGCGGGAGAAAGGAGCGGTCGTCTCGGTGGCAGTGAGGGCGGCGAGCGCGCTCGCGGTCTTCATGCCGAAGGTGCTTTCCGGCAGGTCGAGGTGACGGGCGACGCCCTCGACGATCTCGCGCACCTTGAAGACGAGGCCGTCGGTCTTGGTGATGCTGCGGATCTTCGGGTCGACGTACCGCGCGCGCAGGAGCGTGGCGAGCTGGCCATAACCGTAGAGACCCTCGTCGTTCATCTCGACCACGAGCACGTGCTTGTAGCGGGCAAAGATGGCCGCGAGGTCGTTGGGCAGCGGATGGAGGTGGCGCAGGTGGACCTGGCCGGCCTTCAGGCCCGCGCGGCGCAGACGGCCGATGGCTTCGCGCGCGGGGCCCCACGTGCAGCCCCAGGTGACAAGGGCCACGTCGCCGGACTCGTCGCCAAACACCTCGCTCGGGCCGAGGTCGGCGGCGACCAGCTTGATCTTCTCGCGGCGTTTGGCCGTCATCTTGGCGTGCACCGCCGGGCTGCCGGAGGGGTGGCCCGCCTCGTCGTGTTCGAGGCCGGACACCGTCGGGTATTTGCCCGAGAGCATGCGCGTGCCGGGCGGAGCGTGGCGGGTCAATTGATCGATCGGGTACGGTTTGAAATTGACCGGCCGCTCGGACAGATCGGGCTTCGGATCCACCATCAGCTTGGGCAGATCGGGCTCGTCAAACGCCTCGATGCGCGTCGCGAGCGCCTGGTCGGTGAGGATGATGACGGGTGTGCTGAATTTCCGGGCGATGCGGGCGGCTTCGATCGCGATGTAGAAGCAATCCTCGACGTTCTTGGGCGAGAGCACGACGCGCGGGGTGTCGCCGTGGCTGCCGTACACGGCTTGCAGGAGGTCGCTCTGCTCGATGTTGGTCGGCAGGCCGGTGGATGGGCCGCCGCGCTGGACATTGACGACGACGAGCGGGATCTCGGCCATCGTGCCCCAGCCAAGAGCCTCCATCTTGAGCGAGAGGCCCGGGCCGGAGCTGCCGGTGATGGCGAGACTGCCGGTGTAGGAGAAACCGAGGGCCGTCGACACGGCCGCGATCTCATCCTCGCATTGCACGAAGACGCCGCCGTATTTCGGCAGCTCGGTGCGGAGCACTTCCATCACTGAGGACCACGGCGTGATCGGGTAGCCGGCGCCGTGGCGGATGCCGGCGGCGATGAGGCCGTAGGTCAGCGCGGTGTTGCCATCCATCGTGATTTGCGGGCGGCCGGACGAAACGCGCGTCGGGGCGTCGAACTTGAAGAAGCAGTCGCGGATGTTGTCGCCCGGGTAGGCATAGCCGGCGTCGAAGGCCACCATGGCGTTGCGGACGATGTCCTCGGACTTGCCGCCGAAGCGCTCCTTGATGAGCTGCGTGAGCTTCGCGACGTCGAGATCGAAGATGCGGGCGAGCAGGCCGAGCACGTAGATGTTCTTGCCCTTTTCCTTCACCGAGCCGCCGAGGGCCTCGATGGTGGCGGCCGTGATGGGCACGCCGATGGCGGTGAATCGCTTGTCATCCGGGTCGACCTTCACGTGGGTCGAGTCGTAGATGAGCACGCCACCGGGGCGCAGCGCTCCGATGTGCGCTTCGTAGCTGTGCTGGTAGAACGCCACGAGCATGTCGGCGCGGTCGCCGGCCGAAAGGATGTCGCCGGAACCCATGCGCACCTGGAAGATGGACGGGCCGCCGGAGATCGTCGCGGGGATGGTCATGTACGTCATGACGTCCTGGTCGGACCGGCCGGCGAGCCGGGCGAGGAAGCCGCCGACGGCTTGGATGCCGTCCTGCGAATCGCCGGCGAGGCGGATGACTACGTCGCTGAGCGAGCGCGGCTTGCCATTGGTGCCGGACGCGCCGCCCGAGGATTCAGGGGAAGTGGGACTAACCATGTGCTTTTTCGGGGTGGACGACAAAACATGCGCACCGCCGCGGCAGCGTCAATATGCTATCCGGCCGCCCGTGGCGGCTGCGTCTCGACGAGGCAATCGGCGAGCGAACAAAGCCAGAAAATGCACAGGTTTTTCGCCGTATTTACGCGCGGGGAACGGCTCTGGCCGCGGCGCTTGGGGAGCGCCGATTATTCCAGCTTATGCTGCAAGCGGGCGGGAGAACCGGGATGAATATCGGTGTTGGGGGGCATTGGCGAATCCCGCGGTGGAGACGGGACCATCAGTCCCGCGGGTTGCCATGCGAGCTGGTGCCTCGCGGGGCTGATGGCCCCGCCTCCACAAGAAAGGAAAGCGCCGCGGCGGCAAACGGAGTCGCCGCCCGACCAGGGGCGCAAAAAGGGAGCGCCTCCAATCGGGATATTACCCCCGGCTCTTCTTCAGCGCGGCGGCGATGGTCGGTTCGGCCCCGAGCGTGTAGGCAAGCTGCTTCACATAGTCCGGCGACGCGGCGGTGCGGGCGGCGGCGAGAGCCTGCGCGAGGCGGCTCTTGACCTCGAGGCGCGCGGCCACATCCGCATAGTTGGCCAGGCTGAGGAATTTCTCGAGGTAACGCGCCTGGTTCTCGGCCAGCGTTGCATCGACCTGGCGCTGGGCTTCGAGGCGCGCGCGGTACCAGTCGCTGGCCAGCACGCTTTCGCGCGTGAACAACGCCCGGAACGCCGGGTCCTCGGCGTCGCGGCCTTCCCATTGCCCGTCGCGCATGATGTGCAGCAAGGCCTTGAGCGGCGGGCAGGCCATCTCGATCGAGCCGTCGGCAAAGTAATGGTCGGCGGCGTCGCGCATGGCAGTGACGATGTTGTCGACCCCGTCGACAAAGATCGCGAGGTCCTGCTTCTCGGGCTGGAGGAACTCCTCGTCGAACACGCTGCTGGGATTGCCGAGCACGCGGCCGCAATAGGTCTGGACGAACCGCGCCGTGACGCGCCAGCCGAGCCGGCTGGCCAGCACGCGCTTGCCCTCGTGGTCGAAATCGACGCAGCGCTCGAGGTGTCCGCCGGCGATCAGCGCCTCGGGCTCCCGCTCGGCGGGAGTCATGCGGCACCAGATTTCCGGCACGAGCAGGCTGATGTCATGGTCGACCCGGTGGTGCGGCCCGACCCAGCCGGCGGCGGTCGAGAACACGGGGAGGCCGGTCAGCACGAAGGACGTGAACGCGGCGTTCAGGTCGTAGATCGGCGGCAGGGCATTGAACGGTCCCTTGGTCAACGCGCCCTCGGAACCGGCGCCGGTCGTCGAGGGTGACTTGCCGGTGAGGCTGCCGATGAGGTCCATGAAGGCCTCGGGCAGTTCCTGGTAGTGGATCGGGCCGAACACGCAGAGCGGGCGAACGCCGTGCTCGGGCGGGTTGAGCCGGCGGCCCATCAACACGGAGCCGACGGGGAAGGGTGCGGGCGATTCGGCGCCGAGCCGGCGATAGAGGCGCGCGCCGGTCTGTGCGAGGTAGGTGGCGCGGGGATCCTCGAGATCGGGCCGGTTCTGCAGGTACCGCGGATTCTTCGACGGCTTGCCGTCGACGACGCGCGGAAACGCGGGCGAGACCATGAAGGCCGGCCGGTCGGCCGCGACGAATTCCTTGAAGGTCCGCTGCATCGGCTCGGTGAACCGCTCGAAGCCGAGCACGTCCTCAACCACGCCGCGGGCCGTCTCGCGCGTGAGCGGCTCGTAATTCGAGAAGAAGTGGCCGCCGCGGCTGAAGTCATGCTCGGTGCGGTGGTCGTAGCCGCGCACGACGGCGTCGTCGGGCCGCTGGAAGAGCCGGAACTCGCAATTGTGGACGAACTTCAAGGCTGGCTGCGTGACCCACGACGGCAGGCCGGGCACGACGCCGCGCGGCGCGACGGCCGACGCGGTGATGTCGTCCTCGACCTGGATCTTTTCCGCCGGGGCGAAATCGGAGCGCAGCGTGAACGTGCGCCAGCCGCCCTCGCGCGTGTAGCCGACGCGGAGGTACAGCGTGAGCAGCTTCTCGGCGTTGAACTTGAGTTCGTTGCCCGGCCGGGTGTTGACCGTGTCGACGGTGAAGTGCTGGCGCCAGTCCTTGCCCCACTCGGGCTTGTAGAGGCGCTTGAGGTGCAGCACGAGGTCCCGGATCGAGCGCGGGATCGTCATGAGCCACTGGTTGTACTCGTCGGAGAAGTCCGGGCTGACGCTGAGCAGCTTGATGACCGAGCCGAGCGAGCGCTCGGGGCTGAGGATGGCGCGGGCGCGCACCTTCGTGCCGATCGGCTCGCGGAAGCGCTTCGTGTAATTCTTCTTCAGGATCGCCTCGACGGCATCGAGGTCGCGCGCGAGGTCGCTGACGAACACCGGGCCGGTGAACATCGCGTCGGCGATCGGCTTGGAGATCTCGGATTTGCCGCCGCCGGAAACGGTGCAGGGCTTGTGGCAGAGCAGGCCCTCGGCGGCGGTGCCGCGGAGGCTCCAGCGCCGGCTGGCGGGCGACTTCATCATCTCAACCTTGTAGCCCGAAGGCAGCACGTACACCTGGCCTGGCAGCAGCTTGAGCGTGCAGGCCGTGCCTGCGGCGTCGTTCCAGCTGATGCGTTGCGCATGCAGGTCGAAGCGCGCGTCGGCCGGGACATAATGGACACTGGGGAAAAGCCGGTCGCGCGCCCAGCCGCCGGGCTGGACCTCGGCGTGGTCGCCGAGGAGTTTGATGGCCTCGTCAAACGTGTGCTGCACGTCGGGGAGGTTGCGGTTGAGCTGGAAATCGACGCCGTGGTCGTAGCTCGGGAAGACGATCGCGCCGCCGGCGTGCTCCTCCTCCGCGCGGCCGAGCAGGTTGGCGGCGAAGCTGATCTGGGTCTTCACCTCCTTCTTGCAGTAGCCAAAATAGTTGTCGGAGATGAACGTCACCACGACGCCCGCGGCGGTGCGGGCCGTGAGCTTGAACGGCGTGCCGTCGTTGTATTTCTCGTCGGGCGATTTCCAGCACATGCCATCGCGGCGCTGGCGCGGCGTGGCGTCGGCGTGGGCGGGCAGGCCGAGCTCCTTCTTCGTGAGCCCGTTGAGATGGGGGGCGAGGATGATGCAGCCGGTGTGGCCGGTCCAATGCGCCGGATCGAGGGCGGCGTCGTTTTCCGGCAGGTGCGGGTCGCCGGCGTTGCCGAAGATGCTTTCGACAAAGTCGAGGTTCGCGACGAGCGCCCCGGGCACAAAGAGGCGCGTTTCCATCGCGCGCGCCGGCGTGAAGCCCGGCACGGCCGGCACCACGACCGGCCGCAGGTGCAGCGACACGAAGCAGGCGGCGGGCTGCGCGGCACCGGCCGCGAATGGCAGCTGCAGCAGCTCGCGCGGCGGGTTGAAGGCGGCGGCCAGGAGGCGGGCGAAGACCGGCCGCGGCACGGCTTTCTTATCGTCGGGAATCGGCAGGCCGCCCTCGGCGACATGGAAGATGCCCTGGGTCGTGCGGCGGTCGCTCTTCGGGTTGTGCAGCACGCCCTGCCGGACGCGCACCGAGTTCAGGATGCTGCTGTGGTGCTCGTCGCGATCCGGGGGCAGCGAGAGCGCGCGCGCCAGCCCGGGCCGGTCGAGTACCAAGGTGGGGGCCGGCAGCCGGGGGGCGTCCGGCGAGCCATCCAGGTAATCATAGATGAAATTCTGGATGCGCTGGTCGACCGGGCAGAGGTGGTGCGACAGCACCCGGTCCTTCTCGCGGCTCAGCGTCAGGAAATGGTCCACGAATGCCGACAAGCCGTTGTCCGCGGCCAGCTTGACGCCTGGCTGGCCGATCTCCCGCAATTTCAGGTTGAGATAGGCCAGCAGCTGCGGGTCCGAGGGATCAGGAATGGGCGGAAGGGTCTGAGGACGCGTGGGCATGGGAACAAACGGAAAGTGGCAGGTAAAGACCTGCAAGGTCCAAGGCAATGAGTAAGCCGTTTCGGGACCAGCCGTGAATCAAATTATGTCACGGACCGTCCGGCGGACGGCGGCGGCCATTCACGCGCCGGGGCTGCCGGCCGGGTGAACGGAAGCGGTGCCGGGATGCACCAGCTCGGCGGGGTTCCAGGCAGGATGGGCGGCCGACACCTGGCGCAAAGCCTCGATCGTGCGGTGGAAAACCTCCTCGGGGGTGCCGTGCGCCGGCACATTCACCAGGAGTCCGCGCTCGCGATAGAACCGGATGAGCGGCTGCGGGCTCATGGCGTAGGTACCCTGCATCAGGCGGATCGAGTCGATCCGATCCTCGCGACGCTGGACCAGCGCCGCATCGCACTCGTCGCAGCGGCCGGCGGTGCGGGGCGGCCGGTCCCGGACGTGGTAGATTTCCTGGCAATTCGGGCAAACGCGCCGGCCGAGGAGTCGCGGCACGATTTCGGCGGCGGACAGCTCGTACCGAATCACTGCATCCAGCGCGAGGCCCTGTTCGGCCAGCAACAGCTCCAATGCCTCGGCATGACGCAGCGTCCGGGGGAAGCCGTCCAGGATGAACCCGCCGGGGCACCGCAGGCAGCGACAGCGATCATTGACGATCGCGAGCAGCGCCTCCTCGGGGACCGATTCGCCGCGCCGCGCGTAGGTGAGGGCCAGGCGCAGCGCCGGCTGGCTGGCATAGTTGGAATTGGAGCGGCCCGTGCGGATCACCTCGCCGGTGGAAATATAGCAGGCTCCCACCGCCGCAGTCAGCAGCTTGGCTTGGGTTCCCTTGCCGATGCCCGGGGGGCCAAGCAGAACGATGCGCCGCGGATGCAGGGGGCGAAGCGGCGGGAGGCGGCAGGTGGCGGTGCCGCCCAGCAGCCAGGCGGTATGATCACGCGGCGATTTCATGCCTTGTGGGGGGTTGGCTCCCATTATCCCCCCGCGGCAAGCTCGCAGCGCGGCGCTCGTTGCCAATTCCTGCGCATGGGTTGACTGCCGCGGCCGACCCCCGCCTTTCGGCTGTCGAAAAAGCGCAGCAACAGAGTTGCGACGGTGGCGGCCGGCCCGAGGCAAATTGGTTCGGGACAGGAACTGAAGGGTCCGCCCGAGGCACGGTGTTATGCGGGATGAATTCCTCCCGCGATGGCCCGCAACCTACCTTGCCGAATGATCGCCCGGCCTCATTTCCCGAGGCGGAGGCCGCACCGGGCGGCGTAGATTTTGGGGCGAAAGGCCAGACAGGTGTGTGTTGTGCAGTATGACGCCGGTCCGTTTCGGGCCGGCGTCCTGCTTGCGCGCGAAAGTCAGTTAGCGCGCGTGGCCTTCCATTCGAGCGTGACGGGCATGTCGCCGTCCCGCCCGGGGCGAACCACAGTGCCGGTGATCGTGTTGTCCGCGAGTTTGCCTTCGTATTTGATCACGAATTTCTCGCCATTGAATTCACGCGTCACCGTAAAGGCGACATGGTCGTCCTTGAACGAAGCGTCACCGATGGCGACGTCGCCCATCCGGCCCGAGACAGTGCCGGTCAGCGCACCATCCTTGAACTGGAGTTTGGCGGTGGTTTCGAACGTGTTGCCGTTGCGGCCTTGGGTGGTCCATTTCCAGTTGCCGTTGATGTCGGCGGCGGAGGCAACGATGGCGAGGAGGGAGACAGCGGCGACAGCTGCGAGGAGATGACGGAACATTTTCATGAGCGGGGAACAGGTTGGGGTGGGAGAGAACGGATCGGGGATGGGCGCGGAGCCAAGCGGGTCTGGCCATGGGGCGCAAGCCGTCACGAATGTGGGTTTGTCAGCCGGCGGCTTTTTCGCTGGCGTGGGGCCTCCGATGAAGCTTCGCCCCGTCTCTCTCGCTGGTGTCGCGTTTCTGGTATCCACGCTGGCCGCCGCGTCCGCCCCGCTCGGCCTGCATTCGCCGGATGGCACGATCGCGGTCGACATTCGGACCGGCAAGGACATCCGGTTCGATGTGGCTGTGGACGGGAAGACCCTGGTCCGCGATGCGACCATGGCGCTGCGCACCGAGGCAGGCTCGTTCGGGCTTGCGCCGAGCGTCGTCAGTGCGACGCCGGGCATGCGCGACGGCATCGTGCGGCCGGTCGTTCGCCAGAAGGCGGCCGAGTTCCGCGACCATTATAACGAGCTCCGCCTGGCCTTCGCCGACGGCAGCGCGCTGGTTTTTCGCGCCTACGACGAGGGCGTCGCTTACCGCTGGGAGACCGCGCTGGCCGGCGCCAGCGTGAAGGTGACGGGTGAGGACGTCGCCTGGAATTTCGCCGGCAACTACACGGTCTGGTATCCCGAGGAGGAATCCTTCTTCTCCCACCAGGAGCGGCTGTTCACGCCGCGTTCGCTCGGCGAACTCACCGCGAAGAATCTCGCCAGCCTGCCGGCGATCGTCGATGCCGGCGGCGTCAAACTCGCCCTCGCCGAATCGGACGTCGTTGATTACCCGGGGCTCTGGTTCCGCGGTACCGGTGGCGCCGGGCTGGCGGGGGCCTTCCCGCCGTATCCGCTGGAGGAAAAACTCGAACGTGACCGCGACTTTCGCGTGACCAAGGCGGCCGATTACATCGCGGTCACGGCCGGGACGCGCACCTTCCCCTGGCGCGTCGTCGCGGTGGCGCGCCGCGATGGCGACCTTGTCACCAACCCGCTCATCTACCTGCTCGAGCGCCCGACGACGCTGACTGACACCGCGTGGATCAAGCCCGGCAAGGTCGCTTGGGATTGGTGGAACGCCAACAACCTGGCCGGGGTGGACTTCAAGGCCGGGGTGAACACGGCCACCTACAACTACTACATCGACTTCGCTGCCGCGCACGGACTCGACTACATCATCCTCGACGAGGGCTGGTACGTGTTGGGCGACCTGCTGAAACAGGCGCCGGGCATGGATGTGCCGGCGATCATCGCGCACGGGCGCGAAAAAGGCGTCGGCGTCATCCTCTGGGTCGTGGCGAAGACCCTCGAGGACCAGTTCGAGCCGGCGCTGGACCAGTTCGCCCAGTGGGGAGTGAAGGGCATCAAGGTCGACTTCATGCAGCGCGACGATCAGCGCATGATGCAGTTCTACCCGCGCGTGTGCGCGGCGGCGGCGCAGCGGCATTTGCTGGTCGACTTCCACGGTTCGCTCCGCCCGGCGTTGCTCACGCGCACCTGGCCGAACCTGATCTCGACCGAGGGCGTGCGCGGCAACGAGTGGAACAAGTGGAGCGCCGACATCACGCCCACGCACACGATCACGCTTCCATTCACCCGGATGGTGCTCGGGCCGATGGATTTCACGCCCGGCGCGATGCACAATGCGACGCAGAAGGGTTTCGCCCCGAACTTTGACCTGCCCATGAGCCAGGGTACGCGCTGCCGGCAGCTCGCGATGTACGTGCTCTACGAGAGCCCGCTGCAGATGCTCTGCGATTCGCCGACGAACTACCTGAAGGAACCGGACGCCCTCGCGTTCCTCACGGCCGTGCCGAACGTTTGGGACGAGTCGCACGGGCTCGACGGCCGCATCGGCGAATACCTGGTCATGGCGCGGCGGAACGGCACGACGTGGTACTGCGGGGCCATGACCGACTGGACCGCGCGCGAACTCACGGTGGACCTCTCCTTCCTGCCGGCGGGCAACTTTCGACTGGAGGAATGGCGGGACGGGGTGAATGCCGACCGGCGCGCCGACGATTGCCAGCGTACAGTGAGCCGTGTGACCAGCGCCACGAAGCTCAACCTGAAACTCGCGCCGGGCGGCGGATGGGCCGCGCGCCTCACGCCGGAGTGACCATGGACGAAACGACCACAACCGCGACTCCCGCGGACGCGCCCGCGCCGCTCTCGGCCCTCGAGGCGCGCGTACTCGGCTGCCTGATCGAGAAGGAGCTCGCCACGCCGGATGCCTATCCGCTGACACTGAATGCGCTGGTGAACGCCTGCAACCAGCGCAACAACCGCGATCCGGTGATGGAGGTCGGCGCGCGCGAAGTGGAGGCGGCGCTCGATCAGCTGCGCTACAAGCACCTCGCCGCGATTTTCTCCGGCGCGGACGCCCGCGTGCCGAAGTTCAAACAGAAGCTCGATGCGGTCCACCCGATGTCGACCGCCGCGCGTGCGCTCCTGGGCGAGCTGCTGTTGCGCGGGCCGCAGACACTCGCCGGGTTGCGCGCCAACGCGGAACGGATGCACGCGATGCCGCTCCCGGCGGAGTTCGAGGCCTTGTTTGCGGAATTGAAGGACCGGCCATCGGGCGCGCTCGTACGCCAGCTCCCGCGCCAGCCGGGACAAAAAGAGGCGCGCTGGGCCCAGTTGCTTACGGGCGAACCGGCGACGACCGCGGCGGTCGCCACCGCGGAACCGCTCAAGGTGGCGGTCACGCTCCCGCTCGAGGCCGAGCGGCGCCTCGCCGCGCTCGAAGCCGAGATCGCGCAGCTCAAGGCCGAGCTGGCCCGACTGCGCGCGTCGCTGGGCGAAGGGTAGGGGCGGGACGAGGTGGCCCGCACTCCGTGCGGGCTGGCCCTGCGGGGAGTGACTGCCGCCAATTCAATTGTAGGTCATGCGTGCCCGGCTGGAGGGTCGGTCTCCTGACCGACCGCGGCCGGCCGGGAGGCCGGCCCTCCACCAACTTGAATCGTGCCCGCAATCCAATGGGCCTCCTTGCATCCTAGACCCTTGCATCGGGCAAACTGAGCCTGCATGGAGTGCAGGTTCCGCCTCGTGACGCGGATCGCCGCGGAAAACCTTGTCGTGCTCCCGGCCGGTGCGCATCAAGGAGCCTCCACGATGAAAAAACTACCCCTGCTCTTGGGCGCCCTGTGGCTGGGCGCCACCCTCGCGTGCGCCGAGGAAAACACCGGAAAAGCGCCGCGCAAACCGGGCGAATATCACCTCACCGCCGACTCGCTCCCGCAAGCCGGCGTCACGCCCGGCCGGCTCGAAGGCCCGTTCGAATGGCACAGCCACATCATTCGCGGCACGGTGCGGCAGTACTGGATTTTCGTTCCCGCGGAATACACGGGAGAGAAACCGGCGTGCCTGCTCGTGTTCCAGGACGGCCAGCGTGCGCTCAACCCGAAGGGGCCGCTCCGGGTCGACCGCGTGATCGAGAACCTTGTCCACAAAAAGGACATTCCAGTCACGATCGGCCTGTTCATCACGCCGGGCAACCTGAGCGACCATTACCCGGATAATCTCGGCACGGGCAACCCGAACAACCGCGCCGAAGAGTACGACGTCCTGTCCGACGCCTACGCGCGCATGCTCATTGACGAGCTGATTCCCGAGCTGAAGAAAAAATACCGGATCACCGACGACCCGATGGGACGCGTGATCGGCGGGACCAGCAGCGGCGCGATCTGCGCGTGGACGGTGGCGTGGGAGCGGCCCGACCAGTTTCGCAAGGTCATCAGCATGATCGGCAGCTTTACCTCGATCGGCTACCGGCCTGCGCACGGCAACCAGCCGATGGTGCCCGGCGGCGACCTGTACCCCACGCTCATTCGCCGCAATCCGCCGAAGCCGATCCGGATCTTCCTGCAGGACGGCGAGAATGACCTGGCAAACAACGCGCCGACGCCGGGCATGCCCGACCAATGGTCGATGAACAACCTCTACGGCAACTGGCACCTCGCGAACCTCCAGATGCTGTCGGCGCTAGAATTTGCCAACCGGTTTGCTGACAGCCGCAAGCTCGACGGGCCGCGCTACGATTTCGACCACGCCTGGGGCGACGGCTGGCACTCCGACGACCACGGCGGCGCAATTCTGCCGGACATCTTGCGGTGGATGTTCCGCGACTGGCCGAAGGAATGATGGGCGCCCGCGCTCCCGCACAACCCACCCGCGCCCGCTACGCCGTCGTCGGGTTTATGGTGACCCTGGCCATGGTCACGTACCTCGACCGGGCGAGCATTGGCGCGATGGCGCCATTCATCCGACGCGATCTGGGCTTGTCGATCGACCAGATGGGCCAGGTGTTCAGCGCGTTCGCGCTGGCCTACGCGATCTTCGAGATTCCCACCGCCTGGTGGGCCGATCGGCGCGGCACCCGCTCGATCCTCACGCGGATCGTCGCATGGTGGTCGGTCTTCACGATGGCGACCGCCGGCGCCATCGATTACCTCTCGATGCTCGTCGTGCGTTTTCTTTTCGGCATGGGTGAGGCCGGAGCATGGCCTTGCGTGGCGCGCGTGTTTTCCCGCTGGATCCCGGTCCGGGAGCGCGCGACGATCAAGGGCATCTTCTTCGCCGGCGCTTACTCCGCGGGCGCCGTGACGCCGCTCGCGACGGGATTTCTTGTCGAGCACTGGCAGGTACCGTGGCGGGCCGTGTTCGTCGGTTTCGGCTGCATCGGCTTCGCGTGGGTGAGCGCGTGGTGGCGCTGGTTTCGCGACGATCCCGCGGAACATCCCGCGGTCAACGCCGCGGAGCGAGACCTCATCGCATCCGGCCGGCCTCCCGCGGCGCCGCATCCGCACGGCTGGCCGTTCTGGCGGCGGTTGCTGGAACGCCGCAACATCGTGGCGCTTTGCCTGATGTACGTGCCGAACTGCGTGACGTTCTACTTCTGCATCACCTGGCTGCCCACCTATCTGCGCGAACGGCATCATTTCGAAAAGGCGGAGCTGGGCGTGTTGGCGTCGCTGCCGCTCTTCCTCAGCGTCGGGACGCAGTTCCTCGGCGGCTGGTGGTCCGATACCTTCACCCGCCGCTTCGGTGTGGTCGTGGGCCGGCGGACGCCGGCCGTTGTCGGCTACGGACTCGCGGCCGTGGCGATTGTCACCGCGGCGCTGGCCTCGGATCCGCGCACCGCCGCGCTGTGCGTGGCGCTGGCGGCGGCGACCTGCATGCTCACGACCGCCCCGGCCTGGGGCACGGTGGTCGACATCGGCCGCGAGCATTCCGCCGTGGTGGGCGCCGTCATGAACACGGCCGGCCAGGTCGGCGCCATCATCAGCCCGCTCGTCGTTGCGAAGTCGGTCACCTGGTTCAACAACTGGAACTTCCCGCTCTTCCTGCTCGGCGGCCTCTTCGTGGTCGGCGCCGTCGCGTGGCTCTTCATCGATCCGCGCGAGGCGGTGTTCACCGGCGACGAATTCTGAGGCGAGCGGAAGGATCGCGTGGGCGGGGCATTATGCCCCGGCTCGAGGGCGGCGCCCGATGGATTCGTCGGGGCCGGAAGCCGCCCATAAGATTCTCGCTCGTTTACTTTCGGCTCTTGCAGGCGTACAGTGACGGCACCGAAGGACCGGCACCCGGTCGGCGCCCCGCCCGACGGCAAATCAATCCTCAACCAGTGGAGGCGTTATGCCAGCGACCAAGGTCAAGGAATACCTCGATAGCCACGGTGTGAAATACGTCAGCATCAAGCACTCGCCGGCGTACACGGCGGAGGAGGTGGCCGCGTCGGCCCACGTGGCCGGGCGGGATTTTGCCAAGACGATCGTCGTCAGGATCGAGGGCAACTTTGCCATGGTCGTGCTGCCGGCCAGCCGCCGGCTCGTGCTGGCCGACCTGCGTGAGTTGTTGCAGACGCACGCCGTGCGCCTGGCGACCGAGGCGGAGTTCCGCGATCTCTTCCCGGATTGCGAGCTGGGGGCGATGCCGCCGTTCGGCAATCTCTACGGGATGTCCGTCTATATCGCCGAATGCCTCGCGCAGGAGGAGCAGATCGCCTTCAACGCCGGCACCCACACCGAGGCGATCAAGATGGACTTCTACGACTTCGACGAACTCGTCCATCCGGTCGTGCTGGATTTCATCACGACGTAGCTCGGCAGGTGGAGCGGCTTGGCCCCAAGGCGCTTTCACACTCAGGCCCGAAAGAAACGCGCTGCGGTCAGCGCGTTCCACCTCCACCGCTCACGTCTCGTAGAACGTCCGCAGCTCCGTGTCCGCGTGCCGCAGGCGCAGCGCGAGCATGCGCGCGATGCGGGCGAAGACCTTCAGCCCGACGAGCGGGTGCGCATGCGAGATCGCATCGAACTGCGGCCGGTCGATGACGTAGAGGTCGGTCGGCGTCTTGGCGATTGCCCGCGCCGACCGCGCCGCGCCGGTAAGGAAGGCCATTTCGCCGAAGAAGCTGCCGCGGCCGAAGGAGGCCAGGTTATGATGGCTGCCGTCCTTGAGCGGGATCATCACGCGCACCAGGCCGCGCCGCACGAGGAACAGCTCCCGACCCGTGTCGCCGCTGCGGAAGATTTCATCGCCCGCGGCGCAGCTGCGCTGCTCCACGGCGGGGGAGAACGGCGCGAGGGTCTGGTCGCTTTGGAATTCCCGCAGGAGATCGAAGTCGGCAAGTTCCAGCGGCGGGGCGTCGCCGCCGGCGCGGCCGGGCAGCCGCTCGCCGAGGATGAGGTCTTCGACCGAGATGAGCGCGTCATCGAGCGTCGCGAACACTCGCGCCGTGCCGCCCTTCAACAGGCCGACATGCGCGAAATACTCCTGGAAATCCCGCCGGGCGGGCAGGCGGCTGAAGAGGAGGGCCCCTTTGCGTTCGGCGAGTGTCATCTCAAATTGCTTGAACAGGTGCGCCGCGGTGTAGTCCATCGACTGCACGCGGCGCAGGTCGAGGATGAGCCAGCGGCAGGTGCGCAGGTCGGCCTCCAGTTCGGTCCGCAACTGGTCCGTGGTGCCGAAGAAGAGGCTGCCCTGCAGTTCGCACACCACGGCCTGCGCGCCGTGCTCCTCCAGCACCGCCTGCTCCTCCGGGAGTCGTTGCTGGGTGGAGGAAATGCGGTTGCCCGGCACCTTGCGGCGGATGACCGAGCCATGGATCTGCTCGCGGATGAAGAGCAGCATGGCGAGGCCGACGCCTGCGCCCGAGGCGGCCATGAGGTTGGTGCAGACGGCCACGATGACGACGGTGGCAATGACGGCGAAATCCAGCATCGTCGACTTCTGCCGCAGCAGCCGGAGGCTCGGCCAGTCGACCATGCGCACGGCAACCACCAGGAGAATGCCCGCCAGCGCCGCGACCGGCACCCAGGCGATCCAGTTGCCGAGGAGCAACGCCGCCACGAGCACGAACACACCCTCGAGGATGCCGGACAGCCGGGTCCGGCCGCCGCTTTCCACGCTCACCAGCGTCGCACCCATCATGCCGGCGCCGGGCATGCCGCCGACCAGCGCCGAGACGAAATTCCCCGCGCCCTGGCCGAGGAGGGTCCGGTTGGAGTCATGCCGGCTGCGCGTGAGCGAGTCGACCACCACACAGGTCTTCAACGTGTCGATCGACAGCAGCACCGACAGGGTCAGCGCCGGCATGGCGAGCAGCTGCAGGTCCGAGACATGCAGCTTGGCCAGGGCGGGCCAGACGTCGCCGATGCCGGCGAACACGCCCTGCGCACCGCCGCCGAGCGGACCAATCACGAGGGGATTGTGGGCGACCTGCAGGAGTTCGGGGCGGAACCAGGCCACGGCAAAGTAACCGACCAAGCCGGCCGCCAGGCCGAGGATCGTGGCCGGGACCGCCCGCGTGAGTTTTGGTCCCAACAGCACGCCGGCGATGGTCACGAGCCCGACGATGGCGGCGGGGCCTTGCCACCGCGCCGGGTGGAGCACCTCCGCGGGCGCGACGCCGAAGAACTTCGGCAGCTGGCTCAGGAAGATCAGGACGCCGACGGCGCTCAGGTAGCCGGAGACGACCGGGTAGGGGATGAACTTGATCAACCGGCCGCCGCCGACGAGCCCATACGCCATTTGCAGGGCGCCCGACAGCAGCGCCAGCAAGAGCAGCAGGGCCACGATGTGGGCGGGGGCAAGCGGTGCCTCAGTGTGGGCGAGCAAGCCCCCCGCGAGCGAACCGAGCACGGCGCCGGCTGGTGCGCAGGGCGAGGAGATCAGCCGCGGTGCGTCACCGAGGGCCGTCGCCACGATCCCCAGGACCACGGCGCCGACGATTCCGGTGCGGACGCCGGCCGCAGCGTACTCCGGCCCGAGCAGTGTGTAGACGGCGACGCCATAGGCGATGGACGACGGCAGTGCGACCAACATCGAGGCGAACCCACCCCAGATCTCGCCGGCGAAATTGCGGGTGGCGGCTGGAGCGACCGTTGGCGGGCTAGTGGTCACAAATAGCGAACAACTGTCGAGGGGGGATTATCGATATTTAATCGCGGTCGTCAGCATAATTGATCGTTCTCCCTGGATCCTTCGCTGCGCTCAGGATGACATTCTCGAGAATCGATCCTAGTGGCGTGTCATTCTGAGCGTAGCGAAGAATCCAGTGGGACAGGGGCGCGGCTCGACCGCGCCCCGGTCCGGCAAGGATCACAACTCCTCTTCAAGCCGACGGACGAGCGTTTCGAGGATCTGGACGCGGGCGAACTTCTTGTCGTTGCCGGCCACGAGTGTCCAGGGCGCCGCCCCGGTGCTGGTGCGCGCGACCATCTCGTCGACGGCGATGGCGTAGGCCGGCCACTTGTCGCGGTTCCGCCAGTCCTCGTCCGTGATCTTGTATTGTTTGTAGTCGATGCGCTGCCGTTCCTGGAAGCGCTTCAACTGTTCCTCCGGGCTGATGTGGACCCAGAACTTGTTCACGATGATGCCGTGGTCCGCCATCTGCGCCTCGAATTCATTGATCTCGTCGTAGGCGCGGCCCCAATCGGCCGCCGGGGCGAAGCCCTCGACGCGCTCGACGAGCACGCGGCCGTACCACGAGCGATCGAAGATGGTCGAGAAACCCGCGCGGGGCAGGTGACGCCAGAAGCGCCAGAGGTAATGCTGCGCTCGTTCCTCGTCGGTCGGCGCGGCGATGCCGACGACGCGGTAAAGCCGCGGATCGATCGCCTGCGTGACGCGCCGGATGGCGCTGCCCTTGCCGGCGGCGTCCCAGCCTTCGAACACCATGACCATCGAGCGCTGCTTCTGGTGCGCGGCCCAAGCGAGCTTGCTCAGCTTGCCCTGCCAGCTGTCGAGCGCCCGCGCGTAGTCTTCGGCGCCTAGCGCCTGCGCGAGGTCGACGCGCCCGAGGGCGGAGGGCGGCTGGCGGCGGGCGGGCACGGCGCGCGGCACCGTCGTCTTCACCGGCTTGGTCGTGTCTTCCTTCAGCAGCCGCGTGAGTTCGTCCAGCAGGATCCGGCCCACGGTGTAGTCCCGGTGCCGGCGATCCGTGGCATCGACGACGTGCCAGGGCGCCGACGGGCTGTCGGTGTGCCGCAGGGCGCGGTCCGAAACCTTGGTGAACCGGTCATAGAGCTTGTAGTGCTTCCAGTCGTCCGGGGCGATGCGCCCCTCGCGCTCGAGCTTCTTGAGCCGTTTCTTCTGCGCGGCCTTGGGCAGGTGCAGCCAGAGTTTCACGAACAAGCCGCCGTCCGCCGCCAGCATCCGCTCGAACGCGACGATCCGGTCGAGGTCGCGTTCGAAGCGCCGGCGTTTCAGGTGACCCATCACCCGGCGGATGATCGGCTCGGTGTACCACGAGCCGAAGAAGATGCCGATGCGCCCGCGGCCGGGCAGGGCGCGCCAGAAGCGCCAGTAGAACGGGCGTTCGCGCTCCTCGTCGCTGGGCGCCCAGAAGGCGTGCGTGGCGACGCCGCGGGGATCGAGCCACTCGTTGAGGCGGTGGACGAGGTCGCCCTTGCCGGCGCCGTCGGCGCCGGAGACGATCACGACCACGGGGAATTTCCGGTTGCGCAGCGCAAAGTGCGCCTGCAACAACCGCGCGCGCAGCTTGGGGATCAGCGAGTCGTAACGCTTCTGCGCGAGCGTGCGGCCCTGTTCAGCGGCAGCGAGCATGGCGGAAAACGGCGCCGGGGCGCCGGGAGTTGAAAGGGGATTCAGGCCGGCACGACGAGGGCGGCCAGGGCGTCGAGGGTATGCGCGAAGACCTCGTCCGGGCGCCGGGTGGCGTCGATGCGGACGAGCAGGTGCTTGGTGGCGTAGTGCTCGATGAGCGGCTCGGTGTCGGCCGTGTAGGCCTTGAGGCGCACCGTCACGGCTTCAGGCCGGTCGTCGGCGCGCTGCACGAGCGCGGCGCCGCAGGCATCGCAAATGCCGTCACGCTTCGGCGGGCGCGAGGCGACATGGAACACGGCCTTGCATTGCGGGCAGACGCGGCGGCCCGTGATGCGCGCGAGGATCTCGCTCGTGGGCAGCTCATAGCTGACCACGGCATCGAGCCGGATGTGCTCGGTCGCCAGCAGCTCGTCGATCATCAACGCCTGCGCGCGGGTGCGCGGGAAACCATCGAGCATGAAACCACCGTTGCAGTGCAGGCAGCGGCAGCGCTCGCGGACGAGGTCGACCACGATCGCATCCGGCACGAGTTCGCCGCGGACCATGTGGACGCGAGCGCGCGCCATGGCCGAGCCGGGTTCGAGTTCGCGGTCCTTCGCGGCGCGAAACACATCCCCGGTGGAAAGCGGGCAGGCGCCCAGAGCGCGCGACAGGAGTTCCGCTTGCGTGCCCTTGCCGACTCCCGGAGGTCCCAACAGCACGAGGCGCCAGGTCCGGTGCACGAGGGGCGGAGGTTGCAGACAAACAGCGTCGCCGCCTTGCAGCCACGCCGTGCGGTCACGGACAGGGGTAGGGGTCATGCCTGCGACGATGCGCCTTTCCCCCGGAAGCGTCCCCGCCGATCTTGCCAAAGCCTGCGCTTCTATTGACCGGGGGGGAATGCCTCGAACCGGGTCGCGCCGGGCGTGGACACTAGCTTGGGTTCGTCAATGCGAACGCATCAGCCACGCGACGCACGGCCGACCGCCGGTGCTGGCGGGCGGCGTGAGCGTGATTACGCGGCCGGCTGCGATCGTGCCGGCATTCTTTGCGCCGCCGGTGGCATCGACCCACGTGACGGCAAACGAGCCGGACTCGGCCGAGAGATCGAGTTCCGCCGGCGAGCCGGCCATGGCGTAAACGAGATAGGCGCGTCCTGCCGCGGCCTGGCACCAACTCGAGTCGGGATGATTGCGGACGAGCGCAGCCGGGCGGGTGAGGGCGCGCTCCGCGGCGGGAACGTTCCTTTCGATGGCGGCGGTGAGCGCGGGGAAGTCGTCAGGTTTGCGGATGATGACGAGGTCCGGATGGCTGTCGCGGTATTCGCGGACCGCGCGGTAGCGCATCGCCGGCGTGCCACGGCGGATTTGCTGGCTGAGCTGCTGGAACGCCGGCGAGTTGACGATCCCGCCGCCGGCCCAGGTCGGGTTGGTGTTGGCCGCGTGGAGCCGGGCCAGGTCGGCCTCGGAGACGATGGCGATCGATTGCTCGCGCGGCGCCTTGTTGATGCCACCCTGGATCGTGTACAGCGAGCCATCGGGCCGATAAAACCAGTTATGGAAATCGATCGCGGTGATGAGCGGTCCGCGCACGGGGTCGTCGAGGATGGCGTCCATCTCATCGCGCGGGACTTCGAGGCAAATCGTCACCTTGCGGCCATGTTCCCGCTCCCACTCGGCAATCGTATCGAGCCAGAACTGGACAAACGACAGCGGCCCGGAGTACTCGCGGTCGATGCCGAACACGACATTCGTGAAGCGCCCAAGCTCGTCGAGCGTGTGCCGGATGTAGCGGCGGTGCAGATCGCGGCGCACGGGGTTGCTGATATCGTAGAAGGCGCTCGCCGCGGGATTCTCGTCGGGCAGTCCGGTGGCCTGGAGGCAGTTCACCGGGCGCCAGGGGAAGTCGACGTAGTGGGCGCGCGTTTCCTGCAGGGCATGTTGGAAATAGAAATGATTGTAGAGGATCAACCCGCGAGCCTCGCACAGCGTGGCGAATTCCTTCAGGCGCGAGAAATACCACGGGTTGAACTGCGTCAGGTCGTACTTGCTCATTCCGTCCCAATCCTTGCCCTCGCCGCTGCGCGCCCACGGCATCTCCATAAACGGGCCCCACACGTTGCCGTCCTTGTGCTCGGGCGCGCCGTAGAAATTGTGATTCACGCGCCGGCGCTCGTACCACAGGCCGTAATGCTGGTAGAAGGCCGAGCGCGGTGGCAGTGCGGCGGCAAGCTCGGCGAGATCATCAGTCAAGCCGACGCCGGTTTCGCCCGGCGCGAAACGCGTCAGCGCGGGGCCATAGCTGCGGGCGAGGGCGGGCGGCATCTGGCCTTGGAACCACGAGTAGTTGATCTCCTCGGTCCACGCGGGCTGGCCGTCGATGGTGAACTGCGCGTGCTCGACCTGCAGCGGATGCGAACCGAGGGCCGAGCGTTGCGCGGTTTCGGCGGCGACGATAGCATCGACCTCGGCCGCAGGCAGCTCGGCGGCACCGGAGGCATCCGAGCTGATCGGCGCGGCCTCGAGGGCCGCCAGCGCTGCGGCGCCCTTACGCTCGGCGAGCTGGGCGCGATAAAGGCTGGCCGGCGGAATCGGCCCGCCGCGGCCGATATCGCGCAATGCGGCTTGGTCGCCGTCGCGCGGCAGGAAGACGTTCGCGACATCGCCGCGGCAGCCGAAGGCGAGGTTTACCGCGCCCGGCGGCTGGTCGAGCTGCAGGTCCGTCGCCTCACAGTTCCACAGCACGCAATTGGCCGCGGTCCAGCCGGCGCCCTGGCCGTCCACGCCGCGGTTGATCAGGCGCAGGGCGTTGCCGCGGATGACGACGCGGTCGTAGAGCACGCCCGACGCCCAGCTTTCGGCCGGGCCGCTCCAGTCGACCGCCTCGCGCCCGGTGCAATCGAGAAAGACGTTCGGCCCGGTCGCGGTAAAGCCGGTCGTGAAATCGCGTCGGCCCCCGATGCTGGTGCACCGTTGTACCAATCCGAGCTGGCCGCCGAGCGAGAAGATGCGCCGGCGATAGCTCGCCACCTCCGAGACCGGGTATTCGGCCGCGCAATCCTCGATCGTGACGGCCTTGGCGTCAGCCTGGACCTCGACGACATAGCTCACAAAATGCCGTGCCACGAGCCGCCGCACCCAGGCGTTCTCCACCTTGTCGATCGCCACGCAACACCACGCATGTTCCTCGTCCGGCACCCCGGAACGATGTGGCGACACGCAGCGGAGATTTTCGATGCCGACGTGGTCGATCCGGCCGGGAAACTCGTAACGCCAGACGAACCCGCCGCCGTACCTGCCATCGAGCGCCGTCGTCAGTGGCGCGTCGAGGGTGATCCGGTGGCCATCGATCGCGGTGATGACACGATCCCAGCGCAGGTCGCGCGAGCCGGGCTTCCAATGCAGGCGCGTATCGGCGCGCCAGCCGGGAAACAGGTTCATGGCGAGCTGGGAAACCCACTCGGCCGTGCACGGGCGCTCGACTACGATGCGATCGCCCACGGCCAGGCCGTCGGCATTCGCGAGGCTGAAGCGGGTCGCGCCCACGGGAACGTAGGCGTCGGCCACGGCGCGACGCGAGCCGGCGGCCTCCTTCATCGCGCCCGTGCCGCCGATTTCGATCAAGGTCCGGCGCGACGTGCCGTCGGCAACGAGCACGGTGCCATCCTCGCCATCGCCCGAGCCGCGCAGGACGACGCCGCTCGCCCGCAGTTCGATATGGGTATCGATGAGCCACCGGCCCGGCTTCAGCAGGACGGCACCGCGGAAACCATCCGCTCCGCGCGGCATCGCCGCCACGAGGTCCAGCGCCGCCTGGATCCGCTCGCGGTCGTGCTTTCCGTCGGGGGTGACGACGATCTTTGCCGGGACATTGGGAATCGCCTCGCCGCCACCGCCATAGCCGGCCGAGGAGAAATCAATGACGCGATCGCCGGCCGCGCCAGCGGTGTAGGCGAGTTTGCCGTCGGGACCGAGCTTGACCGAGGGCTGGGTGAGGGCCGTCAACGGGCAAAGAAGGAAAGCCAGCACGGAGAGAGCCTTGGAGGGCTGGCGTCCCCGCCAGCCACGGCCGGCCGGGAGGCCGGCTCTCCACCAAGGTGTCATCGTCGTGTTCACAGCTCCTCCAGCCACACGTTGCGGAATTCGATCGGGAAGCCCTCCATCTGCAGCGCCACAGCGCCGGCGCTCGCGGGCAGCTTGTCGACGCGGTTCTGGCGGACGCCATTGACAAAGCACTCGATCGTGTCGCCGCGGCAGAAGATCTCGCAGGTGTTCCACTCGCCCGGTGGTTTTTCCGACGGGTCGGCGAGCCGCGGTGCGCGCTTGCGATTGGCCTGCAGCGGGGCGTCGGGGATGTCGAGGCCCAGGCCGACGACCTGGCCGGCGTTGCCATTCTTCAACTGGCATTCGAAGCAAAGCGGCCAGATGGCGTCGGGGCCGTGCACGTGCACCATCACGCCGCTGTTGCTGTTGGCGGGGATGTTCGCCGAGGGCCAGCGCCACTCGACATGCAGGTGGTAGTTCGAGAATTCACGCTCCGTGCGCAGGTAACCCTTTTCCGTGGTGTCGAGGTGCAGCACGCCATCGCGGGCGCTCCAGACGGACGAGGGCAGCACGACCGGGTTGTCGAGGTACACGTGCCACCCGTCGACATTGCGGCCGTTCCACAGGACGACGCGCTCCTTGTAGGCGGTGGCTTGGTCGAGACCGGTGCCGCTGACATTGCGGGTGGCGACCAGGGAACCCTCGAGGCCCGTGACATGGAGGTCTGCCAGGGAAACGCCGGTCATGTTCGCCAGCGCGATACCGCGTGCGGCGGTGCCGGTGATGTGCGCGAGTTCGAGTCCATCGAGCGGCTTCTCGCCCGGGATCGAGGCGGCGTCGACGAGCGTGCCGCAGTCGACCTTGACGTTGGTGAAATGGAAATTTCTGGCCGCCGGAATGCCCGCGGCTCCGGGCACCGGTTCGGCGTCCTGCAGCCCGCTGTTGAGGAGATTGATCCGGAGAAAGCCGCCGGGCGCCGTATGGACGTCGAGCTGGTCGGCGAAGATGTCCTCGATGAACGCGCCCCGGCCGGGGCGGCTCTTGATGTAGATCGCATAAGTCTTCGCGTAACGGAAACGGCAGTTCTCGATGTGCACGCCGCGAATCCCGCCGGAGGTCTCGCTGCCGATGCCGATGCACGCGAAGTTGTCGTCGGCGAAACCGCAATCGCGGATGAGCACGTCCTCCGACGGCCGGGCCAGACGCTGCCCCTCCTGGCCGCGGCCGGACTTGATGGCGATGCAGTCGTCGCCCGACTCAATGTCGCAGCCGTCGATCCGCACGTGGCGGCACGAATCGACGTCGATGCCGTCGCTATTGCCCCCGGTGCTGCGGATCGTGATGTTCTTGATCAGGATCTCATCCGAAAATGTCGGATGGATCGTCCACATGCGCGACTGCGTGACGGTGATATCCTCGAGGTGCACGCCGGTGCACTCGATGGGCTCGATCACACAGGGCCGGCGCGGCATCTGCCGGCCGCCCAGCGACGCCTCACCGGCGATGCGCCCGAGGCCGATGATGGCGATGTTCGTCGCGTTGTAAGCCGACACCAGCGCGCGATGGGCCGTTATCATATGCCCCTCCCATCGCGCCTGGATGAGGGGGTAGTCCTCGAGATCCGGGCTGCCCTGGAGGGTGGCCTCGCGGTCGAGTCGCAGCGTCACGTAGGATTTCAATTCGAGGCTGCCGCTCAGGTAATCGCCCGCCGGGAAAAACACCTCGCCGCCGCCCGCGCCCGCGCACGCATCGATCGCCTGCTGGATGGCGACCGTGTCCTTGTTGGTGCCGTTGCCCTGCGCGCCGTAGTCGCGGACGTTGTAAGATCCGTGGCCGGTGTTGACGGACGCTGCGAGCGGAAGCTGGACGCCCATCGCGACCGGGGTCGCGGCGGCGGACATGGGCCTGGCGTTCGCACTGGCATCGGCCGCGGCTTGGGTCTGCGCAAAATTCATGGCCGTGGCGATCTCGTGGGCCACGGCTTCGGCGGCGGTCTTTTCCGACGGCGTCGGATTGTCGGTCGCCGCGAACACGGCGAGCGGCAGGCAAAGGAGCGAAAGGAATCTCTTCATGAAGCTCAGGGGCGGTCCGATGGGAACCGGTCGAAGCGGCGGTCGATCTGGCGGTCGCGGAACTGCTGGTCGGTGAAGTCGAGCACGGCTTTCCAATCGTCGGCCGTGAGCGTGTGGCCGTGATCGGCATAGTTGACGCCGACACGGTCCGGCACGCCGAGGAGGTCGTACACCGGCTTCGCGCCCGCGACCGAGGCGTGGACGGCCTGCTCGAGCGACACAGGATCCGTCGTGCCCTCGAGCGCAAGGAAGCCGCGCGGGGCGAGGAGGGCAATGAACCAGTGCTCGTCGAAGGGCAGCCGGTCGGTATGGCCGCCGAATTCGCGGAGATGCGGCGAGAACCAGTTCGGGTATTTCTTTACCATGACATCGAGGCCCTCCTTGCCGCCGCGACCCTCGCCGCTGAAACGATACGCGCCGACACCCCCGCCGCCGCTGACCACGGGCGCGGTTACCGCAATGCGATCGTCAAACGCGCCGGCGACGAGCGCCGCTTTGCCCGTGCGCGACACGCCGGAAATGATCAGGCACCTGCCGTCGATCGCCGGATCCGTCTCAAGATAGTCAACGATGCGCGATGCGCCCCACGCCCAGACGCCGAGGAGGCCCCAGTCGAACTCGGGGTAGGCGGGCCCGAACCGCGTGGTGCGATACGCCCAGCTGCCATCCGGGTTGCGCAGCGTGGTGTCCTCGCCGCAATCGTTGTGATTGAACATCACGTAGGCATAGCCGCGCTCGAGCGCCGGCTGCGCCCGCGCCGCCGCCTTGTCGGCTTCGTCGGGCCCCGCCGGGCGTGTCTTTTCCGGCATCGGGACACCGCCGGCCGCATTGACCGCGGCGTCGGGCGAGGTGCCCGGCGCCGGTCCGGGTCCGACGGTGAGCAAGGCGTCGACGCCATGGCCCTGGCCCGGGCCAGGCGGCAGACGCGGCAGCGGCGTGGCGCCGGGCGGAGTGCCCGACGGCATGATCACCGCCGGGAAGGGTCCGCCACTCGCCGGCGTGAAAATGCCGATATCGAGAAACAATTTTTCGTCCGGGCCGAAAGTCAGGTGCACGAGGCGGTATTTGGCCGTGCCATCCAGGACGGTCTGCGCGCTGACGACGCGGCCCTTGACGTTGCCCGGCGCGGGCGGCATCGCGCCGACCGCGTAATACTCGAGGATTTGCCGAATCTCCTGGCGGCGTCGCGCCCACAGTTCCGGCGTCGTGACGCGCGTCCCGTCGTTCATCACGAGCGGATCGGGCAGAGCGGGATGTTCCGGCAGCGCACCGACGCCGGGTCGCGTGCCCAAGGGTGTTCTGATCGGCGGCACGGGAATTTCACGCAGCTCGGTGGTCGGGACCGCGGCCTGGCACGCGGCAACGGCACCGGCGAGGACCGCCAGGCAGGCGAGGAACGAGCGGGGTGATTTCACGCAGGCTTGGGGTTGCGGGAGCGTTGGCAATCAATCCCCGGTGCGCACGTCGCGCAAGGAGAAGGTCCGTCAGATCGTTCACTTATGAATGTCGGCCATGTAGAAGCTTGGATCGGGCGGCCGAAGATTTCCTGTCACGTCGGCGGGCTTGCCGGCCACTGGATGGATGAACATGAATACTTTTCTGAATCCCTTTCCCACGGACGATTCGCAGCTGGTCGAACGGCACCTCGCGGGCGACGCGGCGGCCTTTCGCGAGATCGTAGAGCGTCACCAGGGCATGGTGTGCGCCCTGGCCTACTGCGCCTGCGGGGACGTCGCGCGCAGCGAGGACCTCGCCCAGGAGGTTTTTGTCGCGGCTTGGAAACAGCTCGCGCAACTCCGGGAGCCCGCGAAGCTTCGCGGCTGGCTGGCGGGCATCGCGCGCAACACCATCGCGAATGCGCGGCGCAGCGCGGCGCGCGTGCCGACGGCGCGCGCCGAGCCGCTCTCGCCGGAGACCCCGGCGGACGCCACCAGCCCGCGCGAAGAGGCGATCCGCGCCGACGAGGCCGCGCTCATGTGGCAGGCGCTCGAGCACCTGCCGGAAACTTATCGCGAGCCGATGGTGTTGTTCTATCGCGAGGGCCGTTCCGCCGCGGCCGTGGCCGAGGCGCTTGGGATCTCCGAGGAGTCGGCGCGGCAGCGGCTCGCGCGCGGCCGCGCCATGCTGACGGAACGGATGGCGAAGCACGTCGAGGAGACGCTCGAGCGCAGCGCGCCGAAGGCGGCGTTTGCCGGGCTGGTGATGTTGTCGCTGCCGGTGCTCGCGCCGACCGTGGCCGAGACGACACTCGGGGCGGGCGGTGGCGCCGCCGCCAAGGCGCTGGCGGCCGCTGGCACCGCGGGCAGCGCGGCCGCGAAGGGCGGAATGGTGCTGAAGTTCTTTTCCGCCGTGGCCGTGCTTCCCGCGGTGCTGCAAGGCGCGGGCGACTTCATCCGATTCAACGAGCGCAACGCGAACGTCGCCGATGGCATCGCCCGCCGCGAGGCGGCCAAGGCCTACCTCTGGGGCAATGTCGGCATCGGCCTGTTCGTCGGTGGGGCGATGCTGCTCGCGAACCTGCGGCATCCGTCGATCCCGACGATGGTGCTGCTCGGGCTCTGGCTGGCCGGTGCGATCTGGCTGGCCATCCGGGCCAAATGCCGGTCGGAACGGCTGATGGCCGGCGTGCCCAAGCTGGGCGCGGGCGCAGCGCGCGGCTTCGAGGTCCGGAGCGAGGCCACGCTGCTCGGGTTGCCGCTGTATCACATTCGCATCAGCACGAAGCCGACGCGCCATGCGCCGGTGGTGAAGGGCTGGATCGCGATCAGCGATCGCTGGGCGGTGGGCGGGTTGTTCGCATTCGGACCGTTCGCCGTGGCGCCGGTGAGCATGGGCATCGTCGGCGTCGGCCTGATCAGCGTCAGCGTGGCGGCGCTTGGCGCGGCCGCACTGGGCATCGCCGCCGTGGGCCTGTGGAGCCAGGGCATGCTCTCCGCCGGTCTGCTGGCGAGCAAAGGCATCGTGGCAGTCGCACCATGGGCGGTTGTGTTGCAGGCGAAGTTTGCCGCGGGTGGCGGGGCGGCGCAGGCCGTCGTCGCGGCGCCATGGTTCTACCGGTTCACGAAGGCATCGGCTTGGGTGCTCGTGTGGGCGGGCGTGCTCGGCTGGGTGATGCCGGTGATCCTGACCGGCTGGCAGCTCTGGCGGACGCGGCGGATCAAATAGGCGAAGGAAACTGCCGTTGCGTTGTAGGGCGGGGTCGCCGAACCCCGCCGCGAGGACGCGCGCAAGGCGCGCCTCTACGGAAACGGATCGTAGGGGCGCAGCTTGACCGCGCCCGCGGCGGGATTCGGCGATCCCGCCCTACAAATTGACGTCGTGCCGCGCCACGAGCCCGCAATGGCGCTGGACAAGAAAAAGCCCCGGCGGTGAGGCCGGGGCTGAAGAGAGTCGGGGCGCAAAGCCCCTCCCACGGGAGAGGTCGATTACTTTTTGGCGTCGGCGATCGCGGCCTGGGCGGCGGCGAGGCGCGCGACGGGCACGCGGTAAGGCGAGCAGGACACGTACGTCAGGCCGATCTTGTGGCAGAACTTGACGGAGTCGGGATCGCCGCCGTGTTCGCCGCAGATGCCGAGCTTGATGCCGGGGCGGGTCTGCGAGCCCTTCTCGATCGCGATCTTCATGAGCTGGCCCGTGCCGGTCTGGTCGACCGAGGCGAACGGGTTCTTCTTGAAGATCTCGGCCTCCTGGTAGGCGCCGAGGAACGAGCCGGAGTCGTCGCGCGACATGCCGAGGCAGGTCTGCGTGAGGTCGTTGGTGCCGAAGCTGAAGAACTCGGCGGTCTGCGCGATCTCGTCGGCGGTGAGCGCGCCGCGCGGGATCTCGATCATGGTGCCGACGGAATAGTCGACCTTGGTCTTCTTCTCGGCGAACACCTTGGCGGCGACGTCGTGGACGATCG
This sequence comes from Lacunisphaera sp., assembly GCA_035549095.1. Classification (GTDB taxonomy): domain Bacteria; phylum Verrucomicrobiota; class Verrucomicrobiia; order Opitutales; family Opitutaceae; genus Lacunisphaera. Next base: position 5,653 of record DASZRV010000019.1, on the reverse strand, counting down.
CGACCTGCAGATCGAGCTCCTTCTTGAAGCCGACGAGCGGGATCATGATCTCGGGCTTGGCCTTGATGCCGGCCTTCTTCGCCTCGACGGCGGCCTCGATGACGGCGCGGGCCTGCATGGCGGTGATCTCGGGATACTTGATGCCGAGGCGGCAGCCGCGGAAGCCGAGCATCGGGTTGAACTCATGCAGCTCGTGCACGCGGTGCTCGATCCTCTCGACCGGGATGTTGAGCTTCTTCGCCAGGTCGGCCTGCTGCTCCTTCGTGTTCGGGAGGAACTCATGGAGCGGCGGGTCGAGGAAGCGGATCGTCGCCGGGTAACCCTTCAAGGCCTTGAAGATCCCGAGGAAGTCGCCGCGCTGGTAGGGCAGCAGCTTCGCCAGGGCGGCCTCGCGGGCCTCGACGGTGTCGGCGAGGATCATCTCGCGCATCGAATCGATGCGGTCGCCCTCGAAGAACATGTGTTCGGTGCGGGTGAGGCCGATGCCGACGGCGCCGAAGGCGACCGCGATGCGGGCCTGCTCGGGCGTGTCGGCGTTGGTGCGGACGGACAGGCGGGTGGCCTGCGCGCACCACTTCATGAGCTGGGTGAAGCTCTTGAATTTCTCGGTCTTCTGCGCGGCCGCGTCGTTGTTAACCAGGCCGGCGATGATCTCGGACGGTGCGGTCTTGAGCTGGCCGGCGTACACGGCGCCGGCGGTGCCGTCGATCGACATCCAGTCGCCTTCCTTGAAGGTCTGGCCGGCGACCGAGACGGTCTTGGCGGCGTAGTCGACGTTGACGGCGGCGGCGCCGCAGACGCAGACCTTGCCCATCTGGCGGGCGACGAGCGCGGCGTGCGAGGAGACGCCACCGCGGGCGGTGAGGATGCCCTCGGCTGCGATCATGCCGCGGAGATCCTCGGGAGAGGTCTCGATGCGGACGAGGAGGACCTTCTGGCCCTTCTCGGCGGCCGCGACAGCGCGGTCGGCATTGAGATAGATCTGGCCGGAGGCGGCGCCCGGGCCGGCGGGCAGGCCGGTGGCGATGACGGCGGCCTTCTTGACCTCGGCGAGGTCGAAGATCGGGGCGAGGAGCTGCTCGAGCTGGTCGGCCGGGTTGCGGAGCACGGCCGTCTTCCAGTCGATGAGGCCTTCCTTGACCATATCGATGGAGAACTTCAGCGCGGCGGCGGCGGTGCGCTTGCCGTTGCGCGTCTGCAGCATATAGACAACGCCGTCCTCGATGGTGAACTCGAAGTCCTGCACGTCCTTGAAGTGCTTCTCGAGCACGGCGCGGATGCGCTCGAGCTCGTGGAAGGCGGGCGCGAGGTGCTTCTTGAGCTCGGCGACGGGCTCGGGCGTGCGGACGCCGGCGACGACGTCCTCACCCTGGGCATTGATGAGGAACTCGCCGTAGAACTCTTTCACGCCGTTGGCCGGGTTGCGCGTGAACGCGACGCCGGAGCCGGAGTTGTCGCCCGTGTTGCCATAGACCATGGCCTGGACGTTGACGGCGGTGCCCCACTCGGTCGGGATGTTGTACTTGCGGCGGTAGACGATGGCGCGATCGTTCATCCAGGAGCCGAACACGGCGCCGGCGGCGCCGACGAGCTGGTCCCAGGGGGACGACGGGAATTCCTTGCCGGCACGCTCCTTCACGAGCGCCTTGAAGCGGACGACGAGCTCCTTGAGGTCGTCGGTCGTGAGCTTGGTGTCCTCGATCTCGTGGTTGCCATAGCGCTCGTCCTTGAGGTGGCCGATGACGGTCTCGAACGGCTCGTGGTCCTCGTTGGCGCGTTTCTGCACGCCGAGCACGACGTCGCCGTACATCTGGACGAAGCGGCGGTAGCAGTCCCAGGCGAAGCGCGGGTTCTGCGTCTTGGCGGCGAGGGCCTCGACCGTCTGGTCGTTGAGGCCGAGGTTGAGGATGGTGTCCATCATGCCCGGCATCGAATCGCGCGCGCCGGAGCGGACGGAGACGAGGAGCGGGTTCGTGAGGTCGCCAAACTTCTTGCCGGTCTGGGCCTCGATGCTGGCGATGCCGGCCTCCATCTGGGCGCGGAGGGCGGCGGGGTAGGTGCGCTTGTTGGCGTAGTAATAGGTGCAGACCTCGGTCGTGATCGTGAAGCCTGGGGGCACCGGCAGGCCGATGCGGCACATCTCGGCGAGGTTGGCGCCCTTGCCGCCGAGCAACGGCTTCATCGTGCCGTTGCCGTCCGTCTTCTTGCCGAAGAGATAGACATATTTCGGGGCCTTCGCGGCGGATTTGCGGGCCGCCTTGGGGGCGGGTTTCTTGGCAGTGGATTTCTTGGCCATGGGAGTTGGGAGAAAATGAACGATAGGAGGGGTCAGCGCACTACAGGGGCGTTTTTGTGTCAACGGCGGAGGCCGTCACACCCGCCATATTTCCAGAAAATTTCCACCCTGACTGTGCATTATTTGCCGAAAGCGTCCCATGGCGTGGCCCGGCAAACCGGCAGGCTCCCGCGGGTTGCCGCGGCCGGCCGGCGGCCAAGACGGGGATTGCCCGCGCCCCGGAAAGTTGTTTCTACCTCGGGCCTTGAGCGATCCGTCCACCTCCCTCAACCCGTCCGCCGGCGACTCCGTCGGGGGCGAACACCCGGAATCCGGGAAGAAGGTCATGGGATTCCTCGAGCACCTCGAGGACCTGCGCTGGGCCCTGATCAAAAGCGCCGCGGCCTTTGCCATCTGCGTGACGGTGATCGCGTATTACGTGGACGACTTCGGCGCCGTGCTCAGCCGCCCGCTGCTGCAGGTCAAGGCGCAGTACCCCGCGATGAACACCGACCTGATCACGAACAGCCCGATGGGCGTGTTCAGCGTGATCATCGACATCTGCCTCATCGGCGGCCTGGTGATGTCGCTGCCCTTCATCCTGTTTTTCATCGGGCAGTTCGTCGCCCCGGCGCTGACCAAACGGGAGCTGAAGGTGCTGCTGCCGACTTGCGTCGCGACCTTCGTGCTCTTCCTGGGCGGCGCTTCGTTCGGCTATTTCCTGCTCACGCCGAGCACCATCAAGGTGGCGTTCGAGCTGAACCAGATGATGCACTACACGGTGCTGTGGACGGCGGACAAATATTACAGCCTCCTGATCTGGCTCGTGCTCGGCATGGGCGGCGCCTTCGAGTTCCCGTTGCTCGTCGTGCTGCTCGTATACCTCGGGATCCTCGAGGTCGCGACGCTGCGCAAGTACCGCCGCCATGCCATCGTCGTCATCTTCGTGATCGCCGCGATCGTCACGCCGACGCCGGACCCAATCAACCAGAGCCTCTTCGCGCTGCCGCTGATCGTGCTCTACGAGGTGGCGATCCTGGTGGCGTCCCAGCTCAAGCGCCGCCGCAAGGACGAGGTGCTGGCGGGGTAGCACGCGGGCGCTTGGTACTTGCAGGGGCGCGCCGCGTGCGCGCCCTGACTTGACTCCCTGGATTCTTCGCTTCGCTCAGAATGACACGTATCCGGGGTCATTCTCGAGGCTGTCATCCTGAGCAAAGCGAAGGATCCAGAGAAATTGGTTCCGCTCCGCACGGAGTGCGGGCTCCACCCCACGCCGCCGCCTCACCGCGCGGGCGGGCGGGCGGCGGCCATGGCCTTGGCGACGATCGCGGGGTTGCGCTCGAGGTGGCGCGTGAGCGCCTCGATCGCACGGAAAGTCTCCGGGCTGATGTGGTGCTCCATGCCCTCGACGTCATCATAGATGATCTTCTCGTCGGCGACGCCGAGCACGCGGAGGAAATCGGTCAGCAGCTGGTGCCGGTGCGCGATGCGCCGCGCGACCTCGAGGCCGCTGCTCGTGAGCACCATGCCGCGGTATTTCTCGTACTTGATGAAGCCCTCGGCATCGAGGCGCTGCACCATGGCGGTTACGCTGGCCTGGGAGATCTTCAGCCCCGCGGCGATGTCGACGACGCGCGCATAGCCTTTGCGGGCGATGAGCTGCTCGATCGTCTCCAGGTAGTCCTCGACGGCGACGGAGGTCCGGGCGCGGCTCGTCCCCGGCTGGTTGCGGGTGGAAGGGGAGGCGGCCATGGGCATGCGGCGGCGCGCAGTCCGCGGCGGGTCACTTGCGCGTGGCGCGCTGGAAGCGGAACACGACCTTCAACATTTGCAGCGCCAGCCAGAACACGCCGGTCATGCACGCCGCGCCGAGCCCGCCCCACAGCTTGATCATGCGCGGATCATTCGACGGGACGTGCTCATGGACGATCCAGTAGAAGAGGGCAAACGCCAGCGCGGTGAGCACCAGGTCAACGAGAAGTTCGACAACGGAATACGGCTTTTTCTCAGGCGTGGCCATGCGGCAAAAGGAACTGGGCCCCGCGGCTTTGTCGATGGAAAACTTGGACGCCGGAACGGCGGCGGCGGCGCCAACAGAAAACCAGATAAGCCGCATTAATTAACCCTCTATCCGCCGCCGGGAAGCGTCGGCGGGCGCGCCGCGGCGCTTTATCAATTGCGCGGCGGAGGCGCCCATGGCATTTGTCCCGCCATGATGAACAGCGCCGGCAGCCACGCTACGCCGTCCCGGAAACTGGTCGAACACCTCAAGAAGTCCGACATTTTCCGGGACTACCAGCGCGCGTTCAACGAGACCACCGGCCTGCCCCTGGCGCTGCGCGCGCTCGACACGCTCGACCTGCCGCTGCACGGCGCGAAGAACGAAAATCCCTTCTGCGCGCTGATGGCCGCGAGCAACAAATCCTGCGCCGCGTGCCTCGAGTTCCAGAAGCGCGTCGAGGTCGAGGCGCAGCTCGAGCCGAAGACCCTGCGGTGCTTCGCCGGGCTGTGCGATTCCGCCGTGCCGGTGCGCGTCGGCGAGAACGTCGTGGCGTTCCTGCAGACCGGCCAGGTGCTGATGCACTCCCCGAACAAGGAGCAGTTCACCCGGCTGACCGCACAGCTCCTCAAGTTCGGCGCGGAGGTGGACGTGACGCAGCTCGAGGAGGCTTACTTCCAGACCCGCGTGCTCGAGAAACGCCAGTATGAGGCGGTGGTGCGGCTGCTGACCATCTTCGCGCAGCACCTCTCGACCCTGAGCAACCAGCTCGTGGTCGCGGGCGGCAAGGTTGACTCGCCGATGGTGGCGAAGGCCAAGCTCTACATCAGCGAGCACCAGGGCGAGGAGATCTCGCTGCGCCAGGTGTCCTCGGCGGTGAACACGAGCGCGTTTTATTTCTGCAAGATCTTCAAGCAGGCCACGGGCCTGACGTTCACCGACTACCTCGCCCGCGTGCGCATTGAGAAGGTGAAGAACCTGCTGCAGAACCCGCACAAGCGGATCAGCGAGGCGGCCTTCGAGGCCGGGTTCCAGTCGCTGTCGCAGTTCAACCGCGTCTTCCGCAAGATCGAGGGCGAGTCGCCCACCACCTGGCGCGACAAGCGCATGAGCAAGCTCGGCGTGGCCTGAGCGGCTGGCGCGCGCCGACCGCAGCGCGTGGGTGGAGCCCGCACTCCATGCGGGCTGGATTCGCGTGGGATGACGGCCTCGAGCTCAATGGTACGTCATGCGAGCGGCTGGAGATCCAATCTTAGATTTGGTGGTGTTGAGGTGACCAGTTGGGATCAAAATCGGTTTGGGAACGGAGCAAGCCGACGATGATGCGCAGGAGTTTGTGACTGACCGCACCGAGGATGGCGCCGGGTCGTTTGCCGTTG
>DASZRV010000018.1:0-5910 GCA_035549095.1 Lacunisphaera sp. | reverse complement strand
GCGCGACAGCCATTTTTCGTTGAGGCGAAGTCGCATCGGCCGCGCGCCGGCCTGGGATTGGACCTCGACCTCGAGCTGGTTGCTGTGGCGGACCTCGCGCGCCTGGACCCGGAAACTCACCCGCAGGTGTCGCGACGAGGGAAAGATCCGCTCGGCCACGACGTAATCGTACGGCTCCTCGTCCCGCAGTTCCAGGACGTGGTTGGCGGTGCCCGGCTCGGTGACGACCAGCGCGTGGGTCCATTGCGGGACGTAGAGATTCCAGCGGTCGAGCGCGGTGTCGGGCTTGGACTCGAAATCCTCCGCGACTGGCGCCGTTTCCACGCCGGTGAGAGGCACGGGCGTGCGCGTGACCCAGATGTCCTCCTTGTTCATGCTGTACGTCATCCAGAAATCATCGCCGGGCGGGTTGCCGTTCCCTTCGTCGATGCCGCGATAGTATTGCGGGCCGGCGTCCTTGAACTGGCCCCAAAAGCGGCGGGGCGGGACCTCGCCCTGCAGGCAGAGCATCGTGTCGAAAAGGTGGCCATCCGATCCGACCATGGCGACAAAGGGGAAGCGAGTCGCATTGATCGCGGACTTCGCCTGCGCGATCACGTAGCGACCATCGTCGGTCCGCTGGCCCCAAGTCTTTGCCCCGCTGTCGCCGGAGAGCGTCTTGTTGCGCACGATGGGCGTCCAGGTTTTGCCACGATCGCCGGAGAGGGCGGAGTACTGGTTCTTCCAGAGGCCGACGACGACGCCATCGGGCCGGGTGTACCAGATGAAGGCCTTGCCTGCGCCGGCGGACGTCACGGTGTTCGCGTCGAAGTGCGTGGCGCCGGCGACCTGGTCGGGCGTGATGGCGAAGAACCCGTCCTTCGCGCGGTCCTCCTCCCACCACTGCAGCGTCACCAGCTTGTCGGCGAGCAGGGCGTTGCAGGCCTCGACGAACCCGGCATCCGGGCTCGTGGTGAAGAAGGGATACGAGGTGTTTTTCTCATCGAATCCGGCGTGGCGGTTATAGCGGATGAAATAGATCGGACCGAAGGTACCGTCGGCCTTGACCTCGCGCACGACGCGGCCCAGGCCGTTGCCGGCGTTGGGCGAGTTCTGCAGCGTCTGGGCAAAACCGTAGAAGGCGAGCGTCAGCAGCCGGCCATTGGGCGCGGTGTAGAACCCCATGCGCTGGTGCATGACGGCGTAAGTGCCGGCGGGAATGTCGGTGCCGCCCCAATTGATGGCGGGTAGCTGGTACTCCGGGAAGACGATCCTCGGCGGTTCCCAATGCAGGCCGTCATCGGAAACGGCCACGGACGTGTGCGTCGGCGGCTCGTGCTCCTGGGCCATCCCGCTCAGGAACTGCAGATAGAAGCGACCGTGCCAATACGCCAGGTATGGCTGGTGATTATAGGTGTAGCCCACGGTGCCGCCGTCGGGCTGGTGGGTGCGGTTGGCGCGAAACGCCTGGAAGCTGTGGACGCCCACGGCGTGTGGCACGTGTCCGTCGTAGTACGCCTTGTCGGGTTGCACGCTGCCGGTGTAGATCACGGGTTCCCGGGCGGATTCAGTCTGCGCGAGCGGGACATCGGCGGCGGCGCACGACAGAACGAGGGCGGAGACGCCCAGGAGCGAAGCGAGGCAACTTTTCATGGGGAAATGCAATCAGGCTTGAGCCGGCAGGCTGGCGGCTAGGTCGAGCGCGTGCCGGCTCAGGCGCGCGATCAGGGCGGTTTCGACGGCGTCGAGGGCCGGAATCGGTTTGCGCACGCGGGTGGTGGTGAAGAGGCCCTCGTCGTGCAGGAGCGCCTTGGTGAAGTGCCATTGGATCGACTGGTGTGTCGCCATGAAGGCGAGACAAGGGAGCAACCGATGGTAGAGCTCGATCGCCTCGGCGCGCCGGCCGGCGCGGTACAGGGTCCAGATCCGCATGTACACTCCGGTCGAAAAGGTGATGAGGTAGGACTGCACGCCCCGATCGAGGAGCTCGATCATGTCGGGGCCGGCGGTGCCGACGCGCAGCGAGCCGCCGGTGGCGTCGAGGATCGCCGAGATCTTGCGGCAGCGATCGCCCGTCTCGACCTTGATCCAGGTAAAACAGGGAATGTCGCGATGCAGGCGCGTGATCAGGTCGACCGGCAGCGGCGCCTTGCCGAGGTCGAGGTCCTGGATCATGAGGAAACCCGGGTTGAGCGCCCCGAGTTCGTGAAGGGCCCGCGCGTAGCTGGCGCTGTCCTCGTAGCGCACGTAGGCCAGCACGCCGGTGCAGCCCAGCTCGATGAAGCGCCGGGCGTGACGCAGCCGCGCCGCGGGATCGGGATCGGTGGCGCCGCCGATGACGGGCACGCGACCGGCCGACTCCTCGAGCAGTGTGACGACCACACTCTCGCGCTCGGACTCCGACAGCATCTCGACCTCGCCGGCGACAGCGGGCGCGAGGAAACCCACGACGCCGCGGGCGAGGGCGTTCCGCGCGTAACGGCGGAGCGATTCGACATCGAGGCGGTTGTCAGCGGTGAACGGCGTCGCCGGTACGGCGACGATGCCGTCGAGGTCGTGAGCGGGGCGCGGGTGGGGTGAGGCGTCGTTCATTCGAGGTAGGCAGCGTAGAACTTGATGCGGCTGGCATCCGTGCCGGTGAAGCGAACACGCAGGCGGTAGGTGGGATTCGCGCAGCGGATGGCGCCGCCGCCGGGCCAAGACATCTTCACTCCGAATCCCGATTCAGTCACCGAGGCGGCGTCGGCGCCGGAATAGCCGGCGATCGGCGCACCGGCCTTGTCGATCAGCTCGACGCTGAGCCGCGCGGTGGCGGAGAGGCCGGTGACATTGAGACGGAGCGTGGCGGGCCCGGTGTTGGCCAGCGGCTCCGAGGTGAACTGCCCGCCGGCCGGAATCGCGTCGCGCAGCGACAGCGCGGCGAGCCGGTCGCGACCGAAGATCGCCAGTCCGACGGCACCCGGCTGCCGGACGCCACCCGAGAGGTCCCAAGTGCCATAGTAAATATAGGTCTGGTCGCCGACGTTCTCGAAGCCCTGGCCATGGAGCAGGCCGCGCGCATCCCAGTCGGTGTCGCCGCCGGCGGGAATGAACACGTGATCGGCGACCGGCTCGCGGAAATGCACGCCATCGTTGCTGACGAGAAACCCCAGGTCCATGCGCCGCTCGGCGGTGGCGGCCGCGCCGTACCAGAGGCCGAACGTGGCGAGCAGCACGTTGCCGCGGTTCCAGACGGCGGCGGGCTCGTGCGCCTCGTGCAGTGTCTCGCGGACATTGCGGTAGCCATAACGCTGGAATGAGTACGACTTGTCCGCCGACCAGTGGATGAAATCGCCGGACCAATGCGTGACCATGGTGCGGCGGACTGCGGAGCCGTCGGGCTGGAAGACGTCGGGCGACAGCTCCTGGCCGGCAACGCAGTAGATGCCGTCGAATTTGTAGAGACCGCCGATCTCGAAGTTGTTGCGGACCGTGAACGGCACCTCGGTCTCGTCGAACCACGGTTGTTGCGGCGCGGGAACGGCGAGGGTCCAGGTCAGGCCGTCGGCGCTGAAGTAGGGCAGGATGGTCGACGGGTTGTTGTCGGCTGGCATGCCGGTCGCCCGGCGTTCGGCGTCCGACGGATAGTAGACGGCGTAGACCGCCATCTTGTAGCGGTGCGCCGGCTCCGGGTCGTCCGGCTCGTGGAGCACGAAGCACGCGAGCGGCTCGGTCTTCGCGTAATCGATGCCGGCCGGCAGGGCGACGAGGTTGTTGTGCCGGTTGCCGGCGAATTCGGTCAGCCCGAGGTCGGGCTTCGTCCAATGCAGGCCGTCATCGCTTTCGGCATAGGCGATGCGGGCCGACGGGGTGAGGTTGCCCGTGCTGATGGTCCGGTCGGATTTGGCGCTGTACCACATCCGGAATTTGCCCCCGACGCGAATGACGCTGCCGTAGAACGAACACGCAGCGGCGTCGACGGAGCCATGCGGACCGGGGGCGAGCACCGGGTTGCCGGGAAATTTGTGCGGGGCCTCGAAGGTGAGCTTGAGGTTGCGCTTGTACGGCAGGGCGACGTCGTCGAAGGCGAAGAGGTTGACGGGTCCGGCCCGGAGCCCGGCGGCCGCTCCGCAGGCCAGGAGGACGAGAGCGGTAAGGGGACGAATTTGGGATTTCATCGGGCGTGAGTGGTGGTGCGGAACTGGAACGCGTAGAGGTCGGCGTCGCGCAGCAGGACGTGTAGGCGCACCGGCCGGCCCGCGAGCGTGCCAACGCTGGAACGGCCGCGCCACGAGACGCGCCGGTTGATGTTGTTCGCGGTGTGGATGCGGTCGGCCTCGGCGAGGGTGAACCCGGGGAGGGGAGCGCCGGCGGCATCGAGCAACTCCACGCGGGCCTCGCCGCCGGCGGAGGTGTCGATGTTCAGCACGAGTTCATCGCCGCTGAACTCCAACGGTGGGGACGTGAATTCCCCGCCCTCGTAATCGCCGCGCGCGGAGACGAAGCCGTCGCGCCGGAGCACGAGGCGGGCGATCCCGGAAAGACTGCTGGCGGGTGCCAGCCCGGCGGCGGTGACCTGCTCGACGTCGGCGCGGCTGCGCGTCCAGCCGTGGAGCGCATCACTCCCGCGGTAATAAAGATAGATTTCGCCTTCGGTCGCGCCGGGCAGGATGCCGTGGACCATATAGAGAGTCTTGCCATCCCAGGCCCCGTGCAGCCCGAGTGACACGAAGGCGCGGCGATCATAGCGCTCCCAGGTGATGCCATCGCGGCTGGCCGCGAAGCGGATGTCGATCGGGCCATGGTTTTTCGGCGCGTGGGTCGGGAACTCCGGCTCGTAGCCGGCGGTGTAGTGAAAGAAAGCGGACGGAAACTGGAAGTAGGCGCGGTCGGCCCAGGGGTATTTCGCCGTGACGTTGGTGTAGTAGTCGACGAGGCGCACGCGGTTGTCGCCGGTGCCGCTGGGCAGCGCCGGGTCGCGGTCGTCCCACGCGAAGACGACGGGCAGGTCCTCGACGAGCGGGAAATGCGTGACGTCGGCGGACTCGGCGCGCGCCGTCGCGCGGCTGCGGCCCCAGGGGAAGTAGAGGTTGCGCCGCACGTAGGCGACCCACTTGCCAATGCGATCGTCCCAGAAGATGACATTGTTGGTGTCGAGCTGGTCCTCGCCGGGCCGGTGGGTGACTATGTTGCGCGCCGCGGTGTGCCAGTGGATGCCGTCGCCGGACGCGAGCAGGTTGAGCTGGAGGCGGCTCTCGGAACGAACCTGCGTGATGACCGGCATGAGGAAGCGATCGTCGGGACCGGGATGGGGATTCAGCGTGACCGGCCCGGCGGCGCCATCCTCGGGATAACCGCCGGCGCCGTTGCCGATGACGACATTGGGCTCGCCGTGCGGGAAATCGTGGGCGAGCCCGAGGCGGGGTTTCTTCCAGTGGACGCCGTCCCGCGAGCGGGCATAGCAGGCCACGAGGCGCACCGGATAGTCGGCGTCCGGGGCGTCCGGCGCATTCTTCGCCAGCTCGCCGCCGATGGCCGTGGCCGCTGCGTACCACATCTGGTAGAGCCCGTCCACGTACAGCACGGTGGCGTAGCCGCTGATGCCGGTGTAACGCGGTTCCTCGGCGGTGAGCACGGGCGCGCCGGTCTTCTGCGGTGGGTGCACCACGAGCGCCACGCCGCGGGACGAAGCAAAGAAAAAGTCGTCGAGGAACAACTGGCGCAGGTCACCGACCGCGATCGTCGTGTCAGCCCGGGCCGACCAGGCCAGGATTCCCAGCAGCGCGAGCCGCGGGAGCAGGCGACGCGACCGGGCCGGCTTCATGGGCGGGGCAGTTGGGCGCGGATGGCGGCGACGACGGGCTCGGAAAGTTCGCGGTAGCCTTCCGGGGTGTAGTGCACGTTGGCCGGCAGCTGGATCTGTGCGAGGCGCGGGAGGGCGAAGGCGTGGAG
>DASZRV010000017.1:0-23185 GCA_035549095.1 Lacunisphaera sp. | reverse complement strand
GGCTTTACGCCCGACTTGTCTGGCGTAAAGCCCGACCTACAGCTTACCGCTCACTCATGTACTCCGAACTCCACGCGGTTACCCTGACGCCGGTTGAATCCACGGTCCTGCTGGCCGGCGCGGCGAGCGTCGCGATTCTGCACACGCTGGCGGGTCCGGACCACTACCTGCCGTTCGTCGTCATGGGACGCGCCCGGCGCTGGTCGGCGCTGCGCACGACCTTTTGGACCGTGCTCTGCGGTCTCGGTCACGTTGGCAGCTCGGTGGTGCTGGCGCTGGTCGGGGTGATATTCGGCTACGGCCTCGAGCGCGTGCAATTCTTCGAGGGCCTGCGCGGCAACCTCGCCGCCTGGGCGATGATCGCCTTCGGCCTGGTCTATCTCGCGTGGGGCTTGAAGAAGGCTGCCCGCGGGCAGGAGCATTCCCACCTGCACCGGCATGAGTGCGGCCCGGCGCACGAGCACCGGCACGATCACGCGCTCGCGCACGCGCACGCCCATGGCGAGACGGAAGGCTTCCGGCTCACGCCATGGGTCCTGTTCACGATTTTTGTCTTCGGCCCCTGCGAACCCATGATCCCGCTGGTGATGTATCCGGCGGCGCGGGGTGTCTGGGCGGAGGTCTGGACGGTGGTGGGCGTGTTCAGCGCGCTGACGATCGTGTCGATGCTGGTCGTCGTGCTGCTGGCGATCAGGGGACTCGCCCTGCTGCCGACCGGGAAATTCGAGCGCTACAACCACGCCGTTGCCGGCGGCACGATCCTGCTCGCCGGCTGTGCGATCCAGTTCCTGGGCCTGTAATTCCGGTCAAACGCAAAGACGGCGGATTAAACGCAAAGACGCCAGGCCGCGAAGGGTTGAGTAGGGCGCGGGTTTTGCTCCGCGTCGACCGGTGGGTTCTCACCGCAAACCGGCAAAGGTGCCTGGACGGGTTTTCTGCCGTACCTTCGCTCGCTTTGCTTCGTTGGGGTTAACGCTCCAATCCTTCGCGCCATTGCGCCATAGCGTTTAACGCCCTGCTAATCGAGCAGCCCCTTCAGCTCGGCCTGCGCTTTCGCGAGCCGGGCTTTCGCCTCGGCGAATTCCAGGTCCGAGACAAAATAGAGCGGGTCGGGTGTCTTGTTGGCGGCGTCCTGCTTCTGGTACTGATTGATGATCTTCTGCTGCTCCTTGATCGAAGCGGTGAGCTGTTTCCGGCGGGCCGCCTTTTCCTTGTCCGTCATCGGGCGGTGCTGGTCGGCCGGTCCGGCCGTTTCGACCTGATCGGCCTTCCGCCAGAATGCGGGGTGCGTCAGGTGGAAATAGCCTGACGAACAGCCGGCGAGCGCGACGAGGGGCAAGGCGAGAAGGAGGCGAAGGTTCATCGGGAGAGCCCAGTAGGGGTCCGTCGCGGAAGAAGTCAACGCCTCGGGCGCGGCCGGCTCCCGGGCACGGCACCGGCAGCGACGCGTTGGTCGCGTGGGCCGCCGCCGGCAACGGCTCCTACCGAACCGACTCCGCCGGCGCGTGCTCGTTCAGCCAGGCGGAGGCTGTGTCCATATCCGCGCGATCAAAGTACCGGACCTTGGCGCGGGTGAACGGCCGGGCCAGCGTGGCCAGCGTGTGCTGCCATTGCGTTTCCCCGACCAGTGCGAGTCGTTCGATATGGGCGAAGTGGGCGAGGCTCAGCTTGGCATCCGCCCAGGCGGCCCCGGCATCCCAGCCGTGAAATTCGACCATGTCGAACATGAGGCGGATCTTCCCGTGGGCCTGGACCAAGCGGTCGAGCTCCGGCCCGATGCTTTCGTAGTCGGCCTGCACGAGCTTGCCGGTGACGTGGATGATGACGGTCTTCCCGCCATTCTCTTCGGTGAATTGGATGGGCATGGCGTCTCCTTGCGTTGAGGTTGCGGCCGGAGATTTGAGCCTGGTGGGTGTCCCGGCCGGGATGATGCTCCATTATACTCCCGGGCCGACGCGAAATCCACTGGCAGGAACCCACGACAGGAGCGGTCGAAGCTGTTCCTATTCGGATCCGTGAAGGGCCGGTCTCCCGGCCGGCCGCGGTCGGTCAGGCGACCGACCCTCCCACCGAGCAGGGATGAAGCGCAGGACCGACCTGCACGGAGCGAAGCGGTCTTTGGCGACAATCCTGAGAGGGCGGGCTCCCCCGCCGGACGCTACCGCGGGCGACTCGACGACGATGCCGCGCGAGATGCTTCGACTTGCCGCTCGATGGCCTCGACCTGGACCGGCATCTCGCGCAGGCCAAGGGCCTGGATCATCTGGCCGATCGCGGTGTGCGGATCGTTCGACCAGAAGACGCCGGTGTCCTCGCGATCGGAATAGAGGTAGCCGACCTTGTCGCCGAAGCGCTCGGTCAACGCCTGCCCGTTGTGCAGGTTCTCGCTCCAGTGCAGGATGGCGTAGGCAAGGTCGAGTTGATGAACCAGGACGCCGGGCCGGTTCGTCACCTGCGCGATGGTGCGCCCGATCGGGTCGAAGACCGTGGCATTGTCCTTGGGCGTGCTGGTGACGACATAGTAGTGATGTCGCAGCGCCTCGGCCGACGGGCGCAGGGTCTGGGGCGAGGCGCTGGGGAGCGCCACGATCTCCGCGCCGGACGCCGCGAGGCGGTCCCAGGCGTCCTCGTAGGCCATGTCCCAGCAGATCAGGATGCCGAGCTGCCCGAAGTCCGTCTCGAAGACTGGAAACCCGTCGCCGGGGGTGACTCCGCCCTCAAAGACGCCGCGCTCGTCGGGGATCGGGTGGTTCTTGCGAAAGATGCCAGCCACGCCTCCTGTGCGGTCGAAGAGCACGGCGGCGTTGCTGACCCGGTCGGCCTCGCGCAGAACCATGGGTGCGATAATCCAGGTATGGTGCTGGCGGGCCTTCGCGCCCACGGTATCCAGGACCGGCCCCGCCAAGGGAACGGCCTGGGCGGCGCTGGCGCCGTCGCTGCTGGCGAGGGCGAACTCGGGCAGCACCATGAGGTCGAGGCCGCGCCCGAATCGATCGGCGGCGGAGCGCGCCGCCTCGTCGAGCAGTTTCCCGGCGAGGTCAAGGCGGGCCGGGAGGTCGCCGCGGAAATCGGCGACGGTCGTGCCGACCACGATCTTGCGCGGCGGAGTTAGCGCGCGGCTGGCGTAGTCGGCGAAGGCGGAGGTCGCGGCGAGGAGCGTAAGCACGAGGGCGATTGCAGCGGTGCGCGTAGTCATCGGGAGAGATGGTTTAACCACGAAGGACACGAAGCACACGAAGGAAATGACCTGATGCGCTACAGCGTTGCTTCCTGAACTTCGTATCCTTCGCGGCTTAAACACCACCTCGGCCCGCCTTCGCCATGCTACCGCGCGGCGCGGCAAAACCGGCTACGCGGTTTTGCTGCGAAAACTCCGCCAGCGGTCCTCGGGGACGCTCGCGACCGCGATGAGGGCGACCTGGATTGCGACGAAGGCGATCAGCCAGTAGAAGGCGGCGTCCATGAAGCCGTAGCTGTGCAGGCCGACGCCGAGCATGTTTGTGCCGAACCAGCTCCAGGCGGTGACGACGTTGCCGAAGACGGCGAGCATCATGAGTCCGCGCTGTTTCACCATGCCGCCCCAGCGGGCGTGCAGGATGACGGCGTTCCAGAGCACGATGATGAGCGCGCCGTTCTCCTTCGGGTCCCAGCCCCAGAACCGGCCCCAGGACTGGTCGGCCCAGATGCCGCCCAACACCGTGCCGACGAGGCTGAACAGCGTGGCGAAGCACACGATGCCGTAGACCATGCGGGTGAGGGAATCGGCGGTCGGGCGATCGAGGGATCGGGTGAACACGCCCCGGACAATGTAGATGATCGCGAGGAAGCCGGCGAGGAAGGTCGCGGCATAGCCCGAGGTGACGACCACGACGTGCGTGGCGAGCCAGAGGTTGGTGTCGAGCACCGCGCGCATCATCTCGAGCGTGTCGCCGCTCAACGAAAGGTGATGCGCGATCAGCAGCGTGACGAATCCGATCGAGCCGGCGGCGACGAGGCCGATGGCGTTGCGATAGATCTTTTCGAGGAACAGGCAGAGCAGCACGGCGCCCCAGCCGACGAAGAGGGCGGACGAATAGAGGTTCGTCACCGGCGGGCGGCCCTCGAGCCACATGCGCGTGGCGATGCCCGCGGTGGTCAGCACGAAGGCAACGATCGTCAGGTAGAAGGCACTCCGGCCAAGTGATTCCGGCCATTTGAGCCAGGAGACGACGGCCAGGAAGAAGGCGAAGGCGTAAAGCACCATGGCCTTGTAGAAAGGCTCGCCGGCATTGAAGCGCGACTCGACGTCCGACTTCTGCAGGGCGGGCCCGAACCGCTTGCCGAACTCGTCGTGGAGGAGTTTGACCACCTCGTTGAACTGTTGGGCGTTGCCGGTGCGCCAGGCGTGGCCGAGCACGGCGTAGGCCATGACGGTCGGGTTGATGCGGCCGGTGCCGAACGAATCCAGCAGCGCCTCGCCAGTCGTGCGCCAGTGCGTCAGGTCCTTGTCCTCCGGGTCGGGCGGCACCGTGCGCAGGTACCCGAGCTGTTCGAGGTAGGTGAAGCGGTCGGCCATTTCCTTCATGACCGAGACAGCGTCCTCGCTATGGGCCTCGCCCTTCTGCTTGGCGAGAATGGCGTTGATGCCCGCGGGCAGGGCGCGCTCGAAGGTGACGAGTTCGGTGAGGAAGTCCTTCGATTCCGGCACCTGCGCGCTGGCCTTCAGGCGGAGGTAGAGCACGACGTGCTCGTTGACCGCGAGCACCTGCTTCTGGAAGGTGGTGCGCAGCTGGGCGTCCACGGGTTCGGCCAAGCGCGCCTGCCGGTCGAGTTCGGCGAGCTTGGGCCGGAGCTGCGTGTAGGAGAAGCGCGACCGGATCTTCGGGACGAAGTCGAAGATCGCCAGCGTGCGCATCGTGGGGTTGTCGTAGGCGATCTTGACGTCGTCGGGATTGATCCCGAGCAGCTCGAGCACCTCGGGCGAATCGATCTTGAACGTCGGATAGGAGTCCGCCTTGGCCGGGTTGAAAAGCAGGTCGGCCAGCCAGGAATCGGGCGACTCGGTCAGCGGCACCGGATTGGTCGGGTCGCTGACGCGCTGGCGATTCTGGATCACGAGCAGCGAGGTGCGGGCGACGGTGTCGAGCGGCTTGATGCGGCCGTTGACGAGCACCGGCAGGCGGCCGAAGCCCGCCAGGTCGAACTCCGACTTGGGGGCGGGCGGCCGCAGGGCCATGGCCAGGTAGGCGACGCCGAAGAGCAGGGCGCCCCACGGCAGCCAGCGCTGCACGATGGTGAAGAATTGGGCGAAGCGGTTCATGGCGTGGACGGAAGGGGTCGATTTGAAATAACCACGAAGGACACGATGGGCACGAAGTTCAGAGAACCAGGCGTTTGATGCCCTGCTTGAGAAGCGGGACATTGAAATTGATCAAGAGACCAACCCTGAGACCGATAAGTTTAAGGTAGGTGAGTAGCTGCGCATCATGCAACGGAAGCAGCTTCTCGACAGACTTCAGCTCGACCACGAGTTCATCCCCAACGAGCAGATCGAGACGAAAGCCGCAATCGAGCTTAACCTCCTTGTAGGCCACAGGGACGGGCAACTGCGTTTGAACCTTTAGGCCTTGAGTGATGAGCTCATAGGCGAGCGCTTGTTCATAGACGCTCTCCAAAAGGCCGGGACCAAGCGTGCGGTGCACTTCAAGCGCACAGCCGATGACCTGGTTGGATAGCGGATCGAATTCCATCTTCGTGTCCTTCGTGTCCTTCGTGGTTAACTGGCATTTGAAGTGGCGGCGGCGGACTGGGTCTTGCGGCGGCGGAAGAACGTCCCGAGCGAAAAGCTGAACTGGATGACGAGGCCGGCGCCCATCATGACGCAGGCGATGTAGGGCAGCTGCCAGCTCGGGTTGCGCACGACCTGGAGCACGGTGGCGGTGTCGTTCTTGTCGAAGCCTGACTGGTAGAAGGTCATCCCCTCGAAACGCAGCGGGTTGTTCATGAAGACGAGCACCTCGCGGTCGACATGGCCGTCATCACTGCGCACCCGGATCCGGCTGGAGAAGTTCTTCGGGATGTCGGTCCCCATGTACCGGTCGTGGCTGAATTTCTCGAGCGTGAGCGAGAACGGGTAATACTGCCGCTGCGCGCGCAGGGCGATTTCCCAGGTCTTGCCGCCGTACTGAAAGGTCTGCGGCATGCCGAGGCCGGGTGACACCAGCCAGGTGCCGAGCGATCCCTCGGGCGAGGAAACCTCGACGAAGGCGGCGGGCAGGTTGCTCTCGTCCGGCTTGTAGGTCACGGGCAGGGGGAGCGCCTGTAGTTGCGCCCCGATGCCGGCGGTGGCGGGCGAGGGCGCGGCCCCGGGGCCGCGCATCTGCAGGCTGGAGTTGGGATAGTATTCCTTGACGGTGACCGAAAACGGCAGCTTCGGGTGCTGGATCGATTTCTTGTCGGCGACGACCGCCTCGGGAACGGCGATGACGTCATCGAACTTCGGGTCGCTGTGGTCGATCAACACCAGCTCATTGTTCCGAAATGCCTCGGAGTAATGCTTGGTCTCCCCCTCGTCGATGCGCATGAACGTCTCCTTCGCCCAGATGCCGGTGAAGAGTTCGCCCAGCAGGAGGACGATGAGCCCGGCGTGCGCGAGCTGGATGCCGAGCTTCCGCCACGTGAGGGCGAAGCGGTAGATGTGCGCCGCGGTGAGGTTGATGAGCAGGAACCCGCCGATCAGGTAGCCGCCCGGGAACACTGGCACCGAGATGCTGGTGTCCGGCAGGTGCCACATCACGAAATAGCTGTGGAAGTATTTCGCCTGGACGGCCCAGATTCCGAGGTTCACCTGGTCGAGCGTCGCGACGAACACGAGCACGAGCGACAGGATGAGCAGGGCGACCGTGAGCTGCAGCGACACGAAGAACTTTTTCAGGGAGAGGAAAATCGCCTTCATGTTCAGCGCGCCTTGATGGTCGTCAGGAACGTACGGAACGCCGCCTGCTGTTTGGCCACGACCGGGGCGGGCCCGACGAGCTTGAAGAACCACGTCTGGCCCTGGACCGGCACGATGGCGCCGAGCAGGCGGGTGGCCTGGCCGTTGTTGGTGCCGGTGACATCGACCAGGACGAGGTTGAGGCCGTTGGCGTCGATCCGCTCGATCGCCGACTCGAGCGCCGACTCGGCGATCGGGGGCAGCCCGATCTGGCCGCGCCAACGGTTCACGTTGGCGAAGAGGCCGCCCGTGTCGCCGGGGAAGGCGGTGATGGACAGATCCGCAACGGCGCCGTCGTCACCGGAGACATTATAACTACCCTTGCGGATCATTCCGTTCGGCTTGGCCTGCCAATCCGCCGGGGCGGTCCAAACCAGGGCATTGCCTTCCGCGGTCGGGAGCGCACCGCCCGGCGCCATCGCGCCCATGCCGCCGGCTCCGGTCGCCTGGCCGATGGGCGGATGCCCCTCGGGCAGCTGGGTGCTGTCAACCGGACCGGGGTTGGTCGACTGGCCGATCGGCGGATGCCCATCGGGCAGTTGCCCCGACATGCTGGAAGCAGCGGCTGGCATCGCCGTCGGCGCCGGGTCCTTCGGCGCGCGGTAGGAAACTATTTCGCGATCCCTGCAGCCGGCGCCGAGGAGGACACAGGCAACCAGGGTCAGCGTGGAGTATCGTCGTGGCGATAACATGTGGGTCAAAACATGTTCAACCCCGGCAAAGGGCAACATCAACCACGGGAATTGGAACTTACGGCATAGTAATTGGCAAAATATGCACAGTGACGTTTTTTACTGCGAAGCGCGGCACGAAACATAGGAGTGAAACATGCCAATCACACCCTTGGGCGACATGGCTTTGCAAATCGAGGTGGGCGACACGATCGATGAGCAAACGCATCGCCGGGTGCAGCTGGCGTGGCGCGCGCTCACTGCGGCGCCGCTTCCCGGCGTGATCGAGGTGGTGCCCGCCTACACGACGGTGACTGTTTACTACGATCCTGCACTCGTGGTTGAAGCTGGCGCCCCGGAGGACGCGGTGGTCACCTGGCTCGGCACGCGCCTGGCGGAGCGGCTGAAGACGCCGCCGAAAATCGGCAAGGGGAAGCCGCGCCTGGTGGAAGTGCCCGTTTGTTACGAGGCCGAGTTCGCGCCCGACCTGGCGCTCGTCGCCAAACACGCGGGCCTGAAGCCGGAGGAAGTCGTGCAGCTGCACAGCGCCCAACAGTATCTGGTCTACCTGATTGGATTTGCGCCCGGGTTTCCTTACCTCGGCGGGCTGCCGAAGGTGCTCGAGACGCCGCGCCGGGCGAAGCCGCGGATGACGATACCGCCGGGCTCGGTGGGCATCGGCGGGGCGCAGACCGGGATTTATCCGCTGGCTACCCCGGGGGGCTGGAACCTGATCGGGCGGACGCCGCTGCGCTTGTTCCGACCCGACGAGGATCCGCCGGTGCTGTTGTGCGCTGGCGACAACGTCAAGTTCCGGCCGATCGACCGCGAGGAGTTTGCCCGATTGGAGGCGACGCCATGATCCACGTGCGCAAACCCGGGTTGCTCACGACCGTGCAGGACCTCGGCCGGCCGGGTTACCAGCGTTATGGGATCGTGGTGGGCGGTGCCCTTGATCGCCTGGCCGCGCGCACCGCCAACCTGATTGTCGGCAATGACGACAACGCCGCGGTGCTGGAAATGGCGCAAACCGGACCCGAACTGACCTTTGCCCGCGAGACGCTGGTCGCGTGGTGCGGTGGCGACTTCGACGCGCGCGTGGGAAATGAGCCGCTGCCACCCGATCGCGCGGTGCGGGTCGATGCAGGCGAGACCGTAACGTTCGGCTTTGCGCGCGCAGGATTGCGCGCGTGGCTGGCCGTGGCGGGCGGGATCGATGAGCCGATCGTGCTCGGCAGCCGCAGCACCTATCGGCGCGCCGGTGTCGGCGGCCATCGCGGGCGTGCCCTGGCGGAAGGCGACGAACTCCAGGTCTTCCCGGCCGGGGAGCGTGCCGGGCTCGTGCTGGCTTCTTTGCGCGGCCAGCGGCGGCGGACCACGACCTGGACGGTGCGGCCGGACACGCTCGGGCAACCCGCCGCCGCCGGCGTGGTGCGCGCGGTGCGCGGGCCGGAGTGGGATTGGTTCGGCCCGGAGGCCCAGCATGTCTTTTTTGCGGCGACCTGGCAGGCGACCCGCGAGGCGGACCGCATGGGCGTCCGGCTGGACGGCCCGGCACTGGCGCTGGTGAAGCCACGCGAGATGATTTCCGCGGCGGTGAATGCGGGCGTCGTACAGGTGCCGCCGGCGGGAAGACCCATCGTGCTTTTGCCGAGCCGGCAGTCGATCGGCGGTTATCCGCGCATTGCCGCCGTGGCCGCCACGGACGTGCGGCAGTTCGCGCAATTGCGGCCGGGCGATCCGGTTCGTTTCCAGGAAATCTCCCTCGCCGAGGGGCACCGCCTTTACCTCGCGCGCGAGCGCGACCTGAACCGCGTGCGGACGGGCCTGGCCCGCCTGCTTGGCTGATTGGCCATGGCCCGCATCGATCTCAACTGCGACCTCGGCGAAGGCGCCGGCCATGACGCGGAGCTCATGCCGCTGATTTCATCGGCCAACATCGCCTGCGGCGCGCACGCGGGCGACGAAGCGACCATGCTGGCGACGGTGCGGCTGGCCCGGCGCCATGGCGTGGCGATTGGCGCGCATCCGGGCTTCGCGGACCGCGCGCACTTCGGCCGCCGCGAGCTGCCGGTCACGCCCACCGAGGCGCACGCGCTTGTGCTGGCGCAGGTCCGCCTCTTGCAGGCCGTGGCCGGCCAGGACGGCGTGCGGGTGATGCACGTAAAGCCCCATGGCGCGCTCTACAACCTGGCCGCGCGCGACGCGGCGCTGGCGCTGGCGGTGGCGCGCGCAGTAGGGGAGGCGGACGCGCGGCTGATCCTGTTTGGCCCGCCGGACAGCGAACTCGTGCTCGCGGGTGAGAAATGCGGACTGCGGGTGGCGAACGAGGTTTTCGCCGACCGGACTTACCGGCCCGACGGTTCGTTGACCCCGCGCAGCCAGCCCAGGGCGCTGATCACCGATGAGCACGTGGCCGTCGCGCAAGTGCGGCGGATGGTGCACGAAGGCCGCGTGCGGACCACCGACGGCTCCGACTTTGTCGTGCGGGCTGACACGGTCTGCGTCCATGGCGACGGCCCGCATCCGGTGCAGTTTGCCCGGCGGTTGCGCGACGAGTTGCGGAAGGCTGGCATCACGATCAAGGCTCCCGGCGCATGATCAAGCTCGTCGGCATTGCCATCGTTGCCCTCGGGTTTGCGCTCCGCTTCAACACGCTGCTGGTGGTCGTGGCCGCCGGCATCGCGACCGGGCTGGCGGCGGGCATGGGGTTCAACGAAATCATGGCGGAGTTCGGAAGATACTTCATCGAGAACCGCTATCTCACGCTGACGGTTGTGCTGATGCTGCCGGTCGTGGGACTGCTCGAGCGTTACGGCCTGCGCGAGCGGGCGGAGGCGCTGATCAGGCGCAGCCGGGCGGCGACGGCCGGGCGCGTCCTGGTGGTGTACACGGCGGTGCGGCAGGTCTCGATTGCACTCGGCATCAACATCGGTGGCCAGGCCGCGATGACGCGCCCGTTGGTCTCGCCCATGGCGGAAGGCGCGGCGCATGCCCGGGCCGGCGCGCTGCCGCCGAAAACGACTGAAACCATCCGCGCGCACGCCGCCGCCGCCGAGAATGTCGGCAATTTTTTCGGCGAGGACACGGTGTTCGCCGTCGGTGCGGTGCTCCTGATCCAGGGGACGCTGCATGCGGAGGGGCATGACGTGAGCCTCTGGCTGCTCTCATGGTGGGGCATCCCGACGGCGTTCGCGGCGTTCGGCCTTTGGATGTGGCGGGCACGGGTCCTGGATCGCCGCATCCGCCGCGAGGTCGCGGCCAACCAGGAGGCGCGGCCATGAGGCTGCTCAGTCTCGACGTTTTCTACGTGGTCGCCGGCGTGCTGCTCATGGGCGTCGCCTGCGGGCTCGCGCTGGATCGGAAACAACCGAAGCGCCTCGGCTCGGCGCTGTTCTGGGGGGTGTTGGCGATCACCTTCCTCGCGGGCAAGGCCTTGCCGCCGGTCGTCACCGGCTACCTGGCGCTCGGGCTCGTGCTGCTGGCGGCGACGAACCGGTTGGGCGGGGCCAAGGACGCCGAATCGTCGCCCCAGGAGCGGGCCGCCTCGGCCGCGCGGCTCAAGGACTGGATCTTCGTGCCGGCGCTGCTGATTCCGCTCACCGCCGTGCTGGGCACCCTGGCCCTGGGCAAACTGCACGTCGGCGATGTGTGGCTCTTCAGCGCGGTCAATGTGCCGGTCGTGTCGATCTGCCTCGGTGCGGTTGTCGCGATCGCCGCCGGCCTGCGCCTGACCGGGGCGCCGCTGCGGACTCCGATCGATGAAGGCGGCCGGCTGCTGCAGACGGTCGGTTGGGCCGTCATCCTGCCGCAGTTCCTGGCCGCGTTGGGCGGCATCTTCGCGCAAGCTGGCGTCGGTGCCGTCGTGGCCGACCTCGTGGCGCGGGTCTTCCCAATGCAGTTTCCCTTTGTCGCCGTGCTCGCGTATTGCGCGGGCATGGCGCTGTTCACGATCTGCATGGGCAACGCTTTCGCCGCGTTTCCCGTCATCACGCTCGGCATCGGTCTGCCCTTCGTCGTGCAGGCGCACCACGGCAACGTGGCGATCATGGCGGCGATCGGCATGCTGTCGGGCTATTGCGGCACACTCGTGACGCCGATGGCCGCGAACTTCAACCTGGTGCCGGCGATGCTGCTCGAGCTAAAGGACAAGAACGCCGTCATCAAGACCCAGGCACCGGTCGCGCTCGGCGTCTGGACGTTCAACGTGCTGCTCATGTATTTTTGCGTGTATCGATTCTGATGACGAGAAGCACGAAACAGCCGAAAAGGCCGGTGAGGCCGAACCCGCAGTTCATGCGGACCAAACCCGCACGGAGTGCGGGTTCCACCTTCAAGCCAGTCCTCGTGACCGGCTTCGAGCCGTTCGGCGGCGAACAGATCAATCCTTCGGGTGAGATCGCCCGCCAGCTGCATGGCGCCGTGATTGCCGGCCATCGCGTCACGGGCGCATTGCTGCCCTGCGTGTTTGGCGCGGCGATCCGCGAGCTGGAGAAGCAGATCGCAACCGTGCGGCCGGTGCTCGTGGTATGCGTGGGCCAGGCGGGCGGGCGCGCGGCCATCACGCCGGAGCGCGTGGCGATCAACGTCGACGATGCGCGGATCCCCGACAACGCCGGCGCGCAGCCGGTTGACCGCCCGGTGATTCGCGGCGGCCCGGCGGCCTACTGGTCGACACTGCCGATCAAGGCGATCGTGGCGGCGCTGCGCCGGAAGGAGATTCCGGCCGCAGTCTCCCAGACCGCCGGCACGTTCGTCTGCAACCACGTTTTCTACGGCCTGATGCATGGCCTGCGCCGCCAAGCTCGCGTGCACGGCGGTTTCGTCCACGTGCCATTCCTGCCGGAACAGGCCCGGCGGGGTGAACCCAGCCTGCCGCTCGAAGACATGGTGCGTGCCATCGAGATCGCGGTTGCGGTGGCGCTGCGGCACCGGCGCGATGTGCGGAAGGCGGGTGGGGCGGAGGCGTGAGGTGCCTCTGGTGGAACCTGCACTCCGTGTTTGGTTGGTAGGGCGGATTATCTGTAATCCGCCGTCATGCCCGGCGCGTTGGGGATAACGCGCCCTACCTGGGTTCAGCCCGCACGGAGTGCGGGCTCCACCTTCAGATCTCGTAACTGGCCGCCGGTCGCAGGGCGCAGGACTGGCCGGTCGACTCCACGGTCAACACGCAGAGGTCGTCCTCGAATTCGGTCCGGCCGGTGAAGGCCACGACATCGCTCACGAGGCGCTCAATCAGCTGGGCGCCGGTGACGAGGGAAGGATCGGCGAGGATCGTGCGGAGCTTCGTCTCGCCAAACATGCACCCGGAGGCATCACATGCCTCGAACACGCCATCGGTGAAGGCGAGGAGCGTGTCGCCAGTCGCGAACGGAATCGTGCGGGAGGTGTAGGCGAAGTCCTCGATCAACCCGGCGGCCGGTTCGGGGCTGGCGAAGCCCAGCGACTCGACGCCCGTCCGGCCGCGGAGCAGCAACGGGGCGGGGTGGCCGCCGTTGGCGAATGAAAGCGTCGCCGCGGCCGTGTCGATGACACCATAAAACGCAGTGGCGAAAATCGGATCGCCGGTCTGGCGGATGATGGGCAGCAACCCGCGGCTGATTTCCGCGAGCACCAGGCCCGGGTGCGCCGCGCGCGGGGCGAACTCCTCGATCACACCGCGGATGAGCGCGGTGAGCAGGCCGGCACGGACGCCATGGCCCATGACATCGCAAATGAGGACCCCGCATTGGGTGTCCGAGAGCGGCAGGATGTCGAAGAAATCCCCGCCGAGCGTGGCCGCGGGAATGTACCGGTGGGCGAAGCGAAGTTCGCTGGCATCGGCGGGCACGCCGCCGGGGAAGGTCGGGTAACTGCGCGGGAAAAACGCCTCCTGGATCTGCCGGGCCATGGCGAGATCGGCCTCCATCTCGTCGGTGCGGTGCTGCAGTTCCTGCTCGGTGCGCTTGCGCTCGGTGATGTCGTGGCTGATGCCGACGAGGCCGATGATGGCGCCCTGGAGGTCGCGCAGCGGCACCTTGGTGGTCAGGGACCAGTGCAGCTTCTCGCCGACGCCGAAGTCGGACTTCTCCTGGCTCAGGATCGGCGCGCCGCCGGCGAGGACCTGGTGGTCGTCGGTGAGGGCCTGCTGGCCGCGCTCGCTCGGGAAGAAGTCGAGCGTGGTGCGGCCGAGCGCATCGGACTGCTGGCGGATGCCCAGCGATTCGAGATGCGCCTTGTTGTTGAGGATGTAGCGCGAGGAGCTGTCCTTGACGAAGATCCGACTCGGCAGGTGGTCGATGATCGTGCGGAGGAGGTTGCGTTCCCGCACGAGGTTTTCCTCGGCCTGCTTCGCCGCGGTCGCATCGCGCGTGATGCCGAACGTGCCGATGATCCGGCCGGAGGCGTCCCGCCAGGGCATCTTGGTGGCGGAGCCCCAGGCCACGCTGCCGTCGCGGAGCGTCAGGCGCTCGATCTTGGCGATCATCGGCTTGCCGGTGCGGATGATCTCCTGCTCCTCGGCCAGCGCGACGTTCGCGTGGACGGGGGCGAAAAGGTCGAAATCGGTCTTGCCGATGACGTCGTCGGGCGAGGCGATGCCGTGCCATTCGACATAGGCCCGGTTGACGCGCACGAAGCGGCTTTGCAGGTCCTTGAAATAGATCCGGTCGGGGATCGCCTCCATGAGCATGCGGAGTATCTCGGCATCGAGATACGCCTCGTGGGCGGTGGAGGGCGGAAGACCCGGGGCGGAACTGCTCATGGACCGCCGCAACGTGGCACCCCGGCGGGCGCACTGCAACCCCCGGCTGGCCTAACGGTCCAACAATTCGCGCCGGCGGCGGCGCCGGGCGGCGACCCACGCGGTGAGGGCGGCCAGGAGGACCGCGCCGTAAGCGGAGGGTTCAGGGACCGGCGTGACCTGCTTGTCGTAGGACTGCCACTTGGTGTCGTTGCCGGTCCAGGTCGGCGCATCGAAGACCACCTGGTTCATCGGCGCGTTGCCGCGGAGATCGATGACCGCGCCGGTCCAGTTGGCGGCATAGAAGAAGTCCACCGCATCCTGCCAGTTGATGATGTTGACGGTGATGCCGGAGGCGATGTTCAGCGTATTGGTGACGTTGAGAACCGCGGCGGAGCCGGAGAAATCGAGGGTGATGGTGCCGGCGCCGGTCAGGTTCAGGTTGGCGATGTTGAGCGTGGCGTCGGAGAGCTTGAGGGTGGCGCCGGCCGCGATCGTCAGGGTGGAGTTGGCAAAGGTGTTGGTGGCGCTGGCCAGCGCGAGCGTGCCGGCATCGAGCTGGAGATCGCCCAGGAAATCGCCGCTCGCGCCGCCATTGACATCGGAGCTGATGCTCAGGGTGCCGGAGCCGCTCTTGGCGAGCAGGCTGCCGGCCGCGCCGGCGAGCTTGCCGGAGAACGCGGTGTCGGTGTTGTTGCCGCCGGTGGTGAGCTGGCCCGTGCCGAAGACGATCGTGCCGCTGCCGGCGATGGAGCCGACGGTGTCGTTGTGGCCGGCCAGGTTGAGGAGGCCGTCGCCATTGACCGTGACCGCGGCGGTGTCGGCGATCTGGTTGGACTGCTGGTAGAGGACGCTGGCGGACCCGGCCGCGCCGGTGCCGTCGCCGACGCCGACGCTCGCGCTCGCCGTCAGTCCGCTGGCGAGGTTGAGTTGGAGCGTGCCGGCGGCCACGGTGGTGGCCCCGCCGTAGGTGGCCGAGCCGGACAGCGTGAGGGTGGCGGTGCCGGTCTTGGTGAGCCCGCTGGTCGACGTGCCGCCATTGGCCACGGTGCCGCTGATCACGACATCGCCGGTGTTGTTGAGCGTGAAGGTGTGGTTGGTGTTGTTGTTGGAAAGGTTGACGTTGTTGAACGTGGTGAGACCGCTGTTGGTGACGGAGAGCGTGCGGTCCCCGTGGACCACGGCGGTGCCGCCGAACGCCAGGTCGGAACTGCCCGCAATGACGCCGCCGTCGGCCCGAACATGGAGGTTGTTGCTGTTGGCAAGGGTATGCGCGGTGCCGTCGCCCTGGATGGTCGCGTTGTAGAGTTGCACGTTGCCGGTGCCGAAGGCGGCGTTGTCGCCGACGACGACGGTGCCGGCGTTGAGCGTGTTGTTGCCGGTGAAACTTTGCGCCGCGTTGAGTTCGAGCGTGCCGGCATTGACCGTCAGCGTGCCCGTGTTCGTGTTGGCGCCATTGAGGACCAAGGTGCCTGTGCCGTCCTTGGTCAGGTTGCCGGTGCCGGCCATGATGCCGCCGTAGGTCGCGGTGGTGCCCGCATCGACGTCGACGGTCCCGTTGCCGGCGCCCATTTCGATGCCGCGGTTCGTGGCGAGCGTGAGATCGGCGGTGGTGCGGAGCGTGCCGCCGTCGAGGACGAGCTGGCTGGCCGTCGGGCTGCCCGGCGCGGCGCCAAGGTTGGCGTCCGCGGAAATCGCCAGCGTGCCCGCGGCGACCGTGGTTGCGCCGGTGTACGTGTTGCCGGCGGTGAGGGTCAGCGTGTTGGCGCCGGTCTTCGTGAGGCCGCCGCTGCCGGAGACGCTGCCGGCGATGCTCAGATTGCCGGTGGTGGTGCCGATCGTGGTGTCGGTATTGAGCGCGACCGTGCCGTTCAGGGTGTTGTCGCCCCCCGTGTTCTCGATCGCGCCGTTGCCGGCGGCGCCGGTGCCGTTCACGGTGAGATTGTTGGCGAGGGTGAGCCCGCCGGCCACCTGCAGGGTGCCGCCGGAGGCAACGCTGGCGGCGCCGGTGCCGAGGACGTTGTTGGAGCCGCTGGCATTGAGGGTGCCGCTGGTGACGGTGGTCGTGCCCGCGTAGCCCGAGTTGTTCGCAGTCAGGTAAACCACGCCGCCGCCATCGACCTCGAGGGCACTGGCGCCGGTGCCCGTCAGTGTGCCGTCGTAGGTGGAGTCAACGGGGCCAGCGGCCCCGAGCCGCAGGCTGCCGGCGCCCAGCGCAACGGATGCGGAAGTGCTGGCGCTGTTGAGCTGGGCGATCGTCTCGGTCTTGCCGTTGAGGTCGAGCGTGCCGGTCCCGGCGAGCGTGACGGCGGCCGCGTCATTGACCTGGTTGTCCTGCTGCAGGGTGACCGACGCGCCGGTGTTGATGGCGAGGCCGCCCGTGCCAATGGCGTCGACGCCGGCGGTCTTGTTGAGGGTGAGGGTCCCGCCATTGGCGGTGGTGGCGCCGGCGTAGGTGTTGGCGCTGCCGCCCGTGAACGTGACATTCCCGGACTCGATCGTGACACCGCCCGTTCCGGTGGTGATCTGGCTGACATTCACGTCGCCGGGGCCGGCGAAGGTGGTGTCGGTGCCGGAGCCGGTGAGATTGCCGGTGACATTGAGCGTGGTGCCGCTGTCGGCGGCGAACCGGGTGCTGCCGCTCTCGGTCAGGGTGCCGGAAAGTGTGTTGGCTCCGGCGAGATTGTGGATGACGCCGGCGTTGCTGACGCCCGAGCCGGTCAGGCTCATGTTGTTCGCGATCGTGCCGGGGCTGCTCAATTCGAGCGTCGTGCCGCTGGCGAGGACGGCGGTGCCGGTGCCGAGGGCGGCCGAGGATTGGGCCTGCACGATGCCGTTGTTCAGGAAAAGGCCGCCCGAAAACGTGTTGGTGCCGCTGAGGATGAGCTTGCCGGTGCCGGCGCCATCGCGGATCAGGTCGTAGCCGCTGCCGCCGTCCGAAATCGCGGCTGAGATGGTCAGGTCACCCGTGCCGGTGATGTCGGCGACGGTATTGTTGTTCAGGGTCAGCCCGGCGAGCGCGATCGTCTGGTCACTGCCGCTCTTCTGCCGGATAAACGGGATTGCGCCGGCCAGGGCGAGGGTCTCGGAAGTGGCGGAGGAAAGCGTGTAGCCCGAGGTGGCGTTCACGCCGAATTCGATCCCGCCGATGGTCTGGCCCGACGCATTGAGGCTGACGCTGGTTCGCCCGAGGCCGGCCGAATCAAAGAGCGCGTATTGCGTGCTGGTGGGGACCTTGTTTGAGCTCCAGTTGAATTTGTTGTTCCAGAGATTGCTGGAGCTGCCGTCCCATTCGCGGAAGGTCTGCGCGACCGCGGTCAGCAGGTAGGCGTTGGTGCCGAGAATGGAGGTCGTGCCGGTGGCCTCCTGCGCCTCGCCGACGCCGGAAAAGTAGATGGTGGAGACATCCTGTCCGGCCAAGGTCGAGGCCAGGCGGTCGACGCCATTTTCCCAGTTGCTGATGACGAGGACACCGCTGCCGGGCGCCGTGTAGGCGCCAAAGACAAAATCATTGGCCCCGAGGCTGGCGCCGAAGTCGAGGGCGGCGCCGCCCGAGGCGGCGAGATCGCCCACCCGCTGTGAGTGGCCCGCGAGGTCGAAGGTGCCGAGGGCGCCGATGGTGAGGTTGGTGGCCGGGTTGAGGATGCTGTCTCCACCCAAGGTCAGGGTGCCGGAGTTGACGGTGGTGGCGCCGCTGTAGCTGTTGGTGGCGGTGAGCGTGAGCTGGCCGCCGTCGATCGTGACGCCGCCCGTGCCGCTGATGGCGCCGCCGAAGGTGTTCGTGCCGGTGGCGTTGTACAGGCGGCCGGTGCCGCTGACGTCGAGCGACTCGCTGGCGATGGTGGTGTTGCCCTGCAGCTCGAGGGTCGCCCCGGAGGCGACGGTGGTGCCCGCCGAGCTGGCGCCGAGCGCATTGGCGCTTCCCGCCACCAGCGTGCCGCCGTTGACGGTGGTGGCGCCGGAGTAGCTGTTATTGCCGGAGAGGGTGAGGGTGCCGCCGTCGACGGTCACGACGCCGGTGCCGCTGACGTCGCCGCCAAAGCCATTGGCCCCGCTGGCATTGTAGAGGCGGCCGGTGCCGGTGACGGTGAGTGCCTCGGCGGAGATGTTCGAGTTGCCCTGCAGTTCCAGGGTGGCGCCGGTGGCCACGCTGGTCGCTCCCGTGGAGGTGCCAAGCGCGCCGGCGTTGGCGGCCACGAGCGTGCCGGCGCTGACCGTGGTCGCGCCGTCGTAAGTATTCGCCCCGGCGAGGGTGAGGGTGCCCGCGCTGGACTTGGTCAGCGCGCCGGCGGTCGAGGTGCCGCCGTTCGAGACCACGCCGCTGATGGTGGCGTTGCTGGTGATGTTCGCAGTCAGCGTGCGATTGGTTGCGCCGTCCGACAGCGCGACGTCGCCCAGCGTGGTCACACCGGAATTGGCGACGGCGAGGGTACGGTTCCCGGTGAGCGTGAGCGGACCCGACAAGGTGAGGTCGGACGAGCCGGCGATGGTAAGATTGCCGGCGAGGGTGCCGGTGTTCGCCAGGCTGCGGGCGGTGCCGTCACCCTGGAGCGTGACGGTGCCGTATTGGACGGCACCGGTGCCGAACGCGGTATCGCTGCCTACTTGGATCGTGCCGGAGGCCAGCGTGGTGGCCCCGGTGTAGGTGTTGGCCCCGGTGAGATTCAACTGGCCGGAACCCTGCATGGTAAGACCGCCGCCGGCGGTCGCGCCGTCCGCCACGATGCCGCCGATGCTGAGGTTGCCGGTGCCGTCGACGATCAGCGTGCGGGCATTGCCATTGTAGGAGAGAACGACGTCGTTGAGCGAATTGGCGCCGCCGGAGTTGACGGTAAGGGTCTTGTTGTTGCCGCTGGCGGTAAAGGTGTTGGTGAAGCTGAAGCCGCCGGAGCCGGTCAGCACGGTGTTGTTGTTCATCCGGGTGGCGACGTCGATGGTGCGGTCATTGCCGCCGTTATCGAGCGTGACGCCGTTGCCGTTGAGCAACAGGTCGCCAGTGCCGAACGCGGCGTTGCTGCCGACCACGACGGTGCCGCCCGTGATGGTGGCCCCGCCGTTGAAGGTGTTGGCCTGGGTGAGGGTCAGGGTGCCGGAACCGGCCATCTTCAGGCGACCCGCGCCGGCCGCCCCGCCCGCGCCCGAGATGACGCCGTTCACGACAACGTCGCCGGTGCCGGCGATCGTGAACAGCCGGTTGTTCGTATTGTTGCTCGCGTAGACGTCATGGAGCGTAAGGGCGGACGACAGGTTGGTGGTGAGGGTGCGATTGCCGCCGTAGTTGGTCAGGGCGCCACCCATGCTGACGGCGGAACTGCCGGTGAGCGTCAGATTGGAGGCAAGGCGAACATCGCCCAGCGCGAGGCCGCCCGCGGCCGTCGACCAGGTCTGGTCCCCCGAGGTGCGCACCTCGGCGTTGAAAGTCTGCGTCTGGGTGTTGTTGTTCGTGATGCCGCTGGTGCCGACGATCAGCGCATTGCCGGCATTGAACGTGAACCCGTTGCTGCCGGCGGAGGTGAAATCGAGGCCGAGCACGGTGCGATCACTGCCCAGCGTTAAGGTATATTGTCCATTGGCCGCCGAGGCATCGAATTGGGCCACATCCGTGCTGGCTGGCAGGACGCCGCCGGACCAGTTCGAGGTGTTGTTCCAGGCCCCGGTGGCCGCGCCGCCGCTCCAGACCACCTGAGCATGGGCCGGGGTGGCGAAAAGGCCTGAGAACCCGATGAAAGCGAGGCCAAGGCCAAAGCGCAGTCGATCGACTGCCCTCGGGCCTCTGTAACCATCGTGGGGTGGGTTACTCATGGCCATCGGGTTCCGAGGGGAGGTTATCACCTCGGGACCGCGATGTATGGGGGGCTAACCTGACATTTAAGTCAGGAAAGTGCCTTCCAGAGTTGATTTGGGAGCCTGTGCCGGCGGCCAGGTTTCGGCCCCGGACCCGCCGGCGCCTGCGATCACGGATCGAGGAGAAGCCTGCAGCCGGCAGTACGTCCGAGCCGGGGCGACCCGGTCAGTTGTTGAACCGGAACAATGCGACGTCGCCGTCCTGGAAAACGTACTCCTTGCCCTCGAGGCGGTACTTGCCGGCTTCGCGCGCCGCGGCGACCGACCCGAGGCGGGCGAGGTCGGCATAGCTGACCACCTCGGCCTTGATGAAGCCCTTTTCGAAATCCGTGTGGATGACCCCGGCGGCCTGCGGTGCTTTCCAACCCTTCTGGATGGTCCAGGCGCGGACTTCCTTCTCGCCGGCGGTGAAGTAGGTGAGGAGGCCGAGCAGTGCGTAGCTGCCCTTGATCAGCGATGACACGCCCGAGTCGTCGACGCCGAGGTCCTTGAGAAACGCCTTCGCTTCCTCCGGCGAAAGGTCAATGAGCTCGGCCTCGATGCGGGCGCTGATCGGCACGTAGGCGGCGTCATGGTGGTGCGCGACGTAATCCGCGACCTGGCGCACGAAGGCATTTTGTTCCGCCGCGGCGAGGTCGGACTCGGCGACATTGCACGCAAACAGCACGGGCTTGGCGGTGAGCAACTGGAACAGCTTCATCAGCGCCTTCTCCTCGTCGGTCGCGGCGAGCGTGTTGGCCGTCTTGCCGGCGTTGAGATGCGGCGCGAGCTTCTCGAGGAGCGCCATCTCGGCAATCGCCTCCTTGTCGCCGGACTTCGCCTTCTTCTGGGATTTGTCGATCCGCTTGGTCACGGCTTCGAGATCGGCGAGCACCAGCTCGGTGGTGATCACCTCGATGTCGCGCACGGGATCGACGGAGCCCATGGTGTGGATGACGTCGGGATCCTCGAAGCAGCGGACGACCTGCACGATCGCATCGACCTCGCGGATGTTGGCGAGAAACTGGTTGCCGAGGCCTTCGCCCTTGCTCGCACCGGCGACCAGGCCGGCGATGTCGACGAATTCGATGGCGGCCGGGATGACGACGTTGGTCTTGGCGATCTTCTGGAGGACGGGCAGCCGCTCGTCGGGGACGGTCACGACGCCGACGTTCGGGTCGATGGTGCAAAACGGGTAGTTCGCCGCCTCGGCCTTGCGCGACCGGGTCAGGGCGTTGAACAGGGTGGACTTGCCCACATTGGGCAGACCGACGATGCCGGCTTTGAGCATAGAGCCGGGCAACGTCACCAGCGGGGGGAGCGCGGTCAACGGAAAAACCCGCCTGGCCCACCGGCCCGGGCGGGAGAGAGGCCGGCGCCGTCGCTTCGGCATTGAAACCACGCGACCGAAACGGCCAGCATCCGTCATGCGCTGTCCGTCCACGCTCGGCAGAATCCTCCTGGTGTTGGCTGCGCTTGGCTCGGTCGAGGCCCGGGCCGGATTGCCGGAGCGGAAACATTTTCAGTTTGGAGAATACACGATCACCGCGTCGGCGGGCGATGAACCCTACGTCGAGGCCCTCGCGATCGAACTGGCGCGCTACCAGCCGCCGGCGATTCCCCCGGCGGCGCCCGGGAAGCTGACGCTGGACGACCTCACGCGGCGGCGGGATTATTTTCTTGGCCGCAGCGCGAACTTCCTCGGGCTGCCGAAGCCGACGGACAAGATGAGCGAGACCTACGACTCATTTCTCAAGCTCTGGGGCCTCATGGCGCAGACGGCCCCGCCGTTGACCCCGCGGCATTTCGCACTGTGGCGCACGGACGAACTGCTCGCGCGGATCAACGCCGGGGAAAAGGTCCAGGGTTTTGCCCAGGACCCGGCCGGCGAACTCACATTTACCTTCAACCTGAGCGCCAATCCGGGCGAGTCGGATGGCGTCCGCAAGGCCTGGGACGATTTCGTCTGCCCGTTGAAGATCGGGGCCAGCCCCGGCCAGTCACCGGCGCAGGAGATTGCCGGCCGATTGCGGGATGTCGTGGAAGGCTTCCTCGGCAGTTATCGGAACCAGATGGCGGCGATGGAGCGGCAGGAAGTGTTCAATGTGCTCCATGAATCCACGGAGAGCGGCATCGTCTGGCATTATCTGGCCAGCAAGGACCGGCGCTGGTTCTGCGACGGCGTGGCGAATTACGTGGCGTTCCGGGTCATCGCGACGGAAGTGGGGGAACCGGAGGCGCGGGCCTACTACGACTTGTCCGCCGAATTGGCGAAGTATGCCAGCGAGGCGCCGCGGATCGACCTGACGGCATGGCCCGCGGCGGAAGTCCAGGCCGGCTATGCGGAAGACCTCAACCACGCCAACTACGCCTTCGCCACGAAGGTCATCGCCGATATCTGCCGGGCGCACGGCGACGACCTGCTGCCCAGGCTGTTTGCCGAGATAGGCCGGACCAGGCGGGAGAAGGCGACCATCAACACGGTTGTCAAAGCCTACAAGAAACTTACAGACGAGGACCTGCGTTCCTTCCTGCCCAAACCTGCCATCCCGGCGGCAAAAACGCGCGATGGACAGTCGCTCAGGTAGAGGCTTGACAAGGGGAATCTTGTCCCGTGCATTCTGCCCCTTTTCCAAACCCAATCCGGTCTCCCGCAAAGCAATCAGACACATCAAAATGGCTCTCAAGATCCGCCTTTCCCGCGTCGGCACCAAGAACGAACCGCACTACCGCGTCGTCGTGGCCGAGACGCGTTCCCGTCGCGATGGCGACGCCGTCGAGCAGCTGGGCTCCTATAACCCGCGTGCGAAGGGCAACCCGATGACGCTCAAGCTCGACCGCGTGGACTACTGGATCTCGAAGGGCGCCAAGCCGTCGTCGACCATGCACGCGATGATCAAGCGGGCGAAGCGCGCCGCCGCGGCGACGTCCTCCGCAGCCTGATTCGGTTATGTAGGTCGGGCTTTACGCCCGACACGTCGGGGGTAAAGCCCGACC
>DASZRV010000016.1:0-30122 GCA_035549095.1 Lacunisphaera sp. | reverse complement strand
GAGGGGCATCTGGCCGCCTTCAAAGCCCGGGCGGATCGAGCCGCCGGAGCGGGCCGTCTGGCCCTTGCCGCCCTTGCCGGAGGTCTTGCCGTGGCCGCCGCCTTCGCCGCAGCCGACGCGCTTCTTGCGGTGC
Organism: Lacunisphaera sp.; assembly: GCA_035549095.1. Lineage (GTDB taxonomy): Bacteria > Verrucomicrobiota > Verrucomicrobiia > Opitutales > Opitutaceae > Lacunisphaera. Next base: position 29,989 of record DASZRV010000016.1, on the reverse strand, counting down.
ACGGCACCTTTGACGTTCGTGAGATTGTGGAGACGCATGTGTTAGTTTCCTGAGGATGGCGCCGCCTCGCGCGAGGGCGCAGGCGACTCGGAGTGGAATGGATCAGGCCCGGATCGTCTTGAAATCCTCCTCAAGGCGCAGCTTGCGCAGGCCGTTGAGGGTGGCATGGACGACCGCGATGTGGTTCTTGGACCCCATCGACTTGGTGAGCACGTTGTGGACGCCGGCCGCCTCGAGGACAGCGCGGACGCCGCCGCCGGCGATCAGGCCGGTGCCGGCCGATGCGGGGCGGAGGAAGACCTTGCCGCCGTCGAACTCACCGAGAACTTCGTGCGGGATGGTGGCACCCTTCAGCTTGACGGGGACCATGCGCTTCTTGGCGGACTCGGTGGATTTCTTGATGGCGTCGGGGACCTCGTTGGCCTTGCCGTAGCCGATGCCGACGCTGCCCTTGCCGTCGCCGACGACGGAGAGCGCGGAGAAGCTGAAGCGGCGGCCGCCCTTCACGACCTTGGCGCAACGGTTGATGAAAACGACCTTCTCGATCATGCCGGATTCCGTCGTCTCGTTCTGAGCCGAGCGCGGGCCGGAGGAAGTCTTGGTGGCGTTGTAATTCATAGGCGGCGGTTAGAACTGCAGGCCGCCCTCGCGGGCGGCTTCGGCGAAGGTTTTGACGCGGCCATGGTAGGGCCGGCCGTTGCGATCGAAGACCATGGCGGTGATGCCGGCGGCCTTGGCCTTGGCGGCGAAGGCGTTCGCGAGCGATTTGGCGCCGGAGACGTTGCCTTTCACGTTCGTCTTGCGGACCTCGGGATCGAGGGTCGAGAGGAACACGAGGGTCCTGCCGGCCTCGTCGTTGATCGCCTGGGCGTAGATGTGCTTGCCCGAGAACTTGACGCTGAGGCGCGGGCGCGCGGCGGTGCCGGTCACCTTCTTGCGAATGCGCCATTTGCGCTTCTGGAGGAGCTGGGCCTTGTAAACGGTATTCATGGTGGTGGGTGCGGTTAGGCGACGGTCTTGCCTTCCTTGCGGCGGACACGCTCGGCGTGCTCGCCGACGATGCGCACGCCCTTGCCCTTGTAGGGCTCCGGCGGGTAGTAGGCGCGGATCTCGGCCGTGACCTGGCCGACGAGCTGCTTGTCCACGCCCTCGATCTTCAACTTGGTCTGGTCGGTGACGGTGATTTTGATGCCGTCCGGGATGTCGTGGAGAATGGGGTGCGAATAGCCGAGCGCGAGGTCGAGCTGCTTGCCCTTGAGGTTGGCCTTGAAGCCGACGCCCTGGATTTCGAGCTCCTTGACGTAGCCGACGGTGACGCCCTTGACCATGCCGGCGATCACCGAGCGGGCGGTGCCGTACATGGCCTTGGCGAAGCGGGACTGCTCGAGCGGGGCGACCACGACGGCCGAGTCCTTCTTCTCGATCTTCACGACGTCCGCGAAAGTCTTGCTGACCTTCCCTTTCGGGCCTTCGACGGACACGGTGGTGCCCTTGACGTCGACTTTGACCTTCTCGGGAATCTTGACGGGTTGTTTGCCGATTCTGCTCATGGTGGCGGGCTCCTTACCAGACGGTGCAGACGAGTTCGCCGCCGAGTTTGGCGCGGCGGGCGTCCTGGTCCTTCATCAGGCCCTTGGAAGTGGAAACGATGGCGATGCCGAGGCCGTTGAGGACCCGGGGAATGCCGGTGTAGCCGGCGTAGATGCGGCGACCGGGAGTCGAGGCGCGCTTGAGGCCGGTGATGACCGGGGCGCTGTCGACATACTTCATGGTCACGACGATGGTCTTGTGGCCGCGCTCGTCGGCGCCGGTGGCGACATCGCGGACGAAGCCCTCGGCCTTGAGGATGCCGGCGAGGCTCTCCTTGAGTTTGGAGTGCGGAACAACGCACTGCGCGAGGCCGGCCTTCGACGCATTGCGGAGGCGGGTCAGGAAATCACTGATCGGATCGGTCATGGATGGAAGTTTTTGATGGCTGCGGCCGCGCGGGTCATATCCGACCCCCGTGGGCCGAAAGGTTTACCAGGAGGATTTGGTGACGCCGGGGATCTTGCCGGCGAGCGCGAGTTCGCGGAGCGTGATGCGGGAGACGCCGAAGCGGCGGTGGAAACCGCGCGGGCGCCCGCTGAGGGAGCAGCGGTTCCGGATGCGGACCTTCGAGGAATTGCGCGGCAGCTTGTTGAGCTTTTTCTGCGCGGCGAAGAACTCCTCGTCGGTGGTCGCGGGATTGGCGAGGATGGCCTTCAACTCAGCGCGCTTGGCCGCGTGCTTCTCGACGAGGCGCTGGCGCTTCTTGTTGCGTTCGATGGCGGAGGTTTTCGGCATGGCGGAAGGGGGGTCAGGCGGCGGTGGTCGTCTTGGCGGCCGGCTCGATGCGACGGAAGGGCATGCCGAGCAGCCGGAGGAATTCGCGGGCCTCGTCGTCGCTGTCGGTCGAGGTCACGAAGGTGATGTCGAGGCCCATGTGGCGCTTGTTGCTCTCGACGACGATCTCGGGGAAGATCGTGAAGTCGGTGATGCCGATGGTGTAGTTGCCCTGGCCGTCGAGCTTGTTGGCCACGCCGCGGAAGTCGCGGATGGTGGGCAGCGCCACGGCGAGGAGGCGCATGAAGAAGTGCCACATGGCGTCGCCGCGCAGCGTGACGTGGCAGCCGACGACCTGGCCCTGCTTCAACTTGAAGTTGGCGATGGCCTTCTTCGACTTGTTGAGGACCGGCTTCTGGCCGGCGATGAGGGCCATGTCGCGGGCCGTGTCGGCGATGGCGTTCTTGTCGGCGTCGGCGTCGATGCCGGTGTTGAGGACGATCTTCTCGAGCTTCGGGACCTGGTGCTTGTTCTTGTAACCGCGCGAGGCGATCAGCGCCGGGACGACTGACTCGAGGTAATGTTTCTGCAGAGGAGTGCGTTCTTTGCTCATGGTGCTAACCGGATTTCCGACCCGGATGCGTTGGATGGTGATCTAAATGGATTTCCCCTCAGGCCTTCGCGGCGGCGGCGGGTTGCTTGGCGCGCTTCGAGGCTTCGTAGCGCGACAGGAGCATGAGGTTCGACACGTGGATCGTGCCCTCGCGCTCGGCGATCTTGCCCTGCGGATTCTCCTGCGACTTCTTGAGGTGCTTCTTGATCATGGCGACGCCCTCGACGACCGCGCGGTTCTTGCTGGCGCGGATCTCGAGGACCTTGCCCTGGCGGCCCTTGTGGGCGCCGGCGATGACGACGACGGTGTCGTTGCGTTTGATGTGGAATTTCTGGGCCATGTCAGAGGACCTCCGGCGCGAGCGAAATGATTTTCATATAGTTCTTGGCGCGGAGCTCGCGGGCGACCGGGCCGAAGATGCGGGTGCCCTTCGGGTTGCCGTCATCGCCAATAATGACGACGGCGTTCGAGTCGAAGCGCAGGTAGCTGCCGTCGGGGCGGCGCAGCGGGGCCTTGGTGCGGACGACGACGGCCTGGACGACCTCGCCCTTCTTCACGGTGGCGTCCGTGCTGCTTTCCTTGATGTTGATGGTGATGATGTCGCCCACATGGGCGTAGCGCGAGGGGTGGCCCCGGCGGCCGATCATCGACGCGCGGCGCGCGCCGGTGTTGTCGGCGATGTCGAGAATGGAACGCATCTGGATCATGGCGGTGTCTCCTGGGCGGCTCAGGCCTGCGCCGGGGCGGCGGGCGGGTTTTCCTTGCGGGTCTTGGTCGGCACGGCCTCCGCGACGTCTTGTTCGCTGACCGCGGCGACCTGGGCGCCGACGGACGCTTCGACGATGCGCGTGACGCGCCAGCGCTTGAGGCGGCTGATGGGCCGGGTCTCCATGACCTCGATCTTGTCACCGACCTTGGTCTCGTTCTTCTCGTCGTGGACGTGGAGGACGGTCTTGCGGTTGATGACCTTGTGGTAAAGCGGGTGCGGCGTCTTGTAAGGGACGGTGACCTTCACGGACTTGTCGCCCATCTTGGAGCTGACAAAGCCGATCTGGGTCTTGCGGCGGTTCTGGCGGTCGGGAGAGGACATGGGCATGGGCGGTTGGGCGCGGCGGATCAGGCGGCCTTCGTGGTTTTCTTCTGCTTGAGGATGGTCTCGAGGCGCGCGATGTCCTTGCGATAAACGCGGAGCAGGTGCGGCTTCTCGACCTGGCCGGTGTTCTTGCGCAGGCGGAGCTGGAGGAGCTGGTCGCGGACCTCGCGGAGCTTGGTGTTGATCTCGGTCGGGGCGAGTTCGCGGATTTCTTTGGCGGTCATGGGAACGGTCTCCGGATAATGGTTAGAGGGCCACGCCTTCGCGCGCGATGAAGCGGCAGTGGAACGGCAGCTTGGCGTCGGCGAGGCGGAAGGCCTCCTTGGCAATGGTGGCGGGCACGCCGGCGAGCTCGAAGAGGATGGCGCCGGGCTTGATGACGGCGACGTAGAACTCGACCGGGCCCTTGCCCTGGCCCATGCGGACCTCGGCGGGCTTCTTGGTGACGGGCTTGTGCGGGAACACGCGGATCCAGAGCTTGCCCTTGCGCTTGAGGTGGCGGGCGATGGTGACGCGGGCGGCCTCGATCTGCTGGCCGGTCATCGGGCCGCGCGTGAGCGACTGCAGGCCGAATTCGCCGAACGCGAGCGTATTGCCGCGCTTGGCGTTGCCGGCGCGCTGGCCTTTCTGGCTTTTGCGATATTTGGTGCGGGCGGGAGCGAGGGCCATGGGAAATAGGGAGTCGAAGGTCTAGGGACGAGGGTCGAGGGAATGGATTCGGGCGCTGGTCGTTCGACGTTCGGCTTTCGACGGATTGGAAGTTAGTTGTTTTCGTCCTTGCGGCAGATCCAGCACTTGACGCCGATCTTGCCCCAGACGGTGCGGGCCTCGGCGAAGCCGAAGTCGATGTTCTCACGGAGCGTGTGGAGCGGGATGCGGCCCTGGCGCTGCCATTCGCGGCGGGCGATGTCCGCGCCGCCGAGGCGGCCGGAGCACTGGATCTTGATGCCGTCGATGCCGAGCGACATGGCGATCTGGATGGACTTTTTGATGGCGCGGCGGAAGGCGATGCGGCGCTCGAGCTGCAGGGCGACGTTCTCGGCGACGAGCTGGGCCTCGACCTCGGGCTTCTTGACCTCCTGGATGTCGAGGAGGACCTCCTTGCCGGTGAGCTTGCCGAGGGCGACCTTCATGTTCTCGACCTCCTGCCCTTTCTTGCCGATGACGATGCCAGGGCGGGCGGTGAAGATCTTGACGCGAACGCGATTGCCGGCGCGCTCGATGAAGATGCGCGGCACGGAGGCCTGCTTGAGTTTCTCCATCAGCGAGGCGCGGATGACCTGGTCCTCGTGGAGGAGCTTGGCGAAATCCTTCTTGCGGGCAAACCAGCGGGATTGCCAGTTGCGGCGGACGGCGAGGCGGAAGCCGGTCGGGTTGGTCTTTTGTCCCATGGTGGTAGGTTAGTTGGATTTGCCGTCCGAGAGGACGATGCGGAGGTGCGACATGCGCTTGACCCGGGGCTTGGCCGAACCGCGGGCGCCGGCCTTGAAGCGCTTGAGGACCGGGCCGTTCTCGACGAGGGCGCGGTGCACGACGAGCGAGTCGGCGGACAGGCTGGCATTGTTCTCGGCGTTGGCCACGGCGCTCTTGAGCGTCTTGACCAGGAGCCGGGAGGACTTGCGCGGGACGAGGGAGAGGAAGTCGATGGCCTCGTTGACGCTGCGGCCCTGGATGAGGCGCGCGACTTCGCGGACCTTCTTGGGCGACATGCGCGCGTTGCGGGTGAGAGCTTGAATTTCCATGGTGGGTGGACGGGGGCGCCGCCGGTTCAAATTTCCTTCCGGGTCATGCCGCCGTGCGCCTTGAAGATGCGCGTCGGGGCAAACTCGCCGAGCTTGTGGCCGACCATGTTCTCGGTGACGTAGACGGCGATGTGGGTCTTGCCGTTGTGCACGCTGATGGTCTGGCCGACGAATTCGGGTGTGATGGTCGAGCGGCGGCTCCAGGTCTGGATGGGCTTGCGGGCGCCGGAGGCCTTGGCCGCCTTCTGGACCTTTTCCAGGAGGTGGTAGTCGACGAAGAAACCTTTCTTGATGGAACGGGCCATGGTGGGTCGGGATTATTTCTTGCCGCGCGGCGGGCGGCCGTTGGCGCGAACGAGGATGAAGTTGCTCGAGAGCTTGGAGCGGCGGCGCGTCGGGAAGCCCTTCGCGAGCTGGCCCCACGGCGACACAAGGTGCTGGCGGCCGCCACCACCCTTCGACTTGCCCTGGCCGCCACCGTTGGGATGGTCGACCGGGTTCATGGCCATGCCGCGCACGCGCGGACGGCGGCCAAGCCAGCGGTTGCGGCCGGCCTTGCCGAGCTTGCGCAGGTTGTGTTCGGCATTGGAAACCTCGCCGACGGTGGCGCGGCAGTTGGCGCTCACGAGGCGGGTCTCACCTGACGCGAGGCGGATCTGGGCATAGCCGTTCTCGATCGAGACGAGCTCAGCCGAGGTGCCGGCGGAGCGGGCGATCTGGGCGCCGCGGCCGGGCAACAGCTCGATGGCGTGCAGCCGGGTGGCCGGCGGGATGTGGGAAAGGAGGAACGAGTTGCCGGGCCGGAAATCGTTCGTGTCGGTCTTGACCGCGCTGTAGATCGAGTCGCCGACGTTCAGGCCCTTCGGCGCGAGGATGTAGTTCTTCTCGCCATCGGCATAGCTGATGAGGGCGAGCAGCGCGCTGCGGTTGGGATCGTACTCGATCGCCTGCACCTTGGCGGGCACGTCGAGCTTGGCGCGACGGAAATCGACGATGCGGTACAGCTTCTTGTGGCCGCCGCCGCGACGGCGCGACGTGAGCCGGCCGTAGGTGTTGCGGCCGCCGGTCTTGTGCTTGTGCTCGACGAGCGAGCGCTCGGGCCGCTTGTCGGCGATCTCCTCCGGGCGGTTCAGCGTCGTGAACCGGAGCGCCGGGGTGTGGGGACGGAAGGATTTGAGTGCCATGGTGGTGCTTCTCCGGGGCTCAGGTGAGCTCGATCTTGTCGCCCGACTTGAGGGTGACGATGGCGCGCTTGCTGTCCGAGGCCGTGGTGGCGAGGCCGCGGCGGGTGCGCTTCGGCTTGCCGGCGCGGTTCATGATGTTGACGCGCGTGACGGTGACCTTGAAGACCTGCTCGACCGCTTCGCGCACGGTGTGCTTGGTGGCGGTGGGGAACACGTCGAAGGTGTATTGTCCGTAGTTTGAGGAGAGCTTGTTGGACTTCTCCGTCATGCGGATGGTTTTGATGACTTTGTCGGGATTGATCATGACTGGCCTCCGTTGGCGCGGGCGATGACCTTCTCGATCGCCTTGCTGGACATGACGATCTTGGTGTAGGTGCAGAGATCGAGGGTGTTGAGCTTCGACGCGGTCTGCAGGGTGACGCGGTCGAGGTTGCGCGCGGCGCGGCTGGCCTCGCTGCTGAAGGGCTCGTCGACGATCAACACGTGACCCTTCGGGGCAATGCGGCCGATGACCTGGCCGACGACCTTGGTCTTGGGCTGCGCCGGGCTGAACGCCTCGATGACGCTGATGTCGCCGGCGACGGCGCGATCGTAGAGGGCGCGGCGGAAGGCGAGCGCCTTCACCTTGCCGTTGATCTTCTTGGAATAATCGCGGGGCTTCGGGCCGAACACAACGCCACCGCCGCTCCACAGCGGCGAGCGGGTGGAGCCGGCGCGGGCGCGGCCGGTGCCCTTCTGGGCCCAGGGCTTCTTGCCGCCGCCACGGACTTCGCCGCGGGTTTTCGTCGAGTGCGTGCCGAGGCGCGCGTTGGCGCGGTGGGCGACGACGACTTCCTTGACCGCCTGGAGGCCCTTGTCGCCTTCAAAGGTCGGGACGGCGAATTCCTGCTCGGAACTCTTCGTGGCGTCGGAGGTGAAAATGGTAAGCTTCATGGGAGGACGTTATCCGGGGTTCAGGCCTTGACCGGCTTGGCTTTCTTGCCGGCGCGGATGATGACATCGTCGCCGTTCGCGCCCGGGATGGAGCCCTTGACGAGGATGAGGTTCTTGTCGGCGATGATCTTAACGACGCGCAGGTTCTGCACGGTGCGGAACTCGCTGCCCATGTGGCCGGGCATGCTCTGGTTTTTCCAGCTGCGGCCGGGGGTCTGGCGCATGCCGATGGAACCGATCCGGCGGTGGAACATCGAGCCGTGGGCGGCGGGACCGCCACCGACGCGCCAGCGCTTCACGACGCCCTGGAAGCCCTTGCCCTTCGAGACGCCAAGGACGTCGATGACCTGGCCCTCGGTGAAGTTGGCCACAGTGACGACATCGCCGGCCTTGACGGTCGGAGCGGCGGCGAGGCGAACTTCGTTGAGCACGCGCGGCGTGGCGGTGAGACCGGCCTTTTTGGCGTGGTTGGTTTCGGCCTTGGTGGCACGGACGGCTTTCTGGGCGCCGAAGCCGAGTTGGACGGCGTTGTAGCCGTCGGACTCGACCGTCTTGATCTGGACGACCGGGCACGGGCCGGCTTCGACGACAGTGACCGGGACCAGGACGTTTTCCGCGTCGTAGACCTGGGTCATGCCGATTTTCTTGCCTAGTATGGTAGCGATCATGGGCTAAGTGGTAGGTGGCGGTTGGGCCGTTTGGTTGGACCTACTTTAGCGAGGGCCGGGGTGAGCCGGCGGGCTGCTAAGAGGAAGTTGTAAGGTGGAAGGTTAGACGTTGATGGTGATGTCGACGCCGGAGGGAAGGTTGAGCTTCTTGAGTTCATCGACCGTCTGGGCGGTGGGCTCGAGGATGTCGATGAGGCGCTTGTGCGTGCGGGACTCGAACTGCTCCATCGACTTCTTGTCGACGTGCGGGGAGCGGTTGACCGAAAGCTTCACGATGTGCGTGGGCAGCGGGATGGGACCCGAGACGCGGGCGCCGGAGCGCTTGGCGGTTTCCACGATTTCCACGGCCGACTGGTCGATGACGCGATAGTCGTAACCCTGGAGTTTGATGCGAATGCGTTGGCCTTTCATGGCGGTATAAAGAACGAGGGTTGAGAAAAGGAATCAGGTGCGCGCCGGGGCCTTGGTGGAGGTCTCGACGATCTTGGTGAGGAGCGAGTTCGGAACCTGCTCGAAGTGCGATGGCGTGATGGAAGCGCTGGCGCGGCCCTTCGAGAGCGAACGAATGTCGGTCACATAGCCGAACAGCGTCTCGAGCGGGATGTTGGCCGAGATGATGCAGGCGCCGGCCTTGTTCTCCATGCCTTGGATCTGGCCGCGGCGGCGGTTGATGTCGCCCATCAGGTCGCCCTGGTATTCCTCAGGCGTGGTCACCTCGACGCCCATGATGGGCTCGAGGAGGATCGGGTTGGCTTTCTTCATCGCTTCCTTGAAGGCGAAGATGCCGGCCATTTTGAATGCGAGTTCCGAGGAGTCGACCTCGTGGAACGAGCCGTCGACGATGCGAACCTTGACGTCCACCACCGGGTAACCCGCGACGACGCCGTTGTTGGCGCCTTCGAGGATGCCGTCGGTGCTGGGCTTGATGAATTCCTTCGGGATGACGCCACCGACAATCTCGTTGATGACTTCGATCCCCTTCCCTTTCTCGTTCGGCTCGAGCTTGACGACCACGTGGCCATACTGGCCCTTGCCGCCGGACTGGCGGATGAACTTGCCTTCGCCGTCGGCCGCCTTGGCCACGGTCTCGCGGTAGGCGATCTGCGGCTTGCCGGCCGTCGCCTCGACCTTGAATTCGCGCTTCATGCGGTCGCGAATGATGTCGAGGTGCAGTTCGCCCATGCCGGCGAGGATGGTCTGGCCGGTGTCCGGGTCCGTCTTGACGCGGAGCGTCGGGTCCTCAGCCACGAGGCGCTGGAGTGCCGTGCCCATCTTTTCCTGGTCGCCCTTCGAGTTCGGCTCGATGGACATCGAGATGACAGGCTCGGGGAAGGAAGGCGGCTCGAGGCGGATGTCGAAGTCCTCGTCGCAGAGCGTGTCGCCGGTGATGACGTCCTTCACGCCGACGACGGCGCAGATGTCACCTGAATAGGCGAGATCGATCTCCTCGCGCTCGATGGCGCGCATGAGCACGAGGCGCGAGACGCGCTCGGAGCGGCGCGTGCGGGGATTGTAGACCGACATGCCCTTCGGAAGCTTGCCGGTGTAGACGCGGAAGAACACCAGCTTGCCGACGAACGGGTCGTTCCAAAGCTTGAACGCCAGGCCGGCCATCTTGCTCTTGTCGTCGACGGTGGCGGCGACTTCCTTGCCGTCGCTGTCCTGGCCGCGCATCGGCGGGACGTCGATCGGGCTCGGCAGGTAATTCACGACGCAGTCGAGCAGGCGCTGCACGCCCTTCTTTTTGAAGGCGGAGCCCGGGATGACGCCGGTGAACTGGAGGGAAATGGTGGCCTTGCGGACGCCGAGCATCAGTTCCTCGACCGTGACTTCCTCGCCGCCGAGGTACTTCTCGGCGATGACGTCGTCGAAATCGCACACCGCCTCGATGAGCTTCTCGCGGTATTCCTTGGCCCTGGCCGCCATGTCAGCCGGGATCGGCATCGTCTGCGGATTCAGCCCGAGCGGATCCTTCGCGTCGTCCTCGAACGAGTACGCGACGTTCTGCACGAGGTCGATCAAGCCGGTGAAATTCTCCTCGGCGCCGATGGGCAGGAACAAGGCATGCGCATTGGCCTTCAGCTTCTCGCGCATCTCGTCGATGGCGCGGTAGAAATTCGCCCCGGTGCGATCCATCTTGTTGATGAAAGCAATGCGCGGGACGCGGTACTTGTTGGCCTGGCGCCAGACCGTCTCCGACTGCGGCTGCACCCCGGCGACGGCGCAGAACACCGCCACGGCACCGTCGAGCACGCGAAGCGAGCGCTCCACCTCGGCGGTGAAGTCAACGTGTCCGGGCGTGTCGATAATATTGATGCGCTGCTTGATCCCTTTCCAAGGACCCCAGGATGCATTCCACGCGCAGGAAATGGCGGCGGCGGTGATCGTGATGCCGCGCTCACGCTCCTGCTCCATCCAGTCGGTCACCGTGGTGCCTTCATGGACCTCGCCCATCTTGTGGACGGCGCCGGAGTAGAAAAGGATGCGTTCGGTCGTGGTGGTCTTGCCGGCGTCGATGTGCGCGGCGATGCCGATGTTGCGGGTCCATTCCAACGGGAACGGACGCTCCTTGGCGTTGACCGGCGAGATCTTCGCCTTGTCAGTGACGACAGTAATATTGATGGGAGCGGCGACGGACATGCGTGGTTATCCTTACCAACGGAGATGGGCGAAGGCGCGGTTGGCCTGCGCCATCTTGTGCATTTCTTCCTTCTTCTTCACCACCGAGCCCGTGTTGTTGTAGGCATCGATGATCTCGGCGGCCACGGCTTCGCGCATGGGCGTGCCCTTGCGGCCGGCGGCGGCGGAGACGATCCAGCGGAGCGCGAGCGACTCCTGGCGTTCGAAGGAAATTTCGACGGGAACCTGATAGGTCGCGCCACCGACGCGGCGGCTCTTGACCTCGAGCTTCGGGCGGGCGTTTTCCATCGCGCCCATGAGCAGGTCGACCGGATCGCCCTTCTGCAGCTTCTCGCTGACGCGCTCGAACGCGCCGTACACGATGCGCTCGGCGAGCGTCCGTTTGCCGCTCTTCATGATGACGTTGATGAGGTGCGTCACCAACGGGCTGTTGTAACGAATGTCCGGGGACGTGGGACGGTGAGTGGCTCTGCGACGGCGTGACATGGCGGCGGAAAAGAACAGGGTTAGGCGGAAGCGGCGGGAGCAGCAGCCGGGGCGGCTTTGCCGGCCTTCGGGCGTTTGACGCCATATTTGGAGCGGGAGCGACGGCGTTTCTCGACGCCGGTGGCATCAAGCGTGCCGCGGACGATGTGGTAGCGAACGCCGGGGAGGTCCTTCACACGACCACCGCGCACGAGCACGATCGAGTGCTCCTGGAGGTTGTGCCCCTCGTCCGGAATGTACGAAATGACTTCCGTGCCGTTCGTGAGACGCACCTTGGCCACCTTGCGGATGGCCGAATTCGGCTTTTTCGGGGTGCGGGTCATGACCTGCACGCAGACGCCGCGGCGGAAGGGGTTACCCTGCAATGCCGGTGCCTTGGACTTCGCGGTGACTTTGCGACGTCCTTTTCTCACGAGTTGGTTGATGGTTGGCATGTGGTTGGCTGGAAGGTTGCTAAAAGAGGAAAAGGCGCGGAACCTACCGGAGACAAAGTCACCGGCAAGCACTATTTCGCGCTTTGATTGGGAACACGAATTCCGCCGGAAAAACCGCCGAAATCGTGGCGTCTCAGGTGCCCCAACAGTTTGGCTGAAGAGGCTGTAAGTGACGAAAGGGACGGTTAGAAAAGCAGGTCGCCTAATACCACTTCAAGAGCTAAATCGAAATTTGTCCGGAAAAGTTGTTCACAGGTGCGGGTGCCATTCAAATCCCTGCTCCCCCAATGATTGTAAAGGCGATCGACGGGACGCCAAAACGGTTGGCGAGACGGATTCACCCGATCGTGCCCGCCCTCTCCTGCGATCCGACGAGCTTCGGCAGGCTGAGATCACGCCAGCCCACTGGCAAAAAGAACGCCCGGCCGGTGAAGGCCGGGCGAGAAGACACCGGGAGCTAAGCTCTACCGACGTCTTTTTGGCGGGAGGAACTCCAGATTCCCCAATTCATGGGGAAAAACAAGGCGAATTTTCTTCGCGCTGCGGATCGACGAATGTCCAAAAAGAAAAAGCCGCGGACCGAGGTCCGCGGCTTTGAAATAATCGAGATGAGCCTCAACTCGCCTCGGCCGTCGCCTTCGGCGCCTCATCCATCGGGATGTCACCGCCGAGGGGCAGCGTCACCTTGAGCTTCTTGTAACCCGGCCAGCCGGTGCCGGCGGGAATCAGGTGGCCCATGATGACGTTTTCCTTGAAGCCCTTCAGGTGGTCGACCTTGCCCAGAGTCGAAGCGTCGGTGAGCACGCGTGTCGTCTCTTGGAAGGAAGCGGCCGAGATGAAGCTCTCGGTCTCGAGCGACGCCTTGGTGATGCCCAGCAGGATCGGCTCGGCCTCGGCGGGTTTGCCACCGGCCGCCTCGATCCGCTTGTTTTCGCGGAGGAAGGCCGTGCGGTCCACCTGCTCGCCCCAGAACCACTCGGTGTCACCCGGATCCGAGATGCGAACCTTGCGGAGCATCTGGCGGATGATGACCTCGATGTGCTTGTCGTTGATCGACACGCCCTGCAGGCGGTAGACCTCCTGCACCTGGCCGATGAGGAATTCGTACAGGGCGGTCGGCCCGAGGATCTCGAGGATCTCGTGCGGATCGGCCGAACCTTCAGTGAGGTGCTGGCCCTTGTGGACGACGTCGCCGGCCTGCACGATGATGTGCTTGCCGTGCGGGATCAGGTGTTCCTCCTCGGCGCCGGACTCCTCGTGGCGGACGACGAGCTTGCGCTTGCCGCGGATCGAACCCTCGAAGGAAACGACACCCTCGATACGCGCCATTTCAGCGGCTTCCTTCGGGCGCCGGGCTTCGAAGAGCTCGGCCACGCGCGGGAGACCGCCGGTGATATCCTTCGTGACTGACGCCTGGCGGGGCGTCTTGGCGAGCAGTGCGCCGGGGGCGATGATGTCGCCCTCGGACACGGAAACCTGGGCGCCCGTCGGGATCGAGTAGGCGGCGACCGGCTTGCCGTGCTCGTCGCGGACTTCGATCTGCGGGTTGAGGTCTTCCTTGTGCTCGATGACCACGGTCGCGATGCGGCCGGTGGACTCGTCGAGTTCGCGCTTCACCGTCACGCCCGGGATCATGTCCTTGAAGTGAAGCGTGCCCGCCTTCTCGGAAAGCACCGGAATGTTGTACGGGTCCCACTGGGCGATTGTCTGGCCCTTGGTGACCTTCGCGCCGTCGGTGACAGAGAGGAAGGTGCCGACGACGATCGGGTACGATTCGAGCTCGCGGTCGTTGTCGTCCAGGATCTGGAGCGAACCGGTCTTGTTGAGGACGATGTTGAAACCGTCGCCGGTCTGCACCAGGCGCAGGCCGCGGTATTTCACGATGCCGGTGTTGCGCACCTTGATCTCCGGGTTCTTCGAGCCGGCCGAGGCGACGCCACCGATGTGGAACGTGCGCATGGTCAACTGCGTGCCGGGCTCGCCGATGGACTGGGCGGCGATGATGCCGACGGAATCACCGATCTTCGCCACCTTGTTCGTCGCCGGGTTGATGCCGTAGGACTTCGCGTCGATGCCCTGCTCGCTCGTGGAGGTGAGCGGCGAAAGCACCTTGACGCGCTCGATGCCGGAATCCTCGATGCGGCGGGCGATCTCCTCGGTGATGAGTTCGCCGGACTTGATCAGCGTCTTCGTCGGATTCAGGGGATCGTAGATGTCATCAGCCGAGAAGCGGCCGTTGATGCGCTCGGCCAGCGTGACCAGCATGGTCTCGCCTTCGAAGATCGCCTTCTTCCAGATGCCGTCACGCGTGCCGCAATCGTCCTCGGTGACAACGGCATCCATGGCCACGTCGCAGAGCTTGCGGGTCATGTAGCCGGCGTCGGCCGTCTTGAGGGCGGTGTCAGCCAGGCCCTTGCGGGCGCCGTGGGTCGAGATGAAGTACTCGAGCACCGTCAGGCCCTCGCGGAACGAGGACAGGATGGGACGCTCGATGATCTCGCCGGACGGCTTGGCCATCAGGCCGCGGAGGCCGCAGAGCTGGCGGACCTGCTGCTTGTTGCCGCGGGCGCCGGAATCCATCATGATGTAGACGGGGTTCACCTCGACGCGGTTGTCGTTGTTCTCGAGTTTCGAGAAGACGGACTTCGCGATGCGATCGGTGGCGCCGGTCCAGATGTCGATGATCTTGTTGTAGCGCTCGCCCGACGTGATGATGCCCTTCTTGTACTGGGATTCGACCTCGTCGACCTTCTTGCGGGCGTCGGACACGATTTCCCGCTTGTTCTCGGGGATGATCATGTCGTCGATGCCGATCGAGATGCCCGCCTGCATGGCGGTCGTGAAGCCGAGCTCTTTCAGGCGATCGAGCGTCTCGACCGTCACGCGGTCGCCGGCGACCTTGTACGTGTTGAGGATGAGGTCGCCCAGCTTGCCCTTCGGCACCGGGAAGTTGATGAACCCAAGCGACGGCGGCCAGATCTCGTTAAAGATGACACGGCCGACCGTCGTGAGGAGCGTCTTGCGGTCCTTGTTGCCGAAGACCGTGCCTTCCTTGCCGAAGTCCGGATTCGGAATGTTGATCCAATCGTGCACCTTGAGGGCGCCGTCCGCCTTGGCGTAGAGCACTTCCTGCAGGCCGGAGAGCAGCGGGACGCGGGTGCCCTTGGCCGGCTTGGCGCGCGGCTCGATCGTCAGGTAGTAGGCGCCGAGGACGATGTCCTGCGACGGCGTGAGGATCGGCTTGCCGGAGGAAGGCGAGAAGATGTTGTTCGTCGACATCATCAGGAGCTTGCACTCCATGATCGCCTCGAGCGAAAGCGGAACGTGCACGGCCATCTGGTCGCCGTCGAAGTCCGCGTTGTAGGCGGTGCAGACGAGCGGGTGGACGCGGATGGACGAACCCTCGATGAGCACGGGCTCGAAAGCCTGGATTGAAAGGCGGTGCAGCGTCGGCGCGCGGTTGAGCAACACCGGGTGGCCCTTCGTAACCTCCTCGAGGATGTCCCACACCTCGGGGGACTTCTTCTCGATCATCTTGCGGGCACCGCGAACGGTGTGCACGAAGCCGAGTTCCTTGAGGCGGCGAATGATGAACGGCTCGAAGAGCACGAGCGCCATCTTCTTCGGCAGGCCGCACTGGTTGAGCTTCAGCTCGGGGCCGATGACGATGACGGAGCGGCCCGAGTAGTCGACGCGCTTGCCGAGCAGGTTTTGGCGGAAGCGGCCCTGCTTGCCCTTGAGCATGTCGGAGAGCGACTTCAACGCGCGGTTGCCGGCGCCCGTGACCGGGCGGCCATGGCGGCCGTTGTCGAAGAGCGCGTCGACGGCTTCCTGGAGCATGCGCTTTTCGTTGTGGATGATGACGTCGGGCGTCTTCAGCTGCATCAAGTTCCGCAGGCGGTTGTTGCGGTTGATGACGCGACGGTAGAGGTCATTGAGGTCGGACGTGGCGAAGCGGCCGCCCTCGAGCGGGACGAGCGGGCGCAGGTCCGGCGGGATGACGGGCAGCACCTCGAGCACCATCCACTCGGGACGCGACTTTGAATTGATGAAGCCGCCGATGACCTTGAGGCGTTTCGAGAGCTTCTTCTTGATCTGCTTCGAGCGCGTGGCGCGCATCGTCTCGTGCAGCTCGGCGACGACGGCCGGCATGTCGATCTGCAGGAGGACATCGCGGACGGCCTCGGCGCCCATCTTGGCGGTGAAGGCATCGGCGCCATACTCGTCGATGGCCTGCTGGAATTCCGTCTGGGTCAGGAGCTGCTTGAGCTCAAGCGGCGTCTTGCCCGGATTCGTCACCATGTAGTTCTCGTAGTAGATCACGCGCTCGAGCGAGCGGGCGGTCATGTCAAGGAGGAGGCCGAGGCGGCTCGGCATGCTCTTGAGGAACCAGATGTGGGCGACGGGCACGGCGAGCTCGATGTGGCCCATGCGCTCGCGACGGACGCGCGCGATGGTCACCTCCACGCCGCAGCGATCGCAGACGACATCCTTGTACTTGATGCGCTTGTATTTTCCGCAGGCACATTCGTAGTCGCGCACCGGGCCGAAGATCTTCTGGCAGAAAAGACCGCCCGGCTCGGGCTTGAACGTACGGTAATTGATGGTCTCGGGATTCTTGACCTCGCCCTTCGACCACGCGCGGATGGTCTCCGGCGCGGCGACGGTGATGGAAACGCTGTCGAACTGGCTCTCGTCCGAACCGAGGACGGAGCGGACTTCTTCGCGGGCGTGTTCAGTGCTCATTATGATGTGGCTCCCAGAAGGGCGTTAAGGCTCAGCGGTCGCCGCCCAGGGCTTCCCCGAGGGCGGTGCGCTTGTTGAGTTTGATATCGAGGCCGAGGGCCTGCATTTCCTTGACCAGCACGTTGAACGACTCGGGCGTGCCGGCGCTCAGCGTGTTGTCGCCCTTGACGAGCGACTCGTAGATCTTGGTGCGGCCGTTGACGTCGTCGGATTTGACCGTGAGGAGTTCCTGCAGGGTGTGCGCCGCGCCATAGGCTTCGAGCGCCCAGACCTCCATTTCGCCAAAGCGCTGGCCGCCGTACTGGGCCTTGCCGCCCAGGGGCTGCTGCGTGACGAGCGAGTAGGGACCGACCGCGCGCGCGTGGATCTTGTGCGACACGAGGTGGTTCAGCTTCATCATGTAGATGTAGCCGACGACGACCTCCTGATCGAGTTTCTCGCCGGTGCGGCCGTCGTAGAGGGTCGACTTGCCGGTGGACGGCAGCTTCGCCTCCTTGAGGTAGCCGCGGACCTTGCTCTCCGGGATGCCGTCGAACACGGGCGTGGCGACCTTGATGCCAAGGCGTTTGCAGGCCCAGCCGAGATGCGTCTCGAGCACCTGGCCGACGTTCATGCGCGAAGGCACGCCGAGCGGGTTCAGGCAGATCTCGATCGGGGTGCCGTCCGGCAGGAACGGCATGTCCTCCTCGGGCACGATCTTGGCGACCACGCCCTTGTTGCCGTGGCGGCCGGCCATTTTGTCGCCGACCTCGAGCTTCTGCTTGGTGGCGATGTAGACCTTGACCTGCTTGATGACGCCGGGGCCGCCCTCGTCGCCGGTCTCGATCGTGGCGATCTTGCGCTCGCGGTCGCCTTCCAACTCGTCGAACTTCGACTGGAAGGAGGCGATGATCTCCATGATCTTGATGCGGACGGGCGAAGGATCGATCTCGATGTGCTTCGCGACGGCAGCCAGCTTGCGCAGGAGCGTCTTGGTGATCTTGCGGTTGGCCGGGATGATGATTTCGCCGGTCTGGCCGTTGATAACGTCGAGCGGGATCTTTTCGCCGAGGAGAATGTTGGACAAGGCCTCGGTCAGCTGCTCGCGCAGCTTGTCCATCTGGGTCTTGTAGTCCTCCTGGATCTGCTTCACCTGGCGGCGGCGGTCGGATGGGGACATGCGGTCGCGCTCCGCGTCGAGGCGGCTGGTCGAGACCTTCACGTCCATGATGATGCCGTTGACGCCGGAAGGAACGATCAGCGAGGTGTCCTTCACGTCGGCGGCCTTCTCGCCGAAGATCGCGCGGAGGAGCTTTTCCTCGGGCGCGAGTTCGGTCTCGGACTTCGGGGTGATCTTGCCGACGAGGATGTCGCCGGGCTTCACCTCGGCGCCGACGCGGATGACGCCGTTGTGGTCGAGGTTCTTGAGCGCTTCCTCGCCGATGTTCGGGATGTCGCGCGTGATCTCCTCGGGCCCGAGCTTGGTGTCGCGGGCGGTGACCTCGAATTCCTGGATGTGGATCGAGGTGAAGATGTCCTCCTTGAGGACCTTCTCGGAGATGAGGATGGCGTCCTCGAAGTTGTAGCCGTTCCACGGCATGAAGCCGACGAGCACGTTGCGGCCAAGCGCGAGCTCGCCGTGGTCGGTCGAGGGACCATCGGCAATGCATTCGCCCTTCTTCACCTTCTGGCCCTTGCGAACGATGGGCCGCTGGCTGAAGCAGGTGCCCGCATTCGAACGCATGAACTTGCGGAGCTCATACACGAACACGTGGTCCTTCGGATTGTGCTTCGGGTGGCGCGGCAGGTCGCCGTCCTTGGTGACGATGATCTGCTTGGCGTCGACGGACGCGACCACGCCGGATTCCTCGGCGATGACCACGGTCTTGGAGTCGCTCGCGAGGCGGGACTCGAGGCCGGTGCCGACGAACGGCGCCTCGGTCTGGAGCAGTGGCACGCCCTGGCGTTGCATGTTCGAACCCATGAGCGCGCGGTTGGCGTCGTCGTGCTCGAGGAACGGGATCAAACCGGCGGCGACGGACACGACCTGCTTGGGCGATACGTCCATCAGGTCCACCTCGTCGGCGGTGACTTCGAGGAAGTTGCCGGAATTACGGGCGGTGACCTTGCCGATGAAGTTGCCCTTGTCATCGACCTCGGCGTTCGCCTGGGCGATGGTCTTCCCCTCCTCCTGGTCGGCGGTGAGGTAGACCACCTTGTCGGAAACGCGGCCCTTCTCCACGAGGCGGTACGGCGCCTCGATGAAGCCAAACTCGTTCACGCGGGCGTAGGTCGACAGCGAGTTGATCAGGCCGATGTTCGGGCCTTCCGGGGTCTCGATCGGGCAGATGCGTCCGTAGTGCGACGGGTGCACGTCGCGGACTTCGAAGCCGGCGCGTTCGCGATTCAGGCCGCCCGGCCCGAGCGCGGAGAGACGCCGCTTGTGCGTCAGCTCGGCGAGCGGGTTGATCTGGTCCATGAACTGGGACAGCTGGCTGCGCGCGAAGAAGTCGCGGATCACGGTCGTGAGCGCCTTCGGGTTGATCAGCTTCTGCGGCGTGATCGAGTCAACGCTCTGGTCGTAGAGGGTCATGCGCTCGCGCACCAGGCGCTCCGTGCGGCTGAGGCCGACGCGGCACTGGTTGGCCAGCAGCTCGCCTACAGTGCGCACGCGGCGCGAACCGAGGTGGTCGATGTCGTCCACGATGCCGTCGCTCTTCTTCAGGCGGACGAGGTACTTCGTGGCGGCGACGATGTCGGAGCTGCCGAGGATGCGGTTCTCCAGGTCGATCTTGAGGTCGAGCTTCTGGTTGATCTTGTAGCGACCGACGCGGCCGAGGTCGTAGCGCTTCGGGTCGAAGAACAGGCGCTTGAGCAGGGCCTTGGCATTGGCCGTGGTCGGCGGCTCGCCGGGGCGCAGCTTCTTGTAGATTTCCTTGAGGGCCTCCTCCTCGTTGCGCGTCGGATCCTTCTTGAGGGCGCGGATGATCGCACCCTCGTCGGCCGTCGTGTCGATGACGCGCATCGATTTGATGTCGTGCTTCTCGAAGGTGCGGACAATGGCCTTGGTGAGCGGCTCGAAGGCGCGCGCGAGCACGACGCCTTTCTGGGCGTCGATCACGTCCTCGACGAGCACGAGGGTGGAGACGTTCTCGAGATCGAGCGCCTTGCTGACCTTGAGGTCCTGGATCGTGTAGAACAGGTTCAGGATATCGAGGTCGTTGCTGTAGCCGATGGAGCGGAGCAGCGTCGTGATGAGGAATTTCCGGCGGCGGCGGCGGCGGTCGAGGTAAACGTAGAGCAGGTCGTTGTTGTCGAACTGGACCTCGAGCCAGGTGCCGCGGTCGGGAATGATGCGGAAGGAATGCAGCAGCTTGCCATTCGGGTGGGTGGCCACCTCGAAGCAGATGCCCGGGGACCGGTGGAGCTGCGAAACGACGACGCGCTCGGCGCCATTGATGATGAAGGAGCCGCGCTCCGTCACCATCGGGATGTCGCCCATGAAGATTTCCTCATCCTTGATGAAGTCCTCCTCGCGCAGGCGAAGCTTCACGTACAGCGGCACGGCGTAGGTCGTGCCCTCGCGCAGGCACTCGATCTCCGAGCTCTTGGGCTCGCCGATCGTGTAGGACACGTACTCGAGCGTCAGGCGCTCGTCGTAGGAATTGATCGGGAAGACCTCCTTGAACACGGCCTCGAGGCCGAAGGGCTTGCGCTGCTTTTCGGGCGTGTCCTTCTGGAGAAACTCCAGGTAAGAGCTGATCTGCAGCTCAATGAGGTTGGGTGGCTGGATGACTTCGCGGAGTTTGCCGAAGTTGATGCGTTCGGTGTGATTGCGGTCGGCCATGGATGTGTCCCGGATGAGGGTGAAACGGATGAAAGGAGCGAAAACTCAGCGGACCGCAAACGGCCCACCGGAAGGGGTGCGCCCGGACCCGGGGTCCTGGAGCGCGCAAAGAACGAATGAATGAAAGCCGAAAGACAGGCCGCGGTTGCACACGGCCTGTCCCGGTGAAGAGGGAACTGGCAAGGCGTGAAGCGCCAAACGCTTATTTGAGCTCCACTTTGGCGCCGGCCGCCTCGAGCTTCTTCTTGATTTCCTCCGCCTCCGCCTTGCTGACGCCTTCCTTGACGGGCTTCGGCGCGCTTTCGACGAGATCCTTCGCCTCCTTGAGGCCCAGGCCGGTAATGGCACGGACTTCCTTGATGGCGCCGATCTTGTTCGCCCCGGCCTCGGTCAGGACGACGCTGAACTCGGTCTTCTCCTCGGCGGCGGGTGCGGCGGCGCCACCGCCCGCGGCGGGCGCAGCGGCCACGGCGGCCGCGGCGGACACGCCCCACTTGGCTTCGAGGTCCTTGACGAGGGCGGCGAGTTCAAGAATGGGCTGGGCGGACAGCCATTCAATGACTTGGTCTTTGGTGATGTTGCTCATGTGGTTTTCTCCTGAAGAGGATAGCGGTCTCGGGTGAAACGCGTTTAAGGGACGTATCCCCTAGCCTCTTCCTTGGATATTGGTTTCACGGCCGGAGCCGGAAATGGTTTGGGTTCGCTTGGTGGGTTCAGGCGGCGGGAGCCGCGGGTTGCTCTTTCTTGACCTTGGCGTCGAGCACGCGGACGAAGGCCGCGCCCTGCATCGTGAGCAGGCCGAGGAACATCGAGCGCAGCGCCTCGAACGACGGCAGGTCGGCGAGCTTCGCCAGGTCGGCGGCGGTCATGAGCTTCTTGTCCATGACCCCGACCTTCACCTCGAGCTTCTGTTTTTCCTCGATGAACTTCTTGAGGGTCTTCGCGACGCCCGCGGGATTGGTGCCGCCGACGACGACAGCCGTCTGGCCGGTCAACGAGCTCTCCAGGTCGGGCAGGCCGAGGGCCTTGGCCGCGACGCGGAAGGAGCTGTTCTTCACGACGTGGAACTCGGCCTTCTCCGGCGCGAGCCGCTTGCGCAGCTCGGCGGCGTCGGCCACGGTCAGCTTGGTGAAGTTCGTCAGGATGACGTAATCGGATTTCTTCAGGTGCCCGCTGACCTCATCGATCAAATATTTCTTTTCGGCTCTCATGGTGGCGGGTCCTTAGAATTTGCTGAACTCGCTGCTCGCGAGCCGCACGCCGGGGCTCATCGAGGAGGAGATGGTGACGCTCTTGATGTAGTGGCTGCCCTTGTAGCCAGACGGCCGGGCCTTGCCCACCGCCTCGAGCACGGCGCTGGCGTTCTCGACGATCTGCTCGGGGGTGAAGGAACGCTTGCCGACGCCGACGCCGATGTTGGCGGTCTTGTCGACCTTGAACTCAACCCGGCCGGCCTTGACGGCCTTGATGCCCGCCGCGACGTCGTCGGTAACAGTGCCGGACTTGGGGTTCGGCATGAGGCCCTTCGGGCCGAGGATGCGCGCGAGTGTGCGGACCTGCTTCATCGCCTCGGTCGTCGCGATGGCGACGTCGAAGTCGAGCCAGCCGCCGGAAACCTTGGCCATCAGATCGGCGAGGCCGGCGTAGTCGGCGCCCGCCGCGAGGGCCTTCTCCGCGTCGTCGGTGAAGACGAGCACGCGGATCTTCTTGCCGGAGCCGTTCGGCAGCGGCGTGGTGCCGCGCACCATCTGGTCGCCCTGCGCCGGGTCGACGCCGAGGCGGAAGGAAAGCTCGACGGTCTCGTCGAACTTGGCCTTGGGGAATTTGGCGAGGACATCGACCGCTTCCTTGAGCGGGTATTCCTTCGCGAGGTCGGCCACCGCGGTGGCATTCCTGAATCGCTTGCTGTGTTTTACGGGCATGGATGACTCCTTGCGGTGCGAACGTCCCGGGTGGGACTCCCGCGGTGAGTTTTTGGTTGGGTGAAAATCAGTCGACGACGTCGATGCCCATGTTGCGGGCGGTGCCGGCGATCATGCGGATGGCGGCCTCGTCGCTGTTCGCGTTGAGGTCGCCCTTCTTGATTTTGATGATCTCGAGGATCTGCTTCTTCGTCACCTTGCCGACCTTGTCCATGTTCGGCTTGGCGGAGCCGGTGGCGATGCCGGCGGCCTTCTTGAGCAGCACGGAAGCCGGCGGGGACTTGCAGATGAACGTGAAGGACTTGTCGGCGTAGACCGTGATGACAACCGGGATGATCATGCCGGCCTGGTCCTTGGTCTTCGCGTTGAATTCCTTGCAGAAGCCCATGATGTTGACGCCTTGCGCACCGAGGGCGGGGCCGACGGGCGGCGCGGGATTGGCGGCACCAGCGGGCAGCTGGAGACGGACGTAACCTTGAATTTTCTTGGCCATGTGAGCGGAGGGATGACTGGTGGGTGGTGGGCGGCGGATCGATCAGCTTTCAGAGGCGCGCTGGACCTGCCAGTATTCGAGTTCGACGGGCGTAAACCGTCCGAAAATGGAAACGGAAATCTTGAGCTTGCCGCGCGCGGGATCGATCTCGTCGACCCGGCCCGTCAGGTTGGCGAAGGCACCGTCGGTGATCTTGACCTCCTCGCCGACCTCGAAGGTGACCTTCGGCACTTCCTTGCCGGACGCAGCCTCGATGCGCGCCTTGATCTCGTCGATCTCGGCCTGGCGCAGCGGCGCGGGCTTGTCGCCGCCGACGAAGCCGATGACGCCGGCCGCGTCCTTCACGAAATAGAATGGCTTGATCACGACCTTCTTCTCGGCGTCGTAGAGCGCCATGTTGATGAACACGTAGCCCGGATAGAGCTTGCGGACCTTCGTGGACTTCTTGCCGCCCTTGACCTCCGAGACGACTTCCGTCGGGAGCAGCACCTCGAAGATGGCGTCATCGAGTTCCTCGGCCTTCTTGAACTTCTCGATGTAGGTCTTCACCTTGTTCTCCTGGCCGGAGAGCGTGTGCACAGCGAACCACTGGGCGCTGGTGGAGGTGGAGGTATCGGCGGACATCGGCGAGAGGGATTAGCGGCTGATCAGCGACGTGACGGCGTCGACCACGTTGTAGAGGGCGAAATCGGTGATGCTGGTGAACAGGCCCAGCAGCACGCAGGCGACAATCACAACGATCGTCGAGTCCTTCAGCTCGGTGCGGGTTGGCCAGCTGGCTTTCTGCAACTCGGCGACGAGTTCGCTGAAGAAGATGCGGGCGCTGCGGAACGGATTGGCCATGGGACGGATCGGGCGGAGGTGGCAGGGGCGGAGGGAATCGAACCCCCAACCAACGGTTTTGGAGACCGCTACTCTACCAATTGAGCTACACCCCTGTGAGATATTTCATTTAGACGACACAGCCGGGACCCCGCAAAGGAGCCCCGGCAGCGCCGGACGAAGGAGGTTTACGACGCTTATTCGATGATCTCCGTGACCCGGCCGGCACCGATGGTGCGACCGCCCTCGCGGATGGCGAACTTCTGGAGCTTCTCCATGGCGATGGGCACGATCAGCTCGATTTCGACCGCGATGTTGTCACCGGGCATGATCATCTCGACGCCGGCGGGAAGTTTGACGACCCCGGTCACGTCCGTCGTGCGGAAGTAGAACTGGGGACGATAACCGTTGAAGAACGGGGTATGGCGGCCGCCCTCGTCCTTCGAGAGGACGTAGATCTCGGCCTTGGCCTTGGTATGGGGCGTGATGCTCTTCGGGGCGGCGATAACCTGGCCGCGCTCGATGCCCTCCTTTTCCACGCCACGGAGCAGCAGGCCGACGTTGTCGCCCGCCTGGCCGTAGTCGAGGAGCTTGCGGAACATCTCGATGCCAGTGACCACGGTCGAAGTCGTGTCGCGCAGGCCGACGATTTCGACGGTGTCGTTGAGCTTGCACTTGCCGCGCTCGATGCGGCCCGTCGCGACTGTGCCACGACCGGTGATCGAGAAGACGTCCTCGACGGACATCAGGAAGGGCTTGTCGATCTCGCGGACCGGCTCGGGAATCTCCGTGTCGATCGCGTTCATCAGCTCCTGGATCGCCTTCTCGCCCTCGGGCTTGCCCTCGAGCGCGGCGGTGGCGGAGCCACGGACAATCTTGGCGTTCTTGCCATCGAACTGGTATTTCGTGAGCAGGTCGCGGATTTCCTCCTCGACGAGGTCGAGCAGCTCGGGGTCCTCGATCAGGTCGACCTTGTTCAGGAATACGACCAGCTTCGGCACGCCAACCTGGCGGGCGAGCAGCACGTGCTCGCGGGTCTGCGGCATCGGGCCGTCCGCAGCGGACACGACGAGGATCGCGCCGTCCATCTGCGCGGCGCCGGTGATCATGTTCTTGACGAAGTCGGCATGCCCGGGGCAGTCAACGTGCGCGTAGTGGCGCTTGTCGGACTCGTACTCCACGTGCGCGACCGCGATGGTGACGGTCTTCGTGGCGTCACGCACTGTGCCGCCCTTGGCGATGTCGGAGTAAGCCTTGACCTCGGCCAGGCCTTTGCGGGCTTGCACCGCCAGGATCGAGGCGGTCAGCGTCGTCTTGCCGTGGTCGATGTGGCCGATCGTGCCGACATTGACGTGCGGCTTCTTGCGTTCGAATGTTCCTTTAGCCATGTGGAGGTGGAGTAGGTTGTTGGTGGTTGAAGTTGTTGATCTAGATTAACGTCGGGATCAGCGACGTTGGCCTGGAGCCCAGAACCGGATTCGAACCGGCGACCTCGTCCTTACCAAGAACGTGCTCTGCCAACTGAGCTATCTGGGCAGACCAAGGCGCAGACCAAAATTGGAAAAGAACGTTGAGAGAATAGCCCGTAAAATTGGCCGTCAACTAGATTCTTTCCGCCCTTCCAAAAAACCTACGGACCGATCGAAACGCGATAGTTCCCGGGCATCAAACGCTCGCCGAGGCGAGCCCCTTTTACAAGGTACGAGCGGAAGAAACTGTCCACCCGTTCATCGACTTCTTCGCCCTCGGCACCGATCAATAAAACCGGGTCGCCGATCACTCCGGCACTGCTCACGGCGACCAGATATTCCACGGGCGAAAAATCGCTCTTGGGAATAAACACGTTACCAAGCGTTTGCGTGATAGCCACATCACCATTTTTCAGCGATCGGACTTCGAGAAAAGCGCTCCTCGGCTCCAAGCCGGTAATCTTCGTGTCAACCTGACCCATGCCATCGAACGGAACGTCGTTACCCTGCGCCAACACATCCGCAAGTTTCTCCGGCGCCGCCACCCCTTCCGTTCCGTACGTTCCGACGCCTTTCCCGCCGAATTCGAGGTTCGGCGGAAAGCTGCCAAAGACATCGCCCGGCTGCCGTCGCATCGATTCGCGCAGCGGCCGCTGGCCGTAATTCCATTCGGTCGGAAAGAAGAGCGGCTTGGGATCCATCAGCTCGACTCGTTCGCGCAACATGCGATCACCGGCGCCGTTTCCCGTTCCCGCCAGCTGCACGAACGGGGTCTTCGCCGCGATCCGCGGCTCAATCGGCGGCTGTCGCGTCCGCAGCCAAGCCCACCATGCGGTGGTCACGACCACGGCCACGGCCAGACCAATCCAAACGCGCCGCTTTACCTCCAGCGTTCCGATGCGCATCGACCGCGCTCCTCATTTCGGCGTTTCCGCCGGTTCGGCGGCGAGCAGGACATTGGCGAAACCTGCCGCCCGGGCCATTTCGATCAAATCGAGGACGTTTTGCACCGACACTTCGCGGTCGGCCTGCACCAGCATGACCGCGCCGGGATGCCGCTTGGCGTAACCGGCAAGCTGTTTCTGGAGATCAGTCAGGGAATAGATTCCCCCTTCGAACAGGATCACATTCTCGCGCCGATAGCTCACCACCACCGAGGCTGCTCCCGTGTTCTCGACGGTGTTCGCCCCCTGCGGCAGCACGATCCCACCGTCGCCCGTGCCCACGGCCAGCCCCGGGGTGAGCACGAAGCGCGAGCCGAGCAGACTGAAGAACAGGACGATCGCGCCGATGTTGACCCACGCAACGAAATCCAGGTCGCGGGGCGGCGGACTGAGTCGGGCCTCGAGATTCAGTGGCCGTGTGATCATTGGGCCTGATCCTTGCCGGTGCGATAGTCGCGCAGGAGGAAGCGCATGAGTTCGCTCGCCACCCATTCCATGTCCTGCACCAGCGCGCGGACGCGGCTCGCCAAAAAATGCCGCGCCACGTGCGCCGGGATCGCCACGGCGAGACCGGCCGCCGCGGTGAGCAACGCCTCCCACATTCCCCCGGCGAGCGCGGCGGAGGTCGCGTAATTGCCGCCTTGGTTAAACTGCCAGAAAGTCCGGATCATCCCGAGCAGGGTGCCGAGCAGTCCAAACAGCGGCGCGATCTGGGCGATTGCCGCCAGGGCGCTGATCCGCCGCTCCAGCACCGGGATCTCCGTCAGCGCCGCTTCCTGGATGGCATAACGCATGGCTTGTTCGTCGTCCGTGGCGTGACGGAGGCCGGCTTTCACCAGCTTGGCCACGGGTCCCGGCGTTTCTTCGCAGACTGTGAGGGCTTCCATCAGCCGGTCCTTTCGCAGCAGGTTCTTGATGCCATCGAGAAACGCGGTCGAACGGATCTGCCCCTGGTGCAGGAACAGCGCCCGTTCAATGAAGACCACCAGCGCGATGGCCCCGAGCAGCACGAGCAGCCACATCACCGGCCCGCCCTTGGCAAACACACTGTAGCTGAATTCCGTCATGCAATCGCGCCGATCATGCGACGGGCCCGCCGGTGGTAAATGCCAAAGCTCACGGCTTGCCTCCCGCGGCCGGCCGGAACCGCGCCAGCTTTGCCTGCGCCTGCGCGACACCGTAGAGCTTGTTGTCCACGATCAGCTGGTAAGCGCGCTGCGCCTCGTCGAGCTGGCCGGCGTCCTCGTCAATCTGGCCGAGCTCGAGCAAGGATCGGGATATCCAATACCGCCCCTTCGCACCCAGCCTAGCCGCCGACCCGGCATCGAGCAGGAAATCGTTCACGATGCCCCAGAAGACTGTCTGCGCCTTCGCGGTTTGCTGGCGTTGTTCCAGCGCGTAGCCCCACTTGAAGCCGGCCTCGGCGCGCAGGTCGACCGGCGCGGAGGGGAGATCGCGTAGACGCTCGAAGATGGAGGTCGCGCTCTCGTAGTTCGACACGCTGTTGGTGCCCTGCGCGAAATAGCAGTCGCCGAGCGCCAACTGGGCCAGGAGCTCGTCCGGATGCCCCGCGTAATTGTTGACGAGATACTCGTAAAGCTGCCGGGCAGTCGCGAAGTCATTCAACTTCCGCATCAGGTCGCCCTGCTTCAGGCGCGCATAGAACACGAGCTCGTCCTGCGGGTAGTCATTGATCAATCGCTCGAGCCGCTGGTACGCCTCGCGCAGCTGGCGGTCGAGGCCCTGGCGCTCCAGGTTCAGGGCGGCATCGTACAGCGCCAGCGGCGCGTAGGCGCTCCGGCGGTAGGCTTCATTGTCCACGAAACTCACCAGCACGCCCTGCGCTCCCGCCAGGTCTCCGCGCTGGTTGGTCAGATAACTGGCCTGCACGAGATAGGAATACTGTGCTGCCGGCGATGCCTGGAAGTCGGCGCGTAGCTTTTCCATCACGGCCGTGCCTTCCTTGTCGCGATTCAGCGCGAGCAGCGCCTGCGCGCGGAGCAACAGCGTCGTGCTCGTCACGCTGGTGCGCAACGCGGGATCGAGCTGCCCGCCGGCCGGCAACAGCGCGAGCAGCTCGTCGATCTGTTGCAGGGTGGCCTGGGGCTGGCCGTTGTCGAAGGCGAGCTTGGCGCGCAGCCACATCAGCCGGATGCGCAGCTCCTCCGGCACGCCCTGCGCCCCGGCCGCGAGCAGGCGGTTCACGCGCGCGTATGCGGCCGTGGTATCGCCCCGCACCTGCATCTCCTTCACCAAGTTCCATTCCGCCTGCCAGCGGTTCACGGGATCGAAGCCCGGGTTGCCGGCCGCCGCGTCGAGCTGCGCCGCAGCCTGGTCAAGCTGGTCTGCCCGGATATCGGATAACACCCGCTGGAAGATCAGCACGCCCGCCGGCACGACCGAAGGCGATTCGTGCAGGGCCGCATCATAGGCGTTGGCGGCATTGCGATAATCGTCGGCGCGAAAAAATGCCTCGGCCAGCAGCACGCCCAGCTCGGCCCGCTCGCGCCCCGCTCCGAGCAGGTCGCGCAACTGCGTGATCACTTCCGCCGCCGTGCGATAGCGCTTCAGGTCCCAGGCCACGGCCAGCCGCACTCCGAGTGCCGCCGCCTTCTGGTTGCTCCCCGGGTAGCGTTCGAGCAGGGCGCGCGCGTCCTCCTCCGCGTGCGCATAATCCTTGTCCACCAGTGCCAGCTGGGCGCGGGTGAGCATCAGATCCTCCACGATGCGATTCGGGTTCGGGGAGCCGAGCAGATCGGTCAGGTCCCGCCGCAATTGTTCCCGCTCTCCCGTCGTGGTCGCCCCGCGGGCGAGCAACTGCAGCGCAAGCCGCTGGGTCTCCGGTTTCTGCCCGTCGCGCAATAACTGCCGGAACGCCCGTCGCCCCGCGTCACTGCGCTCGCCGGCGATCAGGCCCAGCATGAGCCGAAACTGGTCCGCCATCGCCCGCTCGCTAGGCGGCAGGACCGCCAGCTGGGACTGCAGCACGGCCTGCGCCTCGGGTTCGCGTCGGAGCAACGCCAGCCCGGTCGCATAAGCCTGCGCGAAAACGTACCCCTGTCGCGTGCCTTGGAGCCGCTCCATGTTGGCCTTGGTCGTGGCGAGATCGGCCTCGTTGGTCTGGCCGGACCGCAACCGCGCCTGTTCCTGGCCCAGCATGAAGCGCGCGCGCTCCAAATCCGAAACCGCAGCATTGCTCGCTTCCGCGAAAAATTGATTGGCCGCGGGGAAATTACCCTCCGCCTCCGATACCAGCCCTTCCAAATAATGCCACCAGCCTTTGTCCGCCGCGCCGAGATCCTCGAGCTTTCCCGCCGCCAGCGCCGCTTTCGCCTGGGGGATCCGCCGCGCATTCGCCGCCAGGAGCCCGGCGCGGAGTTCGTAGGCGGAATTGTGCGGGCCCGCATACGCCGCCAGCGCCTTTTCGGCCGCCGGCAAATCTCCGGCATCCATCAGCGCGGTGACCAGCGCCAGTTGGAGGCGGTTACGGGCCTCGTCCGGAAGCGCCGGATGGCCCAGCAACTCCCGATAGGCTTCGGCCGCCGTCGCCGGGAAACCCGCCTGCAGTGCGCCATCGGCGCGGCTCTCCGCGACGATTCGGCCGCCCGGCGCGATTGCCGCCGTGGCCGCCGTGTCCGTCAGCGGCGCCGGCGCCGCCCCCTGCCCCCGC
>DASZRV010000015.1:0-2069 GCA_035549095.1 Lacunisphaera sp. | reverse complement strand
GGCGCGGGGCGGGCTTGCGCTCCTCGTCCTTGGCGACCGGGTTGCCTTCCTCGTCCAGCTCGACGAACTCGTTGGCGTCGCCCTGGGCGGCGGCCGGCGCGGCGGCCTTGCCTTCCAGGATGGCGTCGGCGGCGGCGCGGGCGTACAGCTGGATCGCGCGGATCGCGTCGTCGTTGCCCGGGATGGCGTAGTCCACCAGCTCCGGGTTGTAGTTGGTGTCGACCACCGCGACCACCGGGATGCCGAGCTTCTTGGCCTCCTGCACGGCGATGTCCTCGTGGCCGATGTCGATCACGAACAGCGCGTCGGGCAGGCGGTTCATGTCCTTGATGCCGCCCAGCGAGTTCTCCAGCTTGGCGCGCTCGCGGCGCAGGGCCAGCACCTCGTGCTTGACCAGCTTGTCGAACGAGCCGTCGGTCTCGGCCGCCTCCAGCTCCTTGAGCTTGGACACGGACTGCTTGACGGTGCGGAAGTTGGTGAGCATGCCGCCGAGCCAGCGCGCGGTGACGTAGGGCATGCCGCAGCGGGCGGCCTCCTCGGCCAGCGCCTCGCGGGCGGAGCGCTTGGTGCCGACGAACAGCACGGTGCCGCGCCTCGAAGCGATCGCCGACAGGAAGTTCATCGCGTCGGTGAACAGCGGCAGGGTCTTTTCGAGGTTGATGATGTGGATCTTGCCGCGCGCGCCGAAGATGTACGGGGCCATCTTCGGGTTCCAGTAGCGGGTCTGGTGGCCGAAATGCACGCCAGCCTCGAGCATCTGGCGCATGGTGACTTGAGCCATGGTGGTACTCCTGCAGTGGGCCTTTTTCGGCGGCCCGGGGGGGTTGGGACCTCCACGCATCCCCGGCTTCGACCGCTCCGCGCCCCGCCTCGTTTCGAGGGGAAGGCCCGTCGCGGCACCCCGAAGGCGGTGCCGATGCGTGTGTGGCGTTGGTTGGGTTTGTACCGCCCTGCGGTTACAATCCCGCTTCGATTTGCGGGGCGCGGAGCGGCCGGAACGGCCCGTGGCGACCTGCAAAACCATGCAATTGTAGCCGGCACGCCGGCGAGGCGGCAAGCCGGCTGGAAATCGGCCGCCGGCGCCGCCATCTGGGCGAGATCATGGCCATTACCCTGAAAACCTCCCAAGACCTCGAGGGCATGCGCGTCGCCGGCCGGCTGGCGGCCGAGGTGCTGGCGATGCTCAAGGAGCACGTCAGGCCCGGCGTCACCACCGAGGAGCTGGACCGCCTGGCCTACGAGCACATCGTCCACGTGCAGAAGGCGATCCCCGCCAACGTGGGCTACAACGGCTTTCCCAAGACGCTGTGCACCTCGGTCAACCACGTGGTCTGCCACGGCATCCCCAGCCCCGGCAAGGTGCTCAAGGACGGCGACATCGTCAACCTCGACGTCACCGTCATCAAGGACGGCTGGCACGGCGACACCAGCCGCATGTACTTCGTCGGCACCCCGTCGGTGCTGGCCAAGCGGCTGGTGGACACCGCCTACGAGGCGATGATGAAGGGCATCGGCGCGGTGCGGCCGGGCGCCACGCTGGGCGACGTCGGCCACGCGATCCAGAAGCACGCCGAGGCGGCGGGCTTCTCGGTGGTGCGCGAGTACTGCGGCCACGGCATCGGCAAGGTCTACCACGACGAGCCGCAGGTGCTGCACTACGGCAAGCCGGGCGCCGGCGTGGTGCTGCAGAAGGGCATGACCTTCACCGTCGAGCCGATGATCAACGCCGGCAAGCCGCAGACCAGGCAGCTGCCCGACGGCTGGACGGTGGTGACCAAGGACCACTCGCTGTCGGCGCAGTGGGAGCACACCATCGCGGTCACCGACGACGGCTTCGAGATCCTCACGCCCTGGCCGGACGCGGCCTGAGAGGGCGGTTCGAAATCTTCCGGGGAAGAGCGCCAGCAAGGCCGGCGGGGCGAAGCGCGGGCGGGCGTGAGGCGGCGCTGGCCGTTCCTCCATCGCCTCGCGGCTTCTCCGGCCAGGCCAGGCCGCGCCGGCCATCCGGCGCCGGGGCATGGCCTCGACGGGCATGGCATCGAGGCCGGGGCGGTCCCGCGTCGGGTTGA
>DASZRV010000014.1:0-77975 GCA_035549095.1 Lacunisphaera sp. | reverse complement strand
TTACGCCCGATGTGTCGGGCGTAAAGCCCGACCTACAGTTCCTGCCCGAGCGGGCGTGCACCAGGCACGCCCGTACACGAGTCAAGGCTTTGCCGTGGGCTTGGCCTCGGGACTCGCCGGCTTCGGCGCGTCCTCCCAGAGGTCGGCTTCGGACGCAGGGAGACTCGTGAACGCCCACTCGCTGATTTCAAACGAGCGCTTCTTCGCCAAGGCGTCGACGGGCTCCTTGCCGTCCGCACTGCTGACAAAAGCGAACACG
The DNA here is from genome assembly GCA_035549095.1 of Lacunisphaera sp. Classification (GTDB taxonomy): domain Bacteria; phylum Verrucomicrobiota; class Verrucomicrobiia; order Opitutales; family Opitutaceae; genus Lacunisphaera. The sequence goes on along the minus strand of DASZRV010000014.1, from coordinate 77,716 downwards.
GCTCCGGCGGGAATGGTCTCGTACTCTGGCTCCTTGGGCTTGGCGGGCTCGGCCTTGGCCGCAGCTTCGCCACCCGGTGCGGCGGGCTTCGCCTCGGCGGATTTGGCGTCGGGAGTGGCCGCAGCGGCGTCCGGCTTCTTCTCCGAGGCGGGCGGTTTCAGCTTCTTTTCCTCGGGCTTGCGACCGAGAGACACCGTGTAGGTCTTGTGATCGAACGTCGTGAGCTTGATCGTGCGCGCATGCGCCTTGGCGACGACGGCGTCGGGATCATCGAGGGCTTTGGTGTCGGTGAAACGCAGCGGCGTGAAATTGCCGATCACGGTGCTGATGGTGGCGGATTTGAGCTGCTTGCCCGCGGGGGCAGCGGTTGAGGTCCAGGGATCCTCCTTCTTCGTGCGCGTCGCCGCGATGGTCTTGCCGTCGGCGAATGACAACTCGACGCCGGCGACGTCTTCGGCCTTGAGGTTGAGGAGTGCGGTGTCGGCCCAACCCTTCGGATCGGTATCGAGGTAGGAGGTGAGATTGGCGAGGTAACCCTTCTGCTCGGCGCCGTAACGCAGAAAGCGTCCGCCGCCCTCGGCATTCTTGCCCAGCGTCACCTGCCACAGCTCTTTGCCCGCGGCATCCAGCAGGGTGATGCTGCTGTCCTTGAACTCGAGGCGTTCCAGCCGGTCGGGCCGGCTGGTGACAAGCCGCTGGATCTTGGCGGTCGTTAGATCGTCAATCAGCCGGCTGAGCTTCGCGAAATCAGCGGGGAAATCGTAGTAATCGGCCACCTGCCAGGTGCCGTCGGCCTGATGCTCGAGCGTGACCTGCTTGCCTTGGTCGGCCACGCGGACTTTCGCCGCCTTGGTGGCGAGGTCGCCGGCGAGCACCGGCTGGCCGACGCGCGAGTCGGTGACGGCGGGCACCTTGGGCCGCTGGAGAAACCAGACGACGCCGCTGAAAACGGCGAGAATGGCAACGGTGAGGGACAGCTTGCGCAGGTTCATGGGACTTTCGGGGCGGAACCGGCGGAGTGGCGGCGCTGGCGGTGATACCACCAGCCGAACAGGGACACGATCACCGCCGGGGCGAGCAGGTTGATGACGATGATGGTATTCTCGAGCACCTCGATGCCGTGCCGCAGGGCGGCGCGGATCTGCCGGCGCTCGCCGCGCATCTCGCTTTCCTGCTTCTGGAAGTCATCGATGGCTTTTTCCATTTCCGGCGTGGCGATCAGCCGGTTGCCCTCGGTCTTCTTGCCCTGGAGCTCGGTCAGCTTGTTCTGCACGTCGGTCAGGCGGGCCTCGAGGGCGGTCAGCTGTTCCTGGTACTGCCGCTGCGCCTCGGCTTCCATGCGACGCACGACGGTGAACGGCCGGTCGGACGACGCCTTGCCGCGGATTGAGATCAGGTCCTGTGAACCGGAGAGGAACTCGATGGCATTGCTGGCGAACGCGAGGTTGTCGTTGAGTGGCTCGGCCGACTGCATGCCGAGGAAGCTCATGCGGCGTACGCTGTAATCGTCCATCAGCCAGTCGGAGTCAGCGACGATGATGAGCGTCGATTTGGTCTTTGATTCTTTCAACGCGGGCGCGGTCGGTTTGGCCGCGTCCGGTTTCGCATCCTTGGCCGCATCCCCGGGCTTTCCATCCTTGATGTCGTCCTTCTTGGCCGGCGCATCCGCGGGCAGTCCATCGGGGAAGGCGGACTTGAACTTGCCCTCGACGAGGGCGGCAACGGTCTTGCTGCCGGAAGCGGTGATATTCTTGCCGGCCTCCTCGGGTGGCGAGAACTGGAGCGTCATTGCCGGCACGGTGCCGCTCTGGGCGGAAGTGGTGGCGAGCGGGGTGAAGGTCAGCCCGGAGCCGGCCTTGGGCGTGATCGCGCCGGGTTCGATGAAGAGAAGCGAGCTGAGCTGGCTGGTGGCGAGCGCCGTGCGGTTGAGGTTGGCGCTCGTGAGATTGATCCAGATCGGGAGGCGGCTGACCACGCCGGCACCGGTCTGGACGGGCGTGGCGTTGTCGGGATCGCCGATGACGTCGGCGGGTTTGTACTCAATGCCCCAGCCGCCGAGCAGCTTCGGCAGGTCGCTCGCGGTGCCGGGCGGCGGGCCGCCCATCATCTGGTTGCGCTGGCCCTGGTCGGCCATCGTGCGCGACGACGGGTCGACCGCGAGGAACACCGGCTTGCCGCCGAGGAGGAACTGGTCGATGGCGAACTGCAGCTTCTCGCTGACGTTCTGCGGGTGGATGATGGCGAGGGCATCGAGGCCGGCCGGCAGCTCGGTAGCCGACGCCTGGACATCGACAATTTCGAACGAGCGTTCCCATTCCGACAGCACGAGCTGGCTGCGAGGCATGCGGCCCGTCTGCATGGCCATCATATCCATCGCGCCGCGCAGCGGCAGCGAGGTGAGCAGGCCGAGCTTGGGCCGGTTGAATTGCTGGATCCGATAGATGATTTGCGAGAGATCGTACTCGAGAAACTGTTCGCGCTGCGGGCTGAAGAACGCGATGACCTGCTGCTGGTCAGCCAGCGTGGCCACGAGGCCGAAGTACACGCGGTCGCCATTGCTCAACGGCTGGCCCGTGACGCCGGCGGCGGTGGCCTTTTCCTCGGCGGGCGTATCGGGCTTCGGGTCGGTCACGACCAGCTCGAGATGGCCGTGCGACGCGCGCACGTACTGCCGGAGCATTTCCTGCACGCGCGCGGCGTAGTTCTTGATCGAGATCGGCAGGCCGGCGGTGCTGGAGGAGAAATAGAAGTCGAGGCGGACGGGCTCCTCGAGCTTGTCGAGGATGGCATGCGTGCCCGGCGAGAGGGAGTAAATGTGCTCCGCCGTCGCATCGACCCGGTAGGGCAGGGCCGACGCGAGGTAGTTGACGGCGACGAGTCCGACGAAGAGGAGGACGATGGTCAGCGGGATGCGGCCGAATTTCATGGCGCGGAATCAGCGTTCGAGGGCGAGCACGTTCAGGAAGAGGCAGAAGCCGGCGAGCGAGAGGAAGAACATGACGTCCTTCGGGTCGATGATGCCCTTGGTGAAGGCGTCGAAGTGCGTCGTGTGGCTGAAGTTTGCCAGCAGGTCGACGATCGCCTGCGGAAAGACGGCCGCGAGGGCGCCGTTGAAGACGCTCCAGCCGAGGAAGACGAGCACCAGGTTGACGAACAGGCCGAGGACGAAGCCGACGACCTGGTTCTTGGTCAGCGCCGACATGAGCGAGCACACGCCGAGGTAGGCGCCCGCCATCAGGATGCTGCCCAGATAGCTGGACGCCATGATGCCCCAGTCGGGATCACCGAGCCAGGCCACGGTCAGCGCCAGCGGGAAACTCAACAGGATGGCCGCAGCGAGGAATGCCCAGGCGGCGAGGAATTTCCCGAGCACGGCCTCGAGCGGCGTGACCGGCAGGGTGAAGAGCAGCTCGATCGTGCCCGAACGGCGTTCCTCGGACCAGAGGCGCATGCCGGCGGCGGGAATGAGAAAAAGGAACAGCCAGGGATGGAACGTGAAGTAGGCCTCGAGCGTCGCCTGGTTGCCCTTGAAGAGCTGGCCGACGAAGAACGCGAGGCCGACGGACGCCAGCAGGAAGATGATCAGGAACACGTATGCGACGGGCGTCCGGAAGTAGCCGAGGAACTCGCGCTTGAAGATGGGTGTGATCTGGCTCATGGCGCCTCAGATGTCGCCGCGGGTGAGTTCGCGGAAGATTTCGTCGAGCCGCGCGCCGGGCCGGCGGGCGCGGAAGGCGGTTGGGGTCTCGTCGACGACGACCTTGCCGCGGGAAATGATGATGATGCGCGTGCAGAGGGCATCGACCTCCTCGAGGATATGCGTCGAGAGGATGACGGCTTTCTGCGTCGCGAGCTGCTTGATGATGGTCCGCACCTCGTTCTTCTGGTTCGGATCGAGGCCGTCGGTCGGCTCGTCGAGCACGAGCACGGGCGGATCGTGGAGGAGGGCCTGGGCGAAGCCGACCCGCTGCTTGAAGCCTTTCGACAGCGTCTCGATGGACTGGCCCAGCACGCCGTCGAGGTGGCAGAGTTCGACGACCCGCCGGATGCGGGCGGCCTTTTCGACCGGTGCGCGGAAGCCGCGCATCTCGGCGATGAAGCCGAGAAATTCGGCGACGGTCATCTCGGGATAGCACGGGGCGCTCTCGGGCAGGTAGCCGATGCGGCGCTTCACCTCGATCGGGGCGCGGGTCACATCGTGGCCATCGACCACGGCGGTGCCGGCGGTGGGCCGCAGGAACCCCGTGATCATCTTCATCGTGGTCGATTTGCCGGCGCCGTTGGGGCCGAGGAAGCCGAGAATGTCGCCCCGCTGGACGGAGAAGGAGACATTATCGACCGCCCGAAACAAACCGTAGTTTTTGGCGAGTCCTCTGACTTCAATCATGTTCGGCCGTGGAGTGGAAAGAAAGGCTGCTGGGAAAAAATATTTCCAAGAATGTTCCCACCGGTGGCGAGAAAAAGTTTTCCTGCAAGGAATCGGCGATTTGCCGGGGACGGGGCGGCACCGGCAAGTGGGAGCGAGCTTGCTCGCGAGGGTTTCGGCCATCGCGAGCAAGCTCGCTCCCGCCTGGCGACCTCAAATCACCGGCAGCACCGGGCGCGGGAGTGCGGCAATGCGGTCCATGATGCGCTGGGCGGCGTTGTCGTAGCGCGCCTTGCCGTCGGCCGGGTGGTCGTACTCGCGCGGCTGGAGTGGCCGGCCGAAGACGATCGTGACGGGCGTGCCGAGGCGCGGCAGGCTCCGACCCTTGCCAAACGCCGCGAAGGAATCGTAGACGCGGCAGGGCACCACGGGCACGCCGGTCTTGCACGCCATCAGGCCGACACCGGCCTTTGGTTTTTGCAGGTGGCCGTCGGGCGAGCGGGTGCCCTCGGGGAACAGGACGACCGCGCGGTCCTCCTTCAGCGCCTGCAGGACCTTCTTGATCGCGCCGATGTCGCCCGTGTCGCGCTCGACGGGAATTGTCTCCACCTGGTCGAGCCACCACGCCAGCAGCTTGTTGTTCCACAGGCTGCGTCGCGCGAAGAACCGCATCTGCTTGGCGATCTGGCAGCCGACCATGGGCGGGTCGAGGTGGCTGGCGTGGTTCGAGGCGATGAGAAACGGTCCGGCGGCCGGGAAATTTTCCGTGCCGACCACTTCGCCCCGAAACCACATGCCGTAGATGCTGGCGGCAAGATAGTGGAAGAAGCCGTAGAACGGCTTCATCTCAAGCAGATCGGGTGGGCGCGGCATGGGCGAGGTTCAGCAGGTGGATCCCGCACTCCGTGCAGGATTGGATTCAGCCCGCACGGAGTGCGGGCTCCACCTGGTCTTTGGCCACCGGGGGTTCATTTGGTCTCCGCCTCGATTCGCGCCGCCATTTGTTCAACGACCTCGGCGAGCGTCAGGTGCGTCGTGTCGATGTCGATCGCGCCGGCCGGGCAGGTGAGCGGCGAGGCTTTGCGCGAGGAGTCGAGCCGGTCGCGCTCGGCGATCGAATCCTGGTGGCCTTCCTTCGCGCGGCGCTTGGCGCGCTCGGCCGGGTCGGCGTGGAGGAAGAAACGGAATTCGGCCTGGGGAAAGATCACCGACCCGATGTCGCGACCCTCCATGACCAGGCCGCGGAAATGGCGTTCACGGGCCACGTCGGCCTGCCCGCGCTGGTAGCCAAGCAGGACCTGGCGAACCTCGGGGACGGCCGCGTAATGCGAAACGTGGTCGTTGACGTGCTGGCCGCGAATCTCGCTCCCGGCGGGCTGGCCATCGATGAGCATTTGCGCCGAACGGCCATTGAGCCGGGTCGAGAAATGAAGGCCGGCCAGGGCTGAGCGCAGTGCTGGCAGGTCGGATGAGGGCACGCCGCGCCGCAGCAACTCATAGGTGATGTGGCGGTAGAAGGAACCGGTGTCGACGTGCAGCAGGTTGAAACGATCGGCGAGGATCTTGGACGACGACGATTTGCCGGACGCGGCGCCGCCATCGATGGCGATGATGAAGAATTGGGGAGGCGCCATGGCAGTCAAGGTGAGCCCGTTCGCAGGGCGGCGAGCAAGTCGAAGAATGCCGGGAAGGTCTTGGCGCAGCAACCGGGATCCTTGATCGTGAGCCACGGGCGGCCATCGCCCCGCAAGTCATGGCAGCCGAGCACGGCGAAGCTCATGGCGAAACGGTGGTCGTGGTAGGTCTCGATCTCCACGTCGGGTCGGAGCGGTCGCGGATGGATTTCGATGGCGTCCTCCGTTTCCACGACGTTCTGGCCAAGTTTGCGCAGTTCCGCGGCGGCGCCGGCCACGCGATCGGTCTCCTGCTTGCGCGTGTGCGCGATGCCGCTGATGCGGGTCGGGCCGACCAGCAGCGGAGCAATGGCCGCGAGGGTCAGGAAGGTGTCGGAGAACTCACGGAAATTCGCCGTCGGTCCGTGTCGGCCTCTCGCGGCGGACGCGCGAAACGCGATGGCGCTCCCCGCGCGCTCCTGGGACAGGCCGAGGGGCGCGAGGACGTCGGCGAATTGCGCGTCGCCCTGAAGGTCCGGAGTGAAGTTCGTGAAGGTAATCTCGCCGCCGGTCACCAAGGGCAGAGCCAGGAAGTAGCTTGCGGCCGTGGCATCGCCTTCGATCTCGTAGTCCGTCGGCCCGGCTGCGAACTGCTCGAGCATTCTGCGGGTCATCGTCACGAACGGCTTCGAGCCGGGTTCGCCCTTCAATGTGACGTTGAGTGGCGATCGTGCATGCGGTGCGACCATCAGCAGGGCGGACAACATCTGGCTGCTCTCGGAGGCGTCGAGGGCTACGGTTCCGCCCGGCAGGCCGGCGGTGTGAAGCGTGAAGGGAAAGCTGCGGCTGGTCGCCTGTGCGCCCTGGGCTTCGAGGGCCTCGAGCAGCGCGCCAATCGGCCGGCGACGCATGGCCGTGTCGCCATCAAAATGATAGATGCCGTCGGGACGCAGGCAGACAAACGCCGTGAGGAAGCGGGCCGCGGTGCCGGCGTTGCCGACCTCGATCCGGGCCTCGCGGACGGGAATTTCGCCGCCACGACCCTCGATCGTGATGGTGAGTGCCGGTTCGTCCGTGGTTACCTTGAAGCCGAGCGCCTGGAGGGCGGCCACCATGATGCGAGTGTCACGGCTGAAAAGGGCGCCGTGCAGGGTCACGGTCCGCGGCGACAGCGCCGCCAGGATGAGGGCCCGGTTCGTGATGCTCTTCGAACCCGGCAGCGTGACACGTCCGCGCACCGGCCGGGTGAAGGGGAGGATGGGAAGTTTGTCCGGGTGGTTGGGCATCTCTTCGCATTGGGTGGGAGCGATCCTGGTCGCGATTTTCGCGCGCAGGTGCGCTCCCACATTTGCTTCAGGGTATCGGGCGGAATTGGTCGCGGTAACCTTTGCCGCGTTCCAGGATGGCCTGGACTTCGAACCAGTCGCGATTGGCCAGCGCGCGCTCGAACCCGTGCAGTTCGTCCTGGAAGGCGCGGACGGCGCGCAGCACTTCGTCGCGATTCTGTTCGAGAATGGTCTTCCAGAGCTTCGGGTCGCTGCCCGCGATCCGGGTGGTGTCGCGCAGGCCGCCGCCGGAGTAGTTGCGCCATTGGTGATCGCGGCGATTGAGGCAGGCGCACAGCGCCGACGCGACCACCTGCGGCAGGTGGCTGATGTGGGCGACGATCTCGTCGTGCGCGTCGGGCTCAACGGTGGCCACTTCGGCGTCGAGCGCCGCCCAGAACGCCGCGACCCGCTCGACGGCCTTGGCATCGGCCTCCGGCAGCGGCGTGACAAACACGACCCGGCGGGCGAACAGGTCCGGACGGGCGTGCGTCCACCCGGATTTTTCGGAGCCCGCCATCGGATGGGAACCGATGAAATGCGCCTGTGAGCCGGCCGCTTTCGCGCTGTGCCGGCAGATCTCGCCCTTCACGCTGCCCACGTCCGTGACGATCGCGCCGGGCTTGAGGTGTTTGGCGATCTGGCGCACGAGCGGGACGATCTGGTCGACCGGCGTGCACAGAATCACCAGGTCGGATCCCGCGACGGCCGCAGCCGGTGTGTCCGCGACCTCGTCGCACCACGGCTGGGTTTTCAACTGCAGGCGCGTCTCCGGCCGTCGCGCCCAGAGGACGATGCGGCGGGCGGCGCCGAAATGTCGCGCCGCCTGGGCGACGGAGCCGCCGAGCAGACCCGGCGCGAGGATGGTGATCTGGTCAAACACGCCCGCATCTCAAGCGGACGCCCGGGCATTGTCGAGCCCGGGGCAGCGGCGAGGGTGTCGCGGTGGAGCCCACACTCCGTGCGGGCTGGACGTCGCCTGTTGGAGGAGGGACGCCCTCGTCCCGCTGGCTGCCATTCACGCTTGCGCTTCGCGGGGTGAGGGCACCCCGACTCCAGTTGCACCGACCCTGCACGGAGTGCCGGTTCCACCATTAGCCGCGGATGGCTCTCACCCGCCGGCGAGCTTCAGTACGGTCTTGAACTCGGCCGGCTTGACCGGCTGCACCGAGAGTCGTCCGAGCCGGATCAGTGCCATGTCCTCTAGCGCGGGGGTGGCTTTGACGGTGGCGAGGGTGACCGGCGACTTCAGCGGCCGGCCGGCGGCGAGCTCGACCGCGACCCAGCCCGGTTCGTCGGCCGTCGGATCGGGGAACGCCGCCTTGGTCACGCGGGCGAGGCCGACGATGCTTTTGGCCTCACCGCTATGGTAGAAAAGGACCTGATCGCCGGCGCGCATGGCATTGAGGTGGAGGCGCGCGGCGTAGTTGCGGACGCCGGTCCACGCGGTCCGGCGCTCGGCCACGAAGTTGTCCCACGAGTACGTGCCGGGTTCGGATTTCACGAGCCAGTATTGCGTTGTCATTGCGAGGGGAGGTTGGTCGGATGCGACGAATGAGCGAGACGGATCCGGAGCTAGAGAAAAAGGCCCACCGGGCACAGCTGATTCTTTATGGCGTCATGATATTTTTTCTCGTGCTGCCCTTTGTCTTGCTGTGGCTGAAGAACAAGGGTGTATTCAACTGATCGGGCGCCCCTTCGCATGAACAAGACGCTGCTGGTTATCCGGATTTTCTTCATCGCCCTCTGCATCACCGCCAGCTGGCTCGTGTGTTATACCATCGAGGACTGGGATCACCGGCGCGGGCTGGCCATGTTCATCGGCGGCGCCATCGGCACCCTGGTCGTGCTGGTCGACCTGATGTTGAAGGGGTTTTCATTGCGGGGCCTGACGGCGCTGACGTTCGGCCTCGGCATCGGTGCCGTGGTCGCGTGGCTGCTGGGCACGTCGCCGCTGCTGAAGGAAGGCGACCCGCAGATCATCTACCTCGTGCAGCTGGCGCTGTTCCTCATCTGCACCTACCTCGGCACCGTCATCGCCTTGCGCGGCAAGGACGAGTTCAACCTCGTCATCCCTTACATGCGCTTCGTGCCGCATGAGGTGGACGTGCCGCTGGTCGTGGTCGACACGAGCGCGCTGATCGACGGCCGCATCGCCCGCATCTGCGAGACGCAGTTCCTCGGCGCCGCGCTCATCATCCCGACGTTTGTGCTGAACGAGCTGCAGGTCATCGCCGATTCGCCCGATCCGGTGAAACAGGCGCGAGGCCGGCGCGGCCTGCAGGTGCTCAACGAACTGCGGGCGATCAAGGGCCTCGACATCCGCATCCACCAGAGCGACGTCACCCGCCGGCAGGACCTCGAGGCCAAGCTCATTTTTCTCGCGCAGTCGATGCGCGCCAAGCTGCTGACCACGGACAGCAACCTCGCCAAGATGGCGCAGTTCCAGGGCGTGTCCTGGCTCAACCTCCATGCCCTCGAGTCCGCGCTGCGGCCCGAATTGGTCATCGGCGAAAGCATCGCCCTCGACCTGGTGAAGAGCGGCAAGGAGGAGGGCCAGGCGCTCGGCTACCTGCCGGACGGCTCGATGGTCGTGGTCAACAATGCCCGCTCCTTTGTCGGGAAGCGCGTGTCGGCCGAGATCATCGGCGTGCTGCCCAGCGGCGGCGGCAAGATGATCTTCGCCAACCTGCTGGGCGAGGTCGAGGCGGACAGGAGCTAGGCGTGACCGCTGCCCGCCGCCAGGCGGGCCGGGGTTGCAGGGCGGGATCGCTGATCCCGCCGTCGGGATGATTCGGGATGGCTCCAGGCGGGAGCAGCGATCCCGCCCTGCACGGATGGCGCGACGCGCCGATTTTCCTTGCCGTCCTAACCGTACTAGTGCAACTAGTACGGCATGCTCCCGTTCACCGTCGAACTCAAGGCCGGCCTGCCGATCGCGGAGCAGGTGATCTTCGCGGTGAAGAAGGCGGTGGTGGCGGGGCAATTGCAGCCCGGCCAGGCGTTCCCGTCGGTGCGGGTCGTGAGCCAGGAACTGAAGATCAATCCCAACACGGCGCACAAGATCGTGGCGGCCCTCGTCGCCCAGGGGGTTCTCGTCACGACGCCGGCGGTCGGCAGCATCGTCGCCGAACAGGCGCTGGGCGACCGGGCGGAGCGCGCCGCTTTGCTTGGGACCGAGCTTGAGCGGTTGGTGGTCGAGGCGCGCAAGCTTGGCCTGACGCTCGACGAGGTGTCGGCGGGATTGGCGGCGCAATGGAAACGCCTCGGGCGCAAATAAGCCATGAGCCGGATTTCTAAACACAGAGAACACAGAGAGCACAGAGGACATGGAATCCGCTCCAGAGGAGGCGTCGTGATTTCCGCGACTCTGCGACCTCTGTGTTGAGCCAGCCTTTCTCCCATGAACATCATCGAAACCACGCAACTGACGCGGCGCTATGGGCGCACCGAGGCGGTTCACGAGCTGACGCTGGCGGTGCCGGCCGGCAGCGTGTTCGCACTGCTCGGGCCCAATGGCGCCGGCAAGTCGACCACGATCAAGGTGCTGATGAACCTGCTCCGGCCGACAGCCGGCTCCGCCCGGGTGCTCGGCGTCGACTCCCGGCGGCTGGGCGAACGTGAACGCGCCCGGATCGGCTACGTCTCGGAGAACCAGCAGCTGCCGCTCTGGATGACCGTGCGGCAGCTATTGGATTATTGCCGGCCGTTCTATCCGACTTGGGACCGCGATCTCGAGGCCAAGCTGCTGCGCGATTTCAACCTGCCGCCGGAGCGCAAGCTGAAGCAACTCTCCCGCGGCATGCTGATGAAGGCGGCGCTGCTATCTTCGCTCGCCTACCGGCCGAAGCTGCTGGTCCTCGACGAACCCTTCAGCGGGCTGGACCCGCTGGTTCGCGAGGAACTCGTGCACGGCCTCCTCGAGGTGTCGGGGCAGGGCGACTGGTCGGTGTTCATCTCGTCGCATGACATCGAAGAGGTCGAACGCCTCGCCGACTGGATCGCGGTGCTCGATACGGGGCGGTTGCAGTTTACCGAGGCAATCGACGGGCTGCTTGCGCGGTTCCGGCGCATCGACGTCACGCTGCCGGGAAGCGCGGCGGAGCTGCCGGCCGTGCCCGCGAGTTGGCTCGGCCTGCAACAGACGGGCGGACTCGTGCGGTTTGTCGACACGATGTACGAGCGCGATGCCACCGAGCGGGCCTGTCGCGAGCGTTTCCCTGGTGCGACGATGACGGCCAGCCCGATGACCCTGCGGGAAATCTTCATCACCCTGGCCCGCGCGGGCCGGAGCCCGGCCAGCATCTCCGTGGCATGAATCTGGTCTGGCACATCATCGCCAAGGACGTGCGGCGGCTGCGGCTGCCGCTCGGACTCTGGCTCGCGGTGGTGCTGGCGCATACCGGCATGCTCTGGCTCTGGACCGATGCGGGATTGACGCGGACGGCCTTCGAGGGACTCGGCATTTACCTGCAAATGTGGGGATTGATCGTGGCCGCGGTGGGATTCATCCTCGCGGCGTGGTTGGTGATGGAGGACAGCCTGGTCGATTCGCAGGCGTTTTGGCCGACCCGCCCGATCAGCGGGGCGCGCCTGCTGGCGGCCAAGGTTCTCGGGGCCGTGGCGATGTTCGGCGTGGCGCCGGTGCTGGTGCTGACGCCCGTGTGGCTGGCCTGCGGGTTTTCCGCGGGCGAATGGCTGCACGCGGCGGTCCGTGGGTTCATCAACCAAAGCCTGCTGTCGCTGGCCGCGTTCGCGCTGGCGGCAATGACGAATTCCGCCGGGCAGTTCCTGGTTCGCGCCGTCGGCCTCGTGGTGGGCCTGCCGGTCTTGTTGCTGTTCGCCTGCGGGCGGATTTCCTTGCGGCCCTACCTTGTGGTGCGGCCGGAGTTTTCGGGCGGGATGGGTATCGAAGCCAGCAAGTACGGGGTGGCGCTGGGGCTGACGTTGGCCTGCGCGGCGGCCGTGGTGCTGCACCAATATCTGACCCGGCGCACGACCCGTTCGGGAGCCATCGTCGCGGGGTGGCTCGTGCTGCTCATCGTCGTGCGATACGGCTGGGCTTGGGATCTTACGAACGAGCCGGACTCGGGGGCACGTGCCGATCCGGCCTGGAAATTCTCGGCGGCGGTCCGGGACCCGGGACAGCGCAGCAATGGTGAGGCGATCGTGAACCTCGACGGTCAGGCGTCGGGTGCGGTCGCGGGCAGCTACGCCGTGGTGCGATGGGCGCGCGGGCATTGGACCGCAACCGATGGGCACGCGGCCGCGCCCGTGTGGTTTCGACGTCCGCCCGGACCGACGCCGCCACCTGCGCCCGGGGTGGTGCTCCAGGTTGCAGGTCTGGCTGCCGGTGCCGAAGACTCGACCTGGCAGCTGACAGGACGCGTCGCGCCCGGTTTGCTGCGGCCTGGAATTTCCGCGACGCTGAACCTGGGGGCGGACGCGATGCGCGGCCGTGTGTTGGGCCAATTGCCGCTGCACGAAGGCGCCCTCTTGCAGGTTGGTTCGAGCCGGACCCGCCTCGCGAAACTGGAACCAGTCGATGGCAAGACCAGGGTGACCCTCCGTGAACAGGACGCCGGGATGAACGAAGCCGTGGATGCGTACGTGTTGTTCAGTCCGTCCCGGAAGTTGGGCTGGGTACTCGAAGGTGCGCAGGTCGGAACAGTTCAGGTCAACTCAATCCAGGTCCGTTTGCGCCAGCTGGTCCTGGACCCGCCTGCGAATGCACCGGACGACCTAGCCATCCTGAAGGTGCGTTTTCAGCCGGTCCGGATTTTCGCCGGCCCGGTGACGGCGGCGGTTGTCCCGAAAACCTGACGGCTCCGCATGAAACTCATCTGGCACATCGTCAAAAAGGACATCGCCCGCGAACGCTGGGCGCTGGCCGTGTGGGCGTTGCTGTTTGTCGCGCAGGATCTCCTCGGAGTTTATGCACGCCTGGATCTGGGCCAGGAAGGAGACTGGGTGACGGGCTTGCAGCTCGCCAACGCCGGCCTCGTGTTCCTGCAACTGGTGATGGCGTATGTGCTCGTGGCCCGGTGGGTGCACGCGGACCCGCTCATTGGCTCGGATTTGTTTTGGGCAGCCCGGCCGATTTCGGGCGGGCGGCTTTGGGCGGCCAAGGCGGCGGGCGTGCTGCTGCTGTTTGCGCTGGTGCCGGTGCTGCTGTTGCTGCCGTGGTGGCTGTATTGCCGCTTCGGCCCGCATGATATCCTTTGGACGGCGGTCGATACCGTCGGCTGGCAGCTGCTGGTAATCGGGCCGGCGTTCCTGGTTGCGTCGCTGACCGACGACCTCGGGCGCGTGCTGCTATGGACGCTACTGCTGGTGAACGGGCTCCTGTCGTGGATCGCCTTGCTACAGGTGTCGCTTGTGTCCGAGTGGAGCCGGGCGATGGGTCGGGTGGGCTCGGCGATGTTGTTCACCCGGATTTGGCTCTGCGCCGTCGTGCTGGTCGCCGGCGGGTTCCTGGTTGCGGCGCACCAATTCCTCACCCGGCGCTTCGGTGGTTCCGTGATCCTGACCGTAATCTGCCTGGGCCTGGTGGCGCTGGTGGGACAGGCGTGGCCATGGAATTTCGCGGAAGTCATCGGTGGCTGGAGCCGACCGGCTGTTTCGACAGTCAACGGCGACTTGGCGAGCAAGGTGGATTTTACCTCATTCGCGGCGAAGGGTGCGCTCGCCAAATCACCCGGACGGGACGCGACGCTCTACGTCTCGATGCGGGTCCTCGGGCTTCCGGACGACTTTGCAGTCTCTGCCGAAAGCCGGCCGATGACATGGACCTGGGCTGACGGTCTGAAGCTGTCGCGCGACGCAGGCTACGGCGCATACGCCAATTCTCCGGGAGACGGCGTACTGCGCCGCTTATATTCGCTGCCGCCCCACCAGGAAGACGAAGAAACGAAACAATGGTTCAAGGCGCGAAAAGAGGAACGTGACGCCAGGTGGAAACACCATGGAGAGCCAACGGTGCAGTCCTGGCCGCCGCCAGGACTCTGGCTCAGCGCGAATACCGCTGTGCCCAATTCATTCCTCGCCAAGATGCGTTCGGACCCTCCGAGATGGGAATCGAATCTGCACGTCGTGCTCTATCGCGGGGAAGTGACGGCGGCGCTGCCGCTCGTGCCCGGGGCGCGGGCGGTCGGCGACGGACGGACGTTCGAGCTCGCGCAATGGTCCGACGAAAAGGCGACGGTGAAGATGACGCGGCCGACCATTTCGATTTCCGGCCTCTGGTCATCCGACATGATCAGCGGTAACTATCGGGCGTGGCTCTTCCGGGAACGGTTCGTGGCCGTCAATCGCGTGACCGGCGACACGCCGGGGCTGCGCGACACCCAGGTTGGCTCGCGGATCCTCCTGGTCGGGGGCGTGACCATCAACTGGAACGTCGTGCTCTTGATCCACCGGAAAGTGATCCGCAGTGGCCAGTGGGTGGAAGCCGACCCGGAGTGGCCACAACACACCACGCTCGCCTACCTGGTGGATCGCGAAATCGCCCGTTTTGAACGCAAAGTAGCGACGGACAAGTTCGAGGTGAACGAGCCCTAGCGCGAACCGGCCGGTGAGCCATCGAGCCACGCGGCGAGGTCGTCGTCAGTGGCGATCTCGCGATAGAACTGGTAGTCCGCGGCGAGGAGCGACGAGTACGTCGGGTCCGCGAAGCGGCGGCAGTGGAGGAGAACTTTCGCTTTCTGACCCGGGGCGCGCACGAGCCGGCCAAGCGCCTGGTTCACCTTCTGCAGGCCGGGGATCTGGTAAACCCGTCGGAAGGCGGCGTCGCGGCCGAGCGAGGCGAACGCATCCATGCGCGCCTTTTGCACGGCGTTGACCTCGGGCAGGGCCGGGCCGACGACCATGGCGTGCGTCACTCGGCCGCCGAGGAGGTCGATGCCCTCGGCGAAGCTGCTGCCGAGCACGAGGAAGAGCGCGTCGACCAGCGCGAGGCTTTCCTCGACCCATGCCGCCTGCGCGGCCAGGTCGGGCAGCTTCGGCTGGAGCGCGACGCGCAGGACGCTGCCGGAGTTTTCCAGCGCGCGCAGCACGGCCTCGGCATATGCATAGGAGGGGAAGAAGACCGCGACGGCTTTATGAGTCGAAAGACCAAAGTCGAAGGTCGAAAGCGACGGTGACCCGATGTCCGCGTGGCTTTCGACTTGCGACTCTCGACGTTCGACCGCCTGGGCCGCTGCTGCGGCCAGGGCCTCCACGGTGGCGGCGGTCGTGCCGTAGTGTGTGGCGCGTTGCTTGAATGAGGTATCGACGCGCAGGTCGACGGCGACGTCGTAGGCGCCGACGCGCCATGGCGTGGGGGCGGTGAGCGCCGAAACGGTAGGGCGGGCAGTCCCTTGCCCGCCGGGAGGCAGCGGCGCGGAAGGGACTCCGCGCCCTACCTCGAAGCCGCAGGCCACGGCCATTTCATCAAAAGGCTGCAGCGTTGCCGACATCAGGATCGCGCCCCCGAATTCCTTCAGTGTTGCGCCGATGGCTGCCGCGGCGTCGACGCAGGTGAATTCGAGTTCGCCGGCCTTCGCGACCCACAGGAGTTTTTTCAGCTCCTGGTCGCCCATGAATTGCAGCAGGGCGGGGAATTGCCAGAGCGTCGCCGAGTGCTGCGGGCCGAGCGCAACATAGTCCACCTGCTGGGTCAGGACGAGTTCGGCCAGCCGGGCGAGCAGGTCGTGAATCTCGTGCTCCAGCACCGGTTCGAGCGATTCCGTCGGCTTTAGCGCACCGAGGAGCCGGGCCCATTCCTCGGCCGCCAGCACGAGCGATGCGGGCGCGCGAAGGTGATCGAGCTCGGCCAACAGCAACCGGGCATCAGTTTCGGTGGCGCGGTGCGAATGGGCTCCGGCGACCCGCGACGGGAGGTTGTGGGCCTCGTCCACCACGAGCAGAGTCTGCGCCGGGTCGAAGCCGGGCTGGTCGAAGAGCAGCCCGCGATTGTCGGGCGCGAAGACATAGTTGAAATCGCCGATCCAGACATCGTTGAACGCCAGCGCCGTCCGGGTGATTTCGTAAGGGCAGATCAACGCCTCGCGGCCGGCAGCGCGAAGCGTGTCGAGGTCGTGCGGCTGGTTCTCGTCGAGGTAGAACTTCGCGAGGCCGCTGGCCGGCCAGCGTTCCGTGCAGCCGCGGAGGTACTCGCAGCCGTCGCGCACGCAATGGAAAGTGTGGTTGACGCAGTGCTCGGCCTTGTTGCGGATCTGCCAGGCCGCCACGGACGTGGCGGAAGGTGGCAGGGGCGAGGTGCCAAGTGGCAAGTTGGATGTCGTCATCGACCGCAACGTCGAGACCACCTGGAGCTGGCCGGTGGCCTTGCCGGTGAGCCAGATGAGCCGCGCGAAGCGGCCGGCGCGCAACCGGCCGAGGGCGAACTCGAGCACGCAGCCCGTTTTGCCATAGCCGGTGGGAGCCTCGAAGAGCAAGACCGTCGAGGGTCGGGGGTCGAAAGTCGAAAGCTGACGGTCGGCAATCCTGGGCTGGCTATCGTCATTCGACGTTGGGCTTTCGACATCAAAGGCGCCCGCGAGGTCGGCCTGGATGGTTTCCTGGCCGGGGCGGAGCTGCGGGAAGGGCGGCCGGTAATGGAGCGAGCGACGACGCTCGCGGGCGCGCAACTGCAGGTTGAGAAACTCGACGACGGCATCGAGCTGGTGATGGACGAGGGCCTCGTCGAAAGGGGTGAGGACGATCGTCTGCGACAATCCCGAGCCGGCCTCGACGAACACCAGCTCGGAGCGTGAGGCAGCCCCGCCTTCGCGTGGCTTCGGCGCGGCAAGGAGAGGAGACCTGGTCGCCGATGAGCGGGAGAGGACGGCGTAGGTCGCAAGCTGCAGGAAATACTCGGGATAATCTGCGCGCAGTTCGGCCTCTTCCGCCGGCAGCGGCCGGGTGACGGTCTTGATCTCCCGCAACGTCGCGCCGATCAACTGGTCGATGCGGCCGTTGAGGTGAAAGGTCCAGCCGCGGTGCACGAGCTTCCCCTCGATGGCGACCTCGAACTGAACGTCGGGGCGTAAAGCCCCTTCCACGGTGAATTCACGTTCTGTCTTCGCGCGCAGTTCGTTGTGCCAATGCTGGCCGAGCTGGGCGCGCCAGAGACCTGCCGCGCCACCGGCCGGCTCGCGCGGGCCGAGGGCGAAGCCGGCGAATTCGCCGGCGCTGAGCCAGGCGGTGCGTTGGTCGAGCGAAAATTCCATGGGACAGGTCGACGGAACATATCGTCGACGCGGATGCAAAGCCGGAAGAGGTGGAACCTGCGTTTCGCGCGGATTTATTCCGCGGTGGAGGCGGGGCCATCAGCCCCGCGCTGAAAATCCTAGCTCGCAATCTGCGGGACTCATGGTCCCGCCTCCAAAGAAGAAAGCCCGCACGGAGTGCGGGCTCCACCGTAACTACAGGCGGATTTCCGTTTCGCCGCGAACCCACTCGGAAAGATGGCGGGTGATGCGTTCGACGGCGACGGATTCGGCGGTTTGCTCCGCCAGCGGCTGGTTGAGCAACCTCGTGGCCAGGTCGCGGTCGTCAGCCGGCAGCTGGGGCCACCACTGCTGTTTCACCGGGTAGCCCTCGTCGCGCAGGAAGGTGAAGAGCGTCTTCAGCCACACGATGTCGGGGCGGCCGCCGGCGGCGAGCGCGGCGAAGCTGGTGCGCAGCAGGCCGGCGATGATGGGACGGGACTCATCGGAAACCGGATTGCGGTCCAGCAGCTGGGCCAGCGCGGCGGCGGCGCGGAGGGCATCGTAGGACCGGCCGATGCCCGGGTGACGCTGCACAAAGCGATGCTCCCGGATGAACCACGTACGGCCCTGGTTGGATGATTCGAGCCAGAGTTCGACTTCGTCGAAGAGGTCCGGTGGAGGCAAAGCGGCGTGGAGCGGAGTCCGCGCCCTACCGGTGGCCAGGCGATAGAGACAGTGGAGGACGCCCTGTTCGCCAGAGAATGCCGTCAATTGCTCGAATTTGTCCGCGCCCGACGGTTTCTTCGCCAGGACGAAGGCGGTAAGCTGAAGCTGCTGGCCGGGCATGGCGAGTCGAGGTTCGGCGAGCAAGGCGCGGGTCCCGGGCGGCGGGAGTAGGAGATCCCGCCCTACAACGGCTGGTTGAGCGCCGCCTTGGCCGCGGCCCCGTTGGGCCAGGCCGGCAGGACGGCGCCGCAGGAGATCACGGTTTTCATGCCGTCGGTGACGGACATCTCGAGTTCGATGATCTCCGATTTGGGCAGGAACAGGAAGAAGCCGTTGACGGGGCTCGGGCAGGTCGGGATGAACACGGCCCAATGTTCGTCCTGGAGGTGTTGGTGCGGTTCGGCTGGCGCGCGATTGGTGAGAAAACCGATCGTGTAGGCACCGGCCCGGGGAAATTGCACGAGCACCACCTTGCTGAACTGGGCGCGATCGCGGGCGCCAAAGGTCTCGATGAACTGTTTGACGCTGTTGTAGAAGCCGCCGACGCCCGGGATGCCCTGGATCAGTCGTTCGCCCAGCGCGCCGAGCATCTGGCCAAGGAAGAGGTGGGACAGGAAGCCCAGCGCCGTGACCAACGCGAGCACGAAGATGGTGATCACGATGTCCCAGATGACGCTCGGCAGGTGCCTGAGTGCTTCCGGCAGATAGGGCGCAAACAGGGGCGTGATCGACCCGCCGACGATGCCGATGACGATCTTCAACGCCCAGATTGTCACCACGAGCGGCGCGACGAGCACGATGCCCGTAAAGAAGGCGTTGCGAAAGGTTTTCAGGCGAGTGTCGGACATGTGGAGCGGAGTGAACCACAGATGAACGCGGATGCACTCAGATTTTTGGGTGCGGCGGCACAGGCGCGGCGAAAACCCCGCCAACCTGATCGGGCCGTGTAGGGCGGCATCGCCCAATGCCGCCATGCGAGAGAGGCGGGGTTCGGCGACCCCGCCCTACAGTGGGGCCTATCGCAATCGAAAATCCGGCAGCGTGCCGGCCCTTTCCAGCAGCCGCATCGCCCGTGCCTCCGCGGTGCGCATCCGGCGTTTCTTCGCGGGCTGCAGGTCGTCATAGCCGGCGAGGTGCAGCCAGCCATGGACGAGGTAGAGGGTGAGTTCGGTGGAAAATGTTCTTTGGAGGGCCGGCCTTCTGGCCGGCCGTGGTCGGCCGGGAGGCCGACCTTCCAACAATCCTACATAGCGTGCGGCCATGTCGGCCGAGATGCAGATCTCGCCCGCGAGACCTGCCGCCGGATCACCGGAGAAGGTGATCACATCGGTCGAGGTTGGATCATCCATGAAATCGGCATGGATCTTCGCCAGGGCGGGATCAGTGAGGAAGACGATCGAGAGTTCACCGGCCGGGCAGCCGCCGAGGAAATCAGCCGCATGTGCGTCCAGCGTCGCGATTGCCCGCGCGATGGCGTGGCGCGAGAATCGCAGGCGCGGGTGGCGGTTCGTGATGGCGATTTCTCGAGTCATGGGGAGTTCGGCGCCCCGGCGGACCACGGCCGGTCTGGAGACCGGCCCTCCAACGGTGTCATGGCGCAGCTCCCTCGTCCCCCGCCTTGGCCTGCTCGTAGGCATCGATGATGCGCTGGACGAGCGGGTGGCGCACGACGTCGCTGGCGGTGAAGGTGTGAAACTCGATTCCCGGGATGTTCTTCAGGATGCGCGGGGCCTGGGTCAGCCCGGATTGCTTGGCGCGCGGCAGGTCGATCTGGGTGATGTCGCCCGTGACCACCATGCGCGACTCGTCGCCGAGCCGCGTGAGAAACATCATCATCTGCTCGGGGGTGGTGTTCTGGGCCTCATCGAGAATGACGAAGGAGGCGGACAGCGTCCGCCCGCGCATGTAGGCCAGCGGGGCGATTTCGATCACGCCTTTCTCCGAGAGCGTCGCCACGTCCTCGGGGTCCAGCATGTCATGGAGCGCGTCGTAGAGCGGGCGCAGGTAGGGCAGGATCTTTTCGCGGAGGTCGCCGGGCAGGAAGCCAAGGGTTTCGCCGGCCTCGACCGCCGGGCGCGTGAGGACGATGCGCTGCACCTGGTTCTTGAGCAGCGCGGAGACGGCCATCGCCATGGCGAGGTAGGTCTTGCCCGTGCCGGCCGGCCCGATGCCGAAGACGACGGGGTTTTTCTGGATCGCCTGCAGGTAGAGTTTCTGGCCAATGGTTTTCGGGACGACGCTCTTGCGTTTCGTGGCGATGACGAGCGGCTCGTCGAACAACGCCCGCAGGCTGGCGCCGCTGTCACGCGTGTAGAGCTGCAGCAGCCGCAGGAAGTCGGGCGTGCGCACCGCGAGGCCCTGGGTGCGCCCGGCATTGAGCAAATTGAAGAATTCCTCGGCGCGCGCCTGGGCTTCAGTCGGGCCGTCGATCTGCAGCCATTCGTCGCGAGTGACGAGGCGCACACCGAGCGCCTGTTCGACCCGTGCGAGGTTGTCCTCCTTGCCGCCGTAGAGCTGCTGCAGATGCCGGGCGCTGGGAAAGTGGAGCTTCTTGGGTTCGGGCACGGGGAAGAGACGGACGACAGGGGTCAGAGGGCAGAGGTCAGAGGTCAGAAATCAGCCCGGGATTGTCATCCTGAGCACAGCGAAGGATCCAGCGGGAACGGCTTTCGATCTGGATTCTTCGCATCGCTCAGAATGACAGGATACGCGAATCATGAATCAGCACCGTTCACAGCTTTGACTTCAGGTCGTCGGCGACCGCCTTGAGCCGGCCGTACATGGCCTCGAGTGACTGCGGCAGCACGCGGGTCTTGCCGATGACGGGCATGAAGTTCGTGTCGCCATTCCAGCGCGGCACGATGTGCGCGTGCAGGTGGGTGATGCTGCCGCCGGCGGCGTTGCCCAGGTTGAAACCGATGTTGAAGGCGTCGGGCTTGAGCGCGACGCGGAGGACCTCCTTCCCGAAGATGATTTCGTCCATCAAGTCGGCGCGCTCGGCCGGCTCGAGCCCGACGAGGTCGGCCACGTTGCGGAACGGAACGGCGAGCAGGTGGCCGGCGTTGTAGGGATAACGGTTGAGGACGAGGTAGGAGAGCGGGCTGCGGTGGATGATGAGCGCCTTGGCATCATCGCCCATCGCCGGCAGGGCGGTGAAGAGATTCTCACCGGTGGTTCCGCGCGGCGCCTCGATGTATTCCATGCGCCAATAGGCGTGGAGGTGTTCCATGATTCCCGGCGAACTTACGCCGCGGGGCGGGGCATGTCAAAACCCCAAAAATCGCCGCAGCGTCGCTTTGACAGCAGGCGGCGAACCGCAAGGCTTCGCGCGTGCTCGTGGAGTTTGACAACGTGAGGCAGGAACCCGGTGCCGGCCGGCGCCGCTGGTTCGATGGAGGCGCCTACGGCCTTATGGTCTGGTATCGGTCGGATGGCGCATGGAGTGGTTTCCAGGTGGTCTACCAAGCCGGACCCGAGGAGCACGCGCTGACCTGGCGCGAGGGCGAGGGGTTCCGGCACAGCCGCGTCGACCGCGGCACGGCCTCCCCGCTCAAGAACCTGACGCCGATCCTGCTGCCGAACGGCACCATCCCCTGGCCGCGCATGCTGGAGGAATTCGACCAGCAGAGCGCGAACCTGGATCCGGACCTGCGCGCTTGGGTGCGCGGCCGCCTGGAGGCACGGGCGTGACGGACCGGCGGTTGTGGTGGTTCTGCGCGCTGCTCGCGCCGGTGTTGGCTTGGTCAGCTGTTCGACCGCACGATTATTTCACCTGGTTCCTGGAAGTGGCGCCGATCTTCATCGGCGTGCCGATCATGCTGGCGGTGCAGCGGCGGTTCCCGCTTTCGACGCTACTCCTGGTGCTGCTCTGGTGGCATGCCGTCGTCCTTATCTTCGGAGGTCATTATACCTATGCGCGGGTGCCGCTCGGCGAATGGGCGCGGGACTGGTTCGGCTGGACGCGGAACAACTACGACAAGCTCGGGCATTTTGCGCAGGGATTCGTGCCGGCGATCCTCGCGCGGGAGATTCTGCTCCGGACCTCGCCCTTGGGACGAGGGTGGAGTCCGATCTCCGAGCGGGCTGGACTGCCACGGAGCGCCGGTGTCGCCGCGGTTCGGCCCAGTCGCTGGCTGGGCTTTCTCGTCGTGTGCGTGTGCCTGGCGTTCAGCGCGTTTTATGAGCTGACCGAGTGGGCGGTGGCGGTGGCGAGCGGAACAGCGGCGGACGATTTCCTCGGCACGCAGGGTGATCCGTGGGACACGCAGACGGACATGGCGATGGCGCTGGTCGGTGCGATCGTGTCTCTGCTCGCGCTGCCGCGGGTACACGACCGGTCGCTGGCGAGGCTTGCCGCCCAGGCCTGAGTCAGTTTGCTCGCCCCGATGAACGGTCCGCCGCCCGCTGACTCTGAAAAAACTCCCGCGACCTTTCGCGCGGCACTCGGGCTGGCGGCCGGGTTCATGGCATTCGTGGCTTGGGACCAGTCGCATTGGTGGCGGGTGAAGGAGGACTATTCGTTCGGCTGGCTGGTGCCGGTGTTCGTGGTTTACGTCGTCCACGACCGCTGGTCGCGCATCCGGGCGCGGTTGCGCGAAGCCGAGACCCAGCCGGCTGGACCGCGCTGGGCGCGCTGGACGCTGAATACGCTTGCGATCCTCGGGCTGGTGGGGGGCGCGGCGTTCTTCCTGCTCGGCGCGTTCTACCGCGCCGGCGCGGGCACATCGCAGCCGGGCACGTTCGCGATCACGACCGGCATGGTGGCGATCGTGCTGCCGCTGATTTTTTTCAACGTGCCCTCCGCCGCCGAGCCTCCGGAGGGCGGGCCCGCCATTTTCAACCTCCGCGATCTCTGGACCGAGCGACGTTTCGGCGTGGCGGCCCTCTTCATCTTCCCCGTGCTGGTGTGGGTGATCTCGGCCCCGCTGGTCTCGGCGGTCGAATCGCAGGTCAGCCTGTTCCTTTTGCGCAAGGTCGTGACGGTGGTCGCGTTCGTCTTCGACCTGCTTGGTTATCCGCTGGAGCAGCAGGGTAACGTCCTGTTGCTGCCGAAGGGTTCGGTCGGTGTGGCGGACGCCTGCTCGGGGATCCGTTCGCTCACGGCGTGCCTTTTCGCCGGCTCGTTCCTGGGCGCGACTTTCTTCACGGAGTGGTGGAAGAAGGTGGCGCTCGTGGGAGCCTCGATGGTTTTTGCCTTCGTGATGAACCTCGGTCGCAGCCTGTTCCTGACGGGCTGGGCGTACGCCTACGGGCCGGACGCCATCACGGGCACGGTGCACGATACCGCCGGCTACGCGGTGCTCGGGCTCACCTGCCTCGGGCTGCTCGCGCTGGTGCCGCTGCTGAACATGAAGTTGACGAGGGAACCGGTGACGTCCTGACCGGTGGGGGCGGGGTGCCCCTACCCCGCGAGGCATCGGCTTGAATAGCAGGTCGCGGGACGAGGGCATCCCGCCTCCATGGCGAAGTCAGCGTTCCGAGCGTCGAATGACCAGCTTGAGCCCCGACCATACGTCGTCGACGGCACACACCTTGATATCGACCAGGCCCAGCGGCAGGGCGACGGCTCGGACGGTGTCTTCAGTGACATCGGAGGCCACGCCGGATGTTTTCTTGGGCCACGAGACCCAGATCATGCCGTCGGGCACGATTTGGCGGCGCAGGGCCGGCAACTGACGGCGCAGCGCCGCCGAGTCGGTGATAAACACGTGCGCCAGCGACAGCGTGGCGCCCGGGCGGGCGAGCCACTTCACGGACACTTCGTCCGGAAGTTGGAGTAATTCGCGATAATGGCGCGGGGCGCTATGCACCCATGCGCAAGTGCCGGGCTTGTATCCGAGTTTCTTCCAGAGCGGGTTGGCGGAATAGCCGGCCACGGGTGGAAGGGCAACCTTCAGGGTTTGGGCGCGGGCACCGGAGAGGGTGCGGCGGCGGGAGCCTCCGCTGGCTTCTCGGCAGGACGCACGATGAACTCCGAGGCGCGTGCCGGGTCGAGGTATTCTTTCGCAAGCTGGTCCAGCTCGGCGGCGGTGACGCCCTCATTGTCGGAATAGCGCGTGCGGCTCCAATCGAGGTGCTGGGGAAACTCCTGCGCCGAGGCCAGGACGGTGTTGAGCCAGTAGGCGTTGGTCCGCGAGGACTCGCGCAGCGCGGTGAGCACGGGCTGCTTGGCGCGGACGAGCTCCTCGTCAGTGACGCCGCCCTGTCGAATCGCGGTCGCCACGGCCTTGATGGCGTCGGCGATGGTGCGCGCCTCGGCGGGTGCGACGGTCGCGTCGGCAATCAACCAGCCGTAGCCCGGATAGGTGTCGCTGAGATCGCTGGCTGTGCCTGGACTGTAGGTGCCGCCCATCTCCTCGCGGATTTTGACGCGCAAGCGATCGGCGAGCACCTCCATGAGCAGGCGCAACCGGCGGGAGAGCTTTACATCGAGGCTGTCGGTGGCCGGCCAGTACAGGCGGACGATCGCCTTGGGAATCTCGGTCGGCACCGAGTATTCCTTTTCGAGCGGCCGGGCCGGTGCTTTCACCTTCCGCTCGGCGGTGAACGCGGGCTTTTCGACGCGTCGCGGCAACGCGCCGAACGTCTGCGCAACGGCGGCGATGGCGGCGTCGGGTTCGAGGTCACCGACAATGGCAATCTCGATCGGGCCGCGGGCCAGCTCGGGCGTCAGCCACGCCTTCAACTCATCGAGGTTGCGCGAGAGCATGACGTCCTTTGGCGGCAGTCCGAAACGCGGATCGCCGCTCGCGAGCAGGTGCGCGACCTCCAGTTGCAGCGGGCCATCGGGAGTGTGCTCGAGGCGGGTGTAGAGTTGCTCGGCGCCCTTGCGGACCTGCCGGAGCGCCTCCGGCCGGTAGCCCGGATCGGTGAGGTAGGCGCAGAACAACTGGAGCTGCAGCAGCAGGTCGGTGCGGTTGGTCGAGCCGCCGAACACGAACGCGTCGTCCTCCGCGCCGAAGCTCAGGCCGAGGGTCTTGCCCGCGAGAATGCGCTGGAGATCGTCGACACTGTGCTTCCCGAGGCCGCCGGTCGTGAAGGCGCTGTTGGCCAGCAAGGAGAGTCCGGGTTGGTCGAGTGGCATGCTGAGGGTGCCGGCGCCGAACCGGACCGAGACGCGAATCCGGCCGGCTTCAAAGTCGGTGGCCTTGAGATTCAGCCGGACGCCGTTTTTGAACTGGATGAGCGTGGCGCCGAGGTCGGCGATCTCGGTGCGTTTGGCGACCTGGCCCGGCGCGCCGAAATTGGTGTAGGCGAACTCCGCCTCCTTCGTCTCGGGTGGGGCCGTGACGGGGACCGCCTCGCTCGCCTTGAAAGCGCCCGCGATGGCGGCCGCCGCATGGGGCAGCTTGAGGTTGCCGGATACGAAAATGAGGCGGCCCGGCGCCTCGTTCCACGCGGCGCGGAGGGCCTCGGCGCAATCCGCCGGCGTGATTTTCGCGAGGGCGGGCGAGTAGACGGCAAGGTTGGCCGTCGGGTGGGTGGTGACCGAGCGATCGAGCAGGTCGCCGGTGATCTCGTCGGCCACGCCCGCCGAGCGGCGGGTGGCGGCGGTGCGCACGGCTTCCTCGAGATTGTTCTTCATCTCAGCCACGGCCTCGGCGAGCTCCGCCGGCTGGAAGCCGTACTCCAGCGCGCGGCGCAGCTCCTCGTCGGCGACGGCGAGCGCAGCCGACCATTGCTCGGGCCGGCAATTGAGTTCGATCGAGGCATTGCGGAAGAAATCGAACTGCTCGGTGACGCCGACGATGCCGCTGAGGAACGGTGCTCCTTCCTTTTTCGCGAGGATCGAGAGCCGCCGGTTCAACATCCGCAGCGCCAGCGTGCGCGGCAGGTATTTGACCCGGAGCGCCACGGTGTCGGGTTCGAAGGCATAAGGCACGACGGTTTCGAGCGCGACGTTCGTGCTGCCGGCCTCCGGCTCCGCATGGAGCGTGGCGGTGGTGGTCGTCGGGGCAGTGACAGTGCCGAGCCGCGGCTCGGGCAGCGCCGGCGCACGGTCGGCGAGGGGGGAGAAGAGTTCACGCACGACGGGCTCGACGTCGGTCGGGTTGATGTCGCCGACGATGACGAGGAACATCCGCTCCGGCCGGTACCACGCATCGTAGAAAGCCGCGAAGCGATCGTGGCGCGCGGTCTTGATGACGTTCTCGTCGCCGATGGGAATGCGCACGGGCAGGCGCGTGTCGGGGACGAGAAATTCCAGCTCGGCGAGGAAGGTGCGCAGGCCGACGGAGTCGCGGGCACGTTTCTCGCTCAGGATGACACCGCGCTCCTGGTCGATCTCCTTGTCATCGAGCAGCAGGCCGCCGGCGACGTCCGCAAAGAACGTCAGCGACTCGCGCAGGGTCTCCGGCTTGGTGTCGGGCAGCTCGAGCTGGTAGATGGTCCGGTCGAAATTCGTGGCGGCATTGGTGTCCCCACCAAAGCCCATGCCGAGGCGCTGGAAGAACTCGACGACGCTGTCCGACGGGAAGTGCCGGCTGCCGTTGAAGGCCATGTGCTCGAGGAAATGCGCGAGCCCGCGCTGGTCATCGCTCTCGTAAAGCGAGCCGACACGGATGGCCAGGCGAGCGCTGACGCGGCCCTTCGGCTCCTGGTTGTGGACGATGGCATAGCGCAGGCCGTTCTCGAGGCGTCCCCAGTGGATTGCGGGGTCCGGCGGCAGGTCGCTGTTCTCGTACGGGAAGTCCGCGGCGCGCGCCAGCAGGGGCAACACCAGGACGAGGAGAAGGAGTCGGCGAAACACCGATCGGAGAGGGGCGTGGCAAGCAGGGGCCGAAGCGGAGATGGACATGGCTTCACCGGAGTGAGGCCAGCCGAGCGCGGAGTGCAAGTTCCGTGCAGCGGGCGTTTAATAAAGGATGGACTTTTAGGGTGGCGTAACCTCCGGGCCGCTTTCTAAAGTTGCTTGGTCATGAAAGCGAAAGCCCAGTCCCAACCGGAAAAGATCCACGCTGCGCTGGCCCGCAAGAAAGGCCCGGTGTCGCGATTCGTCGCGCATCATTTCCGGCATTTCAATGCCGCGGCCCTGATGGATGCGGCCATCGCCTACGAGGCGCACCTGGCGGCGGGTGGCCGGATGGTCGTGACGCTGGCTGGGGCGATGTCGACGGCTGAACTGGGCCTGTCCCTTGCCGAGATGATCCGCCGGGACAAGGTCCACGCGATCGTCTGTACGGGCGCCAACCTCGAGGAGGACATCTTCAACCTGGTTGCGCACGACTACTACGAGCGGGTGCCGCATTACCGGCACCTGTCGGCCCAGGACGAGCAGAACCTGCTCAACCGCCACATGAACCGGGTCACGGACACGTGCATCCCCGAAATGGAAGCCATGCGCCGGATCGAGGCCGCCGTGGCCGAGGAGTGGGTCGCCGCGGATCGTGCGGGCGAACAGTATTTTCCCCACGAGTTCATGTACAAGATCCTCCGCTCGGGGAAATTGAAGCGGCACTACCAGATCGACCCGCGAAACTCCTGGATGATCGCGGCCTGCGAACGGAACCTGCCGATGATCGTGCCCGGTTGGGAGGACTCGACGCTGGGCAACATGTATGCGGGCCGGGTCATCACCGGTGAGATCCGGCACGTGCACACCGTGCGCACCGGCATCGAATACATGGCCTGGCTGGCGGACTGGTACACGAAGAATTCTCGGAAGCTGCGGCACGGCGAAGGCTCGCTCGGGTTTTTCCAGATCGGCGGCGGCATCGCGGGCGATTTCCCCATCTGCGTCGTGCCGATGCTGCACCAGGACCTGCGGCGCACGGGCGTGCCGCTCTGGGGCTACTTCGCGCAGATCAGCGACTCGACCACGAGCTACGGCAGCTACTCCGGTGCGGTGCCCAACGAAAAGATCACCTGGGGCAAGCTGGGGAAGAGCACGCCGAAGTTCATCATCGAAAGCGACGCCACCATCGTCGCGCCGCTGATTTTTGCGTGGGTGATGGGGAAGTGAGGAGTTGTCGAACGGCGAAAGTCGAAGGTCGAACGCCGGCCAATGAGTTCCCCCACTTCCGCGAAATTCCGGTTCGAAAAACTCGATGTCTGGCAGGATGCGCGCCTGCTGAATCGCAGGATTTACGAAATCACGCGCGGATTTCCCGTCGACGAGCGGTTCGGGCTGACCAGCCAGGTGCGGCGAGCGGCCGTGTCGATTGCGGCGAATATCGCCGAAGGCTCCGGGCGGAATTCTGACCGGGACTTTGCTCATTTTCTCGAGTTGGCCTACGGCTCGGCCATGGAACTCGCTTCGCATCTATACTTGGCTCGCGATGTCGGTCTGGTGACGGAAAAGGACGGACGCGAACTCATGGACATGATTGGGAAGGTGACGGGACGGCTGGCGGGGCTCAATCGATCGTTGAAGATCGCCGGATCCAAGGTGCAACTTTGAGCATTCGACTGTCGACCTTCGTCCTTCGACCTCCGCCATGATCTGGCTCTACCGCCTCCTGTTCCTGCCGTTGCTGCTGTTGCTGGCGCCGTACTATCTCTGGCGGATGCGGCGGCGTGGTGGCTACGCCGACAACTTTGGCCAGCGGTTCGGCCGCGTGGATCCGCTGCCGGCCCGCCGGCCGGGCGTGCCCCGGGTGTGGCTGCAGGCGGTCAGTGTGGGAGAGGTGCTCGCGATCGCCCCGCTGCTCGACGCCCTGCACCGCGACGGCCGCACGGAAGTCTACCTCACGACGACGACAAGCACGGGCTACAAGCTCGCGCGTGAGAAATACGCGGCGCTCACCGTGGGCATCGGCTATTTCCCGCTCGATTTCTGGGCCTTCAGCGCGCGGGCCTGGCGTGCGATCCAGCCGGACCTCTGCATCCTCATGGAGGGCGAGCGCTGGCCGGAGCACGTGCAGCAAGCCTGGCGGCGCGGCGTGCCGGTCATTTCAATCAACGCCCGCCTGTCGGACCGCAGCTTCCGTCGTTCCCTGCGGTTCCGCGCCGTCTTGCGCCCGCTGGCACGCGGCGTGACGCGCGTGCTGTGCGCCTCGAAGCGCGATGAGCAGCGTTTCAAGGCCCTGGGCTACCCGCCGGACCGGCTGATGCGCACGGGCAACCTCAAGCTCGATGTCAGCATTGCGCTGCTCGGCGATGCGGAGCGGCGGCAATTGCGGCGCGAACTGGGGCTCGGCCCCGGCCTCGTGCTGCTGGGCTCGTCCACCTGGCCGGGGGAGGAGGTGGCGTTGCTGACGGCCCTGCAGGCCGCGCGGGACCGTGGTTTGGAGGTATCGCTGCTGCTCGTGCCGCGGCATGCCGAGCGGCGGGACGAACTGCGGGCCCTGCTGGAAAAATCGGGCCGGTCATTTCATTTTCGCACGGCGGGTCCGGCGCCGGGCGTCGTGGACGTGGCGGTGGGTGACACCACCGGTGAGCTGCGCAAGTTCACCCAGCTCGCCGATGTTGTGTTTACGGGCAAGAGCCTGGCCCCGCACGAGGGCGGCCAGACGCCCGTCGAGGCCGCGGCGCTGGGCAAGCCGGTGCTCCACGGTCCGCGCATGACGAATTTCCGTGAGATCATCCGCACGCTGACCGAGGCCGGGGCGGTGCGGCGGGTCGACACGCACAGCGACCTGATCAGCGCGGCCGTCGAGCTGCTGGCCGATGCGGCGCAACGCGAGCGTCTGGCCGCCGCAGCCCGGGCCTGGCACGAGGAAAACCGCGGGGCCACCGAGCGGACCCTGGCGGTCCTGCGCGAGGAACTGGCCGCGCGAGGCAACACTTAGTGATTGTAGGGCGGGATCGCTGATCCCGCCTTAATTGCGCTCTGCCAGGCGGGATCAGCGATCCCGCCCTACATCTGGCGCGTTCCCACCCTTTAGGTCGCCGTCGGTCATCCCAACGCGAATTTCTGGGATTGTGATACGCGCTGGCCGACGCGCGCGAGCACCTCGGCGACGATGGTGCGCGCGGCATCGGGCCGGGCGAGGCGGCTGAGGTTGGCGCGCCAGTGCTGCCAGACCCGGGCGTCGTACGCGAACATCCGGTCCAAGGCCGCGGTGATCGCCTCGGGCGATTCCGCCAGTGCGCCGCCACCATGGCGGCGGATCAGCTCGAAGTTGCCCTCCTCCTGGCCGGGCACGATCTGGCTGACGAGCAGCGGGCAGAGCGCATTGATGGCCTCCTGCGTCGTGGCGCCGCCGGCTTTGCTGATGACCGCATGGTGGGTCATAAGCAGTTCGGGGATGCGATCGGTCCAGCCAAGCACCTCGGTGCGGGCGGGCGCGCCCTGGCAGAGCGTGAGCAGGTCGCGGCGCAATATCGCGTCGCGGCCCGCGGTGAAGGTGATCCGCCATTCGCGCCGTGCCAGCAGGGCGCGCGCGATGTCGAGGGCCGGGCGGCGCGCCGTGTTGATCATGAACAGCACGCGGCGCTCCGTCCGATCGGAGGGCACCGGGGGCTGCCAGGCGGCCGGCCGGTCGGCGAAGGCGAGCGCGACCGGGAAGCCGCTGACACGAATCGCCCCGGGCGGCAGGCCTTGGAATGACAACAGCGAGGCGGACTCGCAATCCGTGACAAACCAGCCGGCCGACGGCGTGCGATACCATAGGGAGTTGATCGTCAGCGCGTCGGTGACGACGGTGAAGTGCGGGCAGAACTCGTGGCCGTCGCGGCGGAGGCGGTTGAGCAGCCACGCATAAACCGGGTAAGTCGAAACCAGGGCAACCGGCTGTTTCTCCGCGATGATGCGGGCGAGCAGGCGCCGGTGGCTGGCGAGCGCGCGAAACAGCCACGGGGCGCGCGGCGACCGATCGAGCCAGCGGTAGGTGGCGCTCCAGACCGCGGGTGCGGCGTTGATCATCCGCAGGTAGGCGCGCCGGGAAAAATCGTTGAGACGCGGGGCCCGGCGCGCGAACAAGTCGACCAGTTCCGCCTCGATGCCGGGATGTTCCTGGAAGCCGGCCTGCAGGGCGCGGGCGGCGCTGTTGTGTCCCTCGCCATAGCCCGCGGTGAGGATGAGAACCCGCGCCATGTTCAGGCGAGGACCGGCAGGCGCAACGGCTCGTCGGACTCCTCGACCGGTGCGATGGGCGGACGCGGGAAGCGCTCGAGAAACTCCCGGTAGGCGATGAGGCCGAGCCGTCCGTCCTCGTGTTCGATGATCGCGGTCATCGACTCCACCCAGTCGCCGGAATTGAGGTAATGGATGTCGCCGATCATCTTGTCCGCCGGCGTGTGGATGTGGCCGCAGATAACCCCGGTGCAGCCGCGCTCGCGCGCCAGCCGTGCAATCTGCTCCTCGAATTTGCCGACAAAGCTGACCGCCTGTTTGACGCGGGCCTTGATGGCCTGGCTGAGCGAGAAGTACTCCTTGCCGCGCAGCGCGCGGAACCAATTGTAGAAGCGATTCAGGCGCAGGAGGAGCGCGTAGCCGATGTCGCCGAGATGCGCGAGAATGACCATGTTCTTCACGACGCTGTCGAACACATCGCCGTGCAGCACGAGATAGCGGCCGCGCGGCGTTTCGAGGACGCATTCCTCGACGAGCTGCAGCCGGCCGAACTGCATGGGGAGCAGGCGGCCGATGAAATCATCGTGGTTGCCGCGCAGGTACACGACCTCGGTGTCGCGCTTCTGGATCATCGTGAGGACGCGGCGGACGAACCGCGTATGCGCCTTCGTCCAGACGCCGCCGCGGCGGAGGCGCCAGCCATCGATGATGTCGCCGTTGAGGATAAGGCGCTCGCAGCGCACATGCTTGAGGAAGTGGGTGACTTCCTCGACCTTGCTGTGCGGCGTGCCGAGGTGGATGTCGGACACGATGATCGTTCGCGCGCGCAGGGCGTCTTTCATGGATGGAATCTCCGGGTGGGGAGGGGCTCACGCCCGTTGACCGTGCGGACGTGGAGGGCGGGCTTGCTCATGGGCGGGAGGCGGTGAGGGTTTCGGGTGGTTCGAGGGCGGGGACCTCGGACAAGGCGGAAGGGGCGGTCATCGCCTCAGCGAGGTCGGCGACGAAGCGATCGATGATGGCGTCCCACGAGCTGTGCCGGACAGCTGTCGGTGCGGCGGCAGCGAGGCGCGCCCGGAGGCCGGCGTCGCCGGCCAGGCGCACGGCGTGCCCGATGAAGGTGGCTTCATCGCCGACGGCCGCGAGCAGGCCGTGTTCGCCATGGCGGATGAACTCGTGGGCGGCAGCGTAGTCGAAGGCACCGACGGCGAGCCCGCTGGCGAGCGCCTCGGTGATGACATTGCCAAATGTCTCCGTGGTGCTGGCGTGCAGGTAGATGTCGCCCGAAGCGTAGTGGCGCGCGAGGTTCACGCCGGTGTAGAAGCCCGTGAAAACGACGTCGGGTCGCTGCCGCTGGTAGATGGAGAGCATCGGGCCGTCGCCGACGAGCACGAGGCGGGCGCGCGGCGCAACATCCTTGACGGCATCGAAGGCGCGAAAGAGCTGCGGATAATTTTTTTCGGCCGCGAGCCGGCCCACGTGCATGATCACCGGGTCGTGGGGCGATGCGCCCCACGAAGCCCGGAGGGTTTCATCGCGGCGGGTCGGGTTGAAGAGGGTGGGGTCGACGCCGCGCGACAGCAGGCGAAGATTGAGATAACCTTCAGCGTCCAGCTGCGTGAGCAGCGTGCGCGTGGGCACGAAAGTCCGGCGCGTGCGGTTATGGACATGCCGGAGCCAGGCGGCGACGACGGGTTTGAGCCAGCCCATGCGGTAGTCGCGCGTGTACTGGTCGAAGTTGGTGTGGAAACTCGAGGTGACGGGCAGCCCGAGCGCGCGCGCCGTCGTGATCGCCGACGCCCCGAGCGGGCCTTCGGTGGCCACGTGGACGAGATCGGGGCGGTGGAGAGTCCAGAGTTGACGCAGGCGGCGGCCGGCGGGGAGGCCCAGGCGGACCTGTGGGTACCCGGGAATCGGGACGCCCGGCAGGCGCACCTGGCGGCAGGCGAGGCGTTGCGTGACACTGAAGCGGGCGGACTCATGCCGCTGGCGCGGGCGGATGATCGTCACGCGGTGACCCCGTTGCGCGAGGCCGTCGACCAGTCGCCCCAGCGTCATGGCAACGCCGTTGATTTCGGGAGCGTAGGTTTCGGTTACGACGACAAGGTTCAATCAGGTGGCCCAAGCGGCGGTCACGGACCGGCCGGCGAGCGCGGCGCCACTCTGCTCGATCCGTGTTAACGCCCGGTGTCGCGGGCGTGACGATCAGGTAAAAAAGGCGCCAAATAACCGCGCGGGAAAATCCGGAAATATTGGTTGCACGCCCTGCGCGAAACTTTCTAACGTCGTGCTTTTAGTTTGATGCAAACCCACGGGCCGAAGCGCATCTACACTCCGCAATCCCTCGAATTCTGGTTCAACCGGCTCGAAACGGACTGGGAGCAGCAGTTTGAGCCGACGCACGTCGAGCGCGGCCATGAGATGTACCGGGATGGCGAGATCCGCGAACTCGAGCTCGGAGCCAAGGACGCCATCGTTCACCGCAAGGTCGAAAAACGCGAGGAATATGCTGTCATTGAATGGGATGGCGATGCCATCAAGGTGCGGTCCTCCTCCACCGATGTCCTTTTGGCCAACGCCATTGCGGTGGCGGGGCTGCATGAAATCGAGGAGTTGCTCGTCGATGAGCTGACCGCGTTGCTCCCCGGTGCCAAAGCTGCGGTCGGTCCGGCCACCAACGGCCATGCGCCGGCCCCGGAGGTAAACGGCACGAAATCCGACCAGCCGACCCGCGATCTGCTGCTTAGTTTTACAACCACGAATGAGGGCCTGATCTTCCTGGCTTATTGGAAGCAGGGACGAAACCGTGTTCCGGCCCTGGGCAACACGACGAACCATCCGACGGCGGCGGAACGCGCCAAGTTGATCGCGCTCGCGACCTACGCCCGCAAGGCGCACTTCCGCTACAACCAGACCACGCACGCCTACGCGCTCGATGCGCTGGCGGACATCCCGGGGTTTCTCCGGGATATGCTGCCGCACTGGAAGAAGCAGTTCGCCATCGAGCTCGATGTGAAGGTTGGCAACCTCAAGGAGGGCGCGCGGGCGATCGAGATCGAGGCGGTGGCCGACAAGCGCAACGGCTCCGGCCTGAACCTCCGATGGATTTTCCGCGCCGGCGAGAAGCTGCTCACGGAGGAGCAGGCCGCCGCCCTCATCAAGCACGGGCGCACGCCGATGCTGCTGCCCGACCTTGGCATCGTGACGATGGCGGAGGACAAGTGGGAAAGCCTCAACCAATGGCGGCGCAATCTCGAGGAGACCCAGACCGAGGGCGCCATCCCGCCGTATCTCATTTTTTCGTTGTTCAACGACCACCGGATCAAGGTCACGCTCGGCGCGGAGATCGAGGCGTGGCGCCAGAAGGTGCTCGCGCCGCCGGTGGAGCCGCCGGTGCTGCCGGACTTCCTGCGCCAGTACCAGCGCCGCGGCGTCGAGTGGATGCACCACCTGTCCGAGACCGACTGCCACGGCCTGTTGGCGGACGAAATGGGCCTGGGCAAGACGGCACAGGTGATCGCGCTGTTGCGTTCGCGTCCGCTGGAAAAGCACCGGCACCTCGTGGTGTGTCCCGCGAGCGTCGTGCCCGTGTGGCGCGAGGAGCTCGCCCGGTTCCACCCGGACGCACGCATCGACACGCTCAAGTCGGGCAACGATTTTGTCACCAATGCCGCGCCCTGCATCTGGCTCGCGAGCTACACGCAGCTGCGCAAGCACCGGGCGCTGCTCGACGCGAACGATTTTGGCTACGCCATTTTGGACGAGGGCCAGTTCATCAAGAATCCCGACGCCAAGGTCACGCAGGCCTGCTTTGCGATCAAAGCCCGGCACCGCATCGTGCTGACGGGCACGCCGCTGGAAAACCGGCAACTCGACCTGTGGTCGATCTTCCGTTACCTGCTGCCGGGCCTGTTGGGCTCCCGCGCGGCGTTCGAGTCCGCCCTCGCGCAGGACCGCACCGGCACGATGAACCGCCTGCGCCAGCAGGTCGCGCCGTTCATCCTCCGCCGCACGAAGAACGAGGTGGCGCAGGAGCTGCCGCCGAAGGTGGAGATGGACCTGCTTTGCCCGCTGACGGACGTGCAGCGCGCCGAATACGCGCGCATCTGCACGGAAGGCCTGGCGCGCCTCGGCGAGGACATCGGCGTCGCCTTGCGCGAAAAATCATTCGGCTTCCTGGCGCTGCTCACGCGCCTGCGCCAGGTCTGCTGCGATCCCGACCTGCTGCCGTGGCTCAACGCGCCGCTGGCCGA
Source organism: Lacunisphaera sp. (assembly GCA_035549095.1). Lineage (GTDB taxonomy): Bacteria > Verrucomicrobiota > Verrucomicrobiia > Opitutales > Opitutaceae > Lacunisphaera. The sequence goes on along the minus strand of DASZRV010000014.1, from coordinate 42,285 downwards.
CAGCGGCAAGCTCCAGCTGTTGGTGGAGAAGCTCGTCGAGGTCGTGGCCAGCGGCCACAAGGTCGTCATTTTCTCTCAGTTTGTCACGCTGCTCAACCGCGTGCGCGCGGCGTTGGAGCAGCATTATCCGGAACTGCCGCGGTTCGAGATCACCGGCATGACGGTGGACCGGCAGAAGCCGGTACAGCAGTTTCAGACCGCGCAAGGCGCCGCCGCCATGCTCGTGAGCCTCAAGGCCGCCGGCACCGGCATCACGCTGCACGCGGCGGATTACGTCTTCCTCCTCGACCCGTGGTGGAACCCGGCGGTCGAGGAACAGGCCATCGACCGCGTGCACCGCATCGGCCAGACGAACACCGTTTTCGTCTACCGGATGGTGACGGCCGGCACCATCGAGGAGCGCATCCAGGCGCTGAAGACCGAGAAGAAGCAGCTGTTCAACCAGGTGGTCGGCAGCCACGCGGGTGATTTCGAGTGGACCAAGCACTTCAGTTCACTGAACAGCCTGATCCAGCTCAGCGCGGTCGAGTCGGGCGAAACCGAGCAGCTCAACGCGGTCATGGGGCCGCCGTCGCCAGCACCGGAACAGGCGGGGAACGGCGCGCAGTAGGGGGCGCGGCTCGGCGTCCGCAGGGCATTGGAGGCGGGGCGATCGGCCCCGCGAGACAAGGCGTGACTGGCAACCCGCGGGACTGATGGTCCCGGCTCCGCCAACCAACCCAACTACGCCGATTTGCCGGCGTCGGTGGAGGCGGGTGGCGGCGGGGTGGCGGCGTCGGCGGGCATGTGTTTCGTGTCGTAGAAAATCCGCACCTCGGCTTTTTCCGGGAGGAGTTCGTTGGCCCGTTTGAGGGCGCGGCGGGTCGCCACGGTCGGATTGGCTTCAGACGGGAACAGGTTTTTCTCGCCGAGCTGGGCGAGGAGGCCGCTGCGGCGCAATACGTCGGTCACGTCGCGGTTGCTGCCGCTGATGATGAGGTGACGGCCGGTCTGGCGCAGGTAGTCATGCAGGTTCTCGAGGGCCATGACGGTCGAGGCGTCGAGGTGCCGGGCATTCTTCATCCGCAGGATGAAGACGCGAATGTCCTGGTTCTCGGCGAGGCGGCGGACCTCCTCTTGGAAGAGATCGGCGGCGCCGAAATAAAGATCGCCCTCGACGTGGATGATCGAGATCTGCGGGTGCGGTCGTTGCGATGGCTCGCGCAATTCCGCCAGCATGCCCTCGGGATTGATGGTGTATTCGGCGAGGGTGGGGGTGCTGGTCTTCTGCAGGAACAGCGCGAGCGCGACGCCGATGCCGGCGTAGATCGCCGTGTCGAGCTTGAGCAGGAGGCAGGAGGCGAGGGTGACGACGAATACGATCAGGTCGGAACGCGTCGACCGGCAGGCGATGCGGATCTGGTGCCAGTTGATCATCTTCACGCCGACCCGGATCAGGTGCGCCGCGAGCGCAGCGATCGGGATGAAGTTGAACACCGGCGTCACGAAGAGCAGCACGAAGAGCACGACGAAGCTGCTCAGGATGGAAGACATCTGGGTGCGGGCCCCGCTCTGGAAATTCACCGCCGAGCGGGCGAAGGACGACGATCCCGGCACGCAGCCGAACAAGGCGCAGGCGATGTTGGCGGCGCCCATGCCCATAAGTTCCTGGTTCGGCTCGATCTTCTGGCCGCTCTTGCCGGCCAGGCCCTTCGTGATCGAGCTGGCCTCGAGCATGCCGAGGATCGAGATGGCGATCGCCGTGCCCGCGAGGTCGGGGAACAGGTGCAGTTTGCGTTCGCCAATATGGAAGCCGGCGAAGGCCGGGATGATGGCATGGAGCGCCCCCTCGTCCTGCACCATGCGGAACGGAGCCGCCGGCATCCACAACGTGAAGAGGCGGGCGGCGATGCCGAGCAACCCCAGGCCGATCAGGGCCTCGGGCCAGGTCGGGCGCAAGCGGCGGACGGCGATGAACACCAGCAAGGTCACCACGCCGATCGCGATGGCCCACGGCTGGACGGCAAACGTGAACAGGAACACGACCGCCTGGGTGATGTTGAGGATGAACGTCTGGCCGGACTCGACATCGTAGCCCAGGAAGTTGTGCAGCTGGCTGCCGATGAGCAGAATGCCGATGCCGGTGCTGTACCCGACGACGACCGACCGGGAAATGAACTTGGTGATCTCGCCGAAGTTCAGCAGGCCGGCCAGGAACTGAATCAGGCCGATGAGGAATGACAGGTAGATGGCCAGCTGGAGCGGTTCCAACGTCGACGTACCGGAGTTGGCGGCGATCGTGGCCGCCACGATCAGGGAAATGGAACTGGTCGGCCCAAATACGTGGTGGTGGGACGAAAAGAACAGCGCGCCGACAAAGCCACCGATGATGACGGCCGCGATGACCGGCTGCGGGGGCAGGTTGAGGATGAGCGAGAACCCGATGGCCTGCGGGATCGAAACGAGCGTGAGGGTGGCGCCGGCCAGCAGGTCCGCCCGGAATTTTTCCCATGAATAGCGGCGTAGCTCGCTGACGAAGGGAAAACGCACCTTGAACATCTGGGCACTGAGCGCGCTGACTTCCTCGGTCAGCTCGGAGAGCTCGGATGCTTTCGTCATGGTCAGAAAAGTGAAAAGCCCGGCCGGGATGGCGAGCGCATTTTGTTCCCCCCGAGTGACGCCGGCTGCCGCCCGCGGAAGTGGCACGGGCCCGGTGTTTTCCCAGTTTGTCACCTGAGTGACACGAAACCGTAACAAAAGCTCCCTAGTCTCGGCCCCGTGTTTCCGGCCCCACGCCGGCCGCATTCGCAACCCAGGCAATCCAACCTCCACATGTTCTCCCACCAATCCAAATTGGTCGCGCTGGCCGCCGTTCTCATCGGCACCAGCCTGGCCTCTGCCCAAGACAGCAAGGCCCTGATGGACGTCCTCATTCAGAAAGGCATCCTTTCGAATGATGAGGCGAAGGCCATCCAGGCCGAAGCCACGAAGAGCGCCTCGGCGGTTTCGACCGTGATCAGCGCAAAAATGTACGTCGACGTGAGCACGATCGACGCCAAGACCGACGCCGGCACCAAGGTCGACCCGAGCGGCGTCGGGCTGGACCTCAAGCGTTTCTACCTCGGTGTCACCCACCAGTTCGACAAGGTCTGGTCCATGAACCTCACGACGGACGTGGGGTACTCGAGCGCCACGGGCGCGGTGAATCCGTTCATCAAGACTGCGTTCGTCCAGGCGAAACTCTCGCCGGCGGCCATCGTCCAAGTCGGCTCCGCCGGCCAGCCCTGGATCCCGTTCGCCGAGGACAACTACGGCTTCCGTTACGTTGAAAACACGCTCACGGACCGCCTCAAGCTCGGCAACTCGGCCGACTGGGGCGTCCACTTCCTGGGCAACAGCGGCATGGTCAGCTACAACTTCGCAGCCATCAACGGTGGCGGCTACAAGAACCCGACCCGGAGCAAGGGCATGGATTTCGAGGGCCGCGTGTCGGTCGAACCGGTGAAAGGCCTGGTCTTCGCCCTCGGCGGCTACAACGGCGACCTCGGCAAGGACGCCAACCTGGCCCCGGCCAAGCAGACCGCCAGCCGGCTGGACTTCATGGTCAACTACAACGTGGCCAATTTCCGCGTCGGCGGCGAATACTTCACCGAGGACAACTGGGGCGCGACCACGAGCGCCACGTCCGACAGTGGCGACGGCTACTCGATCTGGGGCCAGTACAAGGTCGACAAGACCTGGTCGGTGTTCGCCCGCTACGACAAGTCCAAGACGAGCAAGGACGTGCACCCGAATTTCCAGGACACGTACTTCAACGTCGGCGTCCAGTGCGCGGTCATCAAGGGCGTGGATGTCTCCCTCGTCTGGAAGAACGACAACATCGACCACCCGACCAGCGCCTCGATGGTGACCAGCTATGACGAGCTCGGCCTGTTCGCCCAGGTTGCGTTCTAAACCGTTCCCAATCTCCCACCCATCATGAAAAAACTAATCGTTGCCGGTATGCTCGGCGCCCTGGCTCTCACCCAAGTTTCCGCCCAGCTGATCAACGGCTCCGGCTCGTCGTTCGACTATCCCGCGTTCACGAAGTGGTTTGACGCCTATTCGAAGTCGAACCCCGGCGTGAACTTCAACTACCAATCCATTGGCTCCGGCGGCGGCCAGAAGCAGCTGCTGGCGCAAACGGTCGACTTCGGTGCCTCGGACGCTCCCATGACGGACGAGTCCATGAGCAAGGCGCCGTACAAGATCCTCCACCTGCCCGTCGTGGCGGGCTCGGTGGCCATCACCTACAACCTGCCGGGCAACCCGTCCCTCCGTTTCGACTCCGACACGCTCGCCGACATTTACCTCGGCAAGATCACCAAATGGAATGACCCGAAAATCGCCGCGACGAACCCGGGCGTTTCGCTGCCGGACTTCTCCATCGTGGTCGTGCACCGGTCCGACGGCAGCGGCACGACGTTCATCTTCACCGACTACCTCAGCGTGGTCAGCCCGGAGTGGGCGTCGAGTGTCGGCAAGAACGTTTCGGTCAAGTGGCCCGTCGGCCTCGGCGGCAAGGGCAGCGAGGGCGTGTCCGGCCAGGTGAAGCAGCTGCCGGGCGCGATAGGTTATGTCGAGCAGGCCTACGCCGACCAAAACCACCTGCCCGTGGCGGCATTGAAGAATGCGATGGGCGAGTACGTTTCACCCTCGGCCGAGGCGGCCTCGAAGGCCATGGCCACGGCCAAGATCCCCGAGGACTTCCGCTTCTCGATGGTTAACGCGCCGGGTGCCGGCGCGTACCCGATCGCCGGTGCGAGCTGGGTGTTGATCTACCAGCACCAGGCCAAGGCCGACATCGGCCGGAAGCTGGTGGCGTTCCTCAAGTGGGCGGTGACGGACGGCCAGAAACTCACGCCGGCGCTGTCCTACGCTCCGCTCCCGGAAAACGTCCAGCAACGCGAGCTCGCGCTCCTCGACACGGTTACCTTCTGACCGATTGCATTGACATTTGATCACGGCGGGACGGGGCCCACGGCCCCGTCCCGCCCTTGCGTTTTCAAACCGCAGCCTTTCCTCCGCCGCCGCGAACATGAAGTCCGCCCCGACAAACCCCGGTGACTCCGCCCGGCCTTCACGCTGGGCTGACCGGCTGTTCCACGCCGCGTGCCTGGCCGGGGCGCTCAGCGTTCTGGTGCTGCTCGTGCTGGTGGCCTATCAGCTCTACCACGGTTCGCAGCACGCGCGGACGGAATTCGGCTGGAAGTTCCTGATCAGCACGACGTGGGACCCCGTCGACGAGCACTATGGGGCGCTGCCGTTCATCTACGGCACCTTCATGACGGCGTTCATCGGGCTTCTCATCGCGGTGCCGCTCAGCGTGGGATCGGCCATCTATCTGACGGAGCTGGCGCCGTTGTCGCTGCGGCAGCCGCTGGTCTCCGTCATCGAGATGCTCGCGGCCGTGCCCAGTGTCATCTGGGGCCTGTGGGGCATCTTCGTGCTCGTGCCTTTCCTGCGGGTCGACGTTTATCCGTTCCTGCAGAAGTTTCTGGGCTTTCTGCCCGTTTTTCAGGGTCCGATCTACGGAATCGGCGTGATGACGGGCGGCGTCATTGTCGCGATCATGATCCTGCCGATCGTCACCTCCGTCTCGCGCGAGGTCGTGCGGTCGGTGCCGAACCTGCAGCGCGAAGCCGCCTATGGCCTCGGCGCCACACGCTGGGAGGTGACCCGCATCGCGGTCTTGAGCTACGCCCGGCGCGGCATCTTTGGCGCCGCCGTGCTCGGGTTGGGCCGCGCCCTCGGCGAAACCATGGCCGTGACGATGGTCATCGGCAACAGTTCCGAGATCTCCAAATCGCTCTTCGCGCCCGGCTACACCATGGCAAGTGTCATCGCGAACGAGTTCGCCGAGGCGACCACCGATCGTTACCTGAGCGCCCTCTTTGCCATCGGCCTGGTGCTCCTCGGCCTGACGATCGTCATCAACATTCTCGCCGCCCTGATGATCCGCGCCATCTCAAGCGCGGAAACCCGGCGCGTCCACTGAGCTCGCAGCATGGAGATCACCCACAACTACCGCTTTCGCCGCTTCAAGAACGCCTTGATGAATGCGGTGTCATTCACCTGCGCGGTGTTCGTCATTTCGCCGCTGGCGTTAATCCTGTTCTACTTGCTGAAGCGCGGCGCCAGTGCGTTGAACTGGGACTTCTTCACCAAGCTGCCGGCGCCGGTGGGCCAGTCGGGCGGCGGCATGGGCAACGCGATCGTCGGCACGCTCGAGCTGATGCTCCTCGCGTCGGTCCTCGGTGTGCCCATTGGCGTGCTCGGCGGGGTTTACCTGGCCGAATACGGTCGCGATCGCGTCAACGACTGGATCCGCTTCTGGGCCGACGTGCTCAACGGCGTGCCGTCGATCGTCTGGGGCATGGTGGCGTACGCCCTCGTCGTGGTGCCGTTCAAGACCTTCTCCGCATATTCGGGCGGGCTGGCCCTTGGCTTCATCATGATTCCCCTGGTCCTGCGCACGACGGAGGAAGTGCTCGTGCTCGTGCCGCGAAGCTACCGCGAGGCGGCCCTGGCGCTCGGTCTTCCGCACTGGAAGATGATCGTGCGGATCATCCTGCCGACGGCGTTGAAAGGCCTGGTCACGGGCGTCCTGCTGGCGATGGGCCGTGTCGCCGGCGAAACCGCGCCGCTCCTGTTCACCGCGTTCGGCAACCGGTTCTGGAGCCAGCATCTCTCGGAGCCCATCGCTGCCCTTCCGCTGCAGATTTTTGCCTACGCCATCTCGCCGTACGATGACTGGCACCGGCAGGCGTGGGCGGGTGCGCTGGTCCTGATCTTCCTCGTCTTTATCCTGAGCGCGGGCGTCCGACTCTATTCCCAGCGCCAGAGGTCCGGCACACCGCATTGAACCCACCTTCAGTATCATGACTTCCGAACCAGAATCCGTCACACCTCCCCCGACCACCCTGAAGCCGGCGCCGGTGCCATCGAACCGGCCGGCCGGCGCGGCGCCGGCCCCCGCGGCGGAAGCGAACGGCAGGGTGGATTTCGATATCCACGATCTCTGCGTTTTCTACGGAGCCCACCAGGCGGTCAGCGGCGTGAACCTGCAGATTCCGGCGCGGAGCGTCACGGCCATCATCGGCCCGAGCGGCTGCGGCAAATCGACGTTCCTCCGCATGCTCAATCGCATGCACGAACTGACACCGGGAGCCCACCACACGGGTACGATCCTGCTGCAGGGGCGGGACCTGTACGCCCGCAACATTGATCCGACCCTGGTGCGCCGCCGGGTCGGCATGGTTTTCCAGAAATCGAATCCCTTCCCGACGATGACGATCGCCGAGAATGTCCTCTGCGGTCTGCGGCTCAACGGCGTGAAAGACAAGCAGCTCCTGCGCGAACGGCTCGAGCAATCATTGCGCATGGCGGCGCTGTGGGACGAGGTGAAAGACCATCTCTATCGCCCCGGTACCAGCCTCTCGGGCGGCCAGCAGCAGCGGCTGTGCATCGCACGGGCCCTCGCCGTCCGGCCCGAAATTGTGCTGATGGACGAGCCTTGTTCCGCCCTGGATCCGATCGCCACCGCCAAGGTCGAGGAGCTCATCCATGAGTTGAAGAAGGACTACACCATCGTCATCGTGACGCACAACATGCAGCAGGCGGCGCGCGTTTCCGACCGCACGGCGTTCTTCTACCTGGGCAAGCTGGTCGAGTTTGCCGCCACCCGGACGATCTTCATGAACCCCACCAACCCGCAAACCGAGGCGTATGTGTCCGGTCGGTTCGGTTGAACGACCGGAGAAAATTCCACACGCCAATGCCAAACTCCAAACTCGAACAACCCCCGGGTTCCAGCCGCCTGTTTGGCGATTGGGCCTTTGGTGTTGGTGATTTTCCCCTATGAAACGATTCTTCGACGCTGAGCTGGAAAACTTCCGCTCCCACCTGCTGCAGATGGGCGAGCGCGCCATCGACCAGACCCGCCGCGCCATGCGCGCCCTGGCGGACGCCGACATCCCGGCGGCCGACAAGGTCATCGCCGCGGACGATGAGATCGACAAGCTCGAGGTGCAAATCGACGACGAGGCCGTGCGCTACATGACGCTGCGCGGCCCCGTGGCCTCCGAACTGCGCCTGATCGTGGTGGGCATGAAGGCCAGCCATGACCTCGAGCGGGTGGGCGACGAGGCCACCAGCATCGCCCGGCGCGCGCGCAAGCTGGCCATCGAGCCCCGCCTCGAGCTTTACGCCGACCTGCCACGCATGACCAACATTGCGCTGGAAATGCTGCGCGACGCGCTCGACTGCTTCGTGCAGGAGGATGAGGTCAAGGCCATCGCGGTGATCCGCCGCGACCCGGAGGTCGACAACCTGAACCGGCTGCTCTACCGGCGGCTGACGAGTTATATGATCGAGAACCCGGACACGATCGCGCGCGCGCTGGAGCTCATGTTCATCTCGAAATCGATCGAGCGGATCGCCGACCACGCGACCAACATCGCCGAGGAAATGGTCTTCCTCTCGCGCGGCCAGGACATCCGGCACAGCGAGGTCACGAAAACCGTGGCGCCGCCCCCGGGAGCATCAGTGCCGCCAATGTAGGTGGCGGTAGGGCGGGATCGCTGATCCCGCCGTCGGTCTCCTTATCGCATCCGCGGCGGGATCAGCGATCCCGCCCTACAACTTTGCGCTCAGCGGTAACCGAGCGAACTGAAGCCGACCATCGTCAGGAACCCGATGAGGCCCGTAACGGGCAGGGTGAAAATCCAGGCCCACACGATCCGTTCCACGATGCCCCATTTGACGGCGCCGATCCGCTTCACGGCGCCGACGCCCATGATCGAGGTCGAGATCGCATGAGTCGTCGACAGCGGGATGCCGAAGGTCGAGGCGATGTGGATGATGGCGGCGGCCGTGGTTTCCGCGGCGAAACCGTGCACCGGCTGCAGGCGGACCATCTTGTGTCCCATCGTCCGGATGATGCGCCAGCCGCCGGCAGCGGTGCCGGCCGCCATCACCAGGGCGCAGGTCGCGACGACCCAGGTATCGACGACGAACTCCGGCGTGCGGAGAAAACCCAGCCAGCCGGGCAGATCGGCAAAGGCGCCGGACTTGGTGCCGGTGAAAAGGGCGAGGGCAATGATGCCCATCGTCTTTTGTGCGTCGTTTGAACCGTGGCTGTGCGCCATGAAACCCGCGCTCACGAGCTGCAGCCGCCCGAAAATGCTGTTCACCGTCCGCGGGGTCAGACGATGGACCAGGATGGTCAGCAGGAGCATCAGCAGCGCGCCGCCGACGAATCCCATCAGCGGCGAGGAGAACATCGGCAGGACCACCTTCGGCCACAGGCCGTCGGTCGTATGTTTGGCCGCGTTGGTGATGGACCAGCGCAGCACGCCCCAATCGCCGCCGGCCGAGGCGATCGCGGCGCCGCACAGGCCGCCGATGAGCGCGTGACTGGAGCTTGAGGGCAGGCCGAGCCACCAGGTCAGCAGGTTCCAGATGATGGCGCCAACCAGCGCGGCCATGATGGTGAACATCGTGACCACGTTCGTGTCGACGATGCCCTTGCCAATGGTGCTGGCGACCGCGGTGCCCATGAGCGCGCCAGTCAGGTTGAACACCGCCGCCAGCACGATGGCCTGCCGGGGGGTCAACACCTTCGTCGACACGACCGTCGCGATGGCGTTGGCGGCGTCGTGAAACCCGTTGATGTACTCGAAGACCAGTGCGGCAGCGAAGACGATCAGAAAGATGGTCATGGGCTCGGCGGCAGGGCGGCGGTCGGCCTCAGGAATACTTGAGCATGATCTGGAACACGACCTGCCCGGCGTCGCGGGCGCGGTCGATGGCGGTCTCCACCAGGTCGTAGAGCTCCATCAGGATGACGACCTCCTTGGCGTCGTAGGGCCCGTTGTAGAGTTCCTTGACCAGGGCCAGCATGACCTTGTCGGCCTCGCCCTCGGCGAACTGCAGCCGGGAATGGCCGTCCTGGATGCGGTCAAGGTGGGCGCCCTTGCGAAGTTCCTTCACCATGTTGACCACGGATTCGACGGCTTCCTCGAGCAGCACCACCTGGCGCTGCATGCTGTTGCGCGGTACGCGCGCCGGGCAGATGGTCAGGCGCTCGACGATCTTTTCCACGGTCTTGGGAATGCGGTAGAGGGCGAGCGACAGCGCCTCGATATCCTCGCGCTCGAGCGGCGTGACGAAGGTCTTGCAGAGTTCCTCGGTGATCTGCTGGGTGATGCGCTTGTCCTTGCGCCGCGTCTGGATGATGTCGTGGATGCTCGAGGCCTGGGCCGCGCTCTCGTTGGCGAGGATCTTGGCCAGCAGGCCGGTGCTCGAGCGGGCTTCCTCCGCGCTCGCCTCCAGGAGGTCGTAGAATTTCTCATCCTTGCCGAGGAGCTTCTTGAGGGAAATCATGCCTGTGAGCGCATAGCGGAATCATCTGGCGAGGCGAGGGTATTTTACAAAAGTCACGTCATCGCGAACTCGCTGTCGCGACTAATGATAACCGTGGCCGGACCGGTGTCCGCGGCGGCTGAAAATCCCGTGGGGAGAAGGGTTGACACGTGGAAATCCGGCATGGATGTTCGCCCCTCCAGTTTTCACGGCGGCCATAGCTCAGCTGGTTAGAGCACAAGATTGTGGATCTTGGGGTCGCGGGTTCGAGTCCCGTTGGCCGCCCCATTTCACCGGTGCGACTTCGTCTTCTCACCTTCAACATCGCCCATGCGCGGGGGGCGCTGCCCGTGCACCAGGGGCTGCGTTCCGAGGCCAAGCTACGGTTGAACCTGCTGAAGATTGCGAACCTGATCCACCGCCTTGGGGCCGATGTGGTCGCACTGCAGGAGATCGACGAGAATTCGCGCTGGAGCGGAAGCTTTGACCATCTCGCCTTCCTGCGCGACCAGTCGGGCCTGCCGCACGCCGTGCACGGCGTGAACAACCGTCGCGCCGGCCGCTTCCATTTGAACTACGGCAATGCCGTGCTGTCCCGATTCCCGATCGCGCATCACCACACGATGCCCTTCGGGCTCGGCCAGGTGGGAGGGAAGGGATTCATCTTTGCCGAGATCGAGCCCCCGGGGCGAGGCCGCGTGCCGCTGGTCAACGTCCACCTGCACCACACCTCGCGCCGGCAGCGCCTTCGCCAGACGGCGCGCATCATCCATTTTCTCGACGAGCAGCGACCGCTCCGCGGCGGGCGCTGGCGCACGCCGCCGGTCGTTTGCGGCGACTTCAACACGCCCTCCGACTGCCCGGACGCGATCGCGACGCTCCTCGGATATTTCGAGCAGTCCAACAACTACACGCTCCTGCCGAAGACCGGCCGGACGTTCCCGTCGCTCCTGCCGGCCCGGTCCCTGGATTATCTCTTCCTGCCGGAGGAATGTCGCGAGCCGCGCGCCGAAATAGTCCGCAGCTGGCTTTCCGACCATTTCCCCGTGCTGGTCGAGTTCTCGCTGCCATGACCGGCCTGGGCTCAATTTTCGCTCGACCCCCGGCGTCTCCGCCCGAAACCTGCCCGAACATGGATCGCATTTCCCAGGCCTTTGCCCGGGCCCGCGCGGGCAAGCGCGCGGCGTTTGTCGCCTACCTTTGTGCCGGCGACCCGGATTTTGACACCTCGCTGCAGGCCTGCCGCGCGGTCCTCGACGCCGGCGCCGACGTCCTCGAGCTCGGCGTGCCCTTCTCGGACCCGCTGGCGGATGGCCTGACCAACCAGCTGGCGGCCCAGCGGGCGCTCGAGAGCGGCATGACCCCGGCGCGCGTGCTCGACCTCGTGCGGCGCGTGCGGGAGTTCAGCCAGGTGCCGATCGTGTTCTACACCTACTACAATCTGGTTTTCGCCAACGGCATCGAGGCCTCGGTGCAGGCGGCCAAGGCGGCGGGCGTCGACGCCATGCTCGTGCTCGACCTGCCGCCGGAGGAAGCCGGTGATTTTCTCGCCGCCTGCCATCGGCACGACCTGAAGACGGTGTTCATCGTCGCGCCCACGACGCCGCCGGAGCGCCTGCCGCGCATCGGGGCGGCGGCCACGGGCTTCATCTACTATGTTTCCCGCGAGGGCGTGACGGGCGTGCGCGACCAGGTCGCCGCCAACATTCCCGAGGCGGTCGCCGCCATCCGCCGGCACACGGCGCTGCCGGTGGTCGTAGGCTTCGGCATCTCGAAGCGCGAGCAGGTGCGGCAGGTGGCCCGCTCCGCCGACGGCGTCGTGGTCGGCAGTGCGCTGGTCAACATCATCCGTGAAAACCTCGACAACCGCGCCGGCCTGCCCGCGCGCCTGCGTCTCACGGCCGCCGAACTGGTGGCCGGCACCGCATGACGCCGACGCCCGCCAGTCCCCGCCAGCCGCGCAAGCTGCTCCTGATCGACGACGATCGGATGCAGCACAAGCTGATGGAGGCGATGGTGCGGAATTTCCGCAGCGGACCCTTCGAGCTCGAGCCGGCGACGACGTTTGCCGAGGGCATGAAAAAGCTCCTGAGCGGCAAATACGTTGCGTGCCTGCTTGATTACCGGCTCAACGACGGCGACGGCCTCGCGCTGCTGCGGCAGGCGCGGATCGACGGCTGCGTGACGCCGACGATCGTGCTCACCGCCGATGACAGCGAGGAAGTGGACCTGGCGGCGATGGACGCCGGTGCGGTCGACTACCTGGTGAAGGGCACGTTCACGCCCCGGCTGCTCGAGCGCTCGCTGCGCTACGCCCTGAAGCTCGACGAGACCCTCGCGCAGCTCCGCCTGCTGGCCCAGCGCGACGAGCTGACGAAGCTGCTCAATCGCCGCGAATTCCAGCGCATCCTTGCGGAGGAGTGGGACCGCAGCGTGCGGTTCAAGCGGCCCTTCACGCTCATCATGGTCGACATCGACCATTTCAAGAAGATCAACGACCAGCACGGTCACCAGACCGGCGACGAGGTCCTGCGCCACGTGGCGAGCCTGCTCGCCGGGCAAGTGCGCAACGTCGACCGGGTTGCGCGGTACGGCGGCGAGGAGTTCGCCCTGATGATGGTCGAGACAGACAAGAAGGGTGCGATCGAGACCATGCAGAGGCTCGGCCTTCTGCTGAAGGAGACGCCCTGCGTGGTGCCATTCAACGACCTGACGATCGAGGTGACCCTCAGCGCGGGTGTCGCCACGAGTCTCGAAGATGCCGGGAGCGCCACCGATCTCGTCGCCGCGTCCGACAAGTCGCTCTACGAGGCGAAAAAGGGCGGGCGCAACCAGATCGTCGCCAACGGTGTCTCGTACCAGTACACCGTGAGCTGAGCGCGGCCGGGGCGCGGGTCGGCGTTGCCAGCGCCATACTTGGAGGCGGGGCCATCAGCCCCGCGAGGCAAGGCAGCGAATGGCAACCCGCGGGGCTGATGGCCCCGCCTCCGCAAATCAGACCGCCGCCTCGCCTGCTCGCGGCACCATGATGCTGAGACTCTTCGGTTTCAGCGTCACTTCCAGCCTGGCGGTCGTGGCGCGCGGTTCGCCGTCCGTGTGGACCCAGCCGGGCTTGGATCGCTCGATGACGAACTCGGCACCGCTCAGGCGCGTCACGGCCCGGACCTGGTCAAAGGTGTCGGTCCCGAGGCGGTAAAGCATGCCGCAGGCGCCACCCAGGCCGACGCGCGGGACGCTCACCAGTTCGAACCGGCCGTCATCGGTCCGCGCGCCGGGCGCCACGCGGGCGTCGTTGCCGTATTGGTCGGAGTTCATCACGGCGAGTGTGAACGTGCTGAGCCGCGTCGTCGTGCCGTGATGGTGGACGACAACGTCCTCGGGCTCGTGCGCAAAGAACGCCGGCACGCCGACGCGGAAATAGCCGGCGAGACCGCGATTCGCCAGGCGGCTGAAGCGAACGGCGATGTCCGCCTCGAAACCGAGGCCCATGGCATTAAAAAATGGGAAGTCGTTGACCAGGCCGGTATCGATGGCCTTCGGCTCGCCGTCGAGCAGCGTGCGAAAGGCCCCGGCGCCCGGGCGCCGGATGCCCAGGTGGCGACCCAGGCCATTGCCCGAGCCGCAGGGAATGAGCCCGAACACGGCCGGCGTCCCGACCAGCCCGGTCGCGACTTCGTTCATGGTGCCGTCGCCGCCGATCGCGACGACCAGCGCGCAGCCGTCGTCGACGGCGCGACGGGCCAGCTCGGTCGCATGGCGCGGGCGCTCCGTCGACACGATCGTGGCGTCCAGCCCGCGCTGGGCGATGAACTGCGCCGCCCGGTTGCGCAGGTACGGATTCTTCCGGTTCGAACCGGAATACGGATTGAAAATGAACCGGGCTTTCACGGGCGTGATCGAAACGTCGATTCAGGCAAGTTCGCCGCCCGCTGGCAAAAGGAGTTTTGCAACAATACGGCGCGGGGTGTCCACTCGGCGCATGCTTCCCGTGCTTCATGTGCTCACCGGCTGCACGGCCGTGGGCAAGACCGAGCTGGCTCTCCGTTGGGCCGAGGCGAACAACGCCGAAATCGTCTCGTGCGACTCGCTGCTTTTCTACCGCGGCATGAATATCGGCACGGCGAAGCCCGCGCCGGCCGAGCTGGAGCGGGTGCCGCACCACTTGATCGATATCTGCGCGATCACCGACCAGATGGACGTGACCCGTTACGTGCGGCTGGCGCAGGAGGCGGTGGCGGCCATCGCGGCGCGCGGCCGGCAGGTGCTCGTCACCGGCGGGAGCGGCTTCTATTTGAAGGCGTTCTTTGGCCCGGTTGCGGATGACGTGGACGTGCCGCTCGAGCTCCGCACCGAACTGCGGCTCCAGCTGGCGACGCATGGCCTGGAGCCGCTCGTCGAGGAACTCCAGGCGCTCAACCCGGAGGGACTCGGCGAACTCGACATCCAGAACCCGCGTCGCGTGCTGCGTGCGCTCGAACGCTGTCGCGCGACCGGCCGCACGCTGGCGCAACTGCAGGCGGATTTCGCGAGACAACCCGGGCCCTTCGCCGGGCACGAAGTTCGGCTCTGCGAGCTGGGGCGCGGGCGGGCGGACCTCGAGGACCGGATCCAGCGACGCGTCGCGGCGATGCTGGCGGCCGGCCTGGTTCGCGAGGTGCGCACGCTCCTGAAAATGGGCTTGCGCGAGAACCCCAGCGCCGCGGGGGCGATAGGTTACCGCGAGACCATCTCTTTCCTCGACGGCGAACTGGCGGAGAAGGACCTGCCGGCGCTTATCGTGAAAAACACCCGCGCGCTCGTGAAGAAGCAGCGAACCTGGTTCAAGACGCAGTTGCCGCTCCACAAACCCGTCGACGCGGGATCAGTCGACGAGCGGGCGCTCTTTGCGCCGAAGATTTAGCCAGACGGTGAGCAGGCCGGAGAACACGGCGCCGACCGCGGCATAGAGGCCGGCGGTGAGCACCACGAGGCCGATCGGTCCGGACATCCAGCGGAAGGAGCGGACAAAGTCGCGCACGGCGATTTCGGATTCGCCGGCGGAGCGCATCCGCGCCACCTGCCACTCCAGACTCAGATCGGTCCACTCGGGATTGATGACCGTGACGTACACGCTCAGGAACATGTAATAGACGAGGCCGGCGGTGAGTCCGGCCAGCAAGCCGTGGAGCATGCCGTCCCACGCCGGGACCCAGTAGCGATCGAGCGCCGCGAACCGGGCCAGCGTCACGCGCCAGAGCATCAGGAGCAATAAGGCCTCGGTGCCCCAGCCGGTGTAGCGCCCGAGGGCAAAATGCGCGTTGTGCAGGCCGAGCGCGTATTCCACCAGCGTCCAGGCGATCATCGCGACGCCGGCGAGCAGCCCGTATTTGAATTCGAGTTTCACGCCGGGGCCAATTCGCGCCGCAACCGCACATGGATGAGGACGTGCGTCGCGATGATCAGCGGCACGAGGAAGGTCGGCAGGAGGCTGAGCGGCAGCTCGGTCAGCGGCAGCATCAGCCAGGGTTTGGCGAAACCGATGCGGGCGGCGGTGAACACGACGAGCAGAATGTCCACCAGACCCATGGCGTTCCAGATGCCGATCGCGCGCCGGGCCAGTTGGACGTTCATTGGCACGAACACGACCACGAGCGCTAGCGTGGCGACCGCAATGTCGCCCCAGCCGCCGGGCACCGCAAACTCGTACGGCAGCTCGCCGCGGCGATAGAGGATGAGGAAATAGATCCCGACAAACCGCGTGAAATGCAGGGCGACCAGCGAGCGAATGTCGAGGCCATCGATCCACATCCGGAGCGCACGGAGACGGAAGCACAAGAGCAGCACGATGGCCGTCAGCCCGAAGAGGATGCCTTGCACCACCGGCATGGGCATGCGTCGCAGGAGGCCGAAATTACCGACGAGGACGGCCGCGATGAGCCACGTCCAGACGCCGACGCGGATGAGCAGGGGAGTCATAACCGTGCGCTCAAGGCTTGCCGGCGGCGGGCGGCGGCGACTTGAGCCGATCGAGAATCGTTTTTTCCGCGCCAGGTGACGGCATCGGGCTCAGGCCCGCGGCACCGCCCTGGGCTTGCGCAATGAGCTGCCGGGCTGCAGCGACATTTTGGCCAGTGGGGAAACGCTGGAGATACTGCTGCCAGGCCGCCACCGCTTTGGCCGGTTCGTGCAAGTCGTCGAGATAGAGTCCGCCTTGGTTGAACAGGCTGAACTCGTGGTTGGGATTCATTTTTTGCGCCAGTTCGTATTGCACGAGCGCATCCTGCGGGCGGCCGGCGAAGCGGTAGGAATTGCCGAGGTCAGTGCGGATATCGGCGTCGTCCGAACCCTGGCGAATGGCTGATTCGTAATGCGCCACCGCTTGGGACCAGTTTTGATGGTCGTAGTAGAAATTCCCGAGCGTCCGCTCCGCCTGGGCGGGAGGCTGGCCTGCCGTCAATTCGGGGGTGGGCTCATGGGCGGTGGTGTCCGCCGGCAGCGACGCAGCGCCCGCGCCCGCGGCGGCCCGCGCGGCGGCGGCGCGCTGGAGGTCCGGGCGCAGCGCGAGATAAGTGAGCGTGGCGCCGACGAGCAGCCCGAACACGCCGCTCAGGATGAAGGGCAGCCAGAACGAGGACGATGGCGCTGGGGGATTGACGGGCTTGCTCATGGGCGATTGCAGAGCTGAGCCGAGGCGCCGGGATTTGGCAACGCGGCAATGGACTGGCAGCGCGGTCAGTCGACCATCAGGCGATCGTGGGCCGGGGCGAGCTTCGCCGTGAAGTGACGCAGCAAGGGCGGCGCCTCGACGAGTTTCACGCCGCGAATCCGGTGCCGCAGGCTGTGCACATGGAGCAGGACCTCCGCGAGGTAGTCGACATGGCTCTGGGTGTACACGCGGCGCGGGAAAGCCAGCCGCACCAGCTCCATCGGGGCGGGTTTCTCCGTGCCATCGGGCTGGCGTCCGAACATCACCGAGCCGATCTCGACGGACCGGACGCCGCCCTCGAGATACAACACGAGGGATAACGCCCAGGCGGGGAACTCGGCCGGCGGAATGTGCGGCAGCATGGCCTTGGCATCGATGTAGATCGCGTGCCCGCCCGGCGGCTGGACGATCGAAATGCCCGCGGCCGTGAGCTTGTCGCCCAAATACGCGACCGACCGGATCCGGTAGCGCAAATAGTCTTCCTCGAGCACCTCCTTCAGCCCAACCGCCAGCGCCTCGAGGTCATAGCCAGCGAGGCCGCCGTAGGTGGGGAAACCCTCGGTCAGGATGAGGTTGTTGCGGCAGCGCGCGGCGAGGGCTTCGTCATTGAGCGCGAGAAAACCGCCGATGTTCACCAGCCCATCCTTCTTGGCGGACATGGTGCATCCGTCGGCACACGCGAACATGTCGCGGGCGATGGCGAGCGGGGTTCGCTTCGCCTGGCCGGGCTCGCGCTGTTTGATGAACCAGGCGTTCTCAGCGAAGCGGCACGCATCGAGGATCAGCGGCACACCGTGGCGGGTGCACACCTCGCGCGCGGCACGAAGGTTGGCGAGGCTGACCGGCTGGCCGCCCCCCGAATTGTTCGTGACCGTGACCATCGCGAACGGAACGCGCCCGGTGTTCTCGGCGAGGCAGCGATCGAGCGCGGCGACATCGATGTTGCCCTTGAAGGGCGCGGGCACGGCGGGTTGGGTGGCTTCCGGGCACCGCAGGTCGAGCGCGATGGCACCGAGCGCCTCGAGGTTTGCGCGCGTCGTGTCGAAATGCGTGTTGTTGGGCACGATGTCGCCGGCGCGGCAGGCGCTTGAGAAGAGGATGCGCTCGGCGGCGCGGCCTTGGTGGGTTGGGATGATGTGGCGGTAATCCGTGACGTCGCGGACTGCGGCCTCAAAACGGAAGAACGAGCGGGCGCCGGCGTACGATTCATCGCCCTGCATCATGCCGGCCCACTGGGCGGCCGACATGGCACCCGTGCCCGAGTCGGTGAGAAGGTCGATGACGACGTCCTCGGCGTGCAGCTGAAACAGGTTGTAATCCGCCCGCTGCAGGGCGGCGGCCCGCTCTTCGGGGGTGGTGAAGCGGATGGGTTCGACCGTCTTGATCCGGAAAGGCTCGATGATGGTCTGGAACTTCATGCCCGAAAAAAACCCCCGCCGCGCGCACGCGACAAGGGTTTTGCTCTAAGCCGAAGGGACTAAACCGCGCGCCGCCTCAGGGGAGGTCGACGTGGTAGCGCTGCAGCGAGCTGCCCTCGATGCGGTGCAACGCGGAGACGGCGCTGTTGAGCGCGACGCGGGCCTGAAGTTCGTTGACCCGGGCATTGTCGTAATCCGTCTGGGCCTGCAGCACGCGGTACGACGTCGACAGGCCGGCGTCGAAGCGCGCCTTCTCGAGCTCATACTGTTTCTGGCTGAGCTCGGACGACAGCGCGGCGATCTTCACGCTCTCCATGTTGGCGTCGACCGAGCGAACGGCGCTGCGCACCTGGACCTCGATGGTCTGCTCGATCTGGCGCAGGCGGACCTCCTCGCGGTTGAGCGTGGCAAGAGCCTGGCGGTAGCGGGCCTTGTCGGATTTCCGGCCCCAGGGATAGCTGAAGGCGAAGTCCACCTGCCAGGAGTGGTTCTGGCTGTCGAGCGCGTCGCCGAACGCATCGTGAGCACTGCCGCGATTTCCGTTCAGGCCGAGGGCGCCGCCGACGCTGAGGTCGGGCTTGGTGGCGTCCTTGGCGACCACGAGGTCGAGCTTGAATTGGTCGATCGCGGCCTTGGATGAAAGGTAGTCGGGCTGGTTTTGCTTCGCGAGGTTGTAGGACGAGGCAAACATCGGGGCGGCTTCCGCCACGCGCGGGAAGGTCACGGTGCCGACCGGCGCGTCGAGTTCGAACTGGCCGATGAGGGCGAGCAACTCGTCCTGGCGGTCCTTGGCGCTCTGCTGGGCGAGAATGACGTTGCGCTGGGCGTTGGCGACGCCGACTTGGGCCGAGAGCACGTCGAGGTCGGTGGCGACGCCGGTGTCGCGGCGGGTTTTGGCCTCTTCGAAGAGCCTGTTGGCGAGGTCGAGGGAGATGTTGCGGACGGCGAGCTGTTCCTGCGCGAACGCGAGGTTGTAGTACGCCGTCTCGGTGGACTGGACGACATTCAGCACCTGGCTCTTGTAATCGAGCCGGGCCCGCTCGAGGCCGATTTCCGCGCGGTGGACATTGGCGCGATTGACGTTGGTGCCGAAGCCGCGCAGGAGCGACTGGCGCGCAGACAGCGTGAGGTCGGCGTTGTAGGCGGGATTGAGCGCGAGCACCGCCGGGTCGCGGTCCGAGCGATCGAGCGCGCTGCTCGCGCTCAGCGTCGTGCCGGTGTAGAGCTGTTGCGTCACGCCGACGCGCAGGTCCGAAGTCCGCGAGGAGGAGGAAGCCGAGGTGCCCGACGCGCCGGTGATGATTTTGCCATCGGTGCCGCTGGCGGTCAGGACGGGCTCGTAATTGGCGCCGGCGACGGTAATGGCGTCCTGCGCGATCTGCGGGTTGTAACGGCCGATCTCAAGGTCGAAGTTTTTCTTCAGCGCGCGGCTGATGCACTCCTCGAGCGTAAGTTCGGGCTGCGCCGGGGCGGCGGGTGCATTTGGATTGGCGGGCGGCGGCAGGGTGGCCTGGGGCGGCGGGACTTCGCCGACCGGGCCGGCGGACGGCGGCGTCACCATCGGCTGGGCGGGCACCGGAGCGGCGTCCTGGGCGAAGGCACCGGCGCAAACGGCCAGGATCGCAATCATCAGGGCGGGGAGGCGATCGAACTTGGTCATGGGGAAAAGGCGCGGCGGCTCAAGGACACGCCAAAGGTGAGGAAAGTTTGAAGTATTTGTGACGCCGCGGGCAAGGCGCTGGTTTCGGGCAAGAAAATGCCACCGCGGGAGCGGTGGCAGCGAGGAAAGGGGCGGGCGGCGATACAACGGGATGAGCGGATGGTCGCCAGTCCCGGGGCTCAGCGGGTGGCCGGCTCGGTTTTCTTGAGTTCGGCTTCCACCATCGCCCCGAGGTAGCTGTTCTCGTTGGTGCTGGCGATGAAGCTCATGATCTGCTTCTGCACCTCGGCGTAGCGCGGGTTCGCGGGCGAGGTGTCCGGCAGTTTCTTTTCCTGGGCGTAGACCAGGTAGCCGTCGTCGTTCGTGGCGACCATCTCGGAGACGCCGCCGGCGTCGAGGCTGCGGAGCGTGCTGATGGCCGGGTAGGGGATGTCCTGCGGCGGCTTGCTCAGCGTGAAATTGGCATAGGTTTTGACTTCGAGCTTTTCGGCGGCGGCCGCGCCGCTGAAGCCGGTCGGGCCGGATTTCGCCGCCGCCTGCAGCTTGGTGTGCAGGGCGCGCCCGTGTTCGCTGAAAAGCCGGCGCTTCTCGCTCTCTTTGTAATCGGCGGCGACGCGATCACGGACCTCCGCCAGCGTGGGCTGATAGGCGGGCAGGGTTTCGTTCCAGAGGAGCACGGCATAGCCGCTGCCGGTCGGCACCGGATCGGTGAAGAAACGGTCCTTCGAAAGGTGGGAGATCTGCTCGGCCGCCTGGGCCAGCCAGGGCAGGCCCGCGGGGGGCGCATCCGGCGCGAACGGCGGGATCGCGACCGGGGCGCGGCGCTGGCCGGCGAGAAACTCGGCGAGTTCGGTGGAGTTCGCGGCGAACTTGCGATCGTAGATCGCGACGGTCAGGTCGTTGGCGGCCTTGACCGCCAGCCGCGAAGCAGCGGCGTCCTTGAGCGCAGCCTCGACCGTGCCGCGAACCTTGGGGAAGTTGTCCTCGGTGGGCGACGGCGCCTTGCCCGAAGCGTCGGGGGCGGCCGGGAACCGGCCGATGTTGGCGTTGTAGAAGGCGCGCAGCTCGGCCTCGGTCGGCGCATTCGGCGGCGTGAAATCGGCGTTCTTGAACTCGATGTAGCTCAGGCGCGGCCGGACCGGCACCTCATAACGAAACGAGTTTTCGTCGTAGAATTTCTTCAGGGCGGCATCCGTCGCGTCGATCGCCGGGTTGAAGTCGGTGTATTTGAGGTCCGCGACTTGCACGGTCCAGGCCGTGTCCGAACGGATGAGCTGCTGCTGGACATCGGGCGGGAGCACGTAACCGGGGCCGCCGATCAGGGCGCCGAGCTGCTCCAGGCGGACGTCGTCCCGCAGGACGCGATTGACGTCGGCGACGCTGAGACCCTTGGAAGTCTTCAAAGAATCGCCGAAGGCCGTGTAGCGCTTCTGGTCGAACTGGCCGGACTCGTTCTGGAAGGCGCGCAGGGTTGTGACGTATTTCGAAATCGCGGCAGCGGAGGGCTGCGGCAGATGGAGTTCGTCGGCCAGCGCGAGGCCGGCGACGCGCTCGAGCGCATACTCCTGCAGCTGGGCGCCCTGCAGCGCGGAGTACCCGGCCTTCAGTTCGGCGCTCAGGCTCGCATCGGTTCCGATTCGGGAGGCGGTCTCCTCGTTGCCGAGGTTGACGTTGAAGAACATCCGCTCCTTCACCTGGCTCGAAGCGCGGCCCCCGCCGGACGGGCTGAAAATCACGATCAGCGGGATGGCCATGGCGGCCAGGATCAGCAGGAACACCACCTTGAAGTGCTTCGCAAAGTACCGTTGGATCCAGGAAATCATGGGGGGAAAGCGGCCAACCGTAGAAACGGGGGGCTGGCTGTCAACCGGGGAAAGCAGGGTGGTCTGCCCGCGGCCGGGCTCAACGCCCGGGAACCATCTGCTCCGGGCTTTCCTCGAGCAACTCCGTGACGAGCGCGGCGAGCTTCGCCATCGAAAACGGCTTCGGCACGACACGGTGGGCGCCGAACTTGGTGGCCATCGTCAGGTAGTCGCCGGCCTTGCCCATGCCGCCGCCGGAGATGGCGATGATCTTGATCTGGGGATGATGGCGGCGCAGCTCGATGATGGTTTCAAGTCCTTCCATGCCGGGCATGAGGATATCCGTGACCACCAGGTCTACGGGACGGGCCTGGTGCACCGCCAGGCCGCTCTTGCCTTCCCGCGCCTCCGACACCTGGTGACCGAAACGCTCGAGGCCGAGTTTCAGGACCTCGCAGAGAAGGGCGTCGTCATCGATGACCAGAATGTGAGCCATGGCAGGGGAACGGGTGCGTGGATACCGGTTGTCGACTAAAATGCACACCTCGCGCGCCGACTCAATCCATCATCGGCGGAAAACACGCGGCTGCCGCCGGGGCCCCGTCGATGGTCAGCTCGAGGGGAATGGCGCATAGGTCCGGCTGGGCTCGAATTGGTCGACCAGTTCGTCGAGCGTCCGCTCGCCCAGCGCCTGTGGGATGCTGGCCTCGAGGCGCTCATGGTAGTGGGCGAGGACCGGGTCGACGTTGTCGAGGAGGCCGCCGCTGGGCGCCTCGCCATAGTTCTCGAACATCCGGCGGAAGTCGGCCAGCGTGATGCGATCCAGCGGCCGCGCCGGCTGGTAACGCAAGTCGGCCTGTTCCGCGCCTTTTTCCGGCGGCAACTCGACAACCAGCTGGAGGTCGCACAAGCGGTTGAGGCTCTCGTTGAGGATCTGCGACGGCACGCGAATGAGGTGGGAAAGCTGCGTGACGGAATACGGCGGCGAGCAGGCCTTGAAGCGGCGCGCGATCAGGAGCAGCACAAGCAGCGACATGCTTTCGCGGGTGGCGTGATTGAGGCTGTGCCAGGCTGTCTGGCTGCTGCGGTAGTGCACGTTCTGGACGGCGTAGGTGAGCTGGCCGCCGACCAGCACGAAGAACCAGAAGATATAGAGGCCGATCATCAGGACCGGCATGATGCTGACCGAGCCATAGAGGCTCTTCGACAGTACTACGCGCCGGAAATAGAGGAACGCGACGTAGTTGTTGAGGAAGAGCAGCGATGTAACAATGACGGCGCCCAGCAGGGCCGCGGTCCAACGCACACGGGTGTTGGGCACGATCCGGTAAAACAGCATCAGCACGATGACGAGCAAAAGGACGGAGCCCGAGGGGAGGAGCCAGACGAAGGCGGTTTTGAGCTGGGCCGCGAGCGGGACCTTCTCGATGAAAACATTCAGGAAGGCGCCCGCTGAAAGCATGGTCAGCGACGTGAAGAAGAGCAGGGCGCCGAGAGTGATCACGCTCCAGTAATAGACGATGCGGGCGAGCAGGCTGCGGCCGCGCCGGACGCCCCAGATGTCATTGAAGGTGTTCTCGACGGTGGTGAAGAGACCGATGACGATGACAAACAGCGTGAGGATGCCGATGAGCCCGGCGGTGCCGGACCGGGAATTGACAATGAAATTGTTGATGAGCCGGACCATCTCCGGCGTGGCCCCCGGCGCGGGCGCCGCGGCGTGGCCGCCCTCGCCGGCGCGGTCGAATTGGGCGACTTGGGGCGCGATGAAGCTGATCACGCGGTTCACGCCTTGGGCCGTAAGGGTCGGATCCTGGTTGCCGAGCGCGAAGCCCGAGATGAGGACGGCGATGGCGATCAGCGGCCCCAACGCGAGGAGGGAGCTGTAGCTGAGTGCGGCGGCGCGAATGGCGACATGGATTTCATGCAGGCCCGAGATCGTGATCGAGACCACGCGCAGCAGCGCATAGAACCGGCCCTTGACCGACCGGTCGCGGTTCAATCCGGCCGCCCAGATGTCATGGGCCCAGACCCGTTGCCACCGGGACAGGAGCAGGGATAAAGGCATGGCCGGAGCCGGGCGGGGCGGCCCGCCTCAGGAATAGGACATCGTCGCCAACATCGCCATGCCGCCGAGACCCAGCAGGACGGCAACGGCGAGCGGGATGTAGCTCAGGAAGATCGTGCAGAAATAGAGGCCGAGCGAGCCCGCCGTGACCGCCAGCATCGGCGTCAATTGCCCCTGGTTCATAAAAAGAAAACCGAGAAACCCGATGCCGAAGACGGCGCGAAAGCGGACAAACGGGTAGATGTTGATCACGCCGAGGAGCAGGAGCAGCCCGACGAAGGCGTCGACCGCCCCGAGGAAAACGTACGGGCGCTCGGCGATCTTCGCCATGTCCATGGCCAGCACCGCATCGATGCTTGGCAGGATCAGGGCGACTGCGCTCAGCAACGAGATGATGGCGGCGGAACGGGTGCCCCAGATGGCCGCGTTCGCCATCATGATGGTCCGGTCCTTCTTGCCCTTGGTTTCTTCCGTGCGTCCCTCGGCCGCGGCGAGGAAGTCCTCGACATTGATGCCCTTGGCATCGGGAGCCACCTCTTCGTTTACGGCTTTGAATTCCTTCTGCTTGAAGCCGAGCTTCTTCTTCTCCGGCCAGATTGCCGCCTTCATCTCCGGGCTGGCTTCGATCATCAGCCACTGCTCGGTGGCCTGATCGTAGAAATAGGTTTGGGCCGTGACTTGACCGGCTTCGACGAGGGAGATGACCTGCTCGAGGGTGAACGGGCCGCGGGCCTCGGTATCGTCGGCGTTCCGGACGTAAATCTCTTGATTCGCCATGGACCCGGATGTTGTCGGCGGCGCCAGCTGCGGCAAGTGTGAAAAGGCCGCGGGCGGCGACCCTGCGCGTTACATTCTGGTGAGATCTGTGCGCAATCCGAGCAGATGCAGCCCGGTTTCCAGGACGATGAGCGTGCGATGGCAGAGGAGCAGTCGCCGGGCACGCACGGCGGGTTCATCGACGATCACCTTGTCGGCGGCATAGAAGGCACTGAATTCTCCGGCCAGTTCATAATGGTAAAGACAAAGGAAATGCGGCCGCAGGGTGTTCAGGGCGAGCTGGGTCGCGTCGGAGAACTTCACGAGCTTGCGGGCCAGAGCGAGTTCCTGCGGCGTCGCCGGTGCCGAGGCGCCGGCCACCGGCGGGGTGGCCGGATCGAGACCCGCTTTCCGGAAAATGCTCCGGATCCGCGCGACGGCATAAAGCAGGTAGGCGGCGGTGTTGCCTTCGAGCGAAATCATCTTGTCCCACGCGAACACATAATCGCTCGAACGGTTCTGCGCGAGGTCGGCATACTGCACGGAGGCGACGCCGACCACGCCGGCGATGGCGCGGCGCTCGGCTTCGGGAAAATCCGGATTCTTGCTCGTGACGAGGTCGAACGCGCGGGCGCGGGCCTCATCGAGCAGCTCTTTGAGGCGGATGTTGCCGCCGTCGCGCGTGCGCAGGGCCTTGCCATCCTCGCCCAGCACGGTGCCGAAGGTCACGTGGTGCAGCTCGGGCAGCCGGTACCCCCGGGCGGCAAACCATTTTGGCAGCGTGAGGAACAGCTGTTCGAAATGGTCCGCCTGGCGGAAATCGGTCACGACCACAATGCCATCGGCATGGAAGCGCTCCGCGCGGTACAGGGCCGTGGCGAGGTCGCTCGAGGCGTAATTGGCCGCGCCATCCTTTTTCCGGATGATGAACGGCTGCGTCTTGAAGCGCGGATGGTCTTCATGAAAGACCACGAGCGCGCCCTGGCTTTCCTGCGCGAGGCCGGCCTCCGTCAGTTCGCGGTATACCCGCTCGACCTTGTCGTTGTAGAAGCTTTCTCCGAGCGTGAAATCGAAGCGGATGCCAAGCTGCGCGTAGATGGCCTGGAAGGCGGCGAGCGAGGCGTCGTTGATCTTCTTCCAGATGGCGAGATTGGCGGCATCGCCGGCCTGGAGCTTGACGAGCTCCTGTTGTGCCTCGGCGAGCACGGCGGGATCAGCCTCGGCGGCATTGTTGCCAAGCTTGTAGAGGCGCTCGAACTCATTGAGCGGATCCGCCGCCAAGGCGGCTTCATCCAGCTGACGCTTGTAAGCCCAGATGAGCTTGCCGAACTGCGTGCCCCAGTCGCCGAGATGATTGTCGCGAACGACCTTCGCGCCGCTGAATTCCAGCAGCCGGCAGATCGCTTCGCCGATCACGGCCGATCGCAGATGGCCGACGTGCATCTGTTTCGCCGTGTTCGGCGACGAATAGTCGACCACCCACGTCTGTCCCCGCTTGGCGCCTGCAGCCCCGGAACTCAGGTGCTCTTCGGAATCGTGCGCCTGCAACCAACCGAGGAGGGCATCGGGCTTGAGGCGAAAATTGATGAAGCCCGGGCCGGCCAGGGAAATGTCAAAAAAGGCGGTGAGTCCGCTCAATGCCTCCAATAACTGCTGGCCGAGCGCGCGGGGATTCTGCCGCTCCTTCTTGGCAAACGCCAACGTGCCATTCGCCTGAAAATCGCCGTGGGCCGGGTCCGCCACCCGCACTTCGGGCTCGAAACCCCGATCGGCCCAGCCCAACCGAGATGCGGCCGACTTCAGGGCATTCTCGAGGTGGGAAGCGACGTTAAACGGCAGGTCCATCGGTTGATTGAGGAATTGCGCTTGGCTCTGAGCAAGAAGGATTTTTGCGGATTCCCGCGCGTCGGAAGGAGTTGTTCACATTTAGCCCTCAAACCGAATGAAAATCGCGTCGATCCGTGCTATTTTAGGCTCGACAAAATTGGCAAAACCCATTGCCTCTGCGAGCTTTGCGCCGCACGGCGTGACTTCTGACACACACAGTGACCTCTATGAGAAAACGTCCCATTCCCACGCGTCGGTTCATCAAACCGTCGTTTACTTCCCTGATTGAGAAGAAACGAGACGGGCAGGAATTTACGCAGGAGGAAATCCGCTACATCATCGATTCCACGCTGGATGGCGAGATGCCGAAACACCAGCAGGCCGCGCTGCTGATGGCCATTTTCTTTGCCAACATGTCGGCGCAGGAGACCGCCATCCTGACCGAAGAGATGATGTTGTCCGGCGAAGTCATCGATCTCTCGCATATTTCGAAGCCGAAAATCGACAAGTACTCCACCGGCGGCGTGGGCGACAAGACGGCGCTCGTCCTGGCGCCGCTGGCGATGGCCAGCGGGGTGGTGGTCCCGATGATGTGCGGGGTCGAACAGGAATTTGTCATAACGACCCTCGACAAGCTTTCCGCGGTTCCGGGTTTCAAGAGCCACATGACGATCCAGCATTTTGTGGATCAGCTCGCCCGCGTGGGCGGCGCGATCGCGGAGCAAAGCCCGGAGCTGGCCCCGGCCGACCAGATCTTCTACGACCTGCGCCTCGAGACCGGCACCATCCCGAGCCTGCCCCTCATCACTGGCAGCGTCCTTTCCAAGAAGCTCGCCGAAGGCGCCGAGGGCCTCGTGATCGACGTCAAGTGGGGCAACGGCTCCTTCATCAAGGATCTCGAGCAGGCCAAGCAGCTCGCGCGTTCCATGACCCGCGTCGGCCGCTCAATGAAGCGCCGCTGCGTCGCGCTGGTGACCGACATGAACCAGCCGCTGGGCGACACGGTCGGCACCGCCTTGGAAATCAAAGAGGCCATCCAACTCCTCAAGGGCGAGGGTCCCGAGGACATGAAGGAGCTCGTCCTCAAGCTCGGCATGGAAATCGTCCGGCTGGCCGGCGTCGCCGGCTCGACCCTCTCGGCCAAGCAGACCGTGCAGCGCCACCTGACGGACGGTTCGGCCCTCGAGAAGTTCAAGGACATGATCCGCGCCCAAGGCGGCGACACGTCGTTCATTGACCATCCGGAAAAATTCCCGGCGGCGCGCCACATCCGCAAGCTGCCCGCCCCGAAGCGCGGCTACGTGCACACCATCAATGCCGCCATGATCGCCAAGGGCGTCTCGCTGCTGGGCGCCGGCAAGGATCCCGCTCATCACAACAAGATCGACTACGCCGTTGGCGTTTCGGAGATCAAAAAGGTTGGCACCCAGGTCAAGCAGGGCGAGCCGCTGATGATGATCCACTACAACGACGAGGCGAAGCTCGAGCAGGCGCTCAACTACTTCAAGGACGCCTACCGCCTCGCGCCGAAGCGCCCGATCCCGCCGCCGCTCATCGTCGAGCGCGTGGCGTAAAG
Source organism: Lacunisphaera sp. (assembly GCA_035549095.1). GTDB lineage: Bacteria > Verrucomicrobiota > Verrucomicrobiia > Opitutales > Opitutaceae > Lacunisphaera. Next base: position 14,110 of record DASZRV010000014.1, on the reverse strand, counting down.
CGCGCGAATTGTTCCCGGCCGGCCATTCATTGGCCGGCCTTTTTTTTGACTCGCCCGCGCACCCCAACCGGAACCGCGCCTTCCGTCCTCGGTCGGTCCAAGGTAACATGAGCCTGGGCTACCTGCTTTCGATCGTCTGGTTTGTGCTCTGGCTGGCGGCGCTGATCGACTGCCTGCGCGGAAACAGCCCCAACAAGATCGTGTGGGTCATCGTCATCATCCTGCTGCCTTTTCTCGGCTCGATCCTCTATTTCCTGCTCGGCCGCTCCGCGCGCTGAGGGCTTTTGTTTTGCGCTCGGTGCCCGCGGGCTTTTCGGTGGGCGCATGTCCGACGCGTCCGCGCCCAAGTCTGCGAAAGTCGCCCCGGCTCCGGCCTGGGCCGTGTCGCCCGAGCCGCTGCCCCCATCGCAGTGGTTGCGGCCATGGGCGCAGCTGAAGTTTGTCACCTTCCAGCCGGCCATCTTCCCGCGCATGCTCGGCGACGTTTCGCCCGATGCCCGGCCGGGCGACCTGGTGTCCGTCTACGACAAGTTCGGGCATCGCCTCGGGATCGGGCTTTTCAACCCGCGCGCCAAGATGCCGCTGCGGGTGGTGGCGCACGGCGCCGACGCGGCGGGCGAGGAATATTTCGCGACGGCAATCCGCCGGGCGGTCGCGCTGCGCCGCGACCTGTTCAAACTCGATGCCGTGACCGATGCCTGGCGCGTGATCAATTCCGACGGCGACGGCCTGAGCGGCCTGACGATCGATCGCTACGCGGATACGCTGTTCTGCGACGTGTACTCCCTCGGAATCTTCCAGCGTCTCCCGCGCTGGCTGCCGTTGCTGCACGAACTTTGCGGGACGAAGCACGTCCGCGTCCACGTCGACCACGACCTCGGCAGCCTCGAGGGCATCAAGCCGTCGCAGATGAAGGAACTGACGGCCGGCGCCCCGGAGAAGGTGCGCATCCGCGAACACGGCGTGAAGTTCGAGGTCGACTTCGCCGAGGGGCACAAGACCGGGTTCTTCTGCGACCAGCGGGAAAACCGGAACCGTTTCGGCACGCTCGCGCCGGGCCTGCGCGTGCTCGATCTCTGCAGCTACACGGGCGGCTTCGCCATCAACGCCGCGTTGGGCGGGGCGGCCGAGATCACGGCGGTCGACCTCGACGAGACCGCGATCGCGCAGGGCCGCCGCAACGCCAACCTTAACCAGGTTTCACCCAACAAACTCAAGTGGGTCCATGCCGATGCCTTTGCCTATGCGAAGCAGATGCAGAAGAACGGCGAGCAGTTCGACGCGGTGCTCTGCGACCCGCCGAAATTCGTCATGACGCGCGAGCCGGCCGGTGCCGCGGAGGGCATGCGCAAGTACGCCGACCTGAACACGCTCGCGGCCGCGCTCGTGAAGCCCGGCGGCTTGTTCGTCACGTGCTCCTGTTCCGGGCTGGTATCGCTCGAGACCTTCGAGGAATGCGTGATCAAGGGCGTGCACCGCCTCAACCGCCGCCTGCAGATCTTCGACCGCACCGGCGCGGGCGTCGATCATCCCGTCTATTCGAACTGCCTCGAAAGCCGCTACCTCAAGGTGCTCTGGGCGCGGGTGACCTGAGGTATACCGTTCGCAGTCGCACCACGTCGCCCGGGCGTCCCGCTTATTCCTTCGCGTCGTTGATCTCTATCCAATAGCCGTCCGGGTCCCGGAAATAGATCTGCTTCACGCCGTCGACGCGGTTGGTCACCGCGGACTTCTCGCCCGCCCAGTTTTCGTAGGGCACGCCGGCCTTCACGAGCCGGCCGATGAAGTCGTCGACAGAGGGCACGGTGAAACACAGGTGCGTATTCTTATCCTTCGGCAGGTTCACCTTTGCGTCCGAGATGATGTGCAGATGCGTCTTGGGCCCGATCAGGAACCACGTGTGGCGGCCATCATGGAATGGTTCGGGAATGACCGGCAGTCCGACGACATCGCGATAGAATTCGGTGCTGACCTTGAGGTCGGCAACATAACAGGCGATGTGATTGATGCGCGGGTTCACCGGTTCAGCGACAGCCGTGCCGGCCAGCAGTGCCGACACGAGAAGGAGGGGTAGCAGTTTCGACATGAGGGTGAGAGGGTTTCAACGGGATGGGGCGGGGGTGCGGTGCGGGGACCGGGCCGAGGCTGGGTCGACCGACGCCGCCGGGCAAGGTGACACTGTGTCTTGTCGCGAAAAGAATCGGGGATGGACATGACCGTTGGGTTCGCAACCATGCCGCGCGCATGAAAAGTCTGAAGCATCTGTTCGACCAGAACCAGGCTTGGGCCGACGCGATCAAGCGGCGTGACCCGGAATTCTTCCAGAAGCTGTCGCGGCAGCAAAGTCCCGAATATCTCTGGATCGGCTGCTCGGATTCGCGCGTGCCGGCCAACGAAATCGTCGGCCTGGCGCCGGGTGAGATCTTCGTGCATCGCAACATCGCCAACGTCGTCGTGCACACGGACCTCAACTGCCTTTCCGTTCTCCAGTTTGCCGTCGACGTCCTGAAGGTGCAGCACGTCATGGTTGTCGGCCACTACGGTTGCGGCGGGGTCGGCAAGGTGATGAGTTGCGAGCGCGTCGGGTTGGCCGACAACTGGCTGCGCCATGTCGAGGACGTGCGCGACAAGCACGAGGGCTGCCTGTGCCGGCTGGCCGACGATGCCGCCCGCCACGCCAAGCTGTGCGAGCTGAATGTCGTCGAACAGGTCGCCAACGTCTGCTCCACGACCATTGTCCAGGACGCCTGGACGCGCGGCCAGCGGCTCGACCTCCATGGTTGGATCTACGGCCTGAAGGACGGGCTGCTCCGCGACCTGAATACCACGATCACCGGCCCGGAACACGTGGCTCCCGTTTACGAGGCCGCCGTAGCCAACCTTTCGAGGTGAGCTCGATTTGGTCGATGGCTCCTGGCAACTTTCGTCGATTCTTCCGCTCTGGATTCTCCGCTCCGCGTCGAATGACAGGACTGATGGGAAAAGTCTCGAAACGGTCATCCTGAGCGCGGCGAAGGATCCAGGGGAAGCAAGCGTATCGCGACCCGTCACCTACTTTCCACTCCAGCACTAACAATCCGCCACCCCATGATCCGCCAGCTCGCCCACCTCTGCCTCATGTCCCACCAGCTGCCCGCGATGATCGCGTTTTATCGCGACGGTCTCGGCCTGCCGATCAAGTTCTCCCTGAAACACGATGACGGCACGGCCTTCGGTCACTACTTCGAGGCCGGTCACATGAGCTTCATCGAGATCTTTGATCGGGCGGGCGCCGCGAAGCAGTGGGGCGGGGACGCCGCCGAAAAGCTGAAGCCGCATGCCGGCACCCATTTCAACCATTTCTGCTTCGAGGTGCAGGGGCTCGAGGCCTACTGCGCGACGCTGGAATCGCGCGGCGTCAAGATCGACCGGCCGGTCAAGGTCGGCATGGACCATTCCAAGCAGGCCTGGATACACGATCCGGACGGGAACGTGATCGAGCTGATGGAATACACGCCGAAGAGCATGCAGTTTTGAGCCGGCAGGAAAAAGAAAAGCCCGCGGTGAAATCCGCGGGCGAATGCCACCTGACGTTGACGTGAGCCTCACGCCCGGCCGAGGTACGAACCGTCGATCGTGCTGACGCGGACCAGTTCGCCCTCCTTGATGAAGAGCGGCACCTGGATCACGAGGCCGGTCTCGCACTTGGCGGGCTTCTGTACGTTGGAGGCGGTGTCACCCTTGATGCCGTCCGCGCTCTCGACGATCTTCAGCGTGACGGTCGAAGGCAGGTCGATCGTGACGGGGGCGTCATTGATGAACAACACCTCGGCCTTGCCGTTTGCCACCAGATAATTCTTCGCCTCGCCGATCATCTGGGCGCTGATCTCGAAAGTCTCGAACGTCTCCGGATCCATGAACGAGTACGTGTCGCGGTCGGCGTAGCTGAATTCGAGCGTCCGGCGATCGGTCGCCAGCACCTCCACCGGGTCGGGTGAGTTGAAACGTTGTTCCAGCGACTTACCGTAGCGCAGATTGCGCATCTTGACCTGCACGAACGCGCGCAGGTTTCCCGGCGTGCGGTGCTGCGTCTCCATGACGAGGTGCGGCTCGCCGTTGAAGTTGATGACTTGGCCTTTGCGGAGGTCGTTGGCTGCGGGCATGACGGTGGGCGGATGGTGGTTTTGATTACGTAAGGGGCTAGGATTACCGGTGGCTTTTCGGCGATGTCAACCCCGTCCTCGATATTAGTTTTGGGGCCGGCGTTGCAGTTCCCGGCCGGGGCATTTCGGCCGCCTTTTTGTTGTCCACCGGCCCGGCGTTCGCGTCCGTGGCGCCATCTCCAAGCTTGTCATTTCCAAGTGGTTTCCGACACTCCGCGGCATACTCATGAAGCAACGGACCCTCCTGCGCGAGGTCTCCATCAAGGGCAATGCCCTGCATACTGGAGACGCCGTGCATATGACCTTCAAGCCCGCCCCGGCGAACCACGGCATCGTGTTCAAACGGGTCGACCTGCACGGCCACCCCGAGATCAAGCCGCGGGTCGAATTCGTCACCGACCTGGTCCGGGCCACCACCATCCAGCAGGGCCACGCCAAGATCCACACGGTTGAGCACGTGCTCAGCGCCCTGAGCGGCTGCGGGATCGACAACCTCCTCATCGAGATGGACGCCAGCGAGCCACCGATCATGGACGGTTCCGCGCGCGAATTCGTCAAACTCATCCAACAGGGCGAGCCGGTTGAGCAAGACGCCGAGCGCGAGTACTTCGCGCTGGGTGAAACCGTGTCGGTGTCACGCGGCAACTCCTCGATCATCGCGCTACCCTTTGACGGCTTAAAGATCACCTGCACATCGGCGGACGACCGGGGCATCCACACCCAGCACCTGTCGCTCACCATCGATCCCGACATTTACGTCACGCAGGTCGCCGCCGCCCGCACGTTCACGATCTACGAGGACATCGAGGAACTGCTCAAGATGGGCAAGATCAAGGGCGGTTCGCTCGACAGCGCGGTCGTGCTCAAGGGCGACAAGATCATCTCGAAGGAACCGCTGCGTTTCGCCGACGAGTTCGTGCGGCACAAAATACTCGACGTCATCGGCGACATCACGCTGCTCGGCATCCCGCTGAAAGCCCACATCGTCGCGACGCGACCCGGCCACGCGTTGAACGCGGAGCTGACGAAGCAGCTCTTCGAAAAATACGAGGTCTGGAAGAAGGGCGGCAAGAAGGTGGCCAAGCCCTCCGCGCCGAAGGCGGAGATCGCCACCGAGACGACCCTCGACATCCGGCGTGTCCTCGACCTGCTGCCGCACCGCTACCCGTTCGTCATGATCGACCGCGTCGTCGCGCTGACCGACGACGAGCTTTCGGCGATCAAGAATGTCACCATCAACGAGCCCTTCTTTCAGGGTCACTATCCCGGCAACCCGGTCATGCCCGGCGTGCTGCAGGTGGAGGCCATGGCCCAGGCGGCCGGCATCCTGGTGATCCGCCGCAACACCACTGAGGGCCGCACCGCGCTCTTCATGAGCTGTGAGAAGGTCAAGTGGCGCAAACCCGTGCGCCCGGGCGACCAGCTGCTCATCAAGGCAAAGATCACCAAGATTCGCGGCACCATCGCCTGCGCGGAGGCCGAGTGCTCCGTCAACGGGCAGGCCGTCTCGTCCGCCGAGCTCATGTTCGCGCTGGTCGAGAACTCGGCGATGGATTGAGCCATGGCGGAGCTGATCCATCCCACCGCGATTATCGAACCCGGCGCGCAACTGGCCGAGGGCGTGGCCATCGGCGCCTACGCCTACGTGGGCAGCCTCGCCGTCATCGGTGCCGGCACCGTGCTGCACCACCACGCCAACGTCGAGGGGCGCACCACGATCGGGGAGAAATGCGAGATCTTTCCCTTCGCCTGTGTCGGCACCAAGACCCACGACTTGAAATACAAGGGCGGCGATCCCGGCCTGGTCGTCGGGGACCGCAACGTGTTCCGCGAATACGTCAGCGTGCACGGCGCCACCAAGGAAGGCGACTGCACGCGGCTCGGGAACGACAATGTGCTGCTCGCCTACAGCCACATCGCCCACGACTGCATCGTCGGGAATTTCCTGGTGATGAGCGCGCAGTCGGCCCTGGCCGGCCACGTCGTCGTCGAGGACCATGTCAACATCGGCTGGGGCTCGGGCGTGCACCAGTTCTGCCGGGTCGGCACGCATGCCATGCTCGGCGCGATGTCGAAGATCGTGCAGGACGTGCCGCCCTATGTGATCGCCGACGGCAACCCCGCGGTCGCCCGTTCGATCAACAAGGTTGGCTTGGAGCGAGCCGGCTACACCGTCGAACAGCTCGAGGCGATCAAGCAGGTATTCCGCATCGTGTATCGCACCGGGCTGAACCGCACGCAGGCCCTCGAACGGCTGCAGGAACACAAGCTGGCCGGCACCGAGGAGTTCCGACACTTCCTCGCCTTTGCCGAGAAGAGCGAACGCGGCTTTATCGCCGGGAAGTAAGTTGCAGCCTGCGTTACGCGGGTAGGGCGCGCAGTCCCGTGCGCGCCGCGGCGGCGAATGGAGTCGCCGCCCTATCCGTTTTTCCCCAGCTCCCGCAACAACTCGTAGCTGTACAGGCCCGTCCGGTGGCCATCGCTGAAATCGAACCGGATCGCGTAATTGCCAATGCGCTGCCAGCCGGTCACGGCCACGCCCGCGAAGCTGCGCGCCGCATCCCCGCCGTAGAGATTCCCGAATATGTCGCGCTCGCCGCGCGTCTCCGCGCTGGGCGAGGCCGCGCGCAGCCGATCGAACGGCAGGTAGCTCTCGGCGCCATCGTCCCACCGAATGGCAACTTCGGCGCCGACAATCTGGATGTCCTCCGGCGTATGCATCGAACCCATGCTATTAGTGCGGCGCGTCCCGATGGGAAGCCCGGAAAATATCCCCGTCTGGCCGTTTTACGCCCGCCGGCATCTGGTTAGGTTATCGATGCCATGAAAGCGAATACCACGCGTTTGCCTCATGTTGTTGTTCTCGGTGCCGGCTTCGGCGGCCTGACCTTTGCGCAGAAGTTTCCGTCTCACCTCGCCCGCGTGACCGTCGTGGACCGGCAGAATCACCACGTCTTTCAGCCGCTGCTTTACCAGGTGGCGACGGCCGGGCTGTCGGCGCCCGACATCGCCCAGCCGATTCGTTCCATCCTCCGCCGCGAGCCCAACCTCACGGTGGTGATGGCCGATGTCCGCGGGATCGACCTGGCGGAGCGTCGCGTGCACCTCGACACCGGCGACCTCGATTACGACTGGCTGCTCATCGCGCTCGGCGGGCAGACCAGCTACTTTGGCCACCCGGAATGGGAGCAGTTCGCGCCGGGGTTGAAATCGCTCGACGATGCCGTGCTCCTCCGCCGCAACATGCTCATGGCTTACGAACGGGCCGAACTCGCCACTGATTCGGCGAGGCGCCAGCAGCTGATGACCACCGTCGTGGTCGGGGGCGGCCCCACGGGTGTTGAATTGGCCGGCTCGTTCGCGGAACTGGCGCGCACGGTACTTTATCGCGATTTCGACCACATCGACCCGCGGCAGGCGCGCATCCTCCTCGTCGAGGGCGGACCGCGCGTGCTGGGCACCTTTCCCGAAAAACTGTCGGCCAAGGCCAAGGACCAGCTCGAACATCTGGGCGTAGAGGTGCGGCTCAATACGCGCGTCACGGCGGTCCGCGACGGCGAAGTTGAACTCGACGGCGTGCCGTTGCGCGCGGGCAACATCGTTTGGGCGGCCGGCGTCGGCGCCAGCGGCGTCACGCGCTCCCTCGGGGTTGAAACCGACCGCGCGGGACGAATCAAAGTCCGGCCCGACCTGAGCCTGCCGGGCCACCCCGAGGTGTTCGCGGTCGGCGACCTCGCCGCCCTGAAGGATGTGAACGGCGTCGAGGTGCCCGGCGTCGCGCAAGGCGCCATCCAGGGTGCGGCGCACGTGGCGCGCTTGATGGCTTACGACATCTCCGTCGGGCGGCGCACGCCGGAATGGCGCGAGGCATTCGCGTATAATGACAAAGGCAACCTTGCCACCATCGGCCGTTCGGCCGCGGTCGCGCAGATTGGACGCGTGCACATGAGCGGCTTGCTCGCCTGGCTCGCCTGGCTCGGCCTCCACCTGGTCCTGCTGATGGGTTTCCGCAATCGCGTGGCGGTGTTCGTCAACTGGGTCTACTCGTATTTCGCCTTCCGTCGCGGCGCCCGCATCATCACGGGACGCGCGGCGGGACAGCCAAACCGCACCGCGACGGCGCCCGGGACGCAATCCAGCCGCAGCCACTCGTCGGCCACGGGGCCGGCGCGGCAACCATCCGCCGTGACGGTGAAATAGGTTGCGCGACCCCCATTCCTGGCCAAGTTGGCCGCGTCTGGCGCGAACCTGCTCGCGACCGGACCCCACCAAAGTCCAACCCATCATCTCGGAAACGAGGCTTCATCGCCATGCGACAAGCACCCAGGTTCCCCTCCCAGACCCGCCCCGCGCTTCGTGACGACGATATCGCGGAGGCGTCGTGAAGAGCATCCTCGATTTTGCCCGCGCCAAGCGCGAGGCGCAACCGATCGTCGTTGTCACCGCTTATGACGCCCTGATGGCGCGTCTCGTGGCCGGCTCCGAGGTCGACGCGATCCTGGTGGGCGACAGCGCCGCCATGGTCGTTCACGGTTACCCCTCGACCGTGCACGCCACGATCGAAATGATGCGCACGCACACGGCGGCCGTCCGCCGGGGCGCTTCCACCACCTTCATCGTCGCGGATATGCCGTTCCTCAGCGTCCGCCAGGGACAGGATGCCGCAGTCCGCGATGCCGGCGCACTGGTCCAAGCCGGCGCCACCGCGATCAAGGTCGAAGGGGTGGCCGGCCATGAGGACATCATCGCCCACCTCGTCCAAAGCGGCATCCCGGTGATGGGCCACCTCGGCCTCACGCCGCAATCCGTCAACCAGTTCGGCGGGCATCGCCTGCAGGGAAGCTCGCCCGAAGCCGCCGCGCGCCTCCGCGAGGAAGCCGGAATTCTCGAGCAACTCGGAGCCTTTGCGCTCGTGCTTGAATGCGTACCGGCGGCCTTGGCGACCGAGATTAGCCGCGAGCGCGCCATTCCCGTCATCGGCATCGGCGCCGGCGCGGGCACGGACGGGCAGGTCCTCGTCTATTCGGACCTGCTCGGGCTCGATCCCACGTTCAAGCCGCGGTTCGCGCGGCGTTATCTCGACGGCCACGAGGCGGTCACCGGCGCACTGAACCAATTCGTCCGCGATGTCCGGGCGGCGCGCTTTCCCGCCCGCGAGGAGGTTTTGGCCTGATGCGCGTCTTCCACCAATTGTCGGGATGGCGCGCGGCGCGGGCGGACCCGGACTACCGAGGACGAACCATCGGGTTCGTGCCCACGATGGGCGCGCTACACGCGGGCCACCGCGCGCTGCTCGAACGCGCGCGCGCCGAAAACGATCGCGTGGTTCTCAGCATTTTTGTCAACCCGACCCAGTTCAACGATCCCGCTGATCTCGCCCGTTACCCGCGGACGCTGGACTCCGATCTCCAGCTCGCCGCAGGCCTGGTCGACGATGTGCTCGCGCCGGCGGCGGCGGATTTCTACCCCAACGGTTATCATTACCGTGTGAGCGAGGACGACTTCAGCCGGCGCTGGGAAGGGGCGCACCGCCCCGGCCATTTCGACGGCGTGCTCACGATCGTGCTCAAGCTGCTCAACGTGGTCGGTGCCGACCGCGCCTACTTTGGCGAGAAGGACTGGCAGCAACTCCAGTTGGTGCGCGGCCTGGTGCGCGACTTCTTCCTGCCGGTCGAGATCGTGGCGTGCCCGACGGTGCGCGCGGATGACGGCCTGGCGCTGAGCTCGCGCAACCGGCTGCTGTCGCCGGCGGCGCGCGCCAAGGCGGCGCTGTTTCCGAAGCTGATGCGCGCAGCCCGACAGCCGGAGGCGGCCGAAACGGCGCTGCAGGCCGCCGGCTTCGCCGTGGATTACGTCGCCGACCACGAAGGCCGCCGTCTGGGCGCGGTACGCCTCGAGAACGTGCGCCTCATCGACAATGTCGCCCTCTAACCTCGTCGTGGTGCTCACCGGCTCGATCGCCGGTTTCAAAGCCTGCGCCGCCCTCTCCCAGCTGGTGCAACGGGGGCATCGGGTGCGTACGGTCGCGACGCCTTCAGCGCTTCGCTTTATCGGCCCGGCCACCCTCGAGGGGCTCACCGGCACGCCGCCGTTGACCGATCTCTTCGCGCCGGGCGCTGCGCTCGAGCACATCAACCTGACGCGCTGGGCCGACCTCGTGCTGGTCTGCCCGGCCACGGCAAACACGATCAATCGCCTGGCCGCGGGTTTGGCCGACGACCTGCCCGGAGCGCTCTTTCTCGCGCACGACCGGACCAAGCCCTGGCTGATCGCCCCGGCGATGAACCCGGCCATGTGGGCGCACCCGGCGACGCAGGCCGCGACGGGGCGCCTTCGCGCATGGGGCGTGCATTGTCTGGCGGTAGGTGAGGGGCGCACCGCCTGCGGCGAGACTGGTGAAGGCCGCCTGCCGGAGCCGGACGAGATCGTCGCGGCCGTCGAGGCAGCCTTGTCCCCGCGCGAAACCCAATTGCGCATACTCGTCACCGCTGGCGGCACGGCTGAGCCTGTCGACGGGGTGCGGGTGCTGACCAACTCCAGCACGGGTCGCACCGGCGCGTTGCTGGCATCGCATCTGGCCCGCGCCGGACACGACGTTTGTCTGTTGCGGTCGAGGACTGCGGTCGCGGCGCCGCCCGGCTGCCGCGAGGAACTCTTCGGTACGTTCGACGAACTCGACGCGGCCCTCGCGCGGCAGCTCGGCTCCAATTCGTACGACGCGGTCGTGCACGCGGCGGCCGTCGGGGATTTTGGCGTCGCTGCGATCTTGTCGGGCGGTGAGGAGCTGGCCCCCGGTCGGGGCAAGCTTGATGCGGCATCCGGGCCGCTCTCGATCCGCCTCCGGCGACACCCCAAGCTGGTCGATTCGATTCGCGCCCGGAGTCGGAATCCCGATCTTGCGCTGGTGGCGTTCAAGCTCACGGCGGGCGCGAGCGAAGCGGCGACGGTGAGGGCGGTAGCGGATTTGTTCGCGCATTCCGGCGCCGACTTGGTCGTGCACAACGACGAAACCCGGCGTGCGGCTGGCGACGATTTTCCGGCGGTCATTCACCAGGCGTCCGGCAATCCGCCGATTGCGTGTCGCACTCGATCCGAGCTGGCGGCCGAACTTGAGCGCCTGCTCGTTTCACGCCATTCCTCGAATCCTTCACCCGCCTCCCGCCATGTTGCTCTGCCTTGATGTCGGTAACACCCAGATCCACGGCGGCGTTTTCGCCGCCGAGATCCTGCATTGCCAGTTTCGCAAGTCGACCCAGCCGGCCATCTCGTCCGATGAACTGGGCATCTTCTTCGTGACCGTCCTGCGCGAGAACGGAGTCGACCCGGCGGCGGTAAAGCGAGTCGCGATCTGTTCGGTGGTGCCTGCCGTGCACCATGCGCTGCGCAGCGCCTGCCTGAAATATTTCCAGGCCGAGCCGTTTGTCCTGCAAGCGGGTGTGAAAACCGGCCTCAAGGTGCGCTATCGCAACCCGCACGAGGTTGGCGCGGATCGCATCGCCGGGGCCATCGCGGCCAGCCGGCGTCATCCGCAACGCGACCTCCTGGTGGTCGACTGTGGCACGGCGACCACCATCGACGCGGTCACGGCCGCGGGCGAGTACCTCGGTGGCGTCATTCTCCCGGGTGTCGGCATGTCGGCCGCGACCCTTGCGAGCAGCACCGCCAAGCTGCCCCGGGTGGAGATTGCACGGCCGGAGTCCGTGCTGGGCCGCACCACGGTCGAGAGCATTCAGTCCGGCCTGTACCACGGGCAGGTGGGCTCGATCCGGCACATCCTCGGCGCGTTGAGCCGTGAGGCCTTTCCCGCCGGCCAGCCGGTCGTGGTGGGGACGGGCGGCTTTGTGCGGATGTTCGAACCCGAGGGGCTGTTCAACGAAGTGGTGCCGGAACTTTTGTTGTGGGGCTTGAAACAGGCCGAGTCCCTGAATCGGGAGGCCACGGCCACGGCGCCATGAAAACTGGGAAAAACGCCATGGATTCGGTCTCCACAGCTTCCTTTACCGGCGCTGAACTCGACGCCGAGGCCGAGCGGCTCTTTCGCGCTCTTCTGCACGTCGACTGCGAGCCCGGGCGCCAGTGGAACCTCGAGGCCTGCGCGCGCATCGCCCCGCTGACACTGGAGATCAACCGGCTCAAGCGTGAACAGGACGCCGTCATCCTCACGCACTCCTATGTGGAGCCCGAGATCATTTATGGCGTCGGGGACTTCAAGGGCGACTCCTACTTCCTGAGCCTGAAGGCCCGCGAATCGCGCGCAAAGAAGATCGTGTTCGCCGGCGTGGTGTTCATGGCCGAGACCGCCAAGATCCTGTCGCCGGACGCAACCGTGGTCGTGCCCGACCGCGGCTCGGGCTGTTCCCTGGCCGATTCGATCACGGGCGACGGCTTGCGACGGTTGAAAGCGCTCTACCCGGACGCCACCGTCGTCTGCTACATCAACAGCACGGCGGAGGTGAAGGCGGAGTCGGATGTCTGCGTCACCTCGGCCAACGTCTACGCCATCGTGGCTGGGTTGCCGGCGCGACGCATTCTCTTCGTGCCCGATCGCCTGATGGCCGACAACATCCGCACCGAATTGAAACGCCGCGGAGTGGAGAAGGAGATCATTTCCTCGGACGGCACGTGCATCGTGCATGATCAGTTCGACCCGACTTTCATTGCGGACGCCCGCACCCGCTTTCCCGGCTTGAAGGTGGTCGCGCATCCCGAATGCACCGAGGACGTCGCGGCCGCGGCCGACTTCGTCGGCAGCACGGGCGGCATGATGAAATACGTCAAGAACACCGCCGCGCCGTACTTCCTGATGCTGACCGAATGCGGCCTGGTCGGGCGCCTGCAGGTGGAGGACCCGGAGAAGCATTTTGTCGCGGGCTGCCGGCTCTGTCCGTACATGAAGCTCAACTCGCTCGAGAAAGTCCGCGACGCGCTCGCCGCACCGCGGCCGGACCAAATCGTCACCCTCGACGAGGACGTCCGCCGTCGCGCCGCCCGGTGCATCGACCGGATGTTCGAGCTCACCCCGGTGAAGTAACCCCGAAATTTGTAACGTATCGTATTACAACCATGCCGACGCCCCGCACCGAACATCTCATCGACCTCGCGCTCGACGAGGACGCCGGCCTGGGCGACGTGACCAGCCGGGCGATCTTTCCGGCGAGCCATCGCAGCCGCGCCGTCATCGATGCCAAACAGGACCTTGTGGTCTGCGGCCTCGAGATCGCGGCGCGCGTTTTCACCCGGGTCGATCCGCGCGTGAAAGCAACGCTTCTCGCCGCGGACGGCGATCGCGTCCGAAAGGGTGGAGTGGTCATGCGGCTCGCCGGGCCGACCGCCTCGTTGCTCACGGCCGAGCGGACGGCGCTGAACTTCCTTCAACGCCTCAGCGGCATCGCCACCCAGGCGCGGCGTTACGCCGATGCGGTGAAGGGCACGGGTGTGCGTATCATCGACACGCGCAAGACCACGCCCGGCTGGCGTGCCCTTGAGAAATATGCGGTGCGCTGCGGCGGCTGTTTCAACCATCGCTCATCGCTCGGCGAGCATGTGCTCATCAAGGACAACCACATTGCCGCCGCCGGCTCGCTGGAACGCGCGGTAAAGCTCTGTCGTGACGCGGCCCCGCACCTCGCGAAGATCGAGGTCGAGGCGAAGACCCTGGCCGAAGTGCGCGCGGCCGTGCGCGCCGGCGCGGAGGTCATCCTCCTCGACAACATGACGCCGGCGCAGGTGCAGGCCGCGATCGCGGTCATCGACGGGCGCGCCGTCATCGAGATCTCCGGCGGCGTTCGCTTCGAGATGCTCCGGGACTATGCGCTCCCCGGCGTCGATGTCATCAGCATCGGCGCACTGACGCACTCGGCCATCGCGGTCGACCTGAGCCTGGATGTGAGATGAGCGCTAAGGACTCAGGCGACTGTAGGGCGGGATCGCTGATCCCGCCTTTTCCCGATTCGCAGCGGGATCAGCGA
>DASZRV010000013.1:0-109149 GCA_035549095.1 Lacunisphaera sp. | reverse complement strand
GGCCAGGATGACGTCCTCGCCGTCGGCGGTGGTGATCGTGTCGTTGCCGGCGTCCTCCGGCGAGAACGTCACGAAGTGAGTGCGGATACCGCCCGACCACTGGGCCTCGCCGTTGTCGCCGAAGACCACGTTGTCGCCGTTGCCGAGAGAGATGACATCGTCGTCCTTGCCACCGAACACCACGTGATCGCCCGCACCGGCGAGGATTACGTCTGCCGCACCCATATCCGGGGTCAGTGAGAGGGCGTCGGACAGTATGCCGCCTGCTTCGTAGGTGAGCTCGCCTTCGTCGCCGAAGACCGTCTTGTCGCCATCGCCCATCGTGACGTTGTCCACGCCAGCTCCGGCCAGGATCACGTCGACACCGTTGCCGGTCGTGATCGTGTCGTTGGCCGAATCTTCCGGCGAGAACGTCACGAAGTGGGTGCGAACGCCACCGGACCACTGCGCTTCGCCGTTGTCGCCAAAGACCACGTTGTCGCCGTTGCCGAGAGAGATGACATCGTCGTCCTTGCCACCGAACACGACGTGGTCACCCACGCCGGCGGTGATCGTGTCGACGCCGCCCATATCGGCCGCGAGCGAGATGGCGTCCTTCAGGATGCCGCCGGACTCGTAGGTCAGTTCGCCTTCATCGCCGAAGACCTTCTTGTCGCCATCGCCCATCGTGACGTTGTCCACGCCAGCGCCAGCGAGGATCACATCTTCGCCGTCAGCCGTCGTGATTGTGTCGTTGCCAGCATCCTCCGGCGAGAAAGTCACGAAGTGGGTGCGAATGCCACCGGACCACTCGGCCTCGCCGTTGTCGCCAAAGACCACGTTGTCGCCATTGCCGAGAGTGATGACGTCGTTGTCCTTGCCACCTAACACCACGTGATCGCCCGCACCGGCGGTGATCGTGTCGACGCCGCCCATATCGGCCGTGAGAGAGATGGCGTCCTTCAGGATGCCGCCCGATTCGTAGGTGAGCTCACCCTCGTCGCCAAAGGCAGTCTTGTTGCCGTCACCCATCGTGACGTTGTCCACTCCCGCGCCGGCGAGAATGACATCTTCGCCATCGGCGGTCGTGATCGTGTCGTTGCCAGCATCCTCCGGCGAGAACGTCACGAAGTGGGTGCGAACGCCACCGGACCACTGCGCTTCGCCGTTGTCGCCAAAGACCACGTTGTCGCCATTGCCGAGGGTGATCACATCGTTGTCCTTGCCGCCGAACACGACGTGATCGCCCGCACCAGCGGTGATCGTGTCGATGGCACCCATGTTCGTGGCCAGGGAGATCGCATCCTTCAGGATGCCGCCGGACTCGTAGGTCAGTTCGCCTTCATCGCCGAAGACCGTCTTGTCACCATTGCCCACGGTCACGGCATCGGCACCGGCACCGGCCAGGATCACATCCTCTCCGTCCATGGTCAGAATCACGTCGTTGCCGGCGTTCTCCGGCGAGAAGGTCTTGAAGTGGGTGCGAATGCCGCCGGACCAATGGGCTTCGCCGTTGTCGCCAAAGATCACGTTGTCGCCGAAGGCCAATGCGATGAAATCGTCCGCCTTGCCGCCAAAGACCACGTGGTTGCCGGCGCCGGCAGTGATCGTGTCGATGTCGCCACTGTCGGGGGCCAGTGAGATCGCGTCCTGCAGCACGCCGTCGGACTCAAAGATCAGTTTGCCCTCGTCACCGAAGATGATCTTGTCGCCATTGCCGGCGGTAACGAGGTCGAGGCCCGCACCGGCCAGGACCGTGTCCGTGCCGTTGCCGACCAGGATCGCATCATTGCCGGCATCAGCCGGCGCCAGGGTGTCGAAGCGCGACCGGATGCCGGAGGAGAACAACGCTTCGCCGTTGTCGCCGAAGACGACATTGTCGCCCTCACCCGCAATAATGTCATCGTCGCCGGTCCCACCGAAGACGAGGTCGTTGCCAAAGCCCGTCGCGATATGATCGATGCCGCCCGTGCCGGTGGCCGCACTGGTGGCCGAATCGATGACGCCGTCAGTCCAGTAAATCGAGCCGCTGTCGCCAAAGACGATGTTGTCGCCATCGCCGGCCAACACGGTGTCGTCGGCCGGGCCGGCGAGGATCACATCGGCGCCGCCGCCGCTCAGGATTTCGTCCATGCCGCCGGCGGCAAAATCGGTCGACAGCGCCCGCGCGAGGATGCCGGCGATCCAATGGAGCGAGCCGTGGTCGCCGACGATGACATTCTCGCCTTCCCCGGCGTTGATATGGTCGGCCCCGAGGCCGCCCAGAATGACATCGCTGCCGAAGCCGGTCGTGATGATGTCGTCGGCGCCGACGGCGGCTTCGTCGGTCTGGATGTCGGCTTTCACCCCCGCGTCGGTGGTCACCGTGCCGTGGTCGCCCAGGATGATGTTGTCGCCGTCGCCGGCCGCGATCGTGTCGGCGCCGAAGCCGCCGATGATGACATCGTCGCCGCCGAGCGAGTCGATCTGGTCATCACCACCCACCGTGTAGTCGGAGGAGGTCGCGGTGTGGAGAACACCGGAGTCGAAGGTGAAGCTGCCCAGGTCGCCGAGGATCAGGTTCCGTCCGGCACCGGCATGGATCACATCGGCGCCATTGCCGCCGAGGATGACGTCGTTGCCGGCGCCCGTCGTGATGGTGTCGGCCGCGCCTTCGCCCGGGGCCAGGCTTTCGACGCTCACCAGTCCGGCGGAGTTCGTCACCACCTTGCCATGGTCGCCGACGACCGTGTTGTTGCCCTCGCCGCCTTCGATGGTGTCGGATCCCGAGCCGCCAACGATGATGTCATCGCCGCTGCCGGTCGTGATGGTGTCGTCGGCCCCGCTCGTGAAGTCGAGGGACACGACAGTCAGGGTGCCGTCGCCCGCGAGATCGATGCGGCCGTGGTCGCCAAAGACGGCGGCAAACCCGTTGCCGGTTGTGATCGTGTCGGTGCCGTCGCCGCCGAAGATCCACTGGCTGCCGTCGCCAGTCATGATGGTGTCGTCCGCGCCGGTGTTGGCGTCGAAGGTATAGGCGTCAAGCAGCGTCGTGCCGTTGACGTCGATCCGGCCCTGGTCGCCGAGAATAACGTTCACGCCGCCATCGGTCGTGATCTCGTCGGTGCCGAAACCGCCCACGACCAGGTTGTAGTCGGCGCCCGCCGTGATGGTGTCGTTGCCGCCGTCGCTGGTGGTTGACAGCACTTGGGTCAGGACGCCGCCCGTGAGCGTGATGGTACCGTGGTCACCGAGCACCGCATTCGTGCCGGCGCCGGCAGCGATCACGTCGTCGGCCCCGCCGCCCGCGATCAGGTCCATGCCGTCGCCCGTCGTGAGGTGGTCGGCATAGGCGCCGGTGTCGGACACCACCAGGCTGACCAGGAAGCTGGAAGTTTCGATGCGGCCCTCGTCACCGAGCACGACATTGTCGCCTTGGCCGGCATCAACGGTATCGGCCCCGGCGCCCGCGACGATCCAGTCATTCCCGGCGCCGGTGGTAATATTGTCTTCGCCGCCGACGTCCAACGCGGTGGAGGTCACCGTGGTGGTGGCCAGGATGCTCCCGTTGACCGCCCGGACGATCGTGGCGTAATCGCCGGCCACGGTGTTGGCGCCGTCGCCGGCATCAATCGTGTCGGCTCCGCCGCTGCCGAGGATCACGTCGGCGCCCGCGCCGGCATAGAGCCAGTCGCCGGCATCGCCGCTGGCCGGCGCGGTGGCGAGCGTCGTGGCCCGGCCGCCGGTGAAAGTAATGTCGCCCTGGTCGCCCAGGATGACGTTGTCGCCTTCCGAGGCATGGATCGTGTCGCCAAGGGCGCCACCGATGACCAGGTCATCGCCCGAGCCGGTGGTGATATCGTCGGCCCCACCCGTGCCCGCCGCCGTGGCGCTGACGGTCGAGAGGTCGCCGCCGCTCCAGGTGATCGTGCCGAAATCGCCCAGGACCACGTTGGCCCCGTCGCCAGCGTTGACGGTGTCGCCCGCCTCGCCGCCGAGGATGACATCGTTGCCGCCGAGCGTCGTGATGGTGTCAATATCACCGTCAGCGCTGACCATGGTGGCCATCGAC
The DNA here is from genome assembly GCA_035549095.1 of Lacunisphaera sp. Lineage (GTDB taxonomy): Bacteria > Verrucomicrobiota > Verrucomicrobiia > Opitutales > Opitutaceae > Lacunisphaera. Next base: position 105,119 of record DASZRV010000013.1, on the reverse strand, counting down.
GTCAGCACCGTGGCCGAAAGGTTGATCGTGCCGTGATCGCCGAGCACCGCATTGTCGCCCGCGCCGGCATCGATCCCGTCGCGGCCGCTGCCGCCGACAACCACGTCGCGACCCGCACCCGTCGTGATGGTGTCATCGCCACCGCCGGAGAGATCAGATTGGATTTCCGTCACCAACCCGCCGCTCAGGGTAATGGTGGCATGGTCGCCGACGACCGTGTTGTCGCCCTCGCCGGCGTTCAACGAATCGCCGGCCTTGCCGCCGAGGATGACGTCGCTGCCGTCGCCGCCCGTGATGGTGTCGACGCCGCCAGTTGTTGAGTTGACGGTGAAGATTGTCGTCGGGTCGCGGACGATGCCATCCGTGAGGTCGCCCGGGCCGCCGCCGCCGAGGACGGCGACCACGGTGCCGCTTCCATTCGCGTAATGGACGCGCCCTTCGTCGCCGAAGAGGATGTCGCTGCCGCTGCCCCCGTGGATCGTGTCGGCTCCGTCGCCGCCGAAGACGACCACCGGCAAGCTGGACCCGGAAGCATCGGCGGTGTCGTCACCAGCCTGGGTGTTGAGGACAAAGAAGCCGTCGGTGGCGGCGTTGAGCGTGACCGTAACCTGGTCGTTGCCAGCGCCGGTGTTGAGCGTCGTGGCCGTCCGGACACCGGCACGGGTATCGGTGCTGGTCACATTGATGACATCGCTGCCGCGGCCGGACCAGACGGTGATACCCTGGGCGAAGCTGCCGGCGCTGGCGTCGGCGCGGTAAGTGATGTCGGCCGGCGCGAGGCCGCGAATCAGGCTGTTCGTGAACAGCACCGGTGTCGCGACGCTGCCATCGCCCACCGTGGAAGCCTCGTCGCTGACCATGAGCAGATTCCGGTCGGCGCCGGCATCGAGGTTCAGGGTGCCGGTAACATTGTCGAGGTTGCCGGAGAGGAAGTCGGTGCTCGTGGCGGTCGTCAGGTTCGCGCCCGAGGAGACGTAGACGCGGTCCGCCCCGTCGTGAGTCGAGAGGTTGGTGACAGCCGTGGTCCCCTGGACATTGAAGACATCGGCGCCGGAGCCGAGGTCGACGTTGAGCGTATCGACGCCGTAGTAATTCACGCCGTCGATCCGGTCCGTCGCGGTGATGGTGCCGGCGCCGGAGCCGTTGACCAGGGCGGAGGTGTTCACACCGAGTGTAACCGCCTGGCCCTTGAGTGAACCCATGAAGTGGACAAGGAACACGTTGCCGAACTTCTCGGCGAAGGCGTTGCGGTTGCCGAGGAGCGTCCAGAGGGCGCCGGTGAGGTCGTCAGCCGTGGCATTCCAGGCGAGCGACACCTGGCTGCTCCCGTGACTCAGCACGTAGGATCCGGACGTAGCCGTGACCTGGTAGCTGACGATGTCGTTCACCGTGCTGACATCGGAGGTCATCTCGAGCCCGGTCAGCGTCGTGCGCGTCAGCCAGCCGGTCACGCCGTCGGTGTCGGCCCGGTGGTCGACGTTGACCGTGTCGGTGCCCGCACCGCCATCGATCGTAAGCAGAGCATCGATGCCGTCCAGGTTGCCGCCGGTGCCCGGGGCGAGTGAGCCGACATTGATGGTGTCGTTGCCGTCGCCGGTCGAGACCGTGGTATGGCCGGCAATGGTGCGGAGATTGACGGTGTCGGCGCCGGCGCCGGTATTGAGCACGGTGCGGCCGGTGGCGGTGCTGGCGACGGTGAAGGTATCGTTGCCGCTGCCGAGATTGATGAGCGTCTCCTCCATCTCGAGGTAGTGCACGCCGGCAGCGAAGGCGGTGCCTGCAATGGTGGTGGCGCCGGGCAGGCCGAGACCGGTCAGGTAGTCGCCGGTCAGCATGCCGGTGTCGGGACCGGTGCTGTCCTCGTTGTGGACGACGAGGCGGTCGACCTGGACATTTTCATCCACGGTGAGGTTCGGGTTGCCGTTGTCCGGCAGCGGGCCGGTATCTTCGCCCGGCAGGCCGACACCCGGCTCGAGCGGCGGGACACCGTCGCCGATGCCGCCGTTGACCGTTACCGGCCCGAGGAAGTCGGTCAGCACATTGACCGGGGTGAAGTTAACCCAATGACTGGTGCCCGTCAGGGTGCCGGACGAATCGACATCGGCGACCTCGATCGGGTCCGGGGTGCCGCCGAGTTCGATCGTGTCGGAACCGAGGCCGCCATCGACCTCCACCGCGGCGCCGCCCGGCGAGCCGAGAATCCAGACGTAATCGTTGCCCTCGGCCGCCAGGATCACGAGGCGCTGGATGTTGGTGAAATTGACGAAGAGGCCGCCGCCGTAAACGCCATCCTTCGTGACGACGATGCTGTCGGAGAATTCCGTGGCGATGACGATGATGGTGTTGAAGCCGGAGCCACCGTCGATGGCGACGGGGGCGTTGAGGGCGTACTCGACGTGGTTGGCGCCGCCGCCCGTCGCCACGTTGGTCGAGCCGCGGAGCGGGTCGTAGGTTTCGACGCCCTCGGTCGAGCCCGCCAGCGCGAACGAGCGGATCACGAACGTGTCGTCGCCGGCGTCGCCGTTGAGCGTGAGCACGGCGCGATTGTGGAACACGTTGAAGGTGTCATTGCCAGCGCCGCCATTGATCGTCAGGCGGTGGGTGACGCCCGGGCTGAGCAGGCCGCGGGTGGTGGCGATGAGGTCGCCGTGCGCGATGCCCTCGCCGATGAAGCTATTGCCGAAGACTTGGGCGATCTGGAAGGTGTCGTTCTGGTCGGAGCCATTGATGACGGTCGTCGTGCTGTTGTCATCCATGGCGAACAGGTCGGGGCCGCCCACCGCATTGATCGTCAGCGCGCCGTCAATGGCGGCATTGTAGTTGATGCGCTCGTAACTGCCCTGCTCCTGGCCGTTGGAGTCGTACTGCAGGAGAACCACGAAGTCGTGGCGCAGCAGGAAGGTGTCACTGCCGGGGGTGCCGTCGAGCGTGAGGTTGTCGGTGCCCGTGGCGCCCGTGTCGAGGACGTTGATCACCGACGAGCCCGCGCCGGCCATCCAAATGGTGAAGGCGTCGCCGCCGTCGTTGCCGTCGAGGTTGAGGACGGCACCGATCGGGTTGGTGCCGACGAGCTTGTTGGGGTTGACCGTGATCGTGTCGGCCCCGTTGTTGCCGTTGACGTTGGTGACCCCGGCGATGCTGTCGATGTTGACCGAGTCGTCGCCCAGCCCCGTGTCGAGATTGGTGGTGGTCGTGTGCGTGCTGGCGATATCGAACGTGTCGTTGCCCGAGCCCAAGGTGATGTTCAGGGTGGCGAAATTCGCGTAGCCGACGCCGAAGGTCATGCCCAGACCGGTCGCCTCGGTGCCGGTCAGCATGCCGTCGTTGTTCGTCGCGTCGCCGGTGTCGTCGAGGTACAGCTGGTTGGTGCCGGCGCCGCCATCAGTCGTGACGCGGCCGGCGATGCCGTTGAGCGTGCCACCGCTGGTCGTCGGCGCCACGCTGCTGATGCGGATCGTGTCGTCGCCCGCCGCGCCGTTGACGCTCGTCGGGCCCGCGGTGGTGAGGATCGCAATCGTGTCGTTGCCACCGCCGGCGTCGAGGTTGGTGGCCGCCGTGTGCGTGCTGTTGATCGCGAAGCTATCGGCGCCGGAACCGAGGTTGATGTTGAGCGTGGTGATCGCCGAGTAGTCGATCGAGGTGCCCAGGCCGAGGCCGGTCAGCTGGGTGCCGGTCAAGGTGCCGGTGTTGGTGGCGGAATCACCCGTATCGTCGATATTCAACACCGCGGTGTTGCTGCCGCCGTTGATGGTGAGCGTGGCCGCGATGGCGTTGACGTTCCCGTTGACGTTCCCGAGGCCGGCGTTGGTGCCGACGTAAATCTGATCGGCGCCCGCGCCGGTGTTGAGGTTCAGCGGCACGTTCAGCGTGCGGATGTTCACCGTATCGGGACCCGAACCAAGGCCAACGTTGAGGCTTTCCGTCGTGGTTGAATAGGTGACGCCGGCGCCCAGGCCCGCGCCGCCGAAAGTCGTCTGCGTGACGGTCAGGGTGTTGGAGCCCGTGTCGCCGCGGTCGTCAAGGTTGAGGCTGTCGGTACCGGCGCCGCCATCGACGGTGATCGCCCCGGCCAGGGCATTGAGATTGCCGCCGGTCATTGTCGGCGCGCGCGAACCGAGATTGAAGGTGTCGTTCCCCGCGTCGCCGGCGAGGGTCACACTGCCGCCGGTGGCGCGCGCGTTGAACTGGTCGTCGCCGTCGTTGCCGGCGAGGGTCAAGGCGCCGGTCGAGCCATCGATGCCGAAGATGTCGGCCCCCAGGCCGCCGTCGACCAGCGTCGTCGTGCCCGCGCTGGTGTTGGTGACGGTAAAGTTATCGTTGCCGGAGCCGAGCGTGAGGGTGAGTCCGTCGAAGTTGGCGTAATTCACGCCGAGTGTCATGCCCAAGCCGGTGACGGCGGAGCCGGTCAGGGTACCGGAGTTGGGGGCGCTGTCGCCCGTCTCGTCGAGGTAAAGGTTGTCGGTGCCAGTGCCGCCATCGGCAGTGACCCGGCCGGCAATGGCGTTGAGCGTGCCGCCGGTCGCGGTCGGCGCCACGCTGCTGATCCGCACCGTGTCGTCGCCCGCGGCGCCGTTGACACTCGTCGGCCCGGACGTGGCGAGGACGGCGATCGTGTCGTTGCCTCCGCCGGCGTCGAGGTTCGTGGCCGCCGTGTGCGTGCTGTTGATCGCAAAGCTGTCGTTACCCGAGCCGAGGTTGATATTGAGCGTGGTGATCGCCGAGTAATCGATCGAAGTGCCGAGGCCGAGGCCGGTCAGCTGGGTGCCGGTCAGGGTGCCGGTGTTGGTCGCGGAATCGCCCGTGTCGTCCACGTTCAGCACGGCCGAGGTGCTGCCGCCGTTGACGGTGAGCGTGCTGGCGATGCCGTTGACGTTGCCGCCCGTGTTGCCGAGGCCGGCGTTGCTGCCGGCATAGATCTGGTCGGCGCCCGCGCCGGTGTTGAGATTGAGCGGCACGTTCAGCGTCCGGACGTTGACGGTGTCGGCGCCGGAGCCGAGGCCAACATTCAGGCCCTCGGTGGTGGTTGAATAGGTGACCCCGTCGCCCAGGCCGGCGCCGCCGAGCGTCGTCGACGTGACGGTGAACGTGTTGGCGCCGGTGTCGCCGCGATCGTCGAGGTTCAGGCTGTCGGTGCCGGAACCGCCGTCGACGATGATGGCGCCATCGAGGCCGTTAAGGTTGCCGCCGGACATCGTCGGCGCCTGCGAGCCCAGGTTGAAGGTGTCGGTGCCCGCGTCGCCGTTGAGCGTGACCGTGCCGGTGTTGGCCTGGACGTTAAAGGTGTCGTTGCCGGAGGAGCCGTTGAGCGTAACGTCGACCGCGCCGAAGGTGCTCTCGATCTTGAAGCTGTCGTTGCCCGAGCCGAAATTGAAGTTGGCGGTCTCGAGGCCGTCGAAGGTGATGCCGCCCATGAAGGTGCGACCCTCGGAGCTGAATGAATCCGGCAGCCCGAAGCCGAGGAGCTGGCCGAGCGGGTCGCCGACTTCGGTGGAACCGTCGCTGTCGGTGAAGGTGTAGGGCGTCGTGATCATCCGGCCGTCCAGGTTGCTGGTCGTGCCGTTGAGGTAGACGTTCATCACGTCATTCTCGCCGGCGATGCCGGTATCGTTGCCGCCATTGACCTGGAGCGGGGCCGCGATCGTGCCGAGGTTGATGTAGGAATTCGGGGTCACCCCGGGGCCCGGCGTGACAGGCGTCGTGTTCGTCGAGTTGTAGACCTCGATGCCGTTGGTCACGCCGTTGAAGGTGGTGACATTGGCGAAGTGGTAGGTGATCGGCGGCGGGTCGTAGGTCGTCGGCGGCGGATCGATGACGGTGGCCTCAAAGCCGAGGAACAGCGGCGGGATGTAGATGCTGAAGGTCTGTTCCGAGATCCAGTGGAAGAACGGGAAGGAGCCGTCGAAATCGAAGTGGGCTGCGATCGTGTAGGTGATCGTAACCGGGTCGCTGTAGACCGGGGTGTAGACCGTGTAAGGCGGGGGATCGACGACCACCGGCGGGGCGTCGTAGACGTAATCGGGCGCCTGCCCGCCGATGTTGATCGTGTCATTGCCCGAACCGCCATCGATCTCGAGCGGCAGGCCGTTGCCCAACACCCAGAAGGTGTCGTTGCCCAGGCCGCCGAGGATGACGATGCTCTCGACGTTGACGAAGTCGACCTGGCGGCCGCCGCCGAAGATCTGCGAATCGGTGATGATGAAGACGTCGTCAGCCTCGGTGCCCTCCAGGACGATCCGGTCGAAGCCTTCGCCGCCGTCGATGTGCACGGGGCCGTTCGCAACGTACTGGATCGAGTTGGTGCCCGTGCCGCCCGCGACATTGGACAGGGCCGAGCCTTCCTGGAGGAACGTGCGGAGCAGGAAGAGGTCATCGCCCGCCTCGCCGTAGAGATAAATCTCGGATTGGTTGTGGTTGATCTCGAAGTAGTCGTTGTTGTCACCACCCCGGAGCGAGAGGTCCGCCCGGTTGCCGTAGGACAGGTGGCCGCGCGTGGTCGCAATGGTATCGATGCCCGTCGGCGCCGGGGTGCCGGCGGCCGTCAGGATGCGACCGACGGTGAAGCTGTCCGCCCCCGCCTCGCCGTAGATGGTGCCGGCGGTGGTGGTCTCATCGATGATGAATGAATCGTTGCCCGCGCCGCCGTAGATCTCGAAGGAGCTGACGCCGGCGAAATTGATCACCTCGTCATGGTCGGTCGTGACACCGGCCTCGATCAGCCCGGCGCGGAGCAGGAAATCATCCGGACTCGAGGTGCCGTTGACCCGCAGGGTATTGGTGTTGGTGTGGCCGACGCCGGTGCCGCTGTCCGTGATGTTGATGGTGCTGAGGCCGCTGCCGGCGAGCGTGATCACATAGGCGTCGCTGCCCTCCTTGCCGTCCAGGGTGACCGTGGTGACGACATTCGAGATCGTGAAGGTGTTGTCGCTGTCGCCACCCGAGAGGCGGATCGTCTCGAACACGGAGGGCAGCGTCTCGGTGGTGCTGCCGGCGGTGAGCGACCAGCCGTCGAGCGTGTAGTTGACGTCCATCGTCTCGACCAGCGTGTCGTTGCCGCTGGCATCGGCAAAGGTGTCCTGGCCCGGGCCGCCGGTCAGCGTGTCGTCGTTCGCACCGCCGTCGATGGTGTCGTTGAACGAGGAGCCGAGGATCGTGTCGTTGCCGTTCTGGCCGTAGAGCTTGAGGGTGGCGTGGGCGGTGGTGACGTTGTGCGCGTCGATGGTGTCGTTGCCATTGCCGGCATTGAGCGAGACGATGTCAGCCGGATAGGAGCCCTGGTCGATGTGGTACTCGACCAGCGGCGTGGCGTCCGTCATGGCCGTGACCTTGGAAACAACGAGCAGGTTGGAGGTGCTGTTCAGCCGGTAGGTGTCGTTGGAGCCGGTGCCGTTGATCGTCACGGTGTCGGCTGCGCCATCGCCGTCGCCAAGGGCGGCATTGACGGAGGTCAGGCCGGTGCCGGTCAGGTCGTTGAAGGTGACGGAATCGGCGCCCCCCTTCATGTTGGCGAAAAGCGTCTGGATGCCGGTGGGCGTGAGGGTCACGCCGCCCATCGTGGCACTGAAGGTCGAACCGCTGGCCGAAACCGTCAGGGTGTTGGCATTGGCGTCACCCTCGAGGTTGAGCGAATTGGCGCCGGCGCCGCCGGAGATGGTGTCGGTGCCGTCGCCCAGGGTCCAGGCGAAGGTGTCGTTGCCGTTGCCGCCGGTCAGCGAATCGTTGCCAGCCCCGCCAACGATGACGTCGTCACCGGCCCCGGCGTCGATCGTATCGTTGCCACCATTGCCATGGATCAGGTCGGTGCCGCTGCCGGTGGTGATCGAGTCGCCAGCCGAGCCGCCGTTGACGGTATTGTTGCCGTCACCCGCGTTGATGGTCTCCACGCCCGAGCCGAGACCGTCGACGTAATCGTCGCCATCGCCCGTGGTAATATAGACCGGCACGGTGACGGACGGGTCGATGTAGACGTAGTCGTTATCGCTGCCGGTATCGATGTGGATGCTGGAAACGTTGGCGTACTTCTTCTTCTTGCCGAAGAGATTCACCTCGATCCGGCCGTCGGAGGCCTGCGAGATCAGGACCTGCTCGGCCGTGGCATCGGTGCTATAGTTGCGGGACGCGGCGCGGGAGCCGACATTGACGTAGAGGTCGCCGCCGACGTTGTCGTCCCAAGCGTGCGGATCGGTCAGCGTGCCCGCCTGGTAGGTGATGGTGGACTTGATGTAGCCCAGGTCGAAGTCGCCGCCGAACGAGACGCTGAAGAAGAAGAAGTCGATCGTGATCGAGACCGAGGCGCGGAGGCGGCCGGTCGAGGCCGTCCAGTTGATGCCGACGTTGACGTCGAAACCGATGCCGACGAGCCAGGCGGTGCCGTTGATGGAGCCGGAAAGGGAGGTGATCCCCTCGCCCACCCCGGCGATATGGAAGTCGAGGCTGCCGGCGACGCCGAAGAAGCCCTCGACGCCGATGCTGACGTGGCCGTGGATGTGGAGGCTGTAGTTGCCGTCCGAATCGAAGAAGCCGTCGGCGGTGATGCTGCCGAGGCCGAAGAAGTCCACGCCCGCGGAGAAATCCAGGCGGAACACGCCGCCGGAGTACGTGATGTCCAGGTTGCCCGTGATCGTCAGCACGCTGAGGAAACGTAGCGTCAGGTTGCTCACCGCAATGTGGAAGGAGTTGTGCGGGAGCGTGGCGCCGCTGATCGTGTGGGCCACACCTGTCGTGTTCAGTTCGAAGGTGAAGGTGCCGCTGGCATCGAACAGGCCGGAGATCCCGAAGCTGTCCACGGCCACGACCAGGCGCAGGGCGATGCCGCCCTCGTTGGTGCCGCTCGTGGACGAGTCGTCGCTGTAAATGCCCGCGCCACCCGTCAGGTGCACGGTGGCGAGGCCGGCGAGGTCGATGTTGGCATCGATCTCGATCGTCAGGTAACCCGAGCCCTGGCTGAGCTTGAACGTGCCGGTGATCTCGAGCGTATCGAGCAGCGTGATGCCGCCCTTCACGTAAATCAACAGGCCGTGCGCCCCCACGACCTCGGAGTTGAAGGCGGCGAGGTTGCCGGTCAGGCCCGAGAGCGTGTAGCCGGAGTTCGTGGTGTTGATGGCCAGGAGGAAGTCGCCATGCAGGTTGAACCCGAGGCTGGAGAGCGTGGACGAACTCTGCAGGGTCATGGTCAGCGTCGCGGTGATGCCGGCCGTGGAGCTGTCGAAGGCGCCCGTCACCTTGAAGGTGCCCACGCCGATGGCGAGCGTGGCGTCGAAGCGGATGTTCAGGTTCGAGCCGGACTTCTTGAAGTAGAAGTGGCCGTTGAAGGTGAAGGCATTGATCAGGGTGACCGAGCCGCTCAGGTCGAGGATGACGGTGTTCGCGTCAATGTTGACGGCGGTGTTCAGCGGGTCCGGCGCGGCCGCGGCCGTCGTGTTGATCTTCAGCTGGATGGTCGCGCTGTAGGTGATGCCGATGTCCGAGAGGCCGGAATTCGACACGAGCGACGCATTGAGCGAGCCGACCGCGCCATCGTCGTTCATCGTCAAGGAGCCATCGACGTTGATCGTGCCCACCACCGGGAGGCTCATGTGCGCGCTGACCTCGATCGTGGTGTGGAGAGTCGGCCCGCTGCCGGCCTGTTCGAAGAAGAACCGCCCGGTCAGCGTCGCGGCGCCGCTGAGGAGCGAGGCGTCGCCCGAGAGCTCCAGCCGGATCAGGTTGCCCTCGAGCACTGTCCCGTCGTCCAAGGTGTAGTCGTCGGCGTAGGTGTTGAACGCCACCTCGAAGCTGCCGGTGAAGGAGATGCCAACCGACGTCAGGGCGGAGCCGCTCGTAAAGGAGGCTGAGAGCAGGCCGGCGGCACCGTCCGAGGTGATGTGCAATTCGCCGTTGGCGTGCAGGGAGCCGATCGGGTCGAGATCGAGCGTGGCGTCGACCGCGAGCGAGAACTCGTCCGGCGTGACAAGGACGAAGAACTTGCCCGTGAGCGTGAAGGTGTCGAGGGCCGTCACCGTGCCGTCCGCATAGACGAGCGCATAGATCTCGCCGGCGGCGGCGGGATCGGCCGCGGTACTGAGGTCCACGCCCGCGAGCGAAAGTGCCGGGGCGGACTTCGGGATGACGAGGGTGACGGTCGGGATCGCCGTGCCGTCAGGCGTCGTCATGCCGTCGGGTGTCGTGTAGGACACCTCGTTCAAGGTCGTATTGATCTCGAGCTTGAAGGTGCCGCTGATCGACAGGCCGGAGGAATCCGGCAGGTCGGTCGCCAGGGTCATGTCGAGGCGGGCCGCGAGGCCGTCGGCGTTGATCCGCAACAACCCGGTCGCGTCGAAGGTCAGCAAGGGCGCATCTTGGGGCCCGACGTCGATGGTGACGTCCACGTAGATGGTCAGGCCGTCGGCGTCCACCTGCAGGATGAGCGTCCCATCCATCTCCAGGTAATGGGTGGTCGGGTCCGCCGGCGTGCCGACGCCCACGTGGCCGGAGATGTAGAGGAGGAACGACTCCGGCGCGATCGTGACGTCCTGCGTCGTGTGGTCGGTGAAGGTCAGCGTCACCGTGTGGCTCACGTCCGTCGTGTTGAACTCGGCGAAGACCTGCACGTTTTCGAGGTCGATGCCGTACGCCTTGAGCCCTTCCGTTTTGAAGACGAGACGGACGGCCCCGTAGAGCTCGTAGTGCAGGTTGTTGCTGGAGTCCTTGTAGAGGTTGAAGACGACCGCGCCGGAGATTTGGGCGAAGTCGTTCTCCAGCGGATTGCCCGGCGGGTTGACGACCTTGATCGACGCGTCGAAGTTCAGCTTGGTCGTGAACGTGCTGGCGGTGGAGGTGATCTCGATGTCGACCTTGCCCGTGACCTCGACGGTCAGGACGCCGCCCTCGGTGATGCGGGCGCCGCCCGTGATGCCGATCTTCACGGTGGTGCCGGCGGCATCGAGTGCGGCCGGCGCGTCGGGATCACCCGTCAGGGCGGTGCCGGAGGAACTGTAGACTGCAACGCTGAGGCTGCCCCAGATCGCGAAGGGCGGACCGCCGGGGAGCGAAACACCGGCCAGGCCGGCATCAGCATAGAAGGAGAAGTGGACCTCGCCGGCGTCGGCGTTCGAGAAGTCGGCGTAGAACCGGGCGGCGAGCTTCAGGTTGCCGCCGCCGGTCGTCAGTTCGCCGATCAGCAGAACCTTGCCGGTGGTATCGATCTGGAAGAGAACCTGGGCGTCGAGCGCCTGCTTGGAAACGTAGGACGAATAGAATTCCGCCCCGGCCGTGATGGTCATGGGCTTCGACCAGACATCGACGGCCCCGCCCCCACCCGACTCGAAGAGATCCAGCGCGGAATCGTGCAGGTCGTCGGCCCAATGAGTCAGGTCGGGGTTGGTGACGCTGGCAATCGAGACCACCTTGAGGTCATTGGGATTGGTGTAGTCGTCCAGGACGTGGTCGAACTGGATCCCGGCGGTAAAGCTGCCCAGCGTCAGGCCGGATATGGGCTCGATCAGGATCGGGGCGTCTACCTTGAGGAAGGCCTCGAGGGGAATGACCTGGGTGTCGCCGTTGGTATCAGTGAAGGCCGCCAGGCCGACCCGCACTTCCACGCCCACGCCCATCGAGGTCAGCTCGGCCCCGCCGGAGATGCCGGCATAGAAGATCGTGGTGTCGCCGAAGGTGAGCGGGTCGGTCACCTCGGTGTAGGTGCCGTCGCCATTGTCATTCAGCTTGATCATGCCCACCACGAGCGAGGCGTGGAGATCGAGCGCACCGAAGATCGTGCCGCTGATCGAAAGCCCGGCGGAGTCGAAGCTGACGATCGGGAAATCGCCGTTGACCAGTTTGCCCACATCGATCACCAGGTTCTGGACCTCGCCGGCCACCGTGACGCCGGCGATGCTGGGCAGGGTCAATTTAGCGGAGAGGACGAGATAAAACTGGTCCGGATGCGCCCCGACGTCCGCCCAGGCTAGTTCCAAGTGTTGGATTTGGATCGGCATCCAGGCGGGCCACTTGAACGCCGTCCCCGCGGGCGCCGTCGGGTCGCCGGTGCCGCCGAAATCCACCGAGACTGTGAAGAACGAACTCGCATCCAGGTTGTCCAGCTTGCCTTCGGCGGTGAACGCCAGGTTCGTCGCCGTGACCGTGATCGACCCGAGCGTGGGAATGTTAAGCTGTCCGGTGAGGGACGCGGCCTCGAACACGTGCTCCGTGCCAGTCGCGCCGGTGTCGACCACGACGTTGTCGGCCGAGAGCTTGACGTACGGCGAGGCGGCAGTACCGCCGATGCCGACTTCGATCGAACCGCTGATCAGGAAGAAGTCGTGCCGGTTACTGCCGGTGAAATCCAGGGAGATGGGATCGCCGCCGTTGACGGGGATGTCCACGGTGACGTCGGCGCCGGTGGTGTTGAAGTCGATCGAGAAGTCGCTGACGTGAAGGTAGAATCCCGTGATGCCCGTCAGGGACACGCTGCCGACCGTCAGGCTGCCCGCCGAGCCGAGGTCATTGATCAGGAAAGCCCCGTTCACATCCGTGATGGCGAGTGTCGCCGGGCCGAAGGTCACCGAGAACGACGCATCGGTCACTGAAACCTTGAAGACATCGCTGCCGCCGATCGTGGCCTTTTCGAAGTAGAAGGTGCCGATCAGGGTGCCGGTGAAAGTCGACAGGTGCAGGCCCAGGTGGAGCGTACCCCCGACGGCGACGAAGTTGTACCGATCCGAGGTGGTGAAGGAGATGTCTGTGCTCGAGCCGTCACCGAAGGTCAGCGTCTCGGTGACCGGACCATTGGTCGTGTTGATCTGGAAGTTGAAGTTGTCGACGACGAACGTGAACCCGGTGATGCCGTCGAGATGGACGGTATGGATGCTCATCGTGGCCGCCATCTTGCCGCCGTCGTAGACCACGAACGCGCCGTCCATGTCGTCGACGACGAACTTCACCGTGCCGGCCTGGATCGTCAGGCCGGCGTCCTTCAGCCCGATCTTGAGTTTACCGGTCGTTTGTTCGAACAGGAAGGTGCCGTGCACCTCCGCTGAGAAGCTTCCCACCGTCAGGCCCAGGTGTAGGGTGCCTCCGACCGCAACGATGTCCCCGTCGAAGTCGATGTCGGCCGTCGAGCTGTCGCCAAAGGTCAGCGTCTCGTGGACCGGCCCGCCCGTGTCGTTGAGGCTCAGGAAGAAGTCGTCGACCGTGAACGTGAAGCCCGTGATGCCGGTCAAGCCGACGTGGCCAATCTTCAGCTGCACGGCCTTCGTGCCATCATTATTGAAGAGGAAGGCGCCGTTCACGTCGGTGACGGCGAAAGTCACCGAGCCCGCCGTCAGGTCGAAGCTGCCGTCCTTGACCCCGATCTGGATCGTGTCGGTCGTCTGCTCAAAGAGGAAGGTCGCATGGAGGTTCGTGCTGAACCCACCCAGGTCCACACCCACGGTCAACGTGCCGCCCACAGCCACGATGTCGCCGTCGAAGTCGATGTCGGCCGTCGAGCCGTCGCCAAAGGTCAGCGTCTCGTGCACCGGCCCGCCCGTGTCATTGAGGCTCAGGAAGAAGTCGTCGACGGTGAAGGTCAGGCCCGTGATGCCGGTCAAGCCGACGTGGCCAATCTTCAGCTGCACGGCCTTCGTGCCATCATTATTGAAGAGGAAGGCGCCATTCACGTCGGTGACGGCGAAGGTCACCGACCCCGCCGTCAGGTCGAAGCTGCCATCCTTCACCCCGATCTGGATCGTGTCGGTCGTCTGCTCGAAGAGGAAGGTCGCGTGCAGGTTCGTGCTGAACCCGCCCAGGTCCACACCCACGGTCAACGTGCCGCCCACAGCCACGATGTCGCCGTCGAAGTCGATGTCGGCCGTCGAGCCGTCGCCAAAGGTCAGCGTCTCGTGGACCGGCCCACCCGTGTCATTGAGGCTCAGGAAGAAGTCATCGACGGTGAAGGTCAGGCCCGTGATGCCGGTCAAGCCGACGTGGCCAATCTTCAGCTGCACGGCCTTCGTGCCATCGTTGTTGAAGAGGAAGGCGCCATTCACATCGGTGACGGCGAAAGTCACCGAGCCCGCCGTCAGGTCGAAGCTGCCGTCCTTGACCCCGATCTGGATCGTGTCGGTCGTCTGCTCGAAAAGGAAGGTCGCGTGCAGGTTCGTGCTGAATCCACCCAGGGTCACACCCACGGTCAATGTGCCGCCGACCGCCACGATGTCGCCGGTGAAGTCGATCGTCGCCGTCGAGCCGTCGCCGAAGGTCAGGTCCTCGTGCACCGCCCCGCCGGTGTCATTCAGGTTCAGGAAAAAGTCATCGACCGCAAAGGTCAGCCCCGTGATCCCGGTCAGGCCGACGTGGCCGATCTTCAACTGCACGGCCTTCGTGCCATCATTATAGAAGACGAACGCGCCATCGATCTGCGTCGCGGAGAAGGTCACCGAGCCGGCTGTCAGGTCGAAGCTGCCGTCCTTGACCCCGATCTGGATCGTGTCGGTCGTCTGCTCAAAGAGGAAGGTCGCATGGAGGTTCGTGCTGAACCCACCCAGGTCCACGCCGACGGTCAGCGTGCCGCCGACCGCCACGATGTCGCCGTCGAAGTCGATGGCGGCCGTCGAGCTGTCAGCGAAGGTCAGCGTCTCGTGCACCGGCCCGCCCGTGTCATTGAGGCTCAGGAAAAAGTCATCGACCGTGAAGGTCAGCCCGCTGATGCCCGTAAGCCCGACGTGGCCGACCTTCAGCTGCACGGCCTTCGTGCCATCATTATTGAAAAGGAAGGCGCCGTTTACGTCGGTGGCGGCGAAGGTCACCGAGCCGGCCGTCAGGTCGAAATTACCGTCCTTGACCCCGACTTGAATCGTGTCGGTCGTCTGCTCGAAGAGGAAGGTCGCGTGCAAGTTCGTGCTGAACCCGCCCAGGGTCACACCCACGGTCAATGTGCCGCCGACCCGGATGAAGTTGTATTCGGCTGCATCGGTGAAGGCGAGGTCAACTCCCGTCGCGCTGCCTGGCACCGGGATATTTACGGACACAGCTCCGCCCGTGTTGTTAAACTGCAGTCGAAAGTCGTCGACGGTGAACGTGAACCCGGAGATTCCCGTCAGCGCGACGCTGCCAATCGAAAGATCACCGGCCGACTTGCCGTCGCCCTGGATGAGGAAGGCGCCGTTGATGGCGCCGGCGGAAAGAGTGACGGAACCAGCCGTGAGGTCAAAGGAGGCGCCGGAAACGGAAATCTTGATGATATCCTCGTCGCGCTCATCGGCTGTGCCGGCATTCAGGGTGACGGTCGCCTTCTCAAAATAGAACGTTCCGATGAGGGTGCTGGTGAATCCACCCAAGGTGACGCCGAGGTGCAGCGTGCCGCCGAGCGAAATGAAATCCCATTTGTCGGCCGCGCTGAAATCCAATTCGAAGGAAGGCAGGCTGGGCCGCGTGATCGAAGCCGTGACGGCCTCGCCAAACGTGTTCACCTCGAAGTTGAAGTCCGTGACCGTGAGGGTCAGGCCGTTGACCCCCTGCAGTTCCGCGTCCGAAATCGCGAGCTTGCCCGCGTAGCTGGTATCGCCGCTCGAATTCTGGCCAAAGATGAAGAAGCCGTCGGCGTCGTTGATGACCAGCTTGGCCGTGCTGACCCCGATCTCGAAGCTCACGTCGGTGAACGCGAACTTCACGACCGAGCTCGAGTCGGCCATGGTGAACTGCTCGAAACCGAAGGTGCCGGTCAGGGTCGTGGTGAACGAGCCCTGGCTGAAGGCGATCGTCGCGGTGCCGCTGCCGCGGAAGAAATTCTGCTCCGTGGCCGCGGTATAAGAGAGAGTCTGGCTGACACCGCCGACATTCAGGGCCTCGTTGATCGAGTGGTTGGTGTTGTTGAACTCGATGGCGAAGCCCGTCGCCGACATCGTGAACCCCGAAACGTGCAGGACACTGAGGCTGCCGATCTCCACCCGGCCCGCGGCCCCGTTGTCGGTCAACACGACGATGCCACTCACCTCCGTGATATCCAATTCGACGCCGCCGATCGTCACGGTGCTCGAGAGATGCTCGCCGCCGATCTTGACTACATTCGAGGTCGTCGATGAAACCGGGTCGGTGATCGTGCCACTCTCGAAGGCGAGACTGCCCGAAAGCGAGACGCTCACACTCGGCAGGGTCAGGCCAAGGGTAATCGTCCCTCCTGCCCGGACGAAGTCGCTCTCTCCGCCCGCGACCGTGTAGTCAAAGGCAACGTGCTGGCTGCCGACATCGAAGGTGGCGGCCGCATCGGCGCCGGTGGTGTTGATCTCGAAGTCCAGCGCCGTGGCTGAAACCGTCACGCCGGAAATCCCGGAGATCGAAAAGATGTTGTCGGTGCCGTGGCTGGCATGGACAAACCCGGCAATACCGTGATCGTTGATGACGAAGCCGCCGGTGACGTGGGAAACGGATATATCTATATTACCGGCGCTGAACTCGGCCGACGCATCGGTCGCGGCAAACTTGATCACGGCCGGGTCGCCACCGGCGCCATCGGCGTCGTATTGCTCGAAATAGTAGCTGCCGGTCAACGAGGCGGTGATGCCGCCCATGTCGACCCCGAAGGTGACCGTGCCGCTCGCCTGGACGAAACTATGCCGGTCGCTGGTATTGTAATTGAAGGAGATCGTCGTGCCGCCGACGTCGAAGGAGGCGGACGCATCAGCCCCGGTGGTGTTGATCGCGAACTGGACGCCCGTCGCGCTGGCCGTCAGGCCGGTGATCCCGTCGAGGGACAGCCCGGTGGCGTTCACATACCCGGCCACGCCCGCATCATTGATGAGGAATCCGCCGCTGACTCCCGTGGCCTTTACCGTCACCGCGCCGACCGTAAAGGAGGCGGTGGCTCCGGTGGTCGCGAGCTTGATTACGGCCGGGTTGCCGCCGGCACCGTCGGCATCGTATTGTTCGAAGTAGTAGCTTCCGGTTAGCGACGCGGAGATGCCGCCCATGTCGACCCCGAAGGTGACCGTGCCGCTGGCCTGGACGAAGCTGTGGCGGTCGATGGTATTAAAATTGAAGGAGATCGTCGTGCCACCGACGTCGAAGGAGGCGGAGGCATCGGCCCCGGTCGTGTTGATCGCGAACTGGACCCCCGTGGCGCTGGCCGTCAGGCCGGTGATGCCGGTAAGTGACAGGCCGGTGGCGTTCACGTAGCCGGCGACGCCAGCATTGTTGAGCACGAAACCACCGCTAACGCCGGTGGCCTTGACCGTGACCGCGCCGACCGTGAAGGACGCCGTGGCGCTGGTGGCGGCGAATTCCACGACGTTCGGCGCGCTGCCGGCTCCATCAGGATCGTATTGTTTGAAATAGAAGCTGCCATCCAGGGAGGCGGTGATCCCGCCCATCGCGACCGCCAGTTGGACGGTGCCCTCCACTTGGAAGAACTGGTGGCGGTCCGGGGCGGTGAAATCCAGGACGACCGTGCTGCCGCCATCGGCGATCGAGTCGCTGATGGAGGTATTGGTCGTGTTGATCTCAAAGAAGAGGCTGGTGATGTTGAAGGTGAGCCCGGTCACCCCCGTCAGCTGGAGGCCCCCGACCGAGGCCTTGCCGGCGAAGCCGTCGCTGTTGATCACAAAAGCGCCGTTGATGCCGGTGATGTCCAGGGTCGTGGTGCCAGCCGTGAAGCTGCTTGAGGCGCCGGACACCGCCACCCGCAGGATCGACGCGCTGCTCACCGTGTCGGTGGACCGGTCGAAAGTGACGAGGCCCTTGATCTTCGCGCTGATGCCACCTTGATTTACATTTACCGCAACCGTGCCGGACACCTGGAAGAAGTCGCGCTGCGACGTACCACTATAAGAGAAGGTGGAGGTGTCAGACCCGACCGCCACGGTCGCCGAGACGTCCGACCCGGTGGTGTTGAGTTTGACGATGACCCCGGAGAGCTCGCCGAAGGAAAGGCCGGACGGCAGCCCCGTGGCACTGATGGCCCCGATGGAAGCCCAGCCGGCCACACCGCTGGAGTTGACATAGAACGTACCCGCCAGGCCCGTGGCTGCCACGGTGACACCCCCCACCGTCAGGTCCGCCTCGCCGCTATTCAGGGCAAAAGCCACCGACTGGGTGCCATTGACGTCCTTGATCTCGAATCCGAAGTCGCCCTTGAGGGTGACATCCACGGACGACGTGACGACCTCCACGGACGAGGTCCCGGCCATCCGCAGGAAGTTGCCGGTGGAGGTGAAGGTCGGATTGTAACCCGTGCCGCCGATATCCGTGCCCGAGGTGGCCGTTCCGTTGGCGACCGCCGAAGCCGTATTCAAGGTCAGGGTGCCGGACGTGATCGTGCCGAAGCTGAGCGTATTGCCGACCGACCCCGTCAGGGCGATCGACGTGAGGCTCATCGTGCCGGCGAGGCCGCCATCATCGGGGCTGGGCAAATTGCCGCTGACCAGGAATGCGCCCTTGTCGGAACCGAGCGTGAGCGTGAGGCCGCCGGCCTGCAGCGTCGCACTGGTCAGCGCGCTGGTGTACGAGACCTCGAAAACAAAGTTACCCGCACTGTCGACCGCGGTTACCGCGCCATTCAGATGCGGCGCGATCGTGAACGTACCATTGAGGCTGAGTTGGCCGAGCGAGTAGGTCGAACCACCGTTGTCGACCCGCTTCACTATCGTGCCGTGCATCGTCACCGCCGAGCCGGTGCCGGTATCAAACAGCGCGTCCAAGGCATCTGCCTCAGGCGTGCTTCCTGCCGTGAAATTGAAACCGCCAAAAGGAGGATCGAGATCCTCCGAAGAATGATTGATTCCGGACGCCGGAGGGCCGTTGCCGGCGGTCAACGTTTCAACGGAAAAATCGGCGGCCGTCTGCACATCCGGATTTGCCGGAGCCGGGTTCGAAGTTGGCAGCTGCTTCGGCGCGGTGACCGGCGCGGCCGGCGTCTCGGTGGCTTGCTCCACCGTTTGCACCACCGGAGTCGTGTCGACCAGGGAGTCGTTCTGCTGCTCGTTTGAATTCGTCGGTGCGGCCGGCGCGCGGTCGTTCACCAGCACAACTTCAACCGCCGAACCCGCGCCATGCCCTTTCTGGAGAGTCGGCAGAAGATCCGCGCCCATCAGACCGTCGCCAGACAAGAGCATTCGTTGCTCTAATGGCTCGAGAGTGAACTCGCGGTGGCGAAGCGACATCGGACCGTTGCGTGGTTACGGTGGGACGGGGTGAGGTGGAACCTGCGGTGAGAACAAGGGCGAATCCCCTAAGGTCAACACCCGATTGATCATTTTTTAAAAATCTTTCATTAGCCGCGGCGCGGCATTGACAGCGACCGCTTCGGGACTTGTGTGGGCCCACTTTGCGTCCCCTCGATCAATGTCGGCTCTATGATGGGGCCGAAGAGGGCTTCTGGCCGCTTTTTGCCGAAGCCCTGGCCACCTCCACCGAAGCCGCCCACGTGTTGCTGCTGCGTCGCAGCCTCGAGCCCTTGGGGCCGTGGCAGGCGTTTTCCACCTGGCCCGCCGGGACACGCTTCCCGCTCGGCTTTCCGCTCGACGACGCCGCGTTCACGGCGGCGGTCGAGGCCGCCGTGCGTGAGGAGATCGGCGAATTCCGGCCGCCGGCCGAAGCGCGCACCCGGTTGCCGCTGGTCCGCATCGATCCGGGCCAGCCGGGCTGGCAATGCCTCGCCGTGTTCCGCTTCGCCGGCGCGGCGCCAACCCCGGAGGAGTTCTCGCGGCGGATCGCCCGCGCCCTGGACCTGCCGCTGCTTTACCGGCGGGCACACGCCCTGCGCCAGTCCCGCGAAAACACGCGCGCCTTTGCCGAGGCCTTCGATTTGTTATCGGCCCTCGATCCGCAGACGCGATTCCTGCCCGCCGCCACCGTCATCTGCAACGAGCTCGCCCGCCATGCGCATTGCAGCCGCGTGTCGCTAGGCTGGCGGCGCGATGCCTACGTCCGCGTCCGTGTCATCAGCGACCTGCCGCGCTTCGAAGGCAAAATGGAGGCCGTGCAGCGCCTTGAGGCGGCGATGGAGGAGGCCTTCGACCAGGACGAGGAGATCGTCCTCCCGGAGCCTGATGACGCCGAATACATCGACCGTGATCACCGGCAGTTTGCACAAACGCAGGGCGTGCCGTATCTCGCCTCCCTGCCCTTGCGCGTCGACCAGCGCCCGGTCGGCGTGGTGACGCTCGAGCGCACCGACCGGGCGTTCACCGCCGATGAAATCACCGCCCTGCGGGTCGTGCTGGATCGCGCGACGCGCCGCCTGGATGAGCTGGAGCGGCAGGACGGCAGCTTCTGGCTTCGCGGGACCCGCGTCACCAAACAGCAGCTCGCGCGCCTGCTCGGACCCGAGCACACGTGGTGGAAGGCGCTCGGCGTGCTGGTCGCCGCCCTGGTCCTGGTCGCGGTTTTCGGCACCTGGCCGTACCGGGTCGAAGGCAATTTCATCGTCCGCAGTTCCACCCTGATCAACCTGCCGGCGCCCTTCGACGGCTACCTGGCGGATGTCCCGGTCAAAGTGGGCGACCAAGTGAAGACCGGCGACGTGTTGCTGCGGCTCGACAAGCGCGAGCTGCTGTTGGAAGAGCATTCCCTGGAGGCGGAGATCGCGCATTATGAGGCGCAGCGCGCCCAGGCCGAGGTCGAGCGGCGCCTCGCCGACATGCGCGCGGCCGCCGCCGCCAAGGAGCAGTCGCAGGCCAACCTCGAGATCAACCGCTTTCACCTGGCCCGGGCGGATGTCGCCGCCCCGGCCCCGGGGGTCATCATCGAAGGCGACCTGCGCGAACGCATCGGTGCGCCGGTGCGCGCGGGCGACATCCTCATGCGCATGACCCGGATCGAAGCGATGTACGTGGAGATCGAGGTGCCCGAGCGCGATGCCTACGCGGTGCTGTCGAGCCGGAAGGCCGAGATCGCCTTCGCCACCCTCCCCGACCAGGTTTATCCGCTCGAGATCGAACGCGTGGAGCCCGTCGCGCGCGTGAAGCCCGAGGGCAATGTCTTCGCCCTGCGCGCGCGCTTCGCCCGCACCGAACGCGATCCCTGGTGGCGGCCGGGGATGAGCGGCGTGGCCAAGATCGATGCCGGCCGCCGGCGGATCATCTGGCTGCTGACGCACCGCCTCGTCGACTTCCTGCGGCTCAAGCTCTGGCTCTGACATGGCGGACGACCCCTCGATGTTCAGCGAGTCCTGGCACCGCATCGCGGGCCAGCGGGTCCAACTCCGCGCCAGTGTCGATATCCGCCGCCAGCAATTCCGCGGCGAACCGTGGTACGTCGTCCACGACAAGTTCACCAATTCCTTCTACCGCATCCGCCCGGGCGCGCGCCGGTTTCTCGTGCACCTCGGGGATCGCCGGACGGTCGAGGAGGCGTGGCGTCGCTGCCTGGCCGAGGACCCGGAGGGTGCGCCCGGCCAGTCGGAGATCATCCAGCTCCTGGCGCAGCTGCACCAGGCGAGCCTGATCCAATCGGAGCTGCCCCCGGACAGCCGGCAGCTCTTTGAACGCGTCAAGCGCCACCGGCAGGCGCAGGTGCGCAACACGCTCGCCAGTGTCCTGTTTCTCCGGATCCCGCTGTGGGATCCCGACCGGTTCCTCCAACGCTTCGTCCCGGTGGTGCGGGTGGTTTTCACCCGGTGGGGCTTCCTGGTCTGGCTGGGCACCGTGCTCGCCGGCCTGAAGGTTGCGATCGATCACCACGACCAGCTCTTCACCCGCGGGCAGAATGTGCTCGCACCCGAGAACCTCGTGCTGCTCTACGGCGCCTTTTTTGTCACCAAGCTCCTGCACGAACTCGGCCACGCCTTTTCCTGCCGCTCGTTCCGCGGCGAGGTTCATGTGCTGGGCGTGATGCTGCTGGTCTTCAGCCCCGTGCCTTACGTGGATGTCACCTCCGCCTGGGCGTTCCGGGAGCGCTGGCGTCGGATCTGGGTCGGGGCCGCCGGCATGTACGTGGAGCTCTTCCTGGCCGCGCTCGCGACGTTCGTCTGGGCGCAAACCGGCAGCGGCACGGTGAACAGCATCGCCTACAACGTCATGTTCGTGGCGTCCGTCAGCACGCTGGTCTTCAACCTCAATCCGCTGCTGCGCTTCGACGGCTATTATATCCTGTCGGATTTGATGGATGCCCCCAACCTGCACCAGCGCAGCCGCGCCCAGGTGTGCCGCTGGGCAGAGAAATGGCTCTTTGGCCTGGAGGATCCGGCCCGACCCGCCGCCACCGTACGCGAGGCCGCGTTCCTGGGCGTGTTCGGCCTCGCGTCGACCGTCTACCGGATTGTCGTCTTCACCCTCATCATTCTGTTCATCGCCGACAAATTCTTCGGCATCGGGCTGATCGCCGCCGTCATGGGCGGCTTCTCGCTGTTCATCCTGCCGGTGTTCCAATTCTTCCGGTATCTGGCGCGCGAGCCGCGCCTCGAAAAGCACCGGGTGCGGGCCGTGGCCGTTTCGGCCGGCATCCTCGCCGCCCTCCTGGCGTTCCTGGCCTTCTGCCCCTGGCCCAACCACACCTACGCGCCCGGCATGCTGCAGACCCGGCGCAGCGAGCGCGTCGTCGCCGGCTCCGATGGATATATCCAGGAATTTTTCGTCGAGTCCGGCCAGCCGGTCCATGCCGGTGACCCGCTGGTCCGCATGACCAGCCCCGAACTGGACCTCACGATCGCGGCCGCTGCGGCCAAGATCCGCCAGGTGCGTGCGCAGGAGAACCTCGCCCTCGAGGAAGGCGGCGCCCGGCTGCGAGTGCTGCGGCGGCAGCGCGAGGCGGCGGAAGCGCAGCAGGCCAACCTCCTTCAGCATCGTGACGCGCTGCTCGTCCGCGCCGGCCTCGATGGCATCTGGGTTTCGTCGGACCAGGGCTCCATGATCGGCGAACTCACCGCGCGCGGGCACCAGCTCGGCCAGATTATCCAGCCACCGGAGTTCGAGTTCGTCGCCGTCGTGGCCCAGGCCGATTCCGCCCGGCTTTTCGCCCATCCCAATCCTCCGGCGGAAATCCGCCTCGCCGGCCAGGCGGGCGAGGTCGTGCCGGTCGACCAGGTGAGCCTCATCCCCGGCCGCCAGACGACCCTGCCGACGGCAGCCCTCGGCTGGACCGCGGGTGGACCCGTCAAGGTGCAGCCCGGCGACCGCGAAGGACTCCGGACGGCGGAGCCGTTCTTCAAGGCCATTGCCCGCCTGCGCGGTAGCGGGGCCGCCAAACTCCTCCACGGCCAGACCGGCTACATTCAATTTACGACCGGCACGGAGCCCCTGCTGGTCCAGGGCTGGCGCCGTTTCCGCCAGCTCCTGCAACAGCGGTACCAGATCTGAGCCGAGCCGAGCCATTCCGCCGACCATTTCCCATGCTGGCATGATCCACGCCAAATCATGATGCCCACCGCCGAAGTCCTGCGCACGCGGCTCGCCGCGCCGCCGCCGATTCATCGCGGTCTCGACGGGCTGGTGCATCGCGGCATCGGCCGCTGGCGCCGTCGCCGCTTTACGCGCCCGGACTTCGCCATCTGGGCCGCGGCCCTGGCGGCAGACCATGCCACGCTCGCCGCTCTATCCGAGGCCGACCTGCACCGCCGACTGGGGGAGCACCGGCATGCCGTGCGGCGACACCGGCACGATTGCGTGGCCGCCGCGGCCGCCTCCCTGCCGGCCGTGGCCGAGGCGGCGCGGCGCCGGCTGGGGCTCGATCCCTATCCCGAACAGTTCCGCGCGGCGTTGACGCTGCTCCATGGCGCAATGGTCGAGATGGCCACCGGCGAAGGCAAAACCCTCGCCATCGCGCTCGCCGCCGTGCCGCTCGCCTGGACCGGCCTGCCGCTCCATGTGCTCACCGCGAACGACTACCTCGCCCGGCGCGATGCCCGCAACCTGGGTGAGCTCTACAGCTTTTGCGGACTCGACGCCGGCCGCGTCATCGCGGGCATGTCCCTGCCGGAACGCAGTGAGAACTATGCGGCCGCGGTAGTATATACTACCGGCAAGGAGCTGCTCGCCGATTTCCTGCGCGACCGGCTCGTCCTGGGCGCGCACCAGGATGCCGCCCGGCGGATCGCCGCCGCGCATTTTCGCCAGCCCCTGCCGGCTTCCGGCCGGACCGTGCTCCGCGGGCTCCACCACGCCATCATCGATGAAGCGGACAGCCTGATGATCGACGAAGCGGTGACCCCGCTGATCATCAGCCGGCCGGTCGACACCCAGGCGGTCGTCGACGCGGTGATTGCCGCGCATCCGCTGGCCGAGTCGATGGAGGCCGACGTGCACTACGTGGCCGATGTCCCGCGGCGCGAAATCCGGCTGACGGACGCCGGCCGCGACCGGGCGCACGACGGGCTGGCCGCGCTCGAACACCCCTACTGGCGCCTCGAACTCATCGAGACGGCGCTGCAGGCCCGCCTGTTCTTCCACCGCGA
The DNA here is from genome assembly GCA_035549095.1 of Lacunisphaera sp. Taxonomy (GTDB): domain Bacteria; phylum Verrucomicrobiota; class Verrucomicrobiia; order Opitutales; family Opitutaceae; genus Lacunisphaera. The sequence goes on along the minus strand of DASZRV010000013.1, from coordinate 80,785 downwards.
CAAGCAATATGTCGTGCAGGAGGACAAGGTCATCATCGTCGACGAGTTCACCGGGCGATTGATGCCCGGCCGCCAGTGGCGGCTGGGATTGCATCAGGCGGTCGAGGCGAAGGAAGGGGTGCCGGTCACCCGGCCCGCCGAATCCATCGCCCAGATGAGCTACCAGACCTTCTTCCGTTTCTTTCATCGGGTCGGCGGCATCACCGGCACCGCCCGCGAGTGCGCAGCCGAGGTCTGGTCGATCCATCGTCTCGCCTTTGCCTCGATCCCCCGGCATCGCCCGAGCCGCCTGCGCCTCGCCGCGCCGCGGCTATACCCGACCGCAGCCGAAAAATGGTCCGCCGTGGTCGCAGCCATCGCGGAAGCCAGCGCCTCGGGCCGTCCCGTCCTCGTCGGCACCCGCAGCATCGCCGCCAGCGAGCACCTCGCCGCCCGCCTGCAGGACCGCGGAATCCGCTTCAACCTGCTCAACGCGGTCCGGCACCAGGAGGAGGCCCGCATCGTCGAGCAGGCGGGGCAGCGCGGCGCCGTCACGATTGCGACGAACATGGCCGGCCGCGGCACCGACATCCGGCTCGGCGAGGGCGTGGCCGCACTCGGCGGGCTGCTCGTGATCGCCACGGAGATGCACCGTTCGGCGCGCATCGACCGGCAGCTCTTCGGCCGCGCCGGCCGCCAGGGCGACCCCGGCGAAGGCCGGCTCTTCCTCTCGTGTGAGGACGAGTTGCTCCAGGACCACCTGCCCCTCCCGGGTCGGAAAATGCTGCAGTGGCTCGGCCGGCCGGCCTGGCCCGGCGGCCGCTGGCTCGGCGTGCAGGCCTGCCGCTGGGCGCAATGGCGCGCGGAACGCACGGCCTTCCGGCAACGGCTCGCCGTGCTCCGGCAGGACGAATGGATCCAGGAGAACTTAAACGCGGGCCGACCCGATTTCGGCTTTTAATTTGAAAAAAACCTGCCACATGAACGAACCCCCCCAGCTATGATCCGTCACCTCCTCCCCATTCGGCTGCTGCTCGGCGCAGTCGGCGCCGTGGCCCTGAGCGCGGCGGAAGTTGAGCCCGCCGCCCCCCCCACCACCCCGGATAACGAGATGCGCCTGACGATGACGGATGCCGTCGTCCGCGCCCTCGATGCCAACCTCGAGATCAAGATCGAACGGTTGAAACCGGCGATCGCCGAACAGCAGCGCCGCTTCAAGCTCGGTGCGTTCGACCCGCATCTCACCACCCATTATACCGTCGAGTCCCTCGAGACCCCGCAGAACACGCGCGACTTTTTTGCGACCGGCCAGACGGCGCAGATCCTCTCCGAGGACAACATCCGGACGGAGACCAACCTGACCGGGCTGCTGCCCACCGGCACCACCTACAAGATCACGGTGCTCGCCTACTCCCTCAAGAACACCCTCAACCGCGAAGCCCTGGCCCGCTTCTATCCCGAATACACCACGAGCACCAGCCTGACGCTCAGCCAGCCGCTGCTCCGCGGCTTCGGCATCGCCAGCACGCTGGCGGAGGCACGCATCGCCAAATCCCAGGTGCGTTCCGCGGAACAGGCGCTGCGGGGCAAGATCGACGAGATCTCCGCGGACGCCCTCGATGCCTACGTCGAGGCGCTCTACAGCAAGGAGCTGATCCGCGTGATCACCGATCGCATCTCGCTCGCCGAGCGCCTGCGCGATGAAAACGAGAAGCGGCTGAAACAAGGGCTGATGGCGCCGATCGACGTGATGCAGGCCGAGTCGACCCGCGCGGCGGCCGAGATCGAGCTCGTGCGCGCCAAGGCCTTCCTCGATGAAACCGAGAACCGGTTGCGCGAACTCCTGTTCCAGGACTTTGCCGACGCCGCCGACACCCGGTTCACCTTCGTCGATGCGCTGCAGGAGGTGAAGCTGGCGGAGTCCCTCCCCGCGCTGCGCGCCTTCGCCCTCGAACGCAGCGCCGAATACCAGGTGGCCCTGCAGGCCGTCGAAACCGAGAAGCTCAAGGTGCGCTACGCCCGCAACCAGATGCTGCCGACCGTGAACATCGAGACCTCCGTCGGCCTCAACGGCCTGGGCGCCAGCTGGAGCGGCGGCTTCAGCGATTACTCGAAGCGATCGCAGCCGGACTATTCCGTCGGCCTCGTCGCCGACATCCCCCTCGGCCTCCACCAGGAACGCTCGAACCTGCGGGAAGCCATGATGCACCTCCGCAGCGCCGAGCTCGAAGCGAAGCGCGACGCCAATCACGTCATCTCGCAGGTCCAGACGGCCTACAGCCGTGTGCAATCGGCCATCGCCCGGACCGAGGCTTCATCCCGCGCGGTCAAGACCGCGGAAGCGGCCCTCGCCGACGAGGAGAAGCGGCTGACCAACGGCCTGACCACCAGCTTCAACGTGCTCAAGCTGCAGGATGAGCTGTCGCAGGCCCGCATCAACCGCCTCGAGGCGATCGCGGAAGGACAGAAGGCCGTCATCGTCCTCTGGGGCGTGGTCGGCGTGCTGCTCGAGCGCTTCCAGATCGACGCCACCGCGGCTCCCCACGTGATGGTGCGGCCATGAAAATGCGCGCGCTGATCTGTTTGCTGGCGGCATCCGCCGTCCTGTCGGGCCGCGCCGCGGAAGGCGTCCTGCTGCCTTTCAAGGAAGTGACCGTGAGTTCCGCGGTCTCGGGCATCCTCGCCGAAGTCGACGTCAAGGAGGGCGATGCCGTGGAGGCCAACCAGTTGCTGGCGCACCTCATTGACCGGGTGGAGAACAAGGAGGCGGAACGCTCCGCCAAGGTTCTCGAGCAAAAGGAATTTGCCGCCAACGGCACCCAGAACCTGTTCCACGACCATGTGGTCAGCGAGGGCGAGGCGATCGAGAAGCGACTCGACCGCGACATTGCCAAGCTGCAGCTCCAAGTGGCCCAGGAGCAGCTCGAACGGCGCAAGATCCGTTCCCCCATCGCCGGCGTCGTGGTGGAAAAGAAGAAGGAAGCGGGCGAAGCCGTGAATGAGAACGAGGCCGTCTTCCACATCATCGACATCAGCAAGGTCTACCTGCAGGTCTTTGTGGACGCCACCGTGGCCCTTCGGCTGCATGCCGGCGAATCGGTCGCGGTGACCTTCCCGGAATACCAGGTGCCCGAGCGGACCGGCGCGATCGACTTCATCGACCCGCGCATCGACGGCGCGAGCGGCCTGGTGCGCATCAAGGTGATGATCGACAATCCCGACCGGAAACTGATCTCGGGCATGCGCGGCGCCGTGAACTTCAAACCCTGACCCCAGCCCTCAACTCCAACCCCCAAACCCCCGATCCTTTGCCATCACCATGAAAACACGCATCCCTGCCCTCCTCGCCCTCCTGGCCCTGTTCCTCACCTCGTGCGCCTTTATTCCGCGCCTCGGCACGAGTGAACGGAGCTGGCGCAATCATACGATCTCCTACGAGCTGATCTACATCCAGGGCAACGTAAAGGCCTACCGGTCCGATGGAGCCTACTATTACTTCAATGCCGGCAAGCTGGTCATGGTCAACCAGACGCTGGTCCCGGCCGAAAACGTCCCGGCTTACACCGGAAAGGGCGCGGCCACCAAGTCGGGCACCTGATCGCGCCATCTTGCGGGCGCGGCTGGACCGCGCCCCGGGTTGCGTTTGCCGGGCAGCGTAGCCGCGCTCGCGCCCATGGCGGAAGCGCAGCCCAGGGGCGACCACGTTGTCGCTGCGCTCGCCCGCGGCTACCGTCCAATTGAATCCGCGCTAGGAGCGCCGCGCGTTCAGCCAGGCAGCCACGTCCGCGAGAGACTTCGCGTTCACCACGTGCTCCGGCGTGAGCCACCCTTTGCGGGCCGCACCGACGCCGAGACGAAAATGTTCCAGCCCGGCCATATCGTGCGCATCGGGATTGATCGAACACAGCAAGCCGCGCTCCGCCGCCTTCCGCCAGTGCCGCCAATCCATGTCGAGCCGCCACGGGCCGGCATTGAGCTCGATCACCACGCGGTTCGCGAGCGCGGCGTCGATCACCTTTTCGACATCGACGTCGTAACCTTCCCGCTCCAGCAGCAGGCGCCCGGTCAGGTGCCCGAGCATCGTGACCTGGGGATTCTCAATGGCGCGAATGATCCGGCGGGTCATCGTCGCGCGGTCCTGCTTGAAGGACGAATGCACCGAGGCGACCACGCAGTCCAATTTCGCCAGGACGTCGTCGGCAAAGTCCAGCCGCCCGTCCGGCAGGATGTCACACTCGGTGCCGGCGAAGACGTGGCACTTGAATTTCCTCGCGGCGTTGAGCGCCTTGATGGCCGCCACCTGCTCGAGCAAACGCTCCTCGGTCAGACCCCGCGCCTGGAAACTGGACTTCGAATGATCCGCGATCCCGAGGTACTCAAATCCAAGCGCCTGAGCCGCGGCGGTCATCTCCTCGAGCGTGTTGTGACCGTCGGAAGCGGTCGTGTGGTTGTGAAAAACGCCGCGGATGTCGCCAACCTCGAGCAGGCGCGGCAACGAGCCGCGCTCGGCCGCCTCGATCTCGCCCTGCCCTTCGCGCAGCTCCGGCAGGATGAACGCGAGGCCCAGTTGCCGGAACAACTGCTCCTCGGTATCGATGTCGGTTTTGCGACCGCGCTCCTCGGCCTTCTGCTTCGCCGTGCCCTCGCCCTCGGCGGGCACCAATCCCCATTCGCTGAGCGACAGCCCGCGCGCGAGCGCCCGCTGGCGCATCTGGACATTATGGTCCTTCGAGCCGGTGAAGTGGTGTAAGGCGAACACGAACTGCTCCGGCGGGACCAGCCGCAGGTCCGCCTGGATGCCCGATTCCAGCCGCACGCTTACCTTGGTGTCGCCCTGGGCGGTGACCTCCGTGACGCCCGGCCAGCGAATGAACCAATCTGCGATCGGCTTCGGCTCGGTCGTCGCCACCAGGAAATCGAGATCGCCGACCGTCTCCATCTTGCGGCGCAGGCTGCCGGCGTGCTCCGCACGTGCAACCTGCGGCAGGGCCCGCAGCCCGGCGAGGATCGGTTCGGCCACGGACCAGGCTTCGAACCACAGGTGGCGCCGTCCGTATTTCTCCCGGTTGCGAATGCCCTCGAGGATCTTTTCCTGCGATTTCGCCCCAAAGCCGTCGAGGGCGGCAATCTTCCCGTCGAGGCACGCCTGCTGCAGCGTCGCGATCGAATCGATCCCGAGCTTTTCGTGCAGGGTCTTGATTTTCTTCGGACCAACACCGGGAATCTGGAGCATCTCCACCAAGCCCGTCGGCACCGAGCCCCGGAGCTTCTCATAGAAACCCAGCTTCCCGGTGGTCTGCAGTTCCGTGATCTTCTGCGCCAGCGCCTCGCCGATGCCCTTCACTTCGTCCAGCGTCCCTGCCGCGATGCGCTCCTGCAATTCGCCTTCGCCGAGCCCTTCGACCACCCGCGCCCCAGTCTGGTAAGCCCGGATCTTGAACGGGTTCTCGCCCTGAAGTTCCAGCAGGACCCCAATGTCGGTCAGTACGGCGGCGATTTCGGATTTGGTCATACGCTGCGCGATTGAAATTAAGAAACCTGAAACTGGAAATCCGAAACCGTCCGGGACCGGCGGGACAAGGCGTTTTGAACCGCTGATAAACGCTGATGGACGCCAAACACAGCGGTCTTTGAACCACGGATTCCGCGGATCACCCGGATCGTGCTGTAGGCGGGTCGCCGACCCCGCCTGGCGCGCACCCAGGTGCGGCCCTACGGATCAACGCGCCGTTAGCCGGCGAACCACCTCCGCGCGATTGACCTTGCCCTGCTCGGTGACGGGCCAATCTGGCAGCGCCAGGAATCGCTTCGGCCGCTTCGCCGGCGCCAGCGTCCGGGCCAGGGCCGTATTCACCTTCGCGAGGTCGGGGCGCGTGGCTTCCGGATGGGCCGCGACGACGACTTGGCCCCACTCCGCATCCGGCGCTCCGGTCACCACCACCTCGATGAATTCGCCCGTCTGCCTCAGCGCGTGTTCCACCTCGGCCGGGTCGACCTTTTCTCCGCCCGTGATGATCACGGCATCGCGTCGCCCGAGCACGTGCAATTGGCCGGCTTCATTGAGCCACCCGCGGTCCCCCGTGAGAAAGTCGACACCGTCGCGCCACTCCGGCCAATAGCCGCGGAACAGGGAATCGCCGCCGACCGCGATGCTGCCTTCGTGGTCGATCGCCACTCGCGCGTGCGGCAACGTCGAGCCGGCATGACGCGCCCCGGCCATGAATTCGCGCGGCGGCAGGCCGGTGACCATCGCCGCGGTTTCGGTCATGCCATAGCCAAGTGAGAGTGGAAGCCCAAGCGATGCGGCCCGGTCCAGCAAGGGAGATGCCGTCGGCGCGCCGCCCACGAAGATGATTCGAAATTGCCGCAGCCATTCGAGTGTTTGCCCGGTGCGCAGGAGTCGTTCGAGCTGCGTTGGTACGAGCGAAAGGCACCAGCCGGCCGGCCGCTCCCCCAGCCGCGGGCCGGCACCGCTCTCGACGCGCTTCCAGTCCAGCGGGCGATACTCGCCCCCGGTCAGGGCGCAGCGCATCCAAGCCATCAAGCCGCTCACATGGTGCAACGGCAGAACGCCGGCGGCATTCACCGGGGCCAGGCCGAAATGCTCGGCAAAGCCCCGCACCGCCGCCCCGATTGTTTCCTCATCGTGACGCGCAAATTTCAACCGGCCGCTCGAGCCGCCGGTTGGAATGCCCAGCCAGCCTCGGCCAGCGGCGTGCACGGGTGTGTTGCCGGCTGCGATAGTGAGTGCGGCGAGCTGGCTCCGCTCCGTTTCGCCCCAGGCTTCACTGGCAAGCAACACGGGGCCGCCCTGCGCCGCGGCCACCGCCAGGTCGGCCATGAATTTCCCCGGCTTGCCGAACCAGACGACTGTCGCTCCCCCGCGCGGCTCGGCGACCATGCCGGCCGGCGCGCCGAGCAGCCGGGCGAAATCGCTGCGTGAGCCGGTGCCGCTTTTCACGGAGTCTCCTCCCGGTCGAGACCGCTCCACAGTGCTTCTCCCGCGTTTGGCGCGATTGCCGCGGCATCGACAATCGGCCCCAGCTCCGGCCCATCCCAAACGGAATCGCCAAACACCGGGCCGGTGCCAAACCCCAAGGCGCGGGTCGTAATCCCGCCCGTGAGCACAGTACGCAGGATCGCGGCGCGTCCCAGCGCCGTCTCGATCGCACTGGAGATCACGACGTCGGCTTTCGTCGATTGGATCCAAGCCACCAGTTCGGACAGCGGGCCCGCGAGTGCCGGCTTGACGACAAACACCCCGTTCCATCCCCGCTCCTGCCAGGCGCGGGCTTGGTCGAGACGCACGACCGATTCGTCGAGAGCCAGCGTGACAGGATAATCGGCCGCGAGGCCAAGCAACGCGTCGGGATCCGACGGCGACACCGGCTGCTCCACGAACTCCACCGGCCGATCGGCGCACCGCTCCAGCCAGCGTGCCGCCTGGCGCCGGGTCCATGCCCCGTTCGCGTCGAGCCGCAGGCGCGCGTGCGCCGGGAGGTCCGTCAGCAACTCGTCGAGCAAACCCAGTTCCTCATCCATAGCCGCCACTCCCACCTTCCATTTGAACGCCAAAAACCCGGCCTCGAGCTTGGCGCGCAGGCTTGCCCGCACTTCGCGCCCCGCCGGGAGCAGGGCGGCCACTGGCAAACGCCTTCCCGGCGGTTTGGCATCCGAGAGTTGGTTTGCGCCGGAGCGCGCCTGCGCCAGAGCAAACCGCACGCAACCGAACCGGCCGGGCACGGCATCGAGTTCCTCCGGCGCAGGCCGGTCGCCGAGCTTGCGGCAGATCTCGCCGGCCTCGGCCAGCGTCTCGGTGCCAAACCAGGGAATCGGTGCCATCTCGCCGAACCCGACCAATCCGGCATCGTCGGCCAGCCGGACAATGATACCTTCGCGCTCCGTCCAAAGCCCGTGAGCCGTCCGCAGCGGCGCCCGCAACGGCCGGCGGTAGCGACGGTACTGGAAGGTAAAATCCATGGGTGTGCCCACGGAATCATGGAATCCCGCGAAGACGACGGTTTTTTGGGAGCCCTTTTTCCGTGTAGGGCCGGCGCTTGCGCCGCGCCGTGTACGGGGACAGGCACGCACCAAGGTGCGGCCCTACGGGTAAACCGACCGAAATCATCGCCCGAAATTTCTCGTTGAGCTTTGCCGCGGCGGGAGTATTTCGTTCCCGGCAACGATGACCAAGCCTGTTGCCAATTATCCGAGCGATTCGGACTTCTACCTGCCCGCCGATCGCTTCTTCGCCGCCAACCTGCCGGCCGCCCTCACCTACGACGACGTTTCGCTGGCCACGCTCCACTCGGAGATCCTGCCTAAGGACACCGACCTGGCGACCTCGCTCTCGGACAGCCTGAAGCTGCAGATCCCGATCATCTCGTCCGACATGGACACGGTGACAGAGTCGCGCATGGCGATCGCCATGGCGCTCAACGGCGGCCTGGGCCTGATCCACTACAACCTCCCGGCGAAGGAACAGATCAAGGAGGTCGCGCGCGTGAAACGGCACATCCACGGCCTCATCCAGGATCCAATCACGGTATCGCCCGACGCGCTCGTGAACGAGGTCCTCGCCATGATCGACGCGAAACGATTCGATTTCCGCACCTTTCCCGTCGTCGACGCCGCCGGCAAGCTGGTCGGGCTCCTCTCCGGTAATGTCGTCAAGGACCGCTACAAGTCGAAGAAGGTCGCCGAAGTGATGACGCCGCGCCAGCAGCTCATCACCATCCAGGATAAAAACATGGCGGCCGATCCGATCAAGGAGGCCGACCGCTTCTTCACCGTCAACGTCGGCATCCACAAGATGCTCGTCGTGGATGACAAGGACCGGCTCCGCGGGCTGGTCACGAGCTCCGACGTCGAGCGGATCACCTCCGAGGCCAAGTCCCGCCGCAAGCCGGCGCGCGACGCCAATTTCCGCCTCGTGGTCGGCGCCGCCGTCTCGCCCGTGCGCAAGGCCAACGGCGAGCTCGATCGCGAAAAGATCGTAGCCCACGTTGGCGAGCTCGTCCACGAATCGGTCGATGTGGTGGCGGTGTCCACCGCCCACGGGCACACGGCCGGGGTCGGTGACATGGTTCGGCTGATCCGCGACGCCTTCAAGGAGCTGACGATCATCGCCGGTAACGTCACGAGCGGCGAAGGCGTGGAGTTCCTCGCCCAGGCCGGGGCGAACGCCGTCAAGATCGGGCAGGGCCCCGGTTCGATCTGCACCACGCGCGTGGTTGCAGGCGTCGGCATCCCGCAGCTCACCGCTTTGCACGTCGCCAGCCGCAGCCCTGCCCGGCGCGGAGTCCGCCTGATCGCCGATGGCGGCATCACCAAGTCCGGCGACATTGTCAAAGCGCTCACCCTCGCCGACGCGGTGATTCTCGGCGGCCTGCTGGCCGGCTGCCGCGAGGCGCCGGGCGAGATCATGGAAATCTCGGGCAAGATCTACAAACAGTACCGCGGCATGGGCAGTCATGCCGCGATGAAGGCCGGTTCAGCGGCGCGTTATGGCCATGACAAGAACGACACGACCCGCAAGGTCGCCGCGGAGGGAATCGAGGCCCTCAAGGAAGTTTCCGGCTCCGTCGACGACGTGCTCGGCAACCTGATCGGCGGCGTACAAAGCGGCATGGGTTACCTCGGGGCGAAGAACCTCGACGAGTTGCGCGCGAAAGCCCGTTACGTCCGCGTGACCCCGGCGGGCCAGAAGGAAGCCGCGCCGCACGACGTGATTGAAGTAGCGACGCGCCACGGGGGCTGAGCGGCGTACGAGTATCGAGCGTTGTAGGGCCGGCGCTGGCGCCGCGCCGCGAACGGGGAAAGGCATGCACCAAGGTGCAGCCCTACGCGGAGACCGACTCCACCCGCACGTAATCGATGCGCATTTCCTGGGGAAAGGCGGTCGTGGCATCAGGGTAGCCGGGCCAGTGTCCGCCGACCGCCACGTTCAGGATGAGGAAGAAGGGACCGTCGTCGAACACCCACCGCGTTCCCGCGGGCAAATCCTCCGGGGTGCGCGTGTGATAAATGGATCCGTCGATGGAAAAAGCCAGGCGACCCGGCGACCACTCGACGGCAAATAAATGATAAGCATCGCAGAATCGCTTTCCCACCGGGAGCAGCGTCGACTTCGAGATCCCGTGTTTGCCCGAATATCCCGGGCCATGGATGGTGCTGTGGAGCGTGCGCTGGTCGTGGCCGAGGACTTCCATGATGTCGATTTCGCCGCAATCGGGCCATGGCGCCCGGTCGATTTTCATCCCCATCATCCAAAACGCCGGCCAGATGCCCTGCCCCTGCGGCAACCGGAGGCGCGCCTCGATCCGTCCAAACCTGGCGCCAAACTTTCCCTGGGTTTTGATGCGCGCGGAGGTGTGGTTCCCGTCCGGAGACCGCAACGCCCGGATCACCAGGGCGCGCCCGTGCGAAGCCTCCGAGTCCGCGATGATCTCGCAGTTCTCGCGCCGGTCGGTGTAGCACTCGAGCTCCGCGTTGCCCCAACCGGTCGCCCCAAGATCATGCGACCAGAAGGCCGGATTGGGTGCGCTGCCGACGGGCTGGTTGAATTCATCGCACCAGACGGTGTGGGGATGGACGAGGGCGGACATGATGGTCAGGGGGACGCGCGCCGGTAGACGCGGACGAAGTCGATTTCCATGCGCTGGGGAAAGGCGCCGGCATCAACGCCCTGCACGCCGCCCCAGTCGCCCCCGACCGCGAGGTTCAGGACGAGATAGAACGGCCGGTAGAACGGCCAGACGGTCCAGTCGCCGCCTTCCTTCCGCGAGGTGAAGTAGAGATGATCATCGACATACATCCGGATCTCGTCCGCCTCCCACTCCATGGCGTAGGTGTGAAAGGTCGTGGTGGCGTCCGGCACCTTCAGGATCGCAGTGCGCTGGGTGCCGGCGCGCCACTGGTGCTTCTGCGTGTGGGTGGAGGCATGGATGACGCCGGGGTCGTAGCCCACATGCTCCATGATATCGATCTCGCCATTATCCGGCCATCCGCCGTCGCCCAGATTCCACTCGGTCGGCAGCATCCAGATCGCCGGCCAGGTGCCGCGCGCCGCCGGCAGTTTGGCCCGGATCTCGAAACGCCCGTAGATCCAGTCGGCGCGGCCCTTGGTGACGAGTCGGGCGGAGGTGTAATCCTTCCCTTCCCAAGGCTCGCGCCGCGCCTCGATGACGAGATGACCGTTCTCCACCCGGGCGTTCTCCGGGCGCGCGTAAGTGTAGAACTGCAATTCCCGGTTGCCCCAGCCATTGCCGCCGACGTCATCGTCCCACTTTTTCGGATCCGGCTGGGCACCCTGGTTGAATTCGTCCGACCAGACCAGTTCCCAGCCGGCGGGCGCCGCCGACGCCCGGGCGATCGTGAGCAACGTGATCGCGAGCGAGACGGTGAGGTGCAGCGGACGCATAGCCAAGTCAGGTCGCGGCCGACACCGGCGCCGCCTTTCGGGCGGCCAGCTCGCGCTCGATTTGCTTCACTTGCGGTTCGTCGAGCGAATACAGGATGGTCGCAAACCCGGCGAGGACCGCGAGGGTGCCCGGCATCAGGCTGAAGAGGAGCGTGACGCCATGGATCGCGCGCGGCGTCTGGACGGCGTTCGGGATGAAGCCATAATAGTCGAGCAGCCAGCCGATGAGCGCGCCACCGATGGCGAGGCCGATCTTCTGGATAAGCACGGTGGCCGAGATCAGCAGGCCGGTGGCGCGGCGCCCGAACTTCCATTCGCCGTAGTCAGCCGTGTCGGTGTAGAGCGACCAGACGATGGCGGGCGTCGGCCCGGCGGCGAAGGAGGCAATGATGTTGCAGACGTAGAGCAGCGCCAGGTTGTGCGGGTCGATAAAATAGCACGCCGCGATGGCGGCGCCGTTGATCAGCGTGAGCCAGATCATGAGCGAGCGGCGCGAGAAATATCGCGTGAAGAGCTTGGTCGAGAGCGAGCCGACGATGAAGCAGAGGAAGCCGACGAGGTTGAAGGTCGCGACGGCCGGTTCGTTGCCGACGCAGTATTTGAAATAGAAAATGCCGGCGGCGTTGCGCAGGCCGGTGTTGGTCAGGTTGAGGAACGCCACTGCGAAGAGCACCAGCCACGGACCGTTGCGCGTGAGATCGCGCAGGTCCTCCTTCAGCGAACCCTGCGCCTCGGGGGCCGTCGCCACGCGCTCCTTCGTGTTGGCAAAGGTGAACAGGAACATGCCGACCGAGATGACGGCGAAGATGGCCATCGTATTGCGGAAGCCATCGGCGGGCACGCCGCCCGCCGGCGTGAGCGCATCCTTCAAGATCGGCACGAGCCAGCCAATCAGCAGCGCGCCGAGGAAGGCGCAGGCGAACCGGTAGGAACTGAGCGACGTGCGGTCCGCGGAGGACGCCGACATGACGCCCATGAGCGCGCCATAGGGCGTGTTGATGGCCGCGTAGGCGACGAGCACCAGCGTGTACGTCGCGTACGCGAAGGCCAGGCGGCCGGTGGCGCCGACATCCGGGTGGAGGAACATCACGTAACCGAGCACGCCGTATGGCAGCGCGCCCCAAAGCAGCCACGGGCGGAACTTGCCCCAGCGCGTGTGGGTGCGATCGGCGATGGCGCCAATCACGGGGTTCAGGAACGCGACGGCGATCGGCACGATCGCGAGCACGTTGCCCGCGGCGACTTTCTCGATGCCCACGACGTCGATGTAGTAGTAGGCGAGAAACAGGTTGAACGCCTGGAAGTAGAAGTTCGAGGCGGTGTCGCCGAGGCCGTAAGCGAGCTTTTCCTTGAAGGAGAGGACGGTGGAGGAGTCGGACACGGGGTGATGGGATGAGACGCCGACACAAGCAGGGCGGGCGGAATTGGCGAGCGCCTTGACCGGTTCGCCCCACCCCGGGAAAAGGCGCGCGCGAAGGATGGCCGCGCGCGCCGGATTGTTCGGATCAGACGATCAGAAGCGGTAGTCGCATTCCACGCGGGCCGAAATCGGCGGGGTGTAGAGGAGGCCGTAAAGCTTCCGATCGTCGAGCAGGTTGTTCACGTTGAGCTGCACGCTCATCGGGTGCTCGTTCCACTTGAAGGTGTACCGGGCCATCATGTTCACGGTGAGCTGCGCGGGCGTCTTCAGGACGACGATGTTGCCGTTCGCGTCGGTGATGCGCTGGCCGCCGCCGTGGGTGATGCCGGACTGGTACTCGCGGGGCGACATCCAGTCGCCGCCGAGGCCGAAGGCCCAGCCCTTCATCGGGCCCTTGGTGAACTGGTAATTGCCCCAGACCGCCACCTGGTGCTCGGGCGTGTCGTCCTGGGTCTCACCCGAGCCGTAACCGATGCCGGTCCACGTCGAGCTGTCCGCCGCGTCGGTGTACACCGTCGCCAGCGGCTTGCCGGTCAGGCCCCAGTCGGTATTCGGGAAATACCAGACCGCCCACTTGTCCTGAGGGTACGGGTACTTCGCAAACTGGCCGGCCGAGGTGATGACCTTGTTGATGTGGGTGTAGTTGGCCCACACCTGGAAGTTGCTGTTCGGCGTGAACATCAGGTCGGCGCTCCAGCCCTTGGCCTGGTCGGAGCCGATGACGGACTCGCCCTTGGCCGACGCGATGTCGTTCCAGGCGTTGTTCGTCTCGCTGTCGTAGTTGTAGAGCCAGCCCGGCCAGCTCATGCCGTGCTGCTTCGTGTAATCGAAGACCGCGTCGAGGTAGGCCGCACCGGCGGTCTGCGAGGCATTCACATACCACGTGCCGTTCTTCTGGTAGATCGAGCCCGCGGCGACGCCGGCGTTCCACTGCGTGAGCGAGGCGTTGGCGGCGCCGTTGCCGCCGTTGCTGCCGCCGGGCACGGAGTCCGGCGAGAAGTTGCTCACGTTGTAGACGATGTCCTTGTTCGGGTTGAACTTGATGTTGTTGCTCGTCGGTGCCCACCAGTAGGAGAACGGCGTGCCGGTGCGGTTGATCTTGAACGAGCTGACCGAACCCGAGATGCGGCCGTCCATCAGGTCGACCTTCACGCCGAATTCCTTGCTCTTGGCGACGATCGGCCCGATCGGCTGGCCGTTGGTATCGATGGCGCCGCTGAAGTTCGGCGAGACGCCCTCGGCCTTGAGTGCGAAGGCGGAGATCTGGCGCGTGAGTTGGACGCTGATGCCGCGCTGGTAGGTGCGGATCTTGGCCTTGTCGGCGCGGACGTCGCTGACGGAGTTGTTCCGCGCGTCGTGCGTGTGGACGAAGTTGTCACTGATGTCGTCGCGGCCGCCGTAGATGATCATAACGCGGTCATCGAGCGCCTTGGCCGAGTAGACGAGGTACGTCGACTGGTCCCAGGCCTTCGTGAAGTTGTCGATCTTCGGCACCATCGCCAGGTCGGTGGACCCGTCACCCTGTTTGCCGAACTTGATCGGTGAAGCGTCGAGCGGGCTCTTGTAATTGAAGGTGTTGTCCGCCGTGGCGACGTTGGCGCTGGTGTTTTTCTGCGTCTCCTCGGAGTGGCCGAAGAGGAACGAGTTCGTCAGGGCGAACCACTTCTTGTTTTCGAAGAGCTTGAACCGCCAGTTCAGCTCACTGCGGAACTGGTCGTGTGAGTTCGAGCTCTCGTTCGCGGACCAGCCGTATTGCAGGACCACGTCGTTGACCGTGCCGTTGACGACATTGAGGTTGCTGTCGCCATTCGACTTGTCGAGGGCCGCCGTGCCGAAGTTCACCGTCTGGCGCAAGGAGGCGGGCCCGACATTCTGCGCGAGGTTGCCGAGGACGTCGCGGGTCGAGAAGTCGGCCTTGGAATGATTATAGCCGATCAGCAGGTGGAGGTTGGCGCCGATCTCCTGCGAAATCTGCGCCCGGAAATTGCTGGCGGTGGTCTTGGAGTAGGTATCCGGGCCGCTCCAGCGGAACGTGTACGGGTCCGTGCCGGGCAGCGTGTAGAAATCCGCGTGTTCGCCCTGGTCGCCACCGCTGACGTTGGCCATCGCGCGAACCCGGCGGAAGCCGACGCCATCCTGCGTCTGGTGACCGTATTCATAATCGACATCGACCTGGGTCGTCTTGGTCGGGCGCAGGCTGAACGCCGGCGAGATGAAGTTGTGGTTCTGCTTGTAGTAATCGGTGTAGTCCTTCGTGTCCTCGAGCGCGCCGGTGACGCGGTAGTTGAAGTCCCAAGTCGGGCTGATCTGGCCGGTCGAGTCGATGGTCAGGCGCTTGAAATCATAGGTGCCGAGTGCGACGGTCGCCTCCGAGGCGGACTTGGCCTGCGGGGCCTTCGGGATGTAGTTCACGATGCCGCCGAACTCGCCGATGCCGTACAGCAGCGCCGTGGGACCGAATGCCACCTCGACGCGGCTGATGTTGACCGAGTCGGTGGAGTTCTGCCGGCGGAAACCGTCGCGCAGCACCGCGTCGGTGACATAGCCGCGGATCTTGTAGGAAGTCTGGGTGATGTTCGCCGTGGCGCCCTCCGGGTTATTCACGCCACCGGGACCCTGGTAGGCGCCGCCGGGCGTGCCCTGGTCGTTCTGGGACTGCAGCTGGATCCCGGCGGTGTACGCCAGCGCCTGCCGCAGGTCGGTCGCGCCGGTGTCGCGCACGAATTGCTCCGTGATGACGGAGATCGGCATCGGCAGGTCCTTGATCGTTTCGTTCAAGCGCGTGCCGGTCGTGGCGTTGGTGGCCTTGTAGCCGTTGTCCTTTTCCGTTGTGACCTTGAAGGGAGAGAGCACGACCGTCTCCTCCTGTCTGTTAAGGTCGGTGTCGACCGAGGTGGGCGCCGTCTGGGCGGCACCGGTCATCGGCCAGGCGCCGAGCAACGCGGAACACACGAGAACTCCGGCGTGGAGCGCGGATCGTTGGTGGAGGTTCATAGCATGAACGGTTTGGTTGGGGGTTGGTGTGGCATCCGGCACGACAACCAAGCGGAGCTGAGCTCGCGAACGAGCTGGCGACCACTTCGTCATCAACCGGGGGCAGGGAAACATTCGGGGAAAACGTCAGATTCGATGTCTCGAACTGACGGCCCAAAAATCCCTCTCGTAGCATGAATATGTCAACCGTTATATGCACATGTATGTGCACACATAATTATCAGTCGACATCACATATGTTATCGTTGTGGTTTAATGTCTTACAGTCTTATCGTCTAACATCTGCGAAGATGTTCATAGATCTGTTTTTCTTTTTCGTGCATAGCTTTTAAGCCTTGAATTCCACGCCGGCTGGGTTAGCGATGGCGGCGGCACACCGTTCCCCAGCCCTCTCCCGATGGCCAAGATCAACCAGGACCTCATCGCCGCGAAGCTCGGCATCTCGCGCACCACCGTGTCGCGCAGCCTGGCCAATCATCCGGCGATCAGCGCGGAGACGAGATCCCGCGTGCATGCGATGGCCGAGGAAATGGGTTATCGGCCTTCGCCGGGTCGCCTCGCCCGCCGGCATTCCAAGAGCTCGCGCTCGTTTGCAGTTGGGGTGCTGGTCGGCATCCCCGCGGAGAACGTGGTGATGGCCACGGCGACCTTTCCGTATGTCATCAAGGGCATTCGCGACCGGGCCGAAGTCGAGCGCGTCACGATCGACATCCATTACCAGCCGCCCGGCGACTTCCATCCGGAATCGAACCGCCAGTCCGTGTTCCGCCAGATTCGCAACGGCGACTGGCGTGGGGTGATCCTCATCCACCCGTTCGCCGAATCCGCCGTCGAGGTGCTCGCGCGCAAGATCTCCACGGTGGCCGTGCTCGAGAGCTACAACCATCCGGGCATCGACATCATCGACACCGACGACGCACCCGCGATCGTGTCGCTCGTCGAGAACCTGCATGCAGCCGGCCACCGCCGGATTGGCTTTCTCTCCTGGGATTATCCCGTGGGTGGGCATTGGGTGGCACGACGCTTCAGCGGCTATGTCGAGGCGTTGTTCAACCTCGGCCTGGAATTTCATCCCGAGTGGGTGCTCAACGTGCAGAAGAATGTCCCGCGCCTGACGCCGGCGGGTGTGACCGATGCCGTGATGCACTTGATCAAACAGGATGGAGTCACCGCCTGGGTCTGCGCGGCCGATCACCAGGCTTATCCGCTCATGCATGACCTGCAGGCCCGCGGTCTGCGCGTGCCGGAGGACTGCTCGATCACGGGCTTCGATGGACTTGAGCCGCCGACCGGGCTGCGTCGCGCGACCTCCATGCGCGTGCCACACGAACACATCGGCTCGTCGGCGCTGACGCGCCTGATGAACCGGATCCACCACCCCCAAGCGCCGCGCCGGAAGATCCTGGTCGAGGCCCAGCTCGTCCAGGGCGAGACCATCGCGCCGCCGCCACGATGAGAAGTCTGCCGGGCCGGGCTTGCGTCGCGTCGCGTCCGGGAATGGCACAACTGTAGGGCCGGCGCTTGCGCCGTGCCGCGCCCGGGCAGAGGCATGCACCAAGGTGCAGCCCTACACATCGCCCCATTGCGCCCGCGAAGTATCACGACCAAGGTCGTTCCTCCGCTAGGCGAAGTCGGTCCGCGGTACGCGCTTGCCGTGGTACGTTATGCTCTCGCGCAAACCGGCTCCCCGCGCTTTGACGAACGCATGATGTCAGCTTATGTTTTGCGCGAACTCGTGAAACAATTTCTGATCTTCAACGTCTCAGCCTCCATGTCCATTCGCACCCTGGCGGGGCTGGCTTTGGCCCTGGCCCTTATCGCCTTCCCGCTGCGCTCTTTCGGCACGACCGTGCAAGCGCCCGAGTTCGACCAGCTCGTGGCCCAAGCCGATTACGTCGTCCGCGCCACCGTCAAATCCATCGATTCCGAATGGCGCGAGAAGGACGGGCACCGGTTCATCGCGTCCCGCGTCACGCTCGACGTGAAGGAGGTCATCCGTGGCACCCCGCCCTCGCCCCTCGTGCTCGACATGGTGGGCGGCACGGTGGGCGACGACACGCTGACAGTCGAAGGCGCGCCCAAATTCCACGTTGGCGACGAGAACATTCTTTTTGTGCACGGCAATGGCACCGTCTTCTACCCGCTCGTGGCCGTCATG
Organism: Lacunisphaera sp.; assembly: GCA_035549095.1. Lineage (GTDB taxonomy): Bacteria > Verrucomicrobiota > Verrucomicrobiia > Opitutales > Opitutaceae > Lacunisphaera. The sequence goes on along the minus strand of DASZRV010000013.1, from coordinate 62,812 downwards.
CATGGCGTTTACCCGATCTTCCGCGAGGCCAAGACCGGCCGCGAATACGCCCTGCGCAGCAATGGCATGCCGCTTTACAGCGAAACCGACGTCTCCCTGCCGATGACCAAGCTCAGCGCCGTCAAGGCACAGAACCCTTCCGCCCAGCCCATGACCGCCTCCGAGTTCGTCGCGAAAATCCGGGCCGCCCGGCCCAACGAATCCCGTCCTCAGCTTGAGAGATAAACGCATCGCCACCTGGATCGGCGCAATCGTGGGCCTGTTGGTGGTGCCCGCCGCCCTCGCCTTCACCTACATCGACAGTTCGAGCGGTCACCCGCTCAAGCTCGCGGCCGGCACCGTCCCCATCCGGATCCTGCTCGGGACGACGCCCACGCTTTCCGACGGGACAAATTACAGCACCACCGCCCAGGCGGCGGCGGCTTCGTGGAACGCCCTGCTCGGCTCGATCCAATTGCAGACGACCATTGCCTCGGGCACGCCCGTCGACCACAACGGCATCAACGAAATGGCGCTCGCCGCGAACGTGTATGGGACGGCGTTCGACAAGAACGTGCTGGCGGTGACGACCACCTGGTCCAACCGGAACGATGTCCGCAGCGAGGGCGACGTGATCTTCAACAATGCCCTGCAGTGGGACTCGTACTCCGGCCCCTCGCGCGCCACCTCGAGTTCGGGCCCCTTCGACCTGCGGCGGGTCGCCACCCACGAATTGGGCCATCTGCTGGGTTTGGATCACCCGGACGAGGCCGGCCAGACCGTCTCAGCGATCATGAACAGCCGGATCAGTGGCATCGACGCCCAGACGACGGACGATATCACGGGCGCGCAGAATCTCTACGGGCCGCCCGGCGTACCGCGCAACGATGACTTCGCCAATGCGATTGCGATCACGCTCAGCAACAACGCCGCCACGGTAACAGGGTACAATACCAATGCCTCGATGCAGCCCGGTGAGCCGGACCACGGCAGCAATGCCGGTGCCAATGGCCGCTCCGTCTGGTGGAAATGGACCGCCCCGGCCGCCGGGACCGTCATGGTCGACACCAAGGGCAGCTATATCGACTCCACCCTCGGCGTCTACACCGGCACCTCCGTGTCGGCCCTCACCACCATCGGCACGAATGACGATGGGCCCGACGTCGGCGGCGTTCACACCATCACGAGCCAGCTCGCCTTCGATGCCGCCGCCGGCACCACCTATTATTTCGCGGTCAATGGCTTTGATAACGGCGTTGGCGCCGACACGGGTGGGATCACGCTCAACGTCGCTCTGAATGCGTCCTCGAGCGCTCCCACCATTTCCACGCAGCCGGCCAGCCAGACGGTCACGGCGGGCGACAATGTCACCTTTAGCGTCGCCGCCAGCGGCACCGCCCCCCTGACCTACCAATGGTCCTTCGGCGGCAAGGCGATCGCCGGCGCCACGAGCGCCAGCTACAGCCTGACCAACGTGCAGCAAACCAACGCCGGCACGTATTCGGTCACGGTGACGAATTCGCTCGGCTCGGTCACGAGCAACAACGCCACGCTCACGGTCAACCCGCTCAGCGTGGCCCCGACCATCACCGCGCAGCCTCTCAGCGCCGCCGCGACCGCCGGTGAATCCGTCAGCTTTGGCGTCAGCGCGACCGGCACGCCTGCGCCCACTTACCAGTGGCGCAAAGACGGCGTGAACATCGTCGGAGCCACGAGTTCGACCTTCTCCATCTCCGGCGTGACCGCCGCCGATGCGGGTTCCTATACCGTGGTGGTGGCAAACACAGGTGGCTCGGTCACGAGCAACGTCGCCACGCTCACCGTCAGCGCTCCCTCGTCCACGCCATCCAACCCTCCACCCAGCGGTGGTGGTGGCGGCGGCGGTGGCGGTGGCGGCGCCGTGAGTGATTGGTTCCTCGCCGCCCTCAGCGTGCTTGGCATCGCGCGATTGCTTCGCAATCGTCGGTGACCGGCATGCGCCTGCCCGTCCGCCTATTTGCCACCAAACCGCCCGTCCTTTACCTGGTCGGCGCCGCGTTTTCCCTCCTTGTCCAGTGTTTCCCCGGCTGGCGCGAAACACTGATCTACGACCGGGCGGCAGTCGCGGCGGGCCAGCTCTGGCGGGTCTGGACCGGGCACTACGTTCATTTCGGCTGGACCCATTTTGTCCCCGACACGGGCCTGTTCCTGATCGTCGGCTGGCTCCTCGAGGAACGACACCGGGTGTTCGCCCGCATCGGCTTTTTTGCGATGCCCGCGGTGATCTCGGCCGGCATCTTCCTCTTTGACCCGGGCATGACCCGTTACGGCGGCCTCAGCGCGGTCGACCTCGGGCTGCTGCTCTATCTCGCCGCGCAGGGGTGGCGGCGCAACTGGAGCGACTGGTTCTGGCCGGCAGTCATCGCGATCTATCTCCTGGAAATTGTGGTGCAGGCCTGGCACGGCGGCCAGGGCGGCGGCACGATCCGATTCGACGAACCGAGCGTCCGCATCGCCACCAGCGCCCACCTCGTCGGCACCGCGTACGCCCTGCTGGCGCTCGGGCTCGCACGGCTGCGGGGCGAAGCGAGGCCTGTAGGGCGGGATCGCTGATCCCGCCATGGGGATGGAGGGGGTGCCCCCACCCGGCGCGGCAAAAGCAGAAATGACAATCCGCGGGACGAGGGCGTCCCACCTCCAAGCTCACGCCGCCGGCGCCTCCCGATGACACTCCCGCCGGCAGAAAACCGTTGCCGCTCACGCAGCCGTGCACTGTGCTCCGTCCTTGGCCTTTCGCGCCCATGCCGCTCACACCCTTTCGCAGCCAACTCATCGCCGATGTCGGCATCTCCTTCGGTGACGAAGGCAAGGGCCGCCTGATACCCGAAATCATCGAGGAATTGCGCGCGACCCCCGCCGCGGTCTCGGTCGTCTTCAAGGTCAACGGCGGCTCCAACTCCGGCCACACCGCTGGCGGCATCAAGCTGAACCTCCTTCCGGCCGGCGTCGTCATGGCGGAGGTGCCCCACCTCGCGATCGGCGCTGGCGTCGTCGCCGATCCGCGCAAGATCCTGTGGGAAGGCCGGCCCCTCGAAAAGAAGGGCTACCAGATCTTCTCCCGTCTCGTCATCGACGAGCGCACGCTCGTGTCGGATTTCACTCACCGGCTGCTCGATCTCGCGTGGGAAGACTACCGGGTCAACGTCCTCCAAGAGGAGCCCCGCGGATCGACCGGCCGCGGCATCACGCCGGCCTACCAGGACGAAACCGGCCAGTGGCAGATCACCTTCGCCGACTTTCTCGGCGGTCCGAATTTCTTCGCCCGCAAGCTCGCCGCCCGCGCCGACCGCGCCTGCCGCATCATCCAGCACGTTTGCCGGGTCAGCCCGGAGAATTGGAACGCCTTCTTCGACAAACTCTCAACCGCCGAACACCGCGCCAATGAGGAAGCCATCGGGCTCGCCTGCTTCCCGGGCTCCGAATTCGATTTCAAGGTGTTCCGCGGCGACGGTCCCTTCACCCTGAATGTCGGCAAACTGACGGAGATCTACTGGGATGCCGGCCAGCAGCTCCGCCGGAACATCGGCGAAGTCCGCGAGCTTGTGTTGCGTGAACTCGCCGCCGGCCGGTCCATCGTCGGCGAATTCGGCCAGGCGTACTGGCTCGACAAGCGCCACGGCTTCTCGCCCAACGTCACCGCTTCGCACACCTTCACGCCGGAAATCTTCGAGAGCGCAGGCATTCCGGCCCAGCCGGTGCATACCTTCGGCGTCGCCAAGGCCTACGATACAAAAGTCGGCACGCACACCTTCCTGACCCAGATGGAGGACGCGCTGCCCCTGTGCCAGAAGCTCAAGCAGATCGAGTTCGGCACCACGACCGGTCGGCAACGCATGGTCGGCTGGTACGACGCCGTCGAAAAGGGTGACGCCCTGCGCTACGGCGGATTCCAGGACGTGATGATCAACAAGATCGATGCGCTCAGTGGCGGCCACGAGTTGCGGATTTGCATCGCCTACGAAGATGCCTCCGGCCGGCGCTACGGGCACGTCCCGCGCAATGAAGCCCTGCGCCGGACGCTGCGGCCGGTCTATACGCAGCACGCCGGTTGGAGCGAGGACATCACGGGCGTCCGGAGTTTCGCGGATTTGCCGGCCAATGCCCGTCGCTATGCCGCGGCCATGGTCCGGAGCATTGTGGAGGTGGCCTACCCGGAGAAGTTGCCGGCAGCGCTGCCCAACCTTCGCTACCTCGGGGTCGGCCCGCAGCCGTCGCAGATCATCAAGGACGTGCCCGCCACCGCCGAGCTGTTGCGGCTCGGTTGACCGATTTTGTAGGGGCGAGGCTTGTCCCCGCCCTTTTGTGGGCGGGCGCGCACGAGGCGTGCCCCTACCGCGGGATGACGCCCAAACTTACCCCGCCTTGAAGAAGGCCTTCACCTCGTCGATGACCCGCGCGACGGCTTCGTCGGGCAAGCCTGGGTGCAAGGGCAGCGAGAGCACCTCGGCGCACGCCTGCTCGGTGTTGGGCAAGGCTAGCGTCGCATCATGGTAGGCGGGCTGGCGGTGGACCGGAACCGGGTAAAGCACCCCGCACAGGATGCCTGATTTCTCCAGGTGGCTCTTCAGTTCGTCGCGCCGCGGCGTTCGCACCACGAACTGGTGCCAGCAGTGCGTGCGCCCCTCGGCCACCACCGGCAGCCGCAGCGGCGAGTGCTTCAATCCCGCCAGGTACGCCGCGGCCAGTTCCGCCCGCCGGCGATTGTCGGCGTCGAGTCGCCCCAGCTTCACGCGCAGGATCGCCGCCTGGATTTCGTCCAGCCGGCTGTTCCGCCCGGAGGTGTCGCTCACGTACCGCTTGCGCCAGCCATATTGCCGCAGCAACCGAACCTTTTCCAGGAGCATGCCGTCCCTCCCCGCCACCGCGCCGCCATCGCCGAGGGCGCCGAGGTTCTTCGTTGGATAAAAGCTAAAGCAGGCGAGCTGGCCGAAGGTGCCGGCCGCCTGGCCGCCGACGGCAGCGCCATGCGCCTGGGCACAGTCCTCCACTACGAGCAGGTTGTGCGCGGTCGCCAGCGCCGCGATGCGGGGCAGGTCGACCGCCTGGCCGTAGAGGTGCACCGGCACCACGGCCTTGACCTTCGGGTCGCGGATTTCCATCAGCAGCCGCTCCAGGCCACCCACGTCCATGAGCATCGTGTCCGGTTCGATGTCGATGAACACCGGCTTGGCGCCCGTGGCCGCGATGGCCGCGACCGTCGCTGTCACGGTGTTCGCAACCGTCACCACCTTGTCGCCAGCGCCGATCCCGGCGGCGTGCAGGGCCAGCTCGATGGCGTCGGTGCCGTTCGCGACGCCGACGACCCCTTCGGTGCCCAGCCACGCGGCAAATTCCTTTTCGAAGGCCTCCACCTCGGGCCCGAGGATGTAATGGCCGCTCTGGAGCACGCGATCGATCGCGGCGTCGATTTCGGATTTGGCGGCGAGGTAGGCGGCCTTGGGGTCAGCAGGCAGGATCTTCATTGGTCATTTCTCATCGGTCACTGGTCATCGTTCATCGGCTCCAGCTACAAGCAGCCGGCCGACGGAAATGACCATCCAAAAATGAGTGATGATCGTTGACCAATCGTCACAGGTAGTGCGGCAGCTCCTTCCGGTAGAACGCCACCGTGCGGTACAGCGCCTGCTTGATCGTCGTCCGCGGCCGCCAGCCCAGCGTCGACTCGATCAGGTGCCAGTCCGAATAATAGTCGCCGATGTCGATCTTCTTTCGCCCGGCCGGAAACGCCCGCACGCGAAAACTTCCCTGCCGGGCGACCTCCACCAGGAGTTCCGCCAGGTCGCGGAGGCAAATGACGCCCTGGCCGCCGAGGTTGAAGACCCGCCCCACGGCCTCCGGCCGCGTCGCCGCCAGCAGCAGCGCCTCGATCGCGTCGTCGACATAGGTGAAATCGCGCAGCTGTTTGCCGCCCCAGACCTCGATCGGCTTGCCCTGGAGCACATCGCGGATCCAGACGCCTACGAAGGTCTGCCGCGCGTCCTTCACCCGCATGCGCGGGCCGATCGTGTTCGTGAGCCGCAGGACCGTGCTCGGCACGCCGTAGACCTCGCTGTAGAGGAGATGATACTCCTCCCCCGCGAGTTTGTTGATGCCGTTCACGTCCACCGGCCGCAGCGGATGCCGCTCGTCCACGGGCAGGTAGTCCGGCCGGCCATAGATCTGCCGGGTGCTGGCAAAGACGATGCGCAGCCTCGGGTTGTGCTTGCGGCAGGCCTCGAGGAGCGTGAGCTGCGAGCGGCAGTTGATCTCCAGGTCGGTCTCGGGGTCCGCCATTGAGTCCATGTGGCTCGTCTGGCCCGCGAGGTTGAAAAGAAAATCCTGCCCGCGCAGGAATTCCGGCAGGCTGTGGCGATCGCGGAGGTCCGAGAGGTTGATGCTCAGCTTGCGCTCGAAACCGTGCAGGTTGTACCGGTTGCCGCCGTATTCGGGTATCAGGCTGTCGAGGACGGTGACCTTCGCCCCAAGCGCAACGAGTGCCCGCGCCAGGTTGGAGCCAATGAACCCGAGCCCGCCGGTGATCAGGACGCGGCGACCGCGAAAGCTGCGGGCAAACGAACGGGTGAAGGGCACGACGGCACGATGCAGCCGTCACACCGGAGTGACAAGCATGCAGTCGGCCGCACCACGCCGCCGCCGGTCACGCGGCGTGAAGCGATTTCAAAAATCCTGCAGCCGCCCTTCGCCCGCGCCGCGCGCCGGGTCGAGTCGTTCCAACACTTCGCCCAGAAGATAGATCGAACCGGTCACGACGACCGTGTCGCCCGGCGCACCGACCTTGCACGTGTGCGCGTCCGGAAAAATCGTCTCCACCGCCGCTCGCCGCACCCGCGAGCGATCCGCCTCCGGTACCAGCGCGTACAGTTCCTCGAACGTGCAGGCGCGCGCCTGGCGCGGCGTGGCCAGGTGCACCTCGCGCCCGTGCCGCAGCACCACCTCAAGCAGGGCGCGCGCGCGGAATTCGCCGAGCGCGCCCGTCACGATCAACGGCGGGCGGCCGGTGCGCGACGTCAGCCGCCGCAACTGGTCGTCCAACACCTGCGCGCCTTCCGGATTGTGCGACGCATCGAGGATCACCTCGCGGTCGTCGACCCGCAAGTGCTGCCAGCGGCCGGGCCAATCGACGCGTTGCAGGGCCTCCGCGATCACCGGGTCCGCCAGTTTCCACCGGGGCGCCATGAGTCGGGCGGCCAGCGTCGCAGCAGCCGCATTCCACCGCTGGTAGTCGCCCTCGAGGTTCGTGACCGGATAGCCATCCAGCCCCGCGTCGAAGGTGTCCCGCACCGCGTGCAGCGGCGCCTGCCGCTCGGCCGCGATGGTCCGCACCACCTCCTCCGCTTCGGCGGGCAGCCGGCCCATGACCACCGGGCGGCCGGGTTTGATGATGCCGGCCTTTTCGCGGGCGATCAGCGCCAGCGTGCCGCCGAGTTCCGCGCAATGGTCCAGCCCGATCGAGGTGATGATGGAGATCTCGGGCTCGACCACGTTGGTCGCGTCAAGCCGGCCGCCCATGCCGACCTCAACGATCGCGATGTCGACCTTCCGCCGTTGGAACTGGAGAAACGCCATCGCCGTCATGAACTCGAAAAAGGTCGGATGCTCGTCGGGATGTTGCTCCGCGATGGCCGCCGCCACCGGCCGCAACTCGGCCGTATAAGCGTTGATCTCGGCCTCGGTGAGCAGGTGGCGGTCGACCTGCACGCGTTCGCCGAGTTTCACCAGGTGCGGCGAGGTATACAGTCCCGTGCGCCACCCCGCCTGCCGGAAGATCGACTCGAGCATGGCCGCCACGGAGCCCTTGCCATTGGTGCCGGCCACATGGATCACCGGCTGGCTGCGCTCGGGGTGCCCCAAGGCCGCGGCCAGGCGCCGCATCCGATCGATGCCGAACTTCACCCCGCCCGCCTTGAGCGAGTAGAGGTAGTCGGCGACCGCGGCGTAATCCGAAAATGGGTGAGGCACGGTATTCACGAACTGACTCTTTGGTCGGAGGTGGAGTGAGATGACCCCAAGGCGCTGTCCAATTGTCGTTCGCCAGTCAACGCGCTGGGGTCAGCGCGTTCCACCTTGGCCAATCTCCCTCCGGCGTCAGCTGTTGACTGCCGCCTGGGACGGAAACGGCACCGCCGTCGGCACCTTGTGCGCCTGGTACCGGTGCTGGTACAGGACCTGGAGAAGCGAGATCAGGCGGTCGCGCATTTCCAGCCGGCTGACGATCTGGTCGATGAGGCCGCGCTTGAGCAGGAATTCCGCCGTCTGGAAGCCGGGCGGCAGTGTTTCCTTGGTGGTTTCCTTGATCACGCGCGCGCCGGCGAAGCCGATCAGCGCGCCGGGTTCGGCGAGGATGACATCGCCCAGCGTAGCAAAGCTCGCCGTGACACCGCCCGTCGTCGGATAGGTCAGGATGGAAATGTACGGCAGCCCGGCGGCGGCCAGCCGGCCGAGCGCGGCGCTGGTCTTCGCCATCTGCATCAGGCTGAAAATGCCCTCCTGCATGCGCGCGCCACCCGAGGCGCTGACGATGATGCACGGGATCTTCTTCTTCAACGCGCGCTCGATCGCCCGGGTGATCTTCTCGCCAACCGCCGCGCCCATCGCGCCGCCGCAGAAGCGGAAATCCATCACGGCCAGCGACACGGGAATGCCGCCAATCTTGCCCACCCCGCAGACGACCGCCTCAGGCAGCCCGCTTTCCTTTTCGTAGCGCTTGATGCGGTCCGGATAGGCGGCCGAATCGACGAATTTCAGCGGATCGGCCGACTTCACGCCGGTATCGAATTCCTCCCAGCTCCCCTCGTCCACCATGCCGGCGATGCGCGCCCGCGAGCCGATCGGGAAATGGTAGCCGCTCTTCGGCACCACCATGAGGTTGGCTTCCAGGTCCTTGGTGAAGACGATCTCGTCGGAGATCGGGCACTTGGTCCACAGCCCCTCGGGGATGTTCTTCTTCTTCTTGGAAGCAGAGAGCTTGGGTTTGACGAAATGGGTCATGCAGGATCAGCCGTGGCCGAAGGTGACGACATCGAGCTTCAGCGCCCCGGCACGCCGCAGCACGGCGGCACAAGCGTTGAGCGTGGAGCCCGTTGTAAAAACATCATCGATGATCAGGTAACGTTGCGCCGGATTAATGGAGGCGCCTTTAGCCAAAGCAAAGGCATTTTTGAGGTTCTTCCGGCGCGTCTCGCGATCGTGATGCGTTTGCGATTCCGTATCCACCGCGCGGCGAAGCAATTCCTCGACTCGCGTGCCGCCGCCGCCCGCCCGCGCCGCCGTCTCGGCCAGCAAATGGCATTGGTTGAACCGCCGCTCCCGCAGTTTCCGCGGATGCAACGGTACCGGCACCAGCACCGCGTCGCGCAGATAGTCGGCATATCCGGGCGCGCGATGCATGAGGAGGGCGATGTCCTCGAGCACATGGTGTCCGTGGTGATACTTCAGGGCATGCACCAGTGAGCGGCCCGCTCCCTTCAACAAGATCGCCGTTCGGCCCTCGCCGAACACCGGCTCCAACGCCTCGCAGTGCAGGCACACCCGGTTGACCTCGGTCTCGCCGAAAAACGGATGTCCGCAGGTCGGACAAAACGGCGGCTCCACGACGAACAGCAGCCTTTCGCATAGCGGGCACACGTGACGCAGTTGCCCGCCCTCGGGCAGCCGACCGCAATGAACGCAGCACCGTGGGAACACGACGTCGAGGGCGCCGCGCTTCAGTCGCGCGAGCGGGGAGTGCGAAGAATTTTTGCGATCTGTCATCCTGAGCGCAGCGAAGGATCCAGCGGGGTGCCGTTGGGGCCGGCTTCGTCCTGGATTCTTTGCTGCGCTCAGAATGACAGGCAGGTTGCCTGGCCTTGCGCGTACATGCGCGCCATCCGCGGGCAGCCGCATGCCGTTTTCAATACAACACTTTCACCAAAAACAGCCCGTGCGGCGGCGCAGTCAGGACGGCCGGAACCCGCTTCTGGGTCTTGAGCAATGCAGCGATCTCCGGCGCGCTCAGCTTGCCGAGACCGGCGTTGACCAGCGCTCCCGTGAGGCTGCGCACCATCTTGTAGAGAAAGCCGTCCGCTTCGAAGTTGAACGTCGCCCGCCGCCCCTTCCGCGCGATATCCAGCCGGCGAAGGTCGCGCACCGTGGTCTCGTACTTGCGGTCGTTCTCCCCGGAGAACGCCCAGAAATCATGCCGGCCGCGCAGGACCTTTGCCGCGGCCGCCATCGCGGCCCAGTCGAGCGGCCTCCCGACCGACCAGCAGTATGCGGTGGTGAAAGGATCGGCCTCGCCGAGAAAAATATGGTACCGGTAGACTTTGCCCTTCGCATCGAAACGGGCGTGGAAGCGCGGATTCGCCGGCTGCAGACTCTTGAGCTGAATCGTTCGCGGCAGCCCCACCTGCAGCGCAACCCGCAGCTTGTCGCCACCGTGCCGCCAGGCGGCGTCGAAATGAAACACCTGCCCGAGCGCGTGCACGCCGGCATCGGTGCGTCCGCTGCTCTGGATGCGGACCTTCGCGCCGAGCACCGTTTCCAGCCGGCGCTCGATGACGTCCTGCACGGCGTCCTTGCTCACCTGGCTCTGCCAGCCGCTAAAGGCGGTGCCGTCGTATGCGCACACGCATTTCCAACGGGGCAGCGTTGCCGGCGGGTAGCGATTCATGCCGGCACGGTGCGGCACCCGCGCGCGGGCGGCAAGCCGGAGATGGGCGCTTTGACCGGTAGGGCGTGGATTCCGCTCCCCCGCCGCGTCCTCCTGTTTCCCGTCGAGCGGCGCGGAATGGAATCCGCGCCCCACCCTGTTACGTCAGCGCCGAAAATCATTGTCCCCGGCGGCCACCGCACTGCACCCTGCCCCGGTCGTGTCATCGCCGCATTACCGCCACCTCATCTGGGATTGGAATGGCACGCTGATCGACGACCTCGACTACTCGATCGGCGTCATGAATGCCGTCCTGCGCCGCCGCGGCCTGCCCGAGATGGACCGCGGGCGGTACCATGAGGTGTTCGATTTTCCCGTGCGGGACTATTATGCGCGGCTCGGCTTCGACCCGGCAAAGGATCCCTTCGAGCGCCTCGGCGCCGAATGGATGGCCGGCTACGACGCGCGCCGTCTCGAGTGCCGGCTCCACCCCGATGCTCGCCGGGTCCTTGCCGCCGTCCGCGATGCCGGGCTGACGCAATCCCTGCTGTCCGCCTACCCGCACAAAACACTCGTGCAGATCGTGGAGCATTTCGGACTCGCGGGCTATTTTCTCCATCTCGCCGGCCTCGACAACATCTACGCCCACAGCAAGACCGAGCTCGGCCGGGCGCAGCTGCAACTTATCGGCCTGCCGCCGGCTTCAATCCTCCTCATCGGCGACACACTGCACGATCTCGAGGTCGCGCACGAGCTGGGCGTCGACTGCGCCCTCATCGCCGCCGGCCACCACCCGGCCGCAAAGTTGCGCCGTCACCACGAGCGCGTGCTCGATTCGCTGGCGGAGCTGCCGGCGGTGCTGGGGCTAGCGGCTGCACCAAGGTGCAGCCCTACCGTCTCAAGGAACCCGTAGGGCCGTCGCTTGCGACGTGCCGGGTATCTGGACACGGCTGCACCAAGGTGCAGCCCTACTGAGCTGGCGGCAGGCGCTGGTCGAGAAAATCCTGGAGAATCAGGCAGGCGGCCCGTGAGTCGACCAACCCGGAGTCGCGCACCTCGCGCCGGGCCTTCTTCGGCACGGTCGATTCGGCTTCGTGGCTGGTGAGCGTTTCGTCCACCAGGTGAACTGGCAGGCCAAACTCCGTGCGCAGCCGCGCCGCAAACGCATCGACCTCCTTCGCCTTGAAGCCCGCGGATCCGTCCATGTTGTACGGATAGCCTACTACGAGGTCCGTAATCCGCCGCGACCGGATCGTTTCACCCAGTGCCCGCCAGCGCGCGTCGGCGTCCGCGCCCGTCACGGCCGGCAGCGGCGTCGCCACCCCGAGTTCGTCACCCTGCGCCAAGCCGATGCGCTTCGTCCCGTAATCTATGCCGAGGCAGCGCACGGCCTCACAGGAACTGCCGCTTGTCGGGATCCTGCTTGATCCGCTGCAGGAGCGCCTTGATCTCCTGCGCCTTGTCCTTCGGGCACACCAGCGTCGCCTCCTCCGTATGGACCACCACCAGCTCGCTGACGCCAATCACCCCGACCAGGTGGCCGTCGGTGGAAATGACGATGTTGTTGGTACCCTGTTCGACGAGCGCATGGCCGCGCATCACGTTTCCCTGCGGGTCCGGCTCGTAGTGCTTGGCCAGCGCCGGCCAGGCGCCGACGTCGTCCCAGTCAAACGTCGCCGGCACGACCACGACATTCCTGGATTTCTCCATGAGGGCGTAGTCGACCGAGACCTTCTTCAACGTCGGATAAATTTCCACGAGCGCCTTGTTCCACCCTTCCGGCGAAGCCGCTGCCGCCTCGAGGCGGGCCAGCCCGGCGTGCAATTCCGGTGCGTGCGCCCGAAAAGCCGCTTCCACCACCGGCACGCGCCAGACGAACATGCCAGCGTTCCAATAATACCGCCCCGAAGCGAGGTAACGCTCCGCGGTTTCCACGTCGGGCTTTTCGACGAAACTCTCCACCTTCATGACCTCGCAGCCACCGAACGTCCGCCACGGGCCGGCGCGATGAATGTAGCCGAAGCCGGTCTCCGGCGCCGTCGGCTTGATGCCGAGGGTCACGAGAACGTCGTCCGCCTCGGCGGCGGCGAACGCGACGCCGAGCAGGCGCGCATACTCGGCCGTGTCCTTGATCACATGGTCGGCGGGGAGCATGGCGAGGGCCGCAGCGGGATTCCGCCGTTTCACGAGCAGCATGGCCAGGCCGGCCGCGGCGGCCGTGTCGCGACCGACCGGTTCGGCCACCACGTTCGCCGCCGGCACACCCGGGCACGCCTCGCGGCAGCCTTCGAGCTGCGCCCGCGTGGTGAGGATGAAAATGTTCTCGGCCGGCACCACGCCTCCCACCCGCTCGACAGTCTGGGCCAGCATCGGCTTGTCGCCGATGATCGACAGGAGGTGCTTCGGCGTGGACTCGCGACTTTGCGGCCAGAACCGCTCGCCGCGCCCCCCGGCCATGATGACAACGAATCGTTCGGACATCCCACTACGATTTTGCGCACGCCAGCGCGGGTCAACGGCGAACTGGCCGGGTCGACACCGGCCGGCGAAAACCCCATTGCCGGCGCCGGCGCCATCGGCGGCGAGACCGCCGCGCCTTCGCGATGGGAAAAGGCGGATTGCGTTTTGAACCGCGCCGGGCACGTTGCGCGGCTCTCCCGTCATGTCCGCCCCGCTCGCTGTCGATCCAGCCACCGCCGCGCAATGGTTGCTCGCCGGCGCGGTCGTGCTCGATGTCCGCGAGGCGGACGAGCTGGTCATCTGCCAGCTGGCCGGCGCGCGCCACGTCCCGATGGGCGACATTCCCGGTCGGCTCGACGAATTGCCGCGCGACCGGCCGTTGCTGGTCCTGTGCCACCACGGGGCACGCAGCCTGCATGTCACACGATTTCTCCGCGGACAGGGCTTCGACCAGGCGACCAATGTCGCCGGCGGGATCGATGCCTGGGCGCGCGAGGTCGACCCGACGCTGGCCCGCTATTGAGGACTTGCCGGGCGCGGGCGTCCGAGTCAGCGCCCGAGGCGCGCCCGCAATTGCGCCACGGCCCGCCGGGCCGCGTCCCAATCCGGACGCAGCCGGGCCGCCGCAGCGAATTGCTCGAGCGCTGCCGCCTCATCCGCCGGCGGCGCCAGCAGCGCACGACCGAGGCTGAAATGTCCCTCGGCGGAATCCGGCGCAAGGCGCACCGACTCCCGGAGGTGCGCGATCGCCTCCGTCCGCCGACCCGAGCGCAGCAGCGCCAGCCCCAGATTGTTGTGGATGGCTGGATCCTCCGGGGCGAGCTTGAGCGCCGCCTCGAACTCGCGGATCGCGTCGGGCAGCCGGCCGGGAAGATCGACCAGCACGCTCGCCAGGTTGAAATGCCCCGGCATGAAATCCGGCTGCCGCGCCACCGCCTGCGCAAACGCCGCGGCGGCTTCGGACCCGCGCCCCATGCCCGCCAGGATCCCGCCGAGGTCATTATAGAGCGAACCGAGGTCGGGCCGCAGCTTGATCGCGGCCTCCAGTTCCGCCACGGCTTCACCTTGGGTCGCCTCGTCGGCGGCGAGCAATTCGGCCAGTCCTGCGTGCGCCTGCCAACGCGTTGGGTCAAGTTGCAGGACCCGGCGATATTCCACCACGGCGTCCGCCCGCCGGCCGGGAATGGCCGCGAGGGACTGCGCGAGCAATTCCCGGATCGACGGATCCTCCGGCTTCAGGCGCAGGGCGCTTTCAAAAGCCTGGGCAGCGTCGGACATCCGGCCCGGGACGCGACTGAAGGCGCGACCCAGGTTCACATACGCCTGCGGGTAGTCCGGCTTCAGGGTCAGGGCGGCCAGCAAATGATCGATGGCCTCGGGCACGCCGCCGGGCCGGCTGAGCAGGAGCTTGCCCAGGTCGTTCTGCACATACCATGCCTTGGGATTCCGGGCGACGGTGCGGCGGTAGAGCGTCTCGGCGTCGCGAAAATCCCCGGCATGGCTCCAGGTCAGGCCGCCAAGGATCGCGAGCACGAGCAGGACCAACACGTCAAGCGCCGCCCGCAGCGATGCCACCGAGATACGGTCGCGCGCTTCAGCCAAGCCGGCCGCGACGCCGACGAAGATCGCCGGGCTGGCGAGGTATTGGAAATGATCCGCGACGAAGGAAAAGTTGAACCAGTTGATGTTGAGAAAACCCAGCACCGGCCCGAGGGCCAAAAGGTAGGCGAGAAACACCGCCAAGGGCCCGCGTCGCCGGCGGGCGAGCCCGACGAGCAAGAGCCCCCCGGCCAGAACTGCGCCCGGAAAGAGGTACGGCCAAGGCGCGCCGGCGTCGGGCACCCACCGCGGGTAGACGAACATCAAGTCGGATGGCCAGGCGAGCGCTTGCAGATAGAAGACCACGGCGCGCCCGGCGAGCAGGGTGCGTTGCGCCAGGCTCAGGTCGAAACTCGCGCCGTGCGCGTGGGCATATACGCGCTCGTACCAGACGGTGAACAGGCCGAGCGCCGCGCCGATCGCCAGCCACGGCAGCAGCGGCAGCACGTCGCGTCGCGCCTCCAACCGGCCCCGCTGCCACCATTGCACGACCCAGATGATGGGAACCAGCGTCGCCGTGATCGATTTGCACAGCAGCGCGCAGACGAACAAGCCGGTGGCGAGCGCGTAGCGACCTGGCCGCCGGTCGGCGTCAAAACCGAGGTAGACATGCAGCGCCGCCAGGGCGAGCAGCGTCGACAGGGTGTTCTTCTGCTCGGAGATCCAAGCCACGGATTCGACGGCGACCGGATGCAGCGCAAACAGCGCTCCCGCCAGCCAGGCCCCGCGCAGGCCGAGCCGACGCGCCAGCGCCACGAGCAGGCACGCCGAAGCCGCATGTTCGAGCACGTTGGCCAGATGGTATCCCGCCAGGGCGTCGCCCCAAAGATGGTATTCCACCCAAAAGACCGAGTGAAGGAGCGGAAAATATTGGCTGGTGATCCCAACGTCGAACCACAGGTGCGCCAGACCCACCAGCGACCGCCATTCCGGGCGGGTGATGTGGTCGGGATCGTCGTTCAGAAGCCCGCCGTGCAGGGCCGGCCAATAAATGACGACCACCGCCAGCACCAGCAGCGCTCCCCCGGCGGCGTGGGTGAGCCACTTTCCCCGCGGGCTAGGGCCGGACGGACTGGGCGACAATGGCATGCGCGGCCACGACTCATGAGCGGCGCCGCGCGGCTGCCAAGCTGGAATCTCCCCGGCGAGAGTCACGCGCGGCTTGACTCCGCCGCGCCTTTTCGGCCACAAAACCCGCTCGCCGCATTCACCATGGGTCAACAAACGAACAAGCACATCAAAAAGAAACGCCGCATCGCTTACCACAAGCGCCGCAAGGCCCGCCAGAAGGCCGCTGCCAAGGCCAAGAAGTAAGCTCATTTTCCAGCGGACCCGATGCAGCGGCGGTCAATGACCGCCGTTTTCATTTGCGCGCAACCACCCCGCGGGCCGGCCGTCACATTACCGCATGATCAAGGTCAGTCTCATCTCCCTCGGCTGCGCCAAGAACCTCGTCGACAGTGAAATCATGGTCGGCCACCTGCACCAGGCCGGCATGAAGGTCATCCCCGAGGCGGAGCAGGCTGACGTGGTGATCGTCAACACCTGCTCCTTCATCGATTCGTCCAAGGAGGAGTCGATCGGCCACATCCTCGAGGTCCACCAGCAGCGTGGCCTGCGCAAGCGTCGCAAGGAGCAGAAGCTGATCGTCGCCGGCTGCATGAGCCAGCGCTTCTCGAAGGATCTCAAGGGCGAGTTGCACGACGAAGTCGACGCCTTCATCGGCCTCGACCAGGTCACGCAAGTCGCGCCGATCATCGAGGAGATCTACGCCAAGGAACGCGGTCACGGCACCGCGAAGGCCGCGCCGGCGGACTTCGTCGCCGGCCGTTCCACGTACATCCCCGATTACGACACGCCGCGCTTCCGGCTCACGCCGCGGCATTTCGCTTACGTCAAGATTGCCGAGGGCTGCAACCACCCGTGCACTTTCTGCATCATCCCGCAGATCCGCGGCCGGCACCGCAGCCGCACCGTCGCGAGCGTCGTCGCCGAGGCGCGCCGCCTCGTTGCCGAAGGGGTCCGGGAGCTCAACCTCATCTCGCAGGACACGACCTTCTTCGGCATGGACACCTGGGAGCAGCGGCCCAACCCGCGCTCGCCGGTCGACTCGGAGCGCGGCACCGCCCTCACGACCCTGCTGCGCGAACTCAATGCGATCGAGGGCGATTTCTGGATCCGGTTGCTCTACACGCATCCCGCCCACTGGAGCGATGAGCTTATCCGCACGATCGCCGAGTGCCCGAAGGTCGCCCGGTACATCGACATTCCGCTCCAGCACATCAGCGATCGCATGCTCGACCGCATGCAGCGGGAGACGAGCGGCGAATACATCCGCGACCTGCTGCGCCGCATCCGCGCCGGCATCCCGGGCATCGCCGTGCGGACCACTTTCATCGTGGGGTTTCCCGGTGAAACCGAGGCCGATGTCGACGAGCTGTGCGCGTTCATTCGCGAGACGAAGTTCGAGCGCCTGGGCGTCTTCCGCTATTCGCAGGAAGAGGGCACGCGCGGTGCAAAGATGCCAGACCAGGTTCCCGCGCGGATCAAGGAAGCACGCTGGCACCGGCTGATGGCGCTGCAAAAGACGATTGCCGCCGAGGTTTCCGCGACCTGGGTCGGGCGCTCGCTCCAGGTCCTCGTCGAGGAGCCCGGCGTCGCGCGCGGCGAAGCCGACGCCCCCGACATCGACGGGCGCATCTATGTCCCGCACGACCTGCCCGTCGGAGAATTCGCCCGTGTCACCGTGACGTCCTGCCGCGATTACGACCTGCTCGCCCTGCCCCCGGGCCAGCAGCCGGCGGAATTCAAGGTCGCGCGGCAGGCGCAGTAGCTCTCCCCATGAGCCAGCCTCCCTCCCGGCAACCGCCCCACGGCATCCACGTGCCGCGTTATGCGATCTGGCTCTTTGCCGTTGTCTGCGTCGCGCCCTGGCTGGTCCTGCTCCAGATCGATCGAAGCGCGACGACGCCGGAGCGCGCCGTGGCGAATCCCACTGGCACCGGCGGCTCCAGGTATGTTCGCTGCCAGCCAGGCCCGTGGGGTGATCTCGAGTACACTCGCATTGTCATCGAGCCGCCCGAGGCGCTCATCGATCTCGCAGAAATCAGCCCCCATCCCACGGCTTGGGTGTTCAAGGGCTACACGCCCGAGTCGCTCGCCGCCCTCTGGCATGCAACCCCGCTCCCGCCGGCCGTGTCCGCCGCGATCGACGCGCGCCAGGGCTGGGAAACCGTCGACGGCGGCATCATTATCCGGCCGACGAACGAGTTCATCCTCGGGCTCAGCCCGGAGACCCGCGCCAAGGTCTACTCGGCCCTCGCGGATTTCGATGAGAACCCGGACCAGAAGGAACCTTTCCGCTTTCACGCCGACGGCTTGGACGAGTGGATCCATGACGGCGGTTTGAACGCTGAGACCGTGGCGCTGATGCGCCAGCTGCTCTACCATCGCGGCACTTCGCTCCTGCTGTCGGACGCAAGCATTCTTCTCTCCCGCCTGCCGCGCAGCGAGGATCGCATCCGACTCATCAAGACGCTCGCCCGGAAATCCACCCTGCTGGTGCGGCTGCGCGTGAAGCGGGACACCAACTTCGACGGCCTCGACGATTACTGGGATCGCGGCCGGCGCACCAAGGATCTGCAGCCGTTCCTCCAGTCACTCGTGCGCAGCTCCGAAACCGCCACCGTCGACCTGATCCATCTCCTGCCGCGGCTGCCCCGTTCGCTCCTCTACACGTACCCGGCCACCAACGAGGCCGGCACCAATTCATTCCTCGATTGCCACTGGACGGTCCTGAATTTCTTCAACCTTACGCCGGACGAGCGCTACCAGCACCTTGACGCGGTCACGGCAGCCATCCTGCACGACTATTACGTTGTCACCGGCACCCGCACGTTTGGCGACATCCTCCTGTTTGCCCGACCCGATGGCACCGTGATCCACTCCTGCGTCTACGTGGCCGACAACATCGTGTTCACGAAAAACGGTTCCTCGCAAAACTCGCCCTGGATCCTGATGACCTTGCCCGACGTGATTGCCTATTACCCCAGCGACACGCCGATCGATGTCCAGACCTACCGACGCAAGCAGCTGGCCGGCGGTCCCGGTTCCTGACGCCGGGAGGTGGAATGCGCTGACCCCAGCGCGTTGGCTAAAACCCAATTCACCTGTCGGGGCGCGGCTCGACCACGCCCGGGCGCGCACCCGGCGCGCCCTACCCGCGCCTTGCGATCAAGTCGCTCCACCGCACCAGCGCACCGGCTTGATTTCGTCCTGCCCGCTCAGGCCATCGCCGCCACGAATTTCGGGATGATTCCGTCAAAGGACCCGTTGGTGAAGAACACCACGACCTGCGGTTCGGTCGCGGCCCGGGAGTTGGCCACGAGTTTTTCCAGCAGCGCGGCGTTCGTTTCCGCGGCATGCCCGTGCACGCCTTGGAGGTCGAGGTGTTGCAGGACGGCTTCGGCATCGAACCGCTCGTCCTCGCGCAGCTTTTCAGCGCGGCTGACGGCGCCGATGTAGACCTCGTCGGCGGTCGCAAGCGCCCGCATGAACCCGGCCTGCATGACCTTCGTGCGCGACGTGTTGCTGCGCGGCTCGAACACCGCCGCCAGCACTGCGTCGGGGTGCCGCTGGCGAAGCGAACGCAGCGTCTCCGCCAGTGCCGTCGGATGATGGCCGAAATCCTCGAATACCTTGAGCCGGGGGGTGTCGAGCAGCAGCTCCTGGCGCCGCTTGACGCCGCGGAACCGGGCGAGGGCGTCGAGCTTGAGCTTCGTCGGGTCGCCCGGAAACAGCGCCATCCCGGCGGCGCAGGCGGCCATGGCGGCGTTGCGCGCGTTGAAAATCCCCGGCAGCGCCCAGCGCACCTCGGCCCAGGTGACGCCCCACCATTGCAGCTTGAATGCCGCCCCGGCGGCCCCCTCGGTGAAATCCGTAATGCGCAGGTCGTTTTGTTCGCCTGTCCCGACGCGCACGACGCGCGTCCAGCCCAGCGGCCCCAGCGCGCGCAGGTGGTCGTCGTCGCCGTTCAGAACGATCCAACCATTGCGTGGCACGATGCGCGCGAGGTGCAGGAACGTGCGCTCCACGTCCTGCAGGTCGCGGAAAATGTCGGCGTGGTCGAACTCGAGGTTGTTCATCACCGCGATGTGCGGCCGGTAGTGGATGAACTTGCTGCGCTTGTCGAAGAATGCACTGTCGTACTCGTCGCCTTCGATCACGAAGGGATCGGCCGTCGCGCCGAGGTGGCTGCCGGCGGGCGGATCCTGCGGCACGCCGCCAATGAGGAAACCCGGGTCGCGGCCGTTTTCCCGCAGCAGGAAGGCCGTGAGCGCGGTCGTCGTCGTTTTGCCGTGGGTGCCGGCGACGACGATGTTTTTCCGCTGCTGCAGGACGAGGTCGGCCAGGAGCGCGGGCAGCGAAGTGAAGGGAATCGCGCGCGTGTCGAGCAGCCATTCAATCTCGGGGTGGCCGCGCGAAAGGGCGTTGCCGATGACCACCAGATCCGGTTTCAGGCCCTCCAGTCGCGCCGGGTCGTAGCCTTCATGCACGGCGATGCCGGCCGCCGCCAGCACGTCGCTCATCGGCGGATAAACGCCGGTGTCCGCGCCGAGGACCTCGTGTCCCGCCGCACGCGCGAGCAAGGCCGCGTTGCCCATCGCCGTGCCGCAGATGCCCATGAAGTAAAGTCTCATTTATTTCAAATGGTGCCTCAATCGCTCTTTCAGAGGGAAAACGTTACTCGATGCGCTTCTTTTGTTATCCACACTTAGCCCACTTTTTCGGGGGTGTGGCATAACAGAAATGGCATAACCGCATTCCCGGCGCCAGCCGGCAAGGGAGCAACGAATGGCACGGAGAAAGCAGTGAGAAGTTGTTTCATTCGATTTTCGGCCCGCGCCCCTGATAGCCTTGGCCCACAGCCGGCACAAATAAAAAGCCCGCCCCTTTCGAGGCGGGCCGAGTTGCTGACTGGCGTTGATTCAGGCCGCGCGCTTCTTCTTGTCGAAGCCCAAGACGTGCGCGAGCTCGTCCTCGATCTTCGGCCGGCCGTCGCTCGCCTTGGCCGAATAGATGTCGCGCACTTGGGGCCAGATTTCCAAAAACGTATTGGCGCAGTCCCAGCAATCCATGTCACTGATCGCAAGGACTTGAATTAACCGCTCCGGCGTCACGCGAAGCGCGCCGGCCATCTTCTCAATCCGAGCCGCCTGGGCGGCCGTTAAGCTGACTGTATATTTTTTGTGGGCCATGCCCGCAGCAAGCGGGCGCACCGCCGGAAACACAAGCGAAAAACATTCCTAAGTGCTTATTGCACAATCATACACACGTTTTGCGCATGTTCATACACACATTTAGCGCATGATCGTGCGCACGTGAATGAGCGGAATCCAAAGTTGTATGCTTGGGCCTGCCCGCTAGGTTCGTGATTTATGGAAAACCCTGGCGTGAAGAGCACGATGCTGGACGAAGAGCACAACGTGACGTTTCATTTCATGGCGTATCGCAAACTAGACGAAGCGGAAATGATCCGGGCGATACGCGCGTACCGCTCTCAACCAGAGTTCAGACGCCGAAAGAATCCTGAACGCAACAAGGTGATTACGATCATCACCCACGTCGGGATGGAGCGATGAGCAGCTTGCCGAGTTGCGTGGCTTCCGAGTTCGTGAGAGAAATCGTGGTTCCCCTGCCCCTGAAAAAGACGGTTAACTCAACCTTCCGCCGGCCCCTTGCCACGGCGCATCTCATGGCACGAGAGATTTGATTGTAGGTCATGCGTTTTTTCGCATCTGCGCGGCGTGGCTTTGGACGAACCAATCGCCGCTGTTCTGTTGCATGAGTCGCGCGAACTCCTGCGGGTCTTGGAGAATGTAAACGCGCGGGGAGTTGCCGCCACCGCCCGGCACCGTCGCCAGCGAAGCCGCGCCGCCATTGCGCGCGGCCTCAAGCCCGCCGATGATGGAGCCGAAATTCGCATTGTTCACCATCCACGACGGCGCGACCCACTCGCCGCCATGCACGACGCCGGCCACTCCACTGGGTTTGCCGCCCGTGTAGCCGCCGTCAGCGAAGCCGAAAAACGAGCCGATGGCCGACAGTATGCCGCCACCGGGCGCCTTGAACGCCGCCATGGCTTTCTCGATCTGCGCCGAGACAATCAGGTGCGTCGTAATGCTGATAACGTCGTTCAGGATGCTTTTGATGATGCTTTCGCCGATGTTGCTGAGCGCCTGGCCGAAAGTTTGCGCGCCCGTGATCCATCCCGAAATGCCGTCGCTGATTCTGTCCACGGCATCGCCGAGCGTGTGCTCTACTGAGTCCGCAACTTGGCGCGCTCCGCTTCCCATTCCGACAATCCAGTTGTGGACGCCTTCAAGCGCCGAGTTGCCCACGTTGGTTCGCGCGCCCTTGTTCGCCGCCACAAACTCGTTGTAGGCGTCGGCGCTCTCCTGGTGCCGGCGGGTTTCGGTGTTCCCAAACTGCAGCTCAACAAGCTGGCTTTGTGCGCGCGAGTTCTCGGCTTTGAGCCGTGCGATTTTCGCCGTGCGCTCGGCTTCCGTTTCGCCGTTCTCTGCCGGCGTCGCCTCGATGATTTCGAGCAACGTAGTCCGCGCCGCAATCTCCTCATGCAGCAAGCCGACTTCCTGCTTTTTCTTTTCGTAGCTGGTGCGCGTCGCGTCGGCGGCAACGGTGGATTCGCGCAGTTGCACGGCCTCCAGCTCGGCGCGGGCCTGCGTTTCGAGCGAAAACTTGGGGCGAAGCCGATTGATTTCCGCAATCCTTTCCTCGAGTCGGATGCGCTTGAGCGCGATTTGCTCCTGTTCAACCGCCGTCGTGGCATGCGAGTTCTCGATTTCCTTTTGCAGCCGGTCGCGGTCGCGCAAGGCCATTTCGAGTTGTTTCTCGCCAGATAGCCGGGCCGACATGTTGCGCAACCCGAGTTCGGCCGCACGGTCGCTCAGTTGCTCAAGAGCGTGGTAAGCCCGCTCCTCTGCTTCGCTGATTCCGGTAACAAGACGGGCGATGCCGCGGGAAATGCTCTCGATGTTGATACCTAGGCCGGTGGCCAGCGCGTGCGCAATGTCGCGGCCTTCAAACTTGCGCCCAAGCTGGCCAAAGAGATTCCCGATGGCATCAACGTTCTTTTTCGTTTTCTCGCCGGCCGCGTCCATCCCCGTGCCGACATTGGCGAGCGCAGCCTGGAGCTGCGCGGCGCCTTGCTGCGTGACGCGAAAGCCGGTCGTGTCGGCGGTCGAAACTAGCTTGATGTCAATCTGTGGCATGGCGGGTGGCGGTCATCTGTCGCGCCGAGCGACGCGCGCGAATCGCGTTTGCGGTGAGCTGATATGGCAGCCAAACGGGCGCGGTCAGGATGAGTGCGACCAACACGAGAAAGTGAAAGCCGGCCTTGGCGAGGCTCACGAGAATGCGCTTCATGGGGATCTAGGGTCGGTCACGGAATGGCCGGGAGCGGCTACCTCGCCGCCCCCGGACCACCACCGTGAACTGAACTATGGAACCGCCAAGCATCACCAATCGGCGATGCCTGGAAGGAGGTCGCGCAGAACCGTTGCCGGACTGCCTGAGTGGATTGGGTCGCGGCGGAACGCGGCGGCGATGCCGTTGAAACGGCGCTCGATGAGCCACGCGCACGAATACACGAGCAACAGTTGCTCCGATTGCCGGAACTCAACTTTGAAGGCTTTCGCCTGCTCGCGCTCGGCCGTGTAGAGTTTTCCCCGCAAGGAATACACGCTGCTTGTGATGGCGTGGCCTACGGTCACCAGGTCATCGATCGTGGAGAGAACAATGCGCGCCCGTTCATCGCGTAGCGCTTGGCGCTTTGCGCTGAACTCGGCGGCAATCGTGTCCACGTCGGCGACTGCGTTGATCGTGGCAGGCGCGGCACCCTTGGCGATGGCGGAAACCGTGTCGGCAATCTTCGCGCGGTGGGCTGCGTTGGCTGCTTCAACGGTCAACTCGCCCTCGGCGGCAACGAGGCGGCGGATTGCGGCCTCTGCGGCCTTGAGCCGTTTCATTGGCTCGGCGGGAATGTCCGGCCCCGCTCGATTGACAATCTCGCGAAGCGTATCGGCTGAGATTCGCCCGTGATAGACAGGCGAATCAAGCGCAGCCTGCCGCCTCTGAAGCGAAATCGGCTGCGGTGAAGGTGGATTATCTCCGGGTTGCATGGTGCGTACGGATTAAGCGGAGACGAGGAGCTGACCCCGGACAGTATCGCCCACCGCAACGCCACCCATGAGGGCAACGCGGTAGTTGCTGCTGCCGGCCCGGTGATCCACGAACTGCACGAGCATCAGGCTAATGCCAGTGCTCGGGTCCGTGACCTGCGAAACGCTGCCGTAGTTCGCGCCCGGCAAAACGGTCGTGTAGTCGACCGGAAGCCGCGTCGCGAGCACGAGAGCCTCGGGCGTCAGGCCGAAGCCGGTGAGGTTGTTGTCGGTCGGGAGCGACGGCGCTTCGATGGGCAGGAATCCCGCAACCATCGGCAGAACATTGTCCGTGACGAGCTGGCCGCCCTGGTAACTGTCGCGGGTGACAATGCTGGAATCCTGGCCAAGCTGGTTGTAGTAGGCCGAATTGAGCAACAGCGCGCGGTCGCGCTTGCCGATCTTGCGCGCCGTCATGGCCTCGCCCATCGCCTGCACGGTGACGCGGGCAAATCCGCTCTTGGCCTGCGTAGTCTTCTGCGCCGTGAGCGAGAAGGCGGTCGGAGTAATGAGCGCGTAAATCAGGCCGACGAGATACTCGCCCAGCGCATAGGCGCACCCGCCCGCCTGCTCGCCGAACAAGTCGCGATTCGTGCTCGCGAGTTCGTTCGCGTTGAACGAAATCCCCGCGTAAACGTGCTTGTTGATCGTCACCGCAACGTCGGTGGTGGTCGCATTGGTCGGCGGGTAGCCGCCAGACGCCGGGTCATATTCCTGCACGGTAACTGCCGACTTGGTGCGCGTGTCGATGGTCTGCCCGTACTTCACGGACTCGTTCGAGAAGTCCCGGCTGATGAACCCGAGCGCGGGAAACTCGTACTTGAGCAGCGAAAGGGATTGCTGCGCGACGAGGTTGCCCACGAGCGTGCCGAGCGAGTTCGACGCGAGAACCTCGGCATTCTTGGCGAGAACAGGAATCGCGGCGACAAGCCGCTTGGCAAATTCACGACCGCCGACCTTCGCGATGATCGGGGCGATGTTGTCGCGGAAGAACAGGCCGCGCTGCGTCGCGAGTTCGGCGCGAACGGCAAGGGCAGCCGGGTCGGAGCCTGGATCGCCAATGCCAATCTTGGCGTAACCCTTCAGCTCGTCTTCGATGGCGGAAGCGGTGACTTCGATGTGGGGGCCGGTGACGGCCAGAATGCCCGGGCCGGTGCGCGCAGCGTGGGCGGCAAGAACGGCTTTCAGTTCGTTGTTTTCGGCGATCAGTTCATCGGCGGACTTCGCTTGAACAGCGGCGCCGCGATTGGCTTCGAGAAACTCGGGATTACCAAATGACATGGTGGGAGGGTGCTTTGTGAGTGATGGGGTTCTATTAGGTAGCGCCCGCCATCAACCCCGACTTCATGCCGCTGAGTTCAGCAACGCGCGTAAGTGCTTTGCCCTCTTGCTAAATGCCTGCTTCGAGCAGCCGCTGCGCTTTGCGTTTTCTGTCAACGATCCCCTCGGCCGGCCTATCGCGTAGAGTATCACGCGCCCGGCGTCGGTGTCCCCGATTGCCTCGACCATGAGCAGGAATTTTTGCGCCGCGTGCTGCGCTTTCAACCGCTCGGCCTCGGCAACGAGCGATTCAATCGCGTCCGGCGACGCGCCGGCCCGCTCGAACAGGTCGCGCATTGTCTCGGGTTCGTTGCGGTCGTGGCCCCAGTTCTCGAACGATGCAACGTCAAGCGCGCCCTCGATCTTCGCCACCGTATCAGCGTTGTCGTCGCGCCTCGGCGGTTCAAGCCGGGTCATGTCGCGAATCGTTACAGCGTCGCGCCGGTAGGTCTTGCGCTTGCCAGCCTTCAGCCGGTCTGTTCCGAGCCATTCAAGCAATTCGCCGGCGTGGATTCCAGACGGACGAAATGCCGGGCAACGCGCCGCTTTCGCCTCGCGCACCAGGTCTAGCTCTAGCCTGAGACATTCTGATGCCTCCTCGGGGGTCGCGTAAATCCTCGTGTAAATCGAAGTTCCGTCGTCGGTGTGGTAAGTCATGGCGGTTAGCGCGTGCCGAGTTCCATGTCGATGATGGCCATGATTTCCACGACCTGATCGGGCGGGATTTTGAAGTCATACTCCGCGAATTGGTCGCTCCACCACTGGAGCAGCTCGTCTGCGTGAATCCTGTTGCTGCGAAACGCCGGGCATCCGCGCTCCTTTGCTTCGCGTAGGCTCCGCATCGAAAAACCCATTCCTCCAGATGCTGCGGCCATGGAGTCGTAGATTCGCGATTTGGGTAACCGGGATTTCCTGGTGTTGGCTTTTTTCATGAGAATTGCGCGTGGTTAGAAGGTTTTTTTACGTTCGTAAAAACAGGCCGCGCCTGCACGGACCCTGAGGGCAAATCGATAGAAAAAGAAGATATCTACCTGGGTGCTAGATGGTTACGTATTTCCTGCCTTCTGGCCGTTGAGCGCATCGCTTGCATAGCGCTGGCGCAGGTAGAGCGGCGCCTCACCCCAGGCGACCGCTGGCAGCGTCGGGAACGTGGCTGCAAACCATGCTGGCCAGTCGGCGGGCACCGTTGCCGATGTGGCCATTGCCCAAACCTCGGAGCGTCGTAGTGCTGCAGGATCGGGGCGGCGGGGCACCTTGTGTCGTCGCGGGCATCGCGGTAGCCAGTGCAGGCGCATCCATCCGATCGACACGGGGCGCGCGTAGCGCGAGCATGCGCGGCGATATTCCTCCTCAACGTTGATGTCGGGGAAGTCGGCTTGAAGGCCGGATAAGTCTGGGATGATCGACTGGTTCATGTGTCACGTTGGGGTCTATAGGCGCCGCGCGCTTCTTGCCGTGCCAACCCTCGAAGCGTATCGAGTGACCTGCGGATGCTGCGGCGAACGGTTTCGCCTGAGCACTCATAAGCGGACGCGACGGCGGCAATCGAAGTGCCGTAAACGTAATATTCCTTGAGGAACGCCGCATCCATCGATGGCAGTTGCTCGACGAGCGCTAAGACGTGCTGCAGGTCATCGTTCTGCTCGCCTCGATCTGGTTGCGATTCACCGATGGCCGGCGAGACGCCTGGGGGTAAAGCGTCAATGTGAACAATCAACTTCGTCGGCTCCTCTCCTGCATTCTTCCTGGCCTCTTGCTTGGCATTCCAAGCGTCGCGCTCGTCGCGAGTGAGAGGGTCGATGCTCCTCAGGTAGTCTTGCATTGCCCACTTGGCGAGGCGGCAGGCCCATGCTTTGAATGCGTAACCTCGAGATGTATCGAACTGTTCCAATTTTGCAGCCACGGCACATTCGCCCACGCTGAACAGTTCGTCGGCGTCTACCTCCCCGCCGGTCTTCCGAGAAATGCTTTTGGCAACGATGTGAATGGCGTCCTGAATGTCGGCCGTGTAGATGCACCTGTTGTCAATCGCACCGCCGGGCGCGCTCCAGCGCGCCGAGTCTGTTGCGTGATTTCTATTCTCACAATTTCTGTTGAGGAGATTTGTATTGGTGTTGCCCCGGGGGTTGCCGCGACGGTTGCCCGCCCTGTTTCCCGGGGGTTGCCCAATGCTCGCCCAATTTGGCGCGATTCTCATTGTTTTCGGCCTTCTTATTAATGTTGCCCAATAACCTGCCCTAAGGTTGCCCGGGTGCTGCCTTCTGATTGGCCAACCTGGGGGTGAGCTGGTCTATCCTGCGTTGTAGCAACTCGCTATCTGCGGCGCTGCGGCGAGCCTTTGCGGCGGCCTCTTTCTGCGCCACTTGCTCGATCAATTCCGCTATGCTCAGTCGGTGCGAGTAATAGGTCTTGTGCTGGCGGTAAGTGACGCGGCTAAACCAGCCCTTCCCACCTGCGTGAAGGTTTGCGATGGCCGTTCGGATTTCCTTCGGCGTATAGATTGGGCCGCGCTCATTTTCAGCGAGCGCAACCAGCATGGCGCGAGTTTTCGCGCCGGCTGCGCGCTCCTGAATCTTCGAAAGCGCAACCTGTGAAAACGGCTTGTCGCCGATGTACGAATACAACGCGCAAAGCACACGAAATTCCCGCTCCGTCAGCGCGTCGTCGCCTCCACGGTTATCTCGAGAATCAAAGACAATGCTCGTGCGGAGAAAGACCGTTGGCGATACCCCAAACCGTGCCGTCAGTTTCTTCGCCCGTTCACGGGCCGCCTGAATCTCACGCAAATATTCATGGCTTTCCCCTGCGAGAATGACATTTACTGCCTTCGCGCCTGAGCGGATTGCCGCAACCGTGTCCTTCCCCCTCGCCATCTTGTCGACACCATGAAGGATGATGTCGGAATACATTGTCGGCGCGCTCGGCGTGGCCAGCGCGTATAGCGGAGCGGCAAAGTAGCACGTGCCCCCGGCGCTCATTCAAGCCCCCTGCGCCATGAGTGTCCGTGGCGAGAATAACCGCGACGCGGCGCAGTGCCAGCCTGGGAGCGCCGGAATAGCCGAAAGATTTGCGGGCCGCTGGCGCCGGCCGGGATATGGCTACGAGGCTGATTCGCAAGCCAACGGTCGAGCCGCTCGATCAACGAGCGCGTGCTGCCGCTCGCCCGCCTGCTCACGCTGCCCCCTGTTCGGCAAAGCGGCGCAGTGCTGCGACGGAATAGAGCTTTTTGCGCAATCCTGGGATTGGCAGAAGGTCGCCACGCTGCGCCATGCGCCAAAGTGTGATTTTCGAAACGCCAAGCGCGGCGGCGGCTTCGCGTGAGTTGTAGGTCAGCCGCTCGATCACTGCCGGCGCGGCGGCATCTGCATTCTTGATGGGTGGTGATTTCACATTAGATATAACGGCAAATCTTGGCGTCTATCCAAGCGTTTCCGTTCTCAATTCATAAAGTTGTATATACGATTGGTTGCTATTTGTTGCGGTGAGGCACGATGCCACGACGATGATGCAGCGTTGTTCGCGAAATCTAATGGCACTTTGGCGCACGATGCACCCTAGATGAACGTGACGCGCGCCGCCTGTGCCTGGCTGTGCTCTTGGCGCAAATGCCCGTATGTCTTCATCGCGAGAGCCCCGCCGTCCGCATGTCCAAGCCACCGCGCAACCGTAGGAATATCTACGCCGGCCTCAATGCATCGCGTGGCGAAAAGGTGTCGCAATGAATGGTGCGTCCACCGATCTACCCCGGCTCGCTTGCACGCGGAAGCAAGTGCCTCGCGGCACTGCGATATGCCGAATGCGCGCCCAGTCGGCGCAAGCCCCTGCGCAGCTCGCCGCCCTTTCATTCGGGCGAGAAGATCCACCATGGCTGGAATTTTCGGCACCTCTCGATCGCGGGAAGTTTCCGTCTTTGTGCCCCTGATGAAAATTGAGTGCTCGGTTTCGTCTTCCCACTTCCACGCCGCGGCCTCCTTCTGGCGCGCGCCGCTGTAGGCCATGAACTCCGCGAAGTCGGCTGATTCGTGCGCACGCTCTTGCAGATACGCCAGCAATTCAGGCTGCGTGTCAGGTGCATTCGCGACGCGGCGCAGTTCAACAAAAACCGCGCGAATCCTTTCCTGAGTCGGAAACTTAATTTTCTTTTGCGGCTCCGGTTTCCTCACGTCGTTCTTTCCGAGCTGCGTCGTCAAATCGAAAGGCACTTCCGAAACATACTTTCGCGCCTTCGCGAAGACCATCACGCGGTGCAACGCCTCGAGGGTGACATTCACCGTAACCGCTCCGAATCCCGCTTTGACTTTCTGCGTATTGTGGCGCCGCCACTTCGCCTCTCTGTGAAGAAAGTTCGATAGTTTCTCGACATGCTCGCCCGTGATCTGCGCGGGCCGGAGCGTTCGCAGGTCGGTTCCGAAGCAATCAGGCCAGTGCTTCACGAGGCGACCGAGGCTCGATGCAAAGCACGCCTTGCTCTTGCTCGCTAGCGAGGTGTCGGCCTCGTGCACCGCGCGCGCCTCGCGAAGTACGTCGGCCATCTTTCCTTGGCCCATCACTAGCGCGGTGCCCGATTGCCGCGCCTTCTCGTTGTCGGCAAGGAGGCGAAAGTGTTTCTCTTTCGCCACCGTGAACACGTCGGTTTCTAAAGCCTTCATCGTGCGCCGGCCGT
Organism: Lacunisphaera sp.; assembly: GCA_035549095.1. GTDB lineage: Bacteria > Verrucomicrobiota > Verrucomicrobiia > Opitutales > Opitutaceae > Lacunisphaera. Next base: position 32,886 of record DASZRV010000013.1, on the reverse strand, counting down.
TCAGTTGGTAGCGGCTGTAGTAGTGCCCATAGCGGCGGTGCTGAACCATTCCAGGCACCCCCGTGTCGTAGTTCCAAACCCCAGACTTCGCTGGATTTTTCATGCTGGATAACCGTGTGGAATAACAACGGTCGTTCCCCCAGCAGTGTCACATTAATCCATGAAATAGATTCTCATCGCCGTCGGTTTAGCGCCCGAGCTAAGGGCCCGGCCGCCTGCGTAACAAACACGAATTTCCCCGCGCCCGGCCCACGCGGCCGGCGCGCACTGCACACGTTTGCTTGCCGCAGGGGCCGGCGGGGGCTAACTCGCTCCCGTGGCCCGAACCCACGCGTCCAACGTCGACAAGACCGGCATCGTCCAGATCGCCGCGCGGCTCGGCGTTTCGCCGTCCACGGTCTCGCGTGCGCTGCGGCCGGAGACCGCCCACCTGGTTCGCGCCGACCGGCGCAAAGCGATCATGGACCTCGCGGAGAAGCAGCATTTCTCCCCCAACGCCGGCGCGCGGATGCTGCGCAAGGGCGTGAACACGACGCTCACGGTCGTCGTGCCGCTCGACGAGAACATCTTCTTTTCCGAGTACTACGGTCGCTTCCTGGCGGGCACCCTCCACGCGGCGGCCGCCCGCGGCTGGGGCGTGCAGATCTCGACGATGCGGCGCAATGCCGGCAATTCGTTCCGGGAGGCGATGCAGCTCCTGGGCATGGACTCGTCCGGCCTGATCTATCTCGCCGAGCCTCTCACTCCGCAGCAGATCCAGGAGCTCAAGGGCTTTCGCCGCCCGTTCGTCCTCACCAAATCCACGCTGCCCGAGCATACGAATCCCGGTGAACTGGACGTGCCGGTGGTCGGGGTCGACAACCTCTCCGGCGCCCGGTCAGTTGCGAGCCTGCTGCTTCAGCTCGGCCACCGGCGGATCGGGCTGCTGCTTGGCCCGGCCGGCTCGCGCGACGCCCACGAGCGCAAGCAAGGCTACCTGGAAATGCTGCAGAAGGCGGGTGCCCTCCCGCGGCCGGAGTGGATTTACAGCGGACCATTCAGCGCCGAGACCGGCCGCCTCGGGATGGGCCGCATCATGCAGGGACCGGAACGGCCCACCGCGGTGTGCTGCGCCAACGACGAGATCGCTTTCGGCGCGGTGAACGCCGCCCACCTCGCCGGACTGCGCTGTCCTGAGGATGTGTCGGTCGTCGGTTTCGACGATGGCATCTGGGCCACCGCCTGCCAGCCCGCCCTCACCACCATCCGCCAGCCGCTCGCCGACCTCGCCGAGCGCGCGGTCGGGCTCATCGTCGAAGCGGCCACCAATCCCGGCCGCAACCGGCGCGCGGCGCTCGACGACATGCCCGCCCCGATGATGATCCGGGAATCGACCCGACCGCTGCGTCCCGCGGACCGGCGGTAAGATCGTTGGCAGGCCCCAAGCGGCGCGTGCAGCGTCTGTCCGCCGGCGCGAGCACCGCACTGCAAAGGTTTGCATTGCTGAAGTCCCCGCCGGGGACCCCCGCCGGACGTCAACCCGGCTGCACCAAGGTGCAGCCCTATGCCGAGCCCAGCGTCGCACCGTAGGGCTGGACCTTGGTCCAGCCACGGCACGCGGTTAATTGGCGCCCACCCGCCTTCGGCGTAAATCGGTTTCAGCACACTTTTGGGCTTGTATTGCAAACGTTGTCATTTCATCGTCTCGCAGTTCTCCCCCGAGGCCTCGTGCCTCGATTACCCTGCACCTACCCACCGCCTTGGTTGCCATGCCCCCGGGCAAGCTGCTCCCCGCCTTCGCCGCCTCCCTGCTCGCCGCGCTGATGTTCCTGGCGCTCGCGCCGGCTGCGTCGGCCCTTTTCGGGCGCAAGCCGGCCACCGGCACGCTCCCGGCGCTGTCTCGTTCCGACGACCGGCTGCTTGACGAGATCGAGCATGCGGGCTTCCGGTTTTTCGCCGAGCAGTCCCATCCGCGGACCGGCCTCGTGCGCGACCGCGCGCGCGCCGACGGTTCGCCCAGCCAGGGCGTCGCGAGCATCGCCGCTACCGGCTTCGGCTTGAATGCCTGGGTCATTGCCACCGAGCGCGGCTGGACCAAGCGCGAAGTCGCGGTCGAGCACGTCCGGTCCACCCTGCGCTTCCTGACCACCGAGGCACCCCGGCAACACGGCTTCTTCTATCATTTCATGGCGATGGACACAGGCGCGCGGGAATGGAACTGCGAACTGTCGTCGATCGACTCCGCCCTGCTCTACGCGGGCACGATCGTCGCGCGGGAATATTTTGCCGACCCGGAAATCACAACGCTCGCCAACCGCCTGCTCGGCGACGTCGATTGGGAATGGTTCCGTCACGGCGGCCAGCTCATCTCGCTGAGCTGGCGCGACGAGACCGGCTTCTCGCGTTACCGCTGGAACAAGTACTCCGAGCACGTGTTGATGAGCTTCCTGGCGTTGGGCGTCTCGCCCCACCCGCTCGAGGCTGCGTACTGGACTTCCTGGCAGCGGCAGCCGGTCGGGCGTTATGACGACTATGTTTACCTGCAGGAGCCGCCGTTGTTCGTGAACCAATTTCCGCAGGCCTTCCTTGACCTGCGCGACCGCCGCGATGCCTCGGTGGATTTCTTCCGCAATACCCGGCTGGCGACGCTCGCCCAGCGCCAGTTCTGCCTCGACCTGCGTCCGGAGTTTCCGGCCATGGGCGAAAATTTATGGGGCGTGACCGCCTCGGATTCCGCCACCGGCTACAAGGCATGGGGCGGTCCGCCGCGCACGCTCAAGGACAACGCGCTGGATGGCACGGTCGTGCCGTGCGCCACCGCGGGCTCGCTGCCCTTCGCCCCGGAGGAAACCCTCACGGTCCTGCGGCACCTGCGTTCCGCCTATGGCAAGAGCATCTGGAAGCGCTACGGATTCGTCGATGCTTTCAATCCGCAGACCGGCTGGGTCGACAGCGATGTGCTCGGCATCGACCTCGGCATTTCCGTCACGCAGGCGGAGAACGTGCGCACCGGACTCATCTGGCGGATGTTCATGCAATCGCCTGAGGCCAAACTCGCGCTCGGCAAGGCGGGTTTTCTCTCGACCTCCCGGTCGCTTGCGGCCGCCCAGCGCGACACCGTCCTCGCCCGCGCTGCCAGCGCTTGGCAATCGCTCCAGGCCCAACCCGCCGGCTTCGGGCTCCAATTGTCCGCTTTGGTCAGCGCCCACTTGCTGGGCTTCGTGTCCGCCCGCGACGTGCTCCGCGATGCCCGCGCCGGGCTCGCCCACATGCCGCTTCCGGAGAATGCCGCCGCCGCCGCGCAGGCCGCCGCGGCCCTGATCACGCTCCGCCAGTCGGTCCCGGCCCTCGCCGGCGAAGCCACCGCCTGTCTCGCCTCGATCGACTGGAACCACTACACCGCCGCCAGCGCCCTGGGTTCCGTCGACCGCCTTGCCGTCTTTCTCGGGGTAGCCGCCGGCCGGCGTCCGGCCTCGGACTGGTCCGCTCTCGACCGCACGGCCCATGCACTGGGCCCGGTCTATGTGCTGGCCCCGGCCGACGCCGCCGGCGCGCTAATCCCCGGATTGTGGCTCGACGAACGGTCGATCCTCAGCGGCGCGTCCGCTTCGCAACTCGCCTATGCCAGCCTGGCCACGGGCGCCGTGCCCGCCGACCCCTGGCTGTCCGTACTCCAACTTGACCAGTTCCCCGTCGAAGCCCTCGCCCGCGCCCTGCCGAACCCCGCTTCGCCCGGTGCCGCCGCAGCCTGCGTGATCACCGCGGCCAACCTCCTCGCGGGAGACGCCGTGCGCAGTGCGTTCCAGCGCGATCCGCTCGTCCAGGCCGGCCGGTCCGCGATCGCCGAATTCAGCGAGGCGTGGTTCGGTCCGAATACTTCCGTCATCGCCCGCCGCGAACTCGGCGGCACCGAATCGCTGCCGCCGCGCCGCTCGATCGTGGCCACCGCGGGCAACAAGGTGCCCGAGAGCTGGGACTGGCAGACCGTCGCCGGGCCGGAGTTCAAGGATTCCGAGGCCGACATCCTGCCGGGCGATCCGCCGCTCTCGTTCCGCTTCGCCGTGACTTGGGACGCGACGGCGCTGCATTTCCATGCCGTGGTGGAGGACACGCCCGAAGGCTTCGTCGCCCCCGCTCATCGCGAGCGGCTGGTCGAACTTTTCATCGATCCCGACGATGATGGCCTCGTGTGGTCCAGCCCCAAGGACCGGCAGTTCCTTTTTGGCCCGGGTGCGAAGCCGGTTGAGTTTTTCAACCATGTCCCGGCCGACGCCGTGGTGACCCCCACCGACCATGGTTACACCGTGGAAGCATCAATCCCCTGGACGTCGTTGGGCGTGCAACCGCACCCCGGCCTGGAATTCGGGATCAGCCCGGCCGCGCTGGCCCGCGGCTTCCAGGAATGGGAACCCGCGCCGAAGCTGAACTGGTCCTACGCGCCGCGCCATGCCGGCGAATACCGCCTCGGCATCGTCCGCCTGAAGTAACCCCGCCGCTTTGTCAGTCATCCCCAACCCGAACACCGCAATGCTGTCTGTCACAGCACCAACATGAAAAACACCGCACACAAACTACTCGCCTTGGCGCTGGCTTCGACCGCCCCGCTGATGGCTCAGACCGTTTCCGCTCCCCCGGCGGACGGATCTGAAAAGCCGCTCGTGCTCGAGACGTTTAGGGTCAACACCCAGAAGGACAACGGCTACATCGCCGTCGATTCCCTCTCGGGTGGCCGGCAGAACGCCCCGATCCGCATCACCCCGGCTTCGATGTCGTCGATCACGCGCGGCTTCATCGACGACCTCGCCCTCACCAACGTGCAGGACGCCCTGAAGTGGTCCCTCAACGCGGTCCCGACCAGTTTCCGCAACGGCATCTCCGGCGCCTCCGCCGGCGACGTGTTCAACTTCTGGTCGATCAGCATCCGCGGTGACAGCCACGTGCAGGGCGGCAATCCGCCCACGAAGAATTACTTCCCGATCTTCATGGTGCAGGACACCTACAACGTCGACCGCGTCGAGTTCGACAGCGGCCCCAACTCGATCCTTTTCGGCATCGGTGACATCGGCGGCAGCATGGCCGTGTACACCAAGCAGGCCCGCTTCGACAAGGACTTCGCCAGCGTGAACCTCCAGACGAGCAACTACGGTGGTTACCGCAGCAGCTTCGATGTCAATACCACCGCCTTCGACAAGCGCGTCGCCCTGCGGGTGAATGCGCTGCTCGCCAACGAAAAGGGCTGGAAGGACGGCGACAACCACAAGAAAAAGGCCGCCGACCTGGCCGCCACGTGGAAGATCTCGGACAACTCGCAACTCCGCGTCGAGCTCGAGGGCTGGAAGGAGGAGAAGACCGTCTTCGCGCAATCCATCCAGGACGGCGCCTCGCTCTGGAACAAGAGCACCGTCGCCAACACCTGGGCCGAGAGCATCGCCAATTCCGGCGCCAACCCGGTCAACACCGCGGGCGCACCCGGCGTGACGCAGATGAACGCCTGGGGCGGCCCCGACCACTACCTGGTCTGGATCAATGGCCTCGGCCTCATGAACTGGGCCCACGGCACCCGCTCGATGGGCACCGGCGACGCCTACTGGGGCGCTTATGTCCGCCCGACTCCGTTCACCTTTGGCCCGTCCGGCACGACCATCCTTCCGCTCCCGAGCAAGGATTTCGCCATCACGCCGGCCGACGGCCTCCTCAAGCCCGAGGACTACAACATGACCGCGAGCTTCGAGCAGCGCATCAACGACAACTTCGACTTCATGGTCGAGGGTTACCGGTACGTCGACGATGCGAAGGCCAAGAACTTCGAAGGCGCCGGCGGCGGCCAGGGCAACGGCATGGCCTACGACCTCAACAAGCAGCTGCCCAACGGCTCGGCCAACCCGAACTTCGGCAAGCTCTACTCCGACTTCTTCCTCGATGCCCAGACGCAGGATCACTGGGTGAATGAAGTCCGCGGCCAGCTGTCCTACCACACGGACCAGACCTTCTGGAATGTCCCGGTGAAGCAGCTGTTCAGCATCTCGGGCGGCCAGCAGGTCACGGAATACGATGCCCGCCAGTACCAAGCCACCCTGCTGACCGGCTACGATCCCAACAACTGGACCCAAAACATGATCTGGGGCCGCGTTTATTGGGACCACCCGCAGCAGGCGCTCAACGTGAACGGCGCCAACATCGCCTACTTCCCGCTGCCGTTCAATTGGTATGACTTCAACTCGAAGCAAACCATCAAGTACTTCGGTGCGTTCTCGCAGACCCGCCTGTGGTCCGACCGCCTGAACGTCTCGATGGGCATCCGCCACGACTCCTATGACAACTGGAAGGTCGGCCTGCGCGGCACCACCAACACGCCGACGCTCTCCAGCGGCTCGGGCAACACCTACTCGGTCGGCGCCGTCGGCTACGTCACCCCGTGGCTCGGCATCGTCGGCAACATCTCCGAGAACTACCAGCCGGCCGCGGGCGGCAACGCTCCCAGCCTCTTCGGCGAGACGTTCGGCCCGTCGTTCGGCAAGGGCAAGAACATCGGCCTGCGCGTGTCGACCCAGGACGGCAAGTACTATGCCTCGCTGAACTGGTACAACGATACGTCGCACGACGTGATCGGCGGCGACCACCCGGACTTCCAGGGCATCTGGAACGACTACTTCGCCGCGGGCGGCACCAACACCGACATCGGCCCGACCTCCGTCGGCAACGTCACCGGCGGCCCGGGCACGCTGCACGCCAACATGAATTACAACGACACCTACGACGTTAAGTACACCGGTGTCGAATTCGAGATCACGGCCAACCCGACCAAGAACTGGCGCATCCAGTTGCACTACTCCAAGCCGAAGGGCGAGAAGACGAACGACGGCCCGGACTCCGTGCGGTATTTCAACCAGCACCTGTCCACCTGGCAGGCGGCCGCCGGCGGCTCGGCTCCGGCCAATACCAAGCTCGCGAGCGACCTCGCCAATGCCCAGACCCAGTTCGCCTCGGTGGCGGTCCCGACCATCACCGGCCACCTGGTGAAGTCGATGTTCAACGTCTTCGCCACCTACAGCTTCACGGATGACATGCTGAAGGGGCTCGACGTCGGCGCCGGCGCCACCTACCTCGGCCAGCAATACGGCAATCCGTGGGACACGGTGAATGGCCAGCGCACGCTGTCCCCGAGCTACACGACGTACTCGATGCTGCTCGGCTACTCCCACAACGTCACCGTCATGGACCGCAAGTACCGCCCCCGGATACAGCTGAACTTCGACAACCTTTTCAACAAGGACATGTTGATCTTCACGAGCTACCAGGCGTACGGCACGAATCAGTCGCAGCCGATGGATTACAACATCCTTGCGCCGCGAAAGATCACGCTCTCCGCCACGGTCTCGTTCTAATTGCATCCCCGGTCACGGAGGCAGCGGTCCGAACCCGCCGCCTCCGTCTCGGTCCGTCCGGGTTTCCCGCGGCAAGGCCCGATCCTTGCCCTGAAGTCACGTCTCCTGATTCTATGCGCGCCGTCCGCGCGCCGCGCTTCCCGCCATGGACGCCCGTCCCGTTGCCGCTCCTTCCTCTCACCTGAAAGCCGCCGCTGAATTCTCCCTGCGGGAACTCACCGGTGCCGGCGGGCTTCGTGCGCAACTGCTGCCATCCGGCGCCGTCCATGCCTTTCGCCTGGGCCGGACGCTGCTCAACCAATTTCTTCCGGGTCCCGCCGAGGACGGTCTCCTGCGACTCCTCGTTCGGTGGCTCGGGCCCGACGATCTTCCGCTCGGCTGCGCATCGCTCGTCGGTGCGGAAGCCAGCTTCGCCTTGTCCCGATCGTCTGCAACCTGGCGCGCCACCACGACCGCCGGCCTCGAATGCACCGCCACGCTGGCCCTGCATCCCGACGCCACGGCCTGGGCCTGGCGCGTTCGCCTGCGCAACACCGGGACGGTCGTCCGCCGCGCCGACCTGCTCCTCGCCCAGGACCTCGGCCTCGCTGACGAGGCCGCCGTCCGCAACAACGAGGCCTACACTTCGCAATACATCGACCTGCTTCCAATCAACGATGCCACGCTCGGTCACGTCGTGCTTGCGCGGCAAAACCAGCCCACCTCGGCCGGGTCGCACCCTTGGCTCGCGTGCGCGTGCGCACCCGGCGCTGCGGCCTTCTGCACCGACGGTTGGCAATTCTTTGGCGCCGACCACCGCCTGACCGGCGAACCTGCGGCGGCCCGGCTGGCCTCGTTGCCGTCGCAGCGCCTGCAATACGAATTTGCCCTGGCCGGGCTCCAGTCGCGCCCGGTCTCGATCGCACCGGGCGCCACGGCCGAATTGTTCTTCGTCACCGCCTGCGCCGCCAACCACCCGGGAGCGTCTTCGCCCGCCGACCTGGCGGCCGTGCGCACGCTGCTGCCGGCGAACTGGATGCCCGATGACGCCCCGGCCGCGGTCGCGTCACCGCCCCAGCGATCGGTGTTCACCGCGGGTCCCTGGCTGCATGGCGCGGCGCCGACCACCGCGGACTGGAGTGCGTGGTTTCCCGGCCCGCGCCGCCACGAGGAAACCAATGGAGCCGGCCGCCTGCTGTCCTTCTTCCATGGCGCCGACACGCACGTCGTGGCGCGCGAGAAGGAGGCGTCGATTGCGCGACCACACGGGCACATCCTGCGCACCGGCGACGCCAGTTGGATCGACGACCGGCAGTTTGGACTCACCTGCTACGCCGCTGGTATTTTCGGCGCGCAGTCCTATCTCGGGAACTGCAGCGTTGCCCGCCTGCTCAGCGTGGTCCGCAACCATCTCAATGTGGCGCGCGCCAGTGGGCAACGCGTGTTTGTTCGCGCCAGTGGCAAATGGTGCCAGTTGGGTGTCCCTTCGGCTTTCGCGCTGGACCCGGGTCTGGTCCGCTGGATTTACCGGCTCGCCGATCGCGTCATCGAGGCCCGCGTCTGGTGTTCGCGCCGGGCGCCCGCGTCCTTCCTCGACCTGCGCGTGCTCGAGGGACCGCCCACGGAATTTCTCCTCACCCACCAACTTGCGCTCGGTGCCCAGGAGTTTGAGTCCGGCGGCGAGATGGAAATTCATGCCGAAGGTTGGATCGCTTTCCGGCCATCGGCCGACAGCTTCCTGGCGAGCCACCTGCCCGGGACGTGTTTCGCCCTCGCCGCGGCAGAGCCCGACGGGCTCACGGCCTTGGGCGGTGATGAACTGGTCTTCGCCGACGGCACCCCGCGGCACGGGCCGTATGCCACCGCCCAGACCGCCGCGGTAAATCGCTTTGGATTCCTGATGCTCGGCACGACGGACGGACCCGCCGCGTTGGAGGCTGCGGTGGCCGACGCGCGTCGCGAATACGACGAAGCGGCGGCCCCGGCGCGTCCGCCGGCTCCGCCCGCGCGGCTCCAGCATGGCGTCGACGCCGGCGTCGCGCGGGTTGACGAGGTGCTGCCATGGTTCACGCACAACGCCGCGATTCACTTTTCCGCCCCGCACGGGCTGGAGCAATACGGCGGCGCCGCCTGGGGTGTGCGCGATGTCTGCCAGGGCTCGGTTGAATGGCTGCTCGCCGCCGGTGAGTTCGCCACGGTCCGGCGGATCCTCGGCGCCGTGTTCGGGCAGCAATACTCGCCCCAGGCGCGCGAGAATCCCGTCGCCGGGTCCTGGCCCCAGTGGTTCATGTTTCCGCCGTTCCGGTTCATCCAGCAGGCCCACAGCCACGGCGATGTCTGCTTCTGGCCGGTCAAGGCGCTGTGCGATTACGTGGAAGCGAGCAACGACTTCGATTTCCTGCGCACGCTGGTCGGCTACACCGACCCGTCGACCTTTTTGCCCTCAGGACCCGTCGAACCGCTCTGGGCCCACTGCGACCGCGTCATCGATGTCTGCGAAGCGCGCTTCCTGCCCGAGACCGCCCTCGTGAATTATGGCGATGGCGACTGGGATGACACACTGCAGCCGGCCGACCCGGCCATGCGCACCCGCATGGTCAGCACCTGGACCGTCGCCCTCGCCTACCAGACCCTGCGGCAATTCGCCCTGATCAGCCGCCGCGCCGGCGAATCCGCCCGGCTCGCCCGCGCCGAAGGGCTGCTCGCGCGCATGCGCGACGATTTCGCCCGGTTTGCGCTCCCTGGCGGCACGGTCGCCGGCTTCCTCGTTCACGAGCACGGGGATTCGTACCGCCCGCTGCTGCATCCCTCCGATCAAGTCACCGGAATCCGCCACCGGCTGCTGCCGATGACGCGCGCGATGCTGGCCGAACTCTTCACACCGGACGAGGCGCGTCGCCACGCCGAGCTGATCGAGGCCGCGCTCAAGTTCCCCGACGGCGTCCGGCTCATGAGCGAACCAGCCGCCTACCACGGTGGACTCGAGAAGCTCTTCAAGCGCGCCGACACGGCCGCGAATGTTGGCCGGGAGATCGGCCTGCAATACGTCCACGCTCATCTGCGCTACGCCGAGGCCATGGCGAAGCTCGGCGATGCCGACCGGCTTTGGTTGGCCCTGCAGGTCGCCAATCCCGTCGGCCTCGCCGCCATTGTGCCCAATGCCGTGGCCCGGCAGGCGAACGTCTATTTCTCCAGCTCTGACGCCGATTTTGCCGACCGGCTCCAGGCCGCGGCCGGCTGGACCGCGCTGCGCGCGGGTGAAGTGCCGGTGCGCGGCGGCTGGCGCCTGTATTCGAGCGGACCGGGATTGTTCCTGCACAAGGTTCGCGCGTGCCTGCTCGGCGTGCGCGAGTCGTTTGACGACGTGGTGATCGATCCCGTGCTGCCGCGCTCCCTCGACGGGCTGGAAGCCTCCATCCACCTTCTCGGCCGCCCGGTGCGATTGCGCTACTCCGTCCGCCACGGCACCTCGTCGCCCCGCGCCATCGTCGTCAATGGCACCGCCGTCACACGCGCCGCGACGGAGGAGAACCCTTACCGTCCCGGCGGCTGGCGTATCGCCGGTTCCGAGCTGGCATCGCTGCTCCGTCCCGACGACAATCGGATCGAAATCGAGCTGTAACCGATTCATGCCCCTCCAGCCCCACCACGTCACGGCCCCGGCGGACCGCGTCCCCGTCTCACAAAAGGTCGCCTACGGCATGGGAGCGGTGGTCACGATTGTCGCCGTCAATTCCGTCGTCCAGCTCACCAGCCTGTTCTACGTCGTCGGCCTCGGCGTGAGCGCGATCCTGATCGGCTACGCCCAGGCCTTCCCGCGCCTGTGGGACGCTGTGGTCGACCCGTTCCTCGGCAATTTGTCCGACAACTGGCGCTCGCGCTACGGACGCCGCATCCCGTTCCTCGTGGTCGGTGGCATCCTGATCGGCATCGCGTTCTGGCTGCTCTGGACCGTGCCGCGCGGCTGGAGCAAGGAGGCGATGTTCGGCTACTTCGTCGTGGCGTCGCTTTTCTTCTACACGGTGGTGCCGATCTATGCGATCCCGCACGGCGCCCTCGGCCTGGAGATGACGCAGGACTACCACGAGAAGACGAGCGTGTTTGCCTACGCCAGCTTCATCGGCAACATCGGCGCGCTCACGCTGCCGTGGGTTTACTATCTGGCCAATCGGCCGTTCTTCGGCGGGGACACGGTCAACGGCATCAAATGGGTCTGCCTCGGCATGAGCGTCGTGCTCACCGGCGCCGCCATGTGGTGCGCGTTCGTGTGCAAGGAGGGCAAACTCCAGCAGGCCAGCGCGCAGGCGCGCGTGCCGATCATCGAGAGTTTCAAGATCACTTATCGCAACCGCACGTTCGTGCGGCTCGTGACTGTTTTCGTCCTCCTCATCGTCGGGTTTCAACTCGTGATGGGCTTCAACAGCTTCATCACCATCTTCTACCTTTACGGCGGCCACACCGATGCCGCTTCCACGCTCATGGCCCACAACGGCACGCTCTGGGCCGCCATTGGCATCGCGGGCGTCATCCCGATGACGTGGTTGTCGAAGCGCGTCGGCAAGCGCCACACGGTGCTCGTCGCGCTGGCGCTCATCATTGGCGGCAACCTCTCGAAGGTCGTCTGCTACAACCCCAGTTGGCCGCACCTCACGATGATTCCCACGGCGTGCCTCTCGCTCGGGATGGTGTTCGCCTTCTCCCTCGTCAACGCGATGATCGCTGACATTTGCGACGAGGACGAACTCAACACCGGCGTGCGGCGCGAAGGCATCTACTTCGCCGTCTACAATTGGTGGTGGAAGGTCGCCGTCTCGATCGCCACGGTGATCAGCGGCTACCTCCAGCGCCTCACCGGTTTCGTCGAGGGCGCCGGGACGCAGAGCGACTCCACGCTGCTGTGGCTGCGCGTCTGGGAAATCGGCCTGCCGCCGGTGCTCTGCCTTGTCGGTGTCGTCCTGCTGCTGAAATACCCGCTCACCGAGGCCCGCGCCTACGAGATCAAGGGACTCCTCGCCGCCCGCGGGAAAGCCGCCGGGGCCACCGCCTGAGTTCCGGCGCATCCGATTCCCGCTGCCACCGCCTTTCTTCATCTCGAACCACGCCTATTTCCCGATGCCCTGTACCGCTCAGTCCCTGCCCGTCGTCCGCGCCTGCGCCGCGGCCTTCGCCGCGTTCGTCGCCACCGCGGCCATCGCCTCGACCTACGACGACCACGTGCTGTTCATGAACGCGCCGGCCGATGGCGGGTTCGCCGGCAGCCAGTATTCGTACGTCGCCCCGAGCATCGTCGATGTGCAGGACGGCCGTTTTCCGACCGACACCGCGCACGTGGTCAGTCCGCCGAACGCCCTGCGCCTGCACTGGCGGTCCGCCCCGGGGGGAGACTGGCAGATCACGGTGAAGTCAATGGAGCGCCAGTCGCATCGCCTCCCGCTCCTCGGCAACAAGGTCGCGCTCTGGTGCTATGCCGACAGCGAGATCACCGCCCTGAACTCGCCGCGCCTGTATCTGAAGGATCGCAACGACAAGGGCTCGTTCTCCGTCACCCTTGTGCGCGGCGACGAGCGCATTCCCGCCGGCCGCTGGGTGCGCCTGCTGCTGGATTTCTCCGGGAGAGATAACCTGTACCAAGGCACGGATGATCCAGCCTTTAGCCTCGCCGACGCCATCAGCCTGACCTTCATGCAGGGGCTCGACGACAATTCGGAGCACACGATCTGGCTGGACGACATCATGGTGGTCGATGCGCAGGCTCCCGCCGCCGCGCCGGCGCCCGCTCCCACCGGTCTTGCGGCGAAGGGCTACGAGCGGCATTGCGACTTGTCCTGGCAGCCTCCGATCGCCACGGATGTGCTGGCTTATCGGATCTACCGTTCGTGGGACGGCAAGGACTTCAAGGTCGTCGGCACGCAGCGCGGCACCTGGCATCGTTACGAGGACTTCACGGGCGACCCGGGCCGCACCGCGTGGTACAAGGTCAGCAGCGTGAATCTCGACGGCCAGGAATCGCCACCCTCCGACGCCGTGAGCGCGACGACGCATAAAATGACCGACGACGAACTGCTCACCATGGTCCAGGAGGCATGCTTTCGGTACTACTGGGAAGTCGGGCACCCGAATGCCGGCCTCGCGCCGGAAATCACTCCGGGCGATCCGAACCTGATGGCGCTCGGCGGCAATGGCTTTGGCGTCATGGCGCTCCTGGTGGCATCTGAACGGGGCTTTGTCACCCGCGACGAAGCCGCCGCCCGCATGCTCAAGATCATTCACTTTCTCGCGCAGGCCGATCGCTTCCACGGCGTCTGGGGCCACTTCCTCGACGGTCGCACCGGGAAGGTCATTCCGTTCTTCGGCAAATACGACGACGGCGGCGATCTCGTCGAAACCGCGTTCATGATGCAGGGCCTCCTCGCCGCGCGCGAGTACTTCACCCGGGACACGCCCGCCGAACGCGAGATTCGCGACACGACCACGCGCCTCTGGCGCGAGGTGGAATGGGATTGGTACCGCCAGAAGCCCGACAGCGACGTGCTCTACTGGCATTGGTCGCCCGACCATGGTTTCCACATCCGCCATCCGCTCATCGGGTGGAACGAGACGATGATCATCTACCTTCTCGCCATCGCCTCCCCGACCCATGCGGTTCCCGCCAGCTTGTGGCACACCGGCTGGGCCGGCCAATCGGAGCGCAACGTGGCTTACCGCCGCAACTGGAGCCGCACGACGCAGGGTGACCATTTCACGAACGGAAACAGCTATTATGGCGTCAAGCTCGAGGTCGGCGAAGGCAACGGCGCCGAACTCTTCTTCACGCACTTCTCGTTCATGGGCTTCGACCCGCGCGGCCTGCGCGATCGTTACACGAATTACTTCACCAACAACCGCGCCATCGCCCTCATCCAGCACGCCTACGCGATCGACAATCCGATGAAGTTCAAGGGCTATGGCGCCGACAGCTGGGGCCGCTCGGCCGGTGTCAATGCCGGCGGCGGCCGCGTGCTGCCGCGCGACGACAATGGCACGATCAACGTCATGGCCTCGCTCGCCTCCATGCCCTACACGCCGAAGGAGTCGATGGCGGCTCTGCGCCACTTCTACCGCGACCTGGGTCCGAAGGTTTGGGGCATCTATGGATTCCACGATGGCTTCAACGAGACCGAGAACTGGTTCGACGAAGTCTACATGGCGCTCAACCAGGCGCCCATTGTCGTCATGATCGAGAACCAGCGCACCGGCCTCGTCTGGAAGAACTTCATGGCCAACCCGGAGATCAAGCCCGCCCTCGACGCCATCGGCTTCAAGCCGGACAAGTGAGGCCAAGCGCCGGTGTTCCAGTTCCACTGGATCCTTCGCTATGCTCAGGATGACGCCATCAACGATGCATCTCCGGGTCGTGTCATTCTGAGCGCAGCGAAGAATCCAGTCCGCGAGGCCCCTTCACGCTGACTGCCGCGGTCGTGCTGCAACCCAGCCCAATGATTTAGCGCAACATGTCCTTGCCATCTCGATGGCGATCTCAGGTCATGCTTCGCGCAAGTATCGTCCGGCAGTCCTCCAGTTTCCCAGCTAGTGATTACTCCGCCCAACTCCCTCATCCCCCTCCTCATGCTACGCCGCCTCGTTCTTCTCCTTCCCCTGGTATTTCCGCTCGCCGCCCGCGCGGCCGATGCCAGCACCGCCAGCGTCGACGACCGCGTCCGCGACCTGCTCGCGCACATGACGATCGAGGAAAAAGCCGGACAGCTGGCGCAGTTCTCTTCCTGGGGAGAGTTGACCGGGCCGGCCGCGAACACGCCGCTCGGCCCGCGCATCGAGAAAGGCGAGATCGGCAGCCTGCTCAACGTGACCGGCGCAGCCGCCACGCGCAAGTGGCAGGAACTCGCCGTGACGTCGTCCCGCTTCCACATCCCGCTCCTGCTCGGCTACGATGTCATCCACGGCTATCGCACCATCTTCCCCATTCCGCTGGCCTCCGCCTCGTCGTGGGACCTCGGCCGCATCGAACACGCCGAGCACATCGCCGCCGCCGAGGCGGCGTCGACCGGACTCAACTGGACTTTCGCTCCGATGGTCGACATTGCCCGCGACCCGCGCTGGGGACGCGTCGCGGAAGGCGCCGGCGAGGACCCGTTCCTCGGCTCCGCCGTGGCCCGCGCCCGCGTGCGCGGCTTCCAAGGCAATGACCTCGCTGCCACCGACACCATCCTGGCCTGCGTGAAGCATTTTGCCGGCTACGGCGCCGCCCAGGCCGGCCGCGATTATTTCACGACCGATATCACCGAACGCGTGCTGCGCGACGTCTACCTCCCGCCCTTCCACGCGGCGCTGCAGGCGGGCGCCGGCAGCTTCATGGCTGCATTCAACGACCTCGATGGTACGCCGGCCACGGCCAACGCCTTCCTGCTGGACCGCATCCTGCGCCGCGAATGGGGCTTCAAGGGCTTTGTCGTCTCGGATTGGGGCAGCGTTCGGGAACTCACT
The DNA here is from genome assembly GCA_035549095.1 of Lacunisphaera sp. Lineage (GTDB taxonomy): Bacteria > Verrucomicrobiota > Verrucomicrobiia > Opitutales > Opitutaceae > Lacunisphaera. The sequence continues at coordinate 17,062 of DASZRV010000013.1, read as the reverse complement.
ATCCACGGCTATGCCACCGACCTGAAGGACGCCGCCGCCAAGGCATTCCGGGCCGGACTCGACATGGACATGCAGGCGGACGCCCTTGGCAAATACGTTCCCGAGCTGGTCCGTTCCGGCGTCATTCCCGAATCGCGCCTCGATGCCGCTGCGGGTGCGATCCTCGCCGCCAAGTTCCAGCTCGGCCTCTTCGACGATCCCTACCGTTACTCGGACGAGGCGAGAGAAAAGGCGACCCTCCTCGCGCCGGCGCACCTCGAAGCCGCCCGCGACCTCGCCCGCCGGTCCTGCGTGCTCTTGAAGAACAACGGCCTCCTGCCACTGGCCGCCTCGATCAAATCCATCGCCCTGGTCGGCCCGCTCGCCGACAATCCGCGCATGCAGCTCGGCGCCTGGCACGGCCAGGGCCGCGCCGCGGAAGCCGTCACACTGCGGGCCGCGCTCGAGAACCAGTTCCCCGGCGCCGTGCATTACGCCGAGGGCTGCGACGTGCGGGGCGACGACACCTCCGGCTTTGCCGCCGCCCGGGCGGCCGCGGAGGCCTCCGACCTCGTCATCGCGGCGCTCGGCGAGGCCGACGACCAGAGCGGCGAGTCCGCCAGCCGCACCTCGCTCGATTTCACCGGGCCCCAACTCGCCCTGCTTCGCGAACTGCATGCCACTGGCAAACCGATCGTCCTCCTCGTCATGGCCGGCCGCCCGCTCAGCTTGGAGCAGGCCGGCGAACTGGCCGGCGCCATCCTCGTGCCGTGGCACCCCGGCACGATGGGCGGGCCCGGGATAGTCGACGTGCTCACTGGCGCCTACAATCCCGCCGGCCACTTGCCGATCTCGTGGCCGCATTCCGTCGGGCAGGTTCCGATCTTCTATGCCCACAAGAGCTCCGGGCGGCCCGAACCGCAGAGCAAGAGCGATCGTTTCTATTCGCATTACCTCGATGCGGCCAACACCCCGTTGTACTCGTTCGGCTACGGTTTGAGCTATACGACGTTCGCCTTCGATGATCTCCGGCTCGATGCGCCCGTGATGAAGACCGGCGGCGCCCCGCTCAAGGTAACTGTCCGCGTCGCCAACACCGGGAAGCGCGACGGCGAGGAAGTCGTGCAGCTCTACGTCCGCGATCGCGTCAGCTCCGTGACGCGCCCCGTGCGCGAGCTCAAGGGCTTCCAGAAGATCGCGCTCGCCGCCGGTGAGTCGCGCGACGTGGAATTCTCACTCACGACCGCCGATCTGTCCTTCTGGCGCGCCGACATGTCGTTCGGCGCCGAGCCCGGCGATTTTGAGGTTTTCGTCGGCGACAACTCCGACGCCGAACTGAGCGCGAAGTTCAAGCTGGAGTGAGGGCTCGAATGTAAGTCGGGCTTTACGCCCGACATGTCGGGGGTAAACCCCGACCTACACCAAGCCCGGGTTTGATGCCGGATGCCGGCGCCCCTGGCGCGTCGCTCCGCCATTGCCAAGCCCCTGCGCCTCCGCTTCCCATAGCCGGATGTTCTCGCCCTCCCCTGCCGGCCTCAGCGTCCGCGACCTGCGAAAGAGCTACGGTCCGGTCGCGGCGGCGCGCGATGTGTCGTTCGACGTCGCTCCGGGTGAGATCTTCGGTCTGCTCGGCCTGAATGGCGCCGGCAAGACGACCGTGATCGAATGCCTGCTCGGCCTGCGCGAGCCCGACGCCGGCACCGTAATATTGGGCGACATCGATGTCCGCCGTTCGCCCCACGCCGCGCGTCGTCACCTCGGCGCGCAGCTGCAGTTCGCCTCGCTCCAAGACAAGATAACGCCACGCCAAGCCCTGGCCTTGTTCGGATCGTTCTATCCGCAGGCGATCCCGCCGGCCGATCTGCTCGCGCGTTTCCAGCTCACGGCCAAAGCTGACGCCCCCTTCGGGTCGCTTTCCGGCGGCCAGCGCCAGCGCCTCTTCCTCGCGCTCGCCGTGGTCAACGATCCTGCGGTGCTGGTCCTCGACGAACCGACCGCCGGGCTCGATCCGCAGTCGCGGCGCGAACTCCACGCCCTTATCCGCGAACTGCGCGCCAATGGTCGCGCCGTCCTGCTTAGCACGCATTACCTCGAGGAAGCTCACCAGCTCTGCGACCGCGTCGGGATTCTCCACGAAGGACGCCTCCTTGCCACCGCCACGCCGACCGACCTGATTGCCCGCGCCGCGACCCAGCCGCGCCTGGTCTTTCGCTCGGCCTTTGCCGTTCCGGCAGCCGAACTCGCCTGTCTCCCGGGCGTGAAGGCCGTCCAGCCCGAAGCCGATGGCGCCTGCGCACTTGCCACCAACGATGTCGCCAAAACCGCCGCCGCGCTCACGCAACTATTGGCGCAAGCGGGCAATGGACTCCTGGATCTCCGGATGCACCGCCCCTCGCTGGAGGACGTTTTCCTCGAGCTCACCGGTTGCGCGTGGGCAGAAAACGACGTGGAGGCGTCGCGATGAAGTCCGGTTCCGCGATCCGGGGCCTCATTGGCCACGCGCTGCTCACGCTGCGGCTGAATTTCCGCAGCCTGCAGGCGCTGAGCTACGGTTACCTTGTGCCGGTGATCTTCCTGCTGGCGTTCGGCAGCGTCTTTCGCTCGGACACGCCGCCCTTGCTCAACCAGATGGGCCAGCTGCTCACGATCACCATTCTCGGCGGCGCGTGCTTCGGCCTGCCGACGGGCCTCGTGGCGGAACGCGAACGCGGCGTCTGGCGGCGCTATCGCCTCCTGCCCGTGTCGACTGGCGGGCTGGTGGCTGGCACGATTGCCGCCCGCATCGTCATCGTTGCGGGCGCCGTCGCCCTGCAAATCGCCCTCGCGCGCTGGATCTATGGCACGCCATGGCCGGCGCACCCGCTCGCGGGAATCGTAGCCTACCTGGTTGTCGCGTGGGCGTTTCTCGGCCTTGGTTTGCTGATTGCCGCGCTGGCCGATGACGTACCGGCCGTGCAGGCGCTCGGCCAGTGCCTGTTCCTGCCCATGATCATGATCGGCGGTGTCGGCGTCCCGCTGGCCGCCCTGCCGGCCTGGGCGCAACGCCTCGCCGGTTTCATGCCCGGACGCTACGCGGTCGACGTGCTGCAGCGCTGCGTCACCGATCCACGCGCGCTGTCGGGCGCGGGTTTCAGCATCGGCGCTTTGCTGGTCATCGGCGCGGCGGGCGGCCTGGTGGGCACCAAACTCTTCCGTTGGGATGCCGGTCGCCGTATCAGCCGGCAAAGCCTGGCGTGGTCTGGCGTGGCACTTGCCGCCTGGCTGGGCGTCGGCCTCGCCGCCGCCAGCACCGGCCGGCTCGAACCAATCCTACCAGGGACCGCCTACGAACGCCTCACGCCGGAGCAGGTCGATGCCATTACCTACGACGACCTGCCCGACGACAACGAACTCGTCACGCGCATGTCGCCGCCCTTCGCCCGCGGGCACGAGCCGGCCTTCGTCGTCGCCTTCCGCGAAAAGCTCGCTGCCTGGCCGCCGGGCCACGTCGACGATGCCGGCCAGCGCGTCCGCAATCTCCTGAGCGTGGCCGCCGTCGCCGACATCTGCGCCGACCTCCACGAGGCCGAGATCGGCCGGATGGTCTATGACCAGTTGCGCACCGAGGTCGGCGATGCTCGGCTGCGCCTGGTCCTGGCCTGGGTCGTCCTGCGCCCGGATGATGGCCAGGTGCTCACCAACATTCCGGAGTTGAACCTGAAGCGACGTCCCGCCGAGAAGGTCGTGCGCGAGCGCTGCCAGCTCTACGCGAAGAAATACCTCGGCCGCCTCCTCGGCAAATTGCCCGACTGAGTCGAGTTTTTGACCACGGATCTCACGGATTACACGGATGGAAGCAGGGGAGCGGGAGCGAGGAGTTCGAAGCCAGAAATCTCACGGGAGCAAACCAAGTGAACGGAGGCACCAAGCCTATCCTCTGTATCCTCTGCTGCCTCCTGTGAATCAATCCGTGCGATCCGCGTAATCCGTGGTCAATTGGATCGTCCGCCCGGATGCAATCTCACGTCAAACTCATCGGGTCCACGTCGAGGACTTGGACGACATCATCGGGCCACTGGCGGGTCGCCAGCAGTTTCGTCAGCTCCGCCACGACCGCCGTCACCCGCGCGCAGAAATACCAGACCTGGAAACGGTATTCATCCTTCACCTTCTCGACCGGCGCCGGCGTCGGCCCGCGGGTCTCGACCGCGACGCCGAGCTTCTGCTCGACCTCGCGGACCCAGTGCTCGGCATAGAACCGGATCTTCTCCGGGTTCGGCCCGCGAAACAGGTGGTGCACCAGGTGCCGATATGGCGGGTAGTTGAACTTCTTGCGCACGGCCAGCTCCGCCTCGGCGAATCCGTTGAAGTCCGCCCGGCGCGCAAACTGGATGGCATCCGATTTCGGCGTGAAGGTCTGCACCACCACCTCACCCGCGCGATCGCCCCGCCCCGCCCGGCCCGCCACCTGGACGAGCAGCTGGAACGTGCGCTCGTTGGCCCGGAAGTCCGGCACGTGCATCGACAGGTCCGCATCGACGAGGCCGACGAGGGTCACGTTTGGACAATCGAGCCCCTTGCCGATCATCTGCGTGCCGATCAGGATGTCGATTTTGCCGGCGCGAAACTCGGACAGGATCTGCCGGAAGCGATGCCGCTTCGCCATCGTGTCCGAATCCACCCGCTCGAGGCGCGCGCGCGGCAGCAGCCGCCGCACCGCCTCCTCCACCCGCTGCGTGCCGAGCCCGCGCCAGCGGATGTCCGGCGCGGCGCACGATGGACACACCACCGGCGCACCGCGCTCGTGGCCGCACAGGTGGCATTTCAACGTCTCATCCGCCCGGTGATAAGTCATCGCCACACTGCAATGCGGACACTCCTCCACGTGCCCGCATTTGCGGCACTGCATGGCGCTCGAGTAACCGCGCCGGTTCAGGAACAGGATGATCTGCTCGCGCCGCGCGATGCGCTGGTGCATGTGGTCGACGAGCAGCCGCGACAGCGTCACCATCCCGCGCGAACGCATGGCCTCGACGCGCATGTCGACGACCTGGATGTCCGGCAGGCGCTTGTCGTCGACCCGCTTCGTCAGCTCGTTGAGCTGGTATTTGCCCGCGCGGACGTTGGCCACCGACTCGAGCGACGGCGTCGCGGAACCCAGCAGGCAGACGGCGCGGGCAAGCTTCGCGCGGTAAACGGCGACGTCGCGCCCGTGATAGCGCGGGGTCTCGTCCTGCTTGTAAGCCGGCTCGTGCTCCTCGTCCACGACGACCAGCCGCAGGTCGCGCACCGGGGCGAAGATCGCGGAACGCGCGCCGACCACCACCCGGGCGCGGCCGGTCGCGAGCGCCGTCCAGCCATCGAGCCGTTCCCCGTCGCTCAGGTGGCTGTGCCAGACGACGGTCTGGTGACCGGCGGCCTCGAAGCGTCCACGCAGCCGCGCCACGGTCTGCGGCGTCAGCGCCACCTCGGGCACGAGATAGATCGCGCTGCCGCCGGCCGCGAGCACCTGCTCGACCGCCCGGAGGTAGACCTCGGTCTTGCCCGACCCGGTGACGCCGTGGAGCAGGTGCACGGCGAACTTGCGTCGGCCAAGGGCCTCGCCCACCGCCTGCACCGCGGCGGCCTGCTCCGCATTGAGGGTCGGCGGGCGCGCGGACACGATTTCACCGCCGGCCCATTGGTCGGAGTAGGCCACCCGCTCGACGTGGCGCACCTCCTCGCGGATCAGGCCGCGTTTGCCCAGGCCCGCGACCACCGCGGCCGCCAGCCCGAGCCGTGACAGCACGAGCGACTTCTTCACCGGGTGAAATTGCTGCTGCAGAAAGGCGCACAGCCGCGCCTGCTGCGGTGCGCGTTTCCCTAGGGTCGCCAGTTCGTCGGGCGCCGGCTCCCGCGCCAGGGCGAGGTATTTCTCGGCCTTCACGCGCGCCTCCCCGCGCACGGCCGCCGGGATCATGGCTTCGAGCACGCTCTCCATCCGGGCCGCGTAATAGGTGTGCATCCACCGGGCGAGCTCGAGCAGGTCGGGCGTCAACGCCACGAAAGGATGGACCACGGCGCTCACGGCTTTCAGTTTTTCCGGGGCGACGTCCGGGATCGCGTCCGTTTCCGTCACCAGGCCGAGGTGCTGCCGGTTGAGGATGGGCACCCGAACCAGCGCGCCGGGCTGGACCGCGGCGCGGAGGGTTTCCGGCACCTTGTAGTGCAGGAGCTTGTCGAACCCGGCCAGCGGCTGGACGCCCACGATCATCCCCCCAGTGATTGGCCCCGGCCGGCGGCGAGGCAACGCGTTTCCTGCGCCAAGCAATGCACATTGTTCCGGGTTGACAGGCGGAAATGCCGGGGACGACATTGCCGGCAGTGACCGACCATCGCCTTCGCGAAAGATTCCAATCCTTTCTGGCCGAAAAGGGCCTGCGCGTGACCAACCAGCGCCTGGCGATCTTCGACGCCGCCTGCGCCCAGAAGGAACATTTCACGGCGGAAAAGCTGCTCGAACACGCCCGCGCGATCGACGATTCCGTCTCGCGCGCCACCGTTTACCGCACGCTGCCGCTGATGACCGAAAGCCACATCCTGCGCGAGGTCGACATCGGGACGGGCGAGAAATACTACCGGCCGGCCGACAACGGCAACACGCAGGTGGCGCAGGTCGTGTGCGTCGATTGCGACAAGATTTTTGAGATCAGCGCGCCCTTCATGGAGTGGTACGGGAGCACCGTTTCGTTGAAGCTCGGCCTCAAGCCCGTGTCGCAGCGCCTGCAAGTCAGCGCCCAGTGCATCGCCTTCCGCCAGTCCGGCCGCTGCCCGAACCGCCCGAAGCGCTGACCATGTCGCGTCAACCGAAGCCCGATCCGCAGTTCGAGATCGCGTTCTACGAGGCCGTCCACGGCCGCTGTCCGTCCTATGTCGAGGTCGTGAGCCTCCTTGGCGGTCTTTACACGAAGGTCGGCCGGATCGCCGACGGCCTGCGGATGGACCGCAAGCTCGTGCGGCTGCAGCCCGACAACCCGACGGCGCACTACAACCTCGCCTGCAGCCTGGCGCTCAGCAAACGCCGTCCCGCCGCGCTCCGCTCGCTTCGCAAGGCCGTCGCCCTCGGCTACGACGATCGCGACTGGATGGAGCAGGATCCCGATCTCGAGATTTTGAAGTCCGACCCGGAGTTCCAGCAACTGCTCAGCCAGCTCCAGCCGCAGAGCTGAACGGCGGGCTGGAGGACGCCGGCACCTCGAATCCTTTCATCACCCCACGCCCCATGAAAAGACGAGATTTCCTCCGCCTCCCGGCCGGCGCCATCGCCTTGACCGCCGTGGCCCGCGCCGCGGACAACCTGGCCGCCAGCCAAACTCGCCCCGGCCGCGGCTTCCGGGTCGGTTCGCACCAAGACCGCGACGATGCCGCCATGGCGATCATGGGAGGACGGTTCGACCTCAAGGTGTCGGCCAAGGATACGGGTGGCGACCTCTGCATCTTCGACACGACGCGCAACAGCAAAGGCGGACCGCCGCTCCATCGCCATTATTCGCAGGACGAGTGGTTCTACGTCATTCGCGGCGAATTCGTGGCCAAAGTTGGCGACGCCATGCTCTCGCTCGGTCCGGGCGATTCGGCCTTTGCGCCGCGCCAGGTGCCGCACACCTTCGCGATGACCAGCGCTGGGGAAGGCCAGATGCTCGTGCTGTTCCAGCCCGCCGGCCGCATGGAGCAATTCTTTCACGAGATGAGCCGCCTCGGCAAGGGTGTCTCCGCCATCGGTGGAATCCCCAAGAGCGTGTGGGAAGACTGCGGCATGGAACTGCTCGGGCCGCCGCTGAGCCTCTGAACACCGACAGCCGGGAGCTTCCGGTCGCGAGTTCGCCAAAAAAGCGCGGCGTGATTCGCCGCGCTCGAGGGGGACGGTCGTTGTGTCCGCGAACTTAGTGCGAATCGCTGCCGATCGGCTTGTTCGGGTTGTTGGAGCGGTCCGATGCCCGGTCCTTGTCGCGGTCGTTGCCCTTGTTTTGGTCCCGATCACGATCCTGTCCCGACCGCCATTGCTGGTTCTGGGGTTGGTTGGAACGGGATTCGCGCTGCGCCTGGTCCTGGTCCATCCGGCCCGACCGGTGGCCCTGGCTGCTTGAGTTCAGCTTCAGGCTGCTGTCGGCGCGGCTGACCACTTGGTTGAGCTGCACGTGGGTCGTTTGCGCCACCTGGCCCCAGCCCTGACCCTGCGACTTCAGCGTAAGAATGCCGGGGAAGCGCGCCGTCGACTCCGTCGTGGTGCTGGTCTGGCCGCCCGAAAGCTGCCCGCCCACCAGTACGGCGCGCCATTGCTCCGCCGTGGCGCAACCGGTGATCCCGGCGCTGCGCAGCGCCTCGGCTGCAAGTGCGAGCGCGATGTAGGCGTCACCGTAGCCCAGCTGGCCTTCCACCCGAAAACTCGCCGATTGGCCGTTGATGGTCAGGCTGACCTCATCGCCATTGTGGATTGCCTCGAAGATCATGCGGGCGTTCTCGGGCGTGCAGGCCACGTCAGCGAACTCGGTGGAAACCCGCTCGACCACGGCCGGGCCCTGCGTGTCGATTTGCTGCACGATGGTGGTCACCTGGGTGTCGGTCTGCGTGCTCGTCGACATCTCGGTCCGATCCTGGCGCTGGTATTGGTCCTGGCTGCGGGAGCGATCCTGGGACTGCATTCCCTGCGACGACGAGTCGGTGCGATTCCGGTTGAAGTCGTCGCGCGGCGCCTGGTTGGCCGGACTCGATTGCCGTTCGCGCTCCATGTCGTCACGGCGGGTCGGCGAATTCTGCTGGTCGGAGGTGGGCGAGTTCAGGCGATCAGTCAGGCTGCCTTGGTCCGTTTGCGGCTGGGTGGACGGGAAGTTCGGCGACGGATTGGCCGGCTGCGGTTGCGCCGGCGTCTGGGCTTGCAGAGCCAGGGCGACGGCAAACAGCGCGGCCGCACCGGTCGTGCGGAGGGGAGACGATATATTCATGATTTCATTCATGGTTGAGGTTGGGGCCGGTCCTGCCGCGCTTCTGCCCGACTGAGGCCGGCCGTGCAGGATTCGACCGGGTGCGTTGCGCCGCGGTTCGGGCGGAGGTCCGATTCCCGGAAACCGCCCGACGTCCGCGAACCGGGACTCCCCGGACTGCCGAGAGCCCTGGGTTGCCGGAGGTGCGCGAGGGCGGGCTTCGACCTCGCCGCCTACAGGGCCGATGCGAGGTAGTCTCGACCGAAGGCACGGAGCTTTCCCCGATGCGGGAGATCGGTGCATTGACAGGCGCCGCCCGCCGGTCGGACTTTTCTGGCAACCGCGGCCGATGTCTTCCACCCCAGATGATCCTTTCAACCTGGCGAGATTTGTCGCCGCGCAGGAGGGCGTCCATGCGACGGCGTTGCGGGAACTAACCGACGGCCAAAAGCGCAGCCACTGGATGTGGTTTGTCTTTCCGCAGGTCGCGGGCCTGGGTTCGAGCCCAATGGCCGAGCGCTATGCGATCCAGTCGCGCGCCGAAGCCGAAGCCTATCTCCGGCACCCCGTGCTCGGGCCCAGGCTCGTCGCGTGCGCTGAGGCTCTGTTGTCCGTCCGCGGCCGCACCGCCGCGGAAATCATGGGCTTCCCGGACGATCTCAAACTGCAGTCATCCATGACGCTGTTCGCGACCGTGGCTTCATCGCCATCCGTTTTCGAGCGCGTCCTGGAATGTTTCTACGCCGGGAATCGTGACGAACAGACGGACGCGTTTCTCGCTGCTCATTCGTGAGCCTCCCCCGCGGGGCCTTCAGCGCAGCCCAAAGACCTGCTGGAGCATGATGGCAAGGTCGGTGTCCGGCACTTCCTGGCCGCCACGCATCCGGACGAGTTCCTTGCAGCGATAGGCGCGAACCGCGGCGCGGTCCACGGCGACGATGCGGATCGTGCCCTGCGCCATGCCGGCCACGTCGGCCGGCCCGAGCGGTGTCCAGGCAAACGGCAGGCCGGTGGAATTGCATTCCACTTCCCACCCGGCCACTTGACCGTCGGGCGGCACGGGCCGCCGCAGCAGCGAAGGGTAGCGCTCGATGAAATCCGGCGTGGAACGCGTCGCGACGCGCAGGCGCACGACCGCGCGCATCTTGTCGAAATATTCGAGGAAGTTGTCGACGCGTCCCCGGCGGTACTCGCGGAGGAAATCGTTCGGGTCGATACCCATCAGGTTCATCCCGTTGTAAACCCCGTGCTCGTTGGGGCTCCCGAAACGCTTCCAAGCATACCAGGCGGCGAAGTTGGTGGTCGCAACCAGTCCGATCTCGAAATGCACATGCGCGCGCTCCTTGGGTATGGCGTAGCCGCCGGCGGTGTGGCCCATGAGCCCGATGACCTGACCGCGCTTGACGGCCGTGAACGGCTTGATGCCGGGCTCGACCCGCGCGAGGTGCGCGTAGAGGGTGTAGACGGCCGGCGTCAATCCGGTGTGTTCGATCACGATGTAGCGGCCGTAACTGCTGTCGCCGCCGCGCAGGTTGACGTAGCGCACGACCCCATCCATCGCCGCCATGACCGGATCCGCCGGTTCGCCGTGGCGGTCGCGCCGGATCGGCCGGATGTCGAGTCCCTCGTGAAATTGGTTCCCGTTGCTGCGGACACAGCCAAACAGTCCCGAAGCCGGATCGCCCGACACGGTCGGCTGCGCCCAGGCCTCGTAGCCCCGGCCCTGCTCCCATGCGGGATTCGGTGTCGGCCAGCTGAACTCGATCCGGCCGGCAAAGGCAGTGGGGCAGATCGCGATAACGGCAGCGAAGAAGAGAACACTCCAAACCATCTTGCACGCGGTGATCGCCGGTAGAAACTGCACGCCTTGCAGGTAAGGCGTTGTTGGAGGCGGGGTGCCCTCACCCCGCGAACCGCGCGCGCGAGTGGCACGTCGCGGGACGAGGGCGTCCCGCCTCCACCGGAAAGACATAAGCCCGCACGGAGTGCGGGCTCCACCCCATTCGGCGAACGCTGGCGAGCCCCTCATGGCGCCGGCGTGGGTTTGACCATATCAAAGGCCTCCAGCACCTCCGCGCCGATGGCGTCGGCCACCAACCGTCCGCGGGCAGTCAGGCTGATCCGGCCTTCGGGCGTGGCATCGATCAGCCCGGCGAACAGGAATTTGGGCAAAACGTCATGGAGCTGCGCCCAGGGAGCGTCGGGAAACCGGCGCCGCAGCCGCGGCAATGGCACGCCGCCGTTCATGCGCAGGCCAAAGATGACCGAATCGGCCGCCAGCAGCCCGGGCGTCAACGCCGTCCGGTCCGCCGTCGCGCGTCGCCCGGAGGCAATGTCGGCCAGCCATTGCTCGAGGTCAGGAGGATTGCTGCAGCGCCAGCCGTCGTGCTGGGAGGCGGCCGAGGGCCCGAGGCCGACCCATTCGTGCATGGACCAGGTGTTGACGTTGTGCGCGCAGGCGTGGCCCGGCCGCGCAAAATTCGAGATCTCGTATTGTTCGTAACCGGCAGCGGCGAGGTGTTGCCAGGTCCGCTCGTAAAAGAGCGCTTCCTTCTCCGCATCGAGCTTCACCTTGCCTTGCGAGAGCTTGACCCAAAGCACCGTGTCTTCCTCGAAGGTCAGGCAGTAGGTCGAAAGGTGGTCGGGGGCGAGCTGCAGCGCCTCGTCGAGATCGGCGCGCCATTGCGCTTCGGTCTGCCCCGGCAGCGCGAACATGAGGTCGACGTTCACGCTGGCGAACTCGTGGCGGCGAATCAGCTCGTAGGCCCGCCGGATCTGCGCCGGCGTGTGCTGCCGGCCCAGCGCATCGAGCAGCGCGGCGTCGAAACTCTGCACGCCGAGCGACACGCGGGTCACGCCCAGGTCCTTGAACACCCGCAGGCGGTCCTCCGTGACCGTCGCGGGCGCGAGTTCGACCGTCCATTCGTCCGGTCGGCCGCCGCTGAAACGCAGCATCGTGCGTCCGAGCCGCTCGATTTCGGCCGGCCGGAGCAGGCCCGGCGTGCCGCCGCCCCAGAACGCCGTGGCCGACCGACGTCCGTCCCAATTGACCAGGGCTGCTTCCGCCTCGATGGCATCGAGATATCGCCGAACCGCGTCGCCCTTGGGCACCGTCTGGTAGAACGCGCAAAAGTCGCAGGTCGTCGCGCAAAACGGCACGTGGATATAGATCCCGAGCGGCGTCGCTGGCGTCGTGGCGGCCGGCTGCGCTTTTTCTTGCGCTGGAGGGAACTCGGGCATTATGAAATCGTCAATTTACGAGCTGCCAACAGCCTACGAGGCCGCCGCAGTCTACCAACCCATGCAAAAGACTCCCACTTCTCACGCGAGCAGAATCTTCTCGGTCCTCGCCGCCGCGCTCCTGCTGGTCCTCACGGGCTGCAATATCACCATCACCAATCTGACGCCGGACATGGTCCCGCAGAATCCGTCCCAGATTTACACGATCACGGCCAGCTTCCGACCGTCCCGGAGTGTCCAGATCGCCAGCATCCAGCCGCGCATCATCATCGATGGCCAGGCCTATCCGATGACGAAAAGCAATGTGAACGGGGATGTCTGGGAGTTCGACTACCAGGTCCCGGCCGGCCGGACCGATGCGTCCTACTACTTCATCTGCGATTACAAGACCGAAGGCCAGACCGACACCCCCGCGCAGGAGGTCTATTCGGAGCTCCAGCACATGAAGATCGCCGGGCGTTATGTCATCCGCTCCGAGGCCACCCGCGCACCGGTCGGCTCGCGCGTCAGCGTACTCGGCGCGGGCTTCACGCCATCGGACGTCGTTTATTTCGACCAGACCCCGACCCGGACCGTGTACGAGTCTCCCAGCTCCCTCAGCTATTTCGTGCCGCCGGTGACACCGGGTCACACGTACCAGATCAGCGTGCGGGGTGGCGGCGAGGGCCTCGATGTCGGCAGCTTCCGCGTCGACCCCATCAGCTTCCTCGTCTCGCCGGGTGCGCTCTTCCTCAAGGCCGGCGAACAGCAGGCGCTCACGTTTTCCATCCCCACGCCCGCACCCGCGGGCGGACTCCTGATCAATGTCACGACCGACGTGCCGGCGAGTGTCATCATGCCGGAAGTCATGGTCCAGCCGGGCCAGACTTCCGTCACCGTACCGGTGCAGGGTGGCAAACCGGGCATCGGCTCGCTGTTCTTCAAGAGCAGCGCCGGCGACAGCTCGATCAGCATCTCGGTCACGGAGAAGTAAGCGGCTGGTGGAACCCGCACTCCGTGCGGGTTGATACCGCGGGTGCCCCAAAAGCCCGCAGGGAATGCGGGCTCCACCCCTTCCCCGCTCTCTTGTTCGACCGGATTTCCCGACTCGGGACTTGAACGGCGCCGCGCGCCTCCGTTCAGTGCTGGCAGAACCCCGCTGAACCCATGAGTCACCCCGCCCCGCTCTCCCGCCGCGATTTCGTCAAATCTTCCCTGGCCGCGTCGTCACTTTTCGCCCTGCCACGCTTTGCCATCGCGCAGGCGGGCGCGCCGGCCGGCCGGAAGCTGAACCTCGCGTTCATCGGCGCCGGAGGCATCGCCGAGATGGCCTTCACCGGCTGCGAAGGCGAAAATTATGTGGCGTTGTGCGACGTCGACGACGCCCGCGCGGCGGAGGCGTTTGCCAAATATCCCGACGCAAAACGCTTCAAGGATTTCCGCGTGATGCTCGACAAGATGCACAAGGAGATCGATGCCGTCGTCGTCTCCACGCCGGACCACATCCATTTCTCCGCCGCGTACACGGCGATGGCGCATGGCAAGCACGTCTTCGTGCAGAAGCCGCTCACCCACGATATCTGGCAGGCCCGCACGCTCCGCCGCGCCGCAAAGCACTTCAATGTCATCACCCAGATGGGCAACCAGGGTCATGCGACCGAGGGCATCCGCTACATCAAGGAATGGTACGATGCGGGGGTGATCGGCGAAGTGCGTGAGGTCCACGCCTGGTTCGCCGGTCCCGATTTCGTCAAGGCGCCTTATTTCCGCATTCCGGCCTCATTCCCGCCGCCCGAGGCGCCGGTGCCGCCAACGCTCGACTGGGATCTGTGGCTCGGGCCGTGCAAGAAGCGCCCGTACAGCCCGGGCTATGCGCCGCTGATCTGGCGCGGCTTCTGGGATTTCGGCTGCGGCGAACTCGGCGACTGGGCGTGCCACACGCTCGACGCGCCGTTCTGGGCCCTCGACCTCGACGCCCCGACGCGCGTTTCGGTCATCAACCTCGAGCCGATCCACGAGGGTTACGTGCCGCGCTCCTCCCACCTGAAGTTCGAGTTCCCCGCCCGTGGCGACAAGCCGCCCGTCGCGCTGCACTGGTATGATGGCGGCCAGCACCCGCCCGCGCCGCTCGACTGGGACCGGAAGAAGGAGTTCCCGAAGAGCGGCATGCTGATGGTGGGCGACAAGCTCACCCTCATGACCGGGCCGCGGCCCGACAGCCCCGAGCTGCTGCCAACCGAGGTGTGGAATGACTTCCGCCGGCATCTGCCGGAAAAGAAAATCCCGCGGGTTGTCGGCGGGCCGTTCCAGGAGTGGATTCGCGCGATCAAGGGCGAGGGCCCGCTGCCCGGCTCGCAGTTCGACTATTCCGCGCGACTGACCGAGATGGCCCTGGTCGGTGTCATGGCCCAGCGCACGAATCGCGACATCGAGTGGGATGCCGCCAAGATGCGCGTGACCAACCACGACGACATGGAGCACATCGTCCGCCAGCCGGCCCGCCGCGGCTGGGACGTCGGCGATGAGGTCTGGCGCGCCTGAGCGGCGCTAGATCGGTGGAACCCGCGCTCCGTGCGGGCTCCGCTACGATGTGCCCGGGCGATTCGGGTTGGTTTTTGCCCGCGGGACCGGCAAGGATGGGTGCATCTCCATGCCCACCCAACCGGTCGAAATCGTCATCAGTGCCTTTGAGCTGGGGCTGCTGCTGTTGGGCGCTTTTCTGCTGTTTCGGATCGCCTCGCAACCGGCGCGACGCGAACGCTGGCTCGGACCGCGACCGCTGCCCGCGTGGCCGGTTACTCTGGCCGAGTTCCTGATCTTCGTGCTGCTGATCTTCGGCGCCGGCGTCTTCTTTTCGCTCCTGCTCAATCTTCTCGCCCGCAACGTTGTCAACGGCACCGATCGCGTTCCGTTGCAGCTGATCGTAAACGGCCTGGGGCTCGATGGCGGCGGACTGGTCGGTTGGTGGCTGTTCCATCAAATGCACCGGACCTGGCGGGCGGGCGCCGTGGACCTGCCGGCTGCGGCCACTCCACCACCCGATGCCGCCGTTCCAAGACTGCCTTGGACGAAAGCCGTCCTCATCGGCGCCGCCGCCTGGGTAGTCTCGCTGCCGCTCATCGTCGCCGTCAACGCCGGCTGGGCACTGCTGCTGCGCGCACTCCACCTGCCGAATGAGCCACAGGACCTCATCGCGATCTTCGCCAATGCCAAGTCGCCGTGGGTCGTCACCGCCCTGCTCCTCATCGCCTGCGCCCTGGCGCCCGTCTATGAAGAGATGTTATTCCGCGCGGGCCTGTACCGGTTTTGCCGGCAAAAGCTGGGCCGTCCTTGGGCGTTGGTGTTGAGCGGATGCCTGTTCGGTGCTCTGCACCAGAACCTGGCGAGCTTTGTGCCGCTGGCCCTGTTCGGAATGTGCCTCGCGCTCGCCTACGAGGCGACGGGGGCGATTCTTGTTCCGATCGTGGCCCATGCGTTGTTCAACCTGAACACCGTGCTCATCGTTCTCGCCGGCCTGTCCTGACGTCATGACGCCGTTCACGTCCCGCCGCTCGCAGTCGGTCGCCAGTCAGGGCGAGCGCAAGCTCATCGGCGAAATCAAGCGCTGGCTCGGGGCGGCGTCCCCGCCCGCCCCGTTTGGCATCGGCGACGATTGCGCCGTGCTGCCCGCGAGTCCTCATGCCTCGTTGGTCACGACCGACCCCGTCATCTACGGGCAGCACTTCGATGCCGCCGTGCCGCCGCGCGCCGTCGGCGCCAAGCTCCTGAAGCGCAACCTCAGCGACATCGCCGCCATGGGCGGCAAGCCGGTCGCGGCCGTGGTGTCGCTTGCGCTGGCCCCGGACACCCGTCTTGCCTGGCTTGAACTGTTTTATCGCGGCCTCGCCGCGTGCGCACGACAGTTCGGGGTGCGCATCGTCGGTGGCGACATCACCCAGGGACCGGCGGGGTTCTTTGGCGCGTTCCTCACGCTGCACGGCGTCGCAACCGGCGGGCGCATCATCACCCGCACCGGCGCGCGGCGGGGCGACCGGATCCTCGTGACCGGTCCGCTCGGCGGCAGCCGCCTGGGCCACCACCACCGGTTCACTCCGCGCCTGGCCGAAGGCGCGTGGCTGGCCCGCCGTCCGGAAGTGATGGCGATGATGGATATCAGCGACGGCCTCGCCAAGGACCTCGCCGACCTGACCCCCGCCGGGCATGCGCCTTCGCTGTCATCCTCGGCTATCCCCGTCAGCGCGGCCGCGCGCCAGGCTTCGCGCCGCTCGGGTCGCAGTCCGCTGGAGCATGCGCTCGGCGACGGCGAGGATTATGAGCTGCTGGTCATCGTTCGCGGCGATCCGCGCCATCTTGTGACAGCGTGGCGCCGTCGGTTTGGCGGCAAGCGCTTGTTCCTGATCGGAAGCTTCGTTCGACCGGCCGAATTGCCGGCGGATGCCATCCCGCTGCGGGATTATCATGGCTACGAGCACCTGCGATAAGCTGCGCGCCGGCGTCACGACGGAATCGGCCGAGCAGACGCGGGCGCTGGCCGCCGCGCTTGCCGTCGAGCTTCCCGCGGATGCCACCGTGGCGTTGCACGGCAACCTCGGCGTGGGCAAGACGACCTTCGTGCAGGGGCTCGCCCAGGGACTCGGCGTCGCCGGTCCCGTGACCAGCCCGACCTTCGCCATCTACGAGATCTACGCTGGAAAGCCCCGCCGGCTCGTTCATCTGGACGCCTACCGAATCGAGAACGAACACCAGCTGGAATCGCTGTTGCTCGACGAGTTTCTCCTCAGTCCTTATTGCCTCGCTGTCGAGTGGCCGGAGAAGGTCGCCGGTTTGTTGCCGCCCGATGCCTGGCATGTGGATCTGTCGATCACTGAGGGCGACCGGCATCGGATCGTGTTGCGGTAGGAGCCACGAGCGAATTGTAGGGCGGG
>DASZRV010000012.1:0-36189 GCA_035549095.1 Lacunisphaera sp. | reverse complement strand
AACCCGCGGGGCTGATGGCCCCGCCGCCACTCCCGCGATGATTGACAATTCGGACGCATGGCGCCGGTTCACCGGCCCGTCGCGGCGCCGAGAAGACCGCCGAGCGAACGAACGTGGCCCGTGTCGATGTCGACCTCGGCGCTCATGCCGGCGCGAAGCGGGTAGGCCGGGTCGGGGTTCTCGACGGAAATGCGAACGGGAATGCGTTGCACGACCTTCACCCAGTTGCCGGAGGCGTTCTGCGCGGGGATCAGGGCGAACTCGGCGCCGGTGGCCGGGCCGACGTTGAGCACCTTGCCGCGGAATCCGGCCTGCGGGTAGGTGTCGATCTCGATCTTCACCGCGTCGCCGTTCTTCACGTACGTCAGTTCTGTTTCCTTGAGATTGGCTTCGATCCAGAGGTCGCTGGCGGAGACGAGGCTGAACGCCGGCTGGCCCGCCTCGAGGTACTTGCCCACGGGCAGGTTGGTGACATTGGTCACGACGCCGGCGGAGGGCGCCTTGATGTCAGTCTTGTCGAGATTGCGCTGGGCGGCGTCGACCTCGGCGCGGGCCGCGGCGATCCGGGCGCTTTTGTCGTCGGGGAGGTTCGGATCGCCGGAAAGGGACGCGAGCACGGTGGCGGCGTCCTGCTGCAGGACATCGAGGTGCTTGCGCGCCTCGTCGAGCATATGGCGGGCCCGGTCCACCGCGGCCTCGGTGCCGGCCTGGCCGGCGGACAGCGTTTGCTGGCGCGTGAGTTCACGCTCGCCGAACGCCACGGCTTCACGGGCCTCCGCCACCTGCGCGAGTTTCTGGCGATAGCTGGCGCGCAGGGTGGCGACCTCGGTGCGCGTCGCCTCGAGGCGGGCGCGCGCCTCGCCGAGGCGGATGCGATAGAGTGAATCGTCGAGTTTGAAGAGCAGCTGGCCGGCCTGGACGGGCTCGTTCTCGTGAACCGCCACCGCAGTCACGCTGCCGGGGACCTCGCTGGTCACCGTCAGCTTCGCGGCGTGGACGTAAGCATTGTCGCTCGTGACGATGCGCCCGCCGTGCAGGTAGAGCACGAGCCCGGCGATGGCGAGGATCAGGGGTCCTGCGATCAGCAGCACGCGGCGCTTGCTCCGCCGGCGCGGCAGCGCTTCGGCGGGGTTTTGGTCGGTCGGATTGCTCATGGGGGATGGCGGTTGGTGCAGATAGGGGGGGACGGTGGATCAGTCGGTGATGGACGAAGTGCCGGTCGCGTGCAGGAGACGGGCCTCGCTCACGGCGTAGTCGTGCCGGGCCTGCGTGAGGTTCGACCGGGCGTCGGTCAGCGCCGATTGGGCGGCGAGCACCTCGAGCTGGTTGGCCGTGCCGGCGTCGAGGCGCACGCGGGCCAGCCGGAGGCTCTCGGCCGCCTGGTCGACGTTCTTTTGGGCGGACGTGAGCAGGTCGGCCGCCTCGGCGACGGCACGATGGGCGTTGCGGACATCGAGCTCGACCTCGAGGGCGAGTTCGTCGCGTGCGGCCTCGGCCTGCGCGGTGCGGGCGGTCGCCTGGCGCACGCGCGCCTGCGTGGCACGGCCGTCGAAGATGGACCAGTCGAGCTGCGCACCCAAGGTCAGGCCATTGAGGGTCCGGCCGAAGCTCTGCTGGTAGCTGGCCTTCCGCAGCGCGTAGTCGCCGACGAGGCTCACCTGCGGCTTGCGGCCGGCCTTGGCGGCGGCGATGTCCTCGCGGCTGGCGGAGATCAGCTTCTCGCCGGCGAGCAGTTCGGGGCGGTGTTCGCGCGCGGTGCGGATGGCGTCGGGCAAGGAAAGGTTGAGCGGGGGACGGACGAGGTCGCCCTGGACGTCGAGGTCGGTGTCGGGCCCCGCCTCCGGGCCGGCAACGACGCCGAGCGCGGTGCGCAGGGCATCCTGGCCGGCGCGCCAGGCATTGCGCGCGCGCACGAGGGCGGGGCGGGCGTTGGCCAGCGCCACCTCGGCGCGCAGCACATCGAAATCGGAACCGGTGCCGGCGTTGCGGCGCACCTTGGCCTGCTCCGCTTCTTTTTCGAGAACCTGCATGGCCTCCTCGTGCACCTTGATCTCCTCGCGGGCGAGGAGCACGTCGAAGAAATCCTCCTGCACGCCCAGGATCGCCTGGTTGATCGCACCGGTGAGCCTGGCGCGGGCGGCAGCGAGCCGTTGCGCGGCGCCGGCCCGGCGCGCTTCGACGCTGCCGCCGGAGTACACCAACTGGCGGATTGAAACGGCGACCTGCCAGGCGTTGGGGTCGGGCAGGGGAATGAAATCAAAACCCGGCAGGCCTTCGAACAGGCGCGGCTCGGTATAGGCGTACGACGCGCCGACGGCGACAGCGGGCAGGCGGCGCGCGCCGGCCTCGAGAAGGACGCCCTCCTGTTCCGCGATCTTCTCGCGGGCCTCGCGCAGGGCGGGGCTGTGCTCGAGCGCATAGCCAATGGCGCTTTCCAGCGTGAGCGGCCGCGGCAGCGGGGTGGCGGGTTCCGTCGCGGCCCGCGCCGACAACGTGGCAGCCAGCACGGCGATGGCCAGGAGGCTGGCGGCGGATTTGGGGAAAAAGAAGGGCGTTGGCATCGGGAATGTCGGAAGTGATGGAGAGGAGGCGCGGCGCGGTCACGCCGCGGCGCCGTCGAGAAACATCGACACCGCCGATTCAAGGTAAGTGGCGACTGAATATTCGATGCGGACGTGGGGCATCGACCGGCGCAGCACACCGTAGAAAACCGCACCGAAGAACAAGTCGGCGAGGGCATCCGGGCGCGAGTTCCGCTGCAGCTGGCCCGCGGCCTGGGCGGTCTCGATTCGCGCCAGCAAGGCCGCCTTGAGCGGCAGGAAGATGGCGCGGAAGACCTGCCGTTCGCTGCTTTCGTTCAAGTGATGATGCATCTCGCCGAGCATGGTGCGCACCAGCGGCCAGTTGGCGGTCAACATGGAGTCGTAGGCCCCGGCCAGGGCGAGCAGGTCGGCGCGGAGGTCATCAGTCGCGGGCGGCACTTTGATTTGATTCGCGGTGGCGGCCTGGCCGAACTTGTCGCCGACGACCGCGGCGAGCAGGCGATCCTTGGACTGAAAGTGACGGAAGAGGGTGACCTCGTTCACCCCGGCCTCCTGGGCGATGGCGCGAGTCGTGGCGCCGGCGAGTCCGTCGCGGGCGAAGACGACCGCCGCGGCCTGCAGGAGGCGTTCGCGAGCGGAGGGCTGGGTGGCTTCGTGCGCGGGCATGCAAGCAACTACTTGCATGCATTCACGGTGGCGCAAGCGAAATGTCCGCGGGCGTGGCCAACTCCTTGCCAAGCATCGCGAAGAAAATGGTGTGGTGGGGAACACGCCGCTTGAATCCGCGCCCGCTTTGCTGTCCAAATCGCGCATGCTGCAATCGCTGCGCATCCGGAACCTGGCGCTGCTCGAGGAAATCGAACTCGAGTTCGAGGCGGGATTCACGGCGGTAACGGGCGAGACCGGGGCGGGCAAAAGCATCCTGCTCGGTGCGCTGTCGCTGCTCGCCGGCGCGCGGGCCGACAAGACGGTGATCAGACAGGGCGCGGCCGCCGCCGAGGTGGAGGCGGCCTTGTTCTTTCCCGACAGTCGCCGCCTGGACGAGGCGCTGGCTGCGCTTGACCTGCCGCCCTGCGACGACGGCGTGCTCATCCTCAAGCGCAGCGTGCCCCGCGACAAGGCCCCGCGCATTTCGATCAACGGCGGCATGGCCACGCTCGCGGCGCTGCAGGAACTCGGCGAGCGCTGGATTGATTTCCACGGTCCGGGCGAACCGCGCCGGCTCCTGAAGGCAGATTGCCAGCGCGAGATGCTCGACCTGTTCGCACGGAACGAGGCGGCCCTCGAGCAGTACCGGCGCCATTACCGCGCCTGGCGCGACCTCCTTGACGAACAGGCGCGGCTGACCGGCGCGGAGAAGCTGTCGCCCGACCAGATCGATTTCCTGAAGATGCAGCTGGCGAAGATCGACGAGCTCGACCTCACCGCGGAGGCGGTGGCGACGCTCGAGCGCGATTTCCAGCGGCAGCAGGGCGCGCAGGAGATCATGCAGCTGGCGGGCGGCCTGAGCGAGGGACTGAGTGGCGACGACGGCCTGATCGGGCGCCTGGCGGCGCTCGTGCGCACGGCGCGGCAGCTCGAGGCCCTCGACCCGGCGAGCAAGCCGCTCGTCGAGCGCCTGCTGGCGGCCTCCGTCGAGCTCGGCGACATCGACGCGGAGTTCGCCTCGCTCGCGCAATCGCTCCATTTCGACCCGGAGCAGACGGCGGGGTTGGAGGCGCGGATGGACACCTGGCTCGAACTGAAGCGCCGCCACGGCGGCCGTCTCGAGGCGGTGATCGCCGCGCGCGACGAGATGCGCCGGAAGCTGGAGGTCCAGGGCGATGTCGCGGGCGCGCTGGCTCGGCTGGAAAAGGATATTGCCGGGGCGCTCAAGGCGGTGCACCGACACGCCGCAGAGCTGCGGGCCACGCGGGAGAAGGCGGCGCAGCAACTCGCCCGCGCGGGCGGCAAGCTGATTGCCCAGCTCGGCTTCAAGAAGGCGGACTTTGCCGTGAAGCTGGCGCCGCTGGCCGAGCCGGGCCCGCACGGTGATTGCGCGGTGGAGTTCCTCTTTTCGCCGAATGTCGGCGAGCCCTTGCTGCCGCTGCAGCGCATCGCCTCCAGCGGCGAGCTGGCGCGCGTGATGCTTGCGCTCAAGGCCGTGCTGGCCGAGATCGATGACGTGCCGTTGCTGGTGTTCGACGAAGTCGACGCCAATGTCGGCGGCGAGATCGGGCGGGTGGTCGGCGAGCGGATGGCGGAGATTGCGAGCCGGCACCAGGTGCTCTGCGTGACGCACCTGCCCCAGGTTGCGGCGCAGGCGCAGAACCACCTGGTCGTCACCAAGGACCAGGAGGGCGAACGCGCGACGGTGGCAATCGAACCGATCCACGGCAGCCGGAAGGACCGGGTGGGGGAGCTCGCGCGGATGTTGGGCGACCGCCGGGCCAAGAGCGCGATCGCGCACGCCGAGGAGTTGTTGAAGCGGTAGGAACGGCGGCAGAGCCGGCCATTGCCGACACGAAAATTGTAGGGCTCGACCTAGGTCGAGCCGCGGCCTCACCCAGGTGAGGCCCTAGGGGCGCCGGCTTGTCGCCGAGTGAGGGCACCCCGCCTCCAAGTATGGCAGAGGGCGTCATTGCCAACCGGCGCTTTGTCCCTCTACTTGGGTCCCCATGAACCACCCTATCAGCCGGCGCGAGGCCTTGAGTCAGCTCGCCGCCGGGGCCGCGCTCCTCGCCACGGCCACCTCCACGCGGGCCGAGGACAACCAGCATTCGCCTGCCGGCTCCGGGCGCGTCAACCAGTCCGTCTGCCAGTGGTGTTACAGCAAGATCCCGCTCGACGAGCTGGCCGCCGCGGCCGCGGGCATGGGCTTGAAGTCGGTCGAGCTGATCGGGCCGGCGGATTTCGCGACGGTGCGCAAACATGGCCTGATCTGTGCAATGGTGAGCAACCCCACGACCAAGGCGGGCAGCGTGACGGTGGGCGGCATTCCCAAGGCGTGGAACCGGCTCGAATATCACGATGCCCTGGTGCCGGCCTACGAGTCGCACCTGCGCGCGACGGCAGAGGCGGGCTATCCCAATCTCATTTGTTTCTCGGGCAATCGCGACGGCATGCCGGATGAGCAGGGTCTCGATAATTGTGCGGTCGGGTTGAAGCGCATCCTGCCGCTGGCGGAGAAGCTTGGGGTCAATGTCTGCATGGAGCTCCTGAACAGCAAGGTGAACCACAAGGACTACATGTGCGACCACACCGCGTGGGGCGTCGAGCTGGTCAAGCGCGTTGGCTCCGAGCGCTTCAAGCTGCTCTACGACATCTACCACATGCAGATCATGGAGGGCGATGTGATCGCGACGATCCGCGCCAACCACCAGCACATCGCGCACTATCACACCGGCGGCGTGCCCGGACGCGGCGAGATCGACGAAACGCAGGAGCTCTTCTACCCGGCGATCATGCGGGCGATCCTCGATACCGGCTATACCGGCTACGTGGCGCAGGAGTTCGTGCCGAAGCGGCCCGACGCCCTCGCGTCGCTGCGCCAGGGCGTGCAGATCTGCGCGGTGTGAGGGTTCCGCTGGATCCTTCGCTGCGCGCAGGATGACGGTCTCGGGGAAGTATTCTAGTTCGTGTCATTCTGAGCGAAGCGAAGAATCCAGCAGGATGTCCATCGGGAGCCCGGCGGGAATCGACGCCAACTGCCGGTTTGCCTTGGCCGCCGGGAACGACTTTTCTCGGGCGCGATGAAACTACCCCGCACCTCCCTGACCATTGGGCTCGCCCTGCTGGGGCTCGGCGCCGCGAACCTGTCCGCCGCGCCGCTGAGGCTCCTCTATTTCACGAAGTCCGCCGGCTTCGAGCACAGCGTCATCAAGGAGACCGACGGCCAGCGCGGGTACTCGCAGAAGATCCTCGCCGGCGTCGCGGCGAAGAACGGTTTTGAAGTCACGTTCAGCAAGGACGGGAGTTTGTTCTCGCCCGAGTACCTCGCGAAATTCGACGTCATCATCTTCTACACGAGCGGTGACCTGCTCGCGGTCGGCACTGATGGCCAGCCGGCGATGAGCCCCGCGGGCAAGCAGGCGTTGCTCGACGCGGTGGCCGGCGGCAAGGGTTTCATTGCGCTGCACAGCGGCACGGACACGTTTCACACCGGCGAGCACGGCGGCGGCAACAATTCGATTCGCTCGCGGCGGTTCAGCACTTTTGGCGACGGGGCCGACTCGTACATCAGGATGATCGGCGGCGAGTTCATCCGGCACGGCGCCCAGCAGGTGGCAAAGGCTGCGGTCGTCGACCCGGCCTTTCCGGGCTTTGGCGAACTCGGTGGCGCGATCGAATGTCGCGAAGAGTGGTACACGACGAAGGAATATGCCCCGGACGATCACGTGCTGCTCGTGATGCGTACCGGCAGCATGAAGGGCAGCGATTACGCGCGGCCCGATTATCCGCTCGCCTGGGTGCGACGGTATGGCCAGGGACGCGTCGCGGTGAACGTGATGGGCCACCGCGAGGATGTGTGGGACAGCGCCGCGTACCAGGCCATGTTGGTAGGCCTGATCAAGTGGACGGGCGGACTGGTATCAGCCGAGCTCACGC
The DNA here is from genome assembly GCA_035549095.1 of Lacunisphaera sp. Classification (GTDB taxonomy): domain Bacteria; phylum Verrucomicrobiota; class Verrucomicrobiia; order Opitutales; family Opitutaceae; genus Lacunisphaera. The sequence continues at coordinate 29,059 of DASZRV010000012.1, read as the reverse complement.
CCAATCTCGAGAGCGCTGCGCCGTGGTGCACGACGCTGCAGCCCGTGGCGACCAAGCCGGCGAAAAAATAACGGCGATCGAGGCCGCGGCCACGCTCGAACCAGCCGACCGTGAGCCCGACTTATTCTGGCCAAAAATTCCGGCGCAGGGTGAAAGATTCTAATGCGCAGGAGGCGGTGGTCCGGAAGATCCGCCCGGAGCGCGCGGCGGGAGGAGGAGAATCCAGATTCAGCTGCATGGCAGCCCGGGATTTCATTCTCGCGGCGGCGCCGAGGGACGGAACCCGGCGCGGTGACTGAACAGGGTAGCGAAATGTGCAATCCTTGCACAATGAACGCACACACCTCCGCAAATGATGCGGAGTGCATTCCGGCACATTCTGGCACGATGGCACGAACGAAAACCCAGAGAGCCATCACCATTTCTGCACCAACGTTACCCGACTGAACCCAACATGAGCACACCAAGACATTGGACCAAAAGCACCGTGATATTCGCCGGAGCCGCCGCGTGGGGCCTCCTGTTCGTGTCATGCACGGTTGCCGACCGCACTGTGGTCGCGCCCGCCAAGATCGCCGGCGCCACCTACGTCGGTTCAAAGAAATGTTCCGAATGCCACGACGACCAGAGCGGCCATTTCGCCTCGTCCACCCACGCGCGCCTGGCGCTCAAGGATGACAAGGGCGTCGACATCGGCTGCGAGTCCTGCCACGGGCCGGGCTCCCTGCACGTGAAGGTCGGCGGCAGCAAGGCCACCATCGTGAACCCGGGCAAGTCGCCCGAGGCGTGCTTCCAGTGCCATCTCGATAAGCGCGGCCAGTTCAGCCTGCCGCACAGCCACCCGGTCCTGGCCGGCAAAATGTCGTGCGTGGACTGCCACGATGTGCACTCCGGCAACGCGGTGCGCGGCTCCGGCGCCGACCTCGAGGCCCAGAACGAGACCTGCGTCAAGTGCCACTCGCAGCAGAAGGGCCCGTTTGTGTTCGAGCACGGAGCCATGCGTGAAGGCTGCGTCTCCTGCCACAACCCGCACGGCACGGTGAACCAGAAGATGCTCGTCGCCCGTGACGCCAACCTGTGCCTCCGGTGCCACCTCGAGGCGCCCGACCCGGGTTCGTCCGGCCAGATCAATGCCAATGCCATCCGGCACACGTCCGAGAATCACAACTCCCGGCTGATGCAGGGTACCTGCTGGAGCGCCGGCTGCCACGAGGCGCCGCACGGCTCCAATGCCAACAACCACTTCCGTTACTGAACCTGCCCAATTTGCCTACCATGAAAGCAACTCATTTCGCCCCAGTTCGCGTTACGGTGGTGGCTGCCGGTCTCGCGCTCGCCCTGGCCGCCACGGGCGCCCGCGCCGAAAACAAGCCGCTTTCGGCCGACGCGTTCCCCGCGTTTGACAGCTATATCAAGCTCTCCGGCATGCCGGCGAGCATCGCGGGAAATTCCGCCGCCTTCCAGGAACGGGCCCACATGCCGGACAGCGGCGCCTACGGCATCGAAGACCTGCACCTCGCCCGCGACCTCCAGCAGGATACGACGGTCGAAATCGACGGCCGCGCCCTGACCGGCGCCGAGGACTACCTCGGCAAGCTGAAGATCTCCAAGAATGAGGTCGGCACCTTTGAGACCGGCTACAAGACCTTCCGGACGTTCTACGACGGTGTCGGCGGCTTCTTCCCGCTCAGCAAGCAGTTCCTGGCGCTCACCAACCAGGAGCTGAAGCTGGATCGCGGCAAATTCTGGGCCGAGGCGGTTCTCACCGTTCCAGGCAAGCCGGTGGTGACCGTCAGCTACGTCAACGAAACGCGGTCCGGCAAGAAGGACTCGACCATCTGGGGTTCCTCCGACTTCACGGGCCTGCCGTTCAACCTCGCGCCCAACCCGGTGAACCCGGCGCGCAAGATGTCGCCCAGCTACATCGACGTGGACGAGAAGCACCAGGAATTCGAGCTCACGGCCAAGCACACCTTCGGCAACACCACCCTGCAGTTTGCGGCCGTGGCCGAATCGGAGAACAACCTCGACACCCGGCTGGTCACCAACTTCCCGGGCGAGGTCATCCCGTGGTCGATCGCCAGCCTTTCGACTGCCGCGCAACCCGCGGCCAAGGCCAAGGTCGGCCCCGAGAACTGGAACAACCAGCAGGCCGTCCGGCAATCCGACGGCATCGAGTCGCATTCCACGGCCTTCACCGGCAAGGCGGAGACCGTGATCAATGACAAGTTCACGTTGAGCGTGGCCGGCAGCTACCAGCTCCTGCACGCCGACCTCTCCGGCGATCGCCCGCTCCTGACCAACACGCCGACGTCGGCAGGCGCCGTGCCGATCGCAACCGCCACCTTCAGCGGCCTGACCGGCAGGTCCCGGGTCAAGGTCGCCACGGGCAACATCGCCCTCGACATCAAGCCGACCCCGGACCTCTTCGTCAAAGTCGCGCTGCGCAGCGAGCGCGAATACATCAGCGGGGCCTCGGCCTACAGCGTCCTGTCGGCGTCGGGCACGCCGGCCGTCAATGTGGCAGCCACCCCGCGCCAGGACTGGGCGAAAATTCACCAGGACTCGACGACGCCCGTCCTCGAGGCCCGTTACACCGGGATCAAGAACCTGTCACTCTACTTTACCGGCAGCCTGCGCGACCTCAGCGGCGTGGAAAAGAACACGTCGGCTTACAACCCGCTGACCGCCGCCAACGGCACGCTGGCGAATAACAATCTTTCGGAGGACCACGGCAACTTCACGCTCGGCGCCAACTGGCGCGCCACGAACGCGGTGACGGTCCGGGCCGAGGTGTTCCGCAAGCACCACCAGTTCGACTCGGTCGGCTTTGCGGTCAACACGGGCGACAACTACCAACTCGATTCCGACTTCACGGGTGTCAAGCTGACCTCGATCAACAAATTCACCCCGGCGCTGTCCGCGACCACCCGCTACGTGTACCAGAGCGGGAAGATGCAGGTCACCGGCTACCTGCCGACGTACCCGGCCTACGACTCCTGCGATGCCAAGAACCACACCATCAGCGAGACGATTGACTGGAGCCCGAACGCCTCGTGCTACGTCCAGCTGAACGGCAACCTGGTGCTCAACACCATCAGCACGGTCTACCCGCGCGCGGGCATCACCCCGGCCACCAGCACCGTCAATGCCTACAGCACCAACCAGGTGCTGCAGGACGCGGACAACAACTACGCGACGGCCAGCCTCGTGGCGGGCTGCACGCTGGACAAACGGACCGACGTTTCCCTCGAGTGCACGTACTATCGGGCCAACAATGGCAATGCCTTCGCCTACGCCCTCATGATGCCCTACGGCATGGCGGTGAAGGAGACGGTCGTCGCCGTCGGCGCGAAGCACAAGCTGAGCGACAAGCTCATGCTCAACGCGAAGCTTGGCTACATGGACAGCATGAACGACACGACCGGCGGCAACACGAACTTCCGCGGCCCGGTCGGCTATCTCTCGTTCGACTACGCGCTCTGATCGATCGCTTCCGAATCCGATGAAAACTAGCATCAAAGCCGCGGTGTCCGGTCTGGCGTTCCTGCTGGGCGCGGGCCTGGCGCTCGCCGCGCCGGCCACCGACAACTGGGAAAACCACTGCGCCTCCTGCCATGGCAGCGACGGCAAGGCGCAGACCAAGATGGGCAAGAAACTCAAGGTGAAGGATTATACCGACGCCGCGGTCCAGGCCGCCCTCAAGGACGAGGACATGATCAAGGCCACCGCCGACGGCGTGGTGGTCGACGGCAAAGAGAGGATGAAGGGCTTCAAAGCGGAACTTTCCGCCGACGAGATCAAGGAGCTCGTGGCCCACATCCGGAAATTCAAGTCCTGATGGCCCACAGTTGAATCCACGCAGTGCCGACGGGTGCACCCGCCTCCGCCGGCTCTGCTTTTCCCGGAACCACCCGCCGCAATTTTCGTTCCCATCCCCCCGCAGTCGCAGCTGCAGTCCGCTCCAACCCACCAACCCACCACATCCATGAAAACCACGACCAAACTCGCCCTGGCTAGCTTCGCCCTGGCCCTCGCGATCGGCGCCGCGTATGCCGCGCCCGCCGCTGACAACTGGGACAACAACTGCGCGTCCTGCCACGGCAGCGACGGCAAGGCCCAGACGAAGACGGGAAAGAAACTCAAGATCAAGGACTACACGGACGCCGCCGTGCAGGCCGCCATGAAGGACGAGGACATGATCGCCGCGATCACCAACGGCGTGAAGGTCGACGGCAAGGAGAAGATGAAGTCCTTCAAGGACGAGCTCTCGGCCGACGAAATCAAGGACCTCGTCGCCTACATCCGCAAGTTCAAGGGCTGAGCCTTTCTTCGATCCGCCACACCCCGGCGCTTGCGCGCCACCCATCTTCCTAGAGGGGAGCCCAGACCACCGGGGCCGAAGTCCCCTCTAGCAAGAGGGGTGCCCGACAGGGCGGGGTGTGTTTACTGATTTTTCTCGTTCTTGGATTCCACGATCATGCCCGACTCATCCGACCAACCGACCGCGCCGGTCCTGAAGCCCCGGTCGAATTTCAACAACTGGATCAGCGCCTCCGGCGGGGTCCTCGCGATCGGCGCGCTGTTTTCCTTCGCGCTGCTCGTGTGGATGGACCTGACCGGCGACCACAAGAATCCGTATCTCGGCATCTTCACCTACATCGTGGCGCCCGGCTTCCTGATCGCCGGGATCGCGCTGACATTTTTCGGCGCCTGGGCGCAGCGCCGCTGGATGGTCAAGCACGCCATGGTGCCGGACAAGTGGCGCCTCGACTTCTCGAATCCCGAGCAGCGCCGCAACCTGATTCTCTTCGGCATCGGCGGCGTGGTGTTCCTCCTCCTCAGCGCCTTCGGCAGCTACCAGACGTTCCATTATTCCGAGTCGACGATGTTCTGCGGCGCAGTCTGTCACCAGGCCATGAACCCGGAGTACGCCACCTACCAGCGCGGCGGGCACGCACGCGTCGACTGTGTTGACTGCCACGTGGGTTCCGGCGCGAAGGCCTTTGTCCTGGCCAAGGTGAACGGCACCCACCAGCTCATTGCCTATACGCTCGACAACTACCACCGGCCGATCGACACCCCGGTGAAGAATCTCCGGCCGGCCCGCGAGACCTGCGAGAAGTGCCACTGGCCCGAGAAGTTCCTCGGCAATATCGACGTCACGTTCGACCACTATCTGTCCGACAAGAAGAACAGCGCCTACAGCGTGCGCATGCTGCTCAAAGTCAACGAAGGCCGGCCCGGCACGCCGCTCGCGGGCATCCACTGGCACGTCAGCAAGGACAGCTCGGTCGAATATTATGCCGCCGACGAGAAGCGCCAGGACATCGTCTGGATGCGCGTCACCCGGAAGGACGGGACGCAGAAGATCTTTCGCAACGAGGAGTTCAAGGGCGAGCCGCCGGCTGCGGCCATCCGCGTGATGGATTGCATCGACTGCCACAACCGCCCGGCGCACGTGTTCCCGACCGCCAACAGCGCCGTGGAGAAGGCGATGGCCCTCGGCGAGATTCCAACGGCGCTGCCTAACGTCAAGCGCAGCGCCGTGCAGGCGATGCTGCAGAAGGACATCACGACCGCCGCCGTCGCGCCGGCCAAGATCGCCGAGTTTCTCAAGGCCAAGTACAAGGACGCGGCGGAGACCCCGGCGGTGATTGCGGCGGTGCAAAAGGTCTACAGCGAATCGATCTTCCCCGAGCGCAAGGCCGACTGGCGCGTGTACCCGAACAACATTGGCCACAAGGACTGGCCGGGCTGCTTCCGCTGCCACGACAACAAGCACAAGACCTCGAGCGGCGAGACCGTGAGCTCCAGCGACTGCACCTCGTGCCACACCATCCTGTCCCAAGGCAAGGGCGAGGAACTCACCGCGCTCAGCGCCTCCGGCATGGAGTTCAGGCATCCGGGCGGCGAGTACGACGCCGATCTCACCTGCGCCGATTGCCACAACGGCGGCGTACAGGGGAAATAGCTGGTGAGCGTTAAGCAGGGGGCAGTGTAGGGCGGGGTCACCGAACCCCGCCAAAAGCCCGCGATGAATTTGGCGGGCTGCCGGGGTGGAGGGTCGGCCTCCCGGCCGACCGCGTCTTGGGCTTCCGGCCGGTCAGGAGACCGGCCCTCCATTGCAGAAGCCGCCCTGTGCAGAACCTGTCCCTTGCGGGGGGATTCGTCGTCGGCTTAGGCTATTTCTCCACGGGCTTCCGTGTCCGCTTCGAGCGCACCAGCGTAAAGATGACCGAGACCACAACCAGCACCGTGCCGAGAGCGAGGAAGGAAAGAATCCGATGCGCCGGCGCCAGGTGTGTGACGCCCACCACGACCAGGTGGAGCGCCGTCAGCAACAGTGTGAGGTGCCCCATCCAGCGGTATTTCGGGTTCCGCACCACAAGGTTCATCGCATAGTAGGCGAGGGCGACGCCGATCCACGACACACTGACCCATGCGCCGGGCACGATGTGGTAGAGCGCGTACGGGAAAACGACAAACGCGCTCGCCAGGTAGGCGTTGCGCATCAGCTCGGTTTTGAGCTCCAGGCGTTCCTTCTGCCAGTTAAGGATGCGGGCGGTGAGGAGTGCGACGACGCCGAAGCCCAGGCTGATGCCGGACTCGGCTTTCGCCACCGCCATGTACGCCAGCACGATCGCCGCGAAGATGAAGAAATTGCCGACGACGATGAGGCGGGAGCGGAACCAGAGGGCCGTTGCCACCACCACGAGGCTCTGGCCGGACAGCCAGATGAACACTTCGGGCGGCGGGAAAAGCTTCACGATGGCCGCGGTGAGCGCGAGGTAGCCGGTCATCGCGTGGATGAACGTCGCGATCCGGCTCGACTCGCGGCGCCAATAGGCCGCCGCGAGCCCAAGGTAGACCAGGGTGGCGGCAAGGTGCATGGCCGCGAACGGCAGGGCGGAGAGTCCGAGTGACTCCAGCAGCATGAGGCCATAGCCCAGACCGCAATTCACCAGCCCGATCAGGATGGTGACGGGATCGTCCGCCGTACGCTCCCGGCGTTGGAGGGAACCCGCCGCCAGGATGACGACATAAAGCAGGAGAAAAACGAGCGCGACCGGGTCGTCGGCCATGAGCTTGAACGCGCGGCCGGACCATGGGCGATTGATCGCCCAGGTCAGGTGAGTCAAGTAGGCGGCCAGGGCGGTGGCGAGCAGCAGGACGGGTAGTTGGCGGCGCACCGCCACGGCGGCGCCGAGGGCGGCGAGGATCGTCACCGCCCCGAAGACGACCGCAGGGGTGCCCACCACCAGCGCCGCGAGCAGGCCCATCATCATGGCGAGGCCCAACAACCAGGGCGAACGCCGGCGCAGCGCGAAGACCAGGTTGAACCCGACCGCGGCCGCGAGCACGGCGCCACCGGCCGCAGAGTCGAGGGCCAGCACGGGCGTGCCGCCGAAATAGAACAGGCGCAGAGCGGCGAAAAAGCTGAGTGCCATGCCCGCCGCGCGCAGGTGTCCGGCGACCAGTTCGAACGGTTTCCGCGCGAGGCGCGCCGCCAGCAAGGCGGCGACGGCCGCCGCGCCGCCGATCAGAGCCGGTGCGGCGGGCGGAAGACCAGCCAGCGGCAGCGAGAGCGCAAAGCCGACCCCGCAGGTCAACACGAGCACCCCCACGCCGGCGAACCATCTTTGCCCCACCAGGTACTCGAGTTCCTCCGCGGATTCGGCCGCCACGGCCGGGGCCAGGATCGGGCTCGCGGGCGGGACCGGGGTGGTGACCGACGCGGTCGGACCCTCGTCGACCGGAGGAAGCCGGAGATGCTGCTCGAGGCGGGCGAGCCGGCGCTCCAGCAGGCGAAGGGTCTCCGGCCAGGCCGGCTCGGACCTAATGGGAGGATGCTCGCTCAAGGGGGGCTGAACGAGGCTGGGTTGGGGTAGGATGAAGAAGTCGGGACTAGCCGGGACCACCGCAGCCGCCGCCACAGCCGGAGGCAAACGGCGCGGATTCGGGCCCGGGCTCGATCCCGCCCGCCAGTTGGTCGGCCAGCGCACAGAGGGCGGCGTAGAATTCCTCCTTGGGCAGGCCCAACGCTTGCGCTGCGAAAGTCTCGGCATCGTCGGCGGAGGCGAACTCGCCATAGTTCACCGCGACCAGCTGGTAGAGCGCCAGGTAAGGCACGCTCTCCAGTTGCGTCATATAGTACGGATGGACGTAGAGCGTGAAACCCTGCTCGGGCGTTTCGCCGCGCGGTACCGGATGGGCGAATTCGCCCGGGTTCAGCGGAGAGGCGTCAAAGGCCAACTCGCACGGATAGCGCACGCACGTCTCATCCCGCAGGATGGCCTGCAATTCGCGCCAGCCGATCCGCGGGCCGTATTTCGCAAAGATCTCGGCGCCCTTCGCGGCCACGTGCGCGTTGAGCGACTGGCGGGCGTCGTCGGCGGTGAGTTGCTGGGCCATGGACGTGAGGCCGGCCGCTCAGTGGAGCGCGGGCGCCGGCAGCGGGTCGGGTTCGTCCGGTTCGTCGCCCTGGATCTCCGGCAGGCCTTCGTTCGACTTGTTCAGGCGGCCCTGCAGGATGGGCACGGACATGCGCAGGAAAATCGTGTAGCACAACAGGCCGAAGGCCCAGATGCCGAGACAGACGAGCGTTTCGTTGAGGGACGGCACGTAGTCGACGATGGCGCCGAGCGGTGTCGGCACGAAGCCGGGGATGACCAGGCCCATGCCCTTCTCGATCCAGATGCCCACGATGCTGAGCCCGCAGGCGACGTTCAGGTATTTGAGGCCGCGGCTGAGCGGCAGGACGAGGATGAACATCGCCGCGAGGTTGAACGCGATGGCGGTCCAGATCCACGGCACGAGCGCGTGGTGCCCCTCGAGCCCGACGAACAGGTACTTGGCGGACGCGCCGTGGGTCGTGCCGGAATAGAATTCCTTGAACACCTCGCAGACGAGCAGGAAGACGTTTATGATCATCGACACCTGGACGATGCTGCGCAGGGTCAGCAGCGCCTTGTCCGTGATCCGGTAGTGGGTGACGCTGCGGATGATCTGCAAGGCAAGGATGATGATGGCGGGGCCGGCGGTGAACGCGGAGGCCAGGAAGCGCGGCCCGACGATGGAGGCGTTCCAAAACGGCCGGCCGCCGAGGCCGACATAGAGGAACGCCGTCACCGTGTGGATCGACACGGCCCAAACGATCGCGATGAAGACAAAGGGAATGTAGAACCACTTCGCCGGCTTGCGGTCGTTGTACCGGCAGTAGAGCAGGTAGCCGCAGATGTGCACGTTCAGCAGGAGGTAGCCATTGAGCACGATCACGTCCCAGCTGAGCATCGAGCGCGGGAAGTTCATCTGCCCGAGCCCGGGGATCAGGTGCCAGAAGCGGTCCGGCCGGCCCAGGTCGACCGTCACGAAGGCCAGGCACATCAGGATGGCCGCCACCGCGAGCAGCTCGCCGAAGATGACGAGGTCGTGCAGCTCCTCGTTGTCGTAGATATAGACGGGGATGACCATCATCACGGCGGCCGCGGCGACGCCGACGAGGAAGGTGAAATTGGCGATGTAGACGCCCCAGGAAACCTCGTCGCTCATGCCCGTCACCACCAGCCCGTGCACAAACTGCTTCGCGTAAGCGTTGATCCCGAGGAGCACGACCACGGTGAGCGCGCTCATCCACGCATAGTAACGCCAGTCGCCGACAAACGCGATGCGGGCGCTCCGCCGGAGAAAGACGAGGTAGTTGCGGGCGGCGTTGATCATGTTTCGAGGGGAAGTGGGCGGTGACGGAAAGGGCCGCGGGTCGTGCCGGGCGGCTCGGGGCTGGTCACTTGTCGAAGTAATAGAAGAAGCGCGGCGAGGTGCCCATTTCCTCCTTCAGTTGGATGAACACGCGCTTTTCGCGGAGGATGTAGGAGACCTCGCTGTTCGGATCGAGGATGTTGCCGAACTTGCGGGCGCCGACGGGGCAGACCTCGAGGCACGCGGGGTAGCGGCCGGCCCGGGTCCGTTGGATGCAGAAGTGGCATTTCTCCATCACGCCCTGTTTGCGCGGCCGATTGCCGAGGTAGGACATCTCGGGGTTCAGCCGGTCCTTGGGAATCTCCGGCTTGGTGAAGTTGAAACGCCGCGCCCAGTACGGACAGGCGGCCTCGCAGTAGCGGCAGCCGATGCACCAATCGTAGTCGATGACCGTGATGCCGTCCGTTTCCTGCCAGGTGGCGTTGACCGGGCACACCTTCACGCAGGGCGGGTTCTTGCACTGCTGGCACTGGATCGGCATGTAGAAGTAGCCTTTGTCGGGCACTTCCTTGTCGGTGTAGTTATGGTTGCCCTTCTCGACGTCCATCGAGCCGTGGGGCATCTTGAGCACGCGGATGTACTGGATTTCCGGGCTGCGGGACTGGTTGTTCTCGGCGACGCAGGCATGGACGCATTTGCGGCAGCCGATGCAGCGGGTGAGGTTCAGGCAATAGACGAACTCGACGCCGTCCATCGGGCGCAGGTCGCGAACGTGCGGACGGATGCCATATTGGCGTTCGACCTCCCGGGTGATGCGCGCGAGGACCTTCTTCATGTCGTCGGGCGTCATCTCCCTGTAATACTTCTGCATGAACTGCTCGGTCGACGTGTAGTCGCTGAGTTCCCGCAGCGGAGCCAGGCTGGCGGCGAGGGCCGACAGGCCCGCGAAGGCGGCGGACGAGCGGAGAAAGCTCCGGCGGTCCATGCGCCGGTCGGCTTCGTTCGGTTGCGCTTGGTCGGGCAGGGGCATGTCAGGGCGAGGCGGGGTGGTGCGCCTCGGTCAGTGGCACGCGCAGCGGATGGGGCGGCGGGGCCGGCACGCGGGTCGGGATGTGCGGCGCATGCGGATTGTGGCAATTCGCGCAGTCGAGCCGGCGGGCCGGCCCAAGGGCGGTGTTCCAGTAGCCGTTGATCCGGCCATGGGCCCCGGCCTCCCAGTCGCGATAATTGGGACCGTGGCAGCTGCCGCAGAGCTGCGTGCTGTCGGCGAACTTGATTTCCCGGCCGTCGCGGACCTGGAAGGTCTCGAGGTTGGACTCGTTGTGGCAGTTATAGCACAGGTTGTTCCGGTTGTGCGTGCCGTGGCCCATCACGATGTCCTTGTGCTCGTCGGGGACGATGAGGATGTGGTTGGCGTCGAACCGCAGCGGCGGCGGCTTGCCCTTTTCATGGCAGGCGTAGCAATCGAAGTCCGACAGGTCTTCCTTCGCGCGCACCAAGTCCATGTAGGTGCGCCGCCATGGCGTCTGCTCGAGAAACGAACGGTCCACGAGCGGTATGGCCTGGCGGGGCGGCGGGTGGCCCCAAAGATCACCGAGAAACAACACCGCCAGCCCGAAAAACCCGAGCGTGGCCGCTCCCAAGGCGTAGATCGTTCCCTTGGAGACGGTCGCCGGCGGAGTGGCGCGGGGTGGCTCCATGGCGCGGACCGGGGCTGACGAAGGTTACTTCTTGAACGACCGAACCAACGGCACGAGGGCCTTCATCTCATCATCGGTGAGCCCTTCGATCGGCTTCATCCGCTGTTTGCCGGATTTGTCGGCGATACCCTGCTTCATCGCCTTGACGGCCTCATCATCGCTGAAGGCGGCCTGGACGGCAGCGTCGGTAAAATCTTTTATGCTGAGTTTCTTTCCCATCTTGGTGTCGCCCTTGCCATCGGCCCCGTGGCACTTGGCGCAGTGTTCGTCCCAGTTGGCCTGGGCATCGGCGGCAAAGGAGACGGTGGCGGCTCCGAGGGAGAGCAGGGCGGTCAGCAGCAGCTTGTTTTTCATGGGGCAGGTTGGGTCGAGGAAATGACGAATGGGGAATCCGGGTCTGCGCGCCATTATCGTCCTTATCCTGGATCCGAACTACCGGCGCGTTGCCCATCGCTGCGCATATCTTGCTGATTCGGGCGACCGGCCCTGCGCGCCGATTGTTCGCCGGCAGTTCGCCGGTCGATCGCCGATTGTGGGGCGTCACCTGGGTGACGCCGGGGGCGTGGACCAAGGTCCAGCCCTACGGTTTGTGCATTGGGGTTGCACGCGCTCGCGGAGCGGCGATGTAGGGCGTCACCTGGGTGACGCCGGGGGGCGCCGTGGACCCGGTCCAGCCCGACGCAATCGCCTGCAATCCACGCCCACGGCTGGCCAAACGCTGCGGAGCGGTCGTGCACCCTTTGCCACATAATGCGACCGAGGGAAAATGAATACACGACTACCGCTGCGATGCGCGTTCTCCTTGCTGATGCTGACCTGCCTGGCCGGGCGGACGAGGGCGGCTGAGGCACCGGCCGCGGCGGCCGCCGCGGCGAAGCCGGTTCCGAACAGCGAGTGCCTCGACTGCCACGAGGCGGAGTTCAAGCCGCGCAAGAAAGGCGAGGCGCCGCAGTGGATCGGCGTGCGATCCGAGGTCTACGCCAAGTCCGCCCACGCGTCGCTCGAGTGCGTTGACTGCCACGACACGATCAAGGAGACGCCGCACGCGGCGAAGCTGCCGGCGGTCGACTGCAAGTCCTGTCACGAGAAGCTCGGACCGAAGCACGCCTTTCACCCTCGGCTCGCCCTGCCGCAACCGCCCGCAGGCAAGGACACATCCTGCGCCGAGTGCCACGGCGCGCACGATACGGTGGCAGTGAAGCGGAAGGAATTCGCGTTTTTTGACGGAGCGCAGTCGGAGTCGTGTGGCCGCTGCCATGAGGCGGCGAAGAAAGATTTCCTCGCATCGGCGCACGGCACGCACGCGCCCGGCGCAACGCGCGTGACGCCCGACTGCCTGGACTGCCATGCGCAACGGATCGCCAGCCTCGGGCCGGGGCGCACGACGGTCGAGCTGAAGCTCGCCCAGGCGAAGCTTTGCGAGTCCTGCCACGTCGGAAAACCCGAGGTCGCCGGCCAGTCGTTGCTCGGAGCGAAGTTTGTCGCCGGATTCGACCAGTCGGTGCATGGGGCGGCGCTCCAAGCGGGCAAGGCGGAGGCGGCCGGCTGCGTCGACTGCCACGGCGCCCACGCCATGAACAAGGCGGCGGTCGCCGGCTCGCGCATCAACCGCCTGCACATCACGGCCACCTGCGCCAAATGCCACGCGGACCAGGCGAAGGCCTACGGGACGAGCGTCCACGCGGTGGCGCTGCAGAAGGGCAACCTCGATTCCGCCGGCTGCACGAGTTGCCACGGCGAGCACGACATCAAGCGCCACACGGACCCGGCCGCGCCGGTGAACAAGGCCAATCTCGCGCAACAAGTTTGCGCCGAGTGCCACGCCTCGGTGAAGCTGACCCGCCGCTACGGGCTGGCGAGCGACACCTTCAAGACATTCTCCGACAGCTATCATGGCCTCGCGGTCCGCGGGGGCGCGGTCGTGGTCGTGAACTGCGCGAGCTGCCACGGCGACCACGCCATCAAATCGCAGGACGACCCGACCTCGACGATCAACAAGGCCAACCTCGCGCAGACCTGCGGTCAGTGCCACCCGGGCGCCAACACGCGCTTCGCCGTCGGATCGGTGCACGCCAGCGAGGCGCAGCGAGAGACTTCACCCTGGCTGTACTGGATCGCGAACTTCTACGTCGCGCTGATCGTCGCGGTGGTCGGCGGCATGGCGGTGCACAACCTCCTCGATTTCCTCCAGAAGACCCGCCACAAGCTCGCCGTGCAGAAGGGCGAGGCGACCGAGCTCCACGTCGCGCACCGGCTCTACCTGCGGATGACCGTGAACGAGCGGTTCCAGCATGCGGTGCTGGTGATCAGCTTCACGGCGCTGGTCATCACCGGTTTCATGCTGCGCTATCCGGAAGCGTGGTGGGTCGTGGGCATCCGGCACCTCAGCGCGCGCGCCTTCGAATGGCGCGGCCTCGTGCACCGCATCGCCAGCATCGTGATGCTCGCGAGCGGCGCCTGGCACGTGCTGTACCTGGCGTTCACGCCGGATGGGCGGAAGCTTTTCCTCGACGTGCTGCCGCGGTGGCGCGACCTGACCGACCCGTGGAAGGTGCTCAAGTTCAACCTCGGCCTCACGCCGGACAAGCCCGCCTTCGGCCGGTTCAGCTACATCGAGAAGGCCGAGTACTGGGCAATGGCCTGGGGCACGGGACTCATGACCCTCACGGGCGCGATCCTGTGGTTCGAGAACACCTCGATGGGGACCATTACCAAGCTCGGCTTCGATATCGCGCGCTTGGTGCACTTCTACGAGGCCGTGCTCGCGACGCTCGCAATCATCGTGTGGCACTTCTACTTCGTCGTCTTCAATCCCGACATCTACCCGATGAACCTCGCATGGCTCACCGGCCGGATGTCCGAGGGCGAAATGATGGAGGAGCACCCGCTGCAGCTCGAGGAGATGAAGGCCGCGGAGCGGGCGGACGCGCAACCGGAATCGCCGCCCGCTGACGCGGGGCCGGAATTGTAGGGTGTCACCTGGGTGACGCCGCGAGGCGTGGCGTGGACCAAGGTCCAGCCCTACGGTTTGCGTCGGGTTGTGTGCGGGGGTAGGGCGCCTGTAGGGCGTCACCTTGGTGACGCCGCGAGGCGCGGCGTGGACCAAGGTCCAGCCCTACGCACCGACAAGATACGCCCACGGCCGGCCAAGGGCTGCGTAGTCCCCTGTGCGTTTCTTGACGTACACTGGGACCAAAATATGAAGCTCGCATCGCCAGTTAATACCCGGCCGGCGCGTCGACTCGCGGGATTATTTCTTCTTCTGACCGGACTGGCGCTGGGCGCCGAAGATGCTGCGGTTACGCCACCGCCGCCGTCGAGTGCGGCCAGCGCGCCTGCGGTCGCGGAGCCCAAGACCGACGCAGGGCCCGCCAACCCGGCGCCGGCCGTCGCCGTGCCGAACAGCGAGTGCATGGATTGCCACGAGGCCGAGTTCAAACCGCGCAAGAAGGGCCAGGCGCCCGAATGGATCGGCGTGCGGCCTGAGATTTTCGCCAAGTCGGTTCACGGCCAACTCAATTGCGTCGACTGCCACAACACGATCAAGGAGACGCCGCACGATTCGAAGCTGCCGCCGGCCCAGTGCGCCTCATGCCACGCGGCCGACGCTGCGCAGTACGCCAAGAGCATCCACGGGCTGAGCCACCAGATGGGCGCGTCCGACGCCGCCTCCTGCGCGAGCTGCCACGGTTCGCACGACATCGTGCCGGTCAAGCAGGCCGACTCGCCGGTCTTCAAACTCAACCTGCCGATCACCTGCGGCAAGTGTCACGACAACCCCAAGCTCACGAAGGAATATCGCATCGGCCAGACCGAGGCCGCCGGCCACTACCTCGACAGCATCCATGGCCGCGCCTTGATGAAGATGGGCCTCGTCGTCGCGCCGTCGTGCAACGACTGCCACGGCGTGCATGACATCAAGCGCAGCATCGACAAGGAATCCCACTCCAACCACGCCAACATCGCCACGACCTGCGGCAAGTGCCACCTCGGCATCGAGAAGATCTACGACGCCAGCGTGCATGGCCAGCTCCTGGCCAAGGGGGACAAGCAGGGCCCGGTGTGCACGGATTGCCACAGCGCCCACGACATCGAGAAGCCCGCCACCGCGCACTTCAAGGCGCTCAGCGACCAGAGCTGCGGCAAGTGCCACCAGGACCGCCTCCAGCACTACAACGAAACCTACCACGGCAAGGCCATGGCGCTCGGCCGCCCGAACGTCGCCTCCGATGTCGCCGCCTGTTACGATTGCCACGGCCACCACGACGTGTTCCCGGTCAGCGATCCGCGCTCGCGCCTCTCGAAGGACAAGATCGTCTCGACCTGCGCGCAGTGCCACGCGGGCGTCAACACCAAGTTCACCCAGTACCAGCCGCACGCCAACCCGTTGGACAAGGTCAACTACCCGGTTCTGAACAAGGTGTTCCTGTTCATGACAGCGTTGCTGATCGGCACGTTCGGCTTCTTCGGCCTGCACACGATCTTCTGGCTCTTCCGCTCGGTCTACCTCTACCTGACCGATTCGAAGACCTTCCGCGAGGCGGTCATCAAGTCCAATACCGACGACGTCCAGTACACGCGGTTCACGCCCTTCCAGCGCTTCCTGCACATGCTCGTGGTGACGAGCTTCCTGCTGCTGGTCATCACCGGCATGCCGCTGAAGTTCTATTACACCGACTGGGCGAAGGTCATCTTCAACCTGTTCGGCGGCGCCGGCGTGGCGCGCTCGCTGCACCACTTCGGCGCGATCGTCACGTTCACTTACTTCGGCCTGCACCTCGGCGAGCTGGTGACGTCGTTCTGGGCGAACCGGAAGGCGATCCGCAACCCGGCGACGGGCCGGATCGAGTTCAAGCGGATCTTTGGCGCCGCGTTCGGGCCGGATTCAATGGTGCCGTCGTTCCAGGACCTGCGCGATTTCATCGACCACCAGAAATGGTTCTTCGGCAAGGGCCCGCGGCCGCAGTTCGATCGCTGGACGTACTGGGAGCGCTTCGATTACTTCGCGGTATTCTGGGGCGTGTTCATGATCGGCGTGTCCGGCATGATCCTGTGGTTCCCGAAGTTCTTCTCCCTGTTCCTGCCGGGCTGGATCATCAACATCGCGCAGGTGATCCACTCGGACGAGGCGCTGCTCGCCGCCGGCTTCATCTTCACGTTCCACTTCTTCAACACCCATTTCCGCATCGAGAAGTTCCCGATGGACACGGTCATCTTCTCGGGCCGGATCTCGCAGACGGAGATGGTCCACGAGCGGAAGCGCTGGTACGACCGCCTGGTCGCCGCCGGCCGCCTGCAGGACTACGCCGTAAAGGACGAATGGGAGGGCCGCAAGAAGGTCGCGCGCGGCATCGGCTTCCTCTTCTTCGGCACCGGCCTCGTGCTCCTCGTGCTCATCGTGTACGCGATGATTTCGCGCCTGGGACATTAGGCCGCCCGCAGGCGGCAAACTCCAAACGCCAAAACTCCAAACGCCAAACATGACCGCGCTGGCGCGGAAATGCCAATGGCCAAAATTTCAAACGCCAAACCACCGGCCAACGCCCACAGTCAGCAGGGCTTTGTTTGGGTTTCTGCCTTTTGGGTTTCGGGATTTCTTGCTCGGGCTTTCTTTGGGATTTGGCGTTTTGGACGTTTGTGATTTTGGCCCATGTTAGACTCCACCCTCATCGACTCGCTGCTCATCCGGCTCTTCCGGTTCCGGACGCGCGGGTTCATGAAGATGGCGGACGCCGACGGCCGCGTGCCCCCGGTGCCGGCGGGCGGCGCGCACCTCTACGTGCACATCCCGTTCTGCGAGGTGCTGTGCCCTTTCTGCTCGTTCCATCGCGTGCAACACCACCACGCCCCGGCGCAGCGTTACTTCGCCACGCTGCGCGACGAAATCCGCCTCTACCACGCCGCGGGCCATCGCTTCACCGGGGTTTACTTCGGCGGTGGTACGCCGACCTGCGAACCGGACGAACTGGTGGCGACGATCGCGCTCGTGCGCGAGCTGTTTGGGATCACGGACATCTCCGTCGAGACCAACCCGAAGGACCTGCAGCCGGAACTGCTGGCGCAGCTGCGCGACGCCGGCGTCACGCGCCTGTCGGTCGGCGTGCAGAGCTTCGACGACCAGCTCCTGCGCGAGATGGACCGCTACGTGAAGTACGGCAGCGGCGAGGAAACGGCCGGGCGGATCCGGCAGGCCGCACCGTACTTCCCGACGCTGAATGTCGACCTGATCTTCAACCAGCCACACCAGACCCTGGAATCGCTCCGGCGCGACCTGGAAATCTTTCGCACGCTCGGGGCCAACCAGGTGTCGATGTACCCGCTGATGACTTCGCCCACGGTATTGCGCCGCATGGAGCGCAACATGGGCCGACCGGACCAGCGGCGGCTCCGCCGGTTCTACCAGGAGGTCCTGCAGGAACTCGCGCCGGACTTCGTGCCGACTTCCGCCTGGTGTTTCACGCGGGCGGGGCAGGGCAGCGATGAGTATCTCGTCGCGAGCGAAAATTACGTTGGCGTCGGCAGCGGCGCGTTCAGCTACCTCGACGGGACGCTCTACGCGACCTCGTTTTCGCTGCAGGCCTACAACGAGCGGGTCGCCGAGGGGCTGACGGGCATCACCACGAGGCACCGGCTCGGCGACACGGACCGGATGCGGTACACGCTCCTCGTGAAAATGTTCGGCCTCGGGCTCGACCGCGAGTGGGCGCGCGCACGGCATGGTCGGAAGTTCTTCCGCAAGCTCTGGGGCGAGCTCCGCACCATGGAGGTGCTCGGCGCCGCGATCCCTGACGCCCACGGTTGGAAGCTGACCCCGCGCGGGATGTTCTGGCTGATGCTGATGATGTCGGAGTTCTTCGAGTCGGTGAACACGTACCGTGACGCCATGCGCGCGCACGTGAAGGATGAACTCGACCGCTATGCCGCGCCTTGCCCGGCGCTGGTGGCGCAGTCAGGCTAGGGCGGCGCGGCGCTGTTGGAGTCGATTGAATAACCACGAAGGACACGAAGTTCACGAAGGGGGGCCAAAAGGATCGGTACTTAACCGGAGGCCGCAGAGGAAGCAGAGGTCGGGTGGTGCATCTCTGCGATCTCTGCTTCCTCCTGTGAATGGGCCTTTCTCTTCGTGCCCTTCGTGTCCTTCGTGGTTAATACCCGAAACGAGGCGGGATCGCTGATCCCAGCGGCAGGCGAGCCCTTTGTCAGACCACGAAGCACACGCAGCTCACGAAGGAATTCATTGGATGCAGGTTCGAAATTGCACCGGAGGCCGCAGAGGAAGCAGAGGTTGGGTTGGGATTCTCTGCTATCTCCGCTTCCTCCTGTGAAAATGGCTTCTCTCTTCGTGCCCTTCGTGGTGAACGAGAAGCCCCAAACGCCCCGCCAAGAAATGCGCAAAGGCTGGCAGCCGCTGCGCATTGTTTCGGCTCGGGGTTCGACGGGCGTTCCTGTTTAATGCCGGCATGTCCGAATCCGGGCCCACGTCAGCCGGTTTCACCACCTGCCCGGTGCCGCTGTCGCACCGCACCGAGATCACCGTCGGCCACGGCGGCGGCGGGCGATTGACGCAGGACTTGATCGACCGCGTGTTCCGGCCGGCCTTTGCGAACGCCGGTCTCGATGCCCAGCACGACGGCGCGCTGCTCAGGTTCCCCGGGGGCGGGCGGCTGGCATTCACGACGGATTCGCATGTGGTCAGCCCATTGTTCTTTCCCGGTGGCGACATCGGCAAGCTGGCCGTCAATGGCACGGTCAACGACCTCGCGATGTGCGGGGCGCGCCCGCTATGGTTGAGCGCCGGATTCGTGCTTGAGGAGGGTTTCCCAATGGCGACGCTGGAAAAGGTCGTGGCCTCGATGCGTGCCGCGGCCGAGGCGGCGGGCGTGAAGATCGTCACGGGCGACACCAAGGTCGTTGAGCGCGGCAAGGGCGATGGCTTGTACGTGACGACTTCCGGTGTCGGCGTGATCGAAACCCCGCTGACGGTCGCGCCGGCGAGCATCTGCGCGGGCGACGCGGTGATCCTCAGCGGCGACGTCGGCCGCCACGGCATGGCGATCATGGCGACCCGCGCGGGGCTCACTTTCGAGAGCGCGATCGAAAGCGATTGCGCGCCGCTCGTGTCGCCGGTGCAGGCTCTGCTCGCGGCTGGGCTCGAGGTTCATTGCCTGCGCGACCTGACGCGCGGCGGCCTGGCGACGGCGCTGGTCGAGCTGGCCGAGACGGCCAAGGTGGCGATCGCGATCGATGCCGCCAAGGTGCCCGTCACGGAACTCGTGCAGGGTGCATGCGAGATTTTGGGCCTGGACCCGTTCTATGTGGCCAACGAAGGCCGGTTCGTGTGTCTCCTGCCCGAGGCGCAGGCGAACCGGGCGCTCGAGATCCTGGCCCGAACGGCCCCGGGCGGCGCCCCGGTGTTGATCGGTGCGGTGAAGGCCGGTCCGGCCGGGCAGGTGACGCAGCGCAGCGTGATCGGCGCTGAGCGGATCGTTGACCGCCTCAGCGGCGAACAGCTGCCCCGAATCTGCTGAGCGCGGGTTCTCGTCTAACCACGAAGGACACGAAGAGAGAACCCCCCTTCACAGGAGGAAGCAGAGATAGCAGAGAATCCCAATCCGACCTCTGTTTCCTCCGCGGTCTCCTGTTAAGTTCCGATTCTTCTGCTTCCTTCGTGAACTTCGTGCCCTTCGTGGTTCATTCAAAACCAGCCTTCGTGTGGAGAGGCTTTTCGTGGTTAAACTCAATCACACCGTCGCCACCGTGCGGCTGCGGTAGCGGTAGTAGGCGGCGCAGGCGCCTTCGCTCGAGACCATTGGCGCGCCGAGCGGGCGCTCGGGCGTGCAGCGCGTGCCGAAGGCGGGGCAGTCGTGCGGCTTCTTCACGCCGCGCATGATCTCGCCGCTGATGCACTCCGTGGCAGAGGTGGCGCAGGACTTCGCAAGCGGGAAACGCCGGCTGGCGTCGTAGGCAAAGTACTCATCGCGGACAGCGAGGCCGCTCTGCGGGATGACGCCAATGCCGCGCCAGTCCCGGTCGCTGACCTGGAAGACTTTCTCGACGAGGCTGCGCGCGTGGACATTGCCCTCCGCGCGGACCGCGCGCGAATAGGCGTTCTCCACCTCGGCGCGGCCGCTCTCGAGCTGCTTCACGCAGAGCAGGATGCCCTCGAGGATGTCGACCGGCTCGAAGCCGGTGATGATGATCGGCGCCTTGAACTCGCGGGCGATGGGTCCGTATTCCTCGATGCCCATGATGGTGCAGACGTGGCCGGCGGCGAGGAAGCCCTGCACGCGGTTGTCCGGCGAGCCGAGGATCGCGCGCATGGCCGGCGGCACGAGCACGTGCGAGGTGAGGATGCTGAAGTTCCTCACGTGCTCACGCTCAGCGCGGAGGACCGACATGGCATTGGCCGGCGCCGTCGTTTCGAAGCCAACAGCAAAGAACACGACCTGCTTCGCCGGGTTCTCAGTGGCAATGGTGACGGCGTCGAGCGGCGAGTAGACGATGCGTACATCAGCACCGCGGGCCTTGGCGGTGAGCAAGTCGATGCCGTTGCCCGGGACGCGCAGCATGTCGCCGAACGAGCACAAGATCGCGCCATGGTTGAGCGCGAGGTCGACGGCCTGGTCGATCAGGTCGGCGCTGGTCACGCACACCGGGCAGCCGGGACCGTGGACGAGCGTGATGTTCTTTGGCAGGAGGTCGTCGAGGCCGAACTTGACGATGGCGTGTGTCTGCCCGCCACAGATCTCCATGATGGTCCACGGGCGCGTCGTCACGCGTGCGATCGCGTCGGCCAGCTTCCGCACCAGCGCGGCGTCGCGGTATTCGTCGACGTATTTCATGGCCGCCGCGGGTTGAGGTTTTGGTTCGGGGCGCTTGCCCCCAAGCGCGCTGGGCCGTTGGGGGCAACGGCCCCTGCCGGTTTGTCGTCCGGCGGCACATCAATCCCATCCAGCTCGCCCATGGCCTTCAGGTACTGGAAGGTCTCCTCGGCTTCCTTGGGATCGACGGTGCTGATGGCGACGCCGACATGCACGAGGACGTAGTCGCCGAGCTTGGCCTCCGGGGTGCAGGTGAGGCTGACGAGCTTGACGACGCCGGCGAAGCTGACCTTGGCGGAGCGGAGCAGCGGGTCGTCGCCGACGATTTCGATGACTTTACCGGGGACAGCGAGGCACATGGGGAGAGAAGGTTGGAGGTGGAAGCGAGAAGGGAGAAGGGAGGAGGGGGGGGTGAGAGGTGGCGGCGGAGAACTGTGATCCGTGAACGGTGAACCGAGAACGGTGCTTTTAGGCTGGCAGCTCGACGGTCGTGAGATTCCACAGCGCGGCCAGCGCCTGGCCGGCGGCGATGGAATTGTCGTTGGGGGAAAGGCGCCGGTGAACGAGGACGCGGAAGCCGGCGGCCGCCAGCGCCGCGGAAGCCAGCGAGTGCAACATGGCGTTTTGAAAACAGCCGCCCGTCAGGACCACGGTGCCGGCGCCGGCGTGGCGGGCGACATCGACCATGGCGCGGGCGAGTCCACGATGGAAGGCCGCGGCCAGCTCGGCGGGCGATTCGCGCGATTCGAGCAGGGTCTCGAGCGCCGGCTGCCAGTCCAGATCGAGGCGGGCGCCGGGAGTGCGCGCGGCGAGATGCGGGAAAGGCAGCTCAAGATCATCGACGGCGGCGCGCGCCGCGGCAGCCTCGACGGCGAGCGGCATCTGGCCCTCGAAGGCGTTGCGCGAGCCGAGGCCAAGCAGCGCAGCAAAGCCGTCGAAAAGCCGGCCGGCACTGGAACAGAGCGGTGAATTCAGCCCCTGTTCGAGCATCGTGTGCAGGTTGGCGGCGTCCTGGGCGGACACGCCCAGGCGGGTGGCCACCGGCTCATAGCGGCCGCTGAGCTGGGCGAGAGCCAGGGCGATGCGGCGCGAGTCCTTCACCGCGGCTTCGCCGCCGGCGAGGCGGAAGGGGCGCAGCCGCGCGAAGCGTTCGGCCCGTTGTTTCCGGAGCAGGATGAACTCGCCGCCCCAGACGGTGCCGTCTTCGCCGCAGCCGGTCCCATCCCAGGAGATGCCGAGCACATCGTCGGCCCGTTGCTCATGTTCGAGGAGGCAGGCGAGCACGTGGGCGAGGTGATGCTGGACCGCGATCGCGGGCAGGCCGAGCTGCGCGGCATGTTGGGTCGAGGTGTAGCCCGGGTGCTTGTCGTGTGCGACGGCGGTGAATTTCGTGCGGTGCACCTGTCCGAGCATCCGGATGGTGTCCGCGAAAACCTCCCGGGTGGCCAGGTTCTCGAGGTCGCCGATATGCGGGCTGAGGATGACCTGGCGGCCGGCGGCCACGGCAACGGTGTTCTTCATCTGTCCGCCGACGCACAGCACCGCGCCCGCGATCTTCTTGGGCAGCGCGAGCGGCGCCGGCGCGAATCCCCGGGCGCGCCGGAGGAGGATTGCCTCGTCCCGGGCGGCCAGGCGGACGACCGAGTCGTCGACCGGCCGCGCAATGGGCCGGTTGTGTTCCAGGAAAAGGTCGGCGATGCCGCCGAGCCGGGCGTGCGCATCCTTGTTGACGCTGCAGATCGGTTCCTCGGAGAGGTTTCCGCTGGTGGCGACCAGGGGCACGCCCGCCTCCTGCAACAGGAGCACGTGGAGCGGCGAGTACGGCAGCAGGGCGCCGATCCAGGGATTGTCGGGCGCGAGGTTGGCGGCGAGCGGAGACGACTGCAGGCGCGGCACGAGCACGATCGGGGATTGCGGCGAGGCCAGCAGTGCGCTGGCGGCCGCCGGCACATCGGCATGCACCCGGAGTTGGTCCAGGTCGCGGAACATGACGGCGAGCGGCTTCTCCTCGCGCTGTTTGCGGCGGCGGAGCAAGGCGACGGCGTGCAGATTGGCGGCATCGCACATCAGATGGTAACCGCCGAGACCCTTCACGGCGAAGATCAGGCCTTCGCGCAGCTTGGTTGCGGCGGTGCGGAGGGCGGCCTCATGCGTCGCAAGGATCTTGCCCGCGGCGTCGGCCAGGACCAGGTGCGGGCCACACACCGGGCAGGCATTGGGCTCGGCGTGGAAGCGGCGCGTCGCGGGATCGTGGTATTCGCGGGCGCAATCGAAGCACATGCGAAAGGCCCGCATGGTGGTTTGCGGCCGGTCGTACGGCAGGTTCTCGATCAGCGAATAGCGCGGCCCGCATTGGGTGCAGTTGATGAACGGGTAACGGTGACGGCGGTCGGTGGGGTCGAGCAGCTCGCGGCGGCAGTCGTCGCACAGCGCGAGGTCGGGCGGAGTGCTGGCGGCGGTTTCGCCGCCGCGGCGGCTGGCGATGATGCGGAAGCCGCCGCCCGCGGGCGGATCGCCGGGCCCGGGCGCCTGCTCGTCCAGCGTTTCGACGATGGCGGCGGGTGGGGCCTCGTGCACGAGGGCCTCGGCGAGTTCGCCGACCCGCGCGGCATCACCGGCCGCGCGCACGAGGACGCCTTCGGCATCGTTCAGCACCCAACCGTTCAGGCCGAGCGCAAGGGCCTTGCGATGGACGAACGGCCGGTAGCCGACGCCTTGCACGGTGCCGCGCACGCGGAAGAGGAGGTCGGTGGGGGGAGTCGTCAGGGGCATCGTGGGGTGCCGCGGGCGCGTTCAGGATTTTCCGGCGAGGTTTTGCAGGAACTCGTACCACTCCGGCAGGCCCTCGCCGGTTCGCGCGGAGACCTGGATGAGGCGCGCCTGCGGGGCGATGCGCCGGATGTTCTCGACGGCCACCGCGCGCTTGAACCCGAGCACGTCGGCGACGTCGACCTTGGTGAGCAGGACGAGGTGGGCGGACTTGAAGATGGGCGGATACTTCAGCGGCTTGTCCTCGCCCTCGGTGGTCGAAAGGAGCACGACGCGCACCTGTTCGCCGAGGTCGAACGAGGCCGGACAGACGAGGTTGCCGACATTTTCGATGAAGAGGATCCGGACGCCGGCGAGGTCGATCGATTGCGCGGCGCGGGCGATCATGCCGGCGTCGAGGTGGCACACGGTGCCGGTGGTGATCTGGGCGACGGGCGCATGCGGACGGCTCAGGCGGCGCCCGTCGTTGTCGGTCTCGAGGTCGCCAACGAGGACGGCGCACTTCGTGCGACGGCCGAACTCGTCGAGCGTGCGCTCGAGGAGGGTGGTCTTGCCCGCGCCCGGTGAGGAGACGAGGTTGAGGGCGGTGAGGCCGCGGCCGAGGAAATAGCCGCGGTTCCGCTCGGCGAGGATGTCGTTCTTCTCGAGCAGCGGGATGTTGACGTCGATGGCCACCTCGCCGCGCGGACTGGCCGAGAGGGCGGCATTGATCTCCGCGGACAGCGGGGCGGAAAGCGAGCGGGCGGGGGTGGCGACCGCGCCGGTCAGGGCGTTGATGCGGACGCCCGGTTCACCGACCGGGGGAGGCGTGGCGGGAGTATTCATGGGGTGGAAAATTCCAGGCGTGCGATGCCGAGCTCGCGGCCGGCGCGAATGTCGCCCGAGTACTCGTGGCACTGCGGGCATTGGAAAATGAAGCCGCGTTCGACGCCAAACTCGGCGCCGCAACCCGGGCAATGGACGCGCGCCGGGACGGTTTCGATCTCGAGGGCGGCGCCGGCGGCGACACTGTGCGGGGCGAGGGCCTCGAAGGCGAAGCGCAATGCCTGCTCGTCGACCCCCGCCAGCACACCGATGCGCAGGACGATCCGGGTGACGCGATCCGCGCCGTGCTTCACGGCTTGGTGCCGGATGGCGTCCAACGCGGACTCCATGATGCCGACCTCGTGCATAGGGGTACTTAGAACCCAAGACAATCCATGCGTCGAGCGTGAGTGGCCCGGAGGACAATATATGAGCAGCCTTTGCCAACGTGCGCCTATCGGGGCAGGGCCCGCTTCCGATATTGTCGGCCAGCCCACCGTACTCCACGCCGAAACATCCAAACCCCCAAGCGCCATCACCGACCGCCCCGCCGGTGACCGCACCCCAAAACATGCCCAAGGCAACGGAGAATCCAACGAAGGAAGAGACCATCTATGAATCGATCGTTTCCCGCGGAGTGTCCCGCCGGGAATTCCTGCAGTTCTGCGCCTGGATGGGCGGCTGCATCGGCCTGCAAGCGTCCGGCGTCGCCCAGATGGTGAAGGCGCTCGAGACGAAGAAACGCATCCCGGTCGTCTGGCTCCATTTCCAGGAATGCACCTGCTGCAGCGAGTCGTTCATCCGCATCTCGCATCCGATCGTGGCCGACATCCTGCTCGACAAGGTGTCGCTCGATTACACCGAGACGCTGCTCGCGGCGTCCGGCGCGCAGGCGGAGAAGTGCCTGCAGGACACGATCGCCAAGTACAAGGGCGAGTATCTCCTTTGCATCGAGGGCTCGGTGCCGATGGCGGAGGACGGCGTCTATTGCTGCATCGGCGGCAAGACGGCGAAGCACATTGCCGAGGAATGCGCCGAGCACGCCAAGGCCATCGTCGCGTGGGGCAACTGCGCCTGCTCGGGCTGCGTGCAGGCGGCGAAGCCTAATCCCACCGAGGCGAAGCCGATCCACCGCGTGCTGGCCGGCAAGCCGATCATCAACGTCCAGGGCTGCCCGCCGATCGCCGAGGTCATGGCCGGTGTGCTCGTGCACCTGCTGACCTTCGATGCCATTCCCGAGCTCGACCAGCTCGGCCGGCCGAAGGCGTTCTACTCGCGCCGTGTGCACGACACGTGCTACCGCCGGCCGAACTACGACGCGGGGCTGTTCGTCGAGAGCTTCGACGACGAGAACGCGCGCAAGGGCTATTGCCTCTACAAGATGGGCTGCCGCGGGCCGTCCACCTACAATTCCTGCGGCACGATCCGCTGGAACGGCGGCGTGAGTTTCCCGATCCAGTCGGGCCACGGCTGCATCGGCTGCTCCGAGTCAAACTTCTGGGACAACGGGCCGTTCTACCAGCGCCTCCCGAACTTCCCGGGCTTCGGCATCGAGGCGACCGCCGACCAGATCGGCGCCGTCGCGGCCGGGGCCGCGGTCGCGGGCGCCGCCGCGCACGCTGTGATGACCAACTTCCGCAAGCGCCATGGCATTGGCGAACAGGCCGGTGAAAACGCCGAGAAGGCCGAAAAGGAACACCAGGAGCGCCACAACGGCCACGGTGCCACCGACAACAAATCCTAACCCCAACGCCCCGCCATGAGCTCAAGAATTGTAGTCGATCCCGTCACCCGCATCGAAGGCCATCTCCGCATCGAGGCGGAAATCAAGGATGGCAAGATCGTCGACGCCTGGAGCGCCGGCACGATGGTCCGCGGCCTGGAGATCATCCTCCGCGGCCGCGACCCGCGCGACGCCTGGGCCTTTTGCGAACGCGTCTGCGGCGTGTGCACGACGGTGCATGCCCTCGCGTCCGTCCGCGCCGTCGAGGACGCCGTCGGCATCAAGGTCCCGCCGACCGCCGAGCTGATCCGCAACCTGATGTTCTGCACCCAATACATGCAGGACCACGTGGTGCACTTCTACCACCTGCACGCGCTCGATTGGGTGGACGTCGTCAGCGCCCTCAAGGCCGACCCGAAGGCCACCTCCGAGCTGGCGCAGAGCATCTCGCACTGGCCGAAGAGTTCGCCGGGCTATTTCAGCGACATCCAGAAGCGCCTGACGAAGTTCGTCGAGAGCGGCCAGCTGGGCATCTTCGCCAACGGCTACTGGGGCCACCCGGCCTTCAAGCTCCCGCCCGAGGCCAACCTCATGGGCGTCGCGCACTACCTCGAGGCCCTCGAGTGGCAGAAAGAGATTGTCAAGGTCCACACGATCTTCGGCGGCAAGAACCCGCACCCGAACTACCTCGTCGGCGGCGTGCCGTGCTCAATCAATGTGAACGAGGCCAACGCCATCAACGCCGAGCGGCTTGCGATGGTCGGACAGCTTTTGGCCGACGCGAAGACGTTCATCGAGCAGGTCTACATTCCCGACGTGCTGGCGGTGGCGCCGTTCTATCTCGACTGGGCCGGCATCGGTGGCGGCCTCGAGAACTACCTCTGCTACGGCGACCTGCCGACCAACGGGTTCAACGAAGTCTCGAGCTACAAGTTCCCGCGCGGCGCCATCCTTGGGCGCGATCTCACGACAGTCCACCCGGTGGACCCGCGCGACGACACCGGCATCCAGGAGTTCGTCGACCACTCGTGGTACGAATACCAGGCGGCCGGCGGGCTGCACCCGTGGAACGGCGAGACCAAGCTGAAGTACTCCGGCCCGAAACCTCCGTACGAGAACCTCGACGTCGAGGCCAAGTACAGCTGGCTCAAGACACCGCGCTGGAAGGGCCACGCCATGGAGGTCGGTCCGCTCTCGCGCATGCTCGTCGGCTTCGCCGCGGGCAATGCCGAGATCAAGGACGCGGTCACCGGCGTGCTCGGCGCGTTGAAGGTGCCGGCGACGGTGCTGTTCTCGACGCTCGGCCGCACCGCGGCGCGCGCGATCGAATCGCAACTCATCGCTCGCTGGGCGCAGGACTTCTACGCGCAGCTGCTGGCCAACATCAAGGCCGGCGACACACGGACCTTCACCCGCGACAAATGGGAGCCGTCCTCCTGGCCGACGACCTGCAAGGGCGTCGGCACGAGCGAGGCGCCCCGCGGCGCGCTCGCCCACTGGATCGTCATCAACGAGCAAAAGATCGCGAACTACCAGCTCGTGGTCCCGAGCACCTGGAATGCCTCGCCGCGCGACGGCAAGGGCCAGCGCTCGGCCTACGAGGCGTCGCTGGTCGGCACACCGGTGCACGACCCGCAGCAGCCGCTCGAGATCATCCGCACGATCCACTCGTTCGACCCGTGCCTCGCCTGCGCCGTGCACCTCTACGAAGACAAGAAGGAGGTCGCCCGCCACGAGCTGCTGGTGAACTGAACCCGGGAGTCGCCATGCAAAGCCATTCACACGACTACCAACGGGTCTACGTCTGGGAGCAGCCCGTGCGCTGGTTCCATTGGATCAACGCGCTGTGCGTGATCACGCTCGGCGTCACCGGCTACCTGATCGCCCATCCGCCCGGGTTCCTCAACGCGGGCGAGGCCGCGAACAGCTACTGGTTCGGCACGGTGCGCTTCGTGCACTTCAGCACGGCGTACGTGTTCATGGTCAACTTCGCGTTCCGGCTCTACTGGGCCTCGGTGGGCAACAAGTACACCCACTGGCGGAATTTCTTCCCCATCACCAAGCCGCAGATCAAGCAGGTCTGGGCGGTGCTGAAGGTGGATATTTTCCAGTCGAGCGACGAGGTCGTCCACACGCTCGGGCACAACTCCGTGGCGTACTTCACCTACATGGGCACGGGGCTGCTGACGATCTTCCAGGTGCTGTCGGGCTTCGCGCTCTACGCGTCGATGAGCCATTCGTGGTTCCCGCAGCTGTTCACCTGGATGGTGCCGCTGTTCGGCAGCGAGCAAAACCTGCGGGTGTTCCATTATGCGGTGCTGTGGCTGTTCGTGGTCTTCACGCTCATCCACATCTACCTGGTGTTCTACCACGACTACGTCGAGGGGCACGGCGTGCTCTCGTCCATGGTCGGCGGCTGGAAATTCATGGAGAAGGAGAAGATCGCCGCCGAGGAGGCCTCCGGCATCTCGGAGTTCACGAAGCACCGGAAGGCACCCGCGCCCGTCCCGCCGGGGGCCAAGTCCCAACCCACACCCCCCTGA
>DASZRV010000011.1:0-3678 GCA_035549095.1 Lacunisphaera sp. | reverse complement strand
GGGTCGAATCCATAGCGCTCGTAGACGGCGCGGATGGTGGCGATCATCCGGTCGGTCGCCGCGATGTCGGCGGATGCGCGGTCCTCGAAACCGCGCGGGAGGCGTGCCTCGATGCGCGTGCTGCGGTCGGCCATGAGGTGGGGTTCCCAAACGTGCGCCGTTCCTAATGGAAACGATAATTCGAGACAAGGAGAGCGGATTTTTATGGTTCTTGGCGCACACTGTTGTGACGCGGCCACACTCCGGCCGCTGCGTCAGGCTGCCGCAGATTTCGCTTGCGCGGCCGATTCCCCTGTCCTATCAGCACCCGTCCCAACCCCAGCCCACGAAGGAGTCGCACATGATCAATCCGCTTTGCGCTCGCACCCGTGGCTGCGATTTCGTTGGGCCCTGGGGAATGTATCGAGCCTGAATGCTCGCCGGCCTTCTGGCCACACGACCTTCCCTTCCCTGACCTTCGCTAACGCCACCGCCGGTTCGACTCCGCCCACGGCATAGCCGTCTGCGCCGCTCGCCCCGGCATCCGTCAACCGTCTCAACCCATGGAGAGCCGGCGCCGCAATGCGTCCGGCATAGAGCAGATGTCTTTGTCCGGCACCGAAATGAGGCCCAGCTTCGTTCCCTCGATCGCCCGTCGCGACCGCTCAGTCGTGAGCCGGTTGTTGTCAGCCATTCTGTCGCAATGGCCTGAAAGGACGAGAGGTTCGCCGCCGGTTCCCGATTCCCTCCGCCGCGACCTCGGCCTTTTGCCCATCGAGCCGAGCCGGCGGTACTGGGACCACCAGTAGCCCCACCCCCCACAATCATTGGAGGCCGGAGCGCCAGAAACGCTCCGGCGACAGCCCATGCCCGTCTCCAAGGACTGGACCACCCCCGGCCCCTACCTTCGCGGTCTCAAGCCGTCTCTCTGGCACCATCTCTTCTTCAGCCTGTGGGAGATGATGGCCATCGCCCGCGCGGCGCGCGCCGCCCGGCACGAACTGAGGGTGCTGCGCAGGCTGCGCGAGGCGACCGACGAACTGCCGGATTATCTCCGTCGCGATATCGGCCTGCCGCCCCATATAGGCTAGGCCGGACGCCTGAGCCTCGCCCGCGCCGCGTCGCACTCGGCGCGGGCGAAACAATGCGCGTAGTGGTCGTTGACCAGGCCCATCGCCTGCATGAAGGCGTAGCAGGTCGTGGGGCCCACAAAGCTGAAGCCCCGCTTGCGCAGGTCGCGGCTGAGCGCCCTCGACGCCTCCGTTTCCGACTCGAGCGTTCCGTGCAGTACCGGCGCGGCCTTCGGCTCGGGCTCAAAGCGCCAGATGTAGGCGGCGAGGCTGCCGAATTCCTTCTGAATCTCGAGAGCCCGCCGGGCATTGTTGATCGTCGACTCGATCTTGCCGCGGTGCCGGATAATGCCGGCATCCGCGAGGAGACGATCGACATCGGCAGCCGTCATTCTCGCCACTCTGGCGATCTCGAAATCGCGGAATTGCCTGCGGAACTGCGGCCGCTTCTTGAGGATCGTCAGCCAGCTCAGCCCCGACTGAAACCCCTCGAGGCAGAGCTTTTCAAACAGCCGGTTGTCGTCCACCACCGGGCGACCCCATTCCTCGTCGTGATATCGGACGTTCTCGGTGTCCGTTCCAGCCCACGCGCAGCGCTCGATCATCTCTTAATGTTCCTGAAACCATAAGTCACGGCAAAGACTTAACCATGCTCCTTCACGCCGCGTTGGCGGTTTTGCTTGACACTTGGGTAAGCCTACCAGTGCGTTTTCCTCAACCGGGACATTCGACATGCTCCGCTGGACAAAACGATTTTTGCTCGCCGCTCTGCTGGCAGCCTCATCGCTCCCACCCGCCTTTGCCGCGCCAAGTCTGTTCGGGCCGCCGCCGGGGCTGTTCTTCACCACCGGCAAGCCTGCAAACAGCCTGACCCTGCGGGTTCCCCCCCGCGTCCACCTCGATCCGAAATTCATGCGCCAGGTGGTTCCATACGACTCCAGCGAGGCCGCCGGCACGCTCATTGTCGATACAGGCGACCATTTCCTCTATCTCGTGCTCGGCGGAGGCAAGGCGCTGCGCTACGGCATTGGCACAGCCAAGACCGGATTTGAGTGGAGTGGCATCCACCGTATCACCAACAAGCGGGAATGGCCGGATTGGACGCCGCCGGCCGAAATGCTGGCTCGCCGTCCCGACATTCCCCGTCACATGGCGGGCGGGATCAACAACCCCCTGGGCGCCCGCGCCCTCTACATCGGTTCCACCCTCTATCGCATTCATGGCACCAACGAGCCATGGACGATCGGCGGCGATGTCAGCTCAGGCTGCATCCGGATGATCAACGACGACGTTATAGACCTTTATGAACGCGTGAAAATTGGCGCGAAGGTCATTGTTCTTTAGTTAGGAATTTCCGGCAGACTTCATCATCCATAATTGGGGCCTGCCGGTCCATGCGCCGCTTCACCGACCTCCTCGAGCGCTTTCGCCGCGATGAACGCGGCGCGTTTCTGGTGATCTTTGCGATTCTGGCGATCGTGCTGATCGCGACCTCCGGGGCGGTGGTGGATTTCACCTACACCCAGACCGCGCGCAGCCGCGCTCAGACCGCGCTCGATGCGGCGGCTCTGGCCATGGAAGACAAGGTCAACGAGGTCAACGACGGCACCACGACCAAGGACGCCGCCGAGGCGGACGTCATGACCAAGGCCCAGCAGATTCTCGACGAACGGCTCGCCGACAACGCCATCACCGCGACCGTTAACAGCGCAACCATCGATACGACTGCTGGGACCTTGGATATCCGCGCGCAGATCACCGTTCCGACTTCGTTCGTGCAGCTCGTTGGAATCCACAGCATCACCGCCCAGCTGACCTCGCAGGCAACGCGCGGCTCCAAGGACATCGAGGTTTCCGTCGCCCTCGACACGACCGGCTCCATGGCCGGCCAGAAGATTCTCGACCTGCAGAACGCGACCGACTGGCTGATCGACCACGTCGTGCAGGACGTGCAGACGCCGACCTATTCGAAGATGGCCATTGTCCCGTGGTCGGCCGCCGTCAACGTCGGGACATACGCCAACGAAGTGCGCGGTACACCCATTGCCGGCACTGCGATCACCGCCGCCTCCTGGACCAACGGCTCGGCCAGCATCAAGGCTGTCACCAAGGCCAATCCGGGCGTCGTCACCACCACGGCCGCCCATGGATTCGCCGATGGCAACATCGTTTACATCAGCGGCGTCAAGGGCATGACCGAGCTAAACGGCAACACGTACATGGTCAAGAACCCGACCAGTACGACGTTTCAGCTCTATACGACCGCCGGCGTAAAGGTGAACACCAGCGGCTACACCACTTATAGCAAGAACGGCACAATCCAGCGCTGCACCCTCTCGACCTGCGAGATCACGATCACCTCGAACGCGCACGGCCTCAGCGCAGGCGACAATGTCTACATCACCGGTGTCACGGGCCTGTCCTCGCCGCTCAACATCAACGGCGTTCAGACCGTCGGCGCCGTCACCACTAACAGCTTTGTATGGTCGGGCAGTTTCGGCCCGACCGAAACGGCATATTCGAGCGGCGGCACCGCCTATTGCGTGAAGTATGGCTGCACCTACTACTACTTCACCAATACGTCGGGCACGAAGACGCTCTACAAAGCCAACAACTGTGCGACCGAGCG
>DASZRV010000010.1:0-126298 GCA_035549095.1 Lacunisphaera sp. | reverse complement strand
GGATCGCTGATCCCGCCGCGTGCGGGTTGCGGCGGGATCAGCGATCCCGCCCTACAGCAAAGGCCAACGGCAGCTTGCCTGGGTCTGAACATGATCGCCTAAAGCACAAATCCGAGGTGCCGCGCGAGCGCCTGCGACTTGATGCCGTAGAACGCGGCCAGTTCGCGCACCCGGGCCGTGGCTTCCGCGGTGCGCGCGTCGTCCGCGCGCCGCGTGGCGGCGATCATGAGGTTTTTTGCCGTGTGCTCGGTGGAGATGAACTCGAACACCTTGGTATCGTAGCCGGCCCATTCGAGCAGCAGCGCGCGCAACGCATCGGTGGCGAACTCGGCGTGGCGCTCCTGGAAGATGCCGTGGCGCAGCGCCGGGGCGAGCACCGGGGCAGCGGTGAGCTGCGGGCGCAACTCTTTCTGGCAACAAGGCGCGACGACCAGCAGGGTGGCGCCGGCCTGGACGCCTTTCGCGAGCGCATCATCGGTCGCGGTATCGCAGGCATGCAGGGCGATGAGGAGGTCGAGGGACGGCAACGAAGTGGTCGCGATGGAGCCGGTCTCGAATTCCAGGCCGGACCGGCCGGTCTCCCGCGCGACGCGATTGCAGAGCTCGACCAACTCGGCGCGGGCTTCGATGCCCCGCACGTGCGCGGCGCGACGCAGGACAAGGGTGAAATAATCATGAGCCGCAAACGTGAGGTAACCTTTGCCGCAACCCATGTCGGCGACCTCGATCGGGCGATCGGGTGCGAGGTTGGCGTCCGCCACGAGGTGGCTCAGGATCTCGACAAACTTGTGGATCTGCCGGTGCTTGTCGGCCTGGTGTTCGCGGACGGCGCCCTGTGGCGTGGTGACGCCAAGGCGCTCGAGCCAGCCCTGGCTCTCCGGCGGCAGGATGCGGACTTTGGCCCGATCGTGGGCGTCGTCGGCCGCCGACTCCACGGCCGGCCCAAAGGTCAGGCGCGGCTGGCCCTTCTTGTTGTACTCGAGCTGGGCGACCTGCGCGGGCGTAAACAGGTGCGCGCTGTGGAAATCCGTGCCGATGAGCGGCGTGATGATCCGCAGGGCCTCGTCCGGCGGAAAGTTCTTGGTGATATCCTGCCGGTCGTGCCGCCACACGAGCGACAGCTGGGTCGTGCCGCGCAACGTGACGGGCCGGACGAATAGCTGGCGCAACGTGCGATCGGCGGTTTTCGGCTTGCCGAGCGTCAGCCGGGCCAGCGTGCCATCGCGGACCGCAGCGCGCAGCAGGTCGAGGAATTGTTCGGGGGCGGTCACGCCGATGACACTCAGCGGACGGGCGTCGGTTGCAAATAATAAGCGGTGGCAGTGCGCTTCCACCAGTGGCCCGTGCGCGCGCGCTCGGCGGCGGTGGTGAACTGGTAGTCGTAGAGGATGGCCCGCAGGTAGTGCGGCGGGTCCTTCGCAAAGGGGTTCGTGCGCAAGAGGCGGGTGACGGCCGGTTCGTTGGCGGCGAGCTGGCGCAGGAACGGATTCATCCACGGCTCATATTGGGGGTAGGCGAGCGCCGCGAACCACATCTGCCAGTCGAGGCGCGGCTGATACGGGGCAATGAAGCCGGGTCGGCGGCCCGGATCGCCCGGTTTCCATTTGAACTCATACGGCTTCCACTCGCGACCGTCGGTGCTGCCCTCGATGACAATCTCGGGCCGGGTGGTCGTCATCACGGTGAACAGCCCGTAGCTGTTGACGCTGCGGGTGACGGCGACGCTGCGGTAGAGGGCGGCATACCAGCCCGGCCAGCGGCCCACGCGCAATAGCGTCGGCAAGGTGATCACCAGCGACGCGGCGAAGAACGCGACGAACACCGGCGTGCGCAGCCCGCCCGGGAATCCCGTTTCGCCGCGACGATCCGCGTCCTCGGCCGCACGGCTGCGCGGCGCAATGCCAAACCAGCGCGACCACCACGCGTCATCGAGGAACAGGAGGCAGAGCAGGATCGTGAGGTAGTTGAAGAAGGTGTAGTTGCCGGTGAGCGCGATCAGGACCTGCAGGAGAATGAGGCTGAGGGTCGCCGCCAAACGCAGCCGGCGCGGGCCGAAGAGGAGAAACGGCGCAACGAGTTCGATGATGAACATCGCTGCACAACTGAACTCCTGGAACCACAACGGCAGGTGGTGCGCGTGCCAGGCGAGCCAGGTCGGCAGCGGCTGCGTTTCATAATGGTGGGCGAGCGCCGTGAGGTGGCGCCACGACGCGTCGCCACTGGCGAGCTTCACGAAGCCGGACATGAACATCAGCCGGAAGAGCAGCCACCCCAGCAGTGCGCGGGCGAAACGCGGCGGCTCCACGCGCTCGGTGGCGCGGCGCCACGGGACGAAGAACACCGCCAGCAGGCCGGTCTCGAGCAGAAGCGCGTCCCACTGGTAAGCCAGGAAGACCTGGCCGGCGCCGCACAACGAAAGATAGAACAGCCAGAGCAGGGCAAAGCACCAGGGTTGCGCGACGCGTCGAAAGGCCAGCCCGGCCAGGACCAAGCCACCGCCACACAGCACATGCAGAAAGATGCCACCGCCAAACCACCAGCACAGCGTCGGCAGGTACCAAAACCGCAGGGCGCCGAGCTGGCCGGCCACCGCATCCAGGTAGGGTTGAGCCGGCAGGATGCCATGCGGACCGATGAGGCCGCCAAGTTGCCACCACATGGAGCCGAACGCGACGAAGTAGATCGCCGCAAGCCCGCGCAGGAAGACGTCGGCCGCCACCGAGAATCGCGGCCGGTGCAGGTTTGGTCCGGCGGCCAGGCGCGTCAGGCGCAAGAGCAACGGCCGGTGCCGGGCAACGAAGGCATAGACGGCGTCAGCGGTCGCGGCGAAGGCAGCGATATGTTCGTAGGCCCCGAGGAAGGGGTCGCCCTGGGCGCGTCCGTGCCGCCGCGTGCGGAGGGCGGCCGCGGCGCCGGAGTAAACATCTCCTTTCGGTTCGACCAACTGGATGGCGAGATCGCAGGCGGCGGCGGGAATCTCGGGGAAGCGTCCCGCCTGGGATTGGGCGGTCGCAAAATCGACGCGGTCGCCGTAGCTGTCGCGCCAGCGGTCGGCCCAGAGACGGCAGAATCCGCATTCGCCGTCCCAAAGCAGGAGCGGCTTGTCCGCCGGCGGCGACGCGACGCGATAATGCGGCGAGGGCATGGGGGACCAATGCCAGCGGCGGCGGGAGGTCGCAAGCACACACCCCGGCCTGCGGCCACCCCTCTTGCTAGAGGGGAGCATATTCAGGCGTTGCCGCGCTGGAGCAGTGCTACGCCATTAGGTGAATGTAGGGTCGGACCTTGGTCCGACCTAGGAGGTCGCAGCAAGCTGCGACCCTGCCGGTTGGGATTAGATCGTCGCCAGCAACGACCCTACGGGCGCCCGGGGCGGGCGCGCCCGAAGGTCGTCGCGAGCGACGACCCTACAGTTTCTTCAGGGCCTCGAGGGCTTGCGGGAATTTCGGGTCGATCTTGAGCGCGGCCTCGTACGCGGCGCGGGCGCCGGCCTTGTCGCCCTTCAGCGCGAGCAGCCGGCCAAGCTGCCATTGCACCGGCGCGCGTC
This sequence comes from Lacunisphaera sp., assembly GCA_035549095.1. Taxonomy (GTDB): domain Bacteria; phylum Verrucomicrobiota; class Verrucomicrobiia; order Opitutales; family Opitutaceae; genus Lacunisphaera. Next base: position 122,751 of record DASZRV010000010.1, on the reverse strand, counting down.
CCGGCGCACTCGCGGGCGGGGGCAAGTCCAGGCAGCGCTGCAATGAAGCGATCCCGCGGTCCAACTCCCTCCCGCTGTTGGCGGCGAAACTTCCGATCTGGTAAAGCACCAGGTAGTCGTCGGGCGCGGATTTCAGGGCGTCACCGAACATCGCAAAGGCCTCGTCGTATTTCTTCTCGGTGGCGTAGAGCATGGCGTAGGCGGCCAGACCGCGCCGGGCGTCGAGCTTCCTGATCTCGGCCGCCTGCGCGTAGGCGCCGTCCATGCCGCCGCCGACGATTCCCGGCGCCTGCCGGCAGTATTCCATCACGCTCCACCGGGCGTTGATGTTCTTCGGGTCGAGTTCCACCGCCTTGTCGTAGGCGGCCTTGCACTTCCGCGCGAAGCCGAGCTTCGAAAACAAGCCGGCGCGCTGGGCCGAGATGCCGTAGGCGTCGCCGAGCACGCGGAAATACTCGCTCTTGGCCGGCGCCAGCGACGTGGCGGTCTCGAGGGCGCTGACCGAGCCCTCGAGCTGGCCGCGGTCCAATCGCACCTTGCCCAGCCAATACTGGGCCTCGGCGTTCGTAGGCTCGGCGGCCACGGCCTTTTCGAGCTCGGCCTGCGCCTCGGGATACTGCCGGTGACGGATCAGGTCGCGGATCCGGTCGGACTGGGTGGGATCAAGGCCGAGGGCCGTCGTGGCGAAGGCAAGGACGAGCAGGCCGGTAATGCGGTGCATGCGAGGGAGGAAAAGCAGCAAGTGGCCGGTAACAAGTAGCAATCGGTAACAAGGGCCAGGGCGCCCGGATAGATCGAGAAAGAGAACGGGAACGAGAACGATTCCGCTCCTTTGAAATTCACCTAGATTCTTCGCTGCGCTCAGAATGACACGTTTCGGAATATCGTCGTCGATACTGTCATCCTGAGCGTAGCGAAGGATCCAGTGGGATCGAGCGATTGCGCTGCCTCCCGCGGACACCCGTCCACTTGCCTCGGATCAATCCGTTCGAAGGGCTTCGACGGGATTGACTCGCGTTGCTCTCCGCGCCGGGAGCCAGCAGGCGACGAGGGCGGCGCCGCCGAGCAGGACGGCGACGCCGGCGAAGGTGAGCGGATCGAACGGACTGATGGCGACCAGTTGCGAGCGCAGCAGGCCGGCGCACGCGAGCGACCCGGCGAGGCCGAGGATGAGACCGAGCCCCACCACGCGCATCGACTGCCCGATCACCAGGCGGAGCACGCTCCCGCGGTCGGCCCCGAGCGCCTGGCGAATGCCGATCTCGCGGGTTCGCTGCGCGACGTTCCAAGAAACGACGCCGTAAATGCCGACGACGGCCAACGCGAGGGCGACGGCGCCGAACAACGCGAGCAGCACGGTGTTGAAACGCGGCCCTTGCAGCCATTCGGCGATGAGCATCTCCATCGAGGCGACGCGCCCGAGCGGCTGGTCGGGATCCAGCGAGTGGACGAGATCGCGGAGCGTCGGCACGAACGCGAGCGGATCGTGGTGCGTGCGCACCAGCAGCACCATCGAACGCCGCATCGGCGCGTAATCCCAGGCTTGGCGGATCGGGATGTAGGCGGCGGCCGGTGGATCCCCGACCGGCCCGAAGTGCTGGGCGCTGGTGACGACGCCGACGACGGTGGCCCATTGGAATTTGTCGAACCCGGGCGGGAGCATGCCGGGCTTGATGAGGTTGTCCGGCGCGCCGAGCATGACGCGTTTCCCGAGTGGATCGCCGGCCGGCAGGAATTTCTTCACGGCGGCGTCATTCAGAATGATCACCGGCGCCGTGCCGGCGCGGTCGGCGGCGGTGAACCCGCGGCCCTGCAGGAGTCGCAGGCCCTGCGCCTTGAAGTAATCCGGCGTGACGGCGGCGAAGAGCAGGCCCTGAAGCTGGTTGATGTCGGTGTAGCTCTTGCCCTCGACGACGAGCGGCATGCCGTTGGCGCCGGCGAACGGAACGTTGGTGGCCGCCGCGGCGGACTCGACTTCAGGGAGGGCCCGCAGGCGCTCCACGGCGGTTTCGTAGAAACGCGTGGCCTGCTCGCTGCCGCCATAGCGCGCCTCGGACAACTGCACCGGCGCCACGAGCAGATGGTCCTGGTTGAAGCCGACCGGCATGGCCGAGAGGCGCTCGAGGCTGCGGAGCAGCAGCCCGGCGCCGACGAGGAGCATCAAGGACAGCGCGACCTCGGCCGCGATCAGGCCGGCGCGCACCCGGCCCGTGGAAAGGCTCGCCGTGCCCCGTGCGCCTTCCTGCAGCGCGTTGCCCAGCGCGGCGCGCGAGCCCTCGAGGGCCGGGAAGAGCGAAAACAACAGGAGCGTCGCGAGGGTGATGGCGATCGAGAAGAGCATTACCGGACCGTTGACGGTGATCTGGGCCTCGGCCGGCACGGCGTCGCGCGGCAGGATGGCCAGCACGGCATCCAGGCCCCACGCCGCCAGCACGAGCCCGGCGCAACCGCCGAGCACGGCCAGCGGCACGCTCTCGACCAGCGTCTGGCGGATGAGCTGGCGGCGGCTGGCGCCGAGCGCGGCCCGCACGGCAAACTCGCGCCGCCGGGCGCTCGTGCGCGCGAGCAGGAGGTTGGCGACATTGGCGCAGGCGATCAGGAGCACGGCCGCCACGGCCAGCAGCAGCATGAGCAGCGGGTCGCGAAAGCCGCCGGTGACGGACTCGCTGAGGTAACGCATCATCACGCCGATGTTCTTGTTGGTGTCGGGAAACTGCTGCGCGAGCTGCCGGGCGAGGACGCCGAGTTCGGCGCGCACGTCGTCGATGGTCCGCCCCGGTTTCGGGCGGGTGACGACCCACGAATCCATGCGCATGACGCGGCTGCGCATCTGGTCGGTGTCGGCCAGCAGGTCGACCGGCGTCCAGAGATCGCCGGCCCAGAACCGGAAGGCCGGCGGCATCACGCCGATGACCGTGAAGGATTTGCCATCGAGGATGATGGCCCGGCCGAGCACGGACTTGTCACCGCCGAAGTGCTTCTGCCAGGTGGCGTAACTCAGGACGCAGACCGGCGCGGCGCCGGCCCGATCGTCGGTTTCGTTGAACACGCGTCCCAACACCGGCTGGAGGCCGAGCAGCGGCCACGTGTTGGCCGAGATGGCGGCGTTGCGGAGCACGGCGGGTTCGCGCACGCCGGTCAGCGTGGAGGCACTGCCGGTGGCGAAGGCCAGGTAGTCGACCGTCTTCGCCTGCTTGCGCCATTCCAGATAATCGAGGTAGGCCACCGGCATCTGGCTGTTGGGTTCGTCGGTGCGGTTCGAGCCGACGAAGATCAGGTGGTTGCCGTCGTGGTAAGGGAACGGGTTCATCAACACCGCGTGGACGACGCTGAAGATCGCGGTGGTGGCGCCGATGCCGAGTGCCAGGACCAGGATGACGGTCGCGGAGAAGCCGGGCGATTTGGCGGCCTGGCGGGTGGCTTGCTGGAGGGCGGAGAGCATATTCAGGGGAAGTAACAGGTATCAGGTAACAAGCATCAGGGAGGCGGAAGAAAGCAGGGGGAAGGTGGGAGGTGGCTTCCGGATACTTGCTCCTTGGTACTTGTTACTTGCCGGGTTTAGTCGGCGCGGAGGGCCACCATCCGCCGTCGCCCTTTGGGCTTTGGCGGGACGAGATGAGTGTTCAGGAGCCGAGGTGACATGGTGAAGCTTTCGTGCGGTTCGCTCACTCGGCGCGCAGCGCCACCATCGGGTCGACCTTGGTCGCCCGGCGCGCGGGCAAGAGGCAGGCGAGGGCGGCGACGGCGCCCAGGACGAGCGCGACGGCACCGTAGGCGAGCGGATCGTAGGCTTTCACGCCGAAGAGAAGTGACGCCATGTAGCGCGAGACAAACAACGCGCCGATGGCGCCCACCGCGAGGCCGATGGAGGCGAGGCGGCTGCCTTCGAGGAAAACCATGCGCAGCAGGCTGGCGGGCGCGGCGCCGAGGGCGAGCCGGATGCCGAATTCGCGCGTCCGCTGGGCGACGGCGTACGCCATCACGCCGTAGAGCCCGAGGGTGGCGAGCAGCAGGGCGCTGACGGCGAAGATCGAGGTGAGGAGCGCGGGCGACTTGCGCGCCACGAGGGTGTCGGCCACGCGCGTGGCCATCGGTCGGAGATCGTCCACGGGCAGGCCGGGATCGAGCGCGAGCACGGCCTTGCGCACCGAATCGGCCAGGGAGCCGGGCGGCAGGCTGGTGCGGACGACGAGGATGAAACTGTTCGGCACGTAGGCGGCGCGGCGGCACGGGAAGTAGATGGCGCCGTGGCCGGCGTCCTCCGTGAGTTCGTTTTGCTTCACCGGGGCGACGACGCCGACGACAGTGCTGGCGGTGTCGTCCTTCAGCTCGACCCCGGCGGTGAGCCGGCGGCCGAGGGGATCCTGGCCCGGCCAATAGAGGTCGGCGAAGGCCTGGTCGACGACGCAGACGCCTGTCTTGGCTTCGCTGTCGGCGTCGGTGAAGGTGCGGCCGCGCACGAGCGGAATACCCATCGCGGACCAATACTCGGCGGTGACATTGGCGGTGTAGTGCGCCTGCAGCGACTGGCCCGGCTGCAGCGTGTGGCCCTCCACGGTGATGGCGTTGTTGGACGCATTGCCGGTGAACGGCAGCCCGTTGGTAATGGCGGCGTGGGTTACGCCCGGCAGCGCCTTGATGGCCGGCAGGAGGCGGGCGACGAAGTCGGCGCGGGCGTTGTTGTCCTTATAGTTCTTCCACGGCAATGCGATGCTGCCGGTCAGCACGGTATCGGTGGCAAACCCGGTCGGCTGGTCCATGGCCTTTTTCAGGCTCAAGCCGAGGAGTCCGGCGCCGGCCAGCAGCATGAAGGCGAAGGCGACCTGCGTGACGATGAAGCCCTGGCGAATGCGATGGGCCGAACGGCTGGCGGTGCCGGAGCGCGACTCGACCTGCAACCCGGTGGCCAGCGGGCGCCGGCGGTTGAGCCAGACGACGGGCAGCGCAAGGAAGAGCGCAACGACGGGAACCGTCGCCGCGGCGGCGGCGACGACCCGGCCGTCGAATGTAATCGTGGCGCCAAGCGGGAGCTGGCTGCCCGCCAAGCGCATCAAGAGATCGTTGCCGAAGGCGCCGACGGTGAGGCCGAGGCCGGTGCCGGCGGCGGCCAGCAGCAACGTCTCCGTGCCGACCTCGCGCGCGAGCTGCCAGGCGGAGGCGCCGAGCGCCTGGCGAATGGCGAATTCCTTCGTGCGGCCGCTGGCGCGGATGAGGAAAAGATTGCCGAGATTGACGAGGCCGATGACGAGGAGCAGCAGGCTGCCGGCCTGCAACAGGAGCAGGATGGGCCGGATCGCCTTCACCTGCTGCCCGTGCAGCGAGCGGACGTAGGTGTGGAACCCGGCGTCCTTCACGAGCTGCGCGTACGGGTCGGTCTTCATCATCTGCACATTGAAGGCGTCCATCTGCTTCTGCGCTTCGGCAACGGAGACGCCCGGGGCGAGGCGGGCGATCATGTTCCAGCCATTGGCGTGGCGATTATCCGGCTCGCGCTGCTTCGGATCGTGCGATGCGGGGCGGTAGAACCTGGCTTCGCTCGCCAGGAAATGGAAATCCCGGGGCAGGACCCCGATCACCGTGATGGCGAGGCCGTCGTTCAGGAAGGTTTTCCCGATGACGTCGGGATCGGCATTGAATTGCGTGCGCCAGAAACTGTCGGTGAGCACGGCGACCTGGTCGGTCTGGTAGGTGAGCTCGGCGTCGGTGAACATGTGGCCCATGGCCAGCTTCACGCCGAGCGTGTCGAAGAACTCGGGGGTCACGCGCATCATGGGCACCCGGTTGGGCGTGCCCTGGGCGCCCACGATCGTGGACCCGCCCTCGTAGCAGGAGACCGACGCGAACGCGGCGATGGCATGGCGGCGGTCGAAATAGTTCGGCACCGACGCGGAGGAGATCTCGGCGCCGGCCTTCGGGTAGCTGTTGTCGACGGCCATCAGCCGCTCCGGCTCGGGGAAGGGCAGCGGGCGCAGCAGGATGGCGCTGACCACGCTGTAGATGATCAGGTTCGCCCCGAGGCAGAGCGCCAGCGTGGCGAGGGCGGTGGCGGTGAATCCGGGGGATTTCAGGAGGATGCGGAGGGCGTGGCGCATGGGGAAAGTAACAAGTGGAAGGGATCAGGTATCAAATTTGCTTCCTTGTAGGGTCGGGCCTTGGCCCGACCTCGGGCGTTGGGTTTCGTGGGCGAGGTCGTCGCCAGCAACGACCCTACAGGAGCCAGAGAAAGATTAAGAGAAAGAGGAAAGATTGGGTGGCACCTTCTGCTTAGACGTTATCCGGCTCCGGATGGACCCACGGCGCGCGGTAGGGGCGGGCCAGGCGGCGGGTGGCCTCGGCGTCGCCGGGAATCGTGCGCGTGTGCGGGTCGTAGCGGAGGGGGCGGCCGAGTTCCTGGGCGAGGTTGGCGAGAACACAGCTCGCGGTGGAGATATGGCCTTCCTCGATGTCGGCGACCGGGCGGCCGCGGGTGGCGCGGGCGTGGAGAAAATCCTGAATGTGCCATTTCTGGATATCGTCGGTCGGGCCGGTCTGGTTGAAGTCGAGATTCTGGAGGTCTCCCGTCTTCGACATCATGTGGAAACCCTCACGCGGGCCGCCGTCGGCCGGCCTGAACTCATAGCCGAGCAGCGTGATGTTGAGCGTGCCGTTCTTGCCGAGGAAGCGCACTCCCCACTGATCGGTCCAGTGGCGCGGCGGCAGCGGCGAGAGGCCCCAGGTGCGGTGTTCCCAACTCACATCGACGCCGGGATAATGGAAGACGCTGCGCTGGGTGTCGGAGATGTTGGAAGTGGCGGCCTTGTCGACGTAGATGCCGCCGCTCGACTCAATCGCCTCGGGCCAGCCGAGGCCCATCATCCAGCGCGCGCAGTCGAACATGTGGACGCCGAGGTCGCCGATCTGGCCGTTGCCGTATTCCATGAACGCGCGCCACTGGCGCGACTCGTCGCCGGCGCGAAACGGGAGCAGCGGCGCGGGCCCGGTCCACAGATTGAAGTCGAGATGCGCCGGCACCGGGGCCTCGGGCAACACGCCGGCGGGCCGGCCGGTGAGATAAGAATAACACTCCACGAGTCCGATGGGGCCCAGCCGGCCGCTGCGGATGTATTTGTCGCGGGCTTCCGCGAGGCAGCGGGTGCTGCGGCGTTGGGTGTTCACCTGGACGACGCGGCCGTGTTTTCGCGCCGCCGCGACGAGGGCTTCGCCCTCGATGACGTCGACGCTGATCGGCTTCTCGAGCAGGACGTCGGCCCCGGCCTGCATGGCGGCGATCGCCGGCAGCGCATGCCAGTGGTCGGGCGTGGCGACGATGACGATGTCATGGTGACCCGACGCCAGCATTTCGCGGTAATCGGCGAAGGTACGCAGGCCGACGGATCGGGACGACGGGATCGCATGGCGCATCGTCTCGAGCGCGTGGGTGTTGGGATCGCAAAGGGACAGGACCTCCGCGTCGGAATTTTGCAGCAAACTCTGCAGGCTGACGCCGCCGTACCAGCCGCAGCCGATCACACCGACCTTGGGGCGGGCGTCGGGGCTGTCGGCGCCCAGGAGGCGCGAGCGGGTGGCGACAGCAGCGCCGGCAACGGCGAGCGAGGAAACGAACTGGCGACGGTTCATGGCGTGGATCGGACGAAGTACCAGGTTACAGGAATCAAGTAGCAGGATGTAGAGCAGTGACCAGTCAGCAGTAAGGGGTGAGCGGAGTCGGGCTGTAAGGCTGGAGGGTCGGCCTCCCGGCCGACCGCAGCCGGTCAGGAGACCGGCCCTCCAAGAATACAGGAATCGGGCTCTTCACATGCTGTTTTCATTCGTCCTTGCTTGATCCTTGTTACTTGCGGGCCTATTCGGCCCGCAATGCCACCATCGGATCCACTTTCGTGGCACGGCGGGCGGGAACGAAGCAGGCCAGCGTGGCGACGAAGGCCAGCAGTGCGGCGATGCCGACGAATGTCAGCGGATCGGCGGCCGAGACGCCAAAGAGCTGGCTCTGCAGGAGGCGGGTGAGAATGAAGGAACCCGCGAGGCCCGCCGCGACGCCGAGGACGACCAGGCGGAGCCCGCCATTGAGGATCATCGCCAAAATGTCGCGCCGCTGGGCACCGAGCGCCATCCGGATGCCGATTTCCTGCTGACGTTGGGTGACGGCGAAGGCCATGACGCCGTAGAGGCCGATCACGGCCAGGCCAAGGGCGAGGGCGGAGAAGATACCGAGGAGCCGCGAGATGAGGCGTCGGGGGCCGACGGCGTCGTCGATCAGTTGTTCAAGCGGCTGGTATTCCCCTGACGGCAAACCAGGATCGAAAGAGGCCAGGGCCGCGCGTACTTCCGGGACGAGCGACTCGGGTGTCCGGCCCCCGGCGGCCGCGCCGGATGGCGACGAGGCAAGCCGGACCACCATCTCCATGCTGCCCCAGTCGCCGGTCTGCCGGCAGTCAAGATACATTTCGTTGCCGCCGGATTTCTCCAGCGAGCTGTGGCGGACATCGGCGACGACGCCGATGACGGTCGAGCCGCCGTTGACGGCGATCTTCCGGCCCAGCGGATCGCGGTCCGGCCACAGCTGCTGGGCCAGCGATTGGTTGATGATGACGGTCTTTTCAGCCTTGGGATTAAACCCTTCGTCAAAATAGCGACCGGCGATCAACGGGATCCGCATCGCCTGCAGGTAATGTGCGTCGATGATCCGCGGGAAAGCGAAGGGATAGGTTCCTTCCGCGTACTCGACACCCACCGCGCCCGCGCCCCAGGTGCGGTTGCGTCCGAGCGGCAGCGTGTCGCTGAGGCCGACGGTTTCGACGCCCGGCAGCGCGGCCACGCGACGGGTGAGGTCCCCGAAATATCGCGCAACCTCGGCGCCGTTTTGGAAGCTGCGCTGCGGGTCGATGCGCCAAGCGATGGCCTGATCCGGCACGAACCCGAGGTTTACCTGCAGCAGGGCGCTGAAGCTCCGAAACAACAGGCCGGCCCCGACGAGCAGGATGCAGGCGAGGGCGACTTCCGCGACCACGAGACTGTTGCGCGCCAGCCCGGCACCGCGCCCGGCGCTGCGCTGCTGGGCGGCATGTTGGAGCGCGGCCTGGTTCCGGCGACGCGAGAGGGAGATTGCCGGCAAGAGCCCGCAGGCCAGGCCCGCCAGGGTCGTGAGTCCGATCGTGCACAGCAGGGCGGCCGGATCGACCTGGGCCGTTTGCAGCAGCGGCACGCCGAAGGTTTGCAGGCGCGCCAGCAGGTCGGTGGCCTGCCACGCCAGCGGCACGCCGAAGACCAACCCGGCGAAAGCCAGGAGCAGGCTTTCGGTGAGAGCCTGGCCGACGAGGTGCGAGCGGCGGGCGCCGAGCGCAACGCGCACGGCGAATTCCTGCCGGCGAACATTGAGGCGGGCCAGCAGGAGGTTGGAGAGATTGACGCAGGCGATGGCCAGCACGCACAGCGCCGCGGCGGTCAGGATAAGAAAGGCATTGCGGAATTTGCCGCGCAAGGCGTGGTCCAGCGGCTCGACCCGGGCGCCGAAGTCGCCTCCGTCCTTGATCACCTCGCGCAGCCGTTCGCTGATCACCGTCAATTCCGCCTGGGCCTGAGCGACTGACGCACCCGGCTTCAACCGGCCGAGGCCGAAGACGGTGTTGCCCCAGCGGGCGGTCTCAGGCGCGAGGGGGAATGGAGTCAGGATATCCACCTCGTTGCCGGGGGTGAAGATGGCGTCGAAGTCAAACGCCGCCGGCAGGACCCCGACGATCGTGCACGGTTGGTTGTTGAGTGTGACCTTGGTTCCAATGACTCCCGGGTCGCCGCCGAACCGCCGGCGCCAATAGGAGTGGCTTAGAATGAGCGCGCCGGGACCGTTGAAAGCACATTCCGCCGCCGTGAAATTGCGACCGAGCAACGGGCGGACGCCGAGGACATCGAGGAAATTGTCCGAGACGCCCACGTCGCGCAACCGCTCGGGTTCGCCCGCGCCGCGCATGATCTTGGAGCCGTAATCGGAAAATGCGAAATAGGCCCCGACTGCCTCGAGAGTCTTGGTTTGTTCACGCCAGCCGAGGAGGGTGTCGGCGCGGGAAGTGCGGCCCGAGAGGCCGCCGCCGAAGACATTTTCGATCCAGACCAGCCGGTCGGGTTCGCGGAACGGCAGCGGTTTGAGCAGCACGGCCCGGATGACGCTGAACATGGCTGTGCAGACCCCGATGCCGAGCGCGAGCGTCAGCACCGCGGTGACCGTGAACCCGGGAGACTTGGCGAGTTGGCGGAAGGCGAAGCGGAGGTTGGAGATCATCTAAAAGAGGGACGAGGTGTGAGGTCGGAAGTAAGAGGTGTGGGAAGAGGCGAAAGCGAGGAGGACGGAGGCAGGAATCGTTCTCTTTCTCGTTCTCGAAATTTGTTATCGCGGGGCGGGGCGGTGGATCGATGGGGGAGGCGGCAAAGGACGAGAGAAAGAGAAAGAAGAAAGATGATTTGGTGCCTGATACTTGTTCCCTGGTACTCGATACTTCCGTCGCTACTCGGAGCGCAGTGCCACCATGGGGTCGACTTTCGTGGCGCGGCGGGCCGGGAGCCAGCAGGCGGCCAGGGTCACGGTCAACAGGACCGACACGGCACCCGCGACGCCGACCCAATCCTCGCCCGGCAACGCGGGGAAGAGCGAGCTGAGCACCCGAAGCAGCGCGATCGCGCACCCGAGGCCGCCAGCCACGCCGATGAACGTGAGGCCCGCGCCGCGGCCGAGGACCATCAGCAGCACGTTGTGCGGCGGCGCCCCGAGGGCGAGGCGGATGCCGAACTCGCGGGTGCGCTGGACGACGAAGGCGGAGATGACGCCATAGAGACCGATCGCCGCCAGGCCAAGCCCCAGCGCGGCGAACGCCACGAGCAGTTTGTTTGCCAGGCGGAATTCCTGCTGCGCGCCGATGACGGCGTCCTGCCCCGGCATCAGGCCGACGACGGGCAGGTCGGGGTCGAGTTCGCCGACGGCGCGGCGGATCGGCTCGGCCAGCGCCGCCGGCGTGGCGCTGCGCACCACCAGCGTGAAGTAACCCCACGGATTTTGCGCTAGGCTCATGTAATACTGCAGGCGCGTGGGCACGGCGCCGAAGCTGCCGGCAAAGGAAACATCGCGCACGACGCCCACGACCTCGAGCCACGGGTGCCACACCGTGCCGGTGTCGCGGATACGCTTCCCGAGCGCGCTTTGTCCCGGCCAGAGCTGCCGGGCCATGGATTCATTGATCACGATCTGGCGCGGATCATCCGGGCCGGCGCTGTCGGAAAAGATGCGCCCCTCGACAAGCTTGATCCCGAGGGTGGAGAAGTAGCCGGCGGTGACGTTGCTGCCATAGGCGATCGGTTCGCGTCCGGGCGGGGGCGCCGGCCGACCTTCGACCACGAAGGCACGCGCGGAATTGGTTTCCTGCAACGGGATCTCGGTGGCGAGCGCCGCGCTGTCGACGCCGGGAAGACGGCCGACCCGTTCCAGCAGGCGCTGGTGGAAAGCGTGGCGCGAGGCATCGTCGCGATAGACGGTGTCGGGGAGGGTCATGGTGCCCTTTGCCAGCCCCTCGATCCGCCAGCCGGGATCCTGCGCGAGGAACCGCTGGAGGCCGCGCAGGAAAAATCCGGAGCCCGCCAGGAGCACGAGCGAGAAGGCGACCTGCGAGACGATCAATGCCTGCCGCACGCGCTGGCGGGAGCGGTCGCCGGTCGTGCCGCGGCCGTCCGACTTCAAGCCGGCGTTCACGTCGGCACGCACCGTGAACCAGGCCGGGGCGCAACCGGAGACCAGGCCGGCGGCGAGCGTCGCGAGCGCGACGAACCCGAGCACGCGATGGTCGAGCGCAACGGACTCAACCGGCCCGAGCATCTGCGGCGCGAGCACGGCCATGAGATTCCAAGCGAGCAGCAGGCCGGCGACGCCGCCGGCGGCCGCGAGGACAAGGCTTTCCACGAGCGCTTCGCGCACGAGGTGGGCGCGCGACGCCCCGAGGGCGGCGCGGACGGCGAGGTCGCGGACCCGGGCGGCATGGCGTGCCAGCTGGAGGTTTCCCAAGTTTGCGCAGGCGATGAGCAGCACGAACCCGGAAAGCCCGAGGGTGAGCCAGGTCAGGGCGCGATGGGCGGCGTTCAGCTCCGACCCGACGAGCGGGACGACCGCCATGCCCTGGCCGGCATTGGTGGCGGGAAAGTCATGCGCGAGACGGCCGGCGATCGCACTGGCGGACGCCTGGGCCTGGGCCGAGGACACGCCGGGCTTGAGCCGCGCGATGGCGTTCAGCCAGCGAACGTCGCGGCTCTCGCGCCAGTCGTTCGTCAGCGGCAGCGGGCGCCAGAGATCGAGCTTGCCCCAAAAGAGCGGATACTCGGCCGGGGCGGGCATGACGCCGATCACCTCGATGCCCTGGCCGTCGATGCGCAGGACGCGGCCGATGATGCCGCGGTCGCCGCCGAAATGGCGTTGCCAGTATTCATAGCTGATCACGGCGACGCGATCGCGTCCGGGCTGCTGTTCTTCCGCGGTGAAGCCCCGCCCGAGGAAAGGCTGGACCCCGAGGGTTTCGAAGAGGTTGGCGGCGGCGATTGCGCCGTTGAGCAGCTCGGCCGGCTGGCCGGGCTCGGCGAGACTGAAAGACCACCACTGGAACGGCGTGACCGTCGCGAAAGCGTCACTCGTCGCCGCATCGCGCAGGTCGGGCAGCGAGAGCGTCCAATCCCGCGCTTCGGCCGTGGTCCGGAACAGCCGCACGACCCGATCCGGTTGCGGGTACGGCGCCGGGCGCAGGAGCAGGGTGTTCACCACCGAGAACATCGCGGTGTTGACGCCGATGCCGAGGGCGAGGGTGGCGATGGCGGTCAGCGTGAAGCCAGGGCTTTTCAGCAGGGAGCGGGCGGCGAGGCGAAAGTGGCGCATGATGGGGGAAGGACCAAGTACCAAGTGACAAGTAGCAGGGGGCTGTTAGTTCGGAGATGGGGGATGGGAATCGGGGATCTTTCTCGTTCTCGTGATCGTTCTCGTTCTCTTGTTGTTTTTTAGGCGGTTCGGACGAGTGAGAGAACGAGAACGATTAAGAGAAAGAGAAAGATATCGAGGTGTCGGACTTGATACTTGGATACCTGATACTTGTTACTTGGCGGAGTTCACTCCGCCCGCAGGGCGATGAGCGGATCGACCTTCGTCGCGCGGCGGGCGGGGAGCCAGCAGGCGAACAAGGTCACGGCGAGGAGCGCGAGGGCGGTGCCGGCGATCAGGAGCCAGTCCTGGCCCGGCAGGCCGGGGATCAGCGCGGCAAAGAGCCGCACGAGGCCATAGGTACCGGCGAGCCCGGCTGCCGTCCCAAGCAGCGCGAGACGCAGGCCCTTGCCCAAGACGAGCCAGAGCACGCTGGCAGGCTGGGCGCCGAGCGCGAGGCGGATGCCGAACTCGGGCGTCCGCTGCACCACGAGCCCGGCGATCACGCCGTACAGCCCGATGGCGGCGAGCAAGAGGCCGAGCAGCGCGAAGCCCGTGAGGAGCTCGTTCGTGAGTTGAAAGTTGCGGGAGAGGCGTTCGAGCGACTGCTCGACCGTGCGGATGTTGTACGCCGGCAGGTCCGGGTCGATTTCGGCGATGGCGGTGCGGATCGCGGGTGCAAGCGTGCCGGGCGCGGCCGTGGTGCGCAGCGCGATTGAAAGATAGCCCCAGGGTTCCTGTACGAGCGGCGAGTAGACCTGCAGGCGGGTGTCGGGCGCCGACGGGTTGCCCGCGAAACCGACATCGCGAACGACGCCGATGATCTCATAGCGCCGCTTGTCATCTGCGTCGGCGCGGCCGAGTTGTTTGCCGACGGCGCTCTGCCCGGGCCAGAATTGTTTCGCGAGGGATTCGTTCACGACCACCAGCTTGGGTCCGTCGGGCGAGACTTCGGCGGGGAAGAGCCGGCCCTCGAGCAACGGGACCTTGAGCACGGCGAAGAAATCCGAACTGACGCTGATGGCGTAAACGAGCGGGACCTGGCCGTTCGGCGGCAGCGGGCGGTCGGCGGCGACCATGTCGCGGGAACTGTTGTAGCCCCAGATCGGGAGCGACGAGGCCAGGGCGGCGTGTTCGACGCCGGGGAGCGAGGCCAGGCGGGCGAGCGCGCGGTCATAGAAAGCGATCCGCTGGGCCTCGGTCTCGTATTTGGGTTTCGGCAGGCTGACCGTGGCGGTGATGACGTGGTCCTCGGACCAACCGTTGTCCTGGTGGGTGAAGCGCTGGAGGCCGCGCAGAAAGTAGCCGGCGCCTGCGAGGAGGGCGAGCGCGAGCGCGACCTCGCCGACGATGAGCGCGTGGCGGACGCGGTGCTGGGCGCGCGTCCCGGTGGAGCCGCGCGCCTGCTGTTTCAGCGCGGCGTTGACGTCGGTGCGGCCGGCGTGCCACGCCGGGAGCAATCCGAACAGCAGGCCCGTGGCGAGGGATGCCGCGAGGGTGAAGAGTAGGACGGACGTATCGATCGTGATGTCCAGGCCGCTGTTTTCGCCGATGAGAATGCGGCGGCCGAGGGCGTCGGTGAGCCAGACCGCGAGCAGGAAGCCGAGAAAGCCGCCGGCGAGCGAGAGCACGAGGCTCTCCACGAGCAGTTCGCGCATGAGGCGCGAGCGCGAGGCGCCGAGCGCGGCGCGGATGGCATAGTCGCGCGCCCGCTGCGCGGTGCGGGCGAGCTGCAGGTTGGCGAGGTTGGCGCAGGCGATGAGCAGGACGAAGCCCGAGAGGCCCATGACGAGCATCGAGAGCGACTGCCCGACCTGGTCCATGGTCGATTTGTGGAGGAGCACGAGGCGCAGGCCGGTGCCCTCGTTGGTGTCGGGGAAGTCGTGCGCCCACCGCGCCGCGATGGCCGTGAACTCCGTGCGGGCCGCGCCGAGCGAAGCGCCCGGCTTGAGGCGCCCGATGGCGTTGAGCCAGTGGTTGCCGCGGCTCTTCAGCTGTTCGGCGGTGAGCGCGAGCGGCCGCCAGGCATCGATGCGCCCCCACAACAGTGGATACTCCACGCCTTCCGGCATCACGCCGATGATCGTCACGTTCTGGCCGTCGATCCGGGCCGTCTGGCCGAGAATCGCCGGGTCGGCGTTGAAACGGCGCTCCCACAAGGCGTGGCTGAGAATGATGACCTGGTCATGGCCCGGTACCATCTCCTCTGGCGTAAAGCTGCGACCGAGGGCGGGCTGGACCCGGAGCGTGGGAAAGAAGTCGGCGTCCACCGATAGCCCCGGCACCCGTTCCGCCGGCTGGCCCGGCTCGGCAAAGCTGAACGTCGCCCAACCGAACATGGTCAGCTTTTCCAGCGAGGTGTTTTCGCGCCGCAGATCGGAGAGGTCGGCGGCCGAATGCGGCCACGTTTGCGACTGGGGGGAGGTGCGGAAGATGCGAACGAGCCGCGCAGCCTCGGGATACGGCGCCGCCTTGAAGAGCAGCGTGTTCACCAGGCTGAACATGGCAGTGTTGACGCCGATGCCGAGGGCGAGCGTCAGCAGCGCGATCGCGAGGAACCCGCGGGATTTCAGGAGCGAGCGGACGGCGTGGTGCATGGAAGAAGTAACAAGTCGGAAGTAGCAAGTAGCAGGTATGAAGAAGCGTGGAAGGGTGAGAGCGCGCGGGTGGCGGGAGGGGTGGATCTGGGGTTTCGGATCTCGGGTCCAGGATTTCGGATCTTGGATTGGGATCGCTCTCTCGGACTTGATACTTGGTTACCTGGTACTTGTTACTTCGCGGAGTTTACTCCGCGCGCAGGGCGATGAGGGGATCCACCTTCGTCGCGCGGCGGGCCGGAAGCCAGCAGGCGATGAGGCCGACGACGAGGAGGATCGTCGTGATGATGGCGAACACGGCGGGGACATTGATGGCGACCTCGGGCAATACGCGGCGGAAGAGCAGGTACATGCCGCCCGACCCAATCGCGCCCAGCACGGCGCCCCAAGCGATCAACCGGAGGCCGGTGCCGAGGATCAGCCAGGCGACATCGCGCGCCTGCGCGCCGAGCGCCATGCGGATGCCGATCTCGGGCGTGCGTTGCATCACCAGGCGGGCGATCACGCCGTAGAGTCCGAGGGCGGCGAGAAAGAGGCCGAGTCCCGCGAAGGAAACCAGGACCGTCCGCATGAGGCTGATCCCGCCCGTGGCCTGGGCGATCGCGTGGTCAAGCGTGTCGAGTTGCTGGACGGCGAGGTTGGGGTCCAGGGTGGCGATAGCCTGGCGCATCGGCTCGACCTGCGCCTCGGGTTTGTCCGAACGCACGGCCACGGTGACATAGTTCCACGGTTCCTGTGCGAGCGGGCGGTAGATTTGAAAGGGCGTCGACCCCACCAGGCCGGCGAGGGCCATCTTGACATCGGGCATGATGCCCACGACCTCCGCCCAGCTCGGTTTGGCCGGATCGGAAACGTTGAGGTGCTGGCCGATGGCATCACCCTTCGGAAACAGGGCGCGGGCGAGCGAGGCGTTGATGATGACGACCGGTGTCGACGTGAAATTGTCGGCGGCGGTGAAATTGCGGCCGGCGAGCAGCTTCACCTGCAGCGTGTCGAGGTACGAAGGCTCGACACCGTTGACGGCGGCCGACGGTTCCTGGCCCGGGAGCGGCCGCTCCCGGCCCTGGACGACGATGCCGCGATTGGTGAGGTAGCCGAAGATCGGCAGCGTCCAACCGACCGTGACGCTCTTCACGCCGGGCAGTGTCGCGAGCCGCTCCTCGAGCCGCGAGTAGAACGCGTAGGTCTGCTGGGGCGTCGAGTACTTCGCCTGCGGCAGCGTGAGGACGCACTCCGTAAGGGCATGTTGGTTCCAGCCCGGGTCGAACGACAGGAGCCGGTTGACGCCGGCGATGACGAAGCCGGCGCCGGCCAGCAGGACGAGCGCGTTGGCAAACTGCAGCACGATCAGGCTGTGACGCAGCCGATGCTGCACCCGGTCGCCCGTGGAGCCGCGGGAGCCGACCTTGAGCGTTTCATTGACGCGGACCCGCGAGGTGAGCCAGGCGGGGGCGAGGCCGAACACCATGCCGGTGAGCAACGTGAGGCCGAGGGCGAAGGCGAGCACCGGCCAGGCGAGCGTCAGCTGGCCCCGGAAGCCATTCACCGCGAGCTGGGTCGAGAGCCAGTCATTGGTCCAGGTGGCGAGCAGGACGCCGAACACGCCGCCGCCGACGGCCAGCAGCATGCTCTCGGCGAGCGGTTGCCGGAGCAAGCGGGACGGGGAGGCACCCAAGGCCGCGCGGATCGCATGTTCATGCGTCCGGGAAATTGCGCGGGCGAGCTGGAGGTTGGCGAGATTGGCGCAGGCGATGAGCAGCACGAAGCCGGCGAGGGCGAGCAGCATCGCGGTGGCGCCGACCGTGGAGGAGTTGCGCGTGGACGATTGGAGGGAGACGGCGCGGAGGCCGTCCTGGGCGTGCTCCTTGGGGCGCAGCGGGGCGAGCTGCGTCGCGATGGTGTGCAGGCGGGCGTCGAATTGCTCGAGCGTGATGCCGTCGTGCAAGCGCGCGACCAGCCGGGTTTCGCTGCTGCCGTAGTCGCGCTTTTCCGCGTCGGTCAACGCGAGGGGCCGGAACACATCGCCCGGCTGCATGAGGGGCGTCGACACCAGGAGCGCGGGGGCGACGCCGATGATCGTGGTGGATTCGTTGTCGAGCGTCACCTGGCGGCCGATGACTGACGGATCGCCGCCAAACTGGGACTGCCAGGTGGCGTAGCCGAGGATCATGACGTGGTTGCCCGGCCGATCCTCGTCGGGCGTGAAAAAGCGGCCCAGCGCCGGTTTGACCCCGAGCGTGCCGAGCAGGTTCGCGGAGAGGCGATAGCCGTTGAGGTTGACCGCCGGGCGGCCGTCCACTGCGAGCGCGTAATTCCAGAAACGGAAGGCCGCGAGATCGGCGAATGAGGCCACGTTCGCCTGGAGGTCGACGAAGTCGGGATAATAGTGCTCCTCGGTTTGCGACTGCGGGGTCGTGCGGTAGATGCGGACCAGCTGGTCGCGCGCCGGAAACGGCAGCGGGCGCAGGATGAGGATATCCATCAGGCTGAACATCGACGTGTTCAGGCCGATCCCGAGGGCGAGCGTGAGGATGGCGATCCCGGTGAAGCCGGGTGATTTCAGGAGCGAGCGGACGGCGTGGCGGAGGTCGGGCATAATGCGAGGAAGTGACAAGTGACAGGTGACAAGTGACAGGAAGAAACAAACCGCGGTATGCCAGGTGCCATACTTGATACTTGGTTACCTGATACTGGTTACTTCCCGAGTTACTCGGCCCGCAGGGCGATGAGCGGGTCCACCTTCGCGGCGCGGCGGGCCGGGAGCCAGCAGGCGAGGGCGCCGACCGCGAGCAGGATGATGGTGACCGCCCCGAAGATGTAGGGCGTGCTGGTGCTGGCCGGCGCGTTGCTGGTGATCCGGCTGAGGACGAAGCTGAGGCCGAGCGAGCCGAGCACGCCGAGGCCGGCGCCGATCAGAATCAGGCGGAGCCCGGTGCGCAGGATGAGCCAGACCACGTCGATCGACCGCGCGCCGAGGGCCATGCGGATGCCGATCTCCGGCGTGCGCTGGACCACGAGGCGGGCGATCACGCCGTAGAGGCCGAGGGCGGAGAGGAAGAGACCGAGCGCGGCGAACGAAAGCAGGACGGTCCGGATCATGTCGATGCCCCCTGTGGCGAGCTTGACCATCGAGTCCACCGTCCCGATCTGCTGCAGGGCCAGCGTCGAATCCATGGCGGTGATCGTCTGGCGCAACGGCTCGACCATGGCATCGGGCCGGCTGGTGTGCACGGCCACGGTGACATAGTTCCAGGTCTCCTGGGCGAGCGGGCGAAGCACGAGGAAGCTGGAGACCGGCACGATGCCGGAGATCGCCATGCGGGTGTCGGGCACGACGCCGACGACCTCGGCCCAGCTCGGGTTTTTCGGATCCGGCACGCCGATGTGCTGGCCCACGGCATCACCGCCGGGGAAAAGCGCTTTGGCCAGTGATTCGTTGATGATCGCGACCGGTGGCGCGGTAAGAGTGTCCGCAGCGCTGAAGTTGCGTCCGGCGGCGAGCTTGATGCCGAGCGTTTCGAGGTAGGAAGGCTCGACACCGTTGACGGCCGCCACGGGTTCGTGTCCCGGCTGCGGGCGCTCGCGGCTTTCGGCGACGAACGAGCGGGTCGTCAAGTATTGGAAGATGGGCAGGGTCCAGGCGACCGTGACGTGATCGGCGCCCGGGAGGGCGGACAGGCGATCCTCGAGCTGCCGGTAGAAGCCGTGGGTTTGCTGCGGGGTCGAGTATTTGGCCGCCGGCAGGTTGAGCACGCACACGGTCATCGCGTGCCGGTCCCAGCCGGAGTCGGCCGCCAGCATCTTGTCCACGCCGGTGATGAAAAAGCCGGCGCCGGCGAGCAGCACGAGCGCATTGGCGAACTGGATGACGATCAGGCTGTGGCGCAGCCGGTGCTGGGCGCGGTCGCCGGTCGAGCCGCGCGAGCCGACTTTGAGGGTGTCGCTGACCCGGACCCGCGAACTGATCCACGCCGGCACGATGCCGAACACGACGCCCGTGATCATCGAGAGCACGAGCGCGAAGGCCATAACCTTCCAGTCGAGGCTCAGCGTGAACTTCACGAAGCCATTCGCGGACAGACGCGTCGACAGCCAGTCGTTGGTCCAGACCGCCACGAGGAGGCCGAACAATCCGCCGCCGAGGGCGAGCAGCAGGCTTTCGCAGAGCAGCGGGCGCAACAGCCGGCGGCGCGTGGCCCCGAGCGCGGCGCGGACGGCGAATTCGTGGGCGCGGGCGATGGCGCGGGCGAGCTGGAGATTGGCGAGGTTGGCGCAGGCGATGAGGAGCACGAAGCCGGCAAGTGCGAGCAGCATCACGGTCGCGCCGAGCGTCTGCGGGTTCCGGGTGGTGGATTCCAGCGTGACGGCGCGCAGGCCATCCTTGCTGTGCTCCTTCGGGCGCAGCGGCGCCAGGCGTTCGGCGAGCGTGCCGAGCCGGCTGTTGAACTGGTCGAGTGTGATGCCGTTGTGGAGACGGCCAAGAATGCGAATGTCCGACGCCTCCTGGTCGCGTTTCTCGCTGTCGAGGAAGCCGAACGGCCGGAAGACATCGCCCGGGCCCCAGAGAAAGACGGACGAGAACGATTCGGGCATCACGCCGATGATCGTGGTGGATTCGTTGTCGACCTTGACGTTGCGGCCGATGATGGCGGGGTCGCCGCCGAACTGCGCCTGCCAGGTGGCGTAGCTCAGGATCATGACGTGGTTGCCCGGCTGGTCCTCGTCGGGGGCGAAAAAGCGGCCCAACGCGGGCTTCAAGCCGAGGGCGGGGAAAAAGCCGGCGGTGACACGCAGGGCATTGAGGCTGACCGGCGGTCGCCCCTCGAGGTTCAGGGTGTAACCCCACATGCGATAGGCGGCGAGGTCGACGAAGTCCTTGGTCTCCGCGGTGAGATCGATGAATCCCGGGACCGAATGGTCGCCGGTCTGGGTCTGCGGCGTGGTCCGGTAGATCCGCACGACCTGGTCGCGCTGCGGGAACGGCAGCGGCCGCAGGACGAGCAGGTTCATCAGGCTGAACATCGAGGTGTTCAACCCGATGCCGAGCGCCAGGGTGAGCATGGCGATCACCGTGAAGGCGGGCGACTTGGTCAGCGTGCGGAAGGCATTGCGGAGGTCGGTGAGCATGATGGGAAGGAAGTGGGAAGTATCAGGTAACAAGTATCAGGAGCGGGCGCCGGACGGTCAGGGATCTGGGATTTCGGATTGGGGATCGGGGATGGCGGATCTTGTCCTTGGTACTTGATTCCTGTTACTTGTTACTTCGCGGAGGTCACTCCGCCCGCAGCGCCTCCATCGGGTCGACGCGCGCGGCGCGACGCGCGGGGAGCCAGAGCGCGGCGAGGCCGACCGCACAGATGATCAGGGTGACGATGACGTAGATCGCCGGGTTGTTGGCCATCGCGCTGCCGAAGAGCTGTTCGAGCGGGCGGGTGAGGAGGAAGCCGCCGACGAGTCCGACCGCGAGGCCGAGGACGATCTGCACGCCGCCCTGGCGCAGGACGAGGCGCAGGAGCTGGTTCATCGTCGAACCCAATGCCATGCGAATGCCGAACTCGCGCGTGCGGCGGTTCACGGCCTGGGTGGTCACGCCGTACACGCCGATGGCGCCGAGGAAGAGGGCGATCGCGGCGAAGGTGACGGCGAGGATGCCGACGATATTGAAGCCGCGCATGGCGCGCGCGGTCTGGCTGGTCAGCGTGCCGACGGCATCGATCGGCTGGTTCGGATCGATGCTGGCGATCGCCTTGCGCACCGGGTCGACCAGTTGCAGCGGGTCGGACTTGGTCCGGACGAAGAGATCCAGCCAGCCCCAACCCATCTGGTCCTGGGCGAGGTAGAAACCGGCTTCGTTCTGGCCGGGCTCGGCGAAGATGCCCTGCATGTGGAGATCCGGCACGACGCCGACGACAGTCACCCATTTCTCCTGCGTCTGGTTGGAGCGGAAGCGACGGCCGAGCGGGTCCTGGCCCGGCCAGAATTTCTTCGCGAAGGATTCGTTGACGAGGGCGGAGCGTTCGTCGACGAGGCTTTGCTCGTGACTGTCGAAGAGGCGGCCCGAGACGGCGCCAACGCCGGCGAGCTTGAAATAATCCTGGGAGACGACGTCGAGCCAGGCGACGGGCCGGTCATTCGGGTGGGCGTACGTGCTGCCTTCCGGCTCGACCTGCGTGGGCACGCCGTTGGCGATGAAGTCGCGGCTGGTAACGGCGACGGCTTCGACGCCCGGTTCGTTCTTCAGGCGCTCGATGAGCCGCTGGTAGAACCGCGCGCGGGCCTCCGGCGTGGGCTGCGTGCCTTCCTGCAACTCGATGCGGCCGGTCAGGAGCTTGTCGGGATTGTAGCGGTAATTGGCCTGACGCGTGAGATACACGGTGAGGCTCATCACGCCGGCGGCGATGAGCAGGATGGTGGAGAAGGCGATCTGGGCGGAGACCAGCCAGCGCGCGAGCTTGCCGACGCCCATGCCGGCGGCGGCGCGGGCCTCGTCCTTGAGGACGGTGTTGACGTCGATGCGCGACGACTGCCAGGCAGGCACGATGCCCGCGAGCACGCCGGCGAGAAGCGTCGAGACGGCCGCAACCGTGACCACGCGTCCGTCGAGGCGGAAGTCCATCCAATCGGGCACGGTCTTCGTGTTGACGAGATAATCCTGGAGGAAGTCCACGCCACCCCGCGCCACGAGCAGGCCGCCGGCGCAGCCGAGGGCCGCCAGCAGCAGGGACTCGAGCAGGAGCTGGCGGAGCAGCCGGGCGCGATTGGCGCCGACCGCGGCGCGGACCGCGAGCTCGCGGGTGCGGCGCGACGCGCGGCCGAGCAGCATGGTGGCGACGTTGACGCAGGCGAGGAGGAGGATGAAGACCGTCATCGCGAGCATGAGAAAGAGCATCGAGCGCGTGCCGCTGTCGTTGTAGGCCGCGGTGACTGTTTGGAGATTGGCATGGTCGTACCCGTTGTTGGTCTCGGGCCAGAGCTGGGCGAAGCGGGCGAAGATGGTGTCGAGTTCCGCGCGGGCCTGCTGCTCGGTGACGCCCGGCTTGAGGCGTCCGAACATTTCGACGCGCTCGACCAGGCGTTCGCGCGGATCGCTCGGGGCAGCGCGCAGGTTGGTCCAGAGCGCGGCATAGCCCGGGAAGGCGAACTTGGGCGGCATCACGCCGATGATGGTGCCGGCTTCACCGTTGATGTTGACCTTGCTGCCGAGGACGGTCGCGGCGCCGCCGAATTGTTCCTGCCAGACGGCGTGCGAAAGGACGATGAACAACGGCTGGCCCGGGCGGTCTTCGGCGGCGGTGAACCAGCGGCCGAGGAGCGGACGCACGTGGGCGACCTCGAGAAGGTTCGCGCTGGCGAGGCAGCCAGTCTGGCGTGAAGGCACGAGGTTGGGCCCGCTCAGGTTGAGGCCGAGCCACTGTGTCGCGGCGATGGACTCGAAGGTGGTCTGCCGCTCGCGCAACTGCAGGTAGTCGCGGTACGGCGGTGTTTCCCAACGGTTGGCGTTGCCCGCCTTCGGCACCTGCCAGGCGATATGATAGAGGCTGCCGACCTCGGGCACCGGCACGCCGCGCAGCAGCACGGCATCGATCAAGCTGAACTGCGTGGCGACGAGCCCGATGCCAAGGGCGAACGACGTGACGGCGAGCAGCGTGAAGCCCGGCGACTTGAGCAACTGGCGGAGGGCGAAGCGGAGGTCGGACATGGCGGAGAGAAGTATGAAGTACCAAGTAACAAGTATCAGGTGAGGAGGGCGGGTGGGGTTTTGCGTGTCGGGTCTTGCCCTCGCGCGACCTCGCAGGTCGTCGCAAGCGACGACCGTACAGATTGCGCGCGGCGGTCGCTTTGGTTGTTGGGCATTGGGTTCCTTGTTACTTGATCCTTGGTACTTGTTACTTGGCGGAGTTCACTCCGCGCGCAGCGCGACCATCGGGTCGACCCGCGCGGCCCGGCGGGCGGGGATGAGGCAGGCGAGGGCGGCGACGGCGGCGAAAAAGAAGGCCACGGCGCCGAATACGGCGGGATCGAAAGGCTTCACCTCGTAGAGTGCCTCCTGCAGGAGGCGGCTCGCGCCGAACGCGCCCGCGAGCCCGACCAGCAGGCCGGTGCCGACCTGGAGGGCACCGGCGCGCAGGATGAGCTGGAGGATGCTGCCCGAGCTCGCGCCGAGCGCCATGCGCACGCCGATCTCCCCGGTGCGCTGCGCCACCGAGTAGGCCATGACCGAGTAGACGCCCACCGCGGCGAGGAGAGCGGCAATGCCGGCGAACGCGATCAACAGGGCCAGTGTCACCCGCTGCACACCGAGGGACTGCGTGACGAGATCGTCCATGGTCTGCGGCAAGGCGAGCGCGACGGTGGGATCGAGGTCGATGAGCACGCGGCGGAGAACGGGGATTACCGCCGCGGCCTTGAGGCCGGGCTTGGCCTCGGCGACGACGGCCATGAAGGCGCCGCCGCGCTGGTCACGCGGGTAATAGATCTCGTCCGGCACCGCCGCCGAGAGGCCGTTGGACTTGACGTCACCGATCACGCCGACGATCCGGACGGCCGTGTCACCCTTCGGCCCGGTAAGGAAGAAATGGTCGAGCGCCGATTCGCCGGGAAAGAGGCGCTTGGCGAAGGACGAGTTGATGATCGCCACCTGCTCGGCGGCGGACAGGTCGCGATCGTTGAAGAAGCGGCCGGAGAGCAGCTTGATGTCGAGCGTCGCGAAATAGTCGGGCGTCGCCATGCGGATGTTGGCGAGCGGCCGCTCCTGAACCGGTAGCAGCGGGCGGCCCTGGATCCCGTACGGCGAGAAGAAGCCGGTGCCGGAGAGCGGCAGCCCGGTGATGGCGGCGCCGTGCGCCAGCTCGGGGGCGTCGCGCAGCTTCTCCTGCAGGTGGCGGTAGAAGTCGCGCATCAGTTCGGGCTTGTCGTATTTCGAACTCGGCAGGTTGACGACGCCGTAGGCCCGGCGGGCGGCGCTGAAGCCAGGCTCGGTGTGCTGCAGCTTGTAGAAGCTCAGGACGAGCAGGCCTGCGCAGATGAGCAACGTGAGCGACATCGCGACCTGGGCGATGACGAGCAGGTGGCGGAACGCCTTGGCGGCGACCCCGCCGCCCGCGCCGCGCGAGGTGTCCTTCAGCACCATCTGCACGTCGGTGCGCGACGCCTGCAGCGCGGGATACAACCCGATCAACAGGCCGGAGCCAAGGGCAACCGCGAGCGAGAAGCCCAGAACGACCGGATCGAGCGCGATCTCGTCGGAGCGCGGGATTTGCGGGCCCGCGAGCACCTGGATGGCATGGAGACTCCACCAGGCCAGCAGGACGCCGAGCGTGCCGGTCGCGACGGTGAAGACGGTGCTCTCGATCAGGAACTGCCGGATGATTTCACTGCGGCGGGCGCCGAGGGAGAGGCGGACCGCGATCTCCTTCTGGCGGGCGCTGACGCGAGCGAGGAAGAGGTTGGCGATGTTGGCGCAGGCGATGAGGAGCACGGCGGCGACGGCGCCGGCCAGTGTCCAGAAGGTGCGGCCGAGGTTGCCGAGTACCTGCTGCGAGATCGTCCGGACCTCGTTTTCGTTGGCGCTGTCGATGTGCGCGGGATTGGCCGCCTTGAACTGGGCGGCCATTTCCTTGATGCGGAGGTTGGCCTGAGCGAGCGTGACCCCCGGCGCGAGGCGGGCGTAAGCCTGGTGGACGATCGCAAACTGGCGCTGCTGCGGGTTGATGTACGGCAGTTCGAGCGGGCGCGGCACGATGATGTCATTGCCATTGAACGGCACCGGCAGGGCCGGGAGAACACCGATCACCTGGCGGGCGACGCCGTCGATGCGCAGCACGCGGCCAATGATGTCGGGATCCGTCCCGAAGCGGCTGCGCCAGAGGCGTTCGCTGATCATGACCACCGGCGGACCGCCTTCTTTGTCCTCGTCGGCCGTGAACTGGCGGCCGCGAATCGGCGCGATACCCAGGACCGGAAGGAAATTGCGCGAGGCGTGCAGGCCGGCGACCTGCTCGGGCTCGCCCGTGCCCTCGGTGAGGGTGAAGCCGTTGCCCGCCGACATGCTCAGTTCCGAGAAGACATCGGTGCGCGTCCGGTAAGCCTCGTATTTCGCCCACGATAGCGCCGGGGCCTGGAGCGAGCGCTCGTTGTTGATGGCCCAGATGCTGACGAGCGTGTCGGGATGCGGAAACGGCAGCGGGCGGAGGACGACGGCCTGCAGGACGGTGAAGAGCGACGAGCAGGCGCCGATCGCAATGGCCATTGTCAGGACGGCGACGGCGGTGAAGCCCGGGGTCTTGCCGAGGGAGCGCAGGGCGAACTTGAGGTCCGAAAGCATTTCTAGTGAGCGGTGAGATTGTTTTTTTGGAGGGTCGGCCTCCCGGCCGACCTCGGCCGGCCAGGAGACCGGCCTCCAGGGGGGAAGCGTTTTGTTCTCGAGCTAATCTCTTTGATACTTGGTCCTTGGTACTTGTTACCCCGCCGAGTCTACTCGGCGCGGAGGGCCACCATCGGGTCGACCCGGGTGGCGCGGCGGGCGGGGAAGAGCGCGGCGAAAAGCGAGATGACCGCCACGAGCGTCCCGACGGCCGCGTAGCTGAGCACATCGGTCGGCGAAATCGGGTAGAAGAAGTTGAGAAGCGTGCCGCTGGCGAGGGACGCCGCGAGGTAGGTCGTGCCGAGTCCAATCGCAAGCCCGAGGCCGATCTGGAAGCCGCCCTGCTGAAGAACCATGCCGAGGATGCGGGTGGCGTCGGCGCCGAGGGCCATGCGCACGCCGAATTCCTGGCTGCGCTGGTTGACCGAAAAGCTCATCACGCCGTAGAGGCCGACGGCGGCGAGGATGATGGCCACCACGCCGAAGATCGCGACCATGATGGCGACGATCTTGTTCTGCGCGATGAAGCTGTCCTGGCCGGCGGCGGGCGTCTCAATGAAATAGAGCGGCAGGTTGCCGTCGACCTTGGCCACTTCGCGGCGGAGGTTCTCGGCCAGCACGGTGGCGCGCTGCCCGCCCGGCGGCTTGGCGATGACAGTGGCAAATTGCGACACGGCGGGCTCGTTCGGCACCGGGCCGGTGAGCGACGACGCGAACGGCAGGTAGAAACCGGTGCTGTCGACATTGGTGTTGTTGAACGGGCCGGTCATGCGCAGGTCGCTGCACACGCCGACAATGGTGCGCCACGGGCCGAACAGCGTGCCATTGTTGGTCACGGTGCGGAAGCGGCGTCCGATCGCGCTCTCGCTGCCGAAGTGCTTTTTGGCGAAGTCGGCGTTGACGATGGCGACCGGCAGCTTCTGGTCGGTGTCATCGGCGTTGAAGTCGCGGCCCTCGAGAATCTTCGCGCCCAACGCCTGGAAATAACCCTCGCTGATCTGCTCGAGGTTGGTGTTGGGACGATCCTTGTCGGTCTTGTAGGCCTTGCCCTCGATCTCGATCGGCAGGGCGCCGGGCCCATTGAAGACGAAAGTCATCCGGAAGCGGCTGGTCAGGGCGGCATCGGCGAACTGCGGCGAAGAGCGGAGCTGGACCAGCAGGCGGCGATAGAAATTGAGGCGATCCTGCTGGGTCGGGTAGGCGCCATCCATCAGGCCCATGCGGGCGGTGATGACGCCCTCCTTGTCGTAGCCGTAGTCGAGATTCTGCTGGGCGCGCATGGCGCGGCCGAGCAGGAGCGAGATGACGAGGATGAGGCTGGTGACGACGATCTGGATGACGACGAGCCCGCGGGTGATGAAGTTGATGGTGCGACTCGTGTTGCCGCGGCCGCCCTCCTTCAGTGCGTCCGCGGCATTGGCCCGCGAGGCCATCCACGCCGGCACGAGGCCGGAGACCACGGCGGCGCCGACGGTGGCGAGGACGGTGAAAGCGAGCACCTTGACGTCGATCTCGAAGGTGATCCAGCTCGGCGGCGGGAACGGCAGGTTGGCGACGACGGCAGTGAGGAAATCGATGGCCCAGTAGGAACCGGCAATGCCGAGCACGGCGCCGATGGAGGCGAGGAGAATGCTCTCGGTCAGCATTTGGCGGATGAGGCGGACGCGGGTGGCGCCGAGGGAGGAGCGGATGGCGAGTTCCTTGGCCCGCAGCGTCGCGCGGGCGAACTGCATGTTCATCACGTTCAGGCAGGCGATCAGCAGCACGAGGAGGCAGATCGCGAGCATGCCGAGCATCAGGCTGAGCAGGAAAGTCGGCGTGAAGGTCTTCCGCAGCGGCTGGACCTGCGCGGTGTTGAATTGCTTGTTGGTATCGGGATAGGCGGCGGCAAGGCGCTTGGCGATCGCGTCCATTTCGAGTTCGGCCTGGCGGACCGTCACGCCCGGGTTGAGCAGGCCGACGACGGCTCCGCCGATGGCGCGCGGGTTGTTGCGCGGCAGCGGTGGAAACTCACTGTTGAGCGGGATCCAGATCTCCTCGTTGGTCGGGAAGCTGAAGCCCTTGGGCATGACGCCGACGATCGTCGCCGGCTTGCCGTTGATCACGACGCCGGTTCCGACGACATTGGCCGCGCCGGCGAATTCACGCTGCCAGAGGCTGTAGCTGATGAGGGCGACCTTGGCCGCACCGGCCCGGTCGTCGTCGGCCGTGAAGTCGCGCCCCAGCGCCGGGCTGACGCCGAGGATCTTGAGCCAATGTTCCGAGATGTAGGCGCCGGTGAAGCGCTTCGGGATCGAGCCGATGGTGATGTTGACGGTGGCGCCGTTGATGAAGGCGGCGACGTGCTCGAACGACTTCTGCTCGGCCGCGAGGTCGACATAATCCATCGCCCCCAGCTGGCCGGCCGTACCGAAGGCCGTCTTCTGGGTCGGGTCGATGAAGTTGATGCTCATCAACCGCGCGGCGTTCGGGAAGCTAAAGCCCCGCAGCACGACGCCGTTGACGATGCTGAACTGCGTCGTGACCGCGCAGATGCCGAGGGCGAGCACGAGAACAGCGAGCGCGCAGAAGGATTTCTCCTTGATCAGCACGCGGAGACCGATGCGCAGGTCTTGCAGGAAGGTTTCGAGGAACATACGTGGAGGAAGAAAGGATGAAGTATCAGGTAACAAGTGGCAGGGAGAGGAAATGGGTCTGGGATCTTGGGTCTGGGGTCCAGGGGCTGGCGTCTGGGGATCGTTCTCTTTCTCGTTCTCTTAATCTTTCTCTCGGGTGGGGGCGGGGTGGTCCGGGTGGCTACAAAGGTTGAGAGAACGAGAAAGATTAAGAGAAAGAGAACGATTGGCGGACTTGGTACTTGTTACTTGGCAGAGTTCACTCCGCCCGCAGGGCGATCATCGGGTCAACGCGGGTGGCGCGGCGGGCGGGGACGAAGATCGCAAAGAGCGACACGGCCGCGATGAGCACGGCGACGACGGAGTAGGTCACCGGGTCGCGCGGATTCACGTGGAAGAGGAAATTGCTGATGCCAGTGGCACCGATCGTCGCGATGCCGAGGGTGAGGCCGACCCCGAGCAGGAGCCCGACGGCGATCTGCCAGCCGCCCTGCCGCATGACCATTCGCATGATGCTGCCATGGTCGGCGCCGAGGGCCATGCGAATCCCGAATTCCTGCGTGCGCTGGTTGACGGAGAAGCTCATCACCCCGTACAGGCCGACGGAGGCGAGCAGCACGGCGATCCCGCCGAACACGGCAAACATCCCCGCAATGACGCGATTCTGCGAAAGAAAGGTGTCGATCGACGACTTCGGTGTGGCGACGAAGTACAGCGGGAGGTTGGGGTCGACCTTGTTGACGATCGACTGGATGGCGGAGACCAGGCCGTCGGGGCGCTGGCCGGCATGCGGGCGGACGACGGCGGTGCCGAACTGCTGCGCCTGCGGCGCGGGCGCGGCGGGGCCGAAGGCCGTGTCGAAGAACGGTACGTAGAAGCCGGTGCCGTCGGACTGGTTGTTGAACGGTCCCGCCATGCGGACATCGGAGACGACACCGACAATCACCCGCCACGGGCCTGGTTGCGTGCCGTTCTGGTTGATCGTGCGGAAACGGCGGCCGAGGGCGGACTCGTTGCCAAAGTAGTGCTTGGCAAAGGTCGCGTTCACGACCGCGACCGGCATCTTCTGCTCGGCGTCCTCGTCGGAAATATAACGTCCTTCGAGGAGCTTCTGGCCGAGGACCTCGTTGTAGCCGGGCGTGACGTTCTCGAACTCAGAGACGGTGCGGTCGCTGTCCTGCTTGTACGTGCGACCCTCGATCTCGACCGGCCCGTTGCCGGAGAAAACCATGCGAAAACGGTTGGTCAGGGCGACGGCGTCGAATTGCGGCGAAGCGCGCAGTTCGCGGAGCAGGCGTTCGTAGAACAGGCGGCGTTTTTCGTCGGTCGGATAGTCACCCTCCATCAGGCCCATGCGCGCACCGAGGACGCCATTGGTGTCGTAGCCGTAGTCGATGGTCTGCTGCTTGATGATGGACTGGACCTGCAGGCCGGCGCCGATGAGCAGGATGCAGGTGACGAGGATTTGCAGGATGACGAGGCCGCGGGTGATGACGCCGACGGCGCGGCCGGTGTTGCCGCGGCCGCTGTCCTTGAGCGTCTCGACCGCGCTGGCGCGTGACGACAGCCAGGCCGGCACGAAGCCCGAGACGACGGCCGAGAGCAGCGTCGCGCCGACGACGACGAGGAGCACGGGGGCGTCGACGTCGAAAGTCATCCAGGTCGGGATCGGGTTGTTGAGGTGGACGTAGGCGTCGAGGTAGTCGGTGGCCCAGATGGCGAGCGCGACGCCGGCGATCGCGCCGAGGGTGGCGACGAGGAGGCTCTCGGTCAGCATCTGGCGGATGAGGCGGATGCGCGTGGCGCCGAGCGAGGAACGGATGGCGAGTTCCTTCGCGCGCAGGGTGGCGCGGGCGAACTGCATGTTCATCACGTTGACGCAGGCGATGAGCAGCACGCCGACGCAGAAGGCGAGCATGGTGTAAAGCAGGCCGTTGAGCGGGCCGCCGGTGAAGGCGGCGATGAGCGGCCGCACGAGGCCCATCGTGAACTGCTTGTTGGTGTCGGGGTAGGCCTTGGCGAACCCGCGACCGATGCTCGACATCTCGGCGGCGGCCTGGTCGATGGTCACGCCGGGCTTGAGGCGGGCGATGACGGAGACGAAGTTGATGCCGCGGTCATTGCGCGGCTTGACCGGGAAGGCGGTGTTGACCGGGATCCAGAGCTCCTCGTTGGCGGGGAACTGGAACTTGGGCGGCATCACGCCGATGATCGTGCCGGCGGTGCCGTTGACGCGGACGGCCTGGCCGATGATGCCCGGGTCGCCGCCAAAGTCGCGGTGCCAGAGGAGATCGCTGAGGATGACGGCCTTGTCGACGCCCGGGCGGTCCTCCTCGCGGAGGAAGTCGCGGCCGAGGACCGGCGAGACGCCGAGCACCTTGAAGAAGTCCCAGGTCACGTAGGCGCCGGTCAGTCGCTTCGGCTGGCCGTGATAGGTGAGGTTGACCGTCGAGCCGTTGAGGTAGGCGGTCCAGCCGGAGAACGATTTCTGCTGGGCGGCGATGTCGGCGAAGTCCGCCGTTGTCATGCGCGAGTTGAAATTGTTCGGCGAGAAGTTCGTCGGGTCGGCCAGCTGGACATCCACGAGCTGCTCCGGATCGTGGAAGGAGAAGGCGCGGAGCAGGACACCATTGACCACGGCGTATTGGGTGGTGACGGCGCCGATGCCGACGGCGAGGATGAAGATCGCGAGGGCGCAGAAGGATTTCTCCTTGATGAGCACGCGAAGGCCGACGCGGAGGTCTTGGAGGAAGGTTTCGAATAACATGGTGTGCGTGGGGGGGAAAAGGGGGTAAGCAGTAAACTGTATGCTGTAAGCCGTGAGCAGTTGGATGCCGACCGCGGCCGGTCAGGAGACCGGCCCTCCAATAGAGAGGGCAGAGGTCTTTTTGCGTGCAGTTCTCATTGTTACTTGGTCCTTGGTGCTTGTTACTTCTCCAGCGGCACCTGGTGAAGGAGCACGGAATGGGGGGCGGGAGTTGCAGCCGGGTTGGGGAAGAGGTCCCAGCCGGAATGGCTGATGAAGGCGAAGCGCTGGTCCAAGACCTGGCCAAGCGAGAGATCGGTCAGATCCGTGCCGGCCCGGAGGACGCGGGCGGCGGCGAGGCCCCCGGCGGCGTCGAGGTCGAGACGAATGACGCGCGGCGGGTTCAATCCGTTTTGCACACCGACGAGGCCGCCGGGAATGGCGTACAGTCCGTCCACGCCGCGAAGGCTGAAGCCGGCCGGCGCGGCCAGCAGCGTCGTGGTGCGCGTGGCGAGGTCGATGCGCCAGATTCCTTTCGGATAATCGGCAACGTAGAGCGAGCGATCATCGGCGGACAGCGCGATGCCTTGCAGCGACTTGAACTCCGCCTGCTCGAGCCAGGCTTCGATGCGGTCGGCGCCTGGCGCCAGCCGCCAGATCACCGGGGCCAGCGAATCGGTGGCGTAGATCGTGCCATCGGGCGCGAGCAGGAAATCACCCGGCACGTGCGCGCGGCCATCGTTGGGCAGGGCATAGGTGCGGCGCAGCGTGTGGGTCGGCAGATCGTAGGCGGCCAGCAGGGCGCGCCCGCGATCGGCGGCGGCGTAACCTTTCATCTCCGGCAACGCGGCGGAACTGGCCCACAGCGTGCGGCCGGTCGCGTCGATTTTTAGCGCGAAGACGCCGAGCAGGCCGTCGGACTCGCTGGAGAAGCGGTGCAGCGGGCCGTCGCCGCTGCGCGTCCAGATGCAGCGGTTGCGGACGTCGCTGAAGAAGGCGGTGCCCGTCTCGGGCTGGAGAGCCACGCCTTCGATGATACCGTCCATCGCGGGCAGCTCCGCGGGCGTCGCCTCGGCATGGAGCGCCACGGTGACCAGGCAGAGAAAAGCGATGGAGAGCGTGAGCAGCGTCTCGTTTTTCACGCGGATGCGCGGCAGGCCGTCGGGTGAACGGGAATGCGTGAAAAGCCAGTTGTATTCGCTGCCGAGCATCGTGGCGTCGCCAGATTGTTCGCAAGAGCGATGCCAAGCGTGCAAACAGCTGCTAATCCTTATGGTCCAAAGGCTAAACTCCATTGGACATGAGATGGCCTACTGGGCTCGGCCCGGAGGTGACATTCCGCCGTCCCGATAGTGGGAAGATTTGGGACCGGACCACGGAAGCGGGGGCCAGCCTAAGCTGGAGCAACCCGGGGACTAATGGTCCCACCTCCAACGGGCTCGCACCCACGGGAGTGGAGGCGGGGCCATCAGCCCCGCGAGGTATGGGTGATCACCTGGCGGCGTCGAGGAAGCCGCGCACCACCGGGTGGAGCGAGCCGTTGAGCGCGCGCCGCTCGGGTTGAAAGAGCGTGCCGACGAAAAACGGGTGACCGTCGAGTCGGACGGCGCGGAGCTGGCCTTCGCCGTCGTGTGCCACGAATTTCAGCGCCGAGCCGGCGAAGACGTCCGCGAGGTTGCCATTGAACCCGTAGTTGCAGTGGAAGCCTTCAGTGGATTCGTCGCCGCCGAGCAGCGCGGCGAAGCGCTTCCGGTCGGTGGCCACGATCCGGCCGGTCACCTCGACCAGCGAACAACTGAGGCGCACAATCAGCGGGTCCGGCGCGGACGGATTCATCTCGGCGTGTTCCGCGGGACGGCCAAGGACGTTTTGGGCGAATTCCATCAAGAGATGCTGGAAACCGCCGCACGTGCCGAGAAACGCGCGACCGGTCAAACGGGCGTGCCGGATGGCGAGCAACGCGCCCTCGGTGCTGGCATACGGGCTGCCCGGTGGGCACCAGATCCCGGTCGCACCACGCAGGAGGGAGTCGACGGTCTTGGCGGTGATCGCGGCGGTGCCGAGCCAGTCGAACCGCAGGGCCGGGTCATGCTGCTCGCGGTAGAGCGCCAGCGACGCCTCGATGCCGCGGTGCGACACGTGGGCGGGATTGCGTTCGCCAATGAGGAAAATGTGGCGGGGCATGGGAGAATCCGGTGTAGGTCGGGGTTTATCCCCGACGTGTCGGGCGTAAAGCCCGACCTACAGCCGCGCACACGAGCTTCATTCCTCGCCGTCGTAGTAGTCGCGGGCCTGGCCGCGGAGGAGGGCGCGCTTTGGCGAACGGACGAGCCATTTCTTGCTGTCGGGATAATGGCACGACTCGCCGATGGGATTGTCGGCCACGACACAGATGACGAGGTCGGCCTTGCCGTCATTGCGCAGCGTGTGCGGCTGGCCCGGTGGAAAGACGAACGCGTCGCCGGTCTTGATGCGCGTCCAGCCGCGCTTGTCGCGGACGCGACCGGCGCCGGCGAGCACAAGGTAGAACTCCCATTGCGCCGAGTGCGAGTGGAACGGGTAAGGCGTTTCACCGGGGCGCACGCGCAGGACCTCCACGTCAAACGGGTGGCGCTTCATCAGATCGGTCGAGGCCGGCACGCGGCCGAGGGCGACCGAGACTTCCTTGCCGAAACCGCGATACGTGCCTTTGGGTGAGGCCCAGGTCTCCTCCTTGATATCACGCAGGTTGATTTTCTTCATGGGGAATTTTCCCGCCAGGGATGTAGGTCGGGGTTTATCCCCGACTCGTCGGGCATAAAGCCCGACCTACAGGCTGTGGCAATCACTCGACGTGCAGCGTGGTCTTCAGGACATCCGCGGACGAGCGGCCGACCTGAACCTCGAAGTCGCCGGGCTCGACGGTGCGTTTCATGTTGATGTCGTAGGCTTCGAGCTTATCGGGCGTCAGCTCGAAGCTGACGGTGCGGGTTTCTCCGGGCGCCAGATGGATGCGCGCGAAGTCCTTCAGCTCCTGCACCGGCCGGACGGGCATGCTGACGAGATCGTGGATGTAGAGCTGGACGATCTCGTCGGCGGCGACGCCGCCGGAATTGGTGACGTCGACCGAAACCGTGGCCTTGCCGGCGGGCGCGATCTTGTCGGCCGAGAGCCGGAGGTTCTTGTAGTCGAAAGTCGTGTAGCTCAGGCCGTGACCGAAGGGATAGAGCGGGGTCGAGTCGGAGATGACGTAATGGCGGAAGCGCGAGGGCTGGTGATCGTAGTAGGACGGCAGCTGGCCGACGTTGCGCGGGAGGGTGACGGTGAGCTTGCCGCTCGGGCTGACCTTGCCGAAGAGAACATCGGCGACGGCGGGGCCGGTTTCCTGGCCGAGGTACCAACCCTCGATGAGTGCCGGGGCATGTTCGGCGAGGTAATTCACGGCGAGCGGACCGCCGTTAATGAGAAGCACGGCCACGGGCTTGCCGGTGGCCAGGATGGCGCGGGCGAGCTCATGCTGGCGACCGACCAGCTCGAGTGAATCGCGATCGCCCTCGTGGTCCTCGTTCCACGCTTCGCGGCGGAGGATTTCATTTTCACCCAGGACGAGCACGATGGCGTCGCTCTTGAGCGCGACGGCGACGGCTTCGTCGATCAGGCGCGAGTCATCGGCGGGGTCATTCAGTTGCGGCGGTTCGTTGACCAGCCAGCCGGAGGCGTGATTGGTCGTCAGCTTGCAGCCCTCCGCATAGAGGACCTTGAACTTGTCGCCGGCGAAATCCTTGAGGCCTTGGAGCACGCTCACGCCCACCATGGGGACGGCGGAGTAGCCGCCGAGGTGGATGTCGGCGGCATTGGGCCCGATGACGGCGAGGGTTTTCAACTTGGCCGCATCAAAGGGCAGCGTGTGGTGTTCGTTTTTGAGCAGGATCATCGCCTCCTGCGCGGCGCGACGCGCGAGGGCCTTGTGCTCGGGCGTGTTGGTCACGCGGGCGGCGAGGTCAGGATCGGTGAACGGATGCTCGAACAGGCCGGTGAGGAACTTGACGCGGAGCATACCCGACACGGCGCGGTCGATGTCGGCCATCGCGACCTGGCCGGCCTTCACTTCCTCGGCGAGGGTGGAAAAGCACCGGCCCTTGCCCCCGAGATCGTAGTCGACCCCGGCGGCAATCGCGAGGCGGCCAGCCTCGGCGGGAGTGGCGGCGGCGAGATGGTTTTCGTAGATGACGTCGAGGCCGCCACCGTCGCTCATGACGTAGCCATTGAAGCCCCACTCGGTGCGGAGAATGTCGGTGAGGAGCTTGTGGTTGGTGTGGTTGGGCACGCCATCCCAGGAATTGTACGAAGCCATCAGCGAGTGCGCGTGGCCGACCTTGACGGCCACCTCAAACGGGTAGAGGTGGGTCGAGCGCATTTCGCGGTCGCCAAAGCTGAGCGGCGCGATGTTGCGGCCGCCCTCCGACTGGCCGTGGCCGGCGAAGTGTTTGAGCGTGACCGCGACGTGGCTGGCGTCGATGAGGGGCTCGCGGCCCTGGACGCCAAAGACGGCCGCCAGGCCGAGGCGCGAAGCGAGATACGGATCCTCGCTGAAACACTCCTCAAACCGGCCCCAGCGCGCGTCACGCGCGAGGTCGAGCACGGGACCCAGGACCTGACGCACCCCGCGGGCGCTTGTTTCCCGGGCGGCGGCGGTGAACACCTCCTCGACGAGCGCGGGATCCCACGTGCTGCCCAAGGCGATGGCCTGCGGGAAACTCGTGGCGCCGGCGGCCATGTAGCCGTGCAGGATCTCGGCAAAGCTGAGCACCGGGATGCCGAGGCGCGTCTTTTCGCGCATGAATTTCTGGAGCGAGTTGAACCGCAGCACCGTGCCGCGAACGTCGGTGGAGAAGCGATCGCGCCCGAGGACCCACACGGTGCCGGCGCCGTTCGCGAGGCCGGCGGCGTCGGAGCCGCCGGTGAAGTTGCCCTCCGCGTCGTACGCCTTGGGGTCCTTGACGAGGTGCCCCTGGAGCTGGGCGACCTTCTCGTCGAGGGTCATGCGCGACATCAGGTCGGCGATGCGTGCATCGACGGGCAGGGCGGCGTCGCGGTAGGGCGCGGGCGCCGGGGTTTGCGCGGCTACTGATATGGCGGCGAAGAGGGCGGCGACGAGGATGGGGCGGGGTGTGGGCATGGGGGTGAAAAAGAGAGCAGTAAGCGGTGAGCGGTAGCGATATGGCCGATCTAGCTGGATCCTTCGCTGCACTCAGGATGACTGCATCGAGAAATACTCCCGTGGTTTGTCATTCTGAGCGACGCGAAGAATCCAGTAACCATTGGGGAAATCGAACAAACGTGGTCAGGCAGGCCCGCGCTTGTTTTTCATCCGCTCGATCATCTCCACGGCGGGCGGATGGAGGCGGTCGGGCGGGATGCGCGCCAGGAGGTCGCGAAGGGTTTCGCTGATTTCGTCGGAGGGCTGGGGCTGCTCGCAGGCGACGGTCAGGATGACGTGAAGCGCAAGTTGGAAGCAGTTTTCGGCGGAATCCTTCCGGTCCATGGCCGCATAGACCAAGCCGGTCTCGCGCAGGAGATTGCCGTAGATCAGGACCTTTTCATCGGCCATCTCGGGCGGCTCGTCGAGGCGCAGGAGCCGGATGAGTCCGGCGAGGTCGAGTTTCGCCAGCTCGGCGGTGGTGCGCGTAAAGAGTTTTTCCTGGGCCTGCAGGGCGGAGTCGAGCGCCTCGGTGTAGCGGCCCGACGTCCGGTATTTCACCATCTGCGCGAGGGCCTGGCGCAGGAGCGCAATGAATCGCAGGAAGTAGTCGTCGCGAACGGCCATGGGACGCCGTCAGGGAAGCCCGGATTGGGCCGCGGCGCAAGCGAAGGTTCGGGGAATGGGCCGAGCGCCGACCGCAGGCGCACACACCCCGGCGCGTTGCGCCACCCCTCTTGCTAGAGGGGACCCGGATAGTCGCAATGAAGCTCCCCTCTAACAAGAGGGGTGCCCGAAGGGCGGGGTGTGTGGGAAACGCGCGGCTGGACCAAGGTCCAGCCCTACGCGACGGTCTTACTTCTCGCGGATGTGGATGCCGCCATTGACCGTTTCGATCGAGACGTCCGGGCCGCCGCTGCCAATTTCGCCGGAAAAGTGATGGCGTCCCGATTTGCTCAGCTTGATCGGCTGGTCGATCGAATGGCCGCCGTTGACGGAACTGGTGTGAATGCGGGCGCTCGCGCCTTTGGGGAGAACGACCTCGGCGCCGCCATTGACGGACTCGATTTTCACTTCGCGGACCTTGTCCGTCGATGCGAACTCGACCCGCAGGCTGCCATTGACCGACTCGACATGGGCGTCGGCCGCCAGGCCCGCCGCGTCGATGCCGCCATTGACCGTTTCGAGATCAACGGCGCCCTGCACGCCGCGCACCTTGATCCCTGAGTTGACCGAGTCGATCTTCTCGAGCCGGGCGCCGGCTGGAACCATGAGCTTGTAGTGGACGGAGGCATTGACGTTGCCGTGGAACCAGCCGGTCTTCTCGTACTTCGTCTTGATGACGAGACGATCGGCCGAGGAATCGAACTGAATGTCGACCCGCTGCAGATCCTCGTCCGTCTTGCCCTTCTTCTCCGCTTCAACGGACACCTCGGGCTTGTCCCAGCCGGTGATCTCGATGTCGCCATTGACATTGTCGAGCTTGATGGCGCCGTCGGTGGTGAGTGGGAAAGTCTTGCTGACGTGTTCGGTGACGGACGCGTGGGCGGCGGCGGCCGCGAGAACGAAGCCCGCCACGATCAGGGCGGGGACACGGAGTTCTTTGAGGGTCATGGTAAGGAATATAACCCGGCAGCCGGGGGAAAAGTTACAGTTGAATGGTGGAGCCCGCACTCCGTAGGGCTGGGAAAACCCGCACGGGGTGCGGGTTCCACCTGGCGTCGAGTCGACTCACTCGGTGCGCAGGGCGGTAAGCGGTTCCACCTTAGTCGCCTTCCTCGCCGGCACCCAGCAAGCGAGCAGGGCGGTAAAAACGAGGACCGCGGGGGCCACGGTGAACGCGAGCGGATCCATCGGGCTGACCTCGTAGAGCAGGCCGGCGCAGAGGCGTCCGAGCCCGAGCGCCAGCAGGAGGCCGAGGGCGACGCCAGCCAGGATCATCGCCAGCCCCTCGCGCAGGATCATCGCCTGTACGCGGCCGGGCTGCGCGCCGAGCGCCATGCGAATGCCAATCTCGCGGGTGCGGCGGGCGACCGAGTAGGCTTTCACGCCGTAAAGGCCGACGGCGGCGAGCGCGAGCGCGAGGCCGCCAAAGACCGAGAAGAGCGTCGCGCCCATGCGTGTGATCCAGAGGTCGGCGGAGGCCGCCAGGTGCTGGCGGAAGGTGCGGACCTTGAACACCGGCACGCCCGGCGCGGCCTCGCGCACCTCGCGGCGGACGGTGTCGATCAAGGCCGCGGCGGCCGCGGGGGTGTTGGCGGCCGTGCGAACATGGAACTGGACGTTGCTCTGGAAGCCTTGCGCGAACGGAATGTAGATGGCATCTTCGCGGCCTTTCATGGCGAAGAGTGACGTCGTGATGTCCGGCACGATGCCGACGATCTCGATGCTGGTGGCGTCGTCGCGGTCCGCATACTGGATCCGCTGCCCGAGCGCGTCGCCGTCGGGCCAGAGGTTCTTTGCCAGGTTCTCGCTGATGATGGCGACGGCGGGACCGCCGGCGTTCCCGGCCTCGGCCGCGGTGAAAGCGCGGCCGCGCAGGATGGGCAGCCCGAGCGTGGCGAAGTACGCGGCCCCGACGCTATTCCAGCTCGAACGGTAGGCGAGGCCTTCGGCGGCGGTGGCGGGTTTGGCGTCCTTGGCCGGATGCAAGCCGGCGCGCTGGATGCGCCGGTCGAGGGTGATCATGCCGAACGGCACGGTCGACGCGATGCTCGCGGACTGCACTCCCGGCAACGCGGCGAGCCGCTCGCCCACGCGGCGATAAATCTCGCGCGAACGGGTCTGGTCATAGCCGCCGAGGCTGGCGTCGGCTTCCACGATGATGGTGTCATCGGCCTTGAAGCCGATGTCGGCGCCGCCGGCCTTGGCCGCGCCGCGGACGAAGAGCCCGGCGCAGATGAGCAAGCCCAGGGAGAGGGCGATCTGGGCGACGACGAGCGGATTGCGCGGCAGCCAGCGGCGCCGCGGGCGGGTGTCCTCGCCGGCTTGTTCCTTGAGATCGGTGAGCACGTCGCCGCGCGAGAATTTCAGCGCCGGCCCGAGCGCGAAGAAGACAGTGGCGATCGCGCAGAAGCCGAGCGTGGCGGCGAGGATGGCGGGGTTGGCCGTGCTGGAGAAGAAGAGGGTGACGGGCACCAGGTGGGCCATCGAACGCATGAGCAGGTTGGAGCTCCAGAGGGCGAGCACTAGGCCGCCCAGGCCGCCGGCGAGCGAGAGCACCAAGCCCTCGGTCAGCAGCTGGCGGACGATGCGGCCGCGGCCGCCGCCGAGCGCTAGCCGAATGGCGAATTCCTTGCGCCGGGCCGCGCCGCGGGCGAGCAGCATGCTGGCGAGGTTAAGGCAGGCGATGAGCAGGACGACGGCCGTCATGCCGAGCAGCAGGAGACTGATGATGCTCAGTTGGTTCTCGCTCGTGGGATTGGTGTTGGTGCTCAGGCGCGGCAGCGGGCCGAGCGTGAAGGTCTGGTCCTTCTGTTCGACCGGGAACGCCTTTTCCAGGCTGGCGGCGTAGGTGGCGAGGGCGGCCTTGGCGGATTCCGGACTGACGCCGGGAGCGAGGCGGCCCACAAGGAAGAGGTTGTAGGCATCGCGGCGCTCGAGGGTGCGCTTCGCCTCGGCCTGGAAGTCGTTCGTGAGCTGGTCGTACATGCCCAGCGGGAAATACAGCTCGGGCCCGAACAGCATCATCGTGCCGGTGAAGTTCTCCGGGGCGATGCCGACCACGGTGAAGGGCCGCTCGTTGACGCGGATTGTCGAGCCAACGAGGCCCGGGTCGAAACCGGTCTTCTTCCAGTAGACATAGCTCGCGATCGCAACCGGCGCGGCGCTGCCCGGGGTTTCCTCGGCGAGCGTGAACGGGCGCCCACGGGCGAGCTTCACCCCGAGGACGTCAAAGTAATTGGAGGAAACGACGGCGGCGAACGTGCGCCGGGCGTCGGCGCCCTCGCCGAGGCCGACCATGCTGAGGTTGTGGGCGAGGATGCCGGTGAACTGTCCTCGCTGTTCGCGCAGGTCGCGGTAGACCGGGTAGGAGAAAAGGCGGTACGCGGATGGCTTTTTCTTGTCCTGGGTGTAGAGCTGGACGACCTGCTGGGCGTTCGGGAACGGCCGTGCGCTGTACACCAAGGCATGCACGACGCTGAAGATGGCGGTGTTGACGCCGATGCCGAGGGCGAGGACGACGATGGCGGTGGCGGTGAAGCCGGGTGATTTGACGAGGAGGCGGAAGGACAGGCGCAGGTCCTGCAACAGGGAGTTCATGCGAAGTGGGGAGGAATGGGCACGGTTAATCCGTCCCTCGAAAAACACGGCGGATCTGCGCAAGTTGCAGGGATGTGGCCGGAACCTTTCGTAGGGGCGTGCCGCGTGCACGCCCGGACGCGGTCGAGCCGTGCCCCGGCAATAAATGCAGCACTTACTCCGTCCGCAGGGCGGTCATGGGAGACACGCGCGTGGCTCGCATCGCCGGCACGAAGCACGCGAGCAGCGTCGCGACGCTGAGGGTCACGGCCGACACGCCGAGCGCGAGCGGATCCATCGGGCTGACCTGGAACAGGATCGCCGCGAGCGCCTGGCCGACGAGGAGCGAGAGCACGACGCCCACGACGACGGACACGGCGGTCTGCAGGGCGCCCTGCTTCATGACGAGGTGGAAGACGTCGCCCGGGTTGGCGCCGAGGGCCATGCGGATGCCGATCTCGCGCGTGCGGCGTTCGACGGCGTAGGACTTCACGCCGTACACGCCGACCACGGCGAGGAGCAGCGCGATGCCGCCGAAGATGCCGAAGAGCACGGCACCGAGACGCACGATCCAGAGCGTGATGCTTTTCTCAAGCATGCCCGAGAAGGGTCGCATCTGGAGGATCGGGAGCGTGGAGTCGACCTCGCGCAGCGCGGTGCGGACAGTGCCGACGAGGGCGGCGGTTTGCGCGGCATCTGCGGTGGCGAACCGGGTCAGCAGGAAGACGCTGCCGTTGTAGGCATGCGCCAGCGGTACGAACGCATGCGGGGAGCCGCCGTCCTTGTCCATGACGTCGTGACGATGCTGGTTGACGATGCCGACAACCTCCATCTCAGCCGGGGAGCCGTCGGACGGTGGTTGCGTATAGCGGACGCGCTGGCCGAGGGCGTCGCGGTTCGGGAAGAGTTTTTTCGCCATGGCCTCGTCGACAATGACGACGCGCGGCGAGGACTTGTCGCGGGCCTCATTCTCGGTGAAGTCGCGCCCGCGCAGCAGGTGGATGCCGGCGGCGGCGAAATAGCCTGGCGTGACCGAGCTGTAGATGGCACCGGCACCGGGAGTCGGCGCGTTCGGGTCGGTTTTCGTGGCGGCCGGCGGAGCGTCGGCGGCGACCAGGCGCGTGGTGTTGGTGGTGTTGCCGTAGGGCACGAGCGTGGAGAAGCCGGCCGCGGTGGCGCCGGGCAGGGCGAGCATGCGGTGGCGGACGGCGAACAGGCTGCGCATGACCTCGGCCTGCGGCGTGTTGGCGAGGGTGAAGTCGAACTCCGCGAGGACGACGCCTTTCGGGTCGAAGCCGAGGTTCAGGCCGCCGGCCTTGAGGGCGGCGCGGAAGAAGAGGCCGGCGGCGAAGAGGAGGACGAGCGAGAGGGTCATCTGCGCCATGACGAGCAGATGGCGCGGCGCGAAGAAACGGTTCCAGCGGCCGTGCGCGGCGGCGTCGCCGGCCTGTTGCTTGAGGTCGTGGACGAGGTCGGCGCGGGAGGCCTTGAGCGCCGGGCCGAGGCTGAACACGAGCGTGGCGAAGAGGCAGAAGAGGAACGTGACGGTCAGGACGACGGGGTCGGGCGCGAAGCTGACGGTGAGCGAGAAGTTCATCGAGCTCAGCAGCGACTGGAAGGAGTGGAGCAGGAGCGCGTCGGACCACATGCTGAGGAGCAGGCCGACGGCGCCGCCGGCGAGCGCGAGGACGAGGCCCTCGACGAGGAGCTGGCGGGCGATCTGCCAGCGGGTGGCGCCGATCGCGAGGCGGACGGCGATCTCGCGGGCGCGGGCGGTGCCGCGGGCGAGGAGCATGTTGGCGAGGTTGAGGGAGGCGATGACGAGGACGACGCCGGCCATGCTGAGCATCAGGATGCTCATGACGGCGAGCGGGCCGTCGTCGCTCGGCGTCGTACTGATGCTGAAGCGCGACGGCGGGTGGAGCTGGAGTTCGCGCGCGCCCTGGGCATCGGCCGGCTGGAGCGCGGTGAGGCGCTGCTCGAGGGCGGGCAGGCGGGCCTTGGCGGATTCCATCGTCAGGCCCGGCGCGAGGCGGCCGAGGATGTTGAGCGTGTAGTTCTTCGGCTCGTTGAGGTCGGTAAACTGGGTGGAGTCGCTGAAGGCCGAGCTGAGTTGCGAAAAAATGCCGAGCGGCAGCCAGAGGTCGGGGGCGATGAGGGAGCTGATGCCAGAGAAGCCCTTCGGCGCGACGCCGATTATCGTGTAGGGGCGGGTGTTGACGAGGACCGTGCTGCCGATGAAGTCGGCGCGGCCGCCCGCGCGCTGCCAGTAGGACCAGCTCGCGACGGCGACCTGGGCGTTGGCGTTGGGGCGGGCCTCGTCGGCGGTGTAGAAGCGGCCGGCGACGGGCTGGACGCCCATGAACGAGAAGAAGTTTTCGGAGGTCAGGAAGACGAACGAGCGGCGGAGGCCGTCGTCGCGGCCCAGGCCGGCGAGGGCGAAGGTGACGGCGGTGGTGTCGCGGAAGACGTCCTTCTCCTCGCGCAGGGCGGCATACTCGCGGTAAGAGAACTGGCGGTAGTCCTTGCTGGCGTCCTTGCGGCTGGTGAAGACACCGACGACCTCCTGCGGCTTGGACGGGATGACCGGGCGGAGGATGAAGCCATTGACGAGGGCGAAGATGGCGGAGTTGACGCCGATCGCCAGGGCCAGGGTGAGGATGGCGGTGAAGGTGAAGCCGGGGCTTTTCGCCAGCAGGCGGAAGGCATGGCGGACGTCGTTGAGGAGGTTGGTCATGGAGGCGTGGGGCAGGGGATTGGGTGCGGATACACCGATCCGTCCGCGAAGCACACGCGGCGCGGCCGCGGAGTTGCAGGATTCTTTGGCCACGGATCCGATGGATGCCCGATTTCGGAGACGGACGCCTCCCTTGCGGATGCGGCATGCCATCACCCCGGGGGTTCCCGTGAGTTCGACACGAACGGCCCCAAGACGTCGGTGTCGGCAGGCGACGCGTTGTCGATTTGACGGAGGCGCGGCGCTTGCTTTCTTGGGGGCCACAGCTCCACGCCTGTTCCCTTCCTGAACCCGCCGATGCGATGACCAAAAAAACTGCGCGACTGACTTCCTCCGCGCCCGTCCTGCTGGTGCGTGACGTGCGGGCGGCGGCGAATCATTACCGCGACGCGCTCGGCTTCACTTACACGAGGTTCTGGGGCGAGGGCCCGGACTTTGTCATTTTGGAGCGGGACGGGATGCGACTGATGCTGAACCGGGCGCCGCAGGGCACGGAAATCACGCCACATTGGAAGGTGAACCACGGGATGTGGAACGTCTATTTCTGGGTGGACGACGTGGACGCGCTGTTCGCGGAAGTCTCGGCCCGCGGGGCGACGATCGACTATGGGCTGGGCAACAAGCCCTATGAAATCCGGGAATTCGGCGTGCAGGACCTGGACGGCTACGACATCGGCTTTGGCCAACCCATCGATCAGCGACCAGAAGCGTAAGCAGCTTGAGCCCGGTGATTCTGACCGGCGCGGAAGATGAATCCTGATTCCGATTTGCGAAAGCTCCTTCTGTGGCCAGCGATCGCCTGCGGCTTGGTGAGCGCGTTCTTCGTCTTCTACGCGGCACGCCTCCTGGTCGTTACGAAGGGCCTCACGGCGGTCCGCGCGGGCGGCAACGGCGCCTACATGGGCGCGGCGGTGTTTCCTTGTCTCGCGCTCGGGTTTGGCTGGGCTTGCGTTCGCCTCATCCGAAAATCGCGTTCCACAACCCGGAAGCAGTAAGCCCATATGCCAACGAAACACCGGATCTTCACGACGCCCGTGGCCAAGGTCTACCCGTACTA
This sequence comes from Lacunisphaera sp., assembly GCA_035549095.1. Classification (GTDB taxonomy): domain Bacteria; phylum Verrucomicrobiota; class Verrucomicrobiia; order Opitutales; family Opitutaceae; genus Lacunisphaera. The sequence continues at coordinate 78,278 of DASZRV010000010.1, read as the reverse complement.
CGTCGCCAAGGCCGAAAAGAAAGGACGCACGAAAGAGGAAGTAGACGCCATTCTATGCTGGCTGACCGGCTACAAGCCTCGTGAGCTCGCGGCGCAGTTGAAGCGGGGGACGGACTTCGAGACTTTCTTTGCCCAGGCGCCGAAACCGAACCCGGCACGCAAGTTGATCACCGGTGTGGTCTGCGGCGTGCGCGTGGAGGACATCAAGGAGACGACGATGCGCGAGATTCGCTACCTCGACAAACTGGTCGATGAACTCGCGCAGGGGAAAGCGATGGAGAAGATTCTAAGGACGTGAAGTCGACACACCCTGGCGCGTCGCGCCACCGCTCTATGTAGAGGGGAGCTATAAGCTGTGGGGCTGATGGCCCCGCGTCCATGACGGGCGGAGCGGCCTGACGGCGGGATCAGCGATCCCGCCCTACAGGCGAAAGCGTCAGCCGCGGCCGCGGGTGGGGATGCTCGCCCAGCGCGATAGTTCGCGGTGGATCTTGGCGACGCGTTCAACCTGTCCCTTGGCGGGGAAGCGCTCGTAGAAGCCGTCGTTGCGGAATTCGCGGGTCTGGTCGGTCCACGGCGACAGCTTCACGGTCCAGCGGTCGACGCGCCCTTCGGCGCCATCGTTGTCGGCGGCGGTCAGGTCGGCGCAGACGCGGAGCATGGCCTTCAACGTGACCGGCTTGGTCACCATGTAATTGGAGCTGCCCCAGACGTCGCCCCAGACGCGCGCCGAGGCTTTCAGGAAGTCGCGCACCATTTCGTAGTAGGGCGTGGCCGCGCGCTTATCGGTGCCGCCGCGTTCGATGCGTTTCCAGTCGAGCCTCACCCAGCGGTGGATCTCGTTGAAGAGTTCGGCCTGGAGGATCCACTTTTCCTTCTGGCTGCGCCCACCGAGCCGGTTGATGCGGTATTGGAGCGGGCTGTCGTCGGAACGGTACAGCAGTTCGGTGATGTTGGCGGCGAAGCGGCGGTCGGGCTCGGCCCAGGAGACGCGCTCGTAGAGGTCGATCAGGTGGCTCTTGTTGATGCGCGTCGGGGTGGAGTTGATGATGACGAACATCTCGGTGGCGAAGTCCTCGCTGCGGCCGTCGAAGATCACGCACGGGACATTGATGTTGCGGGCATCATCCGGGTGCGTGCGCGCGAAGAACTCGAGCGCGGCGAGGCGATGCTGGCCGTCGATGATGAGGTATTTCTCGGACGGTTCCTGCAGCCGGCCGACGCCGCTGCCGTCGGCCCAGGCCTCGAAGTGGAGCTTCTGCGGCGTGAAGAGAAGGACGGTGCCGGGGATGGGCGGCTGGGTGACGGCGGTCTCGTAGAAATTGCGAATGGCGCGGATCTTCGCCCGCGATAGTTCGCGCTGGAAGGCCTTGTCGCTGCGCTCGACGCGGGAGATGAACGTGGCGACGTCATCGTCGGCCGGTGCCTCCTCCGGCTTGATGTGACCGGTCTCATCGTAATAGCGGCTGATGAACCGGACCTGCTGCAGGAGCTGCTCCGAGGAGCAGGAGGCGAAGTAGAAGATCGCGTCTTTCTGGCGGATTTGGGTGGCGATGAGGCTCATGGGCGAAAGTCGTGGGTGGGAACGTCGGCGGCCGGCGCGGAATTCTACCACATGACCCAAGGAGGCGGGTAACGTTCCGGCAAAATCGTGCGTCGTGGGTGAGACACGAATGGCACGAATCGAGGGGAATGAACAGATCGAAGGCCGGAGTGAAAGAGAATGGAGGCGGGGCCATCAGTCCCGCGGTTTGCGATTCCCGCTTGCAGCCTGCGGGGCTAAGGGCCCCGACTCCACCGCCCCTCATGTTAAAGAGGAACGGCGATTGCCATGGTCCCCGCTAGCAAGAGGGGTGCCCGCAGGACGGGGCGTGTCAAGGGGCAGGGACAGGCACCAGGCCGCATCGCGCCCGTTGAATCGCGAGATAAACCCGCTCCCACAAAAGACGCGGCTACGGAGGCGGGTTGCCGCTACGCCGACTCGCGCCAGGCGCAGCGGGCTTCCAGCCAGAGCCAGGCCGCGGCGACGAGCAACAGTGGCGACGACCACACACCCGGCATTGCGAGGTGTGAGTAGGCGGAGTAGGCGAGATGCACGGTCCCGTTGCCAAGCATGAGGAAAGCGTAGACATGGGCGACGACGATGATCCAGCGGCGGCCGTGCACGGCTACGGGTGTGAAGACGAACAGCACCATTACGGCGAGGATCAGCCCGGTCAGCCAGAGGCCGAAGCTGAAGGTGGGCAGCGGCAGCCAGGGGATCGTCTCCCGGAGGGCGCGCACGGCCGGATTGTAGACCGAGAGGAAGCCATGCGCGGCTTCGTCCGCGACATGCAACGCGAGCGCCCCGGTCAGGGTGAGCCAGCTTCGGCCCAGCGGATAGCGCGGGGCGTTCACGGTGCGAGCGGGGCTTAGGCGACGGACACGTCCTGGCCGTGGGTCCCGTCGGCGCGGTGGTGAAGGATGACGACGTTGCCGTCCGGATCGAGCAGCTCGAGATGGCGGCAGACGCCGTGGTCCTGGGGCGGGCAGACGATGTTCACACCGTGGGCCTTGAGTTCCTTGCAGGCGGCCGCGACATCGTCGACCGCGAGGGCGATGCGCGGGGCATGGTCGCCCGGGATGATTTCCTCGCCACCCTTGAGCGCGAGGGTCACGTTGCCGCAGTCGAATTCCGCCCACTGGCCGGCATCGCTGTAGGTCGTGAGGGGCAACGCGAGGATGTCGCGATAGAACATGACGGCCGCGTGGAAATTGCCGACGTAATAGGTGACGAAGTCAGTGCCGAGTATTTTCATGGGAAAGGAGCAGGGATGTTTGCGGGAATTCTTGACCACGGATCTCACGGATGAACACGGAGGGAGGAGGTTGGGCGGAGCGGCTCGAACCAGCGCGGCGCAGATGGCCTAGTGGGCGAGCTTGGCGGCGAGGAACGCGGTGAGGAGGCCCGGATCGAGCGTCGTGCGGGTGAAGGTGAAGGCGGTGCCCTCGGGGTAACGGCGGGCGCCTTTGAGCAGCGCGGGCATTTTGCGGGCATGCGGGCCGGCCTTGAGCTCGGCAAGGGCTTTGCCGCCGAGGATCAGCATGGCGCGAAAATCTCCGCGCTGCGGCACCAGGTAGAGCAAGCGCCGCTTGCGCCGCAGGAGCAGCTGGTACCAGCCGGAACGCGGGGAGAATTGCCAGGCCGTGGTGATGTCCGGGTGAGCCGCGCACAAGGCGGCAATGACGGCCTCCAGCGGCGCGGCCGCGGGGCCGAGCGCGGCGTGCAGGTCGGCCGCGGCAGGCCGGACTTTGGCGTCGGGAAACGCGGCCGCGGGGTCCATCGGGACGGGAGCTTTCATGATTCAGGAAAGGTGCGCGATGAGGTGGCAGGTCGCGCAGCCGCGGCGGACGGACTCGACCAACTCAACCGGGACATGACGCCCGAGGGCGGCCTCGAAGATCGCCTCATGGGTGAAGCGGGTGCATTCGCAATGCAGGTCGTGCGGCCGGGCCGGCCGGTTGCGCGCCGCCGGGCAGAAGCAATGGTCGCCATAGCGGATGTGCACGAGGTCGCCCTCGCGTTCGATGCGGAAGTTTTTCCGGTAGGCGGCGACCAGCTTGTCGACGTCGCCGCGGCCGGCGGCGGCCAGGTCCTGCTTGAACTGGTGGCGTTGAAAGCAGCCCCGGCCGCACGCCTGCATCAGCTTCAATTGCACGGCCGGGTCGACCTCGGTGTCGACGGCGGCAAAGAGGTCGGTGAGCCAGTTGGCGGTGAACTGGTTTTCATCGCGCGCCTGTTTGAGAGCTTCATCCACCGGCGTGACCGGCTCGGGTGCGGACGACGCGGGAAGCGCGGCCGCGCGGCCGGGGATGAGCAAAGCGAGGCAGGAGCCGCAGGTCCACTGGGCCGAGCGGTTAATGAATTCGGCGCGGTTCATCATGATGGTGGCGGGTTGGGTAGAGAATAATGCCCGTGAAAAAGCTTCCATTGATCGTCGCGGAGCACGAACACGAGGGTGACGGCAAAGCGGTTGTCGAACCTCCGTCCGTCCACGAGGGTGACGGCGGTCGTGCCAGTCGCGGTGAGCAAGGCAACCCCGGGTGCCAGCAGCGTGACATGCGGGTCGATCAAACGACGGTCGAGGGACGCGATCGCCTGCGAGCCGGCGCGGACGGCGGCCATGGCCTCGGCGCGCGTGGCGAAAAGCCTGCCGTCTTGCACGATCCGGGTTTCGTCCGACGAAACGATATCGGCGAAGAAGGCATCGGTGTCGAGGCGGTTGGCGGCGGCGATCATGCGATCGTTCGCGGCAAGAACCGCCGCGACCGGGTCATCAGCGGACGCCGGGGCTCCGCAGGCGGGCAGGGCGAATAGCGTTAACAGGAGGCTGAGTCCGGCGCTACGTTTCCACTCGGCCGAGCGGAAGAGGAATTCGATGCGGTTCATGGATGGGTCAATATTCCGGCGGCTCCTCGTGCAGGTGCACGGCCGGTTCGGCGGTGGTGCCAAACAGGCGATCGTACCCGTCGTAGGTGCGAAGCTCGTGCAGGGTGAAGTCGATGACGCCGGTGCGAACCAGCGGCAGTGTGGCGAGGTGCTCGCGCGCCTCGAGGAGTGAGGTGCACTCGAGCATCAGCACGGCGCGGCGCTCGTCGGCGGTGAACCAGATGTCGCGGATGATGCCCAGTTTCGTGAGGGTCCAGACGCGCGCGGCTTCGTCGCGGAGCAACTCAGTGATATCCGGCCGCGCCGGCACGGGCGGGTCGCGTTCGAGGGCTAGGATGCGCATGATTTTTCCTCCGAGGGTTGAAGGATGAGTATGAGATGGGAGGAGGGAGGTTGGAGGTGGGGGGAGGTGGGAGTGGCGGGCGGCGTTACTTGGAACCTGGTGTTCACTCCGCCCGCAGGGCCTCCATCGGGTTGACGCGGGTGGCGCGCCACGCGGGCAGGCAACTGGCCAGCACGGCGACCAGGCCGAGTACCGCGGCGACGGCAACGAACGTGACGGGATCGAACGGGCTGGTGCCGTACAGGAAGCTTGCCAGCAGGTGGGTCAGGCCGAAGGCGATCACAATTCCGGCCGCCACGCCGGCGCCGGTCAGCGTCAGTCCTTGCCGGACGACAAGCCAGAGCACCTGGCCCACGGTCGCCCCCAAGGCCAGGCGCACGCCGAACTCCTGGGTGCGCTGGCTCACGGCGAAGGCCATGACCGCGTAGACGCCCAAAGCGGCCAGGGCCAGCGCGACGCCGCCGAGCAGCGTCAGGAGCAGCGATGCCACCCATTGCGCAAAGAAGACGGCCTCGATGTGGGTGGCCAGGGGCTTGAAACCGAGAACGTCGACACCCGGATCGACCGCCGCCACGGCCTGGCGGATGGCCGCCACGGCGGCCAGCGGGTCGCCGTGCGTCCGCACGCACAAGCCAAGGTCGAGATCCGGCGCGCCCCGTTGGTAGGGCACATAGAAGAAGCACGAGGGCGGCTCGTTCAACCGGTTGTATTTACCGGTGTGCACGAGACCCACGATGGTCAGCTCGGCGCCGCCGCTCCGAAATTTCCGCCCCAACGGATCCTGTCCCGGCCAGAATCGATTGGCGAATGCCTCGTTCACGATCGCGACGGGCGGAGCGGAGGTGTCGTCACGGTCGGTGAAGTCACGGCCGGCGACCAGCGGGATGCGCATCGCGGCAAAATAGCGTGGCGACACGATGGCGAATTCGTACGTGGCGTTTTCATTGGCCGGGCGCACATAGCCGGCCACCTGCACGCCGGTGCCCTTGCAGCCGGAAAGGCCGAGCGGGATCCAGCTGGCGAGCGCGGCTTCCTCCACGCCCGGCAATGCGGCCAGGCGCTCCCGCAGCTGGCGATAGAACTTCGGTCCGGTCTCCGGTGTGTAACCGTTCATGCCGATCCGCATCTCGCCCAGCAGCACGTGATCCGGCTTGAAACCGAAATCGACGCGGCGCGCGCTGGCCAGGCCGCGCAGGCAGAGACCGGCGCCGATCAACAGGACGAGCGCCAGCGCGATCTCGCCGACCACGAGCAAGCGGCGCGCCCGGTGGGCCGACCGACTCCCGGCGGTGCCGCGGCTGCACTCCTTCAACACCTCGTTCAGGTCGGTCTGCGAAGCCTGCCAGGCCGGGAGCAGCCCGAAGGCGACGCCGGTCACCAGGGCGAGGGCAAGCGTGAGCACGGCGATGCGTCCATCCAAGGAGAACTGCAGCGCGAGGTCGAGCGAAGGTTCGATCAGGAGGAGCGGCAACAGGTCGATGCCCCAGCTCGCGAGCACCAGGCCGCCGAGCCCACCGAGCAAGGCGAGGAGCACGCTCTCGGTCAGAAGCTGGCGAATGAGGCGGGGCCGGCTCGCGCCGGCGGAAAGGCGAATCGCGATTTCCTTGCGTCGGCCTACGGCGCGGGCGAGGAGCAGGCTGGCGACGTTGGCGGCGACGATCAGCAACACGCCGCCGCAGACGACCAGCAGGAGGCGCAGCACCGGGCCGACCACGGCGGCGGCGCTCCACGGGCAGCCGGACAGCGGTACGACGCGATGATGGACGTCGCGATTCGTATTCGGGTAGACATTGGCCAGGCTGGCGCCGAGCGCATCGACCGCGGCCTGGGCTTGCGCGAGCGATACGCCCGGGCGCAGGCGCGCGAGATTGAGCCAGCCGCGCCAGCTCCGCTGCGTGAGGAAACCGGTTCCCTGGTTCCGCACCTCCCAAATCATCGAGGCGGGCGCCCAGGCATCGATGATCTTGGGCGGGACCGTGCCGAGGAAGGAAGCGGGCGCGACACCGACGATGGTGAAGGCGTGACGATTCAGCTCGACGGTGCGGCCGATGACGGAGGCCGCGCCACCGAAGCGACGGCGCCAGAGCCGCTCGCTGATGACGAGGACCGGGCTGGCGCCGGCCTTGCGGTCTTCGCCGGGCAGGAAGGCGCGGCCGAGAATCGGTTGCACGCCGAGCAGGTCGAAGGCGTTGGCCGAGATGATCTCGGCGTTGACCCACTCCGGCTGTCGGCCGACGGTCAGCGACGCCGGCGTGGGCATCGCCACGAGCGCGTCGGTGAAAACGCCGCCCTGGGCGACGAAGTCGTCGAGGTCCGGCACGGAAACATTTCCGCCCCCCTGGTTCGAGACGAGCATCACGAGCTCCTGCTGGTCAGCGACGCCGGACAGCGGCCGGTTGACCAGATGATTCAGCCAGCACAGGACCGTTGCGGTGGCACCGAGGCCGAGCGCGAGCGAAACAACCGCAGCGAAGGTGAAACCGGGGGACCGGACGAGCTGGCGCAGGGCGAGTCGGAGATCGGCGTACATCGGAGAACAGGGACTGGGGCCGGAGGGATTGCGGATTTCGGATCTCGGGTTTTGGATGCGGTACCTTTGTGCAGAGCGAAATTTGAACACCGGTTCGTTTATTCGGCCCGCAGCGCTTCCGTGGGATTCACACGGGTGGCGCGCCGGGCGGGCACCCAGCAGGCCAGGGCGGCCACGATGACGAGCAGGGCGGTCACGCCGGGCAGGACCACGGGGTCGAAGGCGGCGACACCGTAGAGGAATCGCGAGAGGCCTAAACCGAGCACGGCGGACAGGACGAGGCCGATGGCCAGGCCGATGCCGGTGAGGCGCACGCCTTCGTGGGTGACGAAGCGAATGACCGCCCGGGCATCGGCCCCGAGCGCCATGCGAATGCCGATCTCGCGCGTGCGTTGCGCCACGCCGAATGAAACCACGGCATAGAGCCCCATGACCGAAAGGAGCAGGCCGATGGCACCCTGGATGCCGGCGAGCACCGCGCCCATACGCAGCGGCAACAGGGCAAAGATGCTTTGCCGCATCAGGTCGTCCATGGTGCGCACGTCGTACAGCGGCAGATGCGCATCGAGGGCATGCACGGCGGCACGGACCGGTCCGGCGAGCGCAGCCGGGTCGCCCGCGGAGCGCACCACGAGCGTGAGCGGGGCGGTGGCGCCCTGGGTGAGGGGCACATAGTAGAAGGGACGCGGCGGCTCGGAGAGCATCACGTATTTGGCGGTCTCGGCGACGCCGACGACCTCGACCCACGGGCCATCCTTCCAGAGGCGGAAGCGCCGCCCGAGCGGATCGCGGCCCGGCCAGCACAGGTCGGCGAAGGCGGTATTGATGACGGCCACGCGGGGCGTCTGCTCGGTGTCGGTGGTGGACAACGTCCGGCCGCGCCTGAGCCGCAAGCCGAGCAACTCATGGAAACCTGGCGACACGCTGGCGTAGTACACCGTAGCCGGATGCTCGCGGAGCGCGGGCGCGGGGTCTTCGGGCCAGAGATCGTGGCCCCCGAGGCCGTAAGTGAAGGGCAGGAACGTGCTGAACGCCGCGCCGGACACGCCCGGCAATGCGCGGACCCGATCGAGCAACTCGTCCCGAAACACGCGCGCCTTGGCTTCCGGGTAGCCCTGCAGATTCAGATCGAAGGAAAGCATCAGCAGGCGATCGGCGCGGAAGCCCAAGTCCACCGAGCCCACCCGCTGGAGACTCCGCAGGAACAGGCCTGCGCCCACGAGCACCACGAGCGAGAACATCACCTGGCTCAGGACGAGGAAATTGCGCGCGCGATGCCGGGTCGCGCCCGGCCCGGCGCCGCCTTGTTTCAACTGCTCGACGAGATCGATGCGCGAGGCGCGCAACGCCGGCCACAGGCCGCTGGCCAAGCCGGCCAGCAGCGAAATAGCCACCGTGAAGGCATAATCCTGCCAGCGGGCGCCGGCATCGGTCACCACGGGCATGTCACCCTGCGGGGTGAAGCGCTGGAGCAGCGCGCCGGACCAGCCGGCCAGAACCCAGCCGACAAGGCCGGCGCCGATCGCCAGGACCAGGCTTTCGGCGAGGAGCTGCCGGATCAGGCGCGCGCGGCCGGCGCCGAGTGCCGAACGCACGGTGAGTTCGTGCTGCCGGATCGCGGCACGGGCGAACATGAGGTTGGCTACGTTCGCGCATGCGATGAAGAGGACGAGCCCGACCAGTCCGGCGAACAGCACGGCGAAGACCGGCAGGAGGTCGGCAAAAATGGGATCCGGCCGGCAGAGGTTGTCGGGCAGGACCACCGACTGCGTGCCGAGATGGCTGTCCGGATATTGCCCCATGAGGCGTTGGGCGATGAGGCGCGCTTCGGCCCTTGCTTCCTCCAGGGTGGCGCCGGGCGCGAGGCGGCCCATGACGCGCCACGATTCGTCGCCGCGCCATTCGAGCCGGGCGGCGCCGTTCTCATGCAGCGAATCGAGCGCTCCCGTCGGCACAAAGACGCTCATGGCGAGCATCGGGGAGAAGCCATCGAAGCCGCGGGCCGCCACGCCAATCACCGTAAACGAATGTCCGTTGAGCAGGATCGACCGGCCGACGACCGCGGGATCCGCGCCGAATCGCTGCCGCCAAAAGCGATGGGAAAGCACGGCGACGGGTGCGCCACCCTTTTCCTCGCCGTCGCCGGTGGCGAGGGTGCGCCCGATGTGCGCAGGGACCCGGAGGGCCGCAAACCCGTTCGGCGTCAGCGTCTCGATCCAGGTGCGCTCCGGCGGCTGGCCTTCGATCGAGACATTGGCTGGCTGAGGAATGTAGGCGAAAAGGTCCTGCAGGCTGCGGAGGCCGGCGCGATAGTCCTTGAAATCCGGGAAGGAGATTCCGTGCGGCATCTTCCAGGCTTCGCTGCGTTGCAGCACAAGCATCAGGCGCTCGGGCTCGGGCACCGCGCGCGGGCGCAGGAAGAACATGCTCACCATCCCGTAGATGTTCGTGTTGACGGCGATCCCGAAAGCCAGGGTGAGCACGACCACGACCGTGTAACCGGGAGACTTCACCAGCTGGCGAAAGGCGAGTTTCAGGTCGGAGAGCATCTGACTTGGGGGTATGGGATCTGGGGTCTGGGATTTGGGAGTTGGGATTTCGGATCTCGGATCTGGACTGGCGTGGTTACTTCCCGCACGAGTCCGGCGGCAGGCATCCAGGCGCAATCCCCGACGGATGAACGCTGGATGCCGCCGCCGGTGGCGCCGAGTGCGTTGCGACACCAAAGGAAAGGCCGGGAGAGATGGCGCTGGATAGGTGGCGCCAAGGCGCCGGATAAATGCCGGTGTTAGGACCGGACGCCGACGATGAGCTCTCCCGGCGCAAGTGGCGAAGGTGAGTTGGCGGACGGAGAGGTGACATAACGGTGGTCCAGGCGGATTCGTTCATTCGGCACGCAGCGCATCCACGGGGTTGATGCGGGTGGCGCGGCGGGCCGGCAGCCAGCAGGCGAGCAGGGCGACGCCGCCGAGGACGATCATGGTGGTGGCGAGCAGCCATAGTCCCGGCAGGCGCATCTCCGGCAGTCCGCGCCGGAGCACGACGCTGAGGGCCCAAAACAACGGGATGCCGGCGATGAGGCCGACCGCCAGCATGCGCGCGCCTTCGCCAAGGATCATGCGCTGGATGCTGCCCGCGGTGGCGCCGAGGGCCATGCGGACGCCGATGTCACGCGTGCGTTGGGCCGTCAGCTGCGAGACCACGCCGAAAAGGCCGACGCCGGCAATCAACAGGCCCATGCCGGCCGAGATGCCGAGATTGACGACGACCAGGTTGAGGTTGGCGAGGTCGCTCTCCAGTTCGGCGCGGAGATAGCCGCCGCGCGCCACGGGCAAGTCGCCGTCGAGGGCGGCCACGGCCTCGCGCACGGGCCGGTCGAGGCTCGCCGGCGCGAGCGGGGTCCGGACCACGATCGCGACATAGTGCGACGGCACCTGCACGAGCGGACGGAAGAGCTGCAACGGCGTCTCGGGGGTGTCGAAGCGCACGGTCATCCGGGTGTCGCCAACGACGCCGATAATTTCGATCCAGGTATCCGCATCGGCGAGTCGGAGGCGCCGGCCGACGGCGCTGCCATCCGGCCAGAAGCGGCGGGCGAAGGCCTCGTTGATGATCGCCACCGGTGGATCGGTTTCCTTGAGGTTCGGGGAGAAGATCGCGCCCTGTTGCAATGGGATGCGCAGCGCCGCGAAGTAGCCGGGCGAAATGGCGGCGGTGGCCGCAGTCGGCTCGTGTCCGGCGAGCTGCGGTGGCTGGCCTTCGATGACGATGCGATTGGCCCGCCCGAGCTCGTACACTGGCAGACCGGTGGTCAGGACCACATGGCTCGCGCCGGGCATACTTTCGAGCCGGGCGAGCAGGGCGCGGTGGAAGTCGCGGGTCTTCGCATCGTCAGTGTAGCGATTATAAGGCATCGCGATGTAACCGCCGTAGAGTCCATCGATGTCCCACCCGACATCGCGGTTGACGAAGGTGCGAGCACCGACGCCGAAGGCCGCGGCGATGCCGACGAGCGCCAGGGCGAGCGCCAGTTCGGCGATGATGAGCCCGCGTTTTAGGCGCAGGTGCGAGGGCGACCCGGTGGCAGCACGCGAACCTTCCTTGAGCGACTCGGCAGCCGGCGCGCGGGCGGAGAGCCAGGCCGGGGCGAGGCCGAAGGCGAGGCCGCTGAGCAGCGCGCTACAGCCATCGAACAGGACGACGCGCCAGTCGAGCGGAATGGCGAAGCCCGGCTCATTGTTGATGCGGAGGAGGCTGCCGATGATGGCGTTGGACCATGAGGCGACCAGCAAGCCGAACGCGCCGCCAGCGATCGCCAGCAGGATGCTTTCGAGGAGCAGCGGCGTCATCAACTGGCGGCGGCCGCCGCCGAGTGCGGAACGAATGGCGAACTCGCGGCTGCGCCCGAACGCCCGTGCGACCTGCAGGCTGGCGAGGTTGGCGCACGCGATCAGCAGCATGGTGAGCGAGAGCGCGGTCATCAGCCAGAGCAGGCTGCGCGTGACGCCGTCGAGATTGGAGTCGTGGAGCCGGACTACGCGGAGGCCGTCGGAGCCGTTTTCCTTCGGGTAGGCGCGGGCCAGGCGGGCGGCGAGGGTGGTGAGTTCGCCCTGGGCCTGGCTGACGCTGAGGCCCGGCTGGAGGCGCGCCACGGCGTTCATCCACGGGTTGGCGCGTTCCGTGTGGAAATGCGGTTCGAGATAGCGCGGCACGACGAATTCGGTCGGGCCCCAAACGAGCGGGGCGTCGAAATTCTCCGGCAGGACGCCCACGATCGCGTACGGCTTGGTATTCAACCGGACCGTGCGGCCGAGCACGCCCGGGTCGCTGCCGTAACGCCGCACCCAGGTACGGTGGCAAATGAGGGCGACGGCCGGCTTGTCGGGCTGGTCTTCGCCGGGCAGGAACGCGCGGCCGAGGACGGGCTTGATCCCGATCAGGTCGAAGAAGCCGGCGGTGGTCGTGAGTCCGGAGACCTGTTCGGCCGGCCGGCCGGGTTCGCCGAGGGCGAAGCTGTCGTTGTTGTAGATTTCGATTCCGCTGAACGACGCGGCGGTCGCGCGGATATCGAGGAGATTGGCCGGCGAGTGGCCCAGCGATTGCGATTGCGCGCTGGTCCGGAAGATCCGGACCAGGTGGCCGGAGTCGGGATAGGGCAAGGTCCGCAGCAGGAAGGCGTTCGCCATGCTGAAGGACGAGGCGCTGAGGCCGATCCCGAGGGCGAGGGTGAGAACCGCAACGACCGTGAAGCCGGGCGACTTGCCCAGCTGGCGGAGCGCGATTTTCAGGTCGGACATGGGCTGGTTCCGTTCGGGCGGAGAACCAGCGTGGAATGATTCAATCCAACATTAGCCGGCGGCGCGGGGGTGTCGATGAACCAGACGCTCGTCGCCGGGGAAAGTTGGAAAATGCATACAGCCAAGCAGAAAACCGAATGGCCGGGCCCGCGAAAAGTGAAGTGCCCGCGACCACACACGAGTCGCGGGCACCTTTGAGCCCTGGTCCCGCCTGCGGTCACTTGAGGCCGGGAAGATTCCAGGAAAGCGAATTAAATGGGGGGTCGTGACGCGGGGCGCGGGCGAAGGGCCCGGGCCAGGGTGGCGTCGCCGCAGACAGCCTCGAGGCCGTCATCCGACTCCGGTCGCCGACTGCGATCCGGAACGCGGTCGAGCGAAGAGTGGGCGGCGGCGGATTCCAGCGCCAGCGAGACGAAACCGTCGCCGGTCTGCACGCCCGGGTGGTTCGCTTGGTTCTCGCCGGTGTTGAAGGAAGTGCCGCCGCCGCCGCCCGGATTGCGCAGTGTTCCGCCCCGACCGCCAAAATAGCCGCCACCCCCGCCGGACCCGCAGCCGAAAAACGCGCCGCCGCCCCCGCCGCCGAATCCGCCCGAGCCACCGCGCATCTCATTGTAGATGGCGCCGCTGCCCCCGTGCCAATGGGCGCCGCCGGCGCAAAATGTCGGCGCCGACCCGGGCGCGCCCTCCATCAACCAGCCGGCGCCATCGCCCCCGCTATAATGGAAGCCGTCGGGATCCGCGTCACCATCGAGGTGGATGCCGGCGGCAGGGCGTGCGTGCGGGTCGCGACTGATCACACCGGGTCCGCCGCTGCCGCCGCCACCGCCACCGGCCACGAGCAAGGGCTCGATCGGGGCAAGGCACCGCCGGTCGAATTTCCAGACGAATGAACCGCCGCCACCCCCGCCGCCGGCGCGCGGCGCGAAGCGGCGTCCGACCACGGCGGCGTCATCCATGAACGCCGAGGCGATGTCGGCCGGATGGTGCGGGGCCGAACCGGCGCCGCCCTGCTGGCCGACGACGATTTGCAGCACGTCGCCCTCCTCGAGCTGAAAGGTTCCCCGGACCAGGGCGCCTTTGCCGCCGGGACCGCCCCCGGCGCCTCCTTGGGCACCGGCCGCCTCGATGACGTACCGGCCGCTGGTCGCCACCAGGTAGTAAACAACTTTCCCCATGGGCGGGAAATGGATCTTGGAGTGCATGGTCAGGTCGGGCCCCGGCCGTGGAAGACTGGTGGACCCGTCTGACCCCAATGCGCAGTTTTCCGCCGAAAGGGGACATCGGCGGTGATATTTTTCCGATACCGGGTGGCTAAGCTGCGGGTATCTCGAAATCGGGCTCTGGATTCTTCGCTCCGCTCAGAATGACACATTCCGCGGGTTTATTCCCGATACGGTCATCCTGAGCGCAGCGAAGGATCCAGCGGATCGAACCAACCTGAGACGAAATCGACATCCATTCGGTCGCGGCTAACAAAAAAACCCGGGCGCGCGGACTCCGGGTTGATAAGCAGTCGAAAGTTTCCCGGCGTCTCAGTGCTCGGGCTCGTTGGTGATGTCGGGATCGATCATCCCGATTTCACCGGTGGCGATGCTCTGGACCAGGATGACGTAACCATAGTGCTGCTTGCCGACCGGCTGCGGCTGGTCGGTCACGGTCATGGTGCTGGTATTGGCGGGGCCCTGGCGATTGATGAGGATGGTCGGAAAAGTGTGCATGCCGACGGTGAGATCGGACTGGTTCGCGGCAAACGCGACGCCCAGCAGCACGTGACCCGGCCCGTCGCCGCGGTTGGGCAGTTCGAAGGTCAGCTGGAGTGCGCTGTTGCTGCACACCGCGATGTTTTTGCCCGAGATCGTGACGCACTTCGGATTATCCGGTGCCGGCGTGATGGAGGCGCTGATGGGAAACACGCCGCCGAGCGGGCGGAAAGTGTTGATCGCAATGGTGAACTTGGCGCTGAGCATGGGCATTCGGATGGAGGTTCAGGGTTTTGGTTTGGGTGGGGGAGATGGGTCAGAGGGTGGGGACGCCAGCGGCGAAGGGATCAAGCGTATGGTAGCCGCTGCGCCGCAGTTGCTCGATGAGGGGTTGGGCTTCGGCGTCACGCCCAAGCAGGTTCAATGCCTGCGCCGCCGGATCCAGCAGCCGCCAGTCGCGGGAACCCGGGAGGTGCGGCGAAAGGAGAACGAGGGCCCGCTGCCAATCTCGCCGTGCGTCATCGCCGCGTCCTGCCGCGGCGGCCACTCGCCCGGCGAGCACGCAGGACTGCGCCAACTCCGCCAGGGAGCGCTCATCGGGGTGGGAGCCAGTGATCAAGGGCTCGCCGAGCGCGATGGCGCGGGCGATCGCATCGCTGGCATCGACCTGCCGCCGCGCGAGCCGTAGCCGGGCCTCAAGGCGCCAGGCGGTCGCCAGGAGCCGCGAGAAGGTCTGGGCGGACGGTTCAGCCTGGACCACGGCCTCGAGCTTGGGGCGGGTATCGTTGAGCAGTGCAGCGGCCTCCTCCCAGCGCCGCGTCGCCGCGAGCAGCGTCGCCCGTTGCAGGCCGACGTTGAGCAAAGAGATGAGCCAGCTCCGGTTCTTGGGATCCTGGCGGACTAGCTGGTTCAGCAGGCTATCAGCTCGCTCATAACGCATCGCCGCATCCGCCGGGCGACCGAGCACGCCTTCCGCGTCGCCGGCGAAAACGAGGCTGCGGGCCAGTTCGAGCTGCCACCGCGCCACGGCGGGATCGGCCTGCGTGAGCTCGCCGTAACGGGCGGACATCTCGTCGAACTGGGCCAGTGCCGTCGCCAGCTCACCTCCGCGCTCGTCGACCGTGCCGCGCCACGATGCGACATCGGCGAGTCGGCCGCGCAACTGGGGATCGCCGGGTTTCGCGGCAAGCATCGACTCAATGGACGCCGTCTCCGCGCGGAATCCGTCGCTGGCCGCGGCGAGGTTGCCGCGCTCGAGTTCCAACACCGCGAGATTGTGGTGGCCGGAGGTGACTTCGCGCTGGGCGCGGAGCTTGTCGTGGTCGATCGCGGCGAGCGCGAGGGCGGAATCGCGGTAGCGGACGAGCCATTCACGCTGGGTGTCCGTCTCGCCCCGTTGCCGCGCCGTGTAACCCAGCCAAAACTCGGCTTGGGCGCGCTCGAAGAGCATGTCGGCATCCTGCGGGTGGCGCGCGGCGAGCGCGGCGGCACGGTCGTACGCGGTCTGGAACGCCGCGCTCGCCTCCGGATAGCGGGCTTCGTCGAGGCGGATCTGGCCGATCTGGGTGAGCGCCCTGGCCTGGCGCGCGAGCGCGGTGTCGGTGAGGTCGCGGGGATTGAGGGCGGCAAAATAAGCCATGGCCTGTTCGCCGACGCGGTCGAGGAGGCTGAGCCGGCCGATCTTTTGCAGCTCGGTCCGAAAATCGCCGAGCATGAAGGTGAGGAGGTTTTCCGCCTCTTCCTGCCGGCGCTGGGCATCGGCCCGGGCGAGCGCTTCGGCGCGTCCGGCGGCATTGGCCATGTCGCGCTCGGCCTGGGCCACGCGTTCGGCGCGGGTCGCACGCACGGCCTGGCGCACGCTGATGATCGTGCCCAGCACGAGGGCGAGGGCGACGGCGGCGGTGCTGAGGCAGGCGAGGCGGTTGCGCGCGTAGAATTTCTGCAGGCGATAAGCGGCGGTCGGGGGACGGGCTACGATGGGTTCCTGCCGCAGGTAACGCTGCACGTCGTCGGCGAGTTCCTGGGCGGACGCGTAGCGCCGGGCGCGGTCCTTCTCGAGGCAGCGCATCACGATCCAATCGAGGTCGCCGCGGACGACGGCGGGCAGCGGGAAGGGAGTCGTGGAGCGGAGGCGGGCCACTTCCGCACGATCCTCGCCAGAGAGGGTCGCGATGCGCACGGACGGCCGCGCCGGCTCGACCTCGCGCAAGTGGCGGCGGATGCCGTCAACGCCGCCCGTGGCCAGTTCCCGCGGATCGAAGGGTGTCCGCCCGGCGAGGAGTTCGTAGAGCAGGACGCCGAGCGAATAGACGTCGCTGCGGGTGTCGATGTCGAGGTCGCGCCACTCCGCCTGCTCGGGGCTCATGTACGCCGGGGTGCCGATCAGCTGCGCGAGGCCGGTCACGAGCGTGTGCTCGGTGAGGCGGCCCTGGGTTGCCTTGGCGATGCCGAAGTCGATGACCTTCGGCGCCGGGACACCGTCGTGCTCGGCAACGAGGATGTTGGACGGCTTGAGGTCGCGGTGGATGATGCCCTTTTGGTGTGCGTGCTGCAGCGCGCGACAGACGCGCGCGAAGAGTTCGAGGCGGGCGGCGACGGGCAGGCGATGCTCGTCGCAGTAGCGCGTGATGGGCACCCCGTCGACGAACTCCATCACGAAGTAGGGCCGGCCGGTGGCGGTGGCGCCCGCGTCGAACACGCGGGCGATGTCGGGGTGATCCATCATGGCCAGTGCCTGGCGCTCGGCCTCGAAGCGGGCGATGACCTCGCGGGTGTCCATGCCGAGCTTGATGACCTTGAGCGCCACCGTGCGGCGCACGGGCTCGTGCTGCTCGGCGAGGTGGACAACACCGCAGCCGCCGTCGCCGATCTTGCGGACAAGGGTGTAGCGTCCGATGCGATCGCCGGGTTTTTCTTCCGGCAGGACCGGCCGCTCGACCAGCGGTCGCTCGAGAAAATCGGCGGCGGCCGAATGACCGGCGAGGAGCGCCTCGATCCGCGACTGCAGCGCGGCGTCGCCGGCGCAGGCGTTGGCGAGCCACGCGGTGCGCGTCGCGACCGGCAGCTCGAGGGCGGCGGCAAAGATCTCGTCGTCGCGATTCATGCGGCGGATTGTTGCCTAGCCCCGCAGGCGTTTCACTTCGTTGAAGAGCCACGCGCGAGCGTAGTTCCAGTCGCGCTTGGCGGTGCGGGCGGAGATGCCGAGCACTTCAGCGGCCTCCTCGAGGGTGAGCCCGGCGAAGTAGCGGTGTTTCACCAGCTCGGCCTTTCGCGCATCGTGGGCGGCGAGGGCGTCGATCGCCTCGTTCAGGAGCAGCAGTTCGGCGTCGTCGTCGGGCGCGGGGAGATCGAACCCGGTCGCGTCGGCGCTGACGCGGGCGACATCGCCGCCGCGGCGGGCGGCACCCTTGCGACGGGCGTTTTCGATGAGGATGCGGCGCATGCCCTCGGCGGCGGCGGCAAAGAAGTGAGCGCGGTTGGCCCACTGCGGCTGGGCGTCGCCTCCCAGCCGGAGCCAGGCCTCGTGGACGAGGGCGGTCGGCTGCAGGGTCTGGCCCGGGGCCTCGCGGGCGAGCTTGGCTGCCGCCAGGCGTCGCAGTTCCTCGTAGACAAGCGCCAGCAATTGCGCGGCCGTAGGCGGTGCATCCGTTGCGCCCGGCCCTGGCGCAGGTGGAAGGTCAGCTTGATTCACCCCCGCCAGATTGGGCGGAACGGGCGCGGAGAGAAACAACAAATGAGGCAGAAGTGCGAAGTATCAGGTAACAAGTGACTGGCATCCGGCCCCATCCCGGATGCCCGACTGCCATCGATTTTTCCCGGCTACTCCGCGCGCAGCGCTTCCAGCGGATTAACGCGCACGGCATGACGGACGGGAACGAGGCAGGCGGCGAGCGCGGCCAGCGCGAGGACGACGGGCGCGAGCGCGAGCGTGGCTGGATCAGTGGGCGCGATGCCGTAGAGGAGCTTGCCGACGAGCGAACTCAACGCGAGGTAGCCCGCGAGGCCGGCCAGCACGCCGGCGAGCACGAGCCGAGCACCCTGGCGGACCACGAGGCGCGCGATGTCGCCGGGAGTGGCCCCGAGGGCCAGCCGGATGCCGAACTCCGACGTACGCTGGGTCACGGAGAAGGCGAGCACGCCGTAGACGCCGAGGGCGGCGAGCAGGAGGGCAACACCGCTGAAGAGCGAAAGGAGAATCATCGGGGTGCGGCGTGGCTGGGCCGTGTCATCCATGCGTTGCGTCATGGTCTTCACATCGTAGACCGGCTGTTCGGGGTCGGCGGTGCGAACGGCCGCGCGGATGCCGGCGGCGAGCGCAGCGGGATCGCCCGCGGTTTTCGCCACGATATAGAAATTGGTGCCGCCGCGCTGCGCGAACGGGAAATAGATGGTCTCCTTGCTGACATTCTCCTCGAGGTTGCGCACCTTTACCGGGGCGAGGACCCCGACAATGGTCCAGAGGTCCTTCGGGTCGGTGGAGCCGACGTTGCGGCTGATGTGCTTGCCCAGTGGATCCTGGCCGGGCCAGTAGCGATCGGCGAGCACTTGGTCGATGACCGCGACGTGCGGCGCGGTCCCGGCATCGGCGTCGGTGAACCAACGGCCGCGGAGCAGGGTCAAGCCCAGCGCATGGAGGTAGCCGACATCGACGTCGCGCAGTTGCGCATGCGGGGCGGGCGCCCCGTCCGGCACCTTGATTTCGGGGCTGGAATAGGAACCCTGGCTGTTGTTCCCGGAGAACGGCAGGATGTCGGTAAAGCCCACGTCCGTTACGCCGGGTAGCGCACGGAGGGAGGACACGACGCTGTCGTGGAAGGCGAAGGACTTTTCGGCGCGGTCATATTTGGCCTCGGGCAGGTCGAGACGGGCAGAGGCGACTCCGCGCGGGCTGAAGCCCGGATTTTGTTCCTGCAGACGCTCGAAGCTGCGCACGAGGAGACCGGTGGCGGACAGGAGCATGACCGCCAGGGCGATCTCGCCGGTGACGAGCAGGGCGCGGAGCAAGGTCGTGCGGCGGCCGGCGGAGCCGCGGGCGCCCGCTTCCTTGAGCGCGGTCGCGGCATCGCTGCGCGAGGCGGACCAGGCCGGCAGCGCGCCGAAGATCAGGCCGGTGAGCAGGGCGGAGAGCAGCGTGAAGGCAAAGACCGCGGGATCGAGGCTGACGCCGAAGGCGCGGGGCAGGGCGGACAGCCCGCCTTGGCTGAGCGCGCCGACGCCCCACCAGGCGAAGAGCAGGCCGAGCGCGCCGCCGGCGAGGAAGAGCACCAGGCTCTCCGTCAGCAGGAGCCGAATGAGCCGCGCGCGGCCGGCGCCGAGGGCGGCCCGGATGGCGAGTTCACGCTCCCGGGCAATGGCGCGGGCGAGCAGGAGGCTGGCGACGTTGGCGCAGCCGATCAGGAGGGCGGCGGCGACGCCGGCTTGCACCAGCCAGAGCATGCCGCGGATGTTGGCGATATTGAGATCGAGGAAGCCGCGGACGCGGCCTCCGAAGCCGGCCGTTTTCCAGAAACCGGCCTGGTCGGGCAGGCGCTCGGCATTGCGGGACTGGATGAGGTCGAGGTCGCGTTGGACCGAGGCGAGGGTGGCGCCGGGTTTGAGCCGCGCGATGGAGCTCGAGAACTCCCGGCCGCGCTCGTTGTCGCTTCGCTCCGCCGCGGTGAAGGTGAACGGCACCCAGACCTGCACGCGCGGCGCGGGAAAGTAGAACCAGGCGGGCATCACCCCGATGACGGTGTAGGGTTCGGTGTTGAGCCGGATCGTCCGTCCGATAATGGCCGGGTCGCCGCCGAAGCGGTTTTTCCAAAGGGCGTGGCTGAGCACGACGACCTTGTCGCGACCGGGCTGCGCCTCGTCGTCGGTGAACACGCGCCCGAGCTGAGCCGTTGACTCCAAAGTGGTGAAGAGCGACGGCGTGACGCGCTGGCCGACGACGCGTTCCGGCTCGGAGGCGCCGGCGAGGTTGAAGCTCTGGTACGTGTACATCGCCGAATCGGCGAAGCCGCTGACGCCCGCGCGACGGTCGAGATAGTCGGGAATGGAGACGCCGGCATTATCGAGCCCCATCAATGGATAGGAGTTGTAGCAATAGACGAGGCGTTCGGATTCCGGCCAGGGGTAGGGCTTGAGAAGGATCGCGTTGACGACGGAGAAGATCGCGCTGTTGGCGCCGATGCACAGCGCGAGCGTGAGCACGGCGATGGCGGTAAAGCCCGGCGTCTTGCCGAGCGAGCGGAGGGCAAACTTGAGGTCGTGCATGGAAACGTCCCGGGGATTGAGTGATTAACCCGGCGGGCCGTCGTGCGGTTACACTTTTATTTGCCGGGCACGCGAATTCAGGGCGGGACGAACGAAATTGCGGGAAATTTGAGCGGCGCCGCGTTCGGAGACTCTCATGACCGTCGCGTCGCTGCCTTATTTCATCGAAGCATGACGCAGATGCCGAACAAGTTGGTTGCGATTTTCCGACGGGAGTGTCTGTTGGTCCGAACCATCGGTGCGATCAATCTCTTTGGCTTGCCGGTGCTTCCGCCACTTTTTCGCCGCTCATGCCCAAACAACCCCTTTCAAAGCGCACCCGCCGGATCATTTACGGAATTACCATTCTCGTTGTGGCGGTGGGCGTCTGGTATTTCAGCCGGCCCCGCCCGCGCGAGAATCGCTGGGGTCCGAACCCGGCCTGGGCGGGAACGGCGGCCGAACCGGCAATGCCCGTGCGCGTGGTGGCGGCGGCACGACGGGACCTGCCGGTGCACCTGAAGGCGATTGGCACCGTCACGCCGCTGAACACGGTCACCGTGCGGAGCCGGGTCGACGGACAGTTGCTGCGGGTCGCGTTCGAGGAAGGCCAGCGGGTGGAGAAGGGCCAGTTGCTCGCCGAAATCGACCCCGAGCCATATCGAATCCAACTGGCGCAGGCGGAGGGAACGCTCCGGCAGAATCAGGCGCAACTGGAGACCGCCCGGACGGACTTGGAGCGCCTGCAACAGCTTTACGAGAAAAAGCTCGTCACCACCCAGGAAATGGATGCGCAGCAATCGCTGGTGCGTGAGCGGGAAGGCACGCTGGCCTCGAACCAAGCGCGCGTCGCCGAGGCGCGGCTCCAGCTGGCCTACACGCGGATCGAGGCGCCGATCACCGGTCGCATCGGGCTGCGCCGGGTCGATCCGGGCAACCTGATCCGGGCGAGCGATGCCAACGGGCTCGTGGTCATCACGCAGACGCAGCCGATCGCGGTGGTGTTCACCGTGCCGGAAGTCGACCTCGACAAGGTCGTCGCGCCGCTGCGCGAGGGCGAGCAGCTGAACGTCCAGGCGTGGGACCGCAACGAGAAAGTCCAGCTGGCAACGGGCGTCCTCAAGACGGTCGACAACCAGATCGACCTCGCCACGGGCACGCTGCGGCTAAAGGCGGAATTTCCCAACGAGGACGAGAAACTGTTTCCGAACCAATTCGTGAACGTCAGCCTGCGCGTCCGCACGCTGGCGGAATCGCTCGTGATTCCCGCGGCCGCCGTGCAGTTCGGCTCGCGCGGCACGTACGTTTACCTCGTCGACGACAAGAGCAGAGCGACCATTCGCGATGTCGTGCTCGGTCCTTCCGACGGCACGGACCAGGCCATCACCTCCGGGCTGGCGCCGGGCGACCCGGTCGTGCTTGAAGGCATCGACCGGCTGCGCGAGGGGAGAAACGTCATCGTCGTGAAGGACGAGCCGGCCGCCGCGTCGACCAAGCCGCCGCCGAGTCGCCGCCGCCCGCGTTCGTGAGCCGACGGTCCTTGGGTCCTGCCGACACATGAGTCCGTCCCGCCCGTTCATCCTGCGGCCGATCGCCACCAGCCTGTTGATGGTGGCGCTGATGCAGACCGGCTTCATGGCGTACCGGCTGCTGCCGGTCGCCGCGCTGCCGCAGGTCGACTTTCCAACCATCCAGATCTTCACGTTCTATCCCGGCGCGAGCCCGGCGGTGATGTCGAGCGCCGTGACCGCGCCGCTGGAGCGCCGGTTTGGCCAAATCCCTGGCGTCAACCAGATGTCGTCGACCAGTTCGGGCGGCGCCTCGGTGGTCACGCTGCAGTTCTCGCTCGAGGTCTCGATGGGCGTGGCCGAGCAGGATGTGCAGGCGGCGATCAATGCCGCCGACAATCTCCTGCCCAACGACCTGCCGACCCCGCCGGTCTATCGCAAGGTCAACCCGGCGGACGCGCCCATTGTGACGCTGGCGGTCACCTCGAGCACGCTGTCGCTGCCCGAGGTGCACGATTTGGTGGACACGCGCGTCGCCCAGAAGCTGGCGCAGCTGCCCGGGGTCGGCCTGGTCAGCCTGGCCGGCGGGCAGCGGCCGGCGGTGCGCGTCGAGGTGAATCCCGCGGCGCTGGCCGCGCGCGGGCTGAACTTCGCCGACGTCCGCGCTGCAATCAACGCCGCGAGCGTCAACCAGCCGAAGGGCACTTTCGACGGGCCGGTGCGCACGATCCTGATGGACGCGAACGACCAGCTCCGCTCGGTCGACGAATACCGCAGCCTGATCATCACCGGGCGCGACGGCGCGCCGCTGCGACTCGGCGACGTCGCGCGGGTGGTCAATGCCTCCGAGGACCGCCGGCTGGCGGCGTGGGCGGACAAGCTGCCCGCCGTGCTGGTCAACGTGCAGCGGCAGCCCGGGGCGAACGTCATCGAGGTGGTCGACCGGGTGAAGGCGCTGCTGCCGCAGTTGTCGGCCAGCCTGCCGGCCTCGGTCGACCTGAATGTGCTGACGGACCGCACCCAGAGCATCCGCGCCTCGGTGCGCTCGGTGCAGCACGAGCTCGTTTTCGCCGTGTTGCTGGTGGTGCTCGTGACGTTCCTGTTCCTGCGCAACATCCCCGCGACGATCATTCCCAGCGTGGCGGTGCCGCTGTCGCTGGTGGGCACGTTCGGCGTGATGTACCTGGCCGGCTACTCGCTGAACAACCTGACGCTGATGGCGCTGACGATTGCGACGGGCTTCGTCGTCGATGATGCCATCGTCATGGTGGAGAACATCGCGCGCTTCCGTGAACTCGGGGCCTCGCCCCTGGAGGCGGCGCTCAAGGGCGCGGCGCAGATCGGCTTCACGCTCGTTTCGCTGACCGTCTCGCTGATCGCCGTGCTGATTCCCTTGCTGTTCATGGGCGGGGTGGTGGGGCGGTTGTTCCACGAGTTCGCCATCACGCTGGCGGTCTCGATCCTGATCTCGCTGCTGGTGTCGCTGACGCTGACGCCGATGATGTGCGCGCGGATGCTGCCGCCCATGGCGCACGGCGGGCCCGGACCCGCGGGGCTCTTGGACCGGATCATCGAGGGTTATGGCCGTTGGCTGGACTGGGTGCTGCAGCACCAGCGCCTCGCGCTGTCGGTCATGGTCGGCACGCTCGTCCTGACCGCCGGCCTGTACGTGATCGTGCCCAAGGGATTCTTCCCGGTGCAGGACACCGGCGCGTTGCAGGCCGTGACGGAAGCGCCGCAATCGGTATCGTTCGCCGCGATGGCAGAGCGGCAGCAGGCGCTGGCGGACATGATCCTGGCGGATCCCGCGGTGGCCAGCCTGTCGTCATTCATCGGCGTCGACGGGACCAACGCCACGCTCAACAGCGGCCGCATGTTGATCAACTTGAAGCCGCACGGCGACCGGCACGATAGCTCCGAGGAAGTGATCGAACGGTTGCAGGCCGGCGCCGAAAAGGTGGAGGGCATCCGGCTTTACCTCCAGCCCGTCCAGGAGCTGACGATCGAGGACAAGGTGAGTCGCACGCAGTTCCAGTTCATGTTGTCGTGTCCGGACGCCGAACTGCTCGGCACGTGGGTGCCGCGCCTGATCGAGCGGCTGCAACAGCGCCCGGAACTCAGCGAGGTGGCGAGCGACCTGCAGAACCACGGACTGCAGGCCTTCCTCGACATCGACCGCGACGCCGCGAGCCGGCTCGGCGTGAGCGTGGCCAATATTGACGACGCGCTCTACAGCGCCTTCGGGCAGCGCCAGATCTCCACGCTTTTCACGCAATCGAGCCAGTATCGCGTGGTGCTCGAAATGGACCCGCGGTTGGCGCACGGGCCGGAGGCGATCGAGGGCATCTACGTCAAAGGCGGGTCGGGCCAGCAGGTGCCGCTGTCGACGATCGCGCGCGTGAGCGAGCGCGCCTCGACGCTGCTGATCAACCATGTCGGCCAGTTCCCGGCGGTGACGGTGTCATTCAATCTCGGCCGGGGCGCCTCGCTGGGCCAGGCGGTGGCGGCGATCGAGAGTACGACCGCGGAGCTGCGGCTGCCGGAGGCGATCCAGACCCAGTTCCAGGGGGCGGCGAACGCGTTCCGGAATTCGCTTTCGAGCACGCTCTTCCTGATCCTCGCCGCGGTCATCACCATGTACATCGTGCTCGGCGTCCTGTACGAGAGCAGCATTCACCCGATCACGATCCTCTCGACGCTGCCGTCGGCCGCGGTCGGGGCGCTGCTGGCCCTGTGGGTGACGGGCCGGCCGCTGGACATGATCGCCATCATCGGGATCATCCTGCTGATCGGCCTGGTGAAGAAGAACGGGATCATGATGATCGACTTCGCGCTCGAGGCCGAGCGCGGGCAGGGCCTGGCGCCGCAGGCGGCGATCCGGCAGGCGGCGATGCTGCGGTTCCGCCCGATCCTGATGACGACGCTGGCGGCGTTGTTCGGCGCGCTGCCGCTGATGCTTTCATCCGGTTCGGGCGCCGAGCTGCGCCGGCCGCTCGGGCTCGTGATGGTGGGCGGGTTGCTCGTCAGCCAGGTGCTGACGCTGTTCACGACGCCGGTGGTGTACCTGTATTTTGATCGCCTCGGCCGCGCTTTTGGACGCAAGGCGGCGGCGGAACCGGCCGGCGAGCCGGCGGAGAGCGTCGCGCCATGAATCTCGCCGGACCCTTCGTCCGCCGTCCGATCGCGAGCACCATGATCGCGGCCGGCCTGGTGATGATGGGCCTGCTGGCGTACCGGTTGTTGCCGGTGGCGCCGCTGCCGGAGGTCGATTTTCCCACGATCGTCGTCTATGCGTCGCTCCCGGGGGCCAGCCCGGAAACGATGGCCTCGAGTGTGGCCACGCCGCTCGAACGCGCGCTCGGCAGCATCGCCGGCGTGACCTCGATCGACTCGAACAGCCGCTCGGGCGCGACGAACATCGTGCTGCAGTTCGACGTCAACCACGACATCAACGCCGCGGCCCGCGACGTCCAGGCGGCCATCAACGCCGCGCGCGGCCAGCTGCCGGCGGGCATGCCCGGGAATCCGTCCTACCGAAAGGTGAACCCGTCGGCCGCGCCGATCATGGTGCTGGCGCTGAGTTCGCCCAACCTGGCGCCGGGCACGCTGTACGATTTCGCCTCCACGATCTTGGCGCAGAAGATCTCCCAGGTTGCGGGCGTCGGCGAGGTCACGGTCGGCGGGAGTTCGCTGCCGGCCGTGCGCGTGCAGCTCAATCCCTTCGCGCTGGCGCACAACGGCATTGCACTCGACGACGTGCGCCGCGCCATTGCCGACGCCAACTCGGTGCGGCCGCGCGGCGCGATCGAGGGCGGCGACCGCCAGTGGCAGGTGCAGGTCAGCGGCCAGCTCCGCCGGGCGGAGGAATACCTCCCGCTGATCATCAAGTACCGCGATGGCGCGCCGGTGCGGCTCGGCGACGTGGCGCTCGTGACGGATTCCATCGAGAACCGCAACAGCAGCGGTTTTCACAACAACGAGGCGTCGGTTCTCCTGCAGGTCAGCCGCCAGCCCGGCGCCAACATTATCGCCACCATCAACGCCATCAACGCGGAGCTGCCGGCATTCCGGGCGCTGGTGCCGGCCGACGCGAACCTCGACGTGGTGATGGACCGGTCGCCGGCGATCCGGGCGACGCTGGCGGCCTCGCAGCACACGCTGGTGTTCGCGGCCTTCCTCGTGATGCTCGTTGTGTTCCTGTTCCTCGGCAGCGTGCGCGGCGCGCTGATCACGAGCGTGGCGATCCCGGTGTCGCTCATCGGCACCTTCGCCATCATGTACGTGTCCGATTTCTCGCTCAACAGCCTGTCGCTGATGGCGCTGATCGTGGCCGCCGGCCTGGTGGTGGACGATGCGATCGTCGTGCTGGAAAACATCTCGCGGCACATCGAGGCCGGCCTGCCGCCGATGCAGGCGGCGCTGCGCGGCTCGGGCGAGGTGGGCTTCACGCTGCTGGCGATGACGCTGTCACTCGTGACGGTGTTCGTCTCGATCCTGTTCATGGGCGGTCTGGTGGAGCAGCTGTTCCGGGAGTTTTCGCTGACGCTCGCGGCGGCGATGCTGGTGTCGCTCGGCATGTCGCTGACGCTGACCCCGAGCCTGTGCGCGCGCTGGCTGGGACCCGGGCATGAGCACGCGCCTGGCCGCTTCCGACGGGGGACGCGGCGGTTCTTCGACGGGCTGCGGCGGCGCTATGCCGGATCGCTCGAGTGGGTGCTGCAGCACACGACCCTGACGCTGCTGATCCTGGCCGGCGTGATCGCGCTCAATGTGTCGCTCTACATCAGCATTCCCAAGGGATTCCTGCCGGAGCAGGACACGGGACAGCTGCAGGGGTTTGTCCGGGGCGATGACGGGTTCTCGTTCCAGATCATGCAGTCCAAGATCGAGACGTACCGGAAGTTGATCATGGCGGACCCGGCGGTGCGCGACGTCGTCGGCATGGCGGGCGGCGGCGCCGGCATCAGCAATGCCTGGATGATGATCCGGCTGAAGCCGCTGGCGGAGCGGAAGGTTTCGGCCCAGGCGGTGGTGGACCGGCTGCGGGTGGAGGCCCCGCCGATCCCCGGCGGCCGGTTGTGGATGCGCGTGGCGCAGGACATCCAGCCTCCGCGGACGTCGGACGCGGGTTCGTACGATTTCTCGATCATGGCGAGCGAAGTTCCGCTGATTCGAAAATGGGCGCCGCGGGTGGCGCGGGCGTTGCAGGAATTGCCGGAGCTGACCGACGTCGACGTGCCGAACGACGGGGGCACCAAGCAGGTGATGCTGCAGATCGACCGCGAAGCGGCGAAGCGCCTCGGCGTCGACATGCGCACGATCACCTCGGTGCTCAACAATTCCTTCAGCCAGCGGCAGGTCGCGACGCTTTACGACAACCTGAACCAGTACCGCGTGATCATGGAGCTGGATCCGCGCTACACGCAGGACCCGGTGGTGCTCGACCGCGTGCAGGTCATCGCGGGCGACGGGTCGATGGTGCCGCTGTCGGCGTTCACGAAATACGACTATGCGCTGATCGAGGACCGCGTGAAGCACCACGAACAGTTCGTGTCCGAGGAAATCGGCTTCGCGCTTTCGCCGGGTGTGTCCCTGCAGCAGGGTCTTGACGCGATCAACCGCGCGCTGGCGCGGATCATGTTGCCGACGGACGTGCAGGGGAAGCTGGCGGGCGAGGCGCGATCGTTCCAGAACGCGCTGAACAACCAGCACTGGCTGATCCTCGGCGTGCTGGTGGCGGTCTACCTGGTGCTCGGCATCCTGTATGAGAGCCTCGTGCATCCGCTGACGATCCTCTCGACGCTGCCTTCGGCCGGGCTCGGCGCGCTGTTGGCGCTGCGGTTCACGAACACGGAGTTCACGCTGGTGGCGCTGCTCGGGTTGTTCCTGCTGATCGGCATCGTGATGAAGAACGCGATCCTGATGATTGATTTCGCGCTGGCGCGGGAGCGGCGCGAGAGGCTCACGCCGCAGGCTGCGATCTTCGAGGCGGCGCAGCTCCGGCTGCGGCCGATATTGATGACCAACATCGCGGCGCTGCTCGGCGCGATGCCGCTGGTGGTGGCGTCCAGCGAGGGCGTCGAATTGCGGCGGCCGCTCGGCTTGGCGATTGTGGGCGGGCTTTTTGTCAGCCAGCTCCTGACGCTGTACACGGTGCCGGTGGTCTACGTCTGGCTCGCGCGGATCCACCTGCGGGTGCGGGCGCGGTTTGGCAGGACCAAGGCATCGCCGCCGGACGCCGAGGCGGAGCCGAACCGGGCGTAAGGCCTTGCGGCTAGGGCGCGCAGTCCCTGCGCGCCGCCCTACCAGGGGAGGAGATTATTCCGCGCGCAGCGCGACGATCGGATCGGCCGTGGTCGCACGCCGCGCGGGGAGCCAGGTGGCGCCGAGCGCGACGAGGAAGATGACGGCGCTGGTGCCGGCGAGGATGAGCTGGTTCTGCGCGATGATGGGACCGAGGGACTGGCGCAACGCCAGGCCGAGCCCGAACGAGCCGAGTGCGCCGAGGCCCAGGCCGACCAACGTGAGGACGAGGCTTTGGAGGAGGACGATGAGGAGCACGTCGATCGCGCGGGCGCCGAGGGCGAGGCGGATGCCGAATTCCGTCATGCGCTGGCTCACGTTATTGGCCACAATGCCATAGAGCCCGATGCCCGCCAGGGCGAGGCCGAGAAGAGCGAAGGCGACCAGGACGCCATTGATCACAATCAGGTTGTGCAGGAACTGGTCGCGCATGTCCTCGAGGGTCCAGACGAAGCGGGCGGCGAGGTCCGGATTGATGTCGGCCACGGCGCGGCGGAGGTCCTGACTGAAATGGGCGGGGTTGGGTCCGCGGAGCGCGATCTGGAAATAGGCCCATGGGGTATGGGTCAGGTTCGAATAGAACTGGAAGTGAGTGGCGGGAGTGGTGAACTGGATGGCCTCGTCCACGTCCGCGACGACGCCGATGACCTCGCGCAAGACGATCTTGCCATCGGGCCCGCGTGTGCCGAGCCGGCGGCCCAGCGCGCTGCCATTCGGCCAGAAGTGGCGTGCGAGGGATTGGTTGACCACCACCTGGTCGGGCGAATCGGGCGACACGTGGGGCGCGAAGGTCCGTCCTTCCAGCACGCGAACACCGAGCGTCTTGAAGAAGGCGGGCGTGACGAGATAGTTCGTGGCCTTCGGCAGGTCCTTGGCCGTGGAGTCCTGGCCCTCGGCGAAGATGTCGGTGCCGCCTCCGCCGCTGGCCACGGGCAGGTTGTTGGACAGGGCCGCGGCTTCCACCCCGGGGATCCGCTCCAGCCGCGTGATCAAATCGTCGTAGAGCTGACGCCGTTTCTCGACCGGATAGGCCGCCTCTTCGACTTGCAGGTTCGCCGTGAGGATGCGTTCGCTGTCCCAATCGGGCCGGAAGTTGATGGTGCGGTTGAGGCCCTGGATCATCATCCCGGCGACGGAGAGCAGCGTGAGCGAGAGGGCAACCTGGCCGACGACGAGAATGCGCCGGATCCAGCCCTGGCCGCGTCCGCCGGTCGAGCCGCGTCCCTGTTGCTTGAGCGTCGCGTTGACATCGGTGCGCGACACGAGCAGGGCGGGCATGAGCCCGAAGCCAAGGCCCGCCAGAATGGACACGGCGGCGGTGAAGGCCAGCACGCGACCATCGACCGGCAGGTGCAGCGTGGACGCGAGCCCCAGCCGGATGTTCCGGCCGATAAGATCATTGCTCCAACGCGCGACGAGGAGGCCCAAGCCACCGCCGGCAACCGAGAGCATCATCGATTCCGTGAGTTGCTGGCGGACGAGGGTCCAGCGGCTGGCGCCGAGGGCGGAGCGGATAGCCAGATCGCGAATCCGCGCCACCGCGCGGGCCAATTGCAGGTTGGCGAGATTGGCACAGGCGAGGGTGAGGATTGCGGCGGCAAGGCCGAGTTGGAGCGTGAGGATGGCCACATTGCCGGAGCCGCCGATGCGCCCGGCGAGTTGCATGCGCAGGTGGTAGCCCGCGGGGTAGGCGGTGGGATGATCCTTCGCCCAGCGATCGGTCAGCGGGGCGAGCTGGGCGAGCGCCCGCAGGATTGGCATGCCGGGAGCGAGACGACCGATGACCGCGAACTCCCGGCGGTTGCGCTCGGTCACCTGTCCCTCGGAGGGAACCAAGGGACGGAAGTAGCGCGTCTCGCCGAAGATGAACATCGTCGAGTACGCCTCGGGCAGCACACCGATGATGGTATAGACGCGCCCGCTGATGCGCATCGTCTGGCCGATCACATCGGGCCGGGCGCCGAATTTTTCGCGCCAAAGCCGCTCGGTCAAAAGCACGACCGTGTCGTGGCCGGCGACACATTCGGCGGCGGTGAAGGTGCGGCCCAGCAGCGGCGGGGTCTCGAGGACCTGGAACAGTTCGGCCTGCGCCGCCGTGCCCTGGACTTGCTCCGGCAACTGGCCGGGAATGGTCACGGTCTCGAGCGTGCCCGAGCGGGCCGCGAAGGTCGCAAAGGGATTGGCCGGGTGGGAGCGAATCTCGTCCATTTCCGCCACGGAGAGGTTGAGGAATTCCGCCTGCGGCGTCTGACCGTTCAGGTTGACGAGCGTCTCCGGCCGGGGAAAAGGCGCCGACGCGAACAGCAAGGTATTCATCAGCGAATACATCGAGGAATTCACGCCGATCCCGAGGGCCAGGGTGATCAGCGCGACGAGACTGAAGCCGGGTGATTTCAGCAGGGAGCGGAGGGCGTAGCGCATGGCAGGAAGGAGTAACAAGGATCAGGTAACAAGTAACAGGGAGCGCAGATTAGTAAGCGGTGAGCGGAGAGAGGTGTCCGGGGCGGAATCGTTCTCATTCTCGTTCTCGCAGTCATTCCCTCGGGTTTGGGCGGATGCGTCTGTCACGGCAGGAAAGGTGAAGAGAACGAGCACGATCACGAGAATGAGAACGATGCGGAAAACCTGGTACTTGATCCTTGGTACTTGCTACTTGGCGGAGCTTACTCCGCCCGCAGGGCAATGATGGGATCCACCTTCGTGGCCCGGCGGGCCGGCAGCCAGCAGGAGACGACGGTGACCACCAGGAGGGCGACGGCCGTGAGGAGGAGTGTTGCGGGGTCGTTGCCGGCCATGAGCGGCATGGCAGAGCCAACGACGCGATTGAGCGCGAAGGCGCCGGCGAGGCCGACGACCACGCCGATGACGGCCAGCACGAGGCCGGAGCGCATCACCAGGCCGAGCACGGTGCCCGTGCTGGCGCCGAGCGCGAGGCGGATCCCGAACTCGCTGGTGCGCTGTGCGACGAGGTAAGAGATCACGCCATAGAGCCCGACGGCGGCGAGCGCCAGGCCGAGCAGGGCGAAACCGGCCAGGGTCTGGTTGATCACGACCAGGTTGTGCTGGTAGCGATCCGCGGCCTCCGGCACGGTGAAGATCTCCTCGACGGCCACGTCCGGATCGATGTCGCTGACGACGCGCCGCACGTCGTTCTTGAAGGCTCCCGGATTCGGCGCCCGGAGCAGGAGCCACTGGTAGCCCCAGGGCTCGTGCACCATCGGCTTGTACACCTGGAGCATCGTCGACGGGTTGGTGATGTTGAGGGCGAACTGGATGTCGCGGACGACGCCGATGACCTCGCGCCACTCGAGCTTGCTGCCGTTGTGTTCGGCGATGCGCCGGCCGAGGGCGCTCTGGCCGGGCCAGAGGCGCTTGGCCATGGTCTCGCCGATGATAACCACGCCCGGGCTGTCGGCCTTGAGGTCGACGGAGAAGTCGTGTCCCTCCAGGAAGGGAATGCCCATCGTGGCGAAGTAGCCCGGCGTCACCATCGTGAACCCGGCGGTGGGCAGCTTGTTCGGGTCGGACTCGGGCTGGCCTTCGACGTCGATCGGGTTGGTTTTCGAGTAACCGAAGATTCCGGGCGAAGTGGCGAGGGCCGTGTGTTCCGCGCCGGTGATCTCGGCGAGGTGGCGGTCCAGTTTTTCGAGGACGAGGCGCCGCTTGTCGGTGTCGGCATAGGTCGACTGTTCGGGCAGGTGGATGTTGGCCGCGAGGAGGCGGCCGGTGTCCCAGCCCTTGTCGCGGCGCATGAGCTGGTCGAGACCGCGGATCATGACGCCGGCGACGCCGAGCAGAGCGAGGGCGACGGCCACCTCGCCGACGATCAGGGCCTGGCGCATGAAGCGCGGGCCGCGACCCGAGGTCGAGCCGCGCGTCTGCTGCTTGAGGGTGGCGACGCCGTCATTGCGCGAGGCGAACCACGCCGGCAGCAGGCCGAAGAGCAGGCCGGTGCCGAGCGAAACGAGGAAGGCGCCGGCGAGCACGCGCAGGTTCATCGGCAGGGCGAGGGTGTTCTCGCCATCGGGCCCGAGGCGAATGGCATGGCCGAACACGGCATTGACCCACAAGGCGACGAGGACGCCGAGGACGCCGCCGGTGACGGCGAGGACAAACGACTCGACGAGCTGGTGCCAGATGAGCCGGAAGCGCGAGGCGCCGAGGGCGGAGCGGATGGCGAGGTCGCGAATGTTGGCGGTGGCGCGGGCAAGCTGGAGGTTGGCGATGTTGGCGCACGCGACCAGCAGGACAGCAAAGCCGAGGCCGAACATCAGCCAGATGATGAAGGTGCTGGTGTCATCCATCGCCGTCTTGTGCGGCGGCCGCAGGTTGAAGCCGCGGTCCTTGCTGGTCTGCGGGTAGTCCTTCGCCCAATGGGCCGCGATCGGGTTGAGCTGGGCGAGCGCCTGGTCGGGGGTGACGCCCGGGTTGAGGCGCGCAACCGCGGTGAAGAAACGATTGTTACGGTCCTCGACGATGAAGCGTGGGATGGTGATCGGCCGCCACAGGTCGACCGGACCGAAGAAGAGCGGGGCGACGAAGCTCGCGGGCATGACGCCGATGATCGTGACCTGCTCCGCGTTCAAGCGGACGGAACGGCCGATGACGGCGGGATCCCCGCCGAAACGTCGTTGCCAGGTGCCATAGCTGAGCAGCGCGACTTGGTTGCGGCCGGGCACCTCCTCCGCGGCAGTGTACGCGCGTCCGAGCAGCGGCTGGACCTTGAAGGTGTCGAAGAAATCGGCCGTCGCATCGATGGAGATCAGCCGCTCGGCCGGGCGGCCGGGGTCGGACCAGGTGTTGGTCCAGTAGGAGAAGGTCGTCAGCGACGCGAACGCCTTGCCCGGCCCGACGGTTTGCTGGCTGGCTTCGGCAAGTTCGGCGAACGCGAAGTTCTCGCGCCGGCCCTGCGGGCTGGTGCCCAAGACGCTCACGAGTCGTGCGGCGTCCTTGAAGGGCACGCTGCGGAAGAGCAGCACGTCCAGCAGCGTGTACATGGACGTGTTCACGCCGATGCCGAGGGCCAGGGTGACCAGTGCGACGAGCGTGAAGCCCGGGGTTTTCAGCAGCGAACGGCAGGCGAAGCGAAGTTGCTGGTGCATGGCGGGACGGCGCTGGCGAATATCACACCGAGACGATCCTCAAAGTTGCACGCGGGCCGGACCGTCGCGATCCGCGCGCGGGAAGGCGGTTTCCGCCGGACAAGGGGACGGCGGAAGGGAAAGGAGTGGTTCGCGATCGCATGGCGGGCCGGCAGGCCCCGGGGCGCCGGATCGCGGCGACGCCCCAGTGGAGCGCAGGCTCAGCGAGTCGGGTCCGACTCCATCTGTTCCTGGACGACGCGGCCGTCGAACACGTGCACGGTGCGGTCGGCGTTGCGGGCGAAGCGGGCGTCGTGCGTGACCATGACGATGGTCGAGCCGGAGCGGTGCAGCGAGTGCAGGAGCTCCATGACGGCGTCGCCGTTCTTCGAATCGAGGTTACCGGTCGGCTCGTCCGCGAGCAGGACGGCCGGGCTGCCGGCGAGGGCGCGGGCCACGGCCACGCGCTGCTGTTGACCACCGGAGAGCTGGGAGGGCAGGTGCTTGGCGCGATGGCCCATGCCGACCTTCTCGAGGGCCTCGGTCACGCGCGACTTGCGCTCGGCGGCGGGCATGCCGCGGTAGGTGAGGGGCAGCTCGACGTTCTCATAGACGGTGAGGTCGCCGATGAGGTTGAACGATTGGAAAATGAACCCGATCTCGCGATTGCGGATCCGGGCGCGCTCCGGGAGCGTCAGACCCTGCACCGGCCGGCCGTTGAGGAAGTAGCTGCCGTCGGTCGGCGTATCCAGGAGGCCGAGGATCGAAAGCAGGGTGGACTTGCCGCAACCGGAGGGACCCGCGATGGAGACGTACTCGCCTTTCTTGATCTCCATGTGGATGCCGGAAAGCGCGTGGGTCTCGACCTCGTCAGTGAGGAAGACCTTGGTGACGCCTTCGAGTTTGATCAGGGATGTATTGTCGGTGGTCATGATGGTGGGTGGGGAGCGCGGGGTTTGAATAACACGAACACCGCAAGGTGTCCGAAGGTTACAAAAATTATTGGTTCGAGTCCGACTCGGTTGCCACGAGGGCGGTCAAGAGGGCCAGGATGAGGACGGGAGCGAGCATGGCGGGCGCGAAGGGGGAGACGCGTCGGGTCAGTTCAGCCGCACGCGGTCGTTGGAATCGTATTGGGACATGTCCGAGAGGATGACCCAGTCG
Source organism: Lacunisphaera sp. (assembly GCA_035549095.1). Classification (GTDB taxonomy): domain Bacteria; phylum Verrucomicrobiota; class Verrucomicrobiia; order Opitutales; family Opitutaceae; genus Lacunisphaera. The sequence goes on along the minus strand of DASZRV010000010.1, from coordinate 43,689 downwards.
CCGGGCTGGAGGCCGCTGAGGATCTCGATCGTGTTGACGGAGCTGCGGCCGAGCTTGACCTGCACGCGGTTGGCCTCGGTGGCGGTGATCTTGTCGCCGTTTGCCTTGAAGATGCCGACCGTGCTGTTCTCCTGGCCGAAGGCCGGGCGGCCGACGTAGACGACATCCTTCAGGCGCTCGAGCAGGATGGTGCCGTCGACGGACAGGTCGGGCCGGGCGCCGGTGTGGGAAAGGTCGCCGGTGATGTGCACGTCGACCGTGACCGTGCCGTTTTGTACCGCGGCATCGATGCGCGAGACGTTGCCGTCGACCACGCCGTTGCGGGTGTCGATCTGGGCCTTCTGGCCGATGGCAATATCCTTGGCCTGCGTTTCCGCGATGCGCACCTCGGCCTTGAGCTTCGTCGGGTCGGCAACGCGGGCGAGGTTGGTGCCGGGCTGGACCTGGGCGCCGACCTCGATGGGCTGGGTCGGCGTGCCGAGGGCCGAGAGGACGCCGGACATGCTGGAGCGAACCTTGAGGGCATCGAGTTCCTCCTGGCGGAGGCGGGCGGCGTCGCGCAGGCGCTCGACTTCAGCTTCCTGCACCGCGAGCTGCGGCTTGATGGATTCCTTGGCGAAGGCGAGGCGCTTCTGCTCGATGTCATTGCTGATCTGCGCCTGCGCGGCGGTGGCCTGGGCGAGCTTCAATTCGAGCTCGGACACGAGCCCGTCCTTGAATAGCTGTTCCTTCACCTCGGACTGGAGCTTGCTGGTTTCGTAATTGGATTTCGCGTTGGCGGCGGTGGCTTCGGACTGGAGGAGGGTGCTTTCGAGCTGCGTCCGAAGATTGGCCAGCTGCGCCTCGGCCGCGTGCAGCTGGGATTCGGCGTTCGTGGCATTGTTGATGACGTCGGGGTTCGTCAGCTCGAGAATGAGCGTGCCCGGTTCAACCGGCGTGCCCGGACGGATGATGATCTTGTCGACACGACCCTGGGTGCGCGCGGCGATCCAGCGTATTTCCTCCGGCACGAGCGTGCCCAGGCCGCGGACCTGGCGATCGATGTCGCCGCGTTTCACCTGGTCCATCCACACGATGTCCTTCGGCACCGTCGGCGCCGCCGGCTTCAGGCGCGAAAGTGCGAAGGTGATGCCGACCAGGGCGATGGCAGCGATGACTCCGTAGATGATGCGCTTCTTGCGTTTTTCCTTGGCGACGTTGGGGCGGGCAATGTCCATGCGATGCGATATTGCCCGGTCTATTTGCAACGCCCGTGCCAAGCGCGGAGATAGCTGTAAGTTGCTAACTGTAAGATAAAAGCGAAGCGAAGTGAAGCCGCCGATATTGTCGTTCAGAGCGAAGTCGGGATATATCCGTCCCGATAGTGGGATTTCGAAGGGACAGGCTCGAAGCGGACGGCCTGCGGCGCGGTTGTGAGCGAGGATGGCAACCCGCGGGACGGATGGTCCCGCTTCCACGGACCGGGACGGCGCGGGCTCTACACGGGCAGGCGCAGGCGCGCGATGCAGCCGCTGGTGTCGGGTCGGTTCTCCAGGGTCAGCGCGCCACCGTGATTTTCCGCAATCTGGCGGCAGAGCACGAGGCCAATGCCGGAACCGCTCGGCTTCGTGGTGAAAAACGGCACGAAAATATTCTGTGGATTGGCGATGCCGGGCCCGTCGTCCTCGACGAAGATCTCCACGGCACCGGGCTGTCGTCGCCAGCCGGCGCGCACGCAGCAGCTGGCCTCGCCGGCCTGGCCCGGCTCGGGCGCGGCCTCGACGGCATTCTTCACGAGGTTGATCACAACCTGCTCGATCTGCGCGGCGTCGATCATGACGGTGAGTTCCGGACCATCGTCGACCTGCACGGTGGTGCGCGTTTCGAGGGAGGTCACCCGGCGCACGAGCGAGCCGATATCGCTCGGCGCCTTGCTTGGCGCGGGCAGGCGGGCGAGGCGCGCGTAGGATTGCATGAAGCGATTCAGGCCTTCGGCGCGCGCCTCGATGATCTCGAGGCCTCCGCGCATGTCGTCCTCCCAATCGGACGGGCGCTGCGTGCGGCGCAGCATGGTGGTCAGGCTGCCCGCGATCGACTTGATCGGCGCGAGCGAGTTGTTCAGCTCGTGGCCGATGACGCGCACGAGGCGCTGCCAGGCCTTCAGTTCCTCCTCGCGCAACGGCTGGCTGAGATCGGCGATGACGAGCAGCTTGTGGGGCAGGCCCCCTTCGCGGAAGCTCGTGCGGCGCATGCCCCAGCGGCCGGCGCCGCCTGGGAACGTGCGGGTGAGCACCCGGGTGGGCTCGCCATCGAGGCAATCATCGAGGTTCAGCTCGGTCGCCTGGCGGCCGAGGATGCGCTCGGCGGGCTGGCCGAGCAGTTCCTGCGCGCTGCGGTTGACCAGCCGCAGGGTCTCGTTGGCGTCGAAGGCGAAGATGGCGACGTCGATCTCCTCCATGACCGTGCGCAGGAGGGCCGTGGCCTCGAGCGCGCCGAGGCGCTGCTCCTGGAGCACGCCCGAAAGCATGTTGATCTCGGACATGACGTCACCGAGCGGCTCGTCGCGGTTGGCGCCGCGGGCGCGCGTCGAAAAATCGCCCTCGCGGAGCGCGGTGAGCAAGTTGGCCATGGTCTGCAGCGGCCGCACGACGCGCTCGCGCACGGCCAGCGCGAAGCCCAGCCAGGGCAGCAGCACGACGATGATGGTGGCGGTCCAGCGCGATTTCGCGTCGTAGTCGCCGGTCCAGAGGATCCACATGAGCATGAGGATCGCCGGCAGGCCGCTGAGCAGCGAGTAATAGAAGATGCGCTGCTCGTGGGAGACTCGACTGCGTTTGGGGGCGGGCATCAGGTCCGGGAATTTCTTTTAACCACGGATTTCACGGATATGCACGGATGAAGAAAGTTCGGGTGCAATCGTCGCGCGCAAGGCCCGTCCGGACGAATATCCATTCCTGCGGGTATGGGACCGACCATCCTTCCATTTCGTCCCGCTCTGATCCGTGCCCATCCGTGAAATCCGTGGTCTAAAGGGGATCGGGCATCCGCCGCAGTCAAGCGGGCTGGTTCAGAGTTTGTACCTTTCCAACCGGCGGTAGAAGGCGCTGCGGCTGAGGCCGAGTTCCTCGGCGGCCTTGCGCGCGTTGCCGTCACAGCGGGCGAGGGTCTTCTTGATCAGGAAGGATTCGACCTCCTCGAGGCTCATGTCCTCGAGGCGCGGCGCGGCCTGGCCGGCGTTGAGGCCGAGGTCGGGCGAGCGGATGACCTTGCCCTGGGCCATGAGCACGCCGCGCTCGACCGCGTGATCGAGTTCGCGGACGTTGCCCGGCCAGGCGTAATCCTTCATCGCCTCGAGCGCGGCGTCCTCGAAGCCCGTGATCAGCTTCGAATAGCGGCCCACGTGCTGCTTGAGGAAATGCTGGGCGAGCAGGGCGATGTCTTCGCGGCGCTCGCGCAGCGGCGGCAGGTGCAGATGGATCGTGTTGAGCCGGAAGAGGAGGTCCTGGCGGAACTTTCCGGCGGTGACCTCGGCATTGAGATCGGCATTGGTGGCGGAGATCAGGCGAACGTTGGTGCGGCTGGTGCGCGAGGATCCCACGCGCTCGAACTCGCCGGTCTCGAGGGTGCGCAGGATCTTCGCCTGCTGGCTCATCGGGATGTTGCCGATCTCGTCCATGAACAACGTGCCGCCGTCGGCCAGCTCGAAGCGGCCGGCGCGATCGGCCTTGGCATCGGTGAAGGCGCCGCGGACGTGGCCGAAGAGTTCGCTCTCGAACACGCCTTCCGGGAGGCCGCCCATGTTGACGGCGATGAAGGGCTTGCCGGCGCGCACGGAGACGGCGTGCAGCGCCTGGGCGACGACACCCTTGCCGGTGCCGTTTTCGCCGGTGATAAGAACATTCGCATCGGACGGGCCGACGCGCGCAATGATCTCCAGGACCGGCCGCATCGAGGCGGATTGCGCGATCAGCGTGGGGCCGCCCTTGCCGCGCAGGATCTGGTTTTCCTGTTCGAGACGGCGGTAGGCGCGGACGGCGCCGGCAAGTTCAATCTGCGTGCGGACGATCGAGAGCAGCCGCGGGTTCTCCCACGGCTTCGTGATGAAATCGCGCGCGCCCCGGCGCATGGCCTCGACGGCGACCTCGACGCTCGCCCAGGCGGTCATGACGACCACGGGCAGGGTGGCGTCGGCGGACTGGAGTTTTGCCAGCAGGTCGAGTCCCTCCTGGCCGGAGGTGGTGTCGCGCGTGTAGTTGAGGTCGATGATGGCCAGCGAGAAATCGCGGGCTTCGACCGCCTTGATCACCGCGGCGGGCGACTTGACCGTCTCGATCTGGTAGCCCTCGGCCTTGAGAAGCAACCGCATGGCTTCCAGCACGTCGGGCTGGTCGTCGGCGACAAGGATGCGATGAGGGGCGGGGTCATTGGCGGCCATGGGCGAGAAGTGACGAGGGGTGGGGAGGAAGAGTCAAGAGCGCCGGCAAAACGACGCCCGGCCGCCGCAGGTGATGCGGATGCGGCCGGGCGTGGAAACCGGCGAAGGTTCAGGCGGCGAGGCGGTCCTTGGCGCAGGTCGAACCCGCGGGGCACGTGGCCGCGACCGGCAGCACCGGGTGCAGCACGCGGGCGGCGGGATCGAAGACCCGGACCGGGCGCGTGTAATCGCGGATCGCGATGACCACGGCGGCGAGCGCGGCACCGGCACCGATGATCGAGCCGACGGGGAGGCTGGCGACGAAGGCTGAGTTGGCGAAGGAGAAGAAAGCCACACCAGTGATGCCGGCTGCGACGAGGGAGATGTTCTTGTTGGAGGTCTTCATGTTTAAATTCGGTTGATGCCATGCCTGTTGCTAGCGCCGTGCCAACGTTCGCGCGCGAGAGCTAAGCCATTGCTGCAGCAACGGGATAAATATTTGCGCCGTTTTTGCCGCCGCGCCCATGCCCTCCGATGCCATCGGTGCCGGGAACCACGATTCCCGATAGTGGGACGCAGGCGTGGAGCGTCCAGCCGGCGAGCTCAATACCTTCGAATCCGGCGGGTCGGGCGGCGAGTCCCTTCGCCGCCGCATCAGAAACGGCGGGCAAAGAACTGCCCGCCTTGCCTTCGCGATGCATCCCGCGCGGTGTCAGCTCACTCGTAGCGCAGCGCGTCGATCGGATCGAGTTGGGCGGCCTTGCGGGCGGGATAGAAACCGAAGAATACACCGATGGCGGCGCTGAATGCGACGGCGCCGACGATCGCGGTGGTTGAAACGAGCACCGGCCAGCCATTGAGGTGCGAGATGAGTTGCGACGAGCCGACCCCGAGCAGCACACCGATTGCTCCGCCCATGAGACTGAGGATGATGGCTTCGATGAGGAACTGGGTGAGGACGTCGCGGCCATGCGCGCCCACGGCGAGGCGGATGCCAATCTCGCGGGTGCGCTCGGTGACGGACACGAGCATGATGTTCATGATGCCGATGCCGCCGACGATGAGCGACACGCCGGCGATGGCACCAAGCAGCACGGTCATGGTCTTCGTAGTGGCGGTCGCCGCCTCGGCGAGTTCCTGCTGGTTGCGGACGGTGAAGTCGGGCTCGCGTCCATTGCGTCGCTGCTGAAGCAGGTCGGTGATGTCCTGCTGGATTCGCGGCATGGCATCGGCGGTGTCGGCCTGCACGACGATGGAGTTGAGGAACGGCCGCCGCGCGATGCGCTTCAGGTGGCTGGTGTAGGGAATCACGACGATGTCGTCCTGATCCTGGCCGAAGAAGTTAAACCCCTTGGGCGTGAGCACGCCGAGCACCTTGAACGGAATGTTGCGGATGCGGATGGTCTGGCCGATTGGGTCGAGATCCTGGAAGAGCTGGTCGGCGACAGTCTTGCCGATGACGCACACCTTGGCGGCCGAGCGCACGTCGCTCTCGCCGAACATGGAACCCTCGGCGATGCCCCAGAGGCGGATGTCGAGGTAACTCACATCCTCGCCGGCGATCTGCGTGTTCCAGTTGGCGCCATTGGCGAGCACCTGTGAGCGGTCGCGCATTTCCGGGCTGAGGTTGGCGACGCCGGTGACCTCGTTGCGGATGGCCTGGGCGTCCTCGACCGTGAGCGTGCTGGCGGACCCGAAGCCGCCGCGGACGCCGCCGGCGGTGAAGTTGCCGGGGAAGACGGAAATGATGTTCTGGCCCAGGCTCGCGATGGAGGCCTCGACCTGCGATTTCGCGCCATTGCCGATGCTGACCATGGCGATGACCGCGGCGACGCCGATGATGATGCCGAGCGCGGTGAGCACCGAACGCAGGGCGCTGCGGCGGAGGGCGCGGAGAGCAACCTTGATGGTGTTGAGCAGGCGCATGCGGGATCAGGCCGTGAGTTTGGCCGCGGCCTCGGCCGCGAGGAGCTTCTGCATTTCCGCCTGGGCATTGAGGCGGTCGGCCACGCGGACGTCGCTGACCAGCCGGCCGTCACGCATAATCAGGTTGCGCTTGCAGTAGTGGGCGATGTCGAGCTCGTGCGTGACCATGAGGATGGTGATGCCGGCATCATTGAGTTTTTGGAACACGCCCATGATCTCGACCGAGGTCTTGGAGTCGAGGTTGCCGGTCGGCTCGTCCGCGAGCAGGATCTGCGGTTCGTTGATCAGGGCGCGGGCGATCGCGACGCGCTGCTGCTGGCCGCCGGAAAGTTGGTTCGGAAAATGGTCGGCGCGCTGGGAGAGTCCGACAATGTCGAGGCTGCGCATCGCGCGCTCGTGCAACTCACGCGAGTGGTAGTGCCGGCGGCCGTAGAGCATGGGCAGCTCGACATTTTCGCGCGCGGTCGTGCGGGCGAGGAGATTGAAGCCCTGGAAGACGAACCCGAGCTTCTGGTTGCGCAGGTCGGCCAGTTCGTTCCGGTCGAGCTGCGCGATGTCGATCCCGTCGAGCAGGTAGCGGCCCTGGGTCGGGCGGTCGAGGCAGCCGAGCAGGTTCATCAACGTGGACTTCCCCGAGCCGCTGGCGCCCATGATGGCGACGAATTCGCCCTGCGGGATCTCGAGCGAAACGCCGCGCACCGCATGCACCGGTACCTCGCCCGAGTGGTAGATCTTGTGGATGTCCTCCAGTTGGACGACCGGCGGCATGGGACGATCAGAAACGACGGCCACCGGAAAAGGGATTGTTCGGGCGGCCGGGCGCGGCGGTGCCGCCGTTCGGCAGGGTCACGCTGGTCACGAGCACATCGCCCTCCTTAACTCCGTCGACAATTTCAGAGGCGAGTCCGTCGGTGATGCCGACCTTGACGGACACGGCCTCGGGGACGGCGTTCGCGTTTCCGCCGGGCAGCCGGTAGACGGTGCGCGTGACGACGGCATTGGTCCCGCCAGCCCGGCCTCCGCCCATTTCGGCGGCTTGCTCGGCGGTGATGACGCCGCGTTCGACCATGAGCTTGCGGATCTGCTCGCGCTGCTCGGGCGTCGGCGGACCCGATCGGTAGTCGACTCCAACCTCCGCATTGATGGCGCGAAGTTTCTCCCGCTGCTCCGGGGTCAGGTTGGCAAAAAAGCCGCGCATGCCGCCACCACCTCCACCACCACCTGCTCTTGAGCCACCGCCGCCCTCGCCCCCGCCCCGGCGGCGTTCACCCTGGCCGGCAGCCGTCGCGGGCGCTCCCGCCTTGGCTTCCTGGGCGGGCCGCCGGACCTCGAGGCCTTCGGGAATGCGGACGCGCAGGGCGGCGTTGGCCACCTTCAGGGCGTTCGGGCGTTCCTGCACGATGATCGACACATTGGCCGTCATGCCGGGACGAAGTTTCAGGTCGCGGTTCTCAACGCTGATGATGGTATCGTACGTCACGACGTTGCTGACGGTCTTCGGCGCGTTGCGGACCTGAGTAACCGTGCCGTGGAAGGTGCGGTTGGGAAACGCATCCGCGGTGAAGGTGACAGACTGGCCAACCTCCACGGCGCCGATGTCGGCCTCGGCGACGGCGGCGGTGATCTGCATCTTCGCCAGGTCGTTGGCGATCGTGAAGAGCACGGGCACGTTCATGCTGGCGGCGACGGTCTTGCCGACCTCGGTCTGCTTCGAGATCACGACCCCATCGATCGGGGAGAAGATGGTGCAGCGCGACAGGTCGACCTTGGCATTGTCGAGCGCGGCCTGCTTGGTCTGGAGGGTGGACTTGGCCTGTTTGAGCTGCGCCTGCGCCTGGTCGTTATCCTGGGCCGTCACAAGTTTCTTGTCGAAGAGATCCTGGGTGCGCTTGGCATTGAGTTCGTTCAACGTGTAGTTGGCCTCGGCCGAGCCGAGGTCAGCCTCGGCCTGGCGCACGCGCTGCTGGTAGGTGGCCGGGTCGATCTCGACGAGCTTCTGGCCCTCCTTCACCGGCGTGTTGAAGTCGGCGAAGAGCTCCTTGATCTGGCCGGAAATCTGGCTGCCGACGTCGACAGACAGCACCGCGTCGAGCGTGCCAGTGGCGGTCACCACCTGGGTGATGTCGCCACGCGACACGGTGGTGGTCGTAAATTCAGGCGCCTTGGCCTCAGCTTCTGTTCGTCGGTAGTAGATATAGCCGACGGCACCGGCCGCAAGTACCGCGAGGAGGATGAGGTATTTGACGTAGGATCGCCCGGAGGAGGCCATGGAGGGAGGTGGAAGTGAACGGTTGGGGGAGTAAATAATACCTTGGCGCTGAACACCAAATGACGATGGCAGCCGGCAAAGGTTTCAGAAAAACCAGCGGTCCGAAACCGCACCGATCCGCGACCAACGCCCTAGAGCTGGTCGTGGGCCTTTTTCAGGGCGCGCGCCACATTGGGTGGCACGAACTTGGAGACGTCGCCGCCGAGCTTGGCGATTTGTTTGACGAGGGAGGAGCTGGTGTAGCTGTACGCCTCGGCCGGCATGACGAAGATCGTTTCCACGTCCGGACGGAGGTGCCGGTTCATCAGGGCCATGTTGAACTCGAACTCAAAGTCGGACAGGGCGCGCAACCCGCGGATGATCGCGTGCGCCTTCTGCTTGCGGGCGAACTCAACCAGCAGGCCTTCGAAACTCACGACGTCGACGTTCGGAAGCCCGTGGAGGTTGGCCGTGATCAGTTCGACCCGCTGTTCGGGTGAGAAGAGGGGTTTCTTCGTGGAGTCGATGGCCACGGAGACGCGCACGTGGTCGAAAAGCTTGGCGGCCCGCTCGAGGACGTCGAGGTGGCCGTTGGTCAGCGGATCGAAAGTGCCGGGGTAGATGCAGATTCTCATGGCGCCGGCGGGTAGGATTGCAGGGTGGGAAACGATGGCGAGGACGTTTTGCGTCAAAGACCCCGAGGTCGGCGACCGTGAGCCCGCGGGCGCTGCCGGACCGGGGCAGCTTGCGCGCTTGCCATCATGGGATTGCCAAGGCGGCGCCGGCTGTCTGACTGCCGATCATGCGTTTCACGGTGGCCAACTGGATGACCGTCTCCCGGGTGCCGGCGATGTTCGCCATCGTCCTCCTGATGAACCGCGATTTCCAGTGGGCGGCGACGATCGCTTTCTGGCTGTTCATCGCGGCGGCGCTGACCGACTGGTTCGACGGCATGATCGCGCGGGCGCGCGGCGAGGTGTCGTCCTTCGGGCGGTTCATGGATGCCGTGGTCGACAAGGTGATGGTGATCGGCCTGATGTTTGCGCTGATTGTGGGGCATTTCTTCCTGGGCTACGAAAACGTCGCGCTGCTGCTGCTGCTTTGCATCCTCGGCCGTGAGTTCATGGTTTCCGGCATGCGGATGGCCGCGGCGATGAAGGGCCTCGTGGTCGAGGCCGACCAGGGCGGCAAGGTGAAGACGTTCGTCCAGCTCAATTCCATCGGCTGGCTGCTGGGCTCGCGCATGATGGCGCAGGACTACGGCGACCTATTCGCGCCCGGCGACCGCTGGATCATCCACGTGATCCACTATGCCGGCATCGGCCTGTATGGGCTCTCGGTCATCCTGACGATCACCTCCGGCGTATCCTATTTCCGCCGGCACGGCCACGTGGTGCTCGAGTAGGACTGCACCGAATCGAAATGAAACTCTCGCAGCCAGGCTGGCCCCGAATCCTGCCGCGGGGAGTTGTGGTTGGGTTGGCGACGCTCGGGCCCGTGGGGATGCGACTGCCGGCGCCCGGGACCTGGGGATCCGCGGCCGGCGTGCTGTATTTTCTCGCGTGCTTCGGCCACGCGCGGTGGGAGGTGGTGTTCGCCTGGACGGTGCTGGCCGGGTACGTTGCGGTGGCGTTGTGCGGCGAGGCTGAGCTGCGCCTCGGGCGCAGGGACCCGGGCCAGGTGATCCTGGACGAGTTCGTCGTGATGCCGCTGGTGTTCATGGGCTGGCGCGCGGGCGCGCTGGTCGCCTGGCCGCATTGGGGCGTGTTGCTCGCGGGGTTCGCGCTGTTCCGGCTGTACGACATCCTGAAGCCGTTTGGCATTCGCCGCCTGCAGTCCTGGCCCGGCGGCTGGGGCGTCGTCGTGGACGACGTGGCGGCGGCGGTCGCGGCCTGGGCGACGTTGCACTTGATGGCCGCCCTCTGGGCCTGGCGCTAGCGGCTCAGGGGGTACCGCCGCTGTCCGATCCGGTGCGGCGAGCCAGCCAGCGCTGGAAGCTGAATTCGGCGCGGACCTTGCCGCCACTGTCGACGCGCAGACCGTCGGGTCCGTCGGCAACCTTCACGCTGACGCCCACCAGCCAGCGGGTGTCGGAATAAAAGGTGTAGCGTCGCGGCAGGTTCCAGGCGAAGCCCGGACGGATGTAGGCGAACTGCTTGTTACCGCGTCCGACCAAGGAGGTGGTTTGGTACCCGATCTCAAGCGTGTAGTGGAAGGGAAAGCGATCGAGCACGAACCCGGTGCCGAAAAGCAGGTTGCTCGAGTGCGGCTCGTTGAGCTGGAACATGCCCCGTACGTCGGATTTCTGCATATGGTCGTAGGTGGTGCTCGCGAAGTACTGCAGGCCGGGGATTTTCCGGCTTTCGCGGCCCACGACGATGTATGGATCGTAATGATTGTAGCCATCGGTCATCTCCAGCGGGGGATGGCCGGTGGGAAACCGGAGATTGAGGCCCACACTGGCGTTATAGTCGGGCTTCAACCATTGCAGAAAGGCGTACTTGGCGCCGAACTGCAGGTCGCCGATGCCATTGCCGGCGGAGCCCTGCCTGAAACCGTGGTCGAAGAACGGGTCGACCGTGGCGCTGAACTCGACGTGGTCGTTGACGCCGAGCCGGGCGCCGACCGGCACGCGAATCGAATGTACGAACGGCGGGTGAAGTCGCCCAGATGCGGGTGAACGATTATCTTGATGCGGCCCTTTGCCTCCGTCCACGGCAGGTCGGTATCGAAGATGCCGTTGACCTTGTCCAAGCGCTCGTCCTCGGGCGGCGGGGCAAAAGGCTTCGGCACGTCGGCGGCGTGCAGCGCGGCGGCGAGCGCGAGGCCGGCGGACAGGAGCGCCGCGCCAAGTCGAAGACCGGCGCGGCCGGAAGGTGGGGACTTCGGGAGACGCAAGGGTTCGCAGGAACGACACGCGGGGCGAAAATGTGTTGCAGCAAAAACGCCGCGTTGTTGCCGCGCGGGTGATCTCCCGGTCCGGCGGGTAGGTGGCGGCCCACCGCGCCCCAATCCGGCCGGAGCGCTTAACGCGGCTTGCCGCCGAACCAGCGCCGCAGGCTGAACTCGCCGCGAATCTTGCCGCCGCTGTCGATGCGGGTGCCGTCCGGGCCCTCGGTGATCTTGAAGCTGAAGCCGATCAGCCAGCGGCCGTGGGAATCAAAGGTGAAGCGCCGCGGGATGTCCCAGGCAAAGCCCGGACGAACAAAGACGAATTGCTTGTTGTCGCGGCCGATCACGGACGTGGTCTGGTAACCCGTCTCGAGGGTGTAATGGTAGGGATACCGATCGAGCACGAAGCCGGTGCCGAAGGTCACGTTCGTGCTATGCGGGTCGTTTTTCCGAAACGTGCCGGCAACATGGGACTTGTCCATGTAGTCGAGGGTCGTGCTCGCAAAATATTTCAGGCCTTCGATTCGCGGGCTCTGCCGGGCAATCACGAAGTAGGGGGCGTAATGGTTGTACCCGTCCGTCATGTCGAGGGGCGGATGGTCGACCGGGAACCGGAGGTTGGCGCCGACGCTCGCATCGAAGTCGGGCTTGAACCAGTGCTGAAAGGCGTATTTCCCGCCGAGCTCCACGTCGCCCAGGCCATTGCCCGGCGAGCCACTCCGCAATCCGTGCTGGAGGTAGGGCTCGACGGTTGCGCTGAGTTCGACGTGGTCATTGACGCCCCAGCGGACGCCGAGTGGCACGCGGACGTAGGGGCGGCGGGTGAAGTCGCCCAGATGTGGGTGCACGATGAGCCGGATGCGTCCCTTCTTTTCCGTTTTCGGCAGGTCCGTGTCGAAGATGCCACTGACCTTCTGCAGGGCCTGGTCCTCGGGCGGCGGGGTCGGGCGGGACGCCTCCTGGGCGCGCGCGGTTAACGGCGGCAAGAGTGCCGCGAGGAGCAGGACCGCGGGCAAGCGCGGCAGAGGTGGGTTCATCGGTGGGGCCGTGAATCGGGCAGTGTGCGCCGGAGGGGACACGCAACCCGGGGGGATGTTTCACCGGTACTGCCTTGTGGGTGCGAAGCGAGGATATTCGGCGAAAGGACGCCGACCGCAACGGCGCCCGCAGTTTCCCCTCAAGGCAGCACCTGGAGATGCTCCAGCGGCAGGCGTACCAGCAACCCCTGCTGGAGCACGTCGACGGCGACGACAATGCCGCGGGGATTGACGGGATCGTCGACATAGCCCTCGAGCCCGTGCAACGGTCCGCCTTGGACGCGCACATGGGTGCCCTTGTGCACGAGCGGGTGCAGCGCGGCCTCGAGGCCGGAGGCGCAGATCGCCTTAACATCCTCGAGCTGGCGGAGGAACACGGGCTCGTTTTCGACCATCAGGGCGCGGACAAGCAGGTCCTGCTGGTAAATCTGGTTCTTCCGCTGCGGCTCCAGCCGGGCGAATACGTAGCCGGGGAAAAGCGGTTTGGTGAAGGTCTTGGTCTGCGTCCCGTAGCGCCGCACGCTGCGGATGAGCGCCAGGTAATGCGAGAAGCGCTCGCGCTCGAGGAGCGCCGCGAATTTCTTTTCACTGCGCGGCTTGGTGTGGCAGACGAACCAGCGCGGTTCGGCAAAGTCGGGAAGATGTTGGCCCATGCAGGTCGGAAATCATCCCCGGCAGAAAAGCGGCCTGGCGTAAAGCCCGGTCTCCTCAAATCTTCGCGAGCAGGCGGAGGGCCTCGACATAGCCTTGGAAGCCTTTCCCGGAGATCATGCCGATGCACGCCCCGGCGGTCATGGAGTGTCGACGGAATTTCTCCCGCTTCTTGATGTCGGAGAGGTGCACCTCAACCGCGGGCAGGTCGGAGGCCGCCAGCGCGTCGCGCAGGGCGATGCTCGTGTGCGAATACGCGCCGAAGTTGACGATGAAGGCCTCGATGCCGCGGTCGGTCAGCGCATGAATCTTGTCGACCAGGGCACCCTCGTGGGCGGACTGGAAGAAGACCGGGGTGAAGCCGAGGCGCCGCGCCTCGGTGCGGATGAGCTTCTCGAGGTCGGCGAGCGTGGCGCGGCCGTAGATCTCCGGCTGGCGCCGGCCGAGGCGGTCCAGGTTGGGACCGTGGAGGATGGCGATCTTCACAGGGGGTTCTCCGTTTCGATGAATTCCCAGGGCAGGTGAAATTTCCGGGCCAGCTCGGCGGCGAGCGCTTTCACCCCGTGGACCTCGGTGGCGTAATGCCCGCAGCAGATGAGGTTGAGGCGATGTTCCTGCGCGTAGTTGAACCATTCCTCGCGCAGCTCGCCGGTGACCAGCGTGTCGACACCGGCGGCCGTGAGTTGCGGGACGGCGCTGTTGCCGCTGCCGCTGCAGAAGGCGACCTGCTTCGGGGCGGCGACGCCGCACTCGACGGCGACCACGCGGGGGTAGAGCTCCTCCAGGCGCGCGCACAGCTGCGAGCGCTTCAACTTGTTCGGTGCGATCCAGCCGATGGGTTCGTCCTCATGGAACAGGAACGGGCGCCGTGGCTTCAGGCCGAGCTGGCGGGCGAGCAGCACGTTGTTGCCGATCTCCTCGTGGGCATCGAGAGGCAGGTGGCTGGAATAAACGGCGCAGTTGCCGCGCACAAGGGCGGCGTAGCGGCCGTAGATCGGGCCCGTGAGCGGCTGCACGCCGCCCCAGAACAGGCCGTGGTGGACGATGAGGAAGTCGATGCCCCGCCCGACGGCCTGCTCGAAGGGGACGAGCCCGGCATCGACCGCCGCGCCGATGCGGGTCACGCGCCCGTCGTTGGCGACCTGCAGGCCGTTGTGGGCCCCGGGAAAATCCTTGAAGGCCGCGCGGCGGGTGCGCTTGTCGCAGAAGTCCACGAGTTGCTGGAGCGAAGCCATCGGCACAGGTTGAGCCGCGGTCCCGGTGCGTGCAAGCCGGGGCTGCGCCGCCGGGGCGCGAGGAGTTTACGGATTGCCACGCGGCGGGCGCATCCCAGCGTGGGCCCATGGCAGAAGGCCTCAACCCCATCGAGCTGATCGCCGGGGCGACCGAGCAGTTTACGCATCGTCCCAGCTGGGACGAGTATTTCATGGCCACGGCCAAGCTCATCGCCTCGCGGTCGAACTGTGAACGGCTGAACGTCGGTTGCGTGATCGTCACTGGCGGCAGCCGGAAGAACCGGCTCGTCGCGGCCGGCTACAACGGCTTCCTCCCGGGCACACCGCACGTGTCGCGCGTGCGCGACGGACACGAGCAGGCCACGGTGCACGCGGAGCAAAATGCGATCGCCGACGCGGCGCGGCGCGGCTCGAGCGTCGAGGGCTGCGTCGCCTACGTGACGCATTTCCCGTGCATCAATTGCGCCAAGATCCTCGCGGCCTCGGGCATCGCGGAGGTGAAATATCACCAGGACTACCAGAACGACCCCCTGGTCGGGCCGATCCTCGGTGACGCGGGCGTGAAGCTTAGCAAACTTTGACGGCACGCGCGCCGCCGGAACCGGTCTCCATTTCAGCCATGCGCGAACGTCGGACAGCGCGAAAGCCCCAGAGCCTCGCCGGCCAGCTGCTCCTCGCGCACCCGGCGATGCGGGATCCGAATTTCCGGCGGACCGTCGTGCTGGTCTCCGCCCACGGCGAGGAGGGCGCGATGGGGGTGGTGCTCAACCGTCCGCTGGGACGCCAGCTGGCGGAGATCAACCAGGAGTTCGCGCTGGGTCCGCTCGCTGGCGTGCCGCTCTACAACGGCGGCCCGGTCTCGCCTGACCAGCTCATCATCGTGTCCTGGCAGTGGCTCGAGGAGGAAGGGACGTTCCAACTCCAGTTTGGCCTCGACCCGGAGAAGGCGGCCGAGATGGTCGGCCGGCCGGACGTGGTGCTGCGCGCGTTTCTCGGCTATACGGGCTGGGGCCGCGGGCAGCTCGAAAACGAGATGAAACAGGACACCTGGTTCGTGACGGCCGTCGAAGGCGACAAACTCGAAAATTCGGATGGAATTGCCCTCTGGCGCAGCATGCTCGGCGCCTTGGGTCCCGAGTTGCGGCTCATCGTCGACGAGCCCGAAGACCCCAGCGTAAACTAGTCCGGCGGAAGGTTTAGTCCCCCGCGCGCGGCCGGACGGGGACCATCGCACGCGCGCCGAAGGAAATTGCTTTGACAGGGCCAGCGCCGACCATCTTCTTTCTCGGCTTTTATGAAAGTAGTTTCCTCCATCAAATCCGCGAAGATGCGTCACCCGGCTTGCCAAGTCGTCCGCCGCAAGGGTCGCATCTACGTCATCAACAAGGTCGAGCCGCGTTACAAGGCGCGCCAAGGCTGATCCGGAATTTTCCCGCCGTGAAATCCCAAGGCCATCCCGCTCTCAACAACGTCTGCTTCCTGGACATCGGTACCGGGAAGCGATTCCTCACGCGTTCCACGATGAAGTCCGCCCGCACCGAGAAGATCGACGGGAAGGACTACTACGTGATCCTGCGCGACGTCACGATGGACTCGCATCCCGCCTACACGGGCGAGAAGCGCCTCGTCGACACCGCCGGCCGCGTCGAGAAGTTCACCTCGAAGTTCAAACGCGCGACGAAGGTGAAGTAAGGCCGGCTCGCGCCTGCCGCCGAAGCCCTCCGACATGGAGGGCTTTTTTATTGGCGCCATCGGGTGACGGCGCGCCGCGCATGCGCGTTCGCCGGCTGCGATCGAAGCGGGGGCGGTGACTCGAATCCGCGTCATGGCCGGCAAAAAGCCTTTCCTCGCGAACCCGCCTGTGTTTCGTGACAAGCCACTGCCATGCGTATTCGCGCCTTCCAAGGTCTCGTGCCCGTTCCCGCCCGCGCCCCGGCTGTAGCCTGCGTGCCCTACGACGTGGTCGACGCGACGGAGGCGGCGGCCCTCGCAGCGGGCCGGCCGGAAAGCCTCCTGCATGTCGACCGCGCGGAGATCGACCTGCCGGCGGGCACCGATCCCTACAGTGACGCGGTGTACGCGAAGGCCCGCGACAATTTTCTCAAGCTGCAGGACACCGGCGTGCTGGTGCCCGAGGCGGGCCCGAGCCTCTACCTTTACCAACAGCAGATGGGAACGCACGTGCAGCGTGGGCTCGTCGCGCTGTGCCACGTCGACGATTACGATGGCGAGCTGATCAAGAAGCACGAGAAGACGCGCAAGGACAAGGAGGACGACCGCACGCGGCTCATCGATACGCTCGGCGCCAACACCGGGCCGATCTTCCTCACGTACCGCGACGAGCCCGCTGTGTCGGCCTTGGTGGCGGCAGCGGTACGCGAGCGGCCGCAGCACGATTTCACCGCCCCCGACGGCATCCGGCACACGGTCTGGCGCCTCGCGGGCGGCGCCGACTTGGTTGCGGCCTTCGCGCGCGTGCCGGTGACCTACATCGCCGACGGGCATCACCGCGCGGCGAGTGCGGCGCGGGTGGCGCGACGGCGGCGCGAGCGGAACCCGGCCCACACCGGCAACGAGGACTACAACTGGTTCCTCTGCGTCATCTTCCCGGCGAGCGAGCTGAAGATCCTGCCGTACAACCGGCACGTCGCCGACCTGAACGGGCTCAAGCCGGACGAGTTCCTGGCGAAAGTGAAGGCGGTGTTCGGGCTGGAGCCGGATGCTGCGCCATCACCGGCCGCGGTCGGCCGGATCAGCATGTATCTTGGCGGCAAATGGCACGGCCTGCGCTGTCCCGTTGACCCGCAGGCGGATCCCGTCGCGCGGCTCGATGTCAGCGTGCTGCAGGACAAGCTGCTGGCGCCGGTGCTGGGCATCGACGATCCCCGGACGAGCAAGCGCATCGATTTCATCGGCGGCATTCGCGGCACGGACGAACTGGTGCGCCGCGTCGACCGGCAGGGCGGGGTGGCATTCTCGCTCTATCCCGTGACCGTCGCGCAGCTCATGGACATCGCTGATGCCGGCCAGATCATGCCGCCGAAGAGCACGTGGTTCGAACCGAAGCTGCGGTCGGGGCTTTTCATTCACACCTTTTGACCCCGGCGCGGGATTGACCCGCCGCGGGATTGGGGCGTTATCGACGTGTGGACGGCGCCCGGGCGACGCTTGGCGCTCCGTTCCGCCGCCTGGATGTTGCGCTTACCGATCATCTTTTTCCTGCTGACTCTTCCGGCGCTGGGCGCGACGGGCGCCGGCGTGGTGGCGTTTCCCCGCGAATTGTCATCGTACGCGGATCCCGCGGGCGCCGGCATCGCGGATGTCCTGCGGGCTCGCGCGGCCGCGGACCCTTTCAATGGGATTGCCACCGCGATCTTCCTGCTCGCCGTCCTGCACACCTTCGCGACGGCCCGGATCCGCCACTGGGCGCATGCCGTGGAGGCGCGTCATCGCGCGGCCTTGGCGGCGCGAAGCGGGACCGATGACGATGACGATGGCCGGCCGGACGAGGTGAGCTTCTTCGGGCAGATGCTGCATTTCTTCAGCGAGGTCGAGGCGGTGTTCGGGATTTGGGCCGTGGTGCTCGGGGCGGCCATCGTTTGGTTCAAGGGCCTCGGGACCTCGGTGGAATACATCGGCGCCAAGGTGAATTTCACCGAGCCGATGTTCGTCGTCATCATCATGGCGCTCGCGTCGACCCGCCCGGTGATGCGCCTGGCCGAGCAGTGCCTGCAATTCGTGGCGGCCCTGGGGGGCGGGCGGCCGGTTGCCTGGTGGTTCTCCATCCTGACGGTGGCGCCGGTCCTGGGCTCCTTCATCACGGAGCCGGCGGCAATGACGATCGGCGCGCTCCTGCTGGCGAAACAATTCTATGCGCTCCAGCCCGGCATTCGCCTGAAGTATGCGACCATCGGGCTGCTGTTTGTGAATGTTTCGATTGGTGGCACGCTCACCCATTTCGCGGCGCCGCCGGTGCTGATGGTGGCGCATGCGTGGGGTTGGGACCTGGCCTACATGTTCACGCATTTCGGCTGGCATGCGGTCACGGGCATCCTGGTCTCGACTCTGGGGTATTTCCTGGTCTTTCGAAAGGAACTGCTCGCGCTGAAGTCCGCCGGGGCGGACGTCGCGGCGGGAGAACCGGTGCCCGCATGGGTGACGCTGGTGCATCTCGGGTTCCTCGGCTTCACCGTGTGGATGGCGCATTTCCCTGTGTTGTTCATTGGCGCATTCCTCTTCTTCCTCGCCTTCGCCCAGGCGACCGCGCACCACCAGGACCGGATGGACCTGCGCGGCCCGCTGCTTGTGGGATTTTTCCTGGCCGGCTTGGTGATCCACGGCGGATTGCAGGCATGGTGGATCCAGCCGGTGCTCGGCAGGCTGGGGGAGCTCCCGTTGTATTTCGGCGCGACCGTGCTGACGGCCTTCAACGACAATGCCCTGATCACCTACCTATCGACCCTGGTGCCGGGCTTCACCGAACCGCTCAAGTTCGCCGTGGTGGCCGGGGCGGTGACGGGGGGCGGGCTGACGGTGATCGCCAACGCGCCGAACCCGGCCGGCCAGTCGATCCTGCAGCGTTTTTTCCCGGACGGCGTGTCGCCAGGCGGCCTTTTTCTGGCGGCATTGGGGCCGACGATCATCGTGGTGATTTCGTTCCTGGTGATCTAGGGCCTCAAGATCGCCGGGGGTTTCTTCACGTCCAGCGCTGCAGCTCGACGATATTGCCCTCGGGGTCTCGGGCGTAGACGACCTCAAGCCGGCCGAGCCCCGGATAATCGTGCTGGACCAGTTCGCCCACGGCAGAGCCTCCCGCGGCGCGGACGGCCGCGAGCGCGGCGGCGACATCCGGGACGGCGAAAGCAATGTGCGCGAACCCAGGCTGATTCGCGCGAGGGGCCGGCGCATCCGGCATGGCATTGTAGCTGAAGATCTCGAGCGTCGGCCCGCCGGGGCCGTGTCCCGGCAGCAGGAGATGGATGCCGCGGAGGTGAGCACCCTCGACGCCGGTGACGCGGTCAAGCCAGTCGCCGCGCAGGTCGCGCTCCGGCGACGCCGGCGTGCAGCCGAATACCTCCCGGTAAAAGCGGGCCAGCCGCCGCCAGTCGCGGGCCACGAGGTTGGTATGGCCAAATCGCGCCGGAATGGGCATCACGCAACCTCGCCGGGACCGGCTTACGGGAACAGGCCGCGGGTCGACTTGGCTTCGGCGACGCGGGAAATGCCGAGCACGAGCGCGGCCGTGCGGCGGCTGCACTGGTACTTCTTCTTGGTCTCATCGACCGACGCCTTGGCCTTTGCGAGCATGCGATAGAGTTTATCGAACACCTCGCCCTTGGTCCAATAGTAGTTCTGCAGGTTCTGCAGCCATTCGAAATAGGAGACGATGACGCCGCCCGAATTGCAGAGGACGTCGGGAATGACCTCGATGTCGCCGCGCTGTTCGATGATGACATCGGCCGCGTTGGTCGTCGGGCCATTGGCGCCCTCGGCGAGCAGCCGGCACTTGAGCTTGGGCGCGTTCTTTTCAGTGATGGTGCGCTCGAGGGCCGCCGGGACGAGGACGGTGCAGGGCAGCTCGAGCAGTTGTTCGTTGGTGATCGCTTCGCCGCCCGGAAAGCCCTGCAAGGTTTTATTCTTCGCGACGTATTCCTGCGCGGCCTTGAGGTCGATACCCTTGGGATTGTGGATGCCGCCGGTGTAGTCGGAGATGCCAACAATCTCGGCGCCCCATTGGTAGAGCGCCAGCGCGGCTTCGCTGCCGACATTGCCGAAGCCTTGGATCACGACGGTGGTTTTCTCCGGGGGGATGCCGAGGTCCTGAAGGTAGGACTTCACGAACCAGGCGACGCCTTCGCCGGTCGCCTCGCGCCGGCCGAGGGAGCCGCCGATCGCGATCGGCTTGCCCGTGATGACGCCCGGATCGAAATGCCCGACGTGGTTCGAATAGGTATCCATCATCCAGGCCATGACCTGTTCGTTGGTGCCGACGTCGGGCGCCGGGATGTCGACGTTGGGGCCGATGAACGGCAGGATCTCCTGCATGTAGCGCCGGGAGAGGCGCTCGAGCTCCGTGGCGGAAAGCTGGCGGGTATCGACCACCACGCCGCCCTTGCCGCCGCCGTAGGGCAGGCCGACGAGCGAACATTTCCAGCTCATCCACATCGCCAGGGCCGCGACCTCGCCCAGCGTGACGTCGTGGTGGAACCGAATGCCGCCCTTGGCCGGGCCGGTCGAAAGGTTGTGCTGGACCCGGTAGCCTTCGAAGATTTCGACGCGGCCGTCGTCCATGCGCACGGGCATCGAGACCACGACACATCGGCGGGGGCGCTTCGTGCGCTCGCGGAGCGCCTGGTCCATGCCGAGGATGTCGGCGGCGATATCGAATTGGCGGCACGCCTGCTGGTAGACGGGCGAGCTGTAGATGGTGTTTTGCAGGGACATGGGGTTGCCGGCCGGGCCGGCGGGAATTTCACACCAGCTTGGCTCCGCGGCCCGGGTTTAGCAATTTGCTTCCTTTACGCCGAAAGGTTGAAAGAACCTGTCTAATACATCCGGTCGGCGACCTGATACATGGATCTCTCTACACGACTATTCTGGTGGTTGGTGCTCAGGCTCTTGCTGGGCCTCCTGCTCGCGGGCGTGCTCTTTGGTTTCCTTGGCTGGTGGACCTGGCGGCAGGACGCCGGCGATTTTGAGGCCCGGCGCCGGGCGCGGGTGCAAAGCGTCACGGCGGAAATATCACGCCTGCAGGCCGCGGCGGCGGATGCGGAGGCGCGGGCGGCGGCGACGCGGGTGGAGATCACCGCCCGGAAGGCTCGCGCGGCCCAGGCGGAGCGGGTCGTGCGGGAACTGGAGGATCTCAACGGCGGCCTGAATCGGTTGACCACGTCGGCCGAGCAGCGGACCGAGAACGACGAACGACTCGCGCGCATGCGGCAGATGCAGTCCGATTCGCTCAAGAAGGCGGCCGACCTCGAACAGGCGGCCGTGCGCCTGCAATGGGAGAAGGATGGGATCGAGATCGCGCTGGAACGGCAACAAGGAGAGCTCGCCGCCGCGCGCGCGGATCGTTCACCGGTTTGGCATTACGCGAGGATCGTCTGGAGCCGGCACGGGACCTGGGTCCTGGTCGTCAGCGCAATCTTTGCTGTCGTGCCGATCTTCCTGCGCCGGAGTCTCCGGTCGTAGCCGCCGTTGCGCCCAAACCGGCGAACGGGAGTTGCCGAAACGGGCGGGTTGGGTAGGGAGGAAGGATGCTTTTCAAGTTGCGCGCGGACTACCAGCCCACCGGGGACCAGCCCGAGGCGATCCGCGCGCTCGTGCAGTCGCTGCGGGCCGGGAACCGGCACCAGACGCTGCTCGGCGTCACTGGCTCGGGCAAGACGTTCACGATGGCGAACGTCATCGCCCAGCTCGACCGGCCGGCGTTGATCATCTCACACAACAAGACGCTCGCCGCCCAGCTGTATTCGGAGTTCAAGGCCTTCTTTCCCGAGAACGCCGTCGAGTACTTCGTCAGCTACTACGATTACTACCAACCGGAGGCGTACGTGCCGACGAGCGATACCTTCATCGAGAAGGATTCGTCCATCAACGAGGAGCTGGAGCGCCTGCGCATTTCGACGACGAGCTCGCTGATCAGCCGGCGCGACGTGATCGTGGTGGCGAGCGTGTCGTGCATCTACGGCCTCGGTTCCCCGGAGGATTTCTCGGCCATGCGGATCCCGCTGCGGCAGGGCCAGTCACTCAACCGCAACAAGTTCCTCGAGCGCCTCGTGGAGGGGCTGTACGAGCGCAACGACTACGACTTGAAACGCGGCGCCTTCCGCGTGCGCGGCGACGTCGTCGATGTCATGCCGGCGTACCTCGAGCACGGGTTGCGGGTGGAGTTTTTTGGCGACGAATTGGAGAGCCTGACGGAATTCGAACCGGTGAGCGGCGCCGTGCTGCGCAAGACGGACCAGTTCGACCTCTACCCGGCCAACCAATACGTCACGACCCGCGGCCGGCTGGACCAGGCGATCGCCGGCATCAAGGCGGAGCTCGAGCAGCGCGTCGCGCACTTCGAAGCGAACCAGAAATATCTCGAGGCCCAGCGCGTCCGGATGCGCACCAATTACGACCTCGAGATGCTGCAGGAAATGGGCTTCTGCAGCGGGATCGAGAACTACTCGCTGCACCTGACGGGCCGCAAGCCGGGCGACCGTCCCTTCTGCCTGATCGATTTCTTCCCGCGGGACTTCCTGACGCTGATCGACGAGAGCCACGTCACGATCCCGCAGATCGGCGGAATGTACAATGGCGACATTGCGCGCAAGAAGACGCTCGTCGATTTCGGTTTCCGACTGCCGTCGGCGCTCGACAACCGGCCGCAGAGTTTCACCGAGTTCCAATCGATCACCGGCCAGACGATGTACGTCTCGGCGACGCCGGCGCGTTTCGAACTGGACCTTTCCGCAGTCGTGGCCGAACAGGTGATCCGGCCGACGGGCCTGCTCGATCCCGAGATCGTGCTGCGGCCGACGAAGGGCCAGGTGGAGGACCTCATCGGCGAGGTGCGGCAGGCGGCGGCGCGCGGCGAGCGCGTGCTCGTGACGACGCTCACGAAGCGCCTCTCCGAGGACCTGACGACCTACCTGCGCGAATCGAAGATCCGGGTCGAGTACCTGCATTCGGATATCGACGCTCTCGAGCGCGTCGAGATTCTCCGCAACCTGCGCCAGGGCAATTTCGACGTGCTCATCGGAATCAACCTCCTGCGGGAGGGACTCGACCTGCCCGAAGTTGCGCTGGTCGCGATCCTCGACGCAGACAAGGAAGGTTTCCTGCGCAGCGAGACGAGCCTGATGCAGACGGCGGGGCGGGCGGCGCGGCACGAGCGCGGGCGCGTGATCTTTTATGCCGACGAAGTGACCGGTTCGATCCGACGGACGATGGAGGAGGTGGCGCGCCGCCGGGAGAAGCAGCTCGCCTATAATGCGGCGCACGGCATCACCCCGCGGAGCGTCAAGCGCGGTGTCCAGGCGAGCCTCCACGTCTACGATGGTGCCAGTCGCGACCGGGAGCTGGCGGTCGCCGAGGCCGTTGACGACGTGGCGGCGGTGATTGCCGAGTTGGAGGAGGAGATGCAGGAGGCGGCCGACAAGCTCGAGTTTGAGCGCGCGGCGCTGTTGCGCGACCAGATCAACTCGCTGAAGACGGGAGAAACGAAGGCGACGGCCCGCGGGCGCGGCGCCGAGGCGGCCGGCAAACGCCGCCGGCGCTAGCTGGTTTCCCGTTCCGGCGAGGCCTTACCGCCGGGAAATCCGCCCGATGGCGAAATCTCCGGGCTCGTTCAATCGCCCTTGGGCGACCGCTGGCCTTTGCGTTGAAGAGTGCGCAGCGCTTCCTGGTCGCTGCTCGTCTCGGCGGCGCTCGACTGCAGGAGATCCTTGCGGATCCGCACGGGGATATTGGAACCGACCGGCGTGTAGTAGACGTATTCGGACTCGTGCGGGTCCTTGGACTTGTCGGCGGTTTTGGTGGGCGCCGCGCAACCGACGAGAAGCGCGAGCGCGAACAGGGAGGTGGGGATAGTGGGGCGAAGCACGCGGCCACGCTGGGAATTTGCGGACAATTGTCGATCCCGGAGTAGGGAGCGACCGAGCCGGCGCGACCGGGACAAACCTGTCAGGCCCAGCAGTTGCTAATTGCCTTGGCCGGCGGCAGGCCGCGGGCCGAGGCCGGCTGGCCCGCACCCAAAGCAATCACTCGGCCGGCGGCTCATCGCGCCGGTCCTGCCGGCACTCGTTCATGACTCGCAGCCAGATCTCCCGCAGGTCGAAAAGGCGGGGAGTGGCGTAGTCGCGAAAGCGCAGCGCTATCGCGCATTTGGTAACATCCGGCTGGCTGAGCCGGGCGAGGGTGAGATTCAGCTCCCGGTGGGCATGTTTGAACAGGCAGATGGCCAGGGTGTAGTCGCCCATCTCCAGGGCTTGGACGGCCTGCAGCACCTGTTCGTAGCCGCGGTAAAGGGAAGCCAGCAGCGTGATGCCGAGCCCGGCGGGGACCTTGTCGGGCTGGCAGGCCAGGCGTTCCCACGGGGCGATCATGCTGATGTAGAGGGCGCGCGACGCGATGTACACCGGGTTCCGGTGCATGGTGTAAGGATCCCAGTCACCTTCGAAGGCCTCCTCGGCCTCCGCCTCGTCCTCGGGCAGTTCCTTGCTCGTGGTCGCCGGCTCGTCGGACATTTCCCAGCCCATGCGCCGCGCCACCTCGTCGATGCGGTCGGACATGTCGATCAGCTGGTCGTATTCCCGCAGGTAATCCTGAACGGCGATTTCCTGCTGGCCGAGATATCGCATCCAGTCTGTCTCAGTCCAAGATAGCTCCCCGCGGTCCTCCCAATCGTTGTCGAACAGCCCGTCGGAATCAGGATTCGTCATGTAATGAATGACACCTTGCGGCGTCTGCCCGGACAGTGAGGCGGCCGGCTGCTCTGGCAAATCAAATTCTCGGCCAAAGGGAGGTAGAGGTTGTGGTTGAATCGCGCCGCCGGGAGGACTTTGGTGGCGCCATGCCGGAAGTCCATCATGCCAAGGCATATTTCAGCGGCCACGTCCAAGGCGTGGGTTTCCGCTACCAGACGCTGCAGGTTGCGCGCGAGTTCGAGGTGGCGGGATGGGTCCAGAATCTGCCGGACGGGCGCGTTTTGCTGGAGGCGGAGGGTCGACTGGAGGAGTTGCGCGCATTTGTCGCCGCCGTGCAGGAAAGGATGGAGGGGCTGATCCGCAAAACGGAAGTCACCGAGACGCGGCGAGAGCCGGAGTTCCAGGGCTTTGGCATCCGATGAGTCGCGACGGGGCCTGCCCTTGGGCCGTGGAATTCGCCGGATTCGCGAAACAGTATCCGACGGGCTGGTTGGGCGTTGGAAGATGGACAGCGGTGGCAGGACTCACGTTGCGCCTCGCTCCCGGGCAGGTGATGGGAATCCTGGGCCCGAATGGCTCGGGCAAGAGCACGGTCCTGAAAGCGCTCGCCGGGTTGATTCGCCCCTCGGCGGGCTCGTGTCGGGTCTTTGGCCGAGAAGCCGGTTCGGACGCTGCGCGTACGAGAGTGGGTTATTTGCCGGAAGCGCCGCGATTCCCGCCGCACCTGACGGCGCGCGAAATGCTCGCATTTTGCGCCGGGCTCAGCGCCTTCACCGGGTTGCACCTCGAGCTGCGCGTGCAACAAATGCTGCATTGGAGCGGCCTGCAGGAGGTGGCGGACCAGCCAGTCGGCAGATTCTCCAAGGGCATGGTCCAACGCCTTGGCCTGGCGCAGGCGATCCTGCACGACCCGGACCTCGTGTTGCTCGACGAGCCGGCCGACGGGCTCGATCCAGATGCGCGGCTCGGCCTCGAGCGCGTGCTCTGCGACCTGGCCGCGCATGGGCGAACCATCGTCTTCACCTCTCACCTGCTGGCCCGGGCCGATTCCATTTGCGATCGCATCGCCCTCCTCGGTGCAGGGCGGCTGCTGGCAGAAGGCACGCCAGCCGAATTGCTCGGCCGCGAGGCCTCCGCTCCCATGGCAGCGACCGCCCTGGAAAAGCTGTATCTCGACCGGTTCGCCGCCCATGGCTGAGTTGGAACAAAGCTGCTGGCGGGCGAGTGGGCGGCGGACGGTGCTGGTGGCGCGGCACACGCTGACCATGGCCTGTCGTCTCCGCCTCGCCTTGCTGCTGGCCGTGATGGGTGCGGCGCTGATCGCCGGCTCATGGGAGCTGCGGTCGTTCAACTTCGGTCGCATCGAGGTAAAGTTCGTGGCGGATCTCGGCCTCGGCGCGATCGGCCTGTTTGGCACGCTGCTCGCCGTGTTGGCCACAACCCAACTGTTTTTTGACGGGATCAACCAGGGCGCCACGTCGATGGTTTTGGCGCGGCCGATCCGCCGCTGGGAATACATCTGCGGGATTCATGGCGGCATCTCGGCGCTGCTCGCCGGGTTCGCCGCGTCCATGACGGCCGTGCTGGCGGTCGTGATCGCAACCCGCGAGGCCGCCTGGCCCGGCGAGCGCCTGCCCCTGGCGGTTTTCCTGCAGGCCGGCGCGGTGGCCTGGCTCAAGCTGGTGCTGATCGCGGCCATGACGCTCTTCGTGTGCAGCTTCGCCCAATCGGCTTTGTTCGCGAACTGCGCCGCGCTGATGCTGGTGCTCGTGGCCCAACTGAGAAGGTTCGCACCGGAGCACGGCGCCGCACAATGGCTGCGAGCCTGGCCGGACCTTGGGCTGTTGGATCCGGGCGAGCTGCTGGCTGGTGGGCGGCCGGCGGGGGGACAATGGCTCGCCGGAGTCACGCTTTATTGCGCGGCTTACGTGGCGCTGTTCGATGCGCTGAGTTCCCATGTCTTTGATCGGCGCGAGTGCTAGGGTGGGACGGGCGGGCATGGTCCTTGTCACGCTTGCGGCGGGCGCGGCCGTGCTGCGTCCACTGGAGAACAAGCTGGCAGTCGGTCTCGGTCCCGTCGTATCGGTCGGTAAACTCGCTGGCCAAAGCCGGCCGGACGAACTCCTCGCCGTGTTGGGCGGATTCAGGGCGGCGGCCGCCGGCGCGTGCTGGCTGGAGACCGACCTCGCCTGGGAACGGCGCGATCCGGCCGCCACGCGCGCGCTGATCGAGCTGACCGTCGCCATCGACCCGCGGCCGCTCCATTTCTGGCTGAACGGCGCCCGCATGCTCGCCTACGATCTCCCGGAGTGGATCACTGACCCGGTGGCGCCCGCGGCGATCGGGCGTCGGAAGCGGGTCGCAGCGGCGAAAGAGGCGCTGGTCTTCCTGGCCAAAGCTCGCGCCGGCCACACGGACAACGCAGCTCTCTGGGTCGAGGCGGGCAACCTGCACCTGCGTGGGACGGGCAACCTCGAGGAAGCGGCACGCTGTTACCGCGAGGCCGCATTGCGTCCCGGCGCGCCGTATTACGCCGCCCGCATCCACGGCGAGTTGCTGCGGGTGCTCGGCCGGCGCGAGGAGGCGCTGGCCTGGTTGCGCGGACTGCTGCCGACCCTGCCGGAAGGCGACGCCGCCGCGGCGCGCGAGTTGGTGCTGGCCCGTATCCGCGCCCTGGAGGCTGAACCGGAAACACCGCCGGCATCGCAGCCGCCGGCTGCCGGACGAAGCTTTTGACATGCCCGTGGCGCCCGCTACGTATGGGCGCCTCCCTCCGATGTTCTCTTCGCTGCAAGTCGACTGGCTTTATCTCGTGATCGCCCTCGCGCTGCTGTGGTTTCCGCGCCAGTGGATGCGCACGGGGCGGGCCGTGCTGAAGCGCCGGCGGAAGCCCGATGGCGCGCTCGAACGACTTGCCGGCATGGGGGCGCGCGACCCGGATGACCGGTCCGTCCAACCCGGCAAGGAATTCCGCAATTTCCGAAACTACCTCGACCTGTTTCGGGCGCTGGCAGGCGGCTATTGCCTGGTGAACTTTGCCTTCACCGCCGCCGACGAGGATGGCGCGACGACGGCTTTCGTAATCGAGGCGCTGGTACTGCTCATGGCGGTGCTCGTGCAATCCGTGCGTTGGGAAAGCCGGCTGAGTTTTTTCGCGGCGCTTTTCTTTCTGCTGGGCCAAACGGTCGGCACGTGCGGCGTAACGTCCGTGGCCGAGCCCGTTACCTTTGGGCACAGCGCCGGATTGTTCGCCTTCGCGCTGGTGCTGGCCATCAATCCGGTGATCCCGAACCCGCGCTGGTTTCTCACCGCCTTCGGGCTGCTGCTATTCCCGTTTGGTTTCGTGCTCGGTGGCGCCATGCGGCTGGTCAGCGTGAACTCCCTGCTGATCCTTTTGCCGCCGTTGCTCAGCCTGCTCACGAAGCGCCCGGTTGTCATCTTTTCCCGCAAGGCCCGGTCGCACTCGTCCTGATGTCCGCACCGTCCGCATGGCGCACCTGGATCGAGGCCGCGCGTCCCCGGACCCTGGCGGCCGCGGTGATCCCGGTCATCACGGCCACGGCGCTGGCCGCCGCCCACGGGGTGGCGAATTATGGCAAGGCCGCGATTTGCCTGGCCTTTGGCCTCCTCGTGCAGATCGGCACGAATTTCGCCAACGACTATTTTGACCACCAGCGCGGCGCCGACACGCCGGATCGCGTGGGTCCGCGCCGGGCGGTCGCGGCCGGACTGGTCGCGCCGGCCGTGATGCTGCGGGCGACTGCGCTCGTGCTGGGCCTGGCCTTCGCGGTTGGCCTGCTGCTGGTGCGGGAAGGCGGCTGGATCCTGCTGCCGATCGGCGTCGTGAGCATCGTCTGCGCCGTCGCCTACACGGGCGGGCCCTGGCCACTGGGGTACAACGGGCTCGGCGATCTGTTCGTCTTCATCTTCTTCGGGCTCGTGGCGGTCGATGCGACATTCTATGTACAGGCGGGCTGGGTCGGCCCGGACGCCACCTCTTGCGCTGCGGCCATTGGCCTGCTGGCGGCAAACATCCTTGTGGCGAACAATTATCGCGACGTCGACACGGACCGGCGGGCTGGGAAGCGCACGCTCGTGGTCAGGTTTGGCCGGCGCTTCGCCCTGTGGCAGTACGCCCTATCTGCGCTGGTCGCCCTCTTGTGTCCGCCGGCGTTGATGCTGCTAAGCTATCGCTGGCCGGTGTTGCTGCCGCTGATCCTCGCGCCGTGGGCGGCCGCGCTGACGCGCCGGCTCGCCCGGGCCGCCGACCCAGCCGGGCAGATCGCGGTGCTGGGCGACACGGCGAAATTCCTGGCAGCCTTTGGCGTGCTGTTGAGCGCCGGCCTGGTGCTGGGGCGTTAGGCGCCTGATCGGGCCGGCGCCGACAAAAAAAGGCGAGGTCAATGACCTCGCCCGAAAATCATCGCAGCAGCGCGCTCAGATCTTGCCCGCGAGCTTCGCTTTGAGGGTCGCCTTGTCCATCATGCCGACGAACTGGTCGACCTTCTGGCCGCCTTTGAAGAGCAGCATGGTCGGGATCGCGCGCACGCCGAATTCCGCGGCGAGGTCGCCATTGTCGTCCACATTGACCTTGGCGATCTTCAGCTTGCCATCGAGTTCGGTGGAGAGCTCATCGAGGACCGGGGCGATGGCCTTGCACGGGCCGCACCACGGGGCCCAGAAGTCCACGAGCGTGGGCGTGGCGGAAGCGACGGCCGGCTTGAAAGTGCTGTTGTCGAGGTGTGCGATTTTATCGGACATGCGGGGGAGTTAAGTTAGCGATCGGGAAAAGGCAAGCTGGCCGTGGGAGCGCGCGCGCCGGCGCGCCGGGTGCAGCGCTCAGCGCGGCACGGATTTGTGGATGATCTCGTGCAGTTCGTCCGGCTCGACCGCCTCGAGCGTCTTGCCGCGATTCTTCAGCTCTTCGAAGGTCTTGATGAACGTCTCGGTGGCGCGAGTGTGCGTCTCCTCCGAGCCGCCGACGATCGTAAATTTCTCCGCCTGTGTCAGCCGCTTGTGCCCGTCCTTGTTGTCGAGCCCGATGCCCAGCAGGTGGGCTTGCTTGGTTTTACGGCGCCGGGGAGTCTTTTTCATCCTTTGATTCCACGGTGGAAACGGGGGCGACGGTTTCAAGCGCGTTTTCCTCGACCGCGGTGCAAAGTATGTCCGTGAACGCCTCGGTTTGTTCCAGGCGCAGTTTGCGCAGGCGGGTCAGCTCGAGCACGGCGAGGAATGTGGCGACCAGCCGGCGCAGGGAGATCTTCTCGGCGAAAAGCGAGGAGAAGGCGAAGGACTTTCGCGTCTTGACGTGCTCGAGCACGTATTCCATTTGGTCCGCGACGGTCACCTGCTCGGCGTGGATCTGGCCGACGACGAGCTTTTCGGCCAGGCGGCGCAGCACGAGATTGAAGGAATTCCACAGGTCGATGCGGTCGACGTGCTTGAGCGGCCGCTCGGAGGCGGGCGCAAAAGCCGAGCCGGGACGCGCCAGCATGTCCTGGGCATCGAGCGACATCTCGCCGAGGCGGCCGGCCGCCTCCTTGAACTTCTTGTACTGCAGGAGCTGGTGGACGAGTTCCCAGCGCGGGTCGAGGTCCTCCTCGTCGGCGTTCGGGTCGATCGCCTGCTGGTGTTTGGGGAGCAGCATGCGGCTCTTGATCTCCATCAGCGTGGCGGCCATCACGAAAAACTCTCCCGCCACCTCGATCTGCAGCTCCTTCATCGCGTAGATCACCTCGAGGTACTGCTGGGTTACGTTCGCGATCGGGATGTCGTAGATATCGAGCTCGTTCTTCCGGATCAGGAAGAGCAACAGGTCCAGCGGACCCTCGAACACGGGGAGTTTGATGCGATATTCGGCTTCGGCGACCACGGCGCCAGTCGAGGGGCCGGCCGGGCGCCGCGCAACCGGAAAAACGCCGCGGCGTCAGGACGGGATTATTTGCACCGGCGGCCGAGAGCGGGCGGGTGGCCAGGCTGGCGGCGGGGCCGCGTGTGATTTCCGGTAGAGCACGTGGTGCCGGAGCGGACTTTCCGGCGGCAGGTTCGGGTGCAGGAAATCCCCGGCCTCATCGCGGGCGAAACCGAGCCGGTCCATCAGGCGGCGCGAACGCTGGTTGGAAGCGGCGGTAAACGACACGATCTCGGGCAAGTGCAGCCGCTCAAAGCCGTACGCTAGCGCGGCGGCCGCGGCGGCGAGGGCCAGGCCGCGGCCCCAATACTCTCGGCGGAGCCGCCAGCCGATTTCGACGCAAGGCATGAACGGCGCGGCGAAGCGCGGGACGGCGAGGCCGGTGAAACCCACAAAAGCCCCGTTCACGTCGATCACCCACAGGCCCCAGCCGCGTTCGGTAATCAGCGCACGCTGCCGCGCCAGGGATTCCGCCGACTCCGCGCGATCGAGCAGCCTGGGGAAGTGCTCCATCACCGCCGGATCCGCGTTCATGGCCGCATACGGATCAAGGTCGTCGTCGCGCCACTGGCGCAGCGTGATTCGTTCGGGTGGCATCGATCCCAGCCAACCCGCCGGCAGGCTTGCGGCCAAGCGCGAAGAGCGCGGGCCGGGAAACAGCTTGGCCGCGGCCGGGTAGGCTGTGTCACTCAGTGGCCGGCGCTGCGGGCGACGACCCAGTCGATGATCGCGGCATCGTTGTCACTGTTGCGCCAGACGACGCTCAGGAACTCCGCCGGGTGGATGTCGTGTTGCTTGAAGAAACGCCGGTCGCCGCCGCAGGAATACATGAGCGAGGCGGGCAGTTCACCGCGAAGCTTGGCCTTGGTCTTCGGGATGATGCGCGGCAGCCATTCGATGCCTTTCACCGCCTCGGTTTTGGCGGGCATCTTCGCCTCGTCGAGCACCGTGGTGGACGGCTTGCCCTTCTGAACGTTGACGAAGTAGTCGCGGCGGATGGATTCGATCGCGAGCGCACGTTCGTAGCCGGGTTCGCCGCCGTTGTTATGATCCTCAGCGTAATCGTACATCGCCTGGACCCCGATGCCATTGGCATGGAGAAAGGCCTTCTCGGACGCATCGAAGTAGGTCGCCTGGTCGCGGTTGCCGGCGGCATAGAGTTTGACGGCCTTGTCGTAGAGGGCGCGGAACTGGTCCGCGAAGTCGTAGTGTTTCATGGCTGAAGCTGGGAAGGTTGAACGATCAGCACTCAGCTAGCGACATTGGCCGCGAAAGCAAACCGCCGCGTCACGCGACTGTGAAATCAATCAGGCGTTTCTGGCGGTCGACCTTGAGCACGACAACCTGGACCTTGTGCCCGAGTTCGAACTTCCGGCGCGTCTTCCGACCGATGAAGGCGGTGCCGGCGTTGTTGAGCAGGTAGAAGTCATCGCGCAGCGAGGAGACCGGGACGAGGCCGAAGGCACCGGCCTCGGCGACCTCGACAAAGAAACCATGGTTGCGCACGTCGGTGATGACGGCGTTGAAGACGGTTTTCTTCTTCTTTTCCGCCTCCCGGTCGAAGTACTCCATGAGCTTCACTTTGACCGAGTCGCGTTCGGCTTCGGTGCTGTTGATCTCCGTCTGGCTGAGGTGCTCGGCGAGCTGGTCGATCTGTGCGATGCGATAGGAGACGGGACGATGCGACTGGCCGGATTCCCGCGCCAGGAAAGTCTCCAGCACCCGGTGCACGACGAGATCGGAATAGCGCCGGATGGGTGAAGTGAAATGAGTGTAGTCCTTTTTATTCAGGCCGTAGTGGCCATCGGGACGAGCGCGATAACAAGCTTTGCGCATCGAACGCAGCACCTGTGTGCGCAGCAGGTAACCTTGCGGATGGTCGCGCAAGATGCCCAGGAGCCGGACGACTTCGGCGCGATTGGAGAGATCGCCCACCTTGATGTTGAACGTGGCGAGGTACTGCCGGAGGTCGTCGAGCTTGGCGTCGTCCGGATCATCGTGGACGCGATAGAGCGAAGGCAGCTGGCGCGTGCGCGTGAGGCGGGCGACCGCCTCGTTGGCGAGGAGCATGAATTCCTCGATCAGCTGGTGGCTCTCGTCGTTGGTGATGAGTTCGATCCGGTCGGCATAGCCTTCCGCATCGACGAAGATCTTCGTCTCCGGCATGTCGAGGTCGAGACTGCCGCCCGCCATCCGTTCCCGCCGAAGGCGGCTTGCGATAGTCCAGAGCTCGCGCACCCAGCCCTGCAGGTTCGCCAGCTCCGATTCGGACAGGCTGGAAAGCGCGCGACCGGTGGATCCGGTCTGGTGGGCCGCGGGCAAGGGCAGGCGGCGCACGGCCTGCAGGTCGTCCTGGAACATGAGGGCGAACGCCTGCCGATACGTGAGGCGCTTGGTGCTCCGGATGACGGTGTTGGCAAATTCGGTGCGCTTGAGCCGGCCGTCGCGGCCGAACGTGAAAAGGACGGCCTTGGTCAGCCGGTCCTGGGCCTCGACCAACGAACAGAGCCCGTTCGAAAGTTTTTCGGGCAGCATCGGGACGACGGTGCCGACGAGATACGTGGAATTCCCGCGCTGCTGGGCCTCGCGATCCAGCGCCGTGCCGGGCTTCACATAATGGCTGACGTCCGCGATGTGCACCCCGATCCGCACGTCGCCCCGCGGAAGATGCTCGAGGGAAAGCGCGTCGTCGAAGTCCTTCGCATCATCCGGATCGATGGTGAAGGTCGGGATCGCGCGGAAGTCCTGGCGCCCGGCCAGCTCGGACGCCGCGACGGAGGAGGGCAGGGCGGCCGCCTCGCGCATGACCGGCTCCGGGAACCGGGTGGAGAGGCTGTATTTATGGTAGATCGCGGCCAGTTCGGCGCGCGGCTCGAAGGTGCGCCCGAGGCGCTCGATGATGACGCCATCGGGGTTAAGGTGGCGCTCGTTCCACTCGTTGAGGCGGACGACGACCTTGTCGCCCACCACCGGCGGTGGGCGCAGCGTCGACCTCATCGGATCATCGACGATGATGTCGTGCGTCATCCGCGGGTCGTCGGAGGCAACGTAGAAGTAGGTGCGCCCCCGGTGCAGCGTGCCGGTCAGGGTGGCCCGGCCGCGCTCGAGCACTTCGATGACCCGACCCGCGAGTTCGCCCGGCTGGAGGAAATGCGGGAAATCGCGTTCGCGCGGCGAGCGCAGGCGCACGATGACGGTGTCGCCCTGCAGCGCCACACCGGTGTCCTCGGCGGCGATGTAAATTGCGGGTTTCGGCGGCTCGGTGACCTTCACCTCCGGATAGACCATGGCCGAGCCTTTCTGGCGGAAGTTGATCCGGCCGGTGACGAGGTCGGCCGTGCGCGGCAGGCACAGCCGGTCACCCTTGATCACCGCCACCCGGCCGCCGTGCACGAGATCATCCACCTCGCGGTCGAAGCGCCGGCGGTCCTTGGGCTTGAGGCGCCAGTCGCGCGCGATGGCGGCGGCGGGGGCCGGGACATAGCCGCGGCGTTGCAGGTGGGAAAGGAGGCGTTCGGAGAAGCTCATGCGAGGCTCGCGGGCGTGGTCGACGACGGTCGAAACAAGTGGTGCCGCGAGATTTTCGGGTGGAACCGTGCGTCCGAGTCCGTAGTGTTGCAACATGCGAATTGCCCATGCGGCCAGCGAACTGTTTCCGTACTTGAAGACAGGCGGCCTCGCGGACGCGGTGGCGGCGCTGGTGGGAACGCTGGCTGACCGCGGTCACCAACTCGCGGTCTTCATGCCCGGCTACCGCTCGGTACTGGACGGGCCGCACCTGGCCGGCGCGAAAGCCAGCCACAAGCTGAAGATTGAGATGGGCGACACGCTGATGGCGGGCGACGTGATCACGCACGAGCCCCGGCCCGGGGTCACGCTGTACCTGATCTGCCGCGAGGAGTTTTTTGACCGGAAGCTGCCCTATTGGACGGGTGAGCGGGATTACGACGACAACGATGCGCGATTCATCTTTTTCCAGAAGGCGGTGGTTGAGTTGCTCCGGCTGACCGATTTCAAGGCCGACATCGTGCATTGCCACGACTGGCAGACGGGGCTGCTGCCGGTCTTCCTGCGGGACGCTGAACGAAAGTATTCGGTGACGCTCGCGCTCAAGACGGTCTTCACCATCCACAACATTGCCTACCAGGGCGTGTTTCCCCGCAAATCGTATGCGCTGACGAACCTGCCCGAGGACCTGATGACGATCGACGGCCTCGAGTACTACGACCAGATGTGCATGCTGAAGGCCGGCATCGTTTTTTCCGACCTCATCACCACGGTCAGTCCGCAGTACGCGAAGGAGATCCAGACCCCGGAATTCGGCAACGGCATGGACGGCGTCATCGGCACGCGGCTCGACGACCTCCACGGGCTGCTCAATGGCATCGATACGGCGGTATGGAATCCGGCCACTGACCCGAGCCTGCCGGAGCGGTACAATATCGAAAACCTCGCGGGCAAGGCGGCGTGCCGGGCCAAGCTGCTGCGCGAATTCGGCTGGAGCGGAAAGATCAAGGGACCGGTGTTCGGCATGGTGTGCCGTTTCACGCCGGGCAAGGGGCTCGACCTCGTGCTCGGTGCGATGGATTTCTTTGCCCGCGAGAACTGCCGGCTGGTAATCCTCGGCGGCGGCGAGAAGAAGTACGAAGTCCTCGTGAAGGATTTTGCCGCCGCGCTGCCGGGAAAAGTCGGCGTGTGCGTGCGCCACGACGAGGCCATGAGCCATCTCGTGGAGGCCGGCTCGGACTTCTTCCTGATGCCGTCGCTGTTCGAGCCCTGCGGACTCAACCAGATGTACAGCCAGGCTTACGGCACCGTGCCGGTGGTCAGCAATGTGGGTGGCCTGGTGGATACCGTGACGGACATCGACATCGACCCGGTGGGCGGCACGGGCATCGTGGCCGAGCCGAAGGAGGACACGTTCCTGGCCGGGCTGAATCGCGCACTGGCGCTTTTCGCGGACCCGGTGCGATACGCCCACGTGCAGCGCAACGCGATGATGAAGGATTTCTCGTGGACCAAGGCAGTGGCGGCCTACGAGAAACTCTATTCCGAGGCGCTTTGATCAAAGCACCGTGCCGGCCACCATCGTTTGGTTTCGACAAGACCTGCGGCTGAACGACAACCCGGCCCTCGCGGCCGCGATGAAACGCGGCGAGGCCGTCGTCCCGCTGTTTGTTTGGGATGAACCCGGGGCTGCCGACGAACGGCCTGGCGCGGCCTCGCGCTGGTGGCTGCATCACTCGCTGGTGAGCCTCGACGCAGCGCTGCGGGAACGAGGGTCCCGGTTGATCATCGCACGGGAGCCGGCGGCGAATACGCTCGAGCGCCTGGTGCGCGAAAGCGGTGCCACCGCGGTCCACTGGAACCGCTGCTACGAACCGGGCGCCATCGCGCGCGACACGAAGATCAAGGCGCAACTTAAGGCGGCCGGAGTCGAGGCCCTGAGTTTCAACTCGGCGCTGCTGCACGAACCGCACGAAGTCCGGAACAAATCGGGTCATCCGTTCCGGGTGTTCACGCCTTTCTGGCGGCATTGCCTGTCGCGGCCGAAGGCAGGGCCGGTCAAGCTTCCCGCGGGGCCGGTTACGGCGCCCGCGCGATGGCCAGCCAGCCGGACTTTGGACGAACTCGAGTTGCTACCGCGACTAAGTTGGGCCGACGGGCTGGCGAGCACCTGGCAGCCCGGCGAGGCGGCGGCGCAGAAGCGGCTGAAAAATTTCGTCGATGGAGCGATGGCCGGATATGCGACCGAACGAGACCGGCCGGCGGTTGACGGCACGTCGGCACTTTCACCGCACCTGCACTTCGGCGAGATCGGGCCGCGACAGGTGTGGTCAGCGGTGCGCGCCTTGTCCGATGACAGCGGTGTCTTTCCCCTCAATACCGGGGTGCAGATTTTTCTGACGGAGCTGGGCTGGCGGGAATTTGCGCACCACGTGTTGTTTCATTTTCCCGAAACGGTGCGGCGGCCGATGCGACCGGAATTCGAGGCGTTCCCTTGGCGCCGCAATCCGGCGGAACTGCGGGCGTGGCAGCGTGGGCGCACCGGTTATCCGATCGTCGATGCCGGCATGCGGCAGCTTTGGGCAACAGGATGGATGCACAACCGGGTGCGCATGATCGTCGCCTCATTCTTGGTGAAGCACCTGCGGCTGCGCTGGCAGGATGGCGCGGCCTGGTTCTGGGACACCTTGGTGGACGCGGACCTCGCCAACAACACGCTTGGCTGGCAGTGGACGGCGGGGTGCGGGGCTGACGCCGCGCCATTCTTCCGAATCTTCAACCCGATCCTGCAGGGCGCGAAATTCGACCCGGCTGGCGATTATGTCCGAAGATGGGTACCGGAACTCGCCAACTTGAGCGCGAAACATGTCCATCGACCGTGGGAAGCGCCAGGTGAGATTCTGCAGGCGGCCGGCGTGCGTTTGGGCGCGGATTACCCGCAACCCATGGTCGATCATGCAGAAGCGCGCGCCACGGCGATGGCTGGCTTTAGGGAAATGGCGCGGGCGCAGGGCTGAATTTTCCGGAAATCCGGGCTTTCCAAACAGGTCGGTAAAAGTATGGTGGGCCGCTTATATGCAGAGAACATTGATCATTTTCAAACCGGACTGCATGGCGCAAAAGCATGTGGGAAACGTGCTGAATCGCTTTGAGGCGGCCGGCTTTGCGGTTGTCGGATGCAAGATGATGCGCCTGACGCCGGAGCTGCTGCGGAAGCACTACGCGCATGTCGCCGACAAGCCGTTTTATCCCGAGATCGAGGCGTTCATGAGCTCGCGGCCGGTGATCGTCATGGCCTTGCAGGGCGAGCACATCGTCCAAAGAGTTCGCGACCTGCTCGGACCGACCGATTCGCGGAAGGCGGCCAAAGGCACGATCCGGGGCGATTTTGGCACCGAAATGATGAAGAACGTGTGCCATGCGTCCGACACGGTGGAAAACGCGAAGCTCGAGCTCGAGCGCTTCTTCAAGCCCGAGGAGTTGTTCGCCGTCTGAGGTCTCTGCGCACTTGACGCCTGTGGCGCCGGCGCGCATTCCTGCTCCTCCAGATTTTTCGCCCTCATCGTCTAGCGGCTAGGACGGGGCCCTCTCAAGGCCCAAACCGGGGTTCGATTCCCCGTGAGGGCGCCAACTTTTCGGCCGGCGCCTCCAGGTGCCGGCCGGCGCATTTGTCGCCTCAACGCAATCCTCCCGCATGGCCCAACTCGGCAAACGGAACCGCCTGATCATCCTGCGTTCCGCTCCACCGGGAGTCTACCTCGATGGCGGCCGGTTGGGTGAGATATTGCTGCCGGCCAAGTACGTGCCGCCGGAGGTCAGGCTTGGCGATGGCATTGACGTGTTCGTTTATCGCGATTCGGAAGACCGGCTGGTAGCGACGACGCAGGTCCCGCTCGCCACGGCCGGAGAATTCGCGTGTCTGCGCGTGGTCTCCGTCAACCGCCGGGTCGGCGTCTTCCTC
Organism: Lacunisphaera sp.; assembly: GCA_035549095.1. Lineage (GTDB taxonomy): Bacteria > Verrucomicrobiota > Verrucomicrobiia > Opitutales > Opitutaceae > Lacunisphaera. Next base: position 5,513 of record DASZRV010000010.1, on the reverse strand, counting down.
GACTGGGGACTCGAAAAGGATCTTCTGCTGCCAATTCGCGAGATGGCCGGACCGCTCAATCCTGGCGATCGGGTCGTCGTGCAAGTCCTGGTCGACGAGCAGAGCGACCGTCTCATCGCGACGGCGCGGACGAACCGGCGACTCGGCCTGACGCCGCCGAAATATCATCCGGGGGAATCGGTGCGGCTGCTCGTCGCGAGCCGCACCCCGCTGGGCTACAACATGGTTGTGAACGACGCCCACCGCGGCCTGCTTTATCGCAGCGACCTGGCCGGGCCCCTCGAAGTGGGCCAGCGCGTGGAGGGTTATGTGCGGGCGATTCGTCCGGACGGGAAGATCGACCTCGCGCCTGGTCGCGCCGGCTACCGGCGCATTGGCGACGTGAGCGAGAAGATCCTCGCGGCGCTGGCCGCGGCCGGCGGGCGGCTGCCGTTCAACGACAACAGCCCGCCGCTGCAGATTCGCGCGCGCTTCGGCGTCAGCAAGAAGGCGTTCAAACAGGCAATTGGCAGCCTTTATCGCGATCGCCGGATTGTGATCGAAAACAGTGGCATCCGACTCAATCCTGACCAGCCCGATGCTTGATTCCTCCAGTGCTGACCCGGCGAAGGCTGAACCGATCGTCGTCCGCGAAGTCCCGATCGAGCTATGCCAGTTCATGAAGTTCGCCGGCCTGACGGAAACCGGGGGCGAGGCGAAGCAGCTGATCGGGGCAGGCCAGGTCCTGGTCAATGGGGTCGTCGAGATCCGCAAGCGGCGGAAGCTGGTCGCGGGCGACCAGGTGAGCCACGGCGGCCGGACTGCGGTCGTCCGCCTCGCAACTTGAGTTTACTGGCGTCGGCGGGGGTGGAATCCTCCGAAAAGGCAGAAGGGCCATCCACCCCTGGACGGCCCTTCACCCTAACACCAAGCAAACCTATTTGAACTACGCGGAGAAAGACGCAGCGCCGCCCATTTCGTTCAAACGTCGCGCCAGGGAAACGGCGGGAGTTTACATCGCTGTAACATATGGCCGCATTTGGAACCTCGCATGCTCCCGGTTGCAGCCGAGATCGAACTGATCCCTCGTAGGGCTCGCCGGCGGGGTTGCCCTGCGAATACGTGAACTTTAAGCATACCCTCGAATGCAATCGCCACCTGCCAGCCCACGTTTCAAGCACCTGACGTCGGTCGTTCTGGCCGTCGCCTTGGGTTGCATCACGGCGAGTGCGGCAGAGCCGGATTTCACGCCACTGCTCAAGGAACACGCGAGACGGTATCCGGAATGGCAGGTGCAGGACTGCTACAAGCTCGTCTTTCAGGCCGTGCTGGGAAGCGAGCATGCGGCCGTCGACGAAGCCACGGCCCGACGGTGGCTGGAGCAGGAGGTGGCCGGATTGGGAGCGGGTCCGGCCGAACCGTTGGTCGATCCGATTTCACCGGATGGCCGGATCGTCCGGATGCACCTGCGGCCGTTTGTCGAACAGCACGGCGATTTGGGAAAACTTGCGGCCGCGTTCGTAGAGACCGCCAAGACCTTTCGAGGCTCAAAGAACAGCCTGGCGGCGGTGTGGGCCGAAGTGATCCGGCTGGCGGCGAGAGGAAAACTTCCGTTTTCTGCCGGCGACGCGCAGCGATTTGGCGCCGCAATGGCCGCCGACGGATTTCCGACCGTGCATCATTCGAAAGAGTACAATGAACACTATCGGCCGGCCTACCGGGTGATTGCCCGCGAATATCTGGCCGGGCTGGTGCCGGGTCAGTAGAAGACGTTGCGATCGAGGCTGCGGTATTGGATCGCCTCGAGCAGGTGAGGGGAATCAATGCGATCCGCGCCGGCGAGGTCCGCGATGGTGCGGGCCACCTTGAGGATGCGATCATAGGCGCGGGCCGACAGCGAGAGCTGTTCCATCGCCTGCTGGAGCAGGTCGCCAAGCCTGGCATCCAATCCGCAATAGGTCTTGAGCTGTGCGGGCGCCATGCGGGCGTTGGCGGTGATCCTGGTGCCTTGGAAGCGGGCGAGCTGGCGCTGGCGGGCAGCTTCGACGCGACTCCGCATGGTCGCGGACGATTCGCCGCCGTGCTCGTTGCGCAGCTCGGTGATCGAGAGGGCCGGGGCCTCGACATGCAGGTCGATCCGGTCGAGCAGCGGTCCGCTGATCCGGGCGCGGTACCGTTGCACCTGGGCGGGTGAACAGCGGCATTCGTGGCGCGGATCGCCGAGGTACCCGCAAGGACAGGGATTCATGGCGGCGACGAGCATGAAATGGCAGGGCAGGGTAATTTTGCCGGCGCTCCGCGAAATCGTGACATGGCCGTCTTCCAGCGGCTGGCGCAGCACCTCGAGCGCCGAGCGTTTGAATTCCGGCAGTTCGTCGAGAAACAGGACGCCATGGTGGGCCAGCGAGATCTCGCCCGGGCCGGGAATGGCGCCGCCGCCCAGGAGCCCGACATCGGAGATGGTATGGTGCGGAGCCCGGGCCGGGCGCTGCAGGTAGTGCACGCCGTCGGTGATGGTCTGGCCGGCAGCGGAATGGATGCGCAGGATGTCGAGGAACTCCTCCAACGTCGGCCGGGGCATGATGCCGGGGATGCGTTTCGCGATCATTGATTTTCCCGAGCCGGGCGGGCCGATCATGACCAGGTTGTGTCCGCCCGCCACGGCTACCTCGACCGCGCGACGCACGGAATGCTGGCCTTTGATGTCGGCAAAATCGGCGCCTTGGCCCACCGGATGCGCGCTGGCGGCGCCCGGCGGGCGCAGGACCGGCAGTTCGAGCCGGCCGGCAAGAAACCGATGCGCCTGGTCCAGCGATTTAATTTCGCGCACGGCGATGCCTTCCACCAAAGCCGCCTCGCGGGCCGCCGCTGGCGGCAGCAGGATCGATTGCTTGCCCATCTGCCGGGCCAGCACGGCCATCGCCAAACCGCCTTTGATCGGTCGGGTCGCGCCGGACAGGCTCAACTCGCCGGCGATGACGTGATCGCCGAGCTGCTCGCAAGCAAGCTGGCCGGTGGCGACAAGTATGCCGAGGGCGATCGGCAGGTCATAGATCGAGCCTTCTTTGCGCAGGTCGCCGGGAGCGAGGTTGATCGTGGTGCGCGTCCGCGGCATCTGCAGGCCCGAGTTGCTGAGGGCGGAAAAGACGCGGTCCTCGGACTCCTTGACCGCGGCGTCAGGCAGGCCGACCAGGATCAGGGTGGGTACGCCCCGTTCGCCGGTGTTGACTTCGACTTGGACGGGAACGGCATCAATGCCCAGCAATGCTGCCGAGCAGATCGTCGCGAGCATGGGACTTTCTGGCGGAGGTTAATCTCAGCCCGATCCCACCTGCAGCCGTCGTTGGACTTCAGCGATGTTGGCCTCGGCCGCCTGCAAATACGGATTGGGTTGGCCCGCTGTCGCCAGATAGCGATGCACGCCGCCCGCTTCAAAGTCGAGCATCGGCCGGACGTAATTTTGCCAAAAATTGGGGGTGCGCCGCAGCAGGTCTTCGACCGACTTGTACGGGCGCTTTTCCTCCGGTACTTTCTCGAAATTATACGCTTCAAGGAATTCCCGGTAGAGAATCGGGAGTTCGTCGGGATAATCGACTGCGCTCATCTGGGCGAGGTAGTCGGCGGTCACGAGGATGAAGGCGAAGACGCGGGCCTCCTCGCGGTGGAAGGTGATCTGGCTGATCCGGCTTTGCGGGCCGGTGCAGATGATGGCGGAGCAGATGTCCTCGATCTCGGATCCTGTCACGCCCATGCGCGGGAGATACTGCCGGGCGAACTCGCAGCTGCGGCGCTCATGGACGATGGTGTACTTGGCGCCGGTGCCCTCGACGTCATTGGTTTCCTTGAGATAACCGCTGTCGTGCAACAACACGGCCATGATCGCCAGCTCCCAATCGCGCGGCTTGAGAACGGGCTTGTCGGCGCTCCGGCTTCGCCCCTGCAGGAGATGGGTCAGGCAGACGGTCGCCTGGAGGGTGTGTTCGAAATCATGGTAGAACATGTCAATGGCCCGGTAACCAGGATAGCGGCCTTCGAACATATCCGTGACGTCCGCAAACAGCCGGTCGATCAGCGGAAAGCTGGATTCCGACCCGATGTCCCCCAGCGCTTGTTTTACCATCGCCGCTACAGCCAGCGAACTCTTCGTATTGACACTGTGCGGCGGGACCATCGCGGGTATTAGGAGATAGGGGTTGCCCCCTATCCCGCAAGCCCTTTGTCTGCTCTTTTGCGAATGGGTAGCATCACCAATCTGATTGTGGGCCTGACGGGGGGGATGGGATGTGGAAAGTCGACGGCAGCCGCCATGTTTGCCGAACGGGGTTTCCGTCGGCTCGATTCCGACCAGATCATCCGGGATGAAATCTATCCACTCCCTGGGATCCGCGAAGCGATCCGATCGCGTTTTGGCGCGGGGGTGCTGGCCGAAAACGGTTCCGTCCGGCGCGATCGCCTCGGCGAGATCGTCTTCAAGGATGATGCCGCGCTGGCTTGGCTGGAAGACCTGCTGCATCCGCTGTTACTGGGCCGCTGGCGGGAGATTTTCAGCGGCGCAAAGGGAATATCGTTCGTTGTGGAAGTCCCGCTTCTCTTCGAAAAGGGGTTGGAGAATTGGTTTGATTTCATCGTGTGTGTTACCGCAGGCTCGGCCCAACAACTGAGGCGGCTGGAGCAACGCGGCATCTCCCCTGACATCGCCCTCCAGCGCCTGGCCAAGCAACTGCCACTGGCTCGAAAATGCGACCTGGCAGACCATGTTCTCCTTAATGACGGCTCAACCGACTTTTTGCGGGAACAGGTCAATGCCCTGGCCGACCGCCTCTTGAACACCCAATCCGCCAGGCCCCACGGCCAATTTCATGGAAGTCCCGCCTAAATCCGACGAGGAAAGCAACGCGCCCGACGACGCCAACGGCGAATCGGTCAAAGCCAAGCGCCCGGCCCGGTCGCGCCTTTACCGGAGCGGCAAGAAGGGCGCGGCGAGGGACGTCGAGCCCGCGGCGACCGAGCCCGCGGCCTCGACTCCGAGTCCCGCGCCGGTCGCGGCACCCGAGCCGCCGCCCGCGCCCGCGCCGACGGCGCCCGTCCCCGACGGCGATGCGTCCCATGCCGGGGCGCAGGATAACGGCGGCCCGGAGCAAGGCCAGACCGCGGCCGAGGGCGGGTACAACGACGGGGGCAATGGCGGCCAGTTCCAGCACGGCGGCAAGTTCGGCCGGCGCGGGCGCGGCAAGCACTTTCGCGGCAAATGGGGCGGCAACCAGAATTTCCAGGGGCCGAAGCATCCGCCGCAACCCGGTCCGCCCAAAGAGATGGTCAATTACGGCGACCTGCCGGACCCGGCGCGATTCCAGGACCTCGATGCCCTGGCGAAACTGGCCGACGAGATCGCCGGCAAGGAGGAGCCCGTCTGGCTGTGCGAGCTCTATGCGCTGAACCTGGCCGATCTCACCGCCTATGCCCGCAAGCTGGACGTGAAATTCGAGGGCGCGCCGAATCGCCGGCAGCTCATCACGCAGATTTTCCAGCACATC
>DASZRV010000009.1:0-99945 GCA_035549095.1 Lacunisphaera sp. | reverse complement strand
CGGTCTCGCACCGCAGGGGCAGAGGCCCGGGCCGATCTACCAGCGGAGTCTAGGCTCTCTGGGGCGCGCTCGGGATCCCGGACCTCTGTCCCATTGGGATGCTCCAGATAGACCCCAACCCAAGCTACAAGGGGCGCGCCTTGTGGGCGCCCGGGCACGCACCAAGGTGCGGCCCTACGGGTTCGGTCCGCGAAATCCGTGGTCGGTCCGGCGGGCCTCACCGGCCAAGGGCCGAGGAGAATTGAACAATCGGTGCGGAATGCAGGGGCTTGCCCTTTGGGAGCGGCCGGGTACTTTTCGGCAGGACTGGCCCATGGGAATGGCTTCGACATGACACGCATCCTGATCGCTGATGACGACGAATCCATCCGCCTGCTCCTGCGGCGGATGCTGCAACGGCTGGGCTACGAGACCGTCGAGGCTGAGAACGGGAAGGAGGCGATGGATCGGTACGAGGAAGCAAAGCCGGAGTGCGTGATCACCGACCTGATCATGCCGGGTCAGGAAGGAATCGAGACCATCATGCAGATGCGCCGCCACAGCCACCGGGCGGCGATCATTGCGATGTCCGGCGACACCGGCACGCGCGCCGCGACGTATTTGAAGATGTCCCGCGCGCTGGGGGCGGATGTGGTCCTGCAAAAACCGTTTTCGGTCGAGCAGCTCACCGCGGCGGTGGAAAAGCTGGTGGGGAAGGCGCAGGGCGCGAAATCGTGAGCGTTGAGCGGAATAGAGTGAGCTATGAGCAGTGAGCGGTGAGTTGGGCGTGAGGGGGAGACACGAATTTCACGAATGTTCCGAATTGTGGGTTTGAACACAGCGGGCGCGGAGAGCACGGAGATCGAAGGCACGCGGTCGGCGGGGACACCGACCCTCCACCGGAGCATGGCGGATTGATTTTTCTGGAGGGCTGGGCTTCCGCCCAGCCGCGCATCCTGAACCGGCATGCCGCAAGCGGCAGCCCTACACTGCCGGTCACGTCGTGCCGCCGATCGGCAGGACGCCCTGGACTTTCCGCAGCAGCTCTTCGGCGGTGAACGGCTTCATGAGCACATCGTCGAAGCACCGCCCGGAGCGGTCGCCGAGGACGCCGGCGCGATCGGCGCCGGTGATCGCAATGACCTTCACGGCCGGGTTCGTGGGCACGAGGCGCGAGGCGAAATCGGCCCCGCCGAGGTTCGGCATGTCGAGGTCGGTGATGACGAGGCGAATTTCCGCGGTGTGCGCCTGGAACAGCGCCCAGCCATCGATGCCATCGTTGGCGGTGAGGACGCGGTAGTTGAATTTCAGCAGGATCGCGGCCGCCACGTCGCGAATGCTTTGTTCGTCGTCCACGACCAGGATGAGCTCGCGCCGACCGGATGCCGGGGCAAAGGGTTGCGCGCTGGCGATCCGCATCGCGGCGGTGCGCTCGGCCGGCAGGAGGACGCGAAACACGGTGCCGTGGCCGGGTTTGCTTTCGAGGGTGATGGCTCCCTGGTGGGTGGCGACGATGCCACGCACCGTGGCCAGGCCCAGCCCGGTGCCCTTGCCGGTGCCTTTTGTGGTGAAGAACGGCTCCCAGATGTGTTCGACAATTTCGGGCGATATGCCGGTGCCGGTATCGGCCACCTCGACCTGGATCCACGCCCCCGCGCGGGTGCCCGGGAGGCGCGCTGCGGCATCGTCGTCGAGGAGGAGATTCGAAGCGCGCAGGGACAGTGTGCCGCCGGCGGGCATGGCATCGCGGGCATTGACGCACAAGTTGAGGAAGACCTGGTGAATCTGGGTCGGGTTGGCGGTGATGGGCCAGAGTTCGCGGTCGAGGTCCGCTTCGAGGCGCACTGACTTCGGGAAAGTCGCCTCGGCCATGGTGACGATGTCGTTGATGATGTGCCGCACCTGGATGACCCGGGGCTCGCCGCCGACGCCATGGGCGAAACCGAGGATCTGGCGCACGAGGCCGGCGCCGCGCTCGGCGCTTTTTTCGATTGTCTCGACGAGCCGGAGTTCGCCGTCGGGCACGCTCTTGCGCAGCATCGTGGAGGCCATCAGGACGGGCGCGAGGACGTTGTTGAGGTCGTGGGCGATGCCGGCTGCGAGCATGCCGATGTTTTCCAGCCGCTGCGCACGCATGAACTGGTCCTGCAGCTTCTTCTGTTCGGTGACATCGGAGATGATGCAGAGGCGGGCAGCCGGCCGGCCGGCATCGTCGTGAATCTGGGTGATGCTGGCGACGACGGCCAGCGGCTGGCCGTTGCGGTGCGTGATGGCTAGCTCACCGCGCCACTGGCCGGTGATCGCCACGGACCGCCAGAGGCCGGCGGATTCGCCGACCGCGGGCAACCTCAACGCCAGCTCAATGGACCGGCCGACGATCTCGGCGGCGCCGTACCCGAAGATACGCTCCGCCCCGTGGTTCCAGAAGGTCACGACCTGGTCGAGGTCGGTGATCACGACGCCGTCAGTGGCCTTATCGAGGCATTCGGCCTGGACGCGCAACCGGGCCTCGTCGGCTTTCCTGCCGGTGATGTCGCGCGACACGCCGACCAGGCCGGTGATTTGCCCGGCGGCGTCGCGCAACGGGATCTTGGTCGTGGACACCCAGCTCACGTGGCCGTCGGGCCAGGTTTCTTTTTCCTCCACGCCGACGATCGGTTCTCCCGTCGCCATGAGGCGCTGCTCGTCCGCGAAGGCCTGGCGGGCGTGCTCCTCGGAGAAGATGTCGAAATCCGACTTTCCAATCGCCTCGGCGGGATTCTTCAGGCCCATCATGCTGGCCATGCTGGGATTGACGCGAATGAAGCGGCTCTGGCGGTCTTTGAAGTAAATGTGGTCGGGAATCGTCGCAGCCAGGCTTTGCAGCAGCGCTTGTTGCTCGCGCAGCGCCTGCTCGACCGTGCGCTGGCTCTCCAGCGCGGTGGCGAGCACGGCACGGGCCTGGTCGGATTCATTCCGCAGCCGGATGGCCTCGGCCTCGGCTGCCCGGCGCTGGACGATGTCCTCCTGCAGGGCCCGATTGGTTTGTTCGAGCTGGAGGGCCTTTTCCTCCAGCTTGCGGATGATGACGTCGCCGTACTCCTTCAGCGCGCCTTCCGCGTCGGCGGAGGGCTGGCGGGTGGGAGTCTCGCGGTCGTGCCGCGCCCGGGCCAGCACCGCCTCGATTTTCGCCACGAGCGGCTCGGGTTCGGTGGGCTTGAGGATGAAGGCATCGGCGCCGAGATCCATCGCTAGGCGCTCGTCCTTCGGCTCGGTGTAGGTGGCGGTGAAGACGACGAAGGGCAGGGCCTTGAGCCGGTCGTCGGCCTTCCAGTGGCGCAGCAGAGTGTACCCGTCCATCACCGGCATCAGGAGGTCCGAAACGATGATGTCCGGCGGCGACTGGCGGGCCTTGGTCAGGGCCTCGGCGCCGTGGCGTGCCTCGTCGACGGCAAAACCGCGGCTCTGCAGGATCGTCCGCAGCAGGTAGAGGTTCTCCGGCTTGTCGTCGACGATGAGGGCGCGATTCATGGTCAGGCGTCCGGTTTCTTTGGGGGCAGAAAGCGCTCGATCTCGGCGACGAACTTTTCCGGGTCGATGGGCTTTTCCAGGTAGCCGTCGCAACCGGCAGCGATGGCGTGTTCGCGGTCCCCCGGCATCGCGTAGGAGGTGACGGCGACGATGGGAATGGCTCGCAGCCGGGGATCAGCCTTCAAATTCCGGGCCACGGTGTAACCGTCCATGCCCGGAAGCTGGATGTCGAGCAGGATCAGGTCGGGCGCGATCTCGCCGGCGAGCTTGATGCCGAGCGGGCCGTTGTCTGCAGACACGACAGCATAGCCGCTTTGTTCCAGCAGGAACGTGACCAGGTAACGGTTCTGTTCGTTGTCCTCGATGAGGAGTAGGTTGCCTTTCATGGGCGGGGAAGTCAGTTGGCCGGCACGGTGAAGGTGAAGACGCTGCCGCGGTTCCATTCGCTCTGGACGGTGATCTCGCCGTCGAGCAGGTCGGCCAGTCGCCGGCAGATGGCCAGACCGAGGCCGGTGCCCTCATGCTGGCGGGTGAGGCCGGAATCGATCTGGCGGAAGGGCTGGAACAGGGTCGGGATGTGTTCGGACTTGATGCCGATGCCGGTGTCGCGCACCTCGAAGCGCACCACCGTGGAGGCGGTGAGCGGGAACGGCGCGGTGCTTCGGGTTTTGGGCTCGGTCCCGGAGTTCGGCTCGCGGTTGGTTTCCCGCCACACGCGAAAAGAGACCTCGCCGCGCTCGGTGAACTTGACCGCGTTGTTCAGGAGGTTGAGCAGGATTTGTTCGACCCGCCGCGGATCGCTGGAAATCGAACCGATGTCGGGGGCCACGCTGACGTGCAGAACCAGACCCTTCCGGTCCGCCAGGGGCCGCACGATGGCGGCGACCTTGGCGGCCGAGGGCTCCACGGCCATGGGCTCGCGCTGGATCTGCAGCTGGTCGGCTTCGATCTTGGAGATGTCGAGGACATCGTTGATCAGGGCGAGCAGGTGACGTGCACTGTCGCGCACCATTTCCAGCTGGCGGGTTTGCTCCGGGTTCAGCCCGCCCGCCAGGCCCTGGAGCAGGATGCCGGTGAAACCGATGATGGAGTTGAGCGGCGTGCGCAGCTCGTGCGACATGGTGGCGAGAAAGGCGGATTTGACCCGGTCAGCCGCCTCGGCGCGGTCGCGGGAAATGGCGAGCTCGTGCGTGCGCTCGGTGACGCGGCGTTCGAGGCTGGCGTTGAGCTCGCGGACCGCCGCCTCGGCCCGCTTGCGCTCCGTGATGTCGTGGATGATCGCGACGGTGCCGGCTGACGGGTCATGGCTGACCAGAGGGGCGGCGGAGAGCACGACGTCGCGCAGGGTGCCGTCGCGGCTGCGCATGCGGGATTCGACGGTGGCGACGCCGGTCCCGTGCAGGCCATCGTACAGACTCTGGCCGACCCGGTTGAATTCAGCGTCATCGTCATAGAGGATCCGCGTGGACCGGCCGATCAGTTCTTTCTCGGCATAACCGAACCGGTCGCACCACCAGCGGTTCACGACTTGGATGACCCGCTCCTGGAGGATGCCGATGCCCACGGGGGCGGCGGCGAACACGCCGCGGATCGTGGCCTCGTTCTGGCGGAGCTGCCGCTCGGCCTTCCGCACCTCGGTAACGTCGCGGCTGATCCCGATCACACCGATGATGCGGCCGTCCGAATCCCGCCACGGCGCCTTGGTGGATTGGTAAGTTCGCGTGGAACCCGTGGCATCGCCCAGTTCCTCGAACAGGTACAGCTGGCCGGATTCGACCACGAGGCGGTCATTGGCCTGCGAGGCGGCGGCAGCTTCCGCGGAAAACAAGTCGGCGTCGGTCTTGCCGAGGATGGCCTCGACCGACCGGCCCAAATAGGCGGCGCCGGCGGAGTTCATCATCAGATACTTTCCCTCCCGGTCTTTGACGAAGACGGAATCGCTGGTGCCCTCCGTCACCGCGTGCAGCAGCGCATATTGTCGTCGCAATTGGGTTTCGGCCTCCTGACGTGTAGCCAGTTCCTCGCGCAGGGCATTGGTTTTCTCGCGGATGCTCTCGGTCAGCTTGGACCGGCTGCGGGCCAGGACATAGGCGAGGATGCCCGCGAGGACGATCACGGCGGAGCCGACGAGATAGAACGCCACACCGCCTGATGGGATCCTGCATTCCAGCCTTCACGAGGGCATACACCCATTTCCCAGTCACCATCCGGAAGCGAGATACGGTGGAGGACCGGTTGTTGGGCGAAGACGGACGGCGGCCCGAAGAAGGTTGCCCCCCCGGCGGTCCGGAGTGCAAGCAGGCTGTCAGCCGCGTACCCCTTGGTAATCCCCGCATCGGTCATCAGCGGGGCAATGTTCAGGACGATGCCGACGAGGCGTCGGGGGCCGCGGCCGGAGGCGGGGATCGCCTGGCGGAGCACGACGCCCAAGCCGCCCTGAATGAGCTCGAGTGGTCCCGTGACGGTGACGCGGTTCGATTCCAGGGCTCGGCGGACGTCCGAGCCGGCGAATTTGTCCGGAGCCGTGAGGAGATTGAATCCAATGGTGGTTTCGTTGCCGGCAAGGGGATAGGTGTGGGTGATCACGCCGTCGGCGACGATCTGGAAGGCGCGAATCCAGGTGGCGCTCGCGTGGAGGCCGGCGGCCATCGTGTTGAACTTTCCGCCGTCGATCGACCGGCCGCCCGCGGTTTCGGTGGCGACAAAGGCGGCCAAGCGGTCGAGTTTTTGCTCGGTCCGGTCGAGAGATCGCTGCAAGGCGTCGGCCCGCAGTTCCAGGGTCGTGCGCATGTTTGCCCGCTGTTCGCTGGCGAGTTGGAAGGAGAACCATTGGCCGAGCCAGAGCAGCAGCGGCAGCAGCAACACCACGGGCAGCAGGGCCCAAAGAGCAGCCTGGCCCCGTGGATTCATGACGGGCCGGGTTGGCGCCTGATGCACCCGTGGAGAAGAGTCGGTCGTTGTCGTAGGAGACAAGAGGGGTAACCGAAGAGGCACGCCGGGTTGGCGTGCCGGGAGCCTTGACGACAGCGAGTGTGGGTGGCCTCGCGGCCGATGTCGACGGCGATGTGTCCCGGCGAACTCGACGCGCAGCTGTGCCGGGATCCGGTGGAGGGTCGGCCTACCGGCCGACCACGGCAGGTCAGGAGACCTGCCCTCCATTTGCGTTGCGACCGCGGAGAATCACGGCGGATTCAGAATAATTCGTCTTTCCGTCTTTGCCGGGCCGGCGCTTGTGCCGGGCCGTGGAACGGGGAACGGCGCGCACCAAGGTGCGGCCCTACTATCAGGGAATCACGGCGGTTAACCAACCTGCGATTGCAGATTCCACGTCAGACCAGCAGCAGCGCGGGCTTTTCCAGAAGGTCCTTGAGGGCGGCGAGGAACTGGGCGCCGAGGGCGCCATCGACCACCCGGTGATCGCAGGAAAGCGTCAGGACCATGGTCTGACCCACCACGATCTGGCCGTTCTTCACGACGGGCTTGGTGACGGTCGTGCCGACGGCGAGGATGGCGGAATTCGGCGGGTTGATGATCGCGGAGAACCTCTCGACGCCCATCATGCCGAGATTGGAAACGCAGAAGGTGCCGCCGGTGAACTCCTCGGGCTTGAGCTTCTTCTCCTTGGCGCGCTTGCCCAGCGGCTTGGCCTCATTGCTGATCTGGAAGAGCGATTTCGTGTGCGCGTCGCGAATGACGGGAGTGATGAGCCCGTCCTCGATCGCGACGGCGAAGGAGACGTGGGCGGCGCCGTGATACTGGATGCCGGTGCCCGTCCAGGAGGCGTTGACCGCGGGCACGCGGCGCAGCGCCTCGGCGCTGGCCTTCAGGATGAAGTCGTTGACGGAAAGCTTCACACCTTCCTTCTCGAGCCCGGCGTTGAGCTGCGCGCGAATGGCCAGCAACGGCTCTGCGTCGGCCTCGATCTCGAGGTAGAAGTGCGGAATCTGGGTCTTGGCCTCGAGCAGCCGCCGGGCGATCGTTGCCCGCATATTGGTGGCGGGCACGGTGCGATCGGGTTGGATGGGGCCGGACTTGGCCGGCGTGCCGCCGGCGAAGGCCGAAGGCTGGGGGCTGAGAGCTGAGGGCTGTTTCAGCTTGGACGGGTCGGCGGCAGCGGCGAGGACGTCGGCCTTGACGATGCGGCCATGCGGGCCGGTGCCGGCCAGGCGGGTCGGATCGATCTTTTGCTCGGCGGCGAGTTTGCGCGCGAGCGGCGAGATCCGCAGGCGCTCGTCGGCGGAAACTTGAGAGGGCGCACCACCGGACGCGTCGCCGCGGGGTGAGGGCACCCCGCCTCCATGAGCCGCAGGCGAAGCCTGGACTTCGTTCTTGGCTGTGGCGGCGGCGGGGCGATCCTTCTCTTCGGGCTGGGGCTCGCCTTGCTTCGCTGGGCCTTCGGCGGGGGGCGCTGGCTTTTCCTCGGGCTTGGTAGCGGGCAGCCCAGGCGATTTCGGAGCCGTGGAAGCGGGCGCGTCAACCTTCTCGCCGGGCTTGCCAATGGCACAAAGCGCGGCGCCGATTGCGACCTGGGAACCGGCCTCGGCGAAGATCTTGATGAGCGTTCCGCTGAAGAACGACTCAAGCTCCATCGTGGCCTTGTCGGTTTCGACCTCCGCCAGCATGTCGCCGGCGTTGACGGCGTCGCCTTCCTTTTTGAGCCACTTGACCAGCGTGCCCACCGTCATGGTGTCGCTGAGTTTGGGCATTTCGATGATGTCGGCCATGGGAGAAGTGGGAGGTAGAAGGTGGAAGGCGGTAGGTGGAGGGTGGGAGGGACTGCGAAGCGGGATCAGCCGCCGAGGCTTTCGCACTCGGCGCAATCCCGCCCTACAGTCATTTCATCGCGTCGAGTGCGGCGGCGATGATCCGGTTCACGGAGGGAAGCTGGTGCTCCTTTTCGAGTGGCGGCGAGTAGATGGCGGGGGCATCGACAGAGGTCAGCCGCTTCACCGGGGCATCGAGGTGGTCGAAGGCCTTGTCCTGGATGATGCAGGCGACCATGGCGCCGACCGAGCAGAACGGCTTGGCTTCCTCGACGTAGAGCACGCGGTTCGTCTTGCGCACGCTGGCGAGGATGGCCTCCTCATCGAGCGGACGAATCGAGCGGAGGTCGAGCACCTCGGCATCGATGCTGTGCTTGTGCTTCAGGAGGTCGGCCGCCTTGAGCGCCATCTGGATGGCGCGGCCATGTCCGATGATCGAGAGGTTTTTGCCTTCGCGGAGCACGTTGGCCTTGCCGAGAGGAACCAGATATTCGCCCTCCGGCACTTCCATGGTGTCGCCGTAGAGCAGCGTGTTCTCCATGAACATGACCGGGTCGTTGTCACGGATGGCGGATTTCAGGAGGCCCTTGGCATCGTAGGCGTTGGACGGCACGACGACCTTGATGCCCGGGTGGTAGGCTGCGATTGATTCCGGGGTGTGCGAGTGCGTCGCGCCGACGTTGGTGCCACCATTGGCCGGGCCGCGGATGACGATGGGGCAGTTGATGAGACCGCCGGACATGTAGCGAATGTTGGCGGCGTTGTTGAAGATCTGGTCGAACGCCACGGAATAGAAACTGAAGAACATCAGCTCCATCACGGGACGCAGCCCGAGCATCGCGGCACCGACGCCCAGGCCGATGAAACCGGCTTCACTGATCGGCGTGTCGACGATGCGTTTCGGGCCATACTTGGCGAGCAGGCCTTCGGAGACCTTGTAGGCGCCGTTGAACTGGGCGACCTCCTCGCCCAGGAGGACGACATTCGGGTCGCGCTCGATTTCCTCGGACAAGGCGGCGCGGAGAGCTTCGCGGTAAGAGATGACGGGCATGGAACCTTAAATTTGAGATGGCAGATTTGAAATTTGAGATGCAGGAAGCGCTATCTCAGTCGAAGAAGAGGGCGCCCTGCGATTTGCGGTCGGCCGGATTGTCGATCTCCCAATAGACATCCTTCTTGATGTCGTCGGGCGTGGGGAAGGGGCTCTGCTCGGCGAACTGCGCGGAGGTCTCGGCCTCGGCGCGGGCGTTGTCGTCGATCTGCTTGATGAGTTCCTCGGTCAGGATCTTCTCGGCGACCAGGCTGTTTTGGAACGTGTTCAGCGGATCTTTCGTCGCCTTGTACGCCTCGATTTCCTTTTTGTCGCGGTAGGTCGTGTCCGGATCGGCGACCGAGTGACCGCGGTAGCGATAGGTGCGGATTTCCAAAACGCTCGGCAGCGATTTGTCGTGGGCGAGTTTGAGGGCCTGGCTGATCTTGTCGCGGACCTCGAGGACGTCGTGGCCGTTCTCCACGATGTCCCAGTTCATGCCATAGCCTTCGGCCCGTTGGGCGAGGCTGGGGCCGGCGGAGGAGCGCTCCTGGCTCGTGCCCATCGAATAGCCGTTGTTCTCGATGATGAACACCACGGGGAGCGACCAAAGGGCGGCGAGGTTGAACGCCTCGTGCACGGCGCCTTGGTTGACGGCACCGTCACCCATGAAGGTCATGCAGGCGCCCTTGAGGCCTTTGTATTTGAGGGCATACGCGATGCCGGTGCCCAGCGGCACCTGGCCGCCGACGATGCCGTGACCGCCCCAGAAATTTCGCGAAGGATCGAAGTAGTGCATCGAGCCGCCCTTGCCCTTGGAGCAGCCGGTGTACTTGCCGTAGTTCTCCGCCATCATCTCGTTCATGCCCATGCCGACCGCGAGGCCGTGGCCGTGGTCGCGATAGGCCGTGATGATGTGGTCGTGCTGGCTCATGACCGACGCGCAGCCGACGGCGATCGATTCCTGGCCGATGTAAAGGTGGAGGAAGCCGCCGATCTTGCCCTGTTGGTAGCTCCGCAGGCAGCGTTCCTCAAAGCGCCGGATGCGGACCATATCGCGGTAAAGGGCGATCTTCTCGTCGTTGCCCAGGCGGGCGTTGATGGGCGCCTGGCGTGCATCATAGGCGGTACCCGCGACTTCGGCCTTTTTAACGGTGGACGGTTTCTTGGTCACAGTAATTGGTTTAAGTTTGAAGTAATTCGTGGGCTCAAGGTTCCCTCTTCGGGGGATTCGCGCGCGATGACAAGCGAAAGTTACCGATATGCCAACAAACGGGTCGGTGCAAACCGGCGACTGGGTCCCGTAGGGCCGGTGCTTGCGCCGCGCCGCGCCCGGGTGAGGCACGCACCCAGGTGCGGCCCTACGGGATACCGACGACCAGTCCCTACTAGGCCGGCGTGATCTGCTCGACTTGAACGGTGATCGGCGAGCGGCTGCAGTCGGCCTTCAGTGCGACGAAGCTGTCGCGATATTTGTCGTAGACTGGCCAGAGGGCGGCCTTGTCCGTTTCGGGAATCGGCAGCGATTGGATGCGTTCGCGGGTAAAGAAGGCGAACCGACCCTCGATGATATCGGGCGGCAGGACGTCGATCCGCCGTTTGCACCGAAAAAGGAACATGAGCCAGTGGGTTTCGCCTTGGTAGGCCTTCTCGGCGATCATCGCAAACAGGTGCATGTCGGCCGCGGTGACGGTGAAGCCGGTCTCCTCGATCGTTTCGCGCACGGCGCAGTCGAACGGCGATTCGCCGGTGTCCATCTCCAGCTTGCCGCCGATGGGCGACCACACGCCGAGGTTGGGCTGCTTGGCGCGGAGCATGAGCAGCAGCTCGCCGGCGGGGTTTTCCAGGAAAACAAGGACGCTGATCTTGTAGGGCAGGACGGCAGGCATGGCGCCAGGGGGGCGTCGGTTATTTTTGCGGCTTCGCGAGGAGCAACTGGGCGTTCAGGCCGAGGTGCTTTTCCGAGAACTCGTCGTTGGGTCCGCCCGTGCGCAGCAGCCGCTGGACCATGCCCATTTTGGCATCGAGGTCGTCGATCTTCGCCACGAACACGGCCTCGGGCGTGGCGGCCATCACCGCGGCGCCCCATTGCAGCTCGCCCTGGTGGCTGAGCACGATGTGTTCGAGGCGTTCGAGCAGGTCGGCATTGAGCTTCGCCTTGAGCCCGGCCTTGCGAACGAGTTGGTAACCGAGAACGACGTGCCCTTGCAGGATGCCCTTGCGGCTGCGCGAAGTCACCAGGTCGCCCTGGTACTCGGTGACCTTTCCAGTGTCGTGGACGAGCACGCCGGCGAGGGCGAGGTCCGGATCGACTTCCGGATACAGGGGCAGCAGCGCCCGGCACGCGCGGGCCATGTGGCAGGTGTGCTCCAGCAGGCCATGCCGGTAAGCGTGGTGCATCGCCACGGCTGCGGGCGCCACGCGGAACTCATCACCGATTTCGTCGAACACAGCCTGCACGGTGGCGCGCAGTTCGGCATGAGCGATGGCCGCGATGTGACCCTGGAACTCCGTCCAGAGCGAAGCGGAATCCTCCGGCGCCGTTTCCACCAGGTTGGCCATCCATTCGGTGCCGGCAATTTGATCGGCCACTATCGCCTCGGCCCGGAGGAGGCGCGGGGACAGGCGATTCTGGTAGTAATCGACCTTGGCCTCGATGCGGACGATCGCGCCTTCCTTGAGGCCCTTGAAGAACTCGAACGCGGGATTGTCGCTGAAACAATTGCAGCTGAATGATCCGGTCTTGTCGCCCAGTTCCAGCGCGAGGAACGCATTGCCGGTCTTCGTGGGGCGTTCCGTGATGCGCCGGACCAGGAGCAGCCCGGTGAAGGTGTCGCCGGCGGTGCGATCGAGGGCCTTGATGGCCTGGACGGTGAGGGGAGTGGAAATCTCGGACATGGGCGCGAAGCAGCAGCGAGGGGACTCGGGCCGGCGGCTTCAAACGTATTTTTTCACCAACGCGGTGAAGGCGCGGAAAAACGGGTGCTGGGCGTTCCGGAGCAGCGCATAGAAGACGGTCTCGGCCGGCAGCACCTCGCAGCCGGTGTGTTCGAGATTGGCGAGGACCGTGGCGGCGTCGGCCGCGCGGCGGGCGCCGACGCAATCGGCCAGCACCGTTACCTGCCACCCGGCGGCGCGGGCATCGCGCGCCGTCTGGAACACGCATACTGGTGTCTCGAGCCCGCACAGGAGCAGGCGCCGCGTGGGCAGCGCCGCCAGCCGCGCAGCGATCGTTTCGTCGCCGAAGGCGGAGAAAGCATCCTTGCCCATGACGAGCGATTGCGGACAGAGCTTGAGGAGATCCTCCGCCGTGCCGCCGAGGCGCGCCGGGACCTGCTCGGTGAAGATCACGGGCAGTCCCAGACCGCCGGCCGCCTCGAGCGCGAACGAGCAGCGCCAATGCAACCGCTGGCTGTCGCAGATCGCGGCGAGGAAGACCGGCTGCAGGTCGAGGCACAGGAGAAGCGGCGGGCTCATGGCGGCACTCTTTGCCGCCCGCCCGGCGAGGACAAACCCGAAGTGGGCGAGCCCGGCTTACGATCCCGCGTACTTATCGCGGGCCTTCACCTGGACGATCTTCTTTTCGGGCAGCACGTACGCCGTGAGGCTGCCGCCGAGCACGCAGGCGGTGTCGATGCCGAGCGTCCATTTTGTGCGCGACACCTCTTCGCGCGGCGTGTGGCCATACACGACGAACGGCGGGCCGGCCCACAATTCCGACCAGTGTGGCGCGTCGGGCAGGTCGGCGCGCTTGTGCGGCTCGCCGTCCTTGCCGACGACCTGGATGCGCGTCACGACGCGGGCCGGCTGGCGCTGCCACGGCTTGTCGGGGAGAAAGCCCGCGTGCACGAAGACGATCCCGAGTTCCTCGTCGTAGTAGGTCAGCTTCATCGCCTCGAGGTAATCCCAGTCCTTGCCGCGCAGCTGCTCGATCGTGTCGTAATCGTATTTTTTCAGGTGGCTCGGATCGTCGGTGCGGCGGTAATTGAGGTGTCGCAGCTCGTGATTGCCGAGGAGGGACACGGTGGCGTGCTCGCGCGCCAGTTCGATGACCTTGCCGCTGTCGGGGCCGCGGCTGATGAGGTCGCCGAGGAGGATGAGCCGGTCCTCCTTTTTCAGGTCAAGTTTTTCGAGGAGGTCGGCGAATTCCTTGTGGCACCCGTGGATGTCACCCACGGCAATGAGTCGTCCGTTCATGCGGCGGCAATTTTGCTAGCGTTCGGAGCGCGCGGGGGTAAACAAGAAAAGACCCATGGAGCTGAATCTTCACCCGATTGCCACGAAGTGCTTTGTCAGCGGGCGCGAATTCCAGGAAGGCGACCGCGTGGTGAGCTACCTGGTGCGCGAAGCGACCGGCGAGGTGGCGCGGCGCGACCTGCTGGCGGCGGAGGACCCTCCTTCGCCCGGCTCCGGCGAGGCAAGCGGCCCTCGGTGGATGCCGCCGGCCTTCGTGTATTGCCGCTGGGTGGTGGCGTTCAAGAACCGGAAGGCGAACGAGAACCCGGCGCTGACGCTGCGCCTCACGGCCGAAAACCTTTTTCTCACGCTGGCGGACCCGGCGAGCGAGCCCAGCCCTGCAAACACGCCGCTGCTGCAGTTCCTCGCCCTGATGCTGGAGCGCAAGAAGCTGCTCAAGCCGCGCGGGCTGACGGAGGACGGCGCCCGGCAGATCTTCGAGCACATGGCCTCGCACCAGCTCTACGAAGTGCCGGTTGGCGAGCTCGACGTAGAGTTCTTCCAGAAGATCCAGGAGCACCTGCATGTGCTGGTCGGCGGGCCAAAGCCGGCCGCGGCCGTTCCGACCTCGAGCCCGGCGGCCGCTGGCACCGGCTGAACGCGCAAACCCGCTGGAGCCACGGCCTCCGGCGGCGGTCCAATGCCTTGATGCCATGCCGCACCGGACGATGAACATCGACGAGCTGGCCGCGTACCTGCACGTGGCGCGGCGGCACGTGGAGCGACTCCTGAAGGACGGTGAGATTCCCTGCGTGGTGCGTGGCGGAAAGGTTCTTTTTCCCCATGACGAGGTCGAGGCGTGGGCGTCACAGCGACTCTTGCGGCTGCCGGGCCAGAGCCTCGACTGGTACCATCGGCATACGATGCAGGGAACGCAGCGCGTGTTGCCGAGGGCGGCGTTGATCCCGGCGTTGCTCCAGCCGGACTACATTGATCTCGGCCTGGCGGCCAAAACCCGCGCGGCGGTGATGCGAGCGATGGTGGAGGTGGCGGACCGCACCGGGCGCGTCTTCGATGCGCGTGAGTTGCTCGACAGCGTCGAGGCGCGCGAGGCCCTTTGCTCGACGGCGCTGCCGGGAGGACTGGCGCTGCTGCACGCACGCCAGCACCGGCCGTATCGTTACGAAGGTTCGTTCTTCGTCCTGGGCCGGACGATCCAGCCCATCCCTTTCGGCGCGCCCGATGGCCGGGCGTCGCAGCTGTTCTTTCTCGTCTGCTGCCAGGACGAACGCATCCACCTGCACACGCTGGCCCGGCTGTGCCTGCTGGCGCTCAAGACGAACATCCTGGCCGATTTGCATGAGGCACCGGACGCGACGGCGGCCTACGCGGCACTGGTGGCGGCGGAGCAGGAGGTATTGCCGGTCGCGGCGCCGGAGTCGGCGGGGCGGCGCGGGCGGCGGGGCCGACGCGGCTAGGCAGCCGAGGGTGGGGCCGGCGCTGGCGCCGTGCCGCGGACAGGGAAAGGCACGCACCAAGGTGCGGCCCTACCAACCCGCACGGAGTGCAGGCTCCGCCTTCAAGGGCCCGAGGCCGGGCTCAGGCCACTACCTCAATCGGGACAGTGGCGCGCTTGAGCGCCGACTCCATGAAGTAACGCTGGGCCGAGAAGGGTTTTTCGCCATCCTTGCGGACTGGCGCCCGGTAGGTGCCGTCCGGCTGGATTTCCCGGGCATCCTCGTTGTCGCGGAACTCGGCGGGCAGCATGTCGCCGATGATTCGTTCGCGCAGGTCCGCCTGATAGATGGGGAACAACGCCTCGACGCGCCGGAAGAAATTCCGCGTCATCCAGTCCGAGCTCCCGCAATAGAGCAGCGGGCTGCCGGCGTTTTCGAAATAGTACGAGCGCGAGTGCTCGAGGAACCGGCCGACGATGTTCCGGACGCGGATCTTCTCGCTCAGGCCCTTCACACCGGGCAGCAGGCAGCAGGTGGAACGCACGATGAGGTCGATCTGCACGCCGGCCTGCGAAGCGGCGTAGAGGTTGTCGATCGTGACCTTGTCGACGAGCTTGTTCATCTTCGCGATGATGCGGGCCGGCTTGCCCGCGAGCGCATTCGCCGCCTCGTTGGCGATCAATTCCTGGATGCGCGCATGCAGGTTGAACGGGGCGACGAGCAGGTGCTTGAATTCGGGTGAGCGCGAGAATCCCGTGAGGGCGTTGAACAGCAGCGCCACCTCGCCGGTGATCTCCGGGTTGCAGGTGAAGAAGCTCAGGTCGGTGTAGCTGCGGGCCGTGCGCGGATTGTAGTTGCCGGTGCCGAGGTGCGCGTAGCGGCGGAGGCCCTCGGCTTCCTGGCGGACGACCATGCTGCACTTGCAATGGGTTTTGTGGCCGACGAGGCCGAAGACGACGTGGACGCCGGCCTCCTCCAGTTCGCGCGCCCACTTGATGTTGTTGGCCTCATCGAAACGCGCCTTGAGTTCGACCAGCGCGGTGACCTGCTTGGCGTTGCGCGAGGCCTCGATCAGGGCGCCGATGATGGGCGAGTCGCCGCTGGTGCGGTACAGCGTCTGCTTGATCGCCAGCACGTTCGGGTCGCGCGCGGCCTGCTGCACGAAATCGACCACCGGCTGGAACGACTCGTAGGGATGGTGCAGGAGGATGTCGCGCTCGAGCATGGCGCTGAAAATGTTGGCGGTAACCTTGGCCATCGGGAGTTCCACCGGGGTGAAGGGCACGAACTTCAGGTCGGGCCGGTCGACGAGGTCCGGCAGGCTCATCATGCGGACGAGGTTGAGCGGGCCGTCGAGTTTGAAGACGTTCTCCGCCTCGAGTTTCAGCTGGTCGCACAGCAAGGCGAACACCGGCTCGGGCACGTCGGACTCGATCTCGAGGCGCACGGCGGCGCCGCGACGCAGATTGCGGAGTTCCTCCTCGATCTTCTTGAGCAGGTTCTCCGCTTCCTCGTCGTCGATGTAGAGGTCGCTGTTGCGCGTGACGCGGAAGGCGTGGGCGCTGGTCAACTTGTAGCCGGGAAACAGGTCGGCGGCGCAGAGCTTGATGATCTCGCTCAGGAAGATGAAGCTCTGGCCGGTGGAGCGCTCCGGCTTCAGCTCCACGAGCCGGGGCAGGATGCGGGGCACAGGCAGGATCGCCGTGTGGCTGTCCTGGTCCGGCGCGTCGGGATTCAGCAGTGACACGATGACGTTGAGCGTCTTGTTGCCGATCTCCGGGAAGGGATGAGCCTGGTCGATGGCCAGCGGCGTGAGGACCGGGTGCACCTGCTTGGTGAAATAGTCCTGCACCCAGCTCTTCTCCGCGGCGGTCAGCTGTCCGGCGGTCTTGAACGTGATCTTTTCCTTCGCGAGCGCGGGGACCAGGCGCTCGGTCCAGCAGGCGTACTGGGCCTTGACCAGGCTGCGGATCTCCGTGAAGGCGCGTTTGAGCTGCTCACGCGGGGACAGCCCGTCGATGCTCGGTTCGCCCCGGGTGGAGTCCTTTTGCTGGAGCAGGCCGGCGATGCGGATTTCGAAGAACTCGTCGAGATTCGAGCTGACGATCGCGAGGAATTTGGCCCGTTCGAGCAACGGGTTGGCATCGCTTTCCGCCTGTTCGAGGACGCGCCGGTTGAACGCCAGCCAGCTCAGCTCCCGATTGGCGTAAGCCGGTTTGCCGCCGCCGCCTCCGGGCGAGACGATGGAGCGGCCGGTCTTGGCCGTGATGCGCGCGGCGCGCTGCTTGAAACGTTGGGGAGCGGGCATGGGTACCGGGAACGGACGAGAAATGGATCACCTACTTTTAGTGCAATTAGGATCTGAATACCAATCGAATGACCGGGCACGCGGCAGGATGAGCGAGTAGAACGCAAGCTAACAGCGCACAGCGGGTTGTGCAATTACTTCGTTGGATGCCGGGTCAACGGTCGAATCGAAAATTTAACATTCCCGACGCAATCGGTCCCGCCGAGGAATGTTGCCTGGCTGCGATCAAACAGCGGAGCGACTTGATCTCGCGGCACTGTCGGGGCCGGCCCTCCATTTGCTCGCCCCATCGCGCCGGGGTCAGCGCGTTCCACCTGAAAATCAGGCTTCCGAGAGCGTCATGTCCGGCTCGAAACTGACCGAAAGGCGATAGACCTGGCCGGGCCGCATGATGAGCGGGTGATCGCGCACGAACATCTGCACATAATGCAGCTTGCCGTAATTGGTGCGGTAGGCGGGATCGGCGGTGACCACCTCGGTCTCGGCCCAGTTGGCCTGGAAGTCGTCCTTGAGCACCGAGCAGCGATGCCCCTGGGGCCCGAGCACGGGAGACGACCCGACCCGATAACGCGAGTGCGGGGCGCCGATGACGAGCGCCATCCGGAATTTGTCGAGCTGGACCTGGTTCTTCACCGTGTAGGCGAAATCGGCGGTGATTTTGCTGCCGGCGAAAGTCCACTGGACTTTGACGCTGCCCAGCCCGCGCACGATTTCCTCCTTCGTGTTGATCAGGTCGGGCTGCTCGTAGCGGAAATAAAACGAATTCTTCAGTCCCAGGCCAGTAACACACTTCTGGCCGTAAAAGGCGGGGAGGGTGACTTGTTCGCCGAACGTGAGTTCGGGCAGCATGATCGGCAGGTAGAGGCTGTTCGGCCAGTCGAACACGCCGGGGCAATGCGGGAACGGCAGGTTATCCGCGGTGCAATCGGCACCCGAGCTGACAAGCGGCAGCTGGACGTGGAGTCCGGACTCGGCATCGCGGTAGAGGAACAGGCCCTGCTCCTTGCGGTTGCTCTTGTCGTAAATAACGAAACGGCCGCTGGTCCGGGAAGGGTCGACCTTGACTGAATCGGGCATGTTGACCGTGCGGGCCAGGCGAGCCCATTGGCAAAGGTACCGGGCGGCGTCGAAATTCGCCATGCGCGTGGTGTGCGTCGGCATGGCCGTGCGCTCCTCGTCGCGAATGTCGAGATAGCCGTGTTCCTGATCCAGGTAAGTCTGGAAGAAAAAGTAGAAGAGGCGGCGCAGCAGGTCGAAATACTTGTTCTTCTGGTCCTCGGGAATCCAGCCGTCGCGCAGACCTTGCAGGATGAGGGTGATGCAGTGCATCTGCCCGTAGGCGCCGGCGGAGCGCCCGTAGGCCCAGCCGAGTCCGTCGGTGCGGACGAGATCGGGCATCATCTTGATGTATTTCTCGGCGTAGGTGCGGAGCGTCGGGAGCTTGCGTTCGCGCAGGGCCGAGTTGGCGTGCAACTGCAGGGCCGAGCGGGTGAACACGAGCGTCATCACGCCGTAGAGATTGAAATGGCCGCCGAAGCCCTGTTCGACGTCGTCAAAGAAACCGTAGCTGCTGGTCTGCTCGATGCGCTCGGCCAGCCGCTCGATGAGGCGCGAGGTTTCGTCCTTCTTCGAGAGGCCGAAGCTGTAACGGCAGACGGCCTTAGCGATGTTGAAGGCCTGCCAGTAATTGTCGTAATCGCTGCGGTTCAGCAGCAGTTTGTCGAGGCGCTGGCGGGTTTCCTCGACGAGGCGTTCCCAGACGGGATTGCGTTCCTTCGATGGGCTGAAGGACAAAAGGCCGAGCGAGGCATAGGCGAGGCCGTTCTCGCGGGAGGGCTCGGTGAAGGCCTGGGCGGTGATGGTGCGCGCGGCGAGGTCGATCAGGTCAAAGCCCTTGAGGGTCGTCTCGCCGGTTCCCCGGAAGTACTCGCCGATGGCGAAGGCCGCGTGGCCCGGCTCGTCGGAGCGCGGGCTCTCGCCTGTTATCGGAGTAATGGTGCCGTCAGCATTGATGGCGCCGAGATTCTGCCCGAGCATCGACCGGGCCATATCGAGACATTGCTCGGAGAAGCTGTTCATTCAGTAAGGTGTCAGGTGAGCGAAAAAAGGGGGCAAATTTCTCCCGGCTCGCGGGAGCCGGGGCAAGCGTTAATTATCAGCGGGCGATAAGTTTGAGGAACTCGTCGTTGGTCTTCGTCTTGGACAGGCGCGTGACCATGGTATCGGTGGCTTCCTCGATCTTCTGCTGGACGAGGGCCCGGCGGAAGAAATGGATGCCTTCGAGTTTCTTGGGTTCGATCAGGAGCTCCTCGCGGCGGGTGCCGGAGGACTGGACGTTGACGGCCGGCCAGATCCGCATCTCGGCCGCCTTGCGATCGAGGACCAGCTCCATGTTGCCGGTGCCCTTGAACTCCTGGAAGATGACGTCGTCCATGCGGCTGCCGGTTTCGACCAGGATCGAGGCCACGATAG
Organism: Lacunisphaera sp.; assembly: GCA_035549095.1. Classification (GTDB taxonomy): domain Bacteria; phylum Verrucomicrobiota; class Verrucomicrobiia; order Opitutales; family Opitutaceae; genus Lacunisphaera. The sequence goes on along the minus strand of DASZRV010000009.1, from coordinate 80,250 downwards.
TCAGGCTGCCGCCGTCCTCGGTATTGCGCGCGGCGGCGAAGAGCTGGCGCGGTTTTTCCAGGGCGCGGACATCGAGGCCGCCGGAGCCGGTCCGGCCGGAATTGCGCTGGGTATTATGGGCGCGGGCCAGGCGGGTGAGGGAGTCGAGCAGCAGCACGACGCTGCGGCCGGCCTCGACGAGGCGCTTGGCGCGCTCGATGCAGAGGTCGGCGATCCGGATGTGGTTCTCGACGGCCTCGTCATTTGAGGACGCCCACACTTCCGCCGGGACGCTGCGCTTGAAGTCGGTGACCTCCTCCGGGCGCTCGTCAACCAGCAGGATCATGACATGGCTCTCGGGGTTGTTCTCGAGCACGCCGAGGGCGATGTCGCGGAGGAAGGTGGTCTTGCCGGTGCGCGGCGGCGCGACGATGAGGCCGCGCGTGCCCTTGCCGATCGGGCAGAAGAGGTCGATGATGCGGTTGGTCATCCGGCCATCCTTCATCTCGAGCCGGAGCTGCTGGTTGGGCGTGATGGTGACGAGGTTGGCGAAATCGATGGCGCGGCGGCGGGCATCGAGGTCCATGCCATCCACCTTTTCGATGAAGCGGACCTTCGGATTGGGGAAACGGTCGTCCGGGGTCGCCAGGGCGGTGATCACGCTGCCTTGCTGGAGCTTGAAGCGGCGGATGAGTTCGCGGGGCACGAAAGGGTCGGTCGGGCGGCGCTTGCCGAAGCGGGCGAGATCGAGCAACTGGCCGTTGCGGCTGTTGTCGATGTCGAGGATGCCTTCGACGCGGACGCTGTTATCCGGTTGAGCCGGAGCACTGGACGGAGCGGGCGACGCCGGGGCGCCGGGCGGATTTTCTTTATCCATACGAAACGTGTTTGGTGAGCTGCCGAGGCTTGACCGAGCAATACGTCGGAGGCATGTCTGACACGCTTAAGCTTCAACCCTAAATAGGAGAAACTTGTGACGGACCAAACGATTACCTCAGTGTCCCGGGAGAGTAGGGTGTTCAAACCCTCAGCCGAGTTCAAAGGCCAAGCTAATCTTGGCAGCTACGCGACTTACCGTAGGCTCTACGCCGAGTCTGTCAACGCTCCAGACAAGTTTTGGGCCCGTCAGGCTAACGAACATCTCGTCTGGCGGAAGCCGTTCAAGAAGGTTCTCGATTGGAAGCCGCCGCACGCCAAGTGGTTCCTGGGCGGCAAGTTAAACGTTGCTGAAAATTGCCTCGACCGGCACCTCGGCACGGCGCGCGAGAACAAGGCGGCGCTGATCTTTGAAGGCGAGCCGGGCGACGTCCGCACGATCACGTACCGGCAGCTCTATTTTCACGTCTGCCGGATGGCGCACATTCTGGAGAACATGGGGATCAAGCCCGGTGATCGCATTGCGATCTACATGCCGATGATTCCCGAGGCCGTCATCGCGATGCTGGCCTGCGCGCGAATCGGCGCGGTGCACACGGTGATCTTTGGCGGATTCAGCGCGGAGGCGATCAAGGATCGCGTCAATGACTGCAAGGCGCGCGTCGTCATCACGGCTGATGGTGGCTGGCGCCGCGGCAAGGTGGTTGAGCTCAAGGCCAACGTCGACAAGGCCCTGGAGGGCGCCCCGTCCGTGCACACCGTCCTGGTGGTAAAGCGCTGCGGCAATCCCGTCGTCATGCACGAGGGACGCGACGTGTGGTGGCGCGAGGCCTGGGAAGGCGCGCCGAATTCGCACAACGCGAAGGCGTTCGATTCCGAGCACCCGCTGTTCATTCTCTACACCTCCGGCTCGACAGGAAAGCCGAAGGGCGTCCTGCACACCTCCGCCGGTTACCTGCTCGGGGCGAAGATGACTTCGCATTACGTTTTCGATCTCAAGGACAGCGACCGCTACTTCTGCACGGCCGACATCGGGTGGGTTACCGGCCACAGCTACGTCGTATACGGGCTGATGGCCAATGGCTCGACGATCTTCCTCTACGAGGGCGCGCCGAACCAGCCGGAGCCGGACCGGTTCTGGCACATGATCGATCGGCACGGCCTGACTATTCTCTACACGGCGCCCACCGCGATCCGGGCGTTCATGCGCTGGGGCGACAACTACGTGCTGCGTCACCGCCTCGACTCACTTCGCCTGCTTGGCACCGTGGGCGAACCGATCAATCCCGAAGCCTGGATGTGGTACCACAAGATGATCGGCAAGAAACGCTGCCCGATTGTCGACACGTGGTGGCAGACCGAGACCGGCGGCATCATGGTCACGCCGCTCCCCGGGGTGACGCCGACCAAGCCCGGTTCGGCCACACTGCCTTTCTTCGGCGTCGTGCCCAAGGTGGTGGACTCGGATGGCAACGAGGTGCCGCGCAACACCGGCGGCAAGTTCGTGCTGACGAAGCCCTGGCCCTCGATGCTGCGCACGCTCTGGGGTGACGACGATCGCTTCAAGCGGACGTATTTCTCCGAGTTTCCGAAACACCCGCATTATTACTTCACGGGCGACGGTGCCCGGCAGGACAAGGACGGTTACTTCTGGGTCGTCGGCCGCATCGACGACGTGCTCAACGTCTCAGGCCACCGCATCGGCACAGCCGAGGTGGAGAGCGCGCTGGTGTCGCATCCGGCCGTGGCTGAAGCCGCCGCGGTCGGTCGGCCGGACGAACTCAAGGGCCAGGCGCTGGTTGTCTTCGTCACACTCAAGGCCGGCCAGAATGCCAGCGACGAACTCAAGGAGGCGCTCCGGGCCCATGTGGGCAAGGAGATCGGCTCGCTGGCCAAGCCGGACACCATCCGCTTTGCGGCCGGCCTGCCCAAGACCCGCTCCGGGAAAATCATGCGCCGCCTGCTGAAGGAGCTTGCGACCTCCGGCGAAATCAAGGGCGATACGACCACGCTCGAGGACTTCAGCGTCATCGCGGCGCTCAAATCCGATGAGGAGTAACCGCGGCGGCTAAGATGCGATCGGCTCCGCCAGGGGCCGATCCGCAGCGAGCAGCGTTCACGCTGCTCGAGCTGCTGGCTGTCCTCGGGCTGATCGCGATCCTGGCCGGGATCGTGATCGGCGTGGGCCGGCGCACCACGGAAGCCAGCCAGGTGGCGCGAACGCGGGCCGAGCTCGCGGCGTTTTCCGCCGCGCTCGAAGATTACCGGCAGGCTTACGGCAGCTATCCCGCGGTTGCCGCGGATGCGACGGTTGATGCGACGGAATCGGGCCGCCAGTTATTTGCCGCGCTGACCGGTTGGCGCGGTCCGGCTTTGGACGCGCCGGCTTTCCCGCGGCCGCAGCGCGCCATGTTGGAGACGGCGAGGTTCACCCTCGGGTCGCCCGGAGCACCGGATCCCGGCGCAAACTACTTCATCGATCCATGGGGCAATCCTTATCACTACACATTTCTGGGTGGATCGGGCGGTTGGCGGAATCCAAGTTACGTGCTGCTGTCGGCGGGGCCTGATGGGCGCGCGATCCTGCCGATTCCTGCTGACGGCATCGTCGGTGAGGCATTTGCGTCGGCCCGCCAGGACGGAGTGCCCGTCAATGCCGACAATCTCTACGCGAACCGCTGAAGAAGAGGCCCCATCTGAGGGAGAATCGTGTGCGAGCGAGCTTGCTCGCGATACATCGAGGCGCAGCGGATCGCTAGCAAGCTCGCTCCCACGAGATCGCAACGCCTTCACCCTCCTGGAGCTGCTGACCGTCCTGGCGATCATCGGCATCCTCGCTGCGCTGCTGTTCCCGGGATTGCGGGCCGCACGGGTGGCGGCGAACAAGGCGGCCACGAAGGTGCGGTTCGGGCAATGGGCCGCGGTGCTCGAAAGCTTTCGCGCCGAATACGGATACTATCCGGTGCTGCACGGTTCGAACCTCGTCAATCCGCCGGGCCAGAACACCGCACCGTCGACCCTGCACCTGTTCCACGACGTGTTGGCCGCGCGACGGCGCGATGGCTCCGCGTTGCCGGCTCTCGCGGGCGGCACCGATCCGCGTTTTCCAGAGGCGCAAAACCGGAAGCTCATCGCGTTTTATTCCTTTGCCAGCGCCGAGCTGACTGGCGACGGCGCGCCGCAACCGAACCTGCTGCGCGATGCATTCGACAACACCGAGATCGCCGTGCTCGTCGACCGCGATCTCGATGGCGTGATCAAGCCCGGCGCGGATTTCGCTAACCTACCGACGGTCGGTGGCATGGCGCCAGCCAGCGCGGACATTCCCGCGACCGGGATCCATGCCGGCGTGATCTTCTATGTGCCCGGCCCCGGCGCGACGCCCGCCACCCCGGACTTCATCTTCAGCTGGAAATGAAGGACCCGGCTCAATCTTGTGGGAGCGAGCTGGATCGCGCTGGACTCTTCCGAATCACATCGCGAGCAAGCTCGCTTACACGGCGGAGGGTGCCGACAGGGTTTACCCTGCTCGAGATCCTTGTCGTCGTAGGACTGATCGCGGCGCTATCTTTTGTTCTCGCCGGCGGCGTGGGTCGCGGCAGCCGGGCGGCCGCATTGGAGTCGGGGCAAAGGACCCTCGCGGATACACTCATGCTCGCGCGTACCCGGGCGGTCGCGAGCGGGTGTCGGGTCCGCGTGCTGGTCAACGCCGAGCCGGGCGACGCAGCGCAATTTCGCCGAAGGTTGATCGTGCAGCAGGAGGCGGCGCTGGATTCGAATACCTGGTCCGAGCCGGTGCTCGAACTTTCACTGCCGGATGGCATTTATCTGCTGCCCTACCGCAATCGAATTCCCGCGGGATTCATCGGCGATCCGGCGGCGTGGTCCCGCTACAACTCAACCGAACCGCTCGACTCTTCGGCGCTATCCGGTGCCCCGCTCTCGCTGGCCATCGGCGGGAGTGCGGCCGAATCCTGGGACGTCGTGCAGTTCACTCCGGCGGGTACCTTGTCGTTTGGGATGGGCGATCTGGTGCTCGCGTCCGGCAATATGCGGGTGCCGGGCTCGTTTGCGGCGGGCGAATCGCCCGTCCAGGCGATCAATTCCGACGCCGTCCGAGGGGTGAGCCTCAGTCTTTATGGCCTGGCGGTGCCCATCGACGGCCGGGAGGGCTTTTGAGATGATGGGCGATCGGCGCGGCTTCTCCCTCATCGAAGTGGTAATCGCCACCGGAATATTCTCGCTCGTGATCGTCACGATGCTGGCGCTTCTGCCTTCCCTGGTGCGCCAAGGCGGCGGCACGGTCGATGCGCTTGCCGCGCAACGGTTGCCCGACCCGATTCACTTGGAACTGCAGCGTTTGGCCGCCGACGGCTTCGATCAGCTGGCGGCGGCGATTCCTCTCATGTCTTCGTCGCTGGAGAACGGCCTGCAGCTCGTCGCCGACCGCGACGGTGTCCGTGTCCAGGCTGCATCGTACGTATCCTCGAGGCCAGCCGACCTGATCGCCCAGAAAGAACAATATTTCGCGGCCGAAGTCTGGCGATTCGACCGAGCGCCGTTGCGCTGCGATACGTCGGCCGCGGTGATGCCGTTGTTCGTGCGGGTGTCCTGGCCTTACCGACTCCCGGGTAGCGCTACGCCGACGGCCATGGCCGTTCGCAGCCAGTTCACGTTCGCGCTGGTGCTCGCTCGATGAGCACGCGCGGGAACACGCCTGGTTTCACGCTGCTTGAATTGCTGTTGGCCGCGTCGATCACGGTTGTGCTGGCGGCGTTGATGTTATCCGTGACGACCGTCGCGCTGCGTACATGGCAACGGACGCAGGATGCGTCTGCGATGGCGATGCAGGCGAAGCTCGCCTTGGACCTGTTGGAGCGAGACCTGCAGGCGGCCATCCAGCGCAACGATGATTCCGGCAACACGTGGCTGGCGGTCGACGTCATCAACGATCCCTCCGCGCTGGCGAAACACGGTTGGCTGACGGCGTCGCAAATGAAGCCCATCACCGGCGAAAGCACCCGGCTGGTGCCGGTGTCCCCCGACGGTGCTCCACGCCTGATCGACGCCCGGTTCGGGCTTTCCGGCGTCTGGCTGCGACTGATGACTGCAACCACCGAGACGACATCCGATGCAGGCGTCCCGCACGCAGTAGCCTACCAGATTGCGCGCCGGCCGGTATCCGGTCCCGTGTCAGCCGGCAACCCGGCCGCCGTGCGTTACACTCTGTTTCGAACTTGTCTGAGCGGGGCGGCAACGTTCGCCAATGGAAATGATCTCGCCGCCGCGGCCTACAAGGCTCTGGCCAACCCCGGCACGAGCGCGGATCCGTTGGCGACGGATGTCGTGGATTTTGGCGTGTGGCTGTATGTACGTGACGGCAGCGGAGCACTGCGGCGGATTTTTCCGGCCGATAATGCGGACCTGAATTATGGAGCAGTTGACACAAACGCCGGGGGCGTCGGCAAGCCCGGTCCCGCGGTGGGGGACGTTATGGTTCGAATCCTGACCGGGGAAGGCGTGCGCCTGCTCGAAGCCATGGAAAAGTCATCCAGCCCGGTGGTGCGCCCGGAAAATTATTCTGATGACGCGATGTGGTGGTGGAGCGTCGTCGAGGCGAACTCGCGGGTCTTTGTCCGGCGCATCGAAATCAGGGGAGCTGGCTGGTGAGTCTCGCCCGGAATGGCGGCTTTGCGCTCGTCATCACGCTGGTCTTGGTGGCGCTGCTCGTGCTGTGCGTGCTCGGGCTGGGCACGCTGTTACGGGTTCACGTTCAGATCGCGACCTCCAGCGGTTACCAGGCGGCCGCCCGCCAGAATGCAAGGCTTGGCCTGGGCCTTGCGCTGGGTGCATTGCAGGAGAAGACGGGCGATGATGCGTGCGTTACGGGTATGGCGGGCATTGCTGGAATTGAGCCAGGTGCCGCGAGCTCGACCCGCTACTGGTGCGGCGTCTGGCGCAGCGATGGATCGTTTGTTGGTTGGTTGGCCTCTGGCGCCGTGGGTGCCGCGGATGCCGGCCCGGACACGGTCGAACTCGTGTCGTCGGGATCGGTCGGGGCGTCGTCCTCGACATCTGTCAACGTCGAGACGGAACACGTCATAGCGGGGCGGATTCCGATCATCGTCAGCGAAACGCCTGCGCATCCCGGCGTGGCCACGGCAGTCGGCAGGTATGCCTGGCTGGTGTTGGATGAGGGAATCAAGATTGGAGCCTACGCGCCGCCGGGACAACTGGCCGGCAGTGTGGCGCCTGCCATCAGCCCGGGCTTGACGGCGAACCAGCTGCGCCTCCGGGCGGCTCTCGCGACCTACGCGGGCAAGCTGCCGCGAGTCTTGTCGTATGAACAACTTTCCTTGCTCCCGACACCGCCGGCCGGCGGGCAACTCACACCTTCCGTGCTGCACGACTGCTTTCATGTCGTTTCACTGGCGCCGCGCACGGTGGCCGCGGGCGGGTACGTTGCCGGCACGATCAATATCAACACTTCGTCGACCCAGATTTGGCGCAGCATCCTCGACACCTACAACCTGACGCCCGGGGCGATCACGATCGCCCCGGCCGAGGTCGAGAGGAAAGGGCGGGAACTGGCTGACAACTTCGCGCGGTCGAATTCCGGCAAGGCGCCGGGTGGTCCGTTCACGTCGCTAAACGGATTCAGCGAGTACCTTGCCACGGTCTTTCCGCCAAAAGGAAAACCGACAGCGCAAGAGATCGCGGCAGCGTTGAGTCCAATATTGGTGATCCGATCCGACACCTTTCGCGTCCGGGCGTACGGCGAGGCCTTGAACCTGGCCGACTCCAGCACGGTGGAGGCGACGGCGTATTGCGAAGCCATCGTCCAACGCACGCCGGCGCCGGCGCCGAACGGACTGGGCCGGCGGTTCGTGATGATCTATTTTCGCTGGCTGGGACCGAACGACGTTTGACGCTTTCCGTCGCCGACCCGGGGCAAAAAAATCTTGTGGCATTCGGGATAAAACTGTGACTTGTTCCGCGTCCCTTTCGCCAGGGTAGCTCAGTGGTAGAGCAGAGGACTCATAACTCGAACCGGCGAAATTTGCAGAAATCGTCCTGAGTTTTCCGGCGTCGTAATTCGCTCACGCAGAGGGTGATTTTCGGAATTCGAAATTATCCCGCGTTGTCCCGAAAAGTCGGAAATTCGGCAGTCGGGTGACAACACGGGTGACAACATTGGAGGGCATAGTCGCAAAAATTAGGTCTTGAAATAATGGTATACACGCGTATACCATTACCTCATGAAGATCCTTAGCCCAGTCGAATTTCAGCTCTTAGCGATATTGGGAGCTACTGAAAAATCGGGTCGGGAGGTTGCGGCTGATTTTGAAAAGGAAGTTGGGAAAGCGATTTCGTATGGTACGCTGTACACCACGTTCAGGCGCCTTAAGGAGTTGGGGTACGTCACGGTGCGTGATGACGTCGGGAATGACAGTAGGGTTAGGTTCTTCGCGCTTACCGGACTCGGCAGCCGTGCATTGAGGGATGCTCGGAGGGATTATTCACGCCTCGCATTGTTTGGCATTCCTGAAGGAGGATTCGCGTGAGGACTCGGCTAGCAGATCGGACGAACATCTTGTATGCCTTTATCACCGGATTGGCGATTGGGCTGGGCTGTGGCGCTGCTTTCCGTTGGGCGAATTATCTGGAAGTCTGGGGTGTATTGCCGGCGATGGCCATCGGATTGTTGGTGGCACTGTTCCTTCATCTTTATTGTTGGTTCACGGATTCCGATGCTGAAGGCGTGGTGGCGTTGATGGTTGAGAGTCCAATGAACGCGACGTCGAAACTGCTAGGGTCTGTGTTGGTCGTTTTCGTTCCGCTGGTGCTGCCTCTTGGCGCGCTACTATTGATGGTCGGAGTGATCATCCAGACGCTCGGCGGCATCTGGGAGCAGTCGGTGGGCGCGGCGAGTTCGGTAGGGGAAGGGAAGGGCACAGAGAGAAAGCCGAGGGCCATCCGAACGTTGAGATTACTCTACTGGTTCTGTGGCCGTGAAAATCGGGAGACAGTCGAGGTAATTTCCAGCGACCTCATGACTGATTTGGCAGAAATGAGAGCGGAGAAATACAACGAGTACTTTGTTCAATTGGTGCTATGGTGGCGCGTCTTGGCGGGCGCGGCGTGGCCGATCATTTCCGATAGCCTCATTCGGTTCTTCTGGAAGGTGATCAAACTGGTGGGTGCTGCGGTTGCAGTTTGGAAAATTGGCAAGTGATTGGGTTGGCAGTCCGAATGCCCTTGGATTGCCGAAACTTCGCCTCGCGGTAATGATTGGAGTATGCGGAAGGAGGACCTGATCGACCTTAACTTGCGTCGGGAATTCAACCGACGGATGCGCATCGTCAAACAGCGGATGCGAGACATGCCCGTGGAGTTGAAGTTCGCAGAAGGGAAGCTCAAGGAATTGCCGCATAGAATCCTGATGCCTCCGGATTGGGCGCTGGCGTCCGCCCGACTGTGGTCAACGGGTTTCTCGAAGCCGATGATTGATCTGATGCCTAAGCAGGGCGAAAGATATGATCCGCTGAACATCGTGGAGTTTTTGGGCTGCTTTCATTCGATGGTGAGTTTTGTGTCGCACCCCAGCCAGGCGCAGCTCGAGGAGGAAAAGGCACTCCCCGTTGAAGTCTCGGAAATGCGACAACAGCTCTCAGGGAAGCTAGAGAAAAGTTTCTGTTCCTTCGCCGTGAACTTAGCGAAGAGGTTGCCGAAAAAGGATGGTTTGCCGCCTGCGGACGTGCAAAGGCTCGTCAACGAGCGATACAATAAGGGGCTGAAGGCATTTCGGGCGCGGCGAAATGATCTCACCGGATTCATGAATTCGACGGTCACCCTGTATCACGTGGTTTGGATGTTCTGGCCAGCTTTGAAAGATAACTTCACGGCCCCTTACATTCATTCGTGGTTCAAGCGGGAACTAACTTGCGGCGAAAGCTATTTTGAGAGCTAAAATTGAACTCTGTTCACCATTCCCTTGCTGTGATCCTCTCGGAGATGTCCATAGACTCGCATTGCCAAGGCTCCTCCGTCTTTGTGGCCTAGCCAGCGACTGACGGTTGGGATGTCGACGCCGGCCTCAATGCAGGTTGTCGCGAAGAAATGCCGGAAATCATGATGGGTGAACTTCGGGTACTCTAGCGTACGGCAGGCGGTCGCCAGGCACTTCTTTGCGCTGGCGATCAGGCTCACGAATTCATCCGCCTTGGGCTTTCGCTCGTCGTGCAGCCGCTGCAGCAGGCCGCGCAGGGCGTCGGTCATCGGGACGGTACGGTGTTCGTGGTTCTTCGTTCCCACTTCGCCACCGGTGATGGTTAGGGTGTTTTTCTCGAAGTTCACGTCACGCCAGCGAATCGCCGTCGCCTCGGCTACCCGGCAACCTGAGTACGCCAAAAGCTCAACCAGGTCAGCGCCGGGCTTCGCCTTCTTCTGGCTGCCCTGGCGGCCGTCGGACTCGCGGATGGCCTCGACCAGTGTTTTGAACTGCTCGCGGGTGGGAATGACAATGGGCGCCTGAACGATTTTCTTGCGTTTAATGTGTCGCGCCGGATTCGACAGCATGAGCCCAAGGCCAATCGCGTACTCAAACACAGCCCGCATGGTGTTTAGCTCGTGCGCCATGGTCTGCGGCGCAATCTTGGCAGCCCGGTCGGTCAACCAGTGCTCGCAGTGCTGCGCCTGGATGTTGCGAATCGTCACGCCAGGGAAGTAGGGGGCGAGATTCTGGATGCAGGTCTGCCGGCGGGTGATGCTGCTCGGCTTCAAGGTGTGCTGGGTCGCGGCCATCCAGCGGGCGGCCACTTCATCGAAAGAAAGGTGGGCATCCTCGGTGATTCTTAGCTGTCCAACCTGGGCGCGCAGCTCGGACAAACGGCGTTCCGCCAGCTTCCGATCCTTGGTCTTGAGGGAGCGGCGAAATTGCTTGTCACCCCTCTTGAGCAAAGCGTAATACGCCCCGCTAGATTCCAAACGATACAGGTTTTCTGCCACCCGATGAAACACCAACTTCCTAGCTTCTCTGGCCTCCTGACCGGTGCCGTTTTGCATGGAAAACAGCATACGGTGACAACTTTGGGTGACAACTTCCAAAATACGGGACGTTATGAATCCCGTAAGTCGTTAATCCAATTAGTGTTCGCCAGGGTAGCTCAGTGGTAGAGCAGAGGACTCATAAGCCTTTGGTCGCGAGTTCAATCCTCGCCCCTGGCACCAATTTTCTGCCTGCTCAAAATTGGGGATAGGGACCGGTTGAGGCAGGAGGTTGCTGCAGCCGAGATCCCGACTTATCGCGCAGCCCCGACTCCTGTCGGGGTTGGTCGCGAGTTCGGTCCGATTCTTGTCCCGGGTTCAATCCTCGTCTCTGGCACCAATATTTTGGCGTTCATCGTATACATTCTTCGCGGTGACTCGGGCCGGCACTATATCGGGCAAACCTCGGACCTCGCGGCTCGCTTGACTCAGCACCGTGGTGGCCACACACACACCACCCAGCGCCTGGGCGGCGACCTCGAACTTATCGCATATAGGGCTTTGAATACCCGCGAGGAGGCGCTCGCCGTTGAGCGCATGTTGAAAGCTTGGAAACGTCCGCGGAAGGCGATCGATTACTTGCGGCAGAGCAATTCGCAGTAGAGCAGCCCCGACTCCTGTCGGGGTTGGTCGCGAGTTCAATCCTCGCCCCTGGCACCAATTTCGCCGCATCTTACGGATGCGGCTTTTTGTTTTACGGCATCCGGATCTGGGTTCATGCGTGTGCCTCGTGGCAATTGCTCCTGATCTTGTGATTCTCGCGGCCGGCATCGGCAGCCGTTTCGGCGGGGTGAAGCAGGTGCAGCCGGTGGGCCCCCGAGGCGAGCTGATCATCGAATATTCGGCGTTCGATGCGCTGCGGGCCGGATTCGGCCGCCTGGTGCTCGTCATCCGCAAGGAAATCGAATCCGATTTCAGGGCGGCGATCGGCCGGCGGCTGGAGGCGCATCTCGACGTGAAGTACGTTTTTCAGGAATCAGCGGGCCGGGCCAAACCTTGGGGCACCGGCCACGCGGTGCTCGCGGCCAGACACGTCGTCGACCGGCCCTTTGCAGTGCAGAACGCCGATGATTTCTACGGCGCGGCCGGATACGCCGCGCTGGCCGGACATTTCGCGGCCTCCCGCGACTACGCCTTGGTGGGATATCCGCTGCGCCAGACGCTTTCCGAGCACGGTGCGGTCAGCCGGGGGCTTTGCCATTTTGATGACGGCGGACGGTTGCGCAGCATCACGGAATTGACCCGCATCGAGGCAACCCCGCACGGCGCCAAGCAAACCGAGGCGGACGGCCTGGTCCGCCTGCTGAGCGGCGACGAGATCGTATCGATGAACAACTGGGGGTTCACGCCGGACCTGTTTCCGCAACTGGAGAGACTCTTCGCGGAATTCCTCGCGGCGCGCGGTACGGATCCAAAGGCTGAATTCTACCTGCCCGCGGCGGTCAGTTCGCTGATCGAGCGGAAAGAGGCGCGAGTCGCCGTACTCAAGAGCACGGACACCTGGTTTGGTCTCACCTACAAGGAAGACGTGCCGGCGGCGCGGGCGGCGGTGGCCGCCTTGGTCGCGGCGGGAAAGTATCCATCGCCGCTGTGGGGGTGAACGGGAGATTGAAGGGCCCAGCTCCAGCTGGGCCGCGGCTCAGCTGGAGCTGAGCGCTCCACCTCAATCGAGGTCCGCGAGGATCGCCCGCAGCTCCGCCTCGGGTTCCTCGTGGTGCTGCGCGATTGCGAGCTGCAGCGCCTGTTCGAGCCAGGGCCGGGCTTCGGCCGGACGCTTGAGCGCGAGGAGGGTCTTGCCCAGGAGAATGCGCGCCATCATCCAGTCGGCCTTCTTGTTCGCGCAAAACGAAAGGTGCTCAACCGCTTCCCCGGGCTGGTTTTCCTCGAGCAGCGCCTGCGCGAGGCTGAACCGGAACAACTCATTGTCGGGCTGCCGGGTAATCAATGTGGCGAATTGTTGGGAGCGGGACGTCATGAGTGCGACTTCGCTGGAGGATCGGCCTTCCGGTCGATTGAGACCGGCCGGGAAACCGGCCCTCCCAATCGTCTCAGCCGGAACAATTCAGTGGGAAACCACAGATCGACACAGATGAACACAGATCAGAAGCAGTGGCAGAGAGAAGGAGCCAAGGAGCTCGGCTCACGATCGAGTGAGGGGCCTGGCGGTTTATTTTCGCGGCCAATGCCTTTCGCCATCTGTGTTTATCCGTGTGCATCTGTGGTTAAAATGCATGAGTCCGTTTCAGTCGAAAAAGAGGACCACGGCCGTCGCGTTGTCGAGGCCACCGCGGGCGTTGGCCGTATCGATCAGTTTCGCCGCCGCCTCGTTGGGTTCTTCCGCCGCCTGGAGGATGTCGCGAATCTCGTTCTGTGTAAGAAACCGCGTCACGCCGTCGGTCGCCAGCAGGTAACGGTCGTGCGGCAGCACCGTGTGGGTCAGCACTTCGGCCTCGAGCGGCGGCGGCTGGCCGATGCAGCGGGTGAGGGCATTGCGATTCTCCATCAGCATTGCCATCGCCTCGCCGCGGGCGACGCGCTCCTTCATCTCGTTTTCGACGGTATGGTCGCTGGTCAGCTGTTCCAGCACCTTGGCGCGCAGGCGCAGGGCGGAGGAATCGCCGACATGGCCGATGTGCAGCTTGACCCCATTCAGGTGGGCGAAGGTGAGGGTGCAGCCGATGCCGAATTGCGGGCTGAGCACGCGGCCGAGGATGAACACCTGGCGGTTGATCTCGCCCAGAATATGCCGGTAGTCGGGCTTCTGGCCGGCCGGGATCTTCTGGAACAGTTTTTCCAGCGCGCTGACCGCCATCTGGCTGGCCTGAGCGCCCGACGGGAGGCCGCCGATGCCATCGGCGACGGCATAAAGCTGCTGGGTTTCGTTGCTCAGGAAGCTGTCTTCGTTCTCCGGCCGGACGCGGCCGATGTCGGACTGGGCAAAGGAACGAAGCTTCATCTAAGCGAAAGACTAAAAGGGGCGCACCCCTAAGGGAAAGGCCTAAAAACACGTTCCCGGCTGGCCCGATCGATTTTCTCGAAAGCTTCGGTCGGCAGCGAGCCGAGAAACTCGCGGCCATAGGTCTTGGCCAACACGCGGGAGTCCAGCACGGTCACGAGTCCGCGATCGGTCTTGTTGCGGATGAGCCGCCCGATGCCCTGGCGGAACTTGATGAGGGCGTCGGGCAGCGTGAGCTCGTTGAAGGGGTTGCCGCCCTGGTCGCGGATGCGCTCGCATTTCGCCTCGGTGATCGGATGGGTCGGCGGGTCGAACGGCAGCCGGGTGATAATGACCTGCGACAGCGCCGCGCCGGGCACATCCACGCCGGTCCAGAAGCTGTCGGTGCCGAACAGCACCGCATTGCCGAGTTTGCGCATCTGGTGTGCGAGTTCCGTCCGCGATAATTCGGCGCCCTGCATCAGGAAAGGCCGTCCGCTTTCGCGCCAGCCCGGCTCGAGTTCGGCGGCGATCGCCCGCATGTCAGTGTAACTGGTGAACAGCACCAGCGAGCCGCCGCGCACGCGCTCGGTGCAGAAGCGGATGTAGTCGGCCAGTGCGTCCCGCGCCAGCGCCGCAGTGTCGGCCGTCGGCAACGGGACATCGGTGGCGACATAGACGCGCATGTGGTGTTCGAAATCGAACGGCGAGCGCACGGCCACCTGCTCCGCGCCGTCGGCACCAATCCGGGCGGCCAGCGGCTCGATGCTGCCGCCCATGGCGAGCGTGGCGCTGGTGCAAATGACGCTGGTGCCGCAGCCGAAAAGGTGCCGCCGCAATTCGGGCGCCACGTCGATCGGCGCGCTGCGCAACGTGACGATCGTCTGGCGCCGGCCACTGCGCTCCGCCCAGTACACGTGCCCCTTGTCCCCCAGCGTCAGCCACTCGGTCACGCCGGCCTGGAGGCCCTTGATGCGCTGCTGCTGTTCGAGCAGTTCGTCGCGCTCGCGGCCGTCCTCCAGCTTGTCCGCCAGTTTGCCGAGCAGCCGGTGCACGGCTCCGAGCGGCCCGTCGAGGAGCGGCTCGGCGGCGCCGGTCTCGCGGATGCGCACGATCGGCCGCGGCGTGAGCAGGCGTTCGGCGAGGAAATCAAAGAACTGCTTGGCGGCGTCGAGCGCATCGATCACGAGCTGCTCGCCCTGTGCCCCGGCGGCCTTGCGCAACAGGCCGCGCTTGGTTCGCGGGTTGTAGAGGTACTTGAGGGCGCGATCGACGCCGTAGCTGCTGAGCGAAAGGCCGAAGTTGTCGGTCGCCACCTCGGCGACCGTGTGCGCTTCGTCGAGCACGACGAAGTCGTCGGGGAACAGGATGCCCCGAGCGTCCGCGGCGGCGCCCTGGGCGCGCGCGCCGCCGGCATTGATGAGGGCGAAGAGCAGCGCGTGGTTGACGATGATCACCTGGGCCGAGCGCAGCCGGGCGCGGGCCCGCTGGTAATGGCATTTCTCCACATCGCAGTGCTTGCGTGAGCAGGCCGAGGAGTCGGCGCTGACCGCCTCCCACACCTCGGGCTTCGGCGGCGGTTTCAACTCATGCCGCAGGCCGGTGGTGGTGGTTTCCGCCCAGCGGGCGATCCGCTGCAGCTCTTCGTAATCGGCGTCGGCGAAGAGCGTCGCGCGATCGGCCAGCGCGTGCGCGAGGCGGGTGGGGCAGAGGTAGTTCGATTTGCCCACGAGCACGGTGGAGCGGAAGTCCGCGTAGCGCCCGAATTCCGGCTTGGTGCGAAAGACGCGCCGGCAGATCGGCAGGTCCTTCTGTTCGATCTGCTCCTGCAAAGAAATGGTGTGGGTCGAGACGATCAGCTGGCGGCCCTGGTCGACGGCGTGAATGATGCCCGGCAGGAGGTAGGCGAGCGATTTGCCGACGCCCGTGCCGGCCTCGAAGAGCAGCGGGACGTCCTCGAGCACGGCGCGGGCGACCGTGCGGGCCATCTGCTCCTGTTCCGGCCGGTGCTCCAACCCGAGTGCCGCGCACAACTCGCCGCCGTCCGCAAAGATCCCGCCCACCAGTTCGCGCAAGCGGGTGGGCTTGGGCCCGCTGGCGCCGGGCGATTGGTCTTCATTCAGGCCGATCATGGACCGCCCAATGAGCGGCGTTAATCCATGCGGAGCAATTTAATTTGCGAGCGCGCCCGCACTCTCCACCCTGCGGGCATGGCCGAGAATCCATCCAACTGGACCGAGGCGCTGGTTCACTTTCTCAAGAGCGAACCGGCGCTCACGGCGGTTAAGATCGACCCGGGGACGCACCGCATCTCTGTAGCGTCCCTGGGGCCGGTCGCGATTGCCGACCTCGAGGAGAAACTCGCGGCGACCATTGCGGCGGTCCAGGCCGATCTCGACGCGAAGCCAAAGGCGGCCGCGGCGCCCGGCTATTCGCTCCGGCAGGAGGGCGGGGCAACCGTGATCGGGCGCGAGACCTGCGTTACGGCCGAGAAGCTCTGGTTGTGGCGGGAAATGGAATGGCCGGAGATCAAGGCCGAGCCGACGCCGGAGGACCAAGAATGGCGGACGCTCGCGGTGTTGGCGACGGTGTGCGGCGCGGCCGGCGTAACAGGGACGCTGGCGCAACATTTCCTCCCGGATGTATGGTGGCTGGCGCGAGCCCTGTTTGCGGTCGGGCTGGTCGCGGGCGGCTGGGACGCCGCCGTCGATACCTGGGGAAATCTCAAGAAGCGGGAGATCGACATCCATTTCCTGATGCTCGCGGTGGCGATCGGCGCGGTCTTCATCGGCGCGTGGGGCGAGGCGGTGTTGCTCCTGTTTCTCTTTTCGGCCTCTGGCGCCATGGAGGAGTATGCCCTCGACCGGACCCAGCGCGAG
Source organism: Lacunisphaera sp. (assembly GCA_035549095.1). Classification (GTDB taxonomy): domain Bacteria; phylum Verrucomicrobiota; class Verrucomicrobiia; order Opitutales; family Opitutaceae; genus Lacunisphaera. The sequence goes on along the minus strand of DASZRV010000009.1, from coordinate 63,534 downwards.
GTGAGTGCCTTGCTCAAAACTTCGCCCAAGCGGGCGACCGTGATCGAGGCGGATGGCAACGAGCACGTCGTTCCAGTGGAGGAGCTTCGTGTCGGCCAGCGGGTCCTCGTCCGGCCCGGCGAGGCCTTTGCCGCGGACGGGCTCGTGCTCAAGGGACGCAGTGCCAGCGACGAATCGGCGCTGACGGGCGAGGCCAATCCCGTCGAGAAGAATTCGGGCGACCAGGTATTTAGCGGCACGCTGAACCTGTGGGGCGCGGTCGAGTTCGAGGTCGTGCGGCTGCCGGCGGAGAGCACGCTGCAAAAAATCATCCGGCTCATCCAGACAGCGCAAAAGCTCAAGGCACCCAGCGAGCGGTTCACTGACAAGTTCGGCACCGGCTACACCTATGCCGTGATCGGCGGTTCGACCGCCATGTTCCTCCTCTGGTGGCTGGGCTTTCACCTGCCGGCGTTCACCAACACGCCCGAGGTGCGCTCGGCCTTTTATCGCGCGATGACGTTGATGGTGGTGGCGAGTCCCTGCGCGCTCGTGCTCTCGATTCCATCGGCGATCCTCGCGGCGATCGCCTGGGGTGCGCGGCATGGCGTACTGTTCCGGGGCGGGGCGGCCATCGAGAAGCTGGCGGATATCGACGTTGTGGCGATGGACAAGACCGGCACCTTGACCACCGGCGAGCTCACGGTGGTCGGTTACGAAAGTTTTCCCACGGGGCGCGAGGCTGAGGTCATGGAGCTGGCCTACGCGCTCGAATCGCGTTCCGAGCATCCACTGGCCCGGGCCATCGTGCGTGACGCGAAAGCCCGGGGCGTCCGGGTGCGCGAGGTCGACGACTTCCAGAACATGGCCGGCCAGGGCGTGCGCGGCGAATTCGGTGGAGCGCAGGCGCTGCTGGGCCGGCGGGAACTGCTCGAGGCCGGGCCGCTGGCCGGATGGGCGGAGAAGCTGCCGCCGGCCGCGCCGGAATTATCGGAGGTCTGGGTCGTCGGGCGCGATCTGCTGGGACGGGTGCTGTTGCGCGACCAGATTCGCGCCGAGTCCCGGGCGGTTTTGACGCAGCTCAACGGCCAGGGTGTCCACACGGTCATGCTGACGGGCGACCGTCGCCACGCGGCCGAGTCGGTTGCCCATGAACTCGGCGTGGCTGAAGTCCGCGCCGGCTTATCACCGGAGGACAAGGTCCACGCCGTGGAAAGCTACCGGCAGCAGGGCCGGAAGGTCGCCATGGTGGGCGATGGCGTGAATGACGCGCCCAGCCTGGCGGCGGCGTTTGTGTCGGTCGCCATGGGTGCACGCGGCAGCGATGCGGCCCTCGAGCAGGCCGAAGTCATCCTGATGCACGACCGGATCGAGAACTTCCTGGCGGCGCATCGCCTGAGCCGACGCGCGCGCAAGATCATCCGCCAAAACCTGACGATTTCACTGGGCGTGGTGATCATCATGGTAATCGCCACCGCTTGGGGCGCCGTGCCGCTTGCCATCGGCGTGGGGGCGCACGAAGGCAGCACACTCGTGGTGTGCCTCAACAGCCTGCGGCTCTTGTTCGGGCGGAACGCGTGAGGGGATCCACCAGGGGTGGAGCGCCTTGACCGCAAGGCGCTGCGGCGTGCGATCCCCCAAACGCACTGAGGTCGGTGCGTTCCACCTCTCCCGAAAATTGCTCAATCCTCGATCCAGACGAGGTCGCCGGTGCGAACCTGGTCGAATAGCTCGCAGATCTCGATGTTGTTCATCTCGACGCAACCGGCGCTTTTGGGCGTGCCAAGCCGATCTTCGTGGTTGGTGCCGTGAATATAGATATACCTGTCGTGGGTATCGACGTCGCCGCCGGCATTCACGCCGGGCTCGAGGCCGCGCAACCAAAGGATGCGCGTGGTGATGTGGCTCTTGGCCTGGTCGGCCTCTTCCAATTCGCGGAAATGGCGGCCCGTGTTGACACGCCCCTTGAAGATAGTGCCCGGCGGCGCGCCTGCGCCGATACGCTCCGCGATGGCGTGGAGGCCGCGGGGTGTGCCGAGCGAATCGCGGACGTTCGAAGGCGGCCGGCGCGAGGTGGAGACCACATGGCTCCTGCGCAAAGCACAGTCTTCGAAAAACATCAGGAGCTGCTGCGCGATGGAGACCACTATGACACGCGGTGTGGGCTTGATTCCCAGGGCCGCACACCTTTCTTTCATCCGTTCCAAGGATTCATTCACCGTGAGCAAAAATTCCTATCGGGTCGGTATCGTCGGTGCCACCGGAGCAGTCGGTCAAGAGCTGATTGCCCTGCTGGAGGCGCACGCGTTTCCGCTCGCTGAGCTGAGGCCGCTGGCCTCGGCGCGTTCGGCGGGCCGCAGCATCGGCTTCCGTGGGAAACAGCTCAAAGTCCAGGAGGCCACGCCCGATGCCTTCGCCGGCCTGAACGTGGCGTTCTTTGCCGCCGGCGGCTCGGTGTCGCGCGCGCTGGCGCCCGAAGCCGTCAAGCGCGGCTGCCTCGTGATCGACAAGAGCTCGGCGTTCCGAATGGACCCGAAAGTGCCGCTGGTCGTGCCGGAGATCAATCCGGACGCCATCGCGCGCCACCAGGGCATCATCGCGAGTCCCAACTGCTCGACCTCGGTCGCCTTGATGGCGCTGTATCCGCTGCACCGGGCCTTCGGGCTCAAGCGCGTCGTGTTCGCGACCTACCAGTCCGTGTCCGGCACCGGCGCGCCCGCCGTGGTCGAACTCGAAGCGCAGACGCAGGCCTACGTCGCCAGGCAGCCGCTGGTCCACAAGGTTTATCCGTACCAGATTTTCCAGAACCTCATCCCGCACATCGATTCGTTCGGCGCCGATGGTTACACCGGCGAGGAGTCGAAGATGCGCGCCGAGAGCCGCAAGATCCTCGGGCTGCCCGAGCTCAGGGTTTCGGCGACCTGCATTCGCGTTCCCGTCGTGCGCGCCCACTCGGTCGCCATCAACGCCGAGTTCGAGCGGCCGGTGTCGGTCGCGGCCGCCCGCGCCGCCATCGCGGCATTTCCGGGCGCCGAGCTGATCGACGAACCGGCGAAACACGGCTACCCGACACCGCTCGCGTACAGTCGCAAAGAGAAGTGTGGCGTCGGCCGGATCCGTCTGGACACCGCTTTCGACAACGGCCTGGCCCTCTGGGTCAGCGGCGACAACCTCTGGAAGGGCGCCGCACTGAATGCGATCCAGACCGCCGAGAAAATGATCGAGCTCGGGCTGCCGCTGCAGGCGCGGGAGACCGTGACCGCCTGACCGGCGGCGCGGGGTGTTTCGCCTTGCCCGCCCGTGGCGCTTGGCGTTTGGTCCCCTCGCAGCGGACGGTTAGCTCAGTTGGTTAGAGCATCTCGTTTACACCGAGGGGGTCGGGGGTTCGAGTCCCTCACCGTCCACCAGCTTTCGCCGAGCGTAGCGAGAGCGAAGGCTGCCCTCCATAGGCCTGGCGACGGAGGGAGTGTCATTTGCGCGCCAAGCTGAGTGGCTATGGCTGGCAAGCCAGCTTCGCCGAGCGAATCGCAGTTCGGTCACCGGTTGGGCTCGGTATCCTTGAAAACGCCGTCGAGTTGGAACACGCCGAAAACGCGCGTGGTCGATCCGGCGGGCAAACGGGCGAGCCGAATATCGGTGACCGCCCAGCCGACGGGCAGCAGCATCGCGCAAACTTCGCGGTGAGCCGGCATGCCGGAGAAAAATTGCTCGTCGCTGACCGGCACCCCCGCGATCCGGCGCACCGTCATTCCATCCAGGTCATGATAGAGCCGGCCGTCGCTATAGAGCGTGATGAGCGGATGCAGCGGAAACCAGATTCGTTGCGGGAAGAGCTGCGTGAGGCGTGCCGCGTCGTCATAGGCCCGGAGGTTGGGGCGCGCCGGCAGTCGCGACGTAACCAGCCAGCAGCTCGAGACTGCCGCCGTCAGAAGCGCCAGCCCGGGCGCGACGAGCCGGCCGAACCGACCGGAACGCGCATCAGCGGCAAACACCACCAGCGTGGGTGGAAACCACAGCCAGAAGCTGTGGAGGGAATTGACGTTTCCGCCGACCTTAAGCAGACCGGCAAAACCCAACGGAAGCGTCACAAGAAACGCCAGGGCCGGCAACAAATACGGCGAGTCGCGACGGAAGATTCGCCGGCGCATCATCGACATGATGAGCACCGGCAACCCGACGTGCGCGAGCAGGTAAGGGCCGTGATCGAGCAGCCGGGGGAGCCAGGGCGCGGAAGGGAAGCGTCCTGGCAGCACGACGGCCGTGTACCAGAACGCGGCCCCGCCGAACAGTGCGACGGATGCGGCGGCCAGAACCAAGCCCGCCGCCGCACAGCGGGCGAGGTGATGGATGGCATCACGTGGTGAACCTGCCACCCAAAGCCAGACAAACTCCGCCAGCCCGACGTCGACCATGGTCTGCTTGCATCCGGCGGCCGCAGCCGCGCACACCGCTGCGGTCCAGCGGTCTCCTCGCGCGAGGGCGAGCAGTGATCCAAGGCCGAAGGCGATGCCGGGCGCGTCCGCGCAAAACACCAGGAATCCCGAGGTCGGGTTTCGCACCAGCAGCACGCAAAGCAGCGCGGCGCCAAAACGGACGCCCATCGTGCCGTCACGCCCGGCTGCCGTGGGCCAGCCAAACGCCACCAGGGCGAAGGCGGCAATGGTTGTGATGATATGAATGATGCCGGCAACCTGCACGGCGCCGGCGGCGCCGGAGGCGAATCCGGCCGGCCACAGCAAGAGGATCGGCACCGGTCCGTAGGTCCAGGTGCTGAGCGGTCCCGCGCTCGCGGTGGAGAAGGCCGAGATTCCCCGATGCAGCGCCACCGCCGGCGCGACACGAATGTCATTCCAAGGGATGGCGGGGAACCCGCACCAACAACCCCACAGCCAGACCGCGGTGCACAGGCTGCCGACAGCCACCGCCCCCCGGGTCAAGAACCGGAGCGTCGGATCCGAAACTAAGGGGCGGGCGGCCGATGACTCGGTCATGCGATGAGTTTCGCGGCGGCCGGAGGTCGCCGGGCGCCAGCACGATGCCCGGGGTGCGCTGGTTCAGGCGAGGAGAATCCTTGTCCGCGGGCGGTTTAAAGCTGCCTTGCGCTCGCTGAGACCGCTGATTTTCTGGACCAATACGCCCGTACTGTCGCCCATGAAAATCATCCTGGCCACGAGAAAGAGCCCGCTCGCGCTGACGCAGACCGAGATGGTCGCGGCGCGGTTGCGCGAAAAGATTCCCGGCGCCGAATGCGAGCTGCTGCGCATTGTCACGACGGGCGACAAACAGGCCAGTTGGTCGCTCGCGAAGAAGGGTGGGAAAGGCCTGTTCACCGCGGAACTCGAGCAGGCATTGCTGCGCGGCGAGGCCGATGTGGCGGTCCACAGCTGCAAGGACTTGCCGGGCGAGAACCCGCCCGGACTCGCCGTGGCCGGGTTCATGCCGCGGGAGGACACGCGGGATGTGCTGGTGCTGCGCGAAGGCGTGACCGAACCCAAGACCATCGCGACGGGCAGCCCGCGCCGCCAACTGCAGATCAAGCGGCTCTTCCCCGGCGCCACGTTCAGCGAGATCCGCGGAAATGTGGACACACGCCTGAAGAAAATCGCCGGCGGCGCCGCTGACGCCACGATCCTTGCCCGAGCCGGCATGAACCGCCTCGGCATTCACAGCTGGCCGGGGATCACGTTTCGCCCGCTCAGTTTCACCGAGAGCGTGCCGGCGGTGGGGCAGGGGGCCATTGCCGTGCAATGCCGGACCGCCGACGCGCCGAAGTTCACCGCCGTGCTGGACACGGCCACGGCCCGGGCGGTCGTCATCGAGCGCGCCATCCAGGCGATCGTCGGCGGCGGCTGCCAGCTGGCATTCGCGGCGCACATCGCGAACGACACGCTGCATTTCTTCCATGAGCAGACCGGCATCCGGCAGGTGCCGCTGGTCGCGGCCGACTTCGAAGATCCCGTCGCGGCGGCGCGCCGGCTGTTGCGTGAGGTGAATTTCCATGGCTGATTCATCACCGTCCCTGGTCGGCCGGCGCATCGTGCTGACGCGGCCGCGCGAACAAAACACCGAGTGGCGCCTCAAGCTGGAAGGACTCGGCGCGACCGTGCTCGAACTGCCGCTGATCCAGGTGGCGAAGGACGTGAACCTCGAGACGCTGGCGGAGGTGCTGCCGGAGTTCGGCACCTACGAATGGATCCTCTTCACGAGCGTCAACGGTGTGAGATATTTTTTCGAGGAGTTCATCCGGGTGCACGAGGACATTCGCGCATTGGGCCTCATCCGGATCGGTGCGGTGGGCGAGGCGACGGCGACCGCGATCCGCGAACTGCACCTGCGGGTTGACCTGCAGCCGAAGAAGGCCACGGCCGACGAACTGGCCAAGGCGCTGATAGCCAGGGAGTCGATGGACAGCGCCAAGATTCTCGTCATCACCGGTAGCCGCAACCGCGAGGATTTGGTCCAGAAGCTCGAGGAGGCCCGCGCGATCGTCGACGTGCTGCCGGTTTACCGCACCGTCGAAGCCAACACCGGCTCCGATCCGGTCGCGGTCGATTTTCGGGCCCGCGGCGCCGATGCTATCTTCTTCGCGAGTCCTTCCGCCGCGCAGTCCTTCTTTGACCAAGCCGCGGCGCTCAAGCTTGGCCCGAAGGCCAGGCGACCCTTGGCGGGCAGCATCGGGCCGAGCACGACGGCGGCCATGAAGCAGCTCGGGCTGCCCGTGGATTTCGAGGCGACGGAAGCGAGCCTGGATGGGTTGGTGGCCGCGCTGCAGGTCAAGCTCGGCTAGGTGGAGCCGCGGCCGGCCGGGAAGCCGGCCCTCCATGTCATCCTGAGCGAAGCGAAGGATCCAGCCGGCAATAGACCGATCTGCTGGATTCTTCGCTGCGCTCAGAATGACAGTTGTCGGGTGTTGTCTTGTCTGGCGCGGGATTGTCGGCGTAATCGGGGCAAGATCCCATGAAAGTCCCGTTCCTCGACCTCAAGCTCCAGCATCAGGCGATTCGCGCGGAGGTGCTCGCCGCGCTGGCCGATACCTATGACAACACCCGCTTCTGCTTGGGCAAGGATGTCGAGGAATTCGAAAAGGCCTTTGCCGCGGCGCTGGGTTATCCGCGCGCCCTCGGCATGAACAGCGGCACCTCGCCGCTGCATGTTGCCTCCATCTGCGGCGGCTTCGGCCCGGGCGACGAGGTGATCACGACACCGTTCACGTTCGCTTCGAGTTGCTGGGGCATCAGCTACGTCGGGGCGACGCCGGTGTTCGTCGACATCGATCCCGACACCTGGTGCATCAACCCCGAGGCCATCGCGAAGGCGATCACGCCGCGGACAAAAGGAATCGTGGTCGTGCACATCTTCGGCCAGCCGGCGCGGATGGACGAGATCATGGCAATCGCCGCGAAACACCGGCTGTTCGTCGTGGAGGACTGCGCGCAAGCCGTCGGCGCCACCTACAAGGGTAAGCCGGTTGGCATCATCGGCGATTGCGGCACGTTCAGTTTTTACCCGACCAAGAATCTCGGTGGCTGCGGCGAGGGGGGTGCCTTTGTCTCGCGGCGACCCGGGATCATGGACCGCGCCCAACTGCTGCGCGTGCATGGATCGCCGAAGCGCTACGCCCACGCGGAGGTCGGGTTCAATTTCCGCATGGACGGATTCCAGGGCGCGGTGCTCAACATCAAACTGAAGCACTTGACGGCCTGGACCGCGCGCCGCCGGGCGATCGCCGCCCGCTATCGCGCCGGGATCAAGTTGAAGGAGGCGCAGCTTCCGGTCGTGCCGGCGTACGGCGAAAGTGTCTGGCACCAGTTCACGCTGCTGCACCCGCGACGCGACGAGTTGCGCGTGCACCTGGAGAAATCCGGCGTCGGCACCGAGATCATATATCCGGGGCCCATGCACCTGCAGCCATGCTACGCTGCCCTCGGCTACAAACCCGGCAGCCTGCCGGTGACGGAACGTACCAGCGCTACGTGCGTCAGCCTGCCGATCTTTCCGGAATTGGCGGATGAGCAGGTCGAGCACGTGATTGCATCGATCAATTCATTCTAACCACGAAGTTCACGAAGGGCACAAAGCGGAGCAAACCTTGAGTGATTTTGCTTCGTGTTCCCCGTGAACTTCGTGGTTGATATCCAACCATGATCAACGGCATCCGGCTCAAGGTGTGCGGCCTGACGTCCCTGGTGGACGCCGAGGCGGCGGACGCCGTGGGCGCGGAGTTCCTCGGCTTCATCTTGCATGCGGCGTCTCCCCGCCGGATCCTCCGCGAGCAGTTTCGCGCGATGGCTGAGCGCCTGCCGCCGCGCAAGAAGGTGGCGGTTTGCGTCGAGCCCTCGGTCGCCGACCTCGCCGAATTCGATCGCCTGGGGTTTGACTGTTTTCAAGTCCACTTCCGGGCGGAGACGCCGTTGCCGGCCGTGTCGGCCTGGTCGCAGTTCGCCGGCCCCGGCCGTTTGTGGCTGGCACCGAAGCTGCCGCCCAGGACGAGCTTCAACGCCGACTGGCTGCCGCTCACGAACACCTTCCTGATCGACACCTTTCATCCGGAGAAATTTGGCGGCACGGGCGAGACCGGCGATTGGGCGGGGTTTCGCCGGCTGCGCGAAACGCATCCGCAGAAGACCTGGATCCTTTCCGGTGGCCTTCGGCCCGACAATATCGCCGCGGCCGTGGCCGCGACCGGCGCGAAGTTTCTCGACGTAAACAGCGGCGTCGAACTGTCGCCCGGGGTGAAGGACCCGGCGAAGCTGAAGGCGCTGGGGCAGGCTTTGGGCTGAGTGCAGGGGAGGGGTGGTCGGGGAAAGCTCCGAGCTTGCAGCCCGGGGTGCGGTGCGAAAACTCGCGGGCTCCCTTTTCTTCATCACGCATGAACTGTTCTCCCTCGTTCCGAGTCCAGGACTTGTCGAACCGCAGGCATTCACGCTTCGCCCTCGTCTTCGCGCTGGGCCTCGCCCTGTTCGGATTGTCCGCCTGTTCGACCGTGCCGTCGCCGACGCCGGTCGAATCAGCACCGCCGCCACCACCACCACCACCGCCGCCGCCACCTCCTCCTCCGCCGCCTCCGCCGCCGCCCGAAGCGACCCCGGCCAATCCAAACATCGCGAAGGGCTTCGAATACGATCAGGTTCGCGTCTTTTTTGCCACCGACCGCAAGGAAGAGGCGGATGCCACTTTCAGCGGCGGCCGGGGTGAGGGGATCAGCTACGGCAGCATTTTTGTGAGCGTCCCACGCGAGCACCGCGTCGGCGGCGTCGAGAAGCCCTCAATCTGGCGGCTGGAGTTCAGTTCCGATCCGCGCGAGCACATGATGATCACCCGGCAGACGATCTACGACCGGGACGATTTCTTTGCCGATTTGCGGGACGTCCTCGCGCGGTCCGGGAACAAGGCGTCATTCGTCTTCGTGCACGGTTACAACGTCTCGTTCGAAGATGCGGCCCTTCGGACCGCGCAGATCACCTACGACCTCGATTTCCGCGGCGCGCCGGTGTTCTACAGCTGGCCGTCGCAGGGTTCGTTGCAGGGCTACACGACGGACGAGAACAATGTGCAATGGAGCGAGGCGAACCTGAAGAGTTTCCTCCTGGACTATGCGCGGAATTCGGGCGCACAGGACATCTACCTCATCGCGCATTCGATGGGAAACCGGGCTTTGACCGGGGCGGTCAGGGCGTTGTTCCTGGAGCACCCGGAGATGAAAGGGCGGTTCAAGGAGATCATCCTGACGGCACCGGATATTGACGCGGACATCTTCAAGCGCGACATCGCGCCGGCGCTGGCCAGTGGTTGCGACAAGATCACCTTGTATGTTTCGAATGGGGACAAAGCCTTGCTGGCCTCGAAGAAGGTCCATGGCTATCCACGCGCCGGCGATGCCGCCACGGGGATCGTTGTGGCGCCGGGAATCGAGACGGTCGACGCCTCGGGGCTGGACACGAGTTTTCTGGAGCATTCCTACTTCGCCTCGAGCGGAACGGTCCTCCATGATATCCGCCGGCTGGTGCTCGAGCACCTGCGAGCTGCGCAACGCGGACTCGAACACCTGACAGCCTCCGGCCTCGACTACTGGAAGATCCAGCTGCGCGGTCCGGCGACGGCTGCTCCCTAGCGAGGGTGGTCAGCGCGGTTGATCGGTGATCGCGCCGAGCACGTCGCCGAGGAATTCGTTGATTGCTTTGCCGTCGATCCAGCGCACGACCACGAGCAGATCGTGGTCCCAGTCGAGGTAAATGAGGTTGGTCCCGTTGCCCTCGAAGATAACCGCGCTGGCGGGCGCCGCCGACCAAGCCTTGCGGCCGGTATTGAGGAACCAATTGCAGAAGCCGTATTCGGCGTTGGCAGGTCCGGGCGTCCGCGCGAGGGCGATCCACTTCTCTGAGATGAGCTGCCGGCCGTCCCAGCGGCCTTGGCGAAGGAAAAGGTAACCGAATCGGGCCATGTCCCAGGCGTTGATGAACATGCCCCCGCCGAAGTGCCCGCCGCCGCTGACCGATTGCATGCGGCGCCCGTCGAGCTCGACCCAGGAGTTCTCGTAACCTTCCCAGTGCCACGAAGCCGACGCACCGATCGGGTTCATGATCTCGTCGCGCAACACTTCGGGCAGCGGGCGCCGCCAGGCGTGCAACGTCACGAGGGCGAGCAGGTTCACGCGGACATCGTTGTATTTGAAGTAGGAGCCCGGCGCATGCATCGGCCGGTGTTCCTGTTCCGCCTCCGTGGTGCCAATCGGGCGGTCGGCCCAGTCGGGAATATCCCACAAGGTGCCCGACCAGTCGCTGGTCTGGCGTAGAAGGTGTTCCCACGTGATGGACCGGTTGTGTTCCGCGGAGAAGAGGTCGGTGCCGGGCACATAGTCGCGCGCCGGATCCGACAAGCTCCGGATCAGGCCGCGATCGAACGCCAGGCCGACGACGGTGGAAAGAAAGGTCTTCGAGACGCTGTGGGTCATGTCCACGCGGTCGGGCTCGCCCCACGCGGCGACAACGTAGCCGTGCCGGATCACGATGCCCGCGAGGGCGCCGCGCGGCTGGGTGGGTCCAAGGAGCTTCCAACGCGATTCGCGCGCGCCGAAGGTTTGCCGCAAGTCGAGCGCCATGTCCTTCGGGTGTGTGCTCTCGTGCGCGACGGAGAAAGCCACGGCCTGCTGCAGCTTCGCCGGATCCATGCCAGCGTTCTCGGCACTAACCCGTGCCCAGTCTCCCGCAGGAGGGAAATACGACGCGGCCGTCGCGAGCAGCGGCGCCACGACCAGCGCCAGGACCCAGGCGAGCCGGCGGAACGCGATCATCTACATTCCGGGGAAGCCCCCGCGGCCGCGCATGGCTTCCATCTGGCGCATCAGCTTCTTCTGGTTGCCGCCCTTCATCATCTTCATGAATTTCTGCATCTGCTCGAATTGCTTCAGGAGCTGGTTCACCTCGACGACCTTGACGCCGGCGCCCTTGGCGATGCGGATACGGCGGTTGCCATTGAGAATCGACGGCTTCCTCCGCTCCTGGATGGTCATCGATTGGATGATGGCTTCGGTGCGTTTCATCTGTTTGTCGGCATCGCCGGGCAACTCGACGCCGCTCATGCCCGGCATCATGCCCATGATCGATTGCATCGAGCCCATCTTCTTCACCTGCTGCATCTGCGCGAGGAAGTCCTCGAGGTTGAAGTCCGCCTTGCGCATCTTCTCGGCCATGCGCTCGGCCTCCTTCTGGTCGATGGTCTCCTGCGCCTTTTCGACGAGCGAGACCACGTCGCCCATGCCAAGGATGCGCGAGGCGAGTCGGTCCGGGTAGAACGGCTCAAAGTCCGCCGTCTTTTCGCCGGTACCGATGAACTTGATCGGCACGCCGGTGACCGCCTTGATCGAAAGGGCCGCGCCGCCGCGGGCGTCGCCATCCAGCTTGGTGAGGATGAGGCCGGTGAGTTCGAGCGCGTCGTGGAACGCCTTCGCCACATTGACCGCCTCCTGGCCGAGGGCACCGTCGGCCACCAGCAGGACTTCATCCGGTTCGACCGCGGCCTTCAGGCATTTCACCTCCTCGATCAGCTCATGGTCGATCTGCAGGCGGCCGGCCGTGTCGAAGAGGATGACGTCGTGGTTCTGCGCCAAGGCCGTCTCCAAGGCGCGGCGGCCGATCGCGGGGACATCCTTGGACGCGCGGTCGCAATAGAAGCCGAGTTCCTCCTGCTTGGCGAGGATCTCGAGCTGGTCGATGGCGGCCGGGCGGTAGACGTCGCCCGCCACGACAAACGGACGGGCGCCTTTTTTCTTAAGGAGCTTGCCGAGCTTGGCGGTGGAGGTGGTCTTGCCGGAACCATGGAGGCCAACCATGAGCACCTTGAGCGGCCGGCTTTGGACCAGGTCGGTGGTACCTTCGCCCAGGAGCTTGACGAGTTCGTCGTGGATGATCTTGACGATCTGCTGGCCGGGCGTGACCGACCGCAGCACGGCCTGGCCGACGCATTGCTGCTGCACGCGGTCGATGAAATCGCGCGCCACCTTGAAATGGACGTCGGCGGACAGCAGGGCAGCGCGTACCTCCTTGAGGGCGTCCGCCATATTGGCTTCGGAGAGCTGGCCCACCCCGCGCAGGTTGCGCAGGGCGCCGGTCAGTTTTTCGGTCAGGCTTTCGAACATTGGGACCGCGAACTGAAATCACTAACGCGGCCAAATAAACACAATTCTTCCGGGGATTCGCTGGTGGAACCGACGAATCGACACGGCCCGGCGCTTTGTCCGGCCCGCTCGGTGGAGGGAACGCAGGTCAACGGTGTCGGCCCGAGGCTACGTTTCGCCCGGCCAAGTCTCGCTTGCCACCCGGGCCGGGGGGCCCGAAGGTCTGCCGCTATGACACCCGCAGCGCGCACCGTCGCCATCGTCGGCCGACCCAATGTCGGCAAGAGCCGGCTTTTCAACCGGCTGGCCGGGCGGCGCATTTCCATTGTGCACGACATGCCGGGCGTCACGCGCGACGTAGTCAGCACCGAGGTCAAGGAGGGTGGTTATACCCTGCTCGACACCGGCGGCCTGGGGCTGACCGGGTCGGACACACCGGCGCGGATCACCAAGGCCTCGGAGGAACAGGTCGGTTTCGCCATCGCCGCCGCCGTCGTCATCGTGTTCGTCATCGACGCGCGCGAGGGTGTCACGGCACTTGACGACCGCATCGCGCAACTGCTCCGCCGCAGCGGCAAGAAGATCGTGCTAACGGCCAACAAGGCCGATCGCGGCGAGGAGAAGATCGCGGATATCTCGGATTTCCACCGGCTAGGTTTTGGCGACCCCTGTTACGTCTCGGCCGAACACGGGAACGGCGAAGCGGAGCTCCGCGAAGCAATCCTGTCGGGCCTCGGGCCCGAACCGGAGAACACCGAGCCCGACCGTGAGCGCCTCAGCGTGTGTTTCGTCGGCCGCCCCAACGTCGGCAAGTCGTCACTCAGCAACCGACTGCTCAAGAGCGACCGGCTCATTGTCAGCGACCAGCCCGGCACGACGCGCGATGCGGTCGAGCTGGACTTCACGTACCAGAGTCCCGAGGGCAAACCATGGCTGTTCCGGCTCATCGATACCGCGGGCATCCGGCCGCCGACCAAGCTGGCGTCATCGGTCGAGTATTTCTCCCGTCTGCGCTCGCTCGATGCCATCCACCAGGCGGATGTCATTTTCATGGTCCTCGATGCGCTCGATGGCGTGACGCAGCAGGACCAGGCGATCGCCGGCGAGGTGGTCAAGGCGGCGAAGCCGATCGTCGTCGTGGTGAACAAATGGGACCTTGTGCACCAGGCGTTCAACCGGCGCCAGCTGACGAAATTCAAGACCGAGCGCGCCTACCGTGAGGACTACGAAAAGTCGCTCTTCGACCGGCTCTTCTTCACCCCCGGCGCGCCGGTGATGTTCGTCTCCGCGCTTACCGGCCATGAGATCACGCGCATGCTGAAGGCGGCCCGCGCGCTGCACCGCCGCCTGGACACGAAGATTCCCACGGCGAAACTCAACGCGGCCATCATCCGCCTGGCCGACCGCACGCCGCCGCCCGCGATCGGCGGCCAGCGATTCAAGATTTACTACGCCACCCAGACTTCGACCCGGCCGTTCCGCATCCGGGTGTTCTGCAACCAGGAACGCAATCTCACGGAGTCCTACCGACGCTACCTCGAGGCCGGCCTCGTGAAGGAATTCGGTCTCGATGGCTGCCCGATTCATTTCGATCTCGTCGGCAAGAAAAAGCAGACCGCATCCGACCGGCTGGCGGCCAAGCATGCGCGGCACGGCCCGGCGGAGGAAGCGGCGGAAGACGGTTTCGACGGCGGATTGGTGGAGGATTGATCGGAATGGCTATGACTCCGGCTGCTTCAATTTGGAGGGCCCGTCTCCCGACGGGCCGCGGCCGGTCAGGAGACCGGCTCTCCAACCCGAATGTTGCCGATGCTTAGGATCGTCTTCATGGGTTCGGACGGCATCGCGCTGCCGGCGTTGAACTGGCTCGCGGGCGGCAAGGCGCATCCCGCCAAAGTCGTCGGTGTCTTCACTCAGCCGGACCGTCCGTCCGGTCGCGGGCAAAAGGTGGTCGCGAACGTGATCAAGGCCTGGGCCCTCGATCGCGACATCCCCGTGTTGCAGCCCGAACGATTGGGATCGTCCGAGCGCGACCAGCTTGCGGCGATGAAGCCGGACCTCGTGCTCGTGATGGCCTACGGTCAGATCCTGCGGCAGGAGGTCATCGACACGCCGCGGCTGGGCACCTTCAACCTGCACACCTCGATCCTGCCGGCCTATCGCGGCGCGTCGCCCATCCAGACCGCCATTTGCTGCCGCGAAAAGGAAACCGGCGTCACGCTGATGCGCATGGTGCTGCGGCTTGATGCCGGCCCGGTCGCCGATGTCGAACGCGTGTCGATCGAACCGCGCGAAACGGCTGCAGACCTGGAACGAAAGCTGGGCCAAGCCTGTGTGCCGTTGCTTGGGCGATGCCTGCCGCGAATCGCGGACGGCACGCAGGAGTTGACATCGCAGGATGAATCGAAGGCGACCTATTGCCGGCGCTTGGAAAAGACGGACGGTGTGCTCGATTTCCACGCGCCGGCCGCCAGCCTCGCCGCGCGTGTGAACGGCCTCGCACCCTGGCCCGGTTGCACGGTGGAAATTGACAGCCAGGCGGTGAAGATCGGCCTGGCCGACATGGTGAGCCTGCCGGCGTACGAGCCGGCGGCGCCCGGCGAGGTCATGGGCCTGCACGAGGGCGGGCTGCTGGTCGGCACGGGCGAGCGCAAGCTGCGCCTCCTCCAGCTCCAGCGGGCGGGAGGGCGGATGTTGCGGGCGGACGAGTTTTTGCGCGGCTTCCCGGTGGCATCGGGCACGAAGCTCGCGTCGCTGCCCATGCCGCCGCTCGTCGCTTCGCAACCCTTCCCGCGTCGCAAGGGCTAAGGCTTGTTTTTCCCGCGGATTTCCCAAACATGCCTGCCATGTTCCGCCGTCACGTTTGGATCGGTTGCCTGGCCGCCGCCCTCGTCTCGCTGGCCCGGGCCCAAGTGCCAGCCGAGCCGTCACGCTACGAACTCACCAGCCTGCGCGAGGACCTGCGCATCCTCACCCAGCGCGTGGGCGAGCTCAGCCTCACGGTCGAGCAGCTCAATCGCGACAATGCCTCCCTGCAATCGAAGGCGAACCAGAATTTCGTGACGCTCGAGCAGCTCAACAAGGTCGTCGCCGACCTCAACCGCTCGATGCAGTCCGCGCTCGCGGACAACAAGCGCGAGACGCTCACCCAGGTTGGCTCGCAGCTGGAAAAACTGGCGCGCCAGACCCAGGCCGCGATCGACGCCGTGGCGAAGAACCAGGCCACGCGCCCGGCGGTCCAGGCGAACTTCTCCGAGGATTTCCCGAAGGAAGGCATCAACTACACCGTGCAGGCCGGCGACACCCTTTCGGAGATCGCCCACAAAACCAACGCGCGCGTGCAGGACATCATCAACGCCAACAAGATTTCCGACCCGACGCGCATCCGGGTGGGCCAGACCTTGTTCATTCCGCAGGGAAAATAAGCATGTCGACCCCGAAATCCCGCCTCGGCCGCGGTCTTGGCGCCCTGATCACCAGCGGTACCGCCGCCCTCAAACCCGCTGCCACGCCGGCCCCGGCCGCCGCGCCCGCGCCTCACGCCCCGGCACCGGGCGGCCTCACGGATTACCGCGAGGTGGCGGTTCATCTCATCGAGCCGAACCCTTACCAGCCGCGACGCGACATGGACGCCGAGCAGCTCACCGAACTGGTCGAGAGCATCCGGGCGGAGGGTCTGCTGCAGCCGATTGTCGTGCGCCCGGTGGGCGACAAGTTCCAGTTGATCGCCGGCGAGCGCCGCTGGCGGGCGTTCCAGCAACTCAAGCTGAAGTCGATTCCCGCGCGGATCATGACGTCCTCCGACGCCTCGTCCGCGTCGCTGGCGATGATCGAAAACCTCCAGCGCGAAGGACTGAACCCGATCGACGAGGCGCACGGCTATGCCAGCTTGATCCGCGATTTCGACCTGACGCAGGACGCCGCCGCGCAGCGCGTGGGCAAGGGGCGGGCGACCGTGGCCAACTCCCTGCGGCTCCTCGCGCTCGAGGCCGAGATCCAAGGCTACCTCGGCAAGGGCATGCTCAGCGTCGGCCATGCGAAGGTGCTGCTCGGGGTGGAGAATTCCGCCGAGCGGCTCGTGCTGGCCCGGCGCACGCTGGAGCAGGGACTTTCCGTTCGCGGGCTGGAGGAATTGCTCCGGCACAAGTCGGGCGGTGCCGGCAAGAAGCGCCGGATGCCGGCGGCCACGGCGGCGACCCTGAGCGACATCGAAAAGAAGCTGACCACGCACCTCGGCGCCCGCACCACGCTCAAGCACACTCCGCGGCGCGGCCGGATCATCATCGAGTACCAGGGCAACGACGACCTTGCCCGCGTGCTCGAGAAGATCGGCATCACGCCCTGAGCGGCGGCGCACGCATTCCAGTCGGAGCAGGGCGGCGGAAAGGGTTGATGATCCGGAACTAGGCTGGCCGGCCGCAGGCGGCGCGAGCGCCAGAACTTTGATTGACAAAGCCGGTCTGAGGACGTTGCTTCGCACCCTTTATGAACCTGGTTATCGGCATCCTGACTTTCGTCCTGCTCCTCACGTCGCTCTTCATGGTGCTCGTGGTGCTCATGCAACGCGCCAAATCCGACGGCGGCATGGGCTCGGCGCTGGGCGGCGGCAGCATGGAGTCGACCTTTGGCGCCGAGACCTCGAATGTCCTCACCGGGGCCACCATCAAGGCGGCGATCGTATTCTTTGTCGTCAGCTTCATTTTGTACCTGGCGCACATTTACCAGTCCAAACACCACGAAGGGGAGGAAGCCACGTTGCCGACGGTCAGCGCCCCGGCCACGGCTCCCGCCGCTTCGCCCGCCACGCCGGTTGAACCCAAGAAGCCCTGATCGCGCCCGTCCGGCCATGCGCCGGGCGTGGCTGTTGGTTTTGGCCGCCCTGGCTCCTGCTTTCGGGACGGCCCAGGAAAGCCGGTATCGCCCGCCGCCTCATTTCCTTTCGGGCGGCAAGGCGGACCAGGCGGAAGGGACCAAGGTCCTCCAGGATTTTCGCGCCGCCGGCATCGCGGGCACTTACTGGCTGAGGTTCGAGCTTCGCTTGATGCCGCGCAAGGCGCCGGAGCGCACCGTGCACGGGGAATTGCTGGGCTCGCGCAATGCGGAAGGCCCGATCACGCGGCTGACCCTGGCGCCGACGGACGCAGGCAGCGCGGAGCAACGCTGGCTGATCCAGGGCGGGCGGCAGGCGGCGGCGTTTCGCTGGGACCCGGCGGCCGGCGCGGGCGTGCGGGTCGACGATGCCGGGCTTTTCACGCCGATAGCGGGCACGGAACTCACGCTGTTCGATCTGCAGATGCCTTTTCTGTACTGGACCGATGATGTCTACGAGGGCGTGGCCAACGTGCGCGGCCGGCCGGCGCACAGCTTTGTATTCTATCCGCCGCCCGCAGTTGCCGCGGCGCGACCCGGCTTGACCGGTGTGCGCGTTCTTCTCGACACCCAGTTCGAGGCGTTGCTGCAGGCGGAGTTGCTCGGCGCCAAGGGCGAGACCGAACGAACCATCACCATCCTCGACCTGAAGAAGGCGGGCGATCAATGGCTGGTGAAGTCGATCGATCTCCGCGATGCGCGCACGCGGGACAAGACCCGCTTCGAAGTCACGGCCGCGGCCCTCAACCTCGACCTGCCGGCGGCCACCTTTACGCCCGCGGGTCTGGGTGAACCTGCGCCCGAACCGCCTGCGGCTTCGCAGCAGCGGCTCTGACCCACCGTGCGCAAAGTATATCCCAGACCGTTTCCGCTCATGCTCGAGGTGGAGTTCGTCGACCGGCTGAACGAGCCGGTGCGCGACCGGAAGGCAAAATCCGTCAGCGAGATCATACGCACGGCGCTGGCGCGCTTCGATTTCTCCAACGTGGTGGTGGTGCGCTCGCCGCAGGTGCAAATCTCGGTGCGATTGCCACCGGAGACGCGGCGCCTGTTGCGGAAAAACGCCCGGGCCAAGCACACGAGCGAAGTGCAATTGATTCGCGCGGCCGTCGAGGCGTATCTGCCGGAGCTGGAGGCGGCACCCGCGCCCAAGCGCAAAGGGCGCAAGCCGCGTCGGCGCTGAGTCGGGAGCGTGCCATTGACGGCGGGACCTGCACGTCGTACGGAATGACGGCGTTGGTGGAGACGGGGTGTCTTCACCAACCATGGTAGGGCTGGACCTCGGTCCAGCCGCCGCGAAACCGGAGAGCGACGCCGGTCGGCTGCACCAAGGTGCAGCCCTACGCTCAAAGCCGGGCCCGCACGGAGTGCGGCTCCAGCAAAAGAAATAGCCGCCGTTGAGCGCGCCGAAACTGCGCAGGGATTGTTAGGACACGCCTGCGCGGGCCGCGGGCTTGCGTTTGTTTTCGGCGCCGGCTTATTTCCCGGCTACTCATGAGTTCACCACACCCGCTGTCCGTCTGGGCCCAGAACATCGCGCCGTCACCGACCCTGGCCATCGATGCGAAAGCAAAGGCCATGCTCGCGGCGGGCGAGGATGTGGCGAGCTTCGCGGCGGGCGAGCCGGATTTCGACACGCCGGAGTTCATCAAGGAAGCCGCGATCGCGGCGCTGAAGGCCGGCAAGACCAAGTATGCGCCGACACCCGGCATCGAGCCGTTGCGGGCGGCGGTGGCGGCCCGCTACGCGAACGAATATGGCTACAAGGTGGCCCCGTCGCAGGTGGTGGTTTCGCCGGGCGGCAAGTTCTCGTGCTACCTCGGGGTCCTGGCCACGTGCAATCCCGGCGACGAGGTGCTGATTCCGGCACCGTATTGGGTGAGCTATCCGGAAATGGCCAAGCTGGCCGGCGCCTCGCCCAAGGTCATCCTTTGCGATGACCGCGCGGGCTTCAAGTTGACGCCGGAGAAGCTGGTCGCGGCGATCACGCCGAAGTCGAAGCTCCTGATCCTCTGCAGCCCCTCGAACCCGACGGGCGCCGTTTACTCGCGCCAAGAGCTCGCGGCGCTGGCCGAGGTGTGCGTTCGCCACAATCTGTACGTGCTATCGGACGAGATGTACGAGCACCTGATCTACGACGGGCTGAAGCCGGTGAACTTCGCCACGCTCGGTCCCGAGGTGGAGAAGCGCACGATCACGGTCGCCGGGTTCTCCAAGACCTTCTCGATGACGGGCTGGCGGCTCGGCACGCTCGTCGCGCCGGCGCCGATCGCGAAGGCCGTCGCCGAGCTCCAGAGCCAGATGTCGTCCAATGCCACCACCTTCGCGCAATACGGCGCGCTGGCGGCGCTCACGGACAAGGCCAAGGCTGACGCCTCCGTCGCCGAGATGAAGGCGGCCTTCGATCGCCGGCGGAAACACCTGCACGCGGAGCTGAACAAGATTCCGGGCATCAAGTGCCTGCTCGCGGGCGGGGCCTTCTATCTTTTTCCGAACATCGCCAGCTTTGGCCTGAAGGACGCCGATTTTTGCGCGCGGCTGTTGGAGCAGGAAAAGGTCGCCGCCGTCCCGGGTTCGGCCTTCGGCGCCGAAGGCTACCTGCGCTTGAGCTACGCCACGTCGGATGCGGTGATCGCCAAGGGCCTCGAGCGGCTGGCGCGCTTCTGCGCTGGGCTGAGGCGCTAGCACTGTAGCGGCGCTCTATGAGCGCCGGTCTGGTCGGCGGTCGCAGACCGCCGCAACAGGCGCCGTCGTCTTCAGGTTTGCCCCGGCGCGGCGGGACGCCATACGTTTCGGCCGGCCGCAAGGCCGCAGCCCGTGAGCGCCACGCTGGAAAACTTCCTCCAACGCATGTCCGTGTTGGCGGGCCTCGACGAGAAGGCCCTGCGCTTCCTGTCGGATTTGGCGCGGGAAGAGCATTTCGCCGCCGGCTCGGTGATCATCGGCGAAGGCGAACCCGGCAACCGCATGTTCTTCATCAGCGCCGGGCGGGTGGCGGTCATCAAGGGCCATGGCACGGCGAAGCCGGTGCGGCTGGCCGAGCTTGGGTCCGGGACATTTTTCGGCGAAATGAGCCTCGTCGAAAGCGTCGCGCGGTCCGCAACCATTCTGGCCATCGATGACGTCACGGCGTGCACGCTCAAGGGCACGGATTTCCACCGACTCTATCAGCACCGGCCGGAGCAGTACGGCATCGCCATGCTCAACATCGCGCGCGACCTGGCGCGGCGGTTGCGCGGGCTCGACGAGAAATTCTGGCATTTGTCAGGGTAGGACGGCCAGGGCGCGCAGTCCCGGCGCCGCGCGGCGGCGAACGGAGTCGCCGCCCTACCGGTTCACAACAGAGAAATCGACTTACGGCAGCGTCACTGTCGCTGTGCCGTCCTGCTTGCGCAGTGACGCCGTCGTGGTCTTGCCGCCAATGGTCACCCGATAGGTGCCGAAGAACGCCGGCACGACGCAGCGTCCATCGCTGCCCGCCTGGCCTTCCCAATTGGTCCACCACTGGCGGTACACGAGATCGCGGTAGGCGAGGGCGGAAGGCGTTGGGCTCCAGTCGCGCTTGTACAGCGCCGAAGCCGGAATCCAATCGGCCCCTTCCCAGAAGCCCCACATCAGGATGCCGGCCACGGCGGGATGCGCGAAACAGATGCGGTAGTAGTCGGCGAGGTCCCGCGCCCGGGCCTCTTCCTGCGCGTCGGTCAGCTTCAGGTCGCGGTGTTCGTAATACGCGGAGCGCTGGCCGGGAAGGTTGAACTCCGTGATCCGGATGGGGAGGTGAAACTGCGCCAGCACGTCGAGCGCGTGCTGCAGTTCATCCCGGTCGAAGGTCTCGGCATGCAGGTGGCCCTGGACGCCGATGCCGGCGAGCGGCACGCCCATCGCGAGCAGCGAGCGGATGTGCGCCACGTAATCGTCGAGACGCTTGCCGGTGAGTATGTCGTAATCGTTGACGAAGAGCCGGGCGTCCGGATCCGCCTCGCGGACCCATTGGGCCATCTCGAGCGTGATGCCGGGGCCGAACCGTTCGGCGTAGTAATTCTGGTGGATCATCTCGTTGTTGAGATCGTACTCGGCGAACATGCCGCGGTAGCGCGATCCGATGTCGCGCGCGCGGGCCTCGAGCGTGCGATGGAGCGTGTCGTTGTCCATGGCCTGGAGCCAGGGCTGCACGAACTTGGTGACGCCCCAGAAAATATTGTGTCCGCGCAGCGGCAGGCCGTGGCGTTTCGTCCAATCGAGGATGGCTGCGACCGTGCGGTAGTTGACGACGCCCTGCTGCCGTTCCATGTCGAGCCACTTCAGCGCATTTTCAGTCACGGCGGCGTTGAAATTCTCGAGGAACACCTGGCGATACCGCTCGGTATCGGCGGGAGAGAGGTGCCCATCGAAGGCGCCATTGGTGAGGGCGGCGCCGAACCAGAATTCGTGGCGCGTTTGCTCGACTTTGACCGGCGTGCCCGGCGGCGCCTGGACGATAAGTGTGCCCATCCGGTTTTGCCGGATCGAGGCGTCCAACTCCGCGGTCGACGGGCTCGCAGAGGCCGGAAGGGTGAAAGTCATCGCGGGAGCCAAGATCAGCAGGCAAGGGGAGACGCGTGGAATCAGGGACATCGCCGGGCAAGGATTCACAGCGGCGGAAACGGGGCGAGGATTTATTCGCAGTGATTCGGGCATACGCGCTGACTTGTCACGAAGGCGCCGCCCTGTCTGGCTGGGCGCTTCGTCGTGAAACTCCCTGGCCGAGTCCTTCTCCTGCTGGTCATCATCTACCTGGCGTTTCTCAGCCTCGGCCTGCCGGACGGCAGTTTTGGTGTGGCCTGGCCGCTGATGTACCCGGAGTTGCGGCTGCCGGTCGGCCTCGCGGGCACGTTCATGACGGTAGGCACGCTCTTCACCGCCATCTCCGGGTTTTCCAGCGGATGGGTCCTGGCGCGAGTTCGCACCGGGCCGGTCGTACTGGCGAGCTGCATCGCCACGGCATCGGGCGTGATGATGCTGGCCAATGCCCGCGGGGCGCTCTGGTTCTATGCGGCCGCCGCGCCGTTGGGCTTCGGGGCCGGCGCGGTCGACGCGGCGCTGAATGGCTACGTCGCGCGCCACTACAGCGGGCGCCACATGAACTGGCTGCACGCTTGCTGGGGCATCGGCGCTTCCGCCGGGCCGGTCATCATGGGCTGGGCCAGTCGCGCGGGGCATGGCTGGCGCGCCGGCTTTCTCCTGATCGGGACGATCCAGTTCGCGCTGGCCATCGTCTTTGTCCTGACGCTTGGACTGTGGGCGAGTGTGCCGGAACGCACCGTGTCCGCAGAACCGGTGCGCGGCGCCAATCGCACGCCGGACCTGCCGGCCAATTCGCTGGCGGGCTGGCTCTCGACGGTGATCTTTGGGTTGTATGTGGCCGTCGAGCTGACGACCGGCTTGTGGGCCGCGACGGTGTTGGTCGTCGCCCGCGGGTTCACCCCGGCGCAGGCGGCATTCTGCACGGCGGTCTTCTATGGCGCGATCACCGGCGGGAGGATCGCCCTGGGCTTCGTCGCGGAGCGCCTGGGCAACCGGCGCTTGGTTTCGTACGGGACCTGGGTGGCGACGGCGGGCATCGGGTTGTACTGCCTCGGCGGCAACATCGGATTCATTACCACCGCGCTGCTCCTGGCCGGGGTTGGGTTTGCGCCGGTGTACCCGTGCCTGATGCACGAGGTACCGCGACGCTTTGCCCCCGAGGCGGTGCAGACCGTCGTGGGCCGCCAGTCGGGCGGAGCCAGCCTCGGCGCGGCCTCGCTGCCGGCGATCGCGGGCGCCGTCGCGCAATATTCAGTGGCCGCGATCCCATGGGTGGTGCTCGCCGTCCTCGTGGCGATGATCGCGTGCATCCAGTGGCTCAACCGGCTCGGAAATTTCCGTTGAGGCGGCACGCGCCGCAGTGAGGCGATTTGGCCTCAGGTCCGGATCGTCAGGTTTTGCTCTCGGCCGGCGGTGCGGCACGCAGTTCGTGCGGCTTGCGGTCCAGGTGGGAGGCGACGTCCTTCGCAGCCTGGGTTTCGATGCCGGGCGGCTGGAGGAATCCGAGATCGCGAAACCAATCGAGGAAACGCGCCGACCACGTTCCGTAGGCGATTCCGCCCATGTTGCTCAAGCCGCCGGTGGCGGGCGGTTCGCCGGGTTGCACCTTGTCCCCGGGATGGTGTCCGCGGGCGTAGAGGTGCATCTCCACGTTCGGCACGCCGTCTTTTAGCAGTGCATCATAGTACTCGGTGGCCCAAAGGGCGTGAATCCAGTCGCCCCAGCCGGCGCAGGTGATGAAGGCCGGCGGCATCTCGCGCGGGATGGTGGGGGAACCCCCGCGTGCGAAGGGCGAGGGACCCGGATAAACCAGCGCGACGAAGTCCGGACGCGAGGAAACCTTCGCGAGGGGATTGGCGGGGGTGTCATTGGCCTGGTCAAATTCGGCCCACTGCAACGAGGCGCCGGCGGCCAGTTCGGCCCCGGCGGAAAATCCCATGAATCCAATTTTGTGCGGGTCGAGGTGCCAGTCGCGCGCGTGCGCGCGGACCAGCTTGATCGCCTGCAGGGCATCGTTCACGCCGTCGGTACGTGGCTCGTAGCCGTCGCTGCGCAGGCGATTGCGGATCACGATGGTGCTGACGCCGTGCTGCGCGAAGAAGTTCACGAACGGCGTCGCCTCGCCGACATTCAGCGTCTGGTGCCCCCCGCCGCCCGCGAGGATGATCGCGGCACCGGTATTGAGCTGTCCGTTGCCCGCGTGGAATTCGATCGAGGGATTATGGATGTGGATCACGGTGCCGACATTCCCGGGCCCCCAGTACGAATAGACCTCGGGCTCCGTCAGCTGGCTGGCCTTCAGGTAAGGCGAGTCCGGCGGGAACAGGGGCAGCACGATGCCACCGGGAAGGAGCGCCTGCGGTGCATAGGGTGCATCGGTCCGGGCGGCAGGAGCGGGGACACCGAGCGGGGCCGGCAGCGGCGGAAGGTCCGCGGCGGCGAGTGCGGCCGAAAAGGCGAGAGCGAGCAAAAGACCGGCGAAGGGGCCGGCGATCGGGCGTGGAAACATCATGGCGAGGTAGGGGTAGACCGCGACAACGTGGCGAAGCGGGTGGGGATCGTCGATGCCGATGTGTGTCAGCTCCGCGACAGCTTTTGCTTTCGCATCGGCGAATCGCGGCTAACCTGCAGGAAAACACCATGTCCAATCCCATGCTTATCCTTCGCTCGACGGCGACGACGCTGGCCACCGTCGCTGCCCGGCTGCCCGACATCGCCGCGGCGCACAAGTTCGGCGTGCAGGCGGTCCACGACCTGCGCGAGAAACTGGAGTCCAAGGGCGTGCCCTTCGGCCGGGAGTGTCGGGTGATCGAGCTCTGCAATCCCCGGCACGCGCAAGTCGTGTTGAACCAGGACATCGAGATTGCCACCGCGTTGCCCTGCCGGATTGCGCTCTACGAGGAGGGAGGGCGCACGATTCTCGCCACCATGAAGCCGACCATGCTCCTGACGATGTTCAGCGCTCCCGGCGCGGCCGAGACGGCGAAGGAGGTCGAGGACGTGCTCATCCGCATCATGGATGAGGCCTGCCGGTGATTTCCGGGTGAGTTTTTCCGCGCGCTCCTGACATACCGTTGTCACGCGGGCGTGCTAGGGTGGGTGTTGTTTCACAAAAAACCCAACCCGCCCTTACCATGACCACGAAAGAAATCGCCCTCCGCCTCGTCGCCCTTTGCCGTGAGGCCAAATGGGAGACCGCCCAACGGGAACTCTTTGCCGAGAACGCCGTGAGCCGCGAACCCGAACCGCATCCGGCCTTTCCCCAAGAGACGCGCGGACGCGATGCCATTATCGAGAAGGGCAGGAAGTTCGACTCGATGATCGAAAAGCTGAATGCCGTCACCGTGTCCGATCCCATCGTGGCGGACGGAGCCTTCTCGATCGTCATGGGGCTCGATGCCGTGATGAAGGGGCAGGGCCCGGTGAAGATGAACGAAATCTGCGTCTACGTCGTGCGCGACGGCAAAATAGCGTCCGAGCAGTTCTTCGTCTGAGCCTGGCCAACGCTCACCGGGCCAGCGCGGCCAGCGGCACGCTGGTCAGTTCGATATCCTCCTTGTTGGTCGCGTATGCGACCACGAGGCGGTCGTGCCAGACCGTGCTCTTGGGATAGTGATAGCCGGGGCGCTTGAAGCGTCCAGGAAACCGCAGCGGCGGGAGGCCCGCTCCGCCAGCCCGCAACAACCAGGCGCGGTCGAAATGTGTCCTATCGCGGCTGACGGTCAGGACCAGAGGGAACCGCTCGCGGTTGCCCGAGGGCGCGTTCACGAGATAGGCGCTGCCATCGGGCAGATTGCCGGCGCTCTGCTTGGCGCGTGAGTCCGGCATCGCGGTCAAGACCGCTTGGGTCCAAGACACGCCGTGGTCGCGGCTGACGGATGCCAATTGCCGATAGGTCGGCTCCTGGTCGCGAAAGACCATTACCGCGCCGCCATCGCCGCGAAGAAAAATGCTCGGCTCGAGCTCACGGCTCTGCGAGCCGTCGTGGGGCAGATTCTCGAACCGGGCGCGGATCCAACCGCTGCGGGCAGTCGGATCGTCGGTGTAGAACGGGGCGACCACTATGCCGGGACGGAGATGAAAGGCGGCGACGATGCGGCCGTCCGGCAACGCATGCGGGTCCTGTTCGATGAGGCCGTCGATTGGCGCTCCGTTTTGATCGCGGACCGGTTGGACGGGAGACCAGTGTTCGCCGTCCGCACTCTCGCGCCAGACGGCGTGTCCCCCGGCGTCCGTCGGTCCCGGCCATTCATTCACGAAAGCCACCAGCCGACGCCCATCGGTCCACCAACCTCCCGGGCTGCGTCTCATGCCATCGGTGGATGCGGCCAGCTCCTGCGGGTCACTCCAGTCGACGCCATTGCTGCTGCGACTGTACAGGACGCGCGTGTCCGGCGCGTCTTCGTCCCGGGCGGATGACTGCCATTGGACATACAGATGCCTGCCGAAAGCGACGGGCACGGCGCCATTGCTATATTGGGTCTCACCCGGCCGGACGTGGAACACCGTGACCGTTTCCATGCCGGACGGCGGCGCCAGGCCGAGCGTGTCCGGTTGGCTGAAGTCGAACAACCCGTCGGCTACGGTAAACGGCGGCGCCGGCTCATCGGCGGCGAGAAGCCCCGTCCCGCGCCCGGCGAGCAGCAGAGCGACCATGACGGCGGCGAACCGGACCCGGTGCATGGCCGGTCACCGGGCGCCGGGCAAAGGCCAGCCCTGGGCGGCGTCCTCGAGAATGAGCACCCAGTCCTGGCCACGGCCGGAAGTCGGCGGCGAGTAAGTCTGGAAGCCGTGGGTATTGGTGACGTGGACCTCGTAACTGACGCCGTAGCGCGGATCGTACCAGATCTCCCGCAGGCGGGCCGCCTTGATGCGAGTGCGATCCAGCGTGAAGCCTTCCCCGCGCGGCGAATAGATGAAGGCGAACGAACCATCGCGCGCGCAGGCGGCGCGCACCTTGCCGGGGCCGGACGCGGGCGCGTTGCGCAGCATGTCCGGGGCGGGCTCGAGCCGTTGCCAGGGACGCGATTCGAACAGGCGGCGCAGGATGCGCATTTGGAAAGCCCCGGGCGTATCGAGGGAGTCGGACCAGCGCTGGTTCGCCCAGAGGATCGGTTCCCGCCCCGGCTGCCAGAACTGCCACACGTTGTTGTTGCCGTAGGTGTGACCGCACGCGCCGGCGAGCATGGCCCAGTAGGCGGCCTGGCGCACATCGGCGTCATCGAAGCGATCGAGCCGGCTGGCGTCGTGATAATAAAAACCGACCGGCAGCATTTCATAGCGCGGCTCGCCATCCAACGCCGGCTTGGGCGGGGCGAGGGCGTAATCATGTTCGATGAACAGGCCGTTGTCGTGGTCGTGCGCACCATGCGACGACTGCTCCATGTTGAAATCGAGCCATGCGCAGTCCGCCAGGCTGGCCGAGGAAGCGCCCGGTCCCCGGGGATGATAGGTGAGCAAATGCGCGCCTTGGTCGCCCTCACGCAAGCCCGCGGCGAACGCGTCGACCACCGCCCGGTCTGCGGTGGTCTCGATGTCCTGGTCGCCGCCAAGAATCCAGATGACGGCGGCGTCGCGATAACGATGTCCGAGGTACGAGCCGTAGGCGCGGGCATTCGCGGGGTTGAAAATGCAGTCTTTGGCCGACTGCTTCCAATACTGACCCCACGCCGGCAGGAGGCCCATGACGAGGCCGTCGGCGGCCGCCTGCTGCACAACGGCATCGACCTCGGCGAAGTAGGCTTCATTCGGTCGGGTGGGATCGCGGTCCACCAACGGCAGGTGGCCCTCCGCATTTGGCGCCGTGAGGCCTTCGTCCGGCGCCAGCAAAACCGCTTGGATGACGGTGAAGCCCTTGGCGGCGCGGTTCGCCAGATAGAGGCGTGACTCCTCCAGGCTCAGGTGGCTGAAGAGTTTCCAGGCCGTGTCGCCGAGGTAGAAGAACGGATGGCCGTCAGTCGTTTCGAGGTGCCGGTGGTCGGCCGCCACGCGCAAATGGCGCGGTGCCGGCTCGCCGGCCACCAGACCCGGCAGCGTTGCGGCCACGAACGCGAAGAGATAGAAGTCGGCGCGAAGCAATTGCACCCGCGCAGACTACCGCCGTTACGGAGCGGCGCAAGGCGACAGCGCGGCGTGCCGGGCCGGCGATTCACGCAATTGTTAGACGCCCGCCTGTGTTTTCCCGGCGGCTGGGACCATCCTGAATCGGCGCAATGGTCACTTCAGCCCCGCACCACGGCGCGGCCTTTGGCGCGCTCGAAACCCCGGCGGCACTTACGCCGGAGCAAATTGAAACGAAGGCGCGCGAACTCGTCGCCGCGCTCACTCTCGAGGAGAAGCTTGGGTTGATGGATGGCGACACGCCGTTCTGGCCCGGGCTGGCCGAGATGATGGCCCCGGGCGGTTACGCCAGCCGCCCGTGGGTAGCGGGCGCGGTGCCCCGGCTCGGCATTCCCGGCATCCGGTTTGTCGACGGCCCGCGTGGCATCATTATGAAAGGCGCGACTACGTTCCCCGTGTCGATGGCCCGCGGGGCCGCCTGGGACCCGGCGCTGGAGGAGCGGGTGGGCGACGCCATCGGGCGCGAACTGCGCGCGCTCGGCGGAAATTTCTTCGGCGGCGTGTGCATCAACCTGCTGCGGCACCCCGCGTGGGGCCGGGCACAGGAGACATATGGCGAGGACCCGCGCCACCTCGGTGCGCTCGGTGCGGCGCTCGCGCGCGGGGTGCAGCGGCATGTGATGGCATGCGTAAAACATTATGCGCTGAATTCGATGGAGAACGCGCGCTTCAAGGTCGACGTGACCATCGGCGCCCGGGCGCTGCACGAGATCTACCTGCCGCATTTCAAAGCGGTGGTGGACGCCGGCGTCGCCGCGGTGATGAGCGCCTACAACAGCGTGAACGGCGAATGGTGCGGCCAGAACCGGCCGTTGCTCACCGGCATCCTCAAGGAGCAGTGGGGATTCAACGGGTTTGTGATCACCGACTTCATTTTTGGCATGCGGGATGTCCTCAAGACGGCGCTGTCCGGCCAGGACATCGAGATGCCGTTCCGCATGCACCTGCATCGCGGACTGAAGGAGCTGGTCGAGTCCGGTGCGGTACCATTGGCGCGCATCGACGACGCGGCCCTGCGCATCCTCCGGCAGCAGGTCCGATTCGGACAGGGGCGCAATCCGGCGGGCTATGACCACAAGGCAGTCGGGTGCGCCGAGCACCGGCAACTGGCGCGCGAAGTGGCGGCAAAGAGCATCGTCCTGCTGCGGAATGAGGAACGCGCACTGCCACTGACCGGAGTGAAGAAGCTCGCGGTAGTGGGCCGCCTGGCGGCGATTCCCAACACTGGCGACGGTGGATCGAGCAACACCCAGCCGGCCTACGTGGTCACGCCCCTGGACGGCTTGAAGGCGGCGCTCGGCGAGTCCGCAATCAGCTATGACGATGGCGCGGACCCGTTGCGCGCGGCCCGCAGGGCGGCTGACGCCGAGGCAGCCGTTGTGGTGGTTGGCTATACGCACGAGGATGAGGGCGAGTACATCCCACCGGACATGATTCCTACCTTCGCGCCCGGTTTTCCGCCGCCTACTCCCGCCGAGGCTCCCATCGCGAAGAAGATTCTTCCCGGCCACGGCCAGCAGGAGGGTGGATTCTCCCCGGGCGGCGACCGGGCGCGGTTGACGCTCCATCCCCGCGAGGAGGAATTGATTCTCGCCATCGCGGCCGCCAATCCCCGCACGATCGTCGTGCTAATGATCGGCAGCGCGGTGATCACGGAAGCGTGGCGCGAGCGCGTGCAAGGCATTGTGGTGCTCTGGTACCCCGGCATGGAAGGCGGC
Source organism: Lacunisphaera sp. (assembly GCA_035549095.1). Taxonomy (GTDB): domain Bacteria; phylum Verrucomicrobiota; class Verrucomicrobiia; order Opitutales; family Opitutaceae; genus Lacunisphaera. The sequence goes on along the minus strand of DASZRV010000009.1, from coordinate 33,672 downwards.
CATGCCCTGGCCGACGTGCTGCAGGGGAAGGAGAACCCGGGCGGCCGGCTGCCCTGCACGTTTCCACGCCGGGCCAGCGATCTGCCGGCGTTCGACCGGGAGGCCGCCCGGATCACGTACGATCTGTGGCATGGATACCGGCGGCTGGCGCGGATCGGCGCGCCGGCGGCATTTCCGTTTGGCTTCGGCCTCAGCTACACATCGTTTCGACACGCCAACCTGAGGCTCGCCAGCGACCGCATCAACCCAACCGATACGATCGTCGCGGCCGTCGATGTGACCAACACCGGCGCAGTGACCGGCGATGATGTCGTGCAGCTTTACGTGGCGGCACGGTCTTCGATGGTCGAGCGAGTCGGTCCGGAGCTGAAAGCGTTTGCCCGAGTGACGCTGGTGCCGGGGGAAACGCGCAAGGTCACGCTGGAAGTGTCGGCGGCAGACCTTGCCTATTACGATGAGCACCGAGGCTGGGTCGTGGAGCCGACCACCTATGAAGTGGTCGTCGCGCGCCATGCCGGCGAGCAATCGGAGCTCACCGCCAGCCTGCGGATACTCTAACCTCAACTCCGGTCATTCCATGCGCTCCGTATATTTCCTCGTGCTTTTCTCCGGCTTGGTCGCGGTTGTCGCGGGAGCCGAGACGGTGCTGGCGCCCGAGTGGGCTCAGCCGGGGTCGGCGACGCACAAGCAGGTGGCGCCGCCGCCGGACTTTCATCGTGAGACCGTCGTCATCAATCGACCGCTCGGCACCTTCGAGGGGCAGGCGGAAGTGGGCGCTGCGCTCGTGCCGGGCGATGCCAGTTTCGACCCCGACACCGGTCGGTACACGATCTCTTCGGCCGGCTACAACGTCTGGTACACGCGCGACGAGTTTCGCTTTCTCTGGCGAAAGATGTCCGGCGATGTCTCGCTCGCGGCCGACATCTCCTATCCGGATCCCAACGGCTATGGCGATCGGAAGGCCGTGCTCGTGATCCGGCAGTCGCTCGACGATGACGCTCAGGAGGCGATCGTGGCGCTGCACGGCCTCGGGATGATCCACCTCGCGCAGCGGCCGGTGAAGGGTGCGAGGGTGAACGACCTCGAGTTTCGCATCGGTGGACGCGGCAGCCGGCCGGGTGGCGCGAGCCCGGACAGCCTGGTGAATGTCATCGCCCGGCGCATCGGGATCGAGAAGCGCGGCGACAGTTTCGCATTGTTCGTGAGCCTCGAGGGCGAACCGATGCACCAGTTCGGGCCGCCGATCACGCTGCACCTCGACGAGCCGTTCTACGTCGGCATCGGCTTCTGCTCCCACCTGCCAACGACGGTGGATACGGCCGTGCTGTCCAATGTCGTATTGGAGAACGTCGCCGGGAAGATCCGGTGACAAGGCGATGATAGAGCCCGCACTCAGTGCGGGCTGAACCTGCGCAGCGGGCAGGTTCCACCTACAATTGCAGCGCCCGCTCAGGCAGTGCGCCAGCGCCGCCAGGCGACGAGTCCCAGGGCGAGCACACCGGCCATCGCCGCATACGCCGACGGCTCCGGGATCGCCTGGATGCTGAACCTGAGCGACGACTCGTACATACCCACGCTGTATGCACCGGACAAATCTGCCAGCGCGCCCAACTGGCTGCTGATGGGCTGATAGTCGACGATGCGGGCAAACCGAATGTCCACGACATAAGTGTAGCCGGCGAGGAAGGTCGGCGCGCCGACTTCAGTTGAATCCAGAGCCAAGCTCGCTGACAGGTCCGAGTCAATGTACGGCACGGCGTTAGGGCCGGCACCGGCAGCCTTGCGAAAGTCGACGACGCCACCCCAGATGTCGATTTCGATGCGCGACGAGTCCCACTGGAAATTTGTATTGTAGACGCCGGTGTTGAGCGTCCAGGGATCCACCGGATTTATCTGGTAGACATTCCCGACCCAGGCGCCGCCCGTCAGAATTGCCGTGGTGGAGTTCGGATAAAGGTCACCAGACAGGGCGATAGGGAACGAGGTGGCCGCGCCGTTGGCGAGTGACACCGAGTAGGTGCCGTTCTTCAGCGCAGGATCCATGTCGGTCTGATACGCGAACCCTGGCTGATATTGCCAGCCGTGTGTGCCGTCCGGTGCTACGAGATCGAAGGTAGTGGTGGTCGATCCCGACGGCGTTGTGACCCGATTGGGAGACGCCGGATTTGTGGCATCGAGGCCGGTCCCGTTCATGTTCGACTCGAAGCGCCACGGGTAAAGATCCATCGCCGGGTTGTACGGCATGGAGCTCACGGCGGTCGTATCGGTCTGCACGGAGTTCTGGCTCTTCAACACACTGAAGAACTGGACGGTTTGCGCGAAAGCTGTCAGGGCGGACAGCGAGGCGGCGACGGCAGCAAGGAATCGGAGCGGGTTGACCAGCGATTTCATGCGCTGATTCTACTCCTGGAGCACCGTTCACCGCTGCGCATCCATTGCCGTGGCCCGCATAGTAAGGCGACTACTTGCGATAAAAAGATGCCTTTGAGGTGCGCGAAACCCTCCGACGCCACGGCCGGCGGACTTAGGACGCGACCAAGGATTGCGACGGGACAAAGAGCGGGCATCGTCTTCGCCCATGAATCCACGCCGCCTCGTCGTTGTCCTGTCACTCGCGTTCCTTCCCGGTCTGGCCCCGGTGTGGGCTGCCGGCCTCGAGGTCCCCGATTGGGCGCTGCCCGGCTCGGCGAAACACAAACAGGTGCCGCCGCCCGCCGGTTTTCACCGCGACACCGTGACGATCGCGGAGCCGATCGGGATGTTCGAGGGCCAGGCGGACGTTGGCGGACCGCTTTTGCCCGGCAGCGCAAGCTTCGATGCGGCGACCGGCCGCTACACGATCACGTCGGCGAGCTACAACATCTGGTATTTCCGCGACGAATTCCGGTTTCTCTGGAAGAAACTGTCCGGCGACGTCTCGCTCGCGGCCGATGTGGATTTCCCGCAGCCCAATGGGTACGACGATCGCAAGGCCGTGCTGATCATCCGTCAGGACCTGAATGACGACGCCAAGGAGATCATGGTCGCCTTGCACGGCGCAGGGCTGATTCACCTGGCGTACCGGCCGGAGAAGGCCGCCGACCTGCGCGAGTCCTGCCGTATCGACACGCCGGGGCACAAGGAGGCCGCGCGCCACGCCCGCGTGGGCATCGAAAAACGCGGAAACTCGTTCGCGCTTTTCTTCAGCTTCGCCGGCGAGCCGATGCACCGCGTGGGTCCCCCGGTGAAGCTGCCGTTCGCAGGCCCGTTCTATGTCGGGCTCGGGTTCTGCTCGCATGTGCCGGACAAGGCCGACACGGCGGTGCTGTCGAACGTGGTGTTGGTCGATGCGGCGGGCCACGTCCACTGAACTTCGCGAAAGTCCCGGGTGTTTGCCGACGCTTGCACCAGTGTTGACTGGACGCGCGTCCCTGATTCCCTGCCGCCATGACTGAAACCACGTCGGCGCCGGCGAAGGCGCCCTGGCACTTGTGGATAGTCGGAGGCCTGTCCCTCCTGTGGAACGCAATGGGGGCGCTCGATTTCACGATGACCGAGACGCACAACGAGGCCTACTTGAAACAGTTCACGCCCGAGCAACTCGCGTATTTCTCCGGTTTCCCGGTGTGGGTCATCGTGACCTGGGGCGTGGCCACTTGGGGCAGCCTCGCGGGCTCGCTCCTGTTGCTGTTGCGGCGAGCTGCCGCGTTGCACGTCTTCGTGGTGTCGTTGATCGCGATGGTCCTGACCTTCGTGCACAATTTCCTATTGTCCGAAGGACTGAAGCTGATGGGTGGTCCCGGCGCGCTGGCGTTCACGGCGGTCATTATCGTGGTCGGCATTGCGCTGTTATTCTACGCCCGTGCCATGTGCCGCCGCGGCGTGCTGCGGTGAAGGCGGGCAAGTTTCGCGCGGTCCTTCCGGCCGCAAATTGCCGGTAAATCCCGACGGTCCTGCCACTTGGGGCTTGTGTTCGGACGCGTCCGCCGGCACATCGCGCAGGTTTGAATTCCAAGCACGACCATTTCCCGCCGGGCTTTGTCTGGGGCGTGGCCTCAGCCGCCCCCCAGATTGAAGGCGCGGCCCGGACCGATGGGAAAGGAGAGTCCGTGTGGGATCATTACGCCCGGCTCCCGGGCAAGATTCACAACGGCGACACACTCGACGTCGCTTGCGATCATTACCGGCGCTACCCGGAGGACATCGCGTTGATGCGGTCACTCGGGGTTAAACAATACCGGATGTCGCTCGCGTGGCCGCGCATCTACCCGCAGGGTGACGGGCCGCTTAACCAAGCTGGCCTGGATTTCTATCACCGTCTTTTCGACGCCCTCGCCGAGGCGGGAATCACGCCATGGGTGACCCTGTTTCATTGGGACCTGCCGCAGGCCCTCGAGGAGCGCGGAGGTTGGACCGATGCGACGACGGTCCGCGCATTTGCCCGCTATGCCGACACGGTGGTGCAGGCATTCGGTTCGAAGGTGAAGCACTGGATCACGCTCAACGAAATCCGCTGCTTCACCGAACTGGCCTATGCGTACGGCGGGCCGAAGGCGCCGGGGCGGCGCGAATCCGCGGCGGTGGTCAACCAGACCTATCATCATGCCCTGTTGTGCCACGGCGAGGCGGTGCGCGCCGTGCGGCAATTTGGCGGGCCGGGGGCGCGCGTCGGGCTGACGGACAACAGCGATATTTGTGTGCCCGTGACGGAAACGCCGGCCGACGTAGCGGCGGCCCGCCAGTGGTACGACGAGAGGAACATCCATCTGCTGGCGCCAATCTTTCGCGGCCGATACGAGGATTCCTATCTGCAACGCTGCGGGGCGGCGGCGCCGCGGGTGGCGCCGGGCGACCTGGCGTTGATCAGCCAGCCGACGGATTTTCTCGGGGTGAACATCTACACCGGTTTCTTCGTGCGCGCGGGCGCCGACGGCCGGCCGGAGCTGCTCAAGTTGCCTGCCCGGTATCCGCGGGCGGACAGCCCCTGGCTGACCCTGATGCCGCAGTCCATCTACTGGGGAACGCGGCTCGCGCACGAGACCTATGGCGTGAAGGAGATCTTTGTGACCGAGAATGGCTGCGGTTATGACGGCGACGAAGTGCAGGGTGGGGAAGTGAATGACCTGCACCGCCGGGATTTCATCCGCGGGTATCTGCGCGAACTGCAGCGCGCCATTCGTGACGGCGTGCCGGTCGGCGGCTATTTCCTCTGGACCCTCCTCGACAACTTCGAATGGGAGGATGGGTATGCGCGGCGTTTTGGCATCGTCCATGTCGACTTCCAGACCCAGCGACGCACGCCCAAGCTTTCTGCCGGCTATTACGCGGCAGTGATGAAGGCCAACCGGGTGCTTTGACAGGAAATCGTGCCGCGGAAGGCGGAACGCACTGACTGCGGTGCGTTGACTCGCGCACGGGGAAAAAGCCGAAGCGCCTTGGGGGCAAGTCGCTCCACTTTTCGGTTTCGCGAACGGACCGCCCGGGCGGGAAAAGCCTTGCCAAGGCGGCGCGGGGTCCCGAGATTTATCGATAAACCAAGGATCCGACCGGATGAAATTCACCGATGGTGCCTGGCTGATGCAGGCGGGGGCGCAGGCGCACCATCCCGCTGAAGCGTACGACGTGACCCGAGAAGGGGACGAGCTGGTGGTGCATGCGCCGACGCGTCCGATCCGGCACCGAGGTGACACGCTGCAGGGTCCGTTGCTGACGCTGCGCCTCAGTTCGCCCCTCCCTGGAGTCATCAAGGTTCGGGTCGAGCATTACGCGGGCGCGGCGGAACGCGGGCCCCGGATTCCGCTCGAGCCGGTCCAGCCGCCGCCGGTCGACATCGTCGTCGATGAACGCCAGGCGGTGTTGCGCAGCGGATCGCTCGAGGCTCGCATCAAGCGCGGGGAGGGATGGGAGTTGTCCTTTGCGAGCGACGGGCACGTGCTGACCCGCAGCGGGTTCCGCGGCCTGGGCTACATCCAATGGCCGGGGCATGGCAATTTCCTGCACGAGCAGCTCTCGCTGGGCGTCGGGGAATGCGTGTACGGTCTCGGCGAGCGTTTCACGTCGTTCGTCAAAAATGGCCAGGTGGTGGAGAACACGAACAAGGACGGCGGCACGGGGAGCGATCAGGCCTACAAGGCGGTGCCTTTTTATCTCACGAACCGGGGTTATGGCGTGCTGGTGAACGAGACCGGCCCGGTGTCCTTCGAAGTGGCCTCGGAGAAGGTGGCGCGCGTGCAATTCAGCCTGGCCGGCGAGCACCTGGAATACTTCCTCATCCACGGCCCGACGCCGAAGGAGGTGCTGCGGCGGCTGACCGCGTTGACGGGCCGGCCCGCGCTGCCGCCCGCCTGGTCGTTCGGCCTGTGGCTGACGACCTCGTTCACCACTCGCTACGACGAAGCCACCGTGATGAGCTTTATCGACGGCATGAAGCAGCGGGACCTGCCGTTGCATGTATTCCATTTCGATTGCTTTTGGATGCGCGAATTCGATTGGTGCGATTTCCGGTGGGACCCGCGCACTTTTCCCGATCCGCGCGGAATGCTGGAGCGGCTCCACGCGCGCGGGCTGAAGGTCTGCGTCTGGATCAATCCCTACATTGCCCAGCGCTCGGAGCTGTTCGCGGAGGGAGTGCGCGGCGGCTTTTTCCTGCGCAAGGCCAACGGCGACGTCTGGCAGACCGATCTCTGGCAGCCCGGCATGGCCATCGTCGATTTCACGAACCCGGCGGCGACGGCCTGGTATGTCGGCCACCTGCGGCGGCTGCTCGAGATGGGGGTGGACTGTTTCAAGACCGATTTCGGCGAGCGCATCCCCACCGACGTGGTCTACGCCGACGGCTCGGATCCGATCGGCATGCACAACCATTATGCCATCCTCTACAACGAGGCGGTCTTCAACCTGCTCGCCGAGGTGCGCGGTCCCGGCGAGGCGGTGTTGTTTGCGCGGTCCACCTACGCGTCGGGCCAGCGCTTCCCGGTCCACTGGGGTGGTGACTGCCACTCGACCTTCGAATCGATGGCGGAAAGCCTGCGCGGCGGGCTATCCCTCGGGCTGTGCGGCTTCGGGTTCTGGAGCCACGACATCGGGGGCTTCGAGGGTTTGCCGCCGCCGGCGGTCTACAAGCGCTGGGTTGCCTTCGGCCTGCTCTCCTCCCACAGCCGCCTGCATGGCAGCACCAGCTACCGCGTGCCCTGGCACTACGATGACGAGGCCTGTGCGGTGTTGCGGACCTTCACGAAATTGAAGTGCCGCCTGATGCCCTATCTCTACGGCGCCGCCGTCGAAGCACATCGCGCGGGGACTCCGCTGATGCGGGCGATGGCCCTTGAGTTTCCCGGGGACCCGGCGAGCGACACGCTCGACCGCCAATACATGTTGGGTGGGTCGCTGCTGGTTGCGCCGGTTTTATGCGAGGACGGCAGCTTGGACTATTACCTGCCGGAAGGGCAGTGGACCCATTTGCTGTCGGGAGAGGAGCAGGCCGGTGGACGCTGGCACCGGGCGCAGCATGATTACTTCAGCCTGCCGCTCTTTGTCCGAGCCGGCACGGTGCTGCCAATCGGGGCCAGGGAGGACCGACCGGACTACGACTATGCAGCGGATCTAACCTTCCGGATTTTTGCCATGGCCGACGGAGCGACGGCGACGTGCGAGGTTCCGGATTTGCAGGGCGCGGGCGCGGCGACGTGCACCGTGCGACGCAGCGGACGGCAGCTGAACGTTGCGCTTTCCGGCCGCACGCCATCCTCATGGCGCGTGCAGCTTGCCGGCCACGCCTCGGCCACGAGCACGGCGGTCGCGAGCATTTCCGCCGACCCGCTGGGCGTCATCATCAGTGCGCCTGCTGGCAGCTCGGCGCTGCAGCTGCTGCTGCCGGCCGAGCGCTGAGCGCACGGCGAAGGGCGGGATCCGCGGGGCGACGTGCGCCGGATCGTGGGCGGAGCGCGCGCGCGGCAAACTTCGCCATGGGCGAGAGCGATGCCGCGGTGATTAGCCGTCGGCATGATCTTCAATCCCGGAGTTACTGAACTCGGCGCGGCGACCTTAAATTATTGCGACGACCCAGCGGAATTCCGACATTTAGCGTTAAACCTACCCCGAGACCGGCGCATGAAGTCAATTGACGGTGCCTGGAAGGATTTTTCGGGAGTGCCGGCGCACTCTCCGGATGAAACCTGCGCGACGGGCCGCGATGCGGCGGCGTCGCGGATGGCCGGCTTACCTTCACTCCCGTTGGCGGCATTGATGCACCCCGGAGCCGAACCTTTTCCGTAAGGCAACCAAAACACCAATCCATTCACCCGGCCAGGGTCCCGCCCACGCACGTCGGCCATGCAACCAGTGAACCAACCCCAAACATGAATACACATTGGCAGAAAGGATACGTGCTGGCGTCGTTCGCGTCGCTGACACTCTTGCTGGGCCAGGCTCCGGCGCAAACCGCACCGGACACCGGCAGGGCGAACACCACCAGCGAGGAACCGGTGGTCGTGCTCTCACCCTTCGTGGTGAGTGCCGAGACCAACGGCTACCAGGCGCTCGACACCCTGGCCGGCGCGCGTGTGCAGACGAGGTTGAAGGACACCCCTTCGGCCCTGTCGGTCGTGACCAAGTCGTTCCTTGACGACGTGGGCATCCGCAATGCGCAGGATCTCTATCTCTACACGACGAACACCGAGATCGGCGGCTTGTACGGCAACTACTCGGGCGTGGCAGCCCGTGGCACGGGCGTCAGCAGCAACGCCGAGGCCGGCCGGTTGTTGAATCCCACCTCGGTCAACCGCTCCCGCGGGCTCACCGCGATGGACAACACGAGAAACTATTTCTCGAGCGAGATCCCATGGGATTCCTTCAACATCAGCCGCATCGACATCTCCCGCGGCCCGAACTCGTTCCTGTTTGGCGTCGGCAGTCCGTCGGGTATTTCCAACTATTCCACCAACGATGCGGTCTACAAGAACGCCGGATCGGTCGAAGGCCGCGTCGGACGGTTTGGCAGCACCCGCGAATCGCTGGACTACAACCGGGTCCTCATCCCCGGCGAGCTCACGGCCCGCCTCGACCTGCTGAACGACGACATCAAGTACCAGCAGGAACCGGCCTACAATCATGCGAAGCGCGCCTACGCGGCGCTGCGCTACGACCCGAAGGCGCTCAACAAGGGTTCCAGCCGTTTCAACCTCCAGGTCACGGCGGAAAAGGGACAGGTGCGGTCGAACAACCCGCGCGAACTCCCGCCGTTGGACTTCATCACGGGATACTTCGCTGGCATGGGGCTGAACAAGGCCGGCTACGATCCTTACCTCTATTCGGGCCTGCAACTCTCGGGCGTGGGTACCTACGCAGGCGAGTCGCCCTGGCTGAACGGCCAGGATTACCACTACATCTGGCCGGGTCCCGGTGCCGCCTACTGGTACGACGCAAAAACGGGCAGCACGTTGCAGGCGATGACCACCATCAATGGAAACAACGGTAACAATGCGATCGTCATGCCGCAAACCATGGCCCTCTACGTCTCGGGTTTCGCGAACTACGCCCGGACGATGAACTATCGGACCCTGGTCAACGGCGCGGACACCGCCGCATCGCAGTTTCACGGCGCCTACGCCGGCACGGTGACCTACAACGACAAGTCGCTGACAAATGCGTCGCTGTTCGACTTCAAGAACCTCCTGATCGACGGCCCGAACAAGCAGGAGTGGCAGAATTGGAACGCCTTCAACCTCAAGGCGGAGGAAACGCTGCTCAACGGACGTATCGCGGTGCAGGGCATCATCGACCACCAGGAATTCGACCAGGGCCAGAACGGCATCTTTGGCTACACGATGCCCTTCATCTCCGTCGATCTGGACGCGTACCTGATCAAGAACCAGCCCGCCTTGGGCAACGGAGTGACCAATCCGAACGTCGGCCGGCCCTTCCTGGCGAGCGACACCGGCGGCGGCAACAACAGCGCGCACTACACGCACGAGAACTACCAGTTCACCGCCAACGGCGACCTGCGGGCGGACGACTTCATGAACAAGGACGACCTGCTGACGCGAATCCTTGGCCACCACTCGATCACCGCGCTCGGCGCGATCTACAAGACGAAGATCGATTCCAAGACCTGGAGTTCGTACGCGACGGATACGACCTTTGCGAACTACATGAACGACCCCCTGGGCAAGATCAACGGCCGCTCGATTTCGTGGGTGTCCTACGTCGGGCCCAGTATGATCAACGTGTCGTCGCCCTCCGGGTTGCAGCTTAGCAATCTCGCCAGCGAGATCGTGCCGGCCAGCGGCACCATGCTGCACTTCGTCCCGGCCTGGAATGCCACCACGGTGAACCCGACCGACCCATGGACCGATCCCCGGACCAACACCGCGTCGACCCAGGCCGCCAATCCGGCCAACTATGTCGGTTGGACCAGCATCCCGCTCAACATCTACAACTGGCGCGACAACATCGACGAGCTGTACCAGTCGGGCAACAAGACCGAACAGAAGCTGAAGTCCGCGGCGTTCATGTACCAGGGCCACCTGTGGGAAGATACCATCATTCCGGAGTTCGGCTGGCGCCGGGACACCATCTCGCAGCGTTCCTCCAATGCCCCGCTCGATCCCAACACCGCCGTGGCCAGCATGCATTACAACATCACGGGTGAGCCGGTCTCGGTCACCACGACGTCACGAAGCTACGGTGTGACCCTCCACCTGCCGCCGAAACTTCGGGGCAAGCTCCCGGAGGAGACCGATGTCAGCCTCTATTACTTCCATGGCGTGAACGAGACGCCGAAGGTGCGGTATGCCTTCGACGCGAGCCAGCTGCCGGACGAGTCCGGCAAGACGGACGACTATGGCATCCAGATCGACACCCTGAAGGGCCGGGCCACGATCCGCCTGACCTACTTCAAGACCGTCGACCAGAACGCCCAGGCCGGTTCGGGCGCGGCTGATCCGCTCGGCAACAATGGCTATTACCTGTACCTGTTGCCGGCGTGGGCCGCGGCTGACGCCGCCGCGAGCGGAATGGCGATTGCGGCCTGGCCGGGCGCGATCGATGACTGGAATTTCACGGGCCACCCCGATGATGCCAGCAACACGATCCACAACAGCCAGGTGGCCGCCGTGGCCGCCTTCAAGGCCGACTTCGCGCGGTATTTCCCGCAGAAGTTCTTCGACGCCTACGGCCTCGGCGTAAACGTGGCCGCGATCACGAATGGCGACTGGCGCAACGTCTACAACCAGCCCAACGCCGTCCCGATCACGTTCCCGTGGAATATCGCCAACACCGGCGGCGGCCGCATCAACGGTTCGTTCCCGGTGATCACGAACGACGTCGAATCGAAGGGCTACGAACTCGAGGTCACGTTCAAGCCGCTCAAGAACTGGGACATCACGTTCAACGCCTCGAAGCTGGATGCGACGCAGACCAGGCTCGGACCCGAAAACTCCGGGTTCATCCAGAACTCCTACGCGTTCTTCAACGGTCCCGCCGGCCAGCTGCCGCTCTGGGGCTACTGGGGTGGTGGTGTCGATACCAGCACCACGCCCTACACGAACACCGCGTCTGGCACGCTCAAGGGCTACTTCATGCAGAACATCTGGTCGGCTTACCAGCTGCAGCAGGCCTTGACCGGGACCGCCCAACCGGAACTCTCGCGGTGGAACTTCCGCGGCGTTACCAACTACACGTTCAAGTCGGGTACCTTCAAGGGCGTCAACGTTGGCGGCGGTTACCGCTGGGCCTCGAAGCCGATTCTCGGCTACGGCATCAAACAGATCACGGACGCCACCGGCGCCGCGACCTGGATTACGGACGTCAGCAAGCCGCTCTCCGGCAAGATCGACGAGCACTTCGACCTCTGGGTCGGCTACGAGCACAAGCTGACCGAAAAGGTCAACTGGCGCGTGCAGGTCAACCTGCGCAATGTGGGTGAGAACACGCACCTGGTGCCCGTCAGCGTCGAGCCGGACGGCAGCTGGGGCGTCCAGCGCATCATGACGGGCCAGACTTGGGAGGTGACGAACCGGTTCTCGTTCTAAGCTTGGCCAACCGGAGGCGTGACGCCCGGCGTTGCTCCTCCGGCTGGAGATGTCTTCCGTGGTGCCGGATTCGCTTCCGGCACCACTTTTTGTTCGTCCCCATCGTGGGTCCGGCGCCGGCCGGCGCTATCCCGCTTGCACCGCAATGGGGAGCCAACAATCCTCGGCGCCGCTTGCCCATGGCCAATTCCAGGAAAAACCGCCACGTCCGTGCCGCCACGCTGGCGGATGTCGGTCGGGCCGCCGGGGTGTCTGCGATGGCGGCTTCCGTGGTGCTCAACAACGCCCGGAGTTCCTCGCGCATTTCCGAGGAGACACGCGAACGCATCCTCAAGGTGGCGGCCGCGCTGCATTACCGCCCGAATGCGACCGCTCGCGCGCTGGCCAACCGGCGGATGCACACCCTGGGGGTCGCAGCCGTCGTCCACGACAACGCGCTGAATTACTATTTCATGCAGGTCTTCACGGGTATCCTCGAGGCGGCGGCCCGGCACGAGCAGAACACCACCGTCTTCACCCTGCACGATTGGAACCGCGACGTGGCGCGGTTGCGCGGCTTCTGCGACGGCCGCATTGACGGCTTGATCCTGGTCGCGCCCTTGATTTCGGCGGACCAGCCGGTGCTCCCGACGCATACCCCTTTCGTCTCGATTCACGCCAACGCGGACCTGCCCAACGTCGTCAACATCGAGAGTGACGAGGAGCATGGCGTCTGGGAGATGGTCCGTTATCTCATCGCCCAGGGCCATCGTCGGATCATGCACATCCGCGGCCCGCTCGGCCTGATCGGGGCGGAGCGGCGTTGCCAGGGCTACCGGCGGGCGCTGGCCAGTGCCCGCATCCCGTTCGATCCTGACCTGTTGATCACGGGCAACTACTCCACGGAATCGGGCCGCGAGACGATGGGGCTGTGGCTGAAGAAGCACGCCGGGCAGCCGCTGCCCCAGGCAATCTATTGCGCCAGCGACGCCGTGGCGATCGGCTGCATGGAGACGCTGGCGGAGGCCGGCATCCGGGTGCCGGACGATGTTTCGGTGGCCGGGTTTGACGACACCCTGGGTGCGCGGACCTGCGTGCCCCAACTGACCACCATGCGCCAGCCGCTGCACGCCATGGGAGAACGGGCGGTGGAATTGCTGTTGGCACGTATCGCCCGGCAGAATGGCGGCGGCCGCGTGCTGTCGGGCAAGACGGTCGTCTTTCCGGTCGAGCTGATGGCCCGGGCCTCGGTGGCCGCCCCGCCCGCCGCCGTGCGGATGGTGCCGGTGCTGCGGTAGGTCTTTCGTTGGCACGAGGCCGGTGCCGCCGGGATTTGCTCCGACGAGGCCTATGGTGGAGCCCGCACTCCGCGCGGGCTAAACTTGCACGGAGTGCCGGTTCCGCCCGCAATGCAATTGCTCCGAATCAGACCTGCCCGCGCCGGGCTTCCAGCTGCCGCCGTATCTCGGCCATTTTCATTTGGGTCAGCGGGAACCGGGCGAGCAGCACGAGCGCCACGACGAGCCCAATGACCGGGATGGCGGCCAGGAGGATGCGGATCATGAAGATGGCATGCTCCGTCTGGTTGCCGCCGAGGGTCGACTTGAAACCAGTGCGGTCGAGGATCTCGCCCGAGGCCCAGCTGCCGATCGCGACGCCCAGCTTCATGATCCATGAGGCGCACGCGGCAAAGGCGCCTTCGCGGCGCTTGCCGGTCTCAAGCTCATCGTAGTCGATCACATCGGCGGACATTGAATCATAGAGCATCCAGAATCCCGCGCCGGTGAACGCCGTCACGCCGCAGGACACGACCTGCAGCCACTGGATGGCGGGGTTGTAGAGCCACCACGTGGCGATGAACCCGGCGATGGCGCAGAACAGCACGACGACCATCGCCTGCTTCTTGCCGATCCAGTGCGCAATGGTGGAATACGCCGGGATGCCGGCCAGTCCCAGCAGCATGCCCGCGAGCCCCATCCAGAAATTCCACGTCGCGCCCGCGGCGACATCGCCGTGACACACATAATAGACGGTGGCATAGTAGCCGAGCGTGCCGACCATGCTAGTGCCGATGCCGTAAGCGAGGGCCATCGAGAGGTTGGCCCGGAAGGGACGGCAGGAGAGCGACTGGCCGAGCGTGGCCTTGATTGAGATCTTCTCCTGGTGGTGCGCCACGACGAGTTTGTCGTAGTAGCGCTCCCTGGTCAGAGCGAACACTCCGACGCCCGCGGCCACCATGATGGCGCCGAGCATCAAGGTGTAGACCTGGCCGCCGATGAGGATGTCCGGATGCGCCCCGGCCGAGCCCGGCTTCCACCCGAAGAGGGTCTGCATGAGCCCACCGAGCCGGTGAAAATCGAGCGTCACCATTCCCGCCGCCACGTCATAGAACCAATGGATCGTCTGCCCGGCCAGCATGGCCAGGCGCGCGGGCACCTCACGCCAGGTCGCGCCGACCCAGACGCCGGCCGTCGTGAAGGCCGCGGCGGCGAACATGGCGAGTTCCGGCGCCTTCTGGATGGCGCGGCGGACGGCACCGACCGCAGTGCGCTCATGGTAGTCCGGCGTCAGCTCATAGCCGAGGCTCTGGTACGGCATGTAGAAGCAGCTCATGCTCGGCACGAGCAGTGCCATGGACGACACCATGAACCAAAAGTACTGGACCTCCGTCCAGTCCCGCGGCACGGCAAACATCACCGGCAGCATGATGCCGGCGCCGATGGATCCGACCAAGATGAAGGGACGTCGCCGGCCGAATCGCGTGCGAGTGTTGTCCGACCACCAGCCAAAGACGGAATCCCACACCGCCTCGAACACCAGCTTGCAGAGGAGGGCGCGCGCGATCCAGGCCGGAGAGACGCCGAGGTAGATGTTGAAGACCTGGAAGGCCAGGCCCGGATACAGCCAGTGGCCCCACATATCATGGATGCTGCCGAGGCCGTAGCCGAATTTCTGGAGGCGCGGGACCCGATCGGCGGGAGCGACGCTGGTGGACGAGGCCGGGGCAGGGGAGGCGGGGTCCATGGGGAGTTTTGCGTTAAATCAGCCGAACAGGCGTCGCCGGTCAACGCTGAATCCCTTTCACACGGGCGAGTGCCGCGTCAGTCCGGCAGGCGCTTGACGCGGATGTTGCGATAGCGGACGACGCTCTTCGGGTCGTGCGCCTGGAGCGCGAAGGTGCCCTGGCCCAGCTTGCGGCCGAACGCCGTTCCCGGCTGCGCGCCCGGGGGTTCGGTGTATTGGACGACGATCCTGCCATCCACCTTCACCGTCACCGTGTCCCCTTCCACGAGGATCGTCTGCGTCCACCATTTGTTGTCCTCGGCGCTCGCGAGCCCGGTGTTGGCGACGTCATAGACGCTGCCGGTGCGCTTCCAGTCCGAGTGGGAGTTGTTGACCTGGGTCTCGAATCCAGCCTTCGGCCAGCCGGTCTCCTGGTAGGCGGTATGGAAGTAGATGCCGCCATTCGAGCCGGGCGCCGTCATCACCTCGACGCGCAACTCGAAATTCTTGAACGGCACGCCGTCGCCCATGTAGTAAAGGTGGCAGCGGGCTCCGCGGGTCACGAACGCGCCATCCTCGATCTTCCACGTGCCGGGGTTTTCCGATGCGGTCTTCCAGCCGGTGAACGTCTTGCCGTCCATCAGCGGGACGAATCCCTCCTCGGCCGATTGGGCGGACAGGGCGGAAGCGGTCAGAAGGCAGGCGAGGATAACAGCAGCAGGGTATTTCATGGCCCCTTCAGAATCCGGCGAACCCCGCCGGCGGCAACGCCAAAGACGGTGGGTCGTGCGCTCAGCGCACGACCTGTCCGTTGACGACCACGAGGTCGACCGGGTTGCTTCCGATTTCGTAGGCCAGCTGGCGCTCGTCCTTGTGGCAGAGGAGAATCAAGTCGGCGCGCTGGCCGGCCGCGATTGTGCTGCGGTCCTGCAGGCCGAGCACGGCGGCCGCGTTCACCGTTGCCGCGACAATCGCCTCCGCCGCGGTCAGGCCGCAGAAGCGCGCCGCCAGCGCGATCGCGAAGGGCATGGAATGGGTCGGGGCCGTGCCCGGATTGCAGTTGGTGGCGAGCGCGACGGCGCCGCCTTGGTCGACAAAGAATCCGGCGCGCGCGTAGCGGCCATCGGTGTGAAATCCGGTGGCCGGCAGGATCACGCCCATGACCGGCGATTGGGCCAACGCTTGCAGCTCGGACTTTTTCGCGGCCTCGAGATGATCCACCGAGCGCGCGAACAGGCGGATGGCTTCGGGGATCATGCCGCGCGACGTGAACTGGTCGGTATGCACGCGGATAGGATGATGTTTCTGGGCCTTTTCGAAGAGCCGCACGCAAGCCTCGAGCGACCAGGCGCCGTCCTCGCAGAAGGCGTCCACCGCGATGTCCGGGAATTCGCGTGCGACGGCCGGGAGCATTTCCTTGACGACCATCCGGGCATAATCGTCGAGGTCGCCTTCAAACGCGTGGCCGAGCAGCGCGGTGGGCACGACGGTCCCGGGCCACTCATGGCCCGCGCGGACGATGGCACGGAGCATCTTCAGTTCGGCTTCGGTCTCGAGGCCGTAACCGCTTTTGATTTCGACGGTCGTGGTGCCGGCCCGCAGCATCGCGTCGAGCCGTTGCTTGAGCCCGGCAGCCAGCTGCTTCTTGGTCGCTTCGCGGACGGCCCGCACAGTCGCATGGATGCCGCCACCTTGCTTCAGGATTTCGACATACGGCACGCCGCGCAGCTTCTGTTCCCATTCGGCGAGGCGGTCGCCGGCCCAGCACGCGTGGGTGTGGCAATCCACGAATCCGGGCATCAGCACCCGGCCTTGGGCCTCGATTATCTCGGTGTCTGCCGGAGCCTCGAGCTTCGGGCCCACGGCGGCGATTTTGCCGTCGGCCACGCGCACATCGCCCTGCGGAATCACCGCGAGGTTGGCGAGTTCCTTGCCGCGGCGGGGGCGGGCGCCTTCGGCCAGGGTCAGGACGCGGGCATTGCGGATCAGGAGATTCATCGGGTGGCGAAGCCCGCCAGAAAGCAGAGAAACAGATGCGCGGCGAGCCTCGCGGTGCGGCCGCCGTGGTCATGTCGCGGATTGAGTTCCATCAGGTCAAAGCAACGCATGCGCGCATCGGCGCCGCAGGCGCGAACCCACGCCTCGGCTTCGGCCGGGGTCCAGCCGCAGGGATTGAGGGCGCTGACGCCTGGGGCATACGCGGCGTCGATGACATCGAGATCGAAACTCGCGAACAGATGCCGACCCTTCGGCAGAACGGGGCGGGAATGCGACCGATGCACGCGTCCCCCGTGCGCTTCGAACCAGGCGAGATGTTCGGCCGAATTGACCAGCGGACGGAAACCGTGCAGATGCAGCCTCCGCACGCCGCATTCCTCGATGAGTTTGCGGAACGGCATGCCCGAGCCGCGCGTCTCACGCACGTCGAGGTGGGCGTCGAAATAGATGCCGGTCAGCGAACCGAGCCGATCAGTCGCGGCGCGGACAAATGGGAACGTCAGGTCGTGCCCACCGCCGACGGCGACGGGCAACAGCCCGGCGTCCAGCAGAACGCCGGCGGCGGCGGTCACGCGATCATGGGTCGCTTCGAGGGATCGCGCCGAGGTCACATCACCGGCGTCAAACACTCGCGGCCAACCGGGCTGCGCGACGCCATAAGCCGCCAGCGCCGAACGAAACGCCGCCGGTCCGTCGCGCGCGCCCGGGCGGCCGTGATTCAGCTGGACGCCGGTGTCGTCGGGCAACCCGAGCAGCGCGACCTGGCAGCCCGCCGGCGAGTCGGTGCGGATTGAGGCCGCAAAACGTCCGGGCGCGATGTCACGCGGCCAGCGCGCCGGCTTGGTGTGGGGCACGACCAGCTTCATGGGCGGGCGCGCATCGGGATCGGCACGCGCAGTCGTTTGGCGCAGGCCGAAGCGGTTTCGTACCCGGCGTCGACGTGACGGAAGACGCCCATCATCGGGTCGTTGGTCAGAACGCGGGCGATGCGTTTGGCGGCGGCGGCGGTGCCGTCCGCCACGACGACCTGGCCGGCGTGCTGGCTGTAGCCGATGCCGACACCGCCACCATGGTGAAAGCTCACCCACGACGCGCCGCTGGCCGTGTTGACGAGTGCATTGAGCACCGCCCAGTCGCTGATGGCATCGGAGCCGTCCTTCATCGCCTCGGTCTCGCGATTCGGGCTGGCCACGGAGCCGCAGTCGAGATGATCGCGTCCAATGACGATCGGCGCGCGCAGCCGTCCGTCCGCCACCATGCGGTTGAAAAGCAGCCCGGCGCGGTGGCGTTCGCCCAGGCCCAGCCAGCAGATGCGCGCGGGGAGGCCTTGGAAAGCAACGCGCTCGCCGGCGAGCGTCAGCCAGCGACGCAGGCCCTGGTCGTGCGGGAACAGCCGCAGGAGCGCCCGGTCGGTCGCGGCGATGTCGGCGGGATCGCCCGATAGTGCCGCCCAGCGGAACGGTCCGCGGCCCACGCAGAACTGCGGGCGGATGTAAGCCGGGACGAAACCCGGGAAATCGAATGCGCGCTTCACGCCTTGGTTGAAGGCGTGCTGCCGGAGATTGTTGCCGTAGTCGAACGTGCGGGCACCGCGCCGCTGCAGCACCAGCATCGCGCGGACATGACGCGCCATGGTGGCGAGCGAGAGCTTCTGGTAGCGGCCCGGGTTTGTCCGGCGCAACTTGGCAGCGGCCTGAAGGTCGAGGCCGACCGGCACGTAACCGACGAGCGGATCGTGCGCGGCGGTCTGGTCGGTCAATGCATCAACGCGCACCCGGCGGGCCAACAGGCGCTCGAGCAATTCGACGGCATTGGCGACAACCCCGATGCTGCGCGCTTCGCGGCAGCCGGCGCAAGCCACCGCCCGATCGATGGCGGCGTCGAGGGCCGGAGCGATTTCGTCGAGGTACCGGTCGCGGACGCGTTTCTCGAGTCGCGACCGGTCGACATCAGCGATCAGGCAGGCGCCTCCCGCCATGGTGATGGCGAGTGGCTGCGCGCCGCCCATGCCGCCGCAGCCGGCGGTGACGCACAGCCGGCCGGCCAGCGTGCCGCCGAAATGCTGCCGGCCGACTTCGGCGAACGTTTCGTACGTGCCCTGCAGGATGCCCTGCGTGCCAATGTAGATCCACGACCCGGCGGTCATCTGGCCAAACATGATGAGGCCGCGGCGCTCGAGCTCGTCGAAGTTATCCTGCGTTGCCCAGTGCGGCACGAGGTTGCTGTTGGCGAGGAGCACGCGTGGTGCGTCCGAATGCGTTCGCACGACACCGACGGGCTTGCCGGACTGGATCAGCAGCGTTTCCTCCGGCCCGAGCCGGCGCAGCGCGCGGATGATGGCGTGAAAGGCCGGCCAGTTGCGCGCCGCCTTCCCGCGACCGCCATAGACCACGAGATCGGCGGGACGCTCGGCCACCTCCGGGTCGAGATTGTTCATGAGCATCCGCATCGCGGCCTCAGCCGCCCAGGTGCGGCAGGTGCGGCGGTTGCCGCGGGGAGCGCGAATGACGGGAGCGCGGGCCATGGCGGATCAGACAATGCGGCCGATGGCGTCACGCACGGCAGCGACGACCGCGCCGCGGCGGACGAGTTGCAGCGCGGTCTGCACGTCGTCGTGGAAGAGACGGTCGGCGCGGGCGAAGGGGATATGCCGGCGCACCACGGCGAAGGCGGCCTCGACGCCGGCACCGGAGCGCAACGGCCGGAGGAATTCCATGGCCTGGGCCGAGCACATGAACTCGATGGCGAGCACGGTTTCGGTGTTTTTGACGACCTCGAGGAGTTTTGTCGCGCTGATGGCGCCCATCGAGACATGGTCCTCCTGGCCGAGCGACGACGGGATCGAATCGACCGAGGCCGGATGGGCGAGGACCTTGTTTTCCGAAACCAGCGCGGCGGCCGTGTACTGCGGAATCATGAAGCCGGAGTTCAGGCCGGTGTCCTGCATCAGGAGCCGCGGGACCTTGAGGTCGCCGATGGTGTCGCCATGCAACAGCATGTAGATGCGGCGCTCGGAAATCGAAGCCAGCTCCGCGACGGCGATGGCAAGGTAATCGAGTACGAAGGCGAGTGGTTCGCCATGGAAATTCCCGCCACTGATCACCTCGCCGCCGGCGAAAACGAGCGGGTTGTCGGTGGCGGAGTTGATTTCGGTCTCCACCACGGTGCGGGCGTGCTCGAAGGCGAGCCGGACCGCACCGTGCACCTGTGGCACGCAGCGGAGCGAGTAGGGGTCCTGCACCTTCGCGCAATGCGCGTGGGAGGGCAGGATCTTCGAGCCGCGCAGGAGCCGGCGCACGTTGGCCGCGACCTGGATCTGTCCGGCGTGCGGCCGGGCCGCCTGGATGCGGGCGTCAAACGGCGCGGCGCTGCCTCGCGCGGCCTCCAACGTCATGGCCGCGGCGATGTCGGCGGTCTGCATGAGCCGCGCGATGCGGAGGAGGCAATGCACGGCGTAAGCCGACATGAACTGGGTCCCGTTGATGAGCCCGAGGCCTTCTTTCGAGCGGAGTTTCAGCGGCTTGAGTTTGAGGCGCCGCAAGACCGAGGCGGCCGGCAGGCGGCGCCCGCGATGCAGCATTTCTCCCAGGCCGAGCAACGGCAGCACGAGGTGCGCGAGCGGCGCCAAGTCGCCCGAGGCGCCGAGGGAGCCTTTGGTGAACACCACGGGCAGGGCGTCCTCATTGTGAAAACGCAGGAGGTAGTCGACCACCTGGCGGGAGACGCCCGAGAGACCGGCGGCCAGGCCGTTTACCTTCAGCAGCAACATCAACCGGACAATCTCCGGCGGGACCTCGTCGCCGACGCCGACGGCATGGCTGAGGATCAGGTTCTCCTGTAGTTTGCGCAGGTCGCGCCCGGGGACGCGCTGGTGGGCGAGGGCGCCGAAGCCGGTGTTGATGCCGTAATGGGCGGTGTCGTCGTGATGCAACCCGTCGACGATCCGGCGTGACGCCTGGATACGCGTGGCGGCGCGCGGGCTCAGCGAGATGCGCCGGCCATCGTCGATGGCCGCGGCGAGCCGGGTGAGCGTCAGGCCGGCGCCGGAAAGCGCGAGGGGAGCGGGCATGGGGATGGGCCAATCAAAGCACCCGGGCCCGAATTGGAAATCGCAAACCAGCGATATACTCCGTCCGGCTTAGCGTGGATTCAACAGCCGGGGGGGGCTTT
This sequence comes from Lacunisphaera sp., assembly GCA_035549095.1. Lineage (GTDB taxonomy): Bacteria > Verrucomicrobiota > Verrucomicrobiia > Opitutales > Opitutaceae > Lacunisphaera. The sequence goes on along the minus strand of DASZRV010000009.1, from coordinate 12,514 downwards.
ATGCCCCGGTCATCTCCTTTGCGCTAGAGGCCATCGGGGCATCAATTCGCTCCTGCATTTTGATGGGAGGCCCCAAAGAAAAGCCCGCCACGAGGGCGGGCTGGAAAGAGTGGCCAACTGTGCGGCGATCTACACGGCCTTGGGCAGGGCCACGCCATCGAATTCGACCGGGCGCGGATGATTGCGCTTGTCCTTGTGCATGCCGTGACGCCGGCGCAGCCCCTGGTCGAGCTTGTCGACGAGGAGGTCGATGGCCTTGTAGCACTCGTCCGCTTCGACCGTCGCCACGATGTCGGGTCCGTGGATCACGACGTGGCCTTTGACGATGAACTTGTGCTCGTGGTCATGCTTGCGGTCGCATTCCAGCTCAACTTTCACCCGCACGATACGTTCCTGGTGTCGAAACAGTCGCCCCATCTTGTCTCGCACGTGGCCTTTCAGGCCGGCGGTAAGTTCGAGGTGAATGCCCGACACGATAATATCATGCGACTGATTGTTGTGGTTCATGATTTTGGTTGTGGGTTAACGGAGCATAAACGCTCACGGATGAATGTCGTCTCGGTTGTCGTCCTGCTCTTTCCGCCATCCCGCGGGACAGCGCGAATACTGCTGGGGGAACCGATTCATTCGACTGTCCCTACTGCTACTCCAGCCTTTACGGTTTGCAATCCTTCTGACTCTGGAAACATACGATTAATTTTTGAACGAATTCCCCCCATGACTCCTGCCGGCACCCCTTGGCCGCCTTCCGCGCCCCCTTTGGTTGACCCGGCCGAGCTGCGCTCGTGGGTAATGCTGGACGACGAACAGCTGCTGGTCCTCAACAAGCCCGGCTGGCTGGTCTGCCACCCCTCCAAGCAGGGGCCGTGGTCGAGCCTCGCCGGGGCGGTCCGGGAGGAATTCAAGCCGGATGCCATCCGGTTCGTCTACCGGCTCGATCGGGAGACCTCCGGGGTCATCATCCTCGCCAAGACCGAGGCCGTCGCCCGCCGGCTGGGCCGGGCGATTTTCGATCGCAAGGTGGGCAAATATTACATCGCCCTGCTCGAGGGTGAACTCACGGCTGCGACGACCATCGACCAGCCGCTCGGTCCGGACACGACGGTCAACGTGACGGTGAAGTCGTGTGTCATTGCCGGCGGCCAGCCGGCCACGACCATCATCCACCCCCTCGCGGCCCGTGGCGGGTTCACGCTCGCCGGCATCGAGCTGTTGACCGGCCGCAAGCACCAGATCCGCGCCCATGCCGAATGGCTCGGGCACCGGGTGGTGGGTGACAAGCTCTACGGGCCCGATCCCTCGCTGTACAAGGAGTTCGCAATCCATGGCTGGACCGAACGGCACGTCGCGCTGCTGCCCTTGACGCGTCAGGCTTTGCATTGTGCCGGCATCGACCTGCGGCCTGCAGGCATGGATTATTTGCTGCGTGCGCCTTGGCCGGCGGACCTGGCGAGCTTTGCCGAGGCGCGGATGGCGCTGCCTCGACCGGAGGCGCAGGCGCTCATCGACCGGTTTGTGGCGGCAAAGACACCGGCCTGAGCGCGATGCCCAGCGCGAATTGGTGCGGGTGATCGCATAAATCCGCCGGCTCGACGCGATGGTCCTGCCTCGCGGGATCGTTTGCGCCAACCTCGGGTTCGTGATCTCTTTGAAGCCGGCGATCAGGCCATGAACAAGAAGATCGTGCTCCTCGCCGGTGCCGCCATGGTCATGGCGGGGGGAATTGTTTTTCGATTCACCGGACGATTGGAGGACACAGGGGCGATTCGATCCGAGGCGCGATCTAACCGCCGGCCGGCGGCGAGCGCCATGGCCGGGAATCCCATGCCGCCGAGCACACCCGGCGCGAGGAACGCCGGGGCCGCATTGATGGCGCTGGGCTCGCGTGAGCGGCGAGACGCCGAGGCGGTATTTCCCGGCTGCGTGCCGCCGGAGCGCGACTGGCGGAACCGTCATCCGGCGAGGCTCAAGGTGGCGCCTTACCCGGGCGCGACCCTCACATTCGATCAGACGAAGGCAGAGGTGGACGGGCGCGTTTTGACTTGGGCGGGACGTTCGGCTGCGCTGCCCGGAGCGACATTTGTCGGGATCGCCACGCCGGAAGGCTATGACGCCATCATGCTCGTGCCCGGGGCAGGCCAATTCAATTTTCATGCGCGCGGTGGCCAGGTGCTGGTCGAGGAAGTGTCAGCCTCGGGTGCCGACTGTGAGCTGACGTCGGTGGCGCTGGCGGCGCCCAGAAAGTCAATTCCGGCCGGCTTGTACTACGCCGCCGATTCGGCCCAGCAGGTTGCCGGCAGCTACGGCCTCGCGCCGGAAACAGCGGACGCGGCCCCGGTGACGGTCGATGTCCTTTTTCTCTACAACACGCGGGCCCTGGCCGTGGCGGTGTCGCGATCCAATGACCCGGTCGCGTATATCGACGCTTATAGCCGGGCCGGTCTCGAGACCTGCAACCAGGTCCTCCAAAACAGCCGGGTCGATTCGTTTCGCTGGCATTACGTCGGCTTGGTGGCGGTACCGGTGTACCCGGAGCAAACCACCGTATCCGATGATCTGGCCCAGATGTCGCCGGGCGGACCGCTCGATGCCACGGTGCGGGAGGCGCGGTCGCGTTACGGCGCCGATCAGGTGATGATGTGGACTGGCGCGGGCACGCGGCAGGGCGCCGCCTACGCCGGCGACATCCGATCCGACCCGGTGGAGTCCGATTATGCGCTGGCATCGCTGCGCCTGACCGCGGGCATCCTCATTCTCGGGCACGAACTGGCGCACAACTTCGGCTGCCAGCACGATCGCGGGCACGCCGGCACTGGTGACGGAAGCACGGCGACTCCGGACGGCGACGGTTTGTGGTGTTACGGTTTGCTTTGGCCCGACCCGGTTGGCCCGACCACCTCGGGCACCGTCATGGCTTACGCGGATTTCCTGGTGCCGTATTTCAGCAACCCGGACATCACCCTCGACATCACCTCGACCCTGGAGAATCGGCCGGGAGCTTTCCTCAATCTCGGCACGCGAACGATTGGCTTTCCCGAGTTCGATCCACGCGCCGCCAACAATACCCGGGTGCTCCGCGAGCACGCCGCCTACATCGCCAGTCTCAACGAACCGCGGGACGCTGCGCCCGTGATTCTGCAGCAACCCAAGGACGCCAGCCTGACGGCCGGCCAGATGCTGTCGCTGACGGTGTCCGCCACTGGGGGTAATTTGAGATATCAATGGCTCAAGGACGGAGCGGCGATCACGGGCGCGACTGGCGATACGTATGCGACGACCTTCGGGACATCCGACGCCGGCGGGTATTCTGTTCGGGTGACAAATTCGGCCGGGGCGGTCACGAGCCGCGAAGCCACGGTGGCAGCTGCCGTAGCGCCTGCGCCGGTGCCAGCGGGCGGAGGATCGACGCCGGCTCCCACCGGCGGCGGTGGCGGCGGAGCAGTGAGTCCGTGGTTCCTTCTCGCATGCCTGGCGCTGGCGGCGCTACGAAGCAGTCGCGGCGGCCGCAGCTCCAAATGGCAGCGAATCTTCGATAGGTAGGGCGCGGACTCCGTTCCGCGCCGAGACGGCGGCGATCGGAGTCGCCGCCCTACCTTGTGCGAATCGGCTGTCACATGGCGGCGTACCGTCGGGCGTAAAGCCCGACCTACAGGAACCGATCCAGCGCGGCGCGCAGGACGGCGCAATGTGTGGCGATGCGCTGTTCCAGCGGCAGCGCTGACGGGGTTTCCGTCGTGTACACGAAGGGACCATGGACATGGCGGAGGTAGATCGCTTCCGGCCACATTTCGCGCAGAAGAGGATCGCTGACCGGGCGTATGATTCCCGGCTCGGCGATGGGACGGCCGTCTATGACCGATGCAGTCTCGATCTGGCAGCACGCACGGGCGGCGGCGATCATGGTGTTCGCCAGGGTGGGGCGGTTTTCCGGGTTGAGTTCGTAGAGGTAGAAGCCGGCGGCCTCCCAGTCCTCGTGGACGCAGACGATGAGGTCGAACGGAGGCTGGCGCTGCAGCCACCGCACGTGCGCCGAGATCTCGGCGGAACGCGGCGCCTTGTAGTCGCGATTCAGGTCGATCTTGGCGTGATTCTCGCGGGTCCGCACGCTAAACCCGGTCGGATTGAGGAGCGGGCAGACAAACCACGTGGCGCGGGCGTCGAAAAAGCCTTCTTCGACCAGCCGCAGCAATGCCCAGGAAGGCGCCGGCTCATCGCCATGGATCCCGGCGGAGAAGTAAACTCTCGGGCGGCGCCCCGGAGTTCGTTTGGTAAACGCCATCAGGGGATGACCCAGCACTTCGCCAAATGGCTCGCGACGAAAGCCGGCCGCCTCGGCCGCAGCGGAGAATCGCGGCACAAACCGGTCGGGATCGAGCGGCAGGTCGGGAGAGGTTTTGACAGGTTCCACCGCTTCCTTCTTGCTGTCCCTTCGCCCGCTCTACAACGCCATTCCCATGTCCCAGGTCCGCGTCCGTTTCGCTCCCAGCCCGACCGGTTTCTTCCACATCGGCAGCGCCCGCACGGCGTTGTTCAACTGGCTCTATGCCCGGCACACGGGCGGCACGTTCATCCTGCGCATCGAGGACACGGACAAGGAGCGCAACAGCGATGAATTCCTGCGGCTGATCTACGACAGCCTCACCTGGCTGGGGTTGGACTGGGACGAAGGCCCGAATCCGTCGGGCGAAGGCGAGCGGGGCAGGTTTGGACCGTACCGGCAGAGTCAGCGCGGTGAGATCTATCAGGCGCACCTGCGGCGGCTGATGGACGCCGGGCGCGCGTACGAAAAGGATGGGGCGGTCTGGTTCAAGCTGCTGGGCGAACGCTACAAGGTTTTTGACGACCACCGGAAGAAGGAAGTCGAGAAGGTGAAATCCGAGGCGGTCGTGATCGACGACCAGATCCGCGGCCGCGTCGAGCGGATGGAGGACGAGGACTTCGTGATCGTCCGCTCCGACGGCAACCCGGTGTTCCATTTTGTGAACGTGGTCGACGACATCACCATGGGCGTCACGCACGTCATCCGCGGCGAGGACCATCTCTCCAACACCAGCAAACACGTGCGGCTCTACGAGGGTTTCGGGGCGACGCCGCCGGTATTCGCGCACATTCCGCTGATTTTGAAATCGCCCGAGATGGGGCAGGGCAAGATGAGCAAGCGCGACAAGGGCGCCTTGATCGAGGAATACCAGCAGCGCCATTTCCTGCCCGAGGCGCTGGTCAACTACCTCGCGCTGCTCGGATGGAATCCCGGTGACGACCGCGAGAAAATGCCGCTCGCCGACATCATCCGGCTCTTCGACCTGCCGGGCGTCAACCAGTCGAACGCGAAATTCGACGGGAAGAAGCTCGCGCATATGAACATGACCTACCTGCTGGAGCAGCCGGCTGAAAAGTTCGTGAACCTGGCGCGGGAATATTTCCGCGCGCAACCGGGCGGGCAGGTCGCGCTGGCGAACGAGCCCTATTTCCGCGAGGTCATGCAGCTGGCGCAGCCGAAGATCAAGGGCATCGAGGAACTCGCGGCCTACACCGGATATTTCTGGAGCGACGATTATTACGTCGACCCCAAGGTGCGCGACAAGGTGATGGCGAAGGGTGAACCGAAGGCGCGCCTGGCGGAGTTGATCGCCGCCGTGCCCGCGATGGATTTCGCGAGCGACGCCGCCATCGAGGCCGGGATCAAGTCACTGGCCGAAGGCAAGGGGCTTGGCTTCGGCGACTACCAAGCCGTGGCGCGGCTCGCGGTGACCGGCACCAACGCCGGCCCGAGCATCACGAGCATTTTCCGCGTGCTGGGCCGCGAGCGGGTGCTGGCGCGGCTGAAACGTTTCCTCGCCGCAGCCTAGTCGCAGTGGGCGGTCAGCGCTGGCCCGGCTCGAGGAGTTTTTGGATCGTCTCGAGGATGCGGGAGAGCGGAGAGGTTTTTTCGAGGTAGCAGGCGACGTGCTGGTGCAGGACATCGCGTGCGACCTCGGGATCGAAGAGCACCCCGGTCAGCAGGATGACGGGCACGTCCGGCAGGCGCTCCTTCAGGCGGGCAATCATCTCGAGCCCGTCGGTGTCTTCGAGCTGCAAGTCGGAGATGATCAGGTCGGGCTTGCCTTCGTCCATGCGGGCCAGCGTCTCGATTTCCGTGCCCGCGGTCGCGACTGCGTAATCACATGCGGTGAGGTATTGGGCGAGCAATTCCCGAATCGGTTGCTCGTCGTCGATGATCAGAATTTTCCGGGCCATGGCGGGAGCGGGTTCAGGTGGTTTGCTGCTGGAGCGTGACAATGCCGCCGACGACTTTGACGCCGTCGCGCAACGGAAACAGGGTCAGGCGCACGCGGGTCCGCCCGCCGGCCTTGTCCTCGAGCAGGGCGGGCAGGTCGCGGAGGTCGCGTCCTTCGGCGAGCGCCAGTGTCAGCGGGTCGTGGAGCACCGTGCCGCCGGCCGGCTGGTTGATGCGCACGATGCGGGAGAGCGGCTGGTTGACCAGCTCAGTCGTGGGGAAGCCGGTCAGGTGGATGACGGCTGCGTTCACGCGCGAAATTTTCTGGGTCTTCGTCAGGACGAGCACCAAATCGTTGATCGAGTCGAGGATGAGCTGGTTGTAGCGCACCTGGTGTTCGAGCGCCTGGTTCGCCCACTGGCGTTCGAGATTCTCGGTGGAGAGGCGTGCATTCGCGGCGGTGAGCTCGGCCGTGCGTTCCTCCACGCGGGCCTCGAGTTGCTGGTTGGCCTCGCGCAGGCTGGCCGCGAGCGCCCGACGCGCATTGAGATCATCGCGAATCAGCCAGATGGCGCCGACGAGCAGGACCACATTGAGCGCCACGCCGCCCCACACCGTCCAGCGGGTCCGCTGCGCCTGGAGATAGTTGGCGGTGTCTTGCTGCGCCAGTCGCGCCATGGCGGCGGACTTCAGTTGTTCGGTCTTGCGTTGGATCTCGCGGATGCCACCGCCGCCGGCATCCGATGCGAGGAGTGTGTGCAGGGCAGCGTTGTCGTTGGCGGACCTCGCGGCCATGAGCTCGCGGTTGTATTCGGTCCGCTGGCGGGCGAGCGTTTCCAGGAGGACGAATTGCTGGCTTTGTTCCGGATCCGAGCGGGTGAGCGCCTTGGCCACCTCGAGGTGTTCGTCCACCTGCGCGTTGGCGTCGCGAATCGCGGCCTGGTCCCGCGGGTCACCTGTGACGAGATAGGTGCGCAAGGCCGCGTCGCCCGCCTGCACGGCGCCGAAGAAGGCCTCGGCCTCGCTGATGACGGCGTGCGTGTGGTTGACCCAGTCGCTGCTTGACGCGGAACGATCGATGTTGCGAACGGCGGCGATTGCGACGCCGATCAGGACGACGGCGACGACCAGAAAGACGGCCAGGATGCGGCGGATGGTGGTGTCGTTCACGGGAAAACGGAGGCGCGGATGGACACGGCTGGCGCCAGCTGGTTAACGGTTGCCATGATCGGGGTCGGTTTCAGGCGGGTCGGTTTTCACCACGGTCGCGCCGAAGTGTTTTCGGTGCTGGGCGTAATCATAAGTAAATTCCGAAGCAGAAGTCCAGTTGGCCTCGAGGGAATCGGCGACCTTTTCGGCGATCTCCCGGATGCTGCGGCCGCACTTGGTCAGGGTGATGAAGTAACGGCGGTTGTTGTAGTCGAGATACGCGCGGTTCTCGGTGATATAGCAAACGGCGTGTGCCACCCGGCCAACGACTCGCACATGAATGAGGCGGGTGGTGAAATGGTGGCGGCTGAGCACGTAGTCCGCGAGAACCGCGTAGTCGTCGCAGTCGCCGGAGCGCGCAGCGAGGAAGGCGTCGGGATCCTGCACCGGCACGCCGTACTCATAGGTGAAATCCTCGAAGTAGTTGGCGAATCGCTTCGGCGTGAGGTTCGGATCGTTGAGCAGGTCGGCCAGCGTCAGCCCGGCGGCAGCGGGAACGGCCAGCAGCACGCCCAGGGCGGCCGCCAGAATGCGGCCCGATGGTTGGTTGGACGCTGCAGCCATTCGCCGCAAAACGATAAACGCGAATGAATCGGTGGCAATGCCGGAGGCCACGGGCAAGGAGCGGAGTGCGCTGTCGAGCTGCTAATCTCTTACGGTAGGGGCATGGCTCGACCACGCCCGGGCGCGCACAAGGCGCGCCCTTCCAGGGGGCCTCTATTTCGCCCAGGTGTCCTTGAGCGTGATCGTGCGGTTGAAGACGAGCCGGTCGGGACGTGAGTCCTTGTCGGGCGCGAAATAGCCGAGGCGTTCGAACTGGACGCGATCGTCTGGTCGCGTCGCTGCCAGCGAGGCCTCGAGCTTGGCCGGAACGACCTCGAGCGACTTCGGATTCACGACCGACATGAAATCCGGTTCGGCGCCTGGCTCGGACACCGTGAAGAGACGGTCATAGAGTCGCACCTCGGCGTCGACACACCGGGTGGCGCTGACCCAGTGGATCGTGCCCTTGACCTTCTTGCTGGCGTTGGGTTCGCCCGCGCGGGTGTCGAGCTGGGCGGTGCAGTGCAGCTCCGTGATAGCGCCGGTGGCGTCCTTGACCACCTGGTCGCATCGGATGATGCAGGCGTACTTCAGGCGCACTTCGCCGCCCGGTTTCAAACGGAAATACTTCGGCGGGGGTACCTCGGCGAAATCGTCGGCCTCAATGTAGACCTCGCGGGTAAGCGCGACCTTGCGTGTGGTCGGGTGTTCGTCCTGCGGATTATTGACCGCTTCGCACTCGAGCGCGGCGTCGGGTGGCAGGTTCGTCAGCACCACCTTGATCGGGCGCAGCACGGCAAGGCGGCGGGCCGCCTGGGTGTTGAGCTCGTCGCGAATGGCATGCTCGAAGACGGCAATGTCGGTCACGCTGTTGTAGGTGGTGACGCCAACGCCGATGACGAACTTGCGGATGGCGCTCGCGGGAATGCCGCGGCGCCGCAGGCCGGAAAGTGTCGGCAGGCGCGGATCGTCCCAGCCGGCGACGGTCCCGGTCTGCACCAAACGCAGGATATTGCGTTTGCTGAGGAGCGTGTAGGTCGGGACGAGCTTGGCGAATTCGTACTGGCGCGGCAGCGGGCGCGGCAGGTCGAGGGCCTCGAGAATCCAGTCGTACAATGCGCGATGCGGTACGAACTCGATTGAGCACACGCTGTGGCTGATGCCCTCGAGGTAATCGCTCAGGCAATGCGCATAATCGTAGAGGGGATAGATGCACCACTTGTCGCCCGCATGGTAGTGCGGCGTGTGGCGGATGCGGTACAGCAGCGGGTCGCGCAGCCAGACATTGGGCGAAGCCATGTCGATCTTCGCCCGCAGCGTCCGGGCGCCATCGGGGAATTCTCCGGCTGTCATCCGCGCGAACAGGTCGAGGTTTTCGGCGACCGGCCGGTTGCGCCAGGGCGATTCGCGGCCCGGCTTGTCGGGCGCCCCGCGATACTCCTCGGTTTCCTTCGGCGTAAGGTCGCACACATAGGCCTTGCCGCGTTTGATGAGCTCCACCGCGTAGCCGTGGAGGGCTGCAAAATAATCGGAGGCGTAGAAGGGCTCACTGTTGGCGGCGTCCGGTGGCACCGGGCCGAGGTAGAGGTCGGCCTTGCCGTTGCTGACGATGGGGGCCGGATGGGTGCCCTTGGGCTTGAAAGCCAGGTACTGGTCGGCCCAACCGGCAATCAGCCAGCGCAAGTCGGCGGTGATGGACTCGACGTACTCGACGTCTTCCTTCAGCGGATTGGTGTCGTCGAAGCGCAGGTTGCAGAGGCCGCCGTTTTCGCGCGCGAGGCCGAAATTGAGGCAGATCGACTTGGCGTGGCCGATGTGGAGGTAGCCGTTCGGTTCGGGGGGAAAGCGGGTGACGATCCGCGGATAGCGCTGCTCGGCGACATGGCGCGCGACGATATCGCGGATGAAGTCGCTGGGTGCGGGCGCAGCGGCGGACGGGCTGTTCTCGGCGGACATAAGGAGGCAACATGCGGGCCGGGCCCCGCGCCGGCAATGCTAGTTTTGCGGCCGGCGGAACGGGGCCGCCGTGCGGCTGCGGGTGGTCGGGGCCTCGCCCTCGGCGCTCATTTCCTTCAGCACGCCGGTGAGATACGGGATAAGCTGCTTCTTGCGCGAAACGACGCCGGGCAGGTCGAAGATCTCATCCTTGCGAACGTGCGCATAAGAGATACGGCGGATGAACTCCGGGTCGCCCTGCACGAGCATGAGGGAGTTCTGCGTGTTGATGTCGGTCACCAAGAGGCACGCGAAGACGAGGCGCTCCTCGTTGCGCAGGTCGTCGAGCGCCCGGGTGAGGTCCTTGGCATGGCGCCAGAAGTTGTCGAAGCCCAGTTCTTCGACCTGCGACACCGCGAATCGTACCGTGTCTTCCTCGTAGATCTTGAAATCCGAACGGACCACTTTTTCGGGTGGACTCGCGAGGATAACCGAACCGGAGCTGAAGATCATTTCCGCGAGCGCCTTGCCCTTGATGCCGGCATAGGTTTCGAGCCAGGCTAGGATCTCCGTGTCCTTCGAGGTCGAGGTCGGACTCTGCAACAGGAGGGTGTCGGAAATGAGGCCCGACATCATCAAGCCGGCGAGGTTGGGCGTCGGCTTCAGGCCGTGGCGACGGAAAAGATCGGCGACAATCGTGCACGTCGAGCCGACCGGCTCGTTGATGAAAAGGATGGGTTGCGGCGTGGCCACCGGGCCAAGGCGGTGGTGGTCGATGATCTCCGCCACGGTCACCTCGTCGGCGCCGGGCACGGCTTGGGTGAGCTCGTTGTGATCCACGAGGACGAGGCGGGTGGGCACGGGCTTGAGCAGGTCGGACTTCGTCAGGATGCCCAGCAGGGTGCCGTCCTCGCTGGTGACCATCATGGCGTGCGGCGCCTGGTGGGAGAATTTCCGCCGGATGTCGTCGATGCGCACGTCGGGATTCAGCGCGACGAACTTCCGCTCCGCGAGCTGTTCGATGGTGGCGGCCGCGCGGGTGAACCAGGCCGTCGTGGCGGTGTCGTGGGCGCTGACGATGATGCTCGTGCCGCGCTCGCGAGCGAGAGTCAGGATGGCCGGGTCAACGGGCAGGTTGCCGCTGACGATCAACGCCCGGATCCCGAGATCGATGGCGCGCCGCTGGACGTCGGGGCGGTCGCCGAGGATGATGATCGATTTGGCCGGCGGGATGTTGTCCTTCTCGGAGATCTTCCAGAACGTGCCGATGTCCATGGCGCCGATGCGGACGAAGAGGTCGTCGAGCCGGTCGCCGTCGACGAGGTGAAGGACGGTGGCGTGCAGCGTCTGGACGATTCGCGCGAGGCTGGTGCGCACCTGGCGCATCGCGCGCGGCTCGTCGAGCCGCGGGATGAAGAAGTGGCCGAGCTGCGCGAGGGTGATCGTGCCCATGGCGCGGTTGTCCGAGGAAACGACCGGGAGGACGTTGATCTGGTGCTGGTCGATCAGGCGGAGGGTTTCCGCGCACGTGGCGCCGAGGCTGACGGCGTACGGGCTTGGGCTCATCAGGTCGTGCACCCGCGGGAAAACGTCGCTGAGGTAGACGGGCAGCGGCGTGTGGAAGCGCTGGAGGATGGCGTCAATCCGGGCATTCGAGTTGCCGCAGCGCGCGGGCACGTAGCCGAGTTCGCCGCGGGCTTCCTTGAAAGCCGCGTAGGCGATGGCCGAACAGATCGCGTCGGTGTCCGGGTTTTTGTGGCCGATGACGTAGGTGGGCGTGGAGGATGCCATGAACGGGAGGCGCAGACTAGGTGGCGTCCGTCACCGAGGTGAAGACAAAAGGCCGGTAATCCAACCCGACCATCCCGGGAGGCGCCGACTCCGGCTAAGGAGCCCGTTCCGCCGGGGTGCCGGCCAGGCTGCCGACCCCGGCTGGGGGCGTGGCATAGATGCGGGGATTCAGCGCCGGGTTGGGATTGTAGGGCAGGGCTTGGAGCACGGAAACGCCTTTGCGGCCATTGTTGAGGGTGAGCTGGGACGCGGCTTCCGTCAGGTTCGGGAAGAACTGCACGTTGCCACCGAGGAAGGCCACGTGCCCGCCAGTGTCTTTGTAGGTGCCGCGGTCGAAGCTCCAGAGGCCGTTCGCCAGCAGGCCGCGGGTGAAGGCGACGGGGGTCGAGGCCGGGTCGCCCATGCGCAGTCCACCGACCAGTTCGAAACTGAGAACCCGATTGGTCACGAAGCTCGGGTCGAGCACCGTATGGTCGGCCGGACTCACGATGGCGGTCGGGGCCGTGCCATTGTACTGCGGGTCGTTCTTGGCGAAGTAGAACGTGGGATCCGTCAGGATGCCGCGCTGGGCGAGGATGCCGGCCCACAAGAACGGCCCTTCGCCTCCGGTGACCTGGCGCTGGCCGGCGATCGCGCTGGGATCCGGCAGCCGGTCGTTATTGTCGGCGGCATAGATCGTGGCGGCCTTGACGATCTCGCGCAGGTTGTTCGCGTCGACCGTGCGCTGGGCGGTTTCGCGGACCTTGCCGACGGTGGGAAAAATCAAAGCTGCGAGGATGCCGATGATGGCGATAACCGTGAGCAGCTCGATGAGGGTGA
>DASZRV010000008.1:0-47881 GCA_035549095.1 Lacunisphaera sp. | reverse complement strand
GGCCTCGGCCGCAGGGGCAGAAGTCCGGCCCGATCTCCAGGCGGAGTCATTAGCTCTCTTGGGTCGGCTCGGTGTACCGGACTTCTGTCCCGTTGGAAGCACATCCCTCCTATACCACATCAAGCTACAAGGGTCGGTCTCGTGGCCGACCGCGGCCGGCCGGGAGGCCGGCCCTCCACCAAGCGAAATCCAAGCCGCGAATCGAAAGTTCGGCCTTGCATCCCGGACCATCGCTCCGTGCGGGCGGGTATCGCTAAGGAGGGACCGCGCTGGCTCGCGATTGCAGGGGTAGGGCGAGCAATCCCGCACGGAATGCGGGATCCACCTTCACCCCCTGGCCCTCAGCGCCGGCCGGCCGGCTCCGCGGCCGCGAGCGCCGCGTGGATCGGGCAGGCATCGGTGCCGCGCGAGCAACACGCGCCGCACAACGCCTCGATCTCGCTTTGCGCGAGGCCGTGGTAGGTGACCAGCGTCTCGGCGAGCATCCCGCCCAGCAGCGGGCCGGCGATCTCGCGGATGGCACGGTCCCCGGTGTGGCAGTAGGCCAGCAGCGGATTGGACCGGCAGTGACAGATGTCGCGCAGGGGCATCACCGTGACCGGGTGCTGTTTCAACCAGGTGCGGAATGACCGCGTGCGCAGCGCCGCGGCCAGTTCGTCGAGCGTGTCGTCCATGTGGAAGACGAGCGTGTCGGGATTGGCCAGGGCGGAAACCGCGGTCTCGGCCCGCAGCAAATCCTCCCACCGCCGCTTGATGAGCGGACGCAGCTGCTGGAGCAAACTGATCGCGCCTTCTTGCACGATGCGACTATGACCGACGCGCCGGGCTGCCGCTCGGCATGGCTTGCCCAACGTTGGGCATATCTTGCAGGACAAGAAGTGACTAAGGAACGCCAAGGTGCGGGAGGCACGGCGGCGCCGGCGCTGGTAACGTGGAGGCCGAACCCGCCGCCATGATTCGTCACCCGCTTTCAACCCCGCCGCCGGAGCTACCCCCCGAGCAAATCCGCCTCGGCGCCTATTACCTCTGGCTCAACGCCGGACGGCCCGAGGGCCGCGACTGGGAGTTCTGGTTTCGCGCCCGCGCCCAGCTCCAGCGCCGGCGCGCCGCCAGCGGTCTTTCCTGGCACCGCCAAAAAGTGCGCACAACTGGCCAAGATGCGCGGAGATACAGCGGGGCCGGGCGGCTATGCTGAACCCAGTACTTTCCACGCCTATGTCCGTCATTCCTGTCACGGTATTCTGCAGCCTCGGGCTCGTCTTTGTCTTTGTCGCCTTGTTCTGGCGCGAGCATCGCCGGCACCACTTCGCCAGCCCGGAGCGCGATTCGCTGCTGCCGCTGGCGGAGGAGACCCCGCGGCTCGTGCAGCCCGCCGCGCGCCCGCCGGCCGCGGTCCCGGCCGCCCCGGCTTCCGGCTCGCCGTCCCTTTGATCCTGCCACGCCCATGATCCTCTCCGGCAAGAAGACCACCATCGAGTTCAACGACCGCATCGTGCGGTTGTTCATGATCGCCGCCATCGGCTGGGCCCTCGTGGGCATGCTGGTCGGTGCGCTCATCGCCACGCAGCTGAACTTCTGGCAGGCGAACTTCGCCACGTCGTTCCTGACCTTCGGGCGCCTGCGGCCGCTGCACACGAACGCCGTCATTTTCGCCTTTGTCGGCAACATGATGTTCGCCGGCATCTATTACAGCACGCAGCGGCTGGTGAAGGCGCGGCTCGCGAGCGATTTCCTCTCGAACCTCCACTTCTGGGGCTGGCAGCTGATCATCGTCGCCGCCGCCATCACGCTCCCGCTCGGCCTCACCCGCGGCAAGGAGTACGCCGAGCTCATCTGGCCGATCAACATCGCGGTCGCCTTCATCTGGGTCGTCTTCGCGGTGAACTTCTTCTGGACGCTGGGCCGCCGCAACGAGAAGTCCCTCTACGTCGCGATCTGGTTCTACATCGCGACGATCATCACGGTGGCGATGCTCTACATCGTCAACCACCTGTCGATCCCCACGAGCCTGCTCCACAGCTACCCGATCTTCGGCGGCGTGCAGGACGGCCTCGTCCAGTGGTGGTACGGGCACAACGCCGTGGCGTTCTTCCTCACCACGCCGATCCTCGGCATCATGTACTACTTCCTGCCGAAGGCGGCGGAGCGGCCGGTGTACTCGTACCGGCTGTCGGTGATCCATTTCTGGTCGCTCGTCTTCGTCTACATCTGGGCCGGACCGCACCACCTGCTCAACACGGCGCTGCCGCGCTGGCTGCAGCTGCTCGGCATGACCTTCTCCCTGATGCTCTGGGCGCCGTCGTGGGGCGGCATGCTCAACGGCCTGCTCACGCTGCGCGGCGCCTGGGACAAGCTCCGCACCGATCCCGTCATCAAATTCTTCGCCGCCGGCGTCACCTTCTACGGCATGGCGACGTTCGAGGGTCCGCTGCTGTCGATCCGCGCGGTCAACGCCCTCGCGCACTACACCGACTGGATCATCGCCCACGTGCACGCCGGCGCGCTCGGCTGGAACGGCTTCATGGCGGCCGGCATGTTCTACTGGATGGCGCCGCGGCTCTGGAACAAGCCGCTGCACTCGAAGTCGCTTGCGAACCTCCATTTCTGGCTCGGGATGACCGGCATCCTGCTCTACGTCGGCGCGATGTGGGCCTCGGGCATCACCCAGGGCCTGATGCTCAACGCCACGTCCGAGGGTGGCACGATCCTGACCTACCCGAACTTCCTCGACACGATCAACGCCATCCGCCCGCTCATGCTCCTGCGCGTCGCCGGCGGCGTCCTGTACCTTTCGGGCTTCGTCCTCCTCGCCTACAATATCTGGCGCACCCTGCGCGGCGCCACCGCGGTCAACGGCACCATCGAGGTCTACGTCGAGGAACCCAATCCCGCCGAGACGCTCGGCGCGGGCGGCACGTTCTTCAACGCGCCCGTCGTGTTCTCGATTCTCGGCCTCCTGCTCGCCTGCGTGTGGCTCTTCACCAGTGGCTGGCTCAACCTGCTCGGGTTCTTCGCGCTCGCGCTTTGCGTGCTCCTGGCCATCGGGCACTTCGAGTCGCGCGGCACGGCCTGGAGCGCCTGGTACGACAAGCTCCTGGTCAATGCGATGCCGTTCACGGTGCTCGTGTTCCTCTCCGTCGCCGCGGGCGGGATGATCCAGATCATCCCGATGCTCACGATCGACCGGCGCCTGCAAACCGAGGATCGCGTCGCGGCGGTCTACACCCCGCTCGAGCTCGCCGGCCGCGACCTCTACGTCCGCGAGGGTTGCTACAACTGCCACTCGCAGATGATCCGCACGCTCGTGCCCGACGTCATGCGCTACGGCGAGTACTCCCGCCTCGGCGAATCCATCTGGGACCACCCGTACCAGTGGGGTTCGAAGCGGACCGGCCCGGACCTCGCGCGCGTCGGCGGCAAATACAACGACGCCTGGCACTACGACCACCTGCAGAATCCGCGGCAGATTTCCGTGGGCTCCAACATGCCGACCTATCCCTGGCTCTTCACCGGCACCACCGACTACGCCGCGCTGCCGGCCAAGATCCGCGTGCAAAAGATGCTCGGCGTCCCGTTCCCCAATTGGTCGCCCGCCCTCATCGACACTCTCGCGAAGGAACAGGCGAAGCAGATCGCCAAGGACCTCCGCGACCAGGGCCGCTACGTTGATCCCGACAAGGAAATCGTCGCGCTCATCTCCTACCTCCAATGCCTCGGCAAGAAGTGGCAGCCCGCCACGACCGCCGCCGTCGGCTCGCCCTGACCCGCGCCCGACCCGCAATCCGTAATCCCAGATCCTAGATCCCAGACCCACCTTCAACCACATCCACCCATGTTCCAACGCATCGTTTACGAAGACTGGCAGCTCATCTTCCCCGTCGTCGCCCTCATCGTGGCGACCCTCGTCTACGGCTGCGCCGCGCTGCGCAGCTCGACCATGAAACCCGACCAGGCCAAACGCCTCGCCCGCCTGCCGCTCGAGGACAAGTGAGCCACCCTTCGCCTGTAGGTCGGGGTTTATCCCCGACACGTCGGGCGTAAAGCCCGACCTACGGCACGCAGTCCGCCGCCCATGAATCCCCCTCCCAACCAGCCGCCCAAACCGGACGAGCCCGTCCTGCGCGAGCACACCTACGACGGCATCCAGGAGTTCGACCAGCGCCTGCCGAACTGGTGGCTCAACACCCTCTACGGCGCCATCGTGTTCTCAGTCGTGTGGTGGTTCATCCACGAGATCGCCCATGTGCGCCCCTCCGAAGGCGAACGCGTCGAGGCGGCCATGGCCCGGATCGAGGCGGCGAAGATGGCCTCCACGCTCGAGATCTCCGATCCGAGCCTCTGGCAGATGAGCCGCAACAAGGTCTTCACCGACGCCGGCCAGCAAACTTTCACCTCCCTCTGCGTGGCCTGCCACGGCGCCAACCTCACCGGCGGCGTCGGCCCCAACCTCACCGACCATGCCTGGCTGCACGGCGGCAGGCCGACCGAAGTCATTGCCACCGTCATGAACGGCGTCCCGGCCAAGGGCATGCCGACCTGGGGCCCGGTGATCGGCCAGAAGAAAGCGGCCGAGGTCGTCGCCTTCATCCTCAGCCATCACACCGAGGGCGAACCGATCGAAGTCCAGACCAGCTTCACTCCCATCACACCTGCGCCTCCCGGAACCTGACCGGCCGCGCCCGCTACGCTCCCCACATGGATGAGCGAAACCAAAAACATTTATTCCTTCCCCTCGCCCAAACACCCGCGGCCGCCCGCGGCGGGCCGGCACGTGCCGAACCTTGATTCGGTCACGACCATCAACGAGGACGGTTCGCGCTATTTCCTGCACCCGGCCGATGCGCGCGGCCGCTTCACGCTCTGGCGCCGCCTCAGCGCCTGGGCGCTGATCGTCATCTACCTCGTGCTGCCGTGGGTGCCGGTCAACGGCTACCCGGCCGTGTTCCTCGATGTGGCGCACCGCCGGTTCCACCTCCTCGGTTGGACGATCGCGGCGCAGGACATGTGGCTGCTGTTCTTCCTCGTCACCGGGCTCGGCTTCTCACTGTTCTTCGTCACGGCGCTGCTCGGCCGCATCTGGTGCGGCTGGGCCTGTCCGCAAACGGTCTTCCTCGAGCACGTCTACCGCGGGATCGAGCGCTGGCTCGAGGGCGACGCCCATGACCGCCGCGCCCTCGATGCCGCGCCGTGGCAAGGCCGGAAGGTCCTCCGCCGCGGCCTCAAGCACCTGCTGTTCGCCATGGTCTCGCTGGCCATCACCCACCTCTTCCTCGCGTACTTCGTGTCGATCCCGGAACTCTGGGGCTTCATGCACGACGCGCCGGCCGACCACTGGGCGGCGTTCCTCTTCGTCTTTTCCGCCGCGGGCGTCCTGTACTTCAACTTCGCCTGGTTCCGCGAGCAGCTTTGCATTGTCATCTGCCCCTACGGCCGCCTGCAGTCGGCGCTGACCGACGATCACTCGCTGGTCATCGGTTACGACGCGAAACGCGGCGAACCGCGCGGCAAGCTGCATCGGGGCGCCGACCAAGGGAGGGCGGCATTTCCGAATGCCGCCTCGCTCCCGGCGGAGTTCGGCGACGCCGCCCTGCAGCACCAGGGCGATTGCATCGCCTGCAACCGCTGCGTCCAGGTCTGCCCGACGGGCATCGACATCCGCCTCGGCCTGCAACTCGAGTGCATCGGCTGCGCGGCCTGCATCGACGCCTGCGACGAGGTGATGACCCGCATCAAGCGCCCGCTCGGCCTGATCCGCTACGACTCCCTCGCGGCGTTCGGCGGCGGCGTCACGCGCTGGGTCCGGCCGCGCACCGTCGTCTACGGCATCCTCCTCGCCGTCGGCGCCGCGGTGGCGGCGTTCGCCTTTTCCACCGTCAAGCCGGCCAGCTTCAGCGTCGTGCGCATGGGTGGCGCCGCCTACTTTGTCGACCGCGACACCGTGCGCGACCAGTTCATGGTCCGCATCATCAACAAGCGCAACGCGCCGGAGACCTTCACGGTGAAGGTCGAACACCTGGAGGACGGCGTCACCGCCGTGGGCCTCGACGCGCCGGTCACGGTGGAACCGATGGGCGAGCAGATGCACCCGCTGGTGCTGACCGCCAGCCGCGCGGATTACCCCGGGCCGTTTGAGTTCCGGGTGCGCGTGCGGGATGCGTCCGGTCGTTTCGACGCGAGCCGCGAGGCGAAATTCCTGGGGCCCGAAGCGCGGCTGCTCGAGCAGGAGGATCACGACAAGGGCATCGTCCGGACCCGGCAGCACAAGGAGGAGAAACACCATGAGCGCGATCATCACCCCTGAACGCTCTCCGGAAGTTCGTAACGTCATGCGTTACCAAAGCCGCTCGCTCTGGTTGTGGGTGGCGGCGGGCTTTCTCCTGCTCGCGGCGGTTTGGGCCGTCATGTTCACCGCGGCGCATCGGGCGCAGGTGCAATCCGTCCCGCTGGCCGGGAGCAACGGAGGAACGAAGCCATGATGGAGCTCGCGGGCATTACCGGACCGGGCACGGCGTTCGTCGCCGGGCTCGTGACGAGCCTGCACTGCGCCGGCATGTGCGGGCCGCTGGCTTGCGCGGTCCTGCCCGCGCCGGGCGAGCGCGCCGACGCCCACACGGCCAGCACCGTCTATCATCTCTCGCGTCTCACCGGTTACGCTGCGCTCGGGGCGCTGGCCGGCGGACTCGGCCGGCTGCCGCTGTCCTGGATGAACGAAACCTGGCTCCGCTACCTGCCGTGGCTGCTCGTCCTTTTCTTCGTCGCCGTGGCGGTGCGCTTCGATCGCCGGCTGCCGAAAATCCCCGTGCTCGGCCGCGCCTATCACTGGTTGTCGTGGCAGCTGCGGAACCGCTCGCGCCTCGAGTCGGCGGCGACGCTCGGCTTCGCCACGCCGCTGCTGCCGTGCGGCCCGCTCTATTTCCTCATCAGCCTCGCGCTGCTCTCGGGCACGGCCGCCCGTGGCGCCGAGACCCTGCTCGCCTTCGGCCTCGGCACGGTGCCGCTGCTGTGGTTTGCGCAGGTGAATTACCACTGGCTCCGGCTGCGGCTCGGCCCGGTGTGGCTCGCGCGGGCGCAGACCGCGCTCGCGGTCGCCGCGGCGCTCGTCCTGTCGTGGCGCTTGCGCGGCACGTTCGGCCTGGGCGGACCGGGCCCGGAGAACTTCGTGTGCCACTGACATGAACCCGCACGCGATGAATCTGATCTTTTGTCGGGCGGGATCGTCTGATCCCGCCGCGACACTGCTGGCATCGGTGGGAGGCGGGATCAGCGATCCCGCCCGACAGATCGCGGGCTTTCCTTTGGTGAACGCAGGTACGACCCATGTCGACGCGAGTGCGTGGACTGCGCGTCCCGGGGCCGGCTTGTGTTCACCAATCCTTTCCTCCCGGCGGCGGACGGTTTCCGGACCGACGCCGGGGAATTTGGCGAATGGTGCTTGGAGTGCTGACAGCGCGAGTGCGTGGACTGCGCGCCGCCGCACCCGGTGCTGTTCGCCATTCCTTTTCAACCGGCCGCTCCCGCCCCGCGGGTCCCGGCCGGCGGACTTGGCGAACGGTGAGATCATAATGGACCGGACAAGTGCGTGGACTGTGCCCGGCTGTGTGGATCGCTGTTCGCCATTCCCTTTCCCCCGGTCCGGCGCGTCCCCCGCGCCGCGGCCGGAAAATTTGGCGAACGGTGCAAGGAGTGCAGGCGGTGCGAGTGCGTGGACTGCGTGCCGTCGGCTCTGGAGCTGTTCGCCATTTTTCCTTCACCGGTCGCGCCCGCACCCCGGCGCGCGAGCGGAGGATTTGGCGAATGGTGACACGACGGGAGACCGGGCGAGTGCGTGGACTGTGCCCGGTCCCGTCGATCGCTGTTCGCCATTCTTTTTGACCCGGTCGCAGCCCTCTGCCGCGGCGCGACCGGTTCCTTGGGTGGGCGGGGGGCGGAGTCACAAGGCGCAAGTGCGTGGACTGTGCGCCAGGGGCTCCGCTCCCGTTCACCTTGGATTTTCCCCGCGGCGACCGGTGCCATGAGTGCACCGGCCCCGTTCGACTTGGTGAACGGGGGTGAGAACCAACCGGGACAAGTGCGTGGACTGTGCCCCGGTGAGTCCGCCCCCGTTCACCGTTGCCGCCACTGCGGCGTGCCGCTGACGACCGCGGCCATGCGCGCGTCCGGCTTCTGCTGCGCCGGCTGCGCCTACGTGTACCGGCTGGTGCACGAGCACGGGCTCGAGGGTTACTACAAGATCAAGGACGCCGTGCTGCCGCCGGTCGACTCGTCCGTGTTCCAGCCGCGCGACTACGCGTGGTTGCGCGAACTCCAGGCGCTGGCGGAAAAGGCGCCGGGCACGCCGGAATTGACGCTCGAGGTGCAGGGCATCTCGTGCGCCGGCTGCGTCTGGCTCATCGAGAAGATTTACCTGCAGCAACCCGGCGCGCTCGCGATCGAGACCGACGCCCCGCTCGGCCGCGTGCGGATCCGGTGGGATCGCCGCCACTTCGACGCCCCCGGTTTTGCGCGCACGCTGCAATCCTTCAACTACCTCCTCGGCCCGCCCGGCGAGGAGCCGGCCGTGCCCGAGAGCCGGCGGCTCGTGCGGCGCATCGGCCTGTGCACCGCCTTCGCGATGAACGTGATGTTGTTCACGCTGCCGGTGTACTTCGGCATGGGGACGGACTTCGCCTACGCGCACCTGTTCAGCACGCTGGCGCTGGTGTTCGCCACGCTGAGCCTGCTGACGGGCGGGAGCTTCTTCCTCGGCCGCGCGGTGCGGGCGCTGCGCGATGGCGTCATGCACATCGACCTGCCGATCGCCGTCGGCATCGTGGGCGCCTACGGTGGCTCGCTTTACGGCTGGCTGTCCGGCCGCGGCGGCTTCGTGTATTTCGACTTCGTCGCGTCGTTCATCCTGCTGATGCTCGTCGGCCGCTGGGCGCAGGTGGCCGCGGTCGAGCGCAACCGCCGTCGCCTGCTGAGCGCGTCGGCCCGCCCGCAGAAGGTCGGCGTGGTCGAAGGCGACTCCATGGCGGACCGGCCGGTGGAATTGCTCCAGGCGGGCGACGTCTTCGTCGTCCGCTCCGGCCAGATCGTGCCGGTGGAATCGCAGCTCGAGTCCGCCGCCGCGACCGTCGGCACCGCCTGGATCACGGGCGAGTCGGACCCGCGCGCCTGTCGCGCCGGTACTCGCGTGCCCGGCGGGGCGATCAACCTCGGCCGCGGCGAGATCCGGCTGCGCGCGGTGCAGGGGTGGAACGGTTCGCTGCTGGCCCAGCTGCTGCGCCCGGGCGAGCGCGAGGGTCATCGCCATCGTTTTCTCGAGCGGATCATTGCCGGTTACCTTTACGCGATCTTCGCGATCGCGCTGGCCACCGGCATCGCCTGGTGGCTCCGCTCGCACGACGCGGCTGCGACGTGGTCCGCCGTCACCGCCGTGCTGGTGGTGTCGTGCCCCTGCGCCATTGGCCTGGCGTTTCCGCTGGCCGACGAGATGGCGACCGTGGCGTTGCGCCGCTTTGGCGTGTTCGTGCGTGAGAGCGACCTTTGGGGACGGGTGGCCGATATCCGCAAGGTCATCTTCGACAAGACCGGCACACTGACCTTTGAAACTCCGGTGCTGGCGAATCCGGGCGCGATCGCAGCGCTGCCGGCCGAGGCTCGCGCGGCGCTCTTCACGCTGGTGCGGGACAACCCGCACCCGGTCGGCCAGAGCCTCTACGAAAACCTGCTGGCGAACCGACTCGCGGGCGACGGCCTGCCGGGCACGTTGCGCGAGGAACCGGGGTTTGGCATCGCCCTGGTGGCGGACTCGGGACTCTGGTCGCTCGGCCGGCCCGGCTGGCGCGGCGGCAGCGTGCCGGCCTTCCTGTCCGACGATCACGACACCGAATTCGCGCACGACGGCGTGGTCCTCGTGCGGCTGTCTTTCACCGACGCAATCCGCGCCGACGCGCGCGAGGAGATCGCGGCGCTGCGGGCGCGGCGTCTCGGCGTCTACATCCTCAGCGGTGACCGCCGCGACAAAGTGGAAAAGATGACCACCGCCCTCGGCCTCTCGCCGGAGTTTGGCCTGGGCGAGGTGACGCCCGATGGCAAGTCAGCCTGGGTGCGGCAACTCGACCGGCGCGACACGTTGATGCTCGGCGACGGCGCCAACGACAGCCTGGCCTTCGACGCGGCGCTTGTGCGCGGCACGCCGGTCATCCATCGTGGCGTGCTCGCGGGCAAGGCGGACTTCTATTACCTCGGCCACGGACTCGAGGGCATCCGGCGCCTCTTCGAGGTGAATGCGACTCGCCGCCGGACGCAGGCCTGGCTGCTCGTGTTTTCCGTCGCTTACAATTGCCTCGCGGTCGGGCTCGCGGCGGCCGGGCGGATGAATCCGCTCCTCGCCGCGGTGCTCATGCCCGCCAGCTCGCTCGTGACGCTCGCCATCGTGATCGCCGGTTTGCGCGGGTGGCTGCGGCGATGACGATTGTAGGGCGGGGTCTCTGGGTGTTGAGACACTGATGGGTGACACTTTCGGCCTCTGATGGGTGACAGTTAAAATTAAGGGGAGGGTGTAAGGGAGGGGGCTTAGCTCCCTCCCTTGTCCGATTGGGTGTGAGGATTGCGCGGTAAGATGGCTCTAACTAGTCGGATGGCGGTGGTGTCGGCAGCATGGAGGTGTCCGAGGAGATGGGGGCCGAAGTGGACGCTGACGACACCGTGGCGTTCGGGTCGCAGGGCGATAAGTTGCCGACCAAAGGCTTGGCCGATGAGGCGTGCCCGTCCGCTCCAGCGGATGCGACCGCGCGGATCGATGGTCTTAACGATCCAGTGCGACGGATAACGCCAGACCAGGGGTGTGGGGCGACAGGGAGTGGGCCGGTAGAGTGAGGCTGGCAGTTGCATGCCGAGGGCGCGGTGGGGGCGATCGTGATTGTATCGGCGCCGCCACCGCTCGAACCGGCGCTGCTGAGCCTGCAAGCTCGCGGCCGCGGGTGCGGCCGTTTGTTGCTGCAGCACTTGGTGCATCTGCTCGTGGGCGGCATTGTCTTGCGGACAGGCCGGCCGACCATAGCGCACCCCGATGCCCAGACGCACCCAGCCAACTGCGAGAGTGCTCCAGCCATAGGGCCCGTAGCCGCCGAACGGTGGGCCGTTGTCGACCTGGATCGCCCGGGGCAGGCCATAACGACGAAACAGTCGGCGCATCACTGCGGCCACCGCACGCTCTGTGGTCCGCTCCATATGGCCGACATAGAGAATATAACGGGTGGCCAAGTCTCGGACGGTGAGCGCGCAGACCCTTCGACCATCGGCGGTGCGAAACCAACCCTTGAAGTCCACCGTCCAGATCTCGTTTGGCGCAGAGGCCCTCAGCACGGGCAAGCGGATGACCGGCCCGGGCAAGGCACGTCGGCGCCGCTTCCGGGTCAGGCCCACCTTGGCCAGCCAGCGCCCGATGGTGCGAGCTGCCGGCCAAGGGCCCAATGGATACGTGCGCTGTAGATACCATAACAGCTGCCCGGCGCCGGCGAAGCGATAACGACGACGCAGCCGTTGAATCCGTGGCCACCACCGCGCCGCCAGCATCTCCGCGCATCGGGTGCGATGGGACCGATCCGCCATCTGCGGATCTCTGCTTTGAGCGCGGCGCCACCACTCGTACCCACACTGTCGAGTGATCCCGAAGTGGCGGCACAGCGCGGTCATGCTCTCCTTGTTTTGCCAACGCGCCGCGATGAACTCACGGCGTACCTTCTCCTTGTCGGTGATCTTCCAGGGCATCCCCCATGAAAGTGTCACCTATCACAGGCCAAAAGTGTCACCTATCAGAGGCCACGAGCCTCTGAACCCCGCCGAAAAACGTGATCGACCGGAACTCGAACATGGAGACTTCCCACCCGGTAACGCTGGTCCCGTTTTCCTGGAAACTTGGCTTCGCTCAGGATGACAGGTTCGGGAATATCCACCGATACCTGTCATTCTGAGTGCAGCGAAGAATCCAGACGAATAAACTTACGGCGTTCGAGCCGCAGCGTGAACGCTCGAACGCGGCGGGGTACGGCGACCCCGCCCTACAATTGCCATGCGGTGCCCGTGCCTCGCGGGGCTGATAGCCCCGCCTCCAACGAGCGATCCAAAACCGGTCATTCTGGGCGCGGCGAGGAATCCAGGCGAACCACAATACGGCGTTCGAGCCGCAGCGTGAACGCTCGACGGCGGCGGGGTCCGGAGACCCCGCCCTACCGGCCGAAGGGCCCGCTCAACCCAAATCTTTCGGGATCGCGGCCGTTAGGATTTCCGGGGCGCCGGCGGTCACGTGGATGTTGTCCTCGATGCGCACGCCGCCGAGGCCAAGGTGTTTTTCCGCCAGCGCCCAGTTCACGCAGTCGCGGAATTTTTCGCGTCGCGCCGGGTCGTTCAACAGCGCCGGGATGAAATACAGGCCGGGCTCGACCGTCACGATGTAACCGGGCCGCAGGATGAGGTCCATGCGCAGGTTGCGCAGGCAGGGCCGGGGGTCCTTCGTCCGGCCGGGCTCGAGGCCGCCCGCGTCGCGCACGCCGAGCCCGAGCATATGGCCGAGGCCGTGCGGGAAGAAGAGCATGTGCGCTTCCTGCTCGACCAGTGACTCCGGCTGGCCGCGCATCACGCCCATGGCCACGAGGCCGCCGATCATTTCGGTCGCGGCCTTGAAATGCAGGTCCTTCCACTCGGCACCAGGCCGGCAGCGGCCGATCGTGCGAACCTGCGTCTCGAGCACCACTTGGTAGAGGTCGCGCTGGAACGCGCTGGGCTGGCCCGCGACATAGGTTCGCGTGACATCGATGACGTACCGGTCGAGCTGCGCGCCGGAATCGATGAGGATGAAATCGCCTTCTTGGGCAACGCGCGAGGACGGCGACCCATGGAAGATGGCGGCGTTGGGCCCCGTGCCGACGATGGTGTCGTACCCGGTCGTCTGCGCGCCATGGCGGAAATACTCCGCCTCGAGTTCGATTTGCATCCGGCGTTCGGTGATGCCGGGCCGGAGGAACGGTTGCACGGCGGCATAGCCGGCCGCCGTGGCCGCGGCACACGCGCGCATCAACGCCAGTTCACCTGGCTCCTTCGGCCGGCGGGCGTGCTTGTAGGCCTCGCGCACCGCGGCGGTGCGGGTTTCGTCCGGCGTCACGCCGGGCACGGGCGCGCCGAGCGCGACCACCGGGCGGCCCGCGCGCGCCGCGAGCCAGCCGGGCAGCGCGGAGAGAAGTTCACCCGGCTGCTGGATGCGGCCTTCCCAGACGCGCTCGGCCTCGGTGACCTCCGGCACGAAGGACGTCCAACCGGTCTTTGGATCGTAGGCGATCACCGCGCCGGGAGCGTCGGCGATGCCGGTGAGATAATAGTATTCCTGGTGCGCGATGTAGGGCAGCATCGCGTCGCTGATCTCGGGCTTGGGCAGCGCGACACCGGCGCCGACGACGAGGATCTCGTTCGTCAGGCCGAGGGCGCGCGCGATGCGGTCGCGGCGGGCGGAGTAATCGATGTCCATGGGGATGTGCGCGCCAACATAAGTGCCGCCGCCGCGCCCGCCAGCGCGAATCGCCTGCGGCCGGGCGGTTGACGCCGTCGGAACGCGGCTGGACCCGGGTCCAGCCCTGCGGAACCAAGGGTCGGGCTGCACCGGGGTGCAGCCGGCCCTCAGATCAGCCCCAGTTCGCGGGCCTTGAGGGCGGCCTGGGTGCGATCGAGCGCGCCGAGTTTGCCGAGGACATTCGTCATGTGGTTCTTCACCGTGCCCTCGGTGATGTTGAGCCGCGCGCCGATCTCCTTGTTGCTGCAGCCTTCGGCCAGGAGCCGCAACACGCCCAGTTCCCGCTCGGACAGCGGGTCGGCCGGGGGCAACGCGACCTTGCGGCCTTCGCGGGCGCTCAGCCGGTTCAGCTCGGCCATCATCTTCGCCGCCACCGAGGGCTCGAGCACGGACGTGCCCTTGGCCGCCGCCCGCACCGCTTCGCAGAGTTTCTCGGCCGAGCAGGCTTTCAACAGGTAACCCACGGCGCCGGCGCGCAGGGCCTCAAAGATCTCCTCGTCCTCCTCGAAGGTTGTGAGCACCACGACGCGCGTGGCGGGCACCGCCGCCAGGACGCGGCGCGTGGCCTCGACACCGTTCATCACCGGCATGCGCAAATCCATCAGGATGACATCGGGCTGGTGCGCGCGGGCGAGCGCGACGGCGCGCTCCCCGTCCGCGGCCTCGGCCACGATCGCGAAATCCGGTTGGAGCGCGAGCAGCGTGCGGAGCGCCTCGCGAAAGAGGGACTGGTCGTCGACCAGCATGAGGCGGAGCTTTTTCATGGCAGGATTTCCGGCCGTAGGTCGGGGTTTATCCCCGACGCGTCGGGCGTAAAGCCCGACCTACAACCATCATATTCACGCCGGCACCTCGATCATCAGCGCGAAGCCGCCGCCGGGCCGGTCGCCGGACTCGACGCGCCCGCCAAGCACCTCGATGCGTTCACGCATGCCGAGCAGCCCGAATCCCGTCGGGAACGTGCCCTTGGCGCCGCGGCCGTCATCGGTGACCGACAGCCGGACGCGCCCGGGCTCGCGGAAGTCCAGCGCGAGTTCGGCGCACGTCGCCGCGGCATGCTTGCGGACATTGGTCAGTCCCTCCTGCGCCGAGCGGAACAACGCGTGCTCGATCCCCGGTGGCAGCGGCCGGGCGGCGCCTTCGAGGCGGACGGCGACCGGCAGGCCGGTTTCGCGCGTGAGCTGGCGGAGCGCCTCGGGCAACGGCGGACGCGCCACGTCGGTGCGCAGGGAGCCGACGGAGCGGCGGACATCGTCAAGGGCTTCGCTGGCGAGTTGCGCCGCCTTGGACACTGAATCGCGCGCCCGCGCCGGATCGGCCGGCAGCAGTGCCGCGGCCGCATCGAGCTGGGTCTTCACCACGGTAAGATAATGCCCGAGGCCGTCGTGAATCTCGCGGGCCAGCCGGTTGCGTTCGCGCGTGGTGGCCAGGTCCGCGGCCTGCGCTGCGTGCTCGCGGAGCTGGGCGTTGGCGACCTCGAGTTCGCGGCGGAGGCGCTCTTCGCGCCGCTGGTAGTCCAGCGCGCGCCGGGTGATGAGCGTGAAGGCAATGGTGAAGGCGAACGCCGCGGCGTAGTTGAGAAAGGCCTCGCCGCCTGCCCGCCAGCCGAAGGGAATCGCCCACACTGAAATGTTGAGCGCGTAAAGGTAGCCACTGACGAGCAACGCATTCCGGCGGCGGAGAACGAAGACCGCCTGGCTTGCGGTCGGCAGCACGATGATCCCAAAAAAGCCGCGAATCGGGCTGAACCAGAGGATCACCGTGAGCAGGGCGCATTGGCCGAGGAAATAGGCCGCCCGATATCGGGCGTTCCGGTCCGTCGGCATGAAATCCAGGATGCCGCAGGCCACATGGAGCGCCCCGAGGGCGAAGCTCAGCCAGACCATCCACGCCGGCCGGTAGAATTGGGTCGTGAACCAGTATCCCGCGTAACAGGTCAGGGTCACGCTCGCGAAGGCGAACGCGCCATAGTAGGGACCCTCGTCGCGGGGGAGCGTCTTCATGCCCGGCCAACTTAGCACGCCGCGACGGCGTGACGATATAGGAAGAAAGTCATGCTGGGGTCATGCCAGCGCGGCGTGCAGGATCTCGACCGGGTGCGAGGCGGCGCGCCCGGTGCCGTCGCGGATCTGGTGGCGGCAGCTCGTGCCCGGGGCGGCGATGAGGGTGTCGGCCGCGGCGGTGCGCACGGCCGGGAAGAGCACGAGTTCACCGATCTGTTGCGAGAGGTCGAAGTGCTCCGCCTCGTAACCGAACGAACCGGCCATGCCGCAGCAGCCCGACGGAATGACCGACACCTGGTAGTTCACTGGCAGCCCGAGCATCCGGACGGTGGGCTTGAGCGAGGACAGCGCCTTCTGATGGCAGTGTCCGTGCAACTTGATGACCGCGGACCGGGTGGTGAAGGCATCGGACTTGATCCGGCCCGCATCCGCCTCGC
This sequence comes from Lacunisphaera sp., assembly GCA_035549095.1. Taxonomy (GTDB): domain Bacteria; phylum Verrucomicrobiota; class Verrucomicrobiia; order Opitutales; family Opitutaceae; genus Lacunisphaera. The sequence continues at coordinate 31,895 of DASZRV010000008.1, read as the reverse complement.
GGGCGATGAACTCGTCAATGAGCAATGCGTTCTTCGCCAGCTCGCGGGCGGCGTCGATGAAGTGGTCCGGCATGAGGTCGGGATATTCGTCGCGAAACGACAGGATCGCGGAAGGCTCGATGCCGACCAACGGCGACTGCGTGCTCACGACCTCGCGGAGCATCTCGACATTCCACATCGCCAGCCGCCGCGCCTCGCGCACGAGGCCTTTCGAGAGGTGTGCCCGGCCGCTCTCGCCGTGCGTCGGGATTTCCACGCGGTAGCCGAGGCGGTTGAGCAGCTGCACGGCCTTGATGCCGACCTCGGCGTCCGTGTAGTTCGTGAACTCGTCGCAGAAGAGAAAGACGCGACCGCGGGGGAAGGAATCGATCGCCCCTGGAGGGTCGGCCTCCCGGCCGACCGCGGCCGGTCGGGAGACCGGCCCTCCATTGCCGTGCCGGCCGAACCACGCGCGCAGCGTGGTCGAATGCAACGTCGGCAGGCTGCGGCGCGGGGCGAAGCCGGCGAAGCGCTTGATGAAGCGCGACACGTCGGGCGCCGTGACCGCCCAGTTATAGAGTGAGGGCGCCAGCGAGGCCAAACGCATCGAGCGGGCGAAGCCGGCCACGAGCCGCGAGCGCAAGGGCACGCCATGGGCATCGTGGTAATGCTGCTGCCACTCGGCCTTGAGGCGCGTGACATCGACGTTCGACGGACACTCGGACTTGCAGCCCTTGCACGAGAGGCACAGGTCCATCACTTCCGCGATGGCCGCGTTGTCCCAGGGATTGGCGCCGGGTGCATGCGTGAGGACGTCGCGCAGCAGGTTGGCCCGCGCGCGGGTGGTGTCCTTTTCGTTCCGGGTCGCCATGTAACTCGGGCACATGGTCCCGCCCATCAGGTGCGATTTCCGGCATTCGCCGACGCCGGTGCATTTTTCCGCGGCGCGCAGGACGCCCTGCGTGGCGCTGAAGTTGAACACCGTGGCGTACTCCGGCGCCGGGTGACCCGGCGCGTGACGCAGGGAGGTGTCCATCGGCGGGGTGTCGATGATCTTGCCTGGATTGAAGATGCCGTGGGGGTCGAAGACGGCCTTCACCCAACGCATGTGGGCGTAGCACTCGTCGCCCACCATGAAGCGGATGAACTCGCCCCGCAGCCGGCCGTCGCCGTGCTCGCCGCTGAGGGAGCCGCGGTATTTCTTCACCAGGGCGGCGACATCCGTCGCGATGTCGCGAAACATCCGCAGCCCCTCCGGCGTTTTCAGGTTGAAGAGCGGCCGGGTGTGCAGCTCACCGGCGCCGGCGTGCGCGTAGTAGACGCAACTGATGCCGTACTTGTCGCGCATCAGCGCGTCGAACTCGGCGATGTAGGCTGGCAGGTCGGCGACCGCCACGGCGGTATCCTCGACGATCTCACGCGGCTTCGCGTCGCCTTCGACATTGTTCATCAAACCCTGCCCCGCGCGGCGCAGCTCCCACACACGATTGACGTTCTCACCCCAAAGCACGGGATAAGCGTAACCGAGCCCGGCAGCCCGAAGCTCGGACTCGAGCGCACGCATCTCCGCCTCGATTTCGGGGCGGGTGTCGCGGCGGATTTCGATGACCAGCACCGCGCCGGGATCGCCCTGGACGAAGAAGCGGTTTTGGGCGTGCTCGAGGTTGGCCTTGGTGCACTCGAGAATGTGTCGGTCGATCAGCTCGCAGCCGTGCGGCCGATGACGCAGGGCGACGAGCGTGGCGTGGAGCGCATCGTTGATCGTCGCAAAGTGCGCGCACATCAGGGCGCCGGGCGGGGGCAGCGGTTCGAGGTTGAGTTCGTACTCGACGCCGAGGAAGAGCGTGCCCTCGGAGCCGGCGAGCAGCTGGCAAAGGTTGAACGGCCGATCCGAGGCCGGGTTGAAGACCCGGCAATCCATCAACCGGTCCAGCGCGTAGCCGGTGTTGCGGCGGGTGACCTCCGGCTTGGGATAGCTCGCGCGGATCAGGTCGCGGTTCTTCGCGTCGCCGAGCAGGTCGCGGACCGCGCGGTAGATCCGGGTTTCGAGCGTGTCCGGACCATCGCACTTGACGGCAAATTCCTCCGGCGTGAGCGGCCCGAACGTCGTTTCGGTGCCATCGCTCAGGAAGCCGCGCACGGACACCAGGTGTTCGCGGGTCGTGCCATAGACGATGGAGTTGGCGCCGCAGGAATTGTTGCCCGCCATGCCGCCGATCATCGCGCGGTTGGCGGTGGAGGTTTCCGGTGCAAAAAAAAGCCCGTAAGGCGCAAGGGCCAGGTTGAGTTCGTTGCGCACGACGCCCGGCTGCACGCGTCCGCGGTGCGCCTCGGGTTCAAGCGCGACGATCTGGTTCAGGTGGCGGCCGACATCGACCACGATGCCGCCGCCGACGACCTGGCCGGCGAGCGAGGTGCCGGCGCCGCGCGGGATGAGGCCGACCCGGTGCCGGGCGGCAAAGTGGACGAGTTCGCGCACATCCTGCTCGTTGCGGGGCAGGGCCACCGCCAGCGGCAGCTCCTGGTATTCCGAGGCATCGGTCGCATAGAGCTGCCGCATCATGCGGTCATAGTGCAGCTCGCCCGCCATCCGGGCGGCGAGGGTGCCTAGTTCAGGGGCCGCTGCGCTCATGGGACGAGAGACATTCCAAACGACGGGCGCCCACATGGCGAGACTCGGTTGGTTGCGGCGCATGCAGGGCGGGGGGGTGGCGTAGGGCTGCACCTGGGTGCAGCCGTCCGGTGGCACGATCGTCGCGCCTGGTGCGCGGCTGGACCGAGGTCCAGCCCTACGGGTTTTCGGAATCATGATGCCCTTATCGGTGGTTTCATCCTTTCGGCGGAACAGAACGGGCTTGGACACCGCGGGTGGCGTGGCTTATGTGTGCCTCGATTCGCCGGCGCCCGCCGCCGGTGCGCTGCCCTCCCCACGACCATGAGTGCGTTGAACGCCCCCGAGAATTTCAACTGGCCGCTGGCCTACGAGGCCGAGGCGCTGCTGGCGAAACACATCGACGCGTTCCTCGGGGCGAACCGGGCCGCCGCGGCGCTGGCGGCCAGGATGCGCAATGAGACCGGCACCGAATTTTTCGAATGGGTCGATCACTTTGTCGTGTCGGCCGAACACGAGAAGGACTTTCGCGCGGCCGGCTTCCAAACGGACGCCGGCGACGCGCCGGTGAAGCACACGGTGCTCGCGCATCCGCATGCCATGCTGCCGCGCGTCATGGTCAGCCTCGAGGCGCGGCCGGCCGCGGTCCCCTCCGTGCTCGCGATCCGGCCGGAGTACCTCGCCGACTTCATGGCCCGACACGGGCTGGCGGGTGAACCGCTGGGATCCCCGGGTTCGCGCTACCGGGTCATCGCGGTCAGCCATGAACCCGGCGCGAGCCTCCTTGCGGTCGAGCGGCTGGGCTACCGCGGGTTCGTGGCCGCCGTGCCGCGCACCGGCTTTGCCGGCGACCTGCTCAAGGCCCGCGAGCTGTTCCGCACGCGCCAACGCGATTTCCCGCATGACGACCACGCGGTCCGGCATGCCTTCGACGTGCAGCAGCGCGCGATCGAACTCGTCGGCGTCGACACCGCGTGCGACCTGTTTTTCGCCGAGGAGCGCCACTTCTGGGAGCTGCGCAATCGCGCCGCCCGCGTCCAAAAGCGCCGCCAGGACCTGCTCGGCTTGGGCTGGGCCAACCACGACCACCACACGTTCCGCTGTTCGCGGAAATATTTTCCCGACCTGGTGAAGTTCCTCGAAAACCTCGGGCTGGTGAAGCGCGAGCGGTTCTACGCCGGGGCCGAAGCGGGCTGGGGCGCGCAGGTCATGGAGGCGCCGGCGGTCGGCATCGTGGTCTTTGCCGATGTCGACTTGCTGCCCGCGGAGGTTGATCGCGACTTTGCCCAGGAGCGGCTGCCCGAGATCAATGCGGCCCGCACGGTCGGACTTTGGTGCGGCCTGCATGGCGACAGCTTCCTGCAGGCCGGCATGCACCACCTCGAGGCCCGGTTCAACTTCCCGCTGCTGCGCGAGCAGCTCGCGACCGAAGGCATCGCGACGATGAAGCCGTTCTCCGATTTTCCGTTTCTCAAGCAGGCTTTCACTGAAGGCGAACGCTGGCCGGTCGACCCCAGGCGGGCCGAAGCGTTGCGCGATCGCGGGATCATCACGGCGGAACAGTGCGCCGGGTTCATCAAGGACGGTGCCATCGGCAGCCACCTGGAGAACCTGCAGCGCAAGGGCGGCTTCAAGGGCTTCAACCAGAAGGCCGTCAGCGTGATCATCGCCGCCACCGACCCGCGGAAGGTCCAGGAGGCGCGGGCGACGACAGCCTGAAACCTTTTGTTCTGACAGAATTGACAAAATGAACGGACGCAGGCGGAGGCAAAAACGCTTCGGACTTTGTGAAATTCTGTTCATTCTGTCCTCGGACCAGTCTCTCCCATGAAAATCGGCATCATTGGCGCCGGCAAAGTCGGTGGCACGATCGCGACGCTGCTCGAATCGTGCTCGTTCTGCAAAACCGTCGCGCTGGCCGATTCGCGGCCGGCCGCCGACCTCTCCGGTTTGCGCAAGGCGCGGTTTGTGCGCGTCGACGTGAAGAAGCCGGCGCAGCTCGCCGGGTTCGTGCGCGGGTCCGACGTGATCGTCAGCGCCGCGCCGTATTTCCTCAACCGGGAGATTGCCGCGGCCTGCGCGAAGGCCGGCGTGAGTTATTTCGACCTGACCGAGGACGTCGAGACGACGGCCTATATCCAGGGACTCGCGCGGAAGGCAAAGGCCACCTTCATGCCGCAGTGCGGGCTGGCGCCGGGCGCCATCAACATCGTTGGCGGCTCGCTGGTGTCGTCCATGAAGTACGTCCGGTGTTGCGAGATGCGCGTCGGAGCGCTGCCGCTCAACGCCAGCAACCAGATGAAGTACTACCTGAGCTGGAGCACCGCCGGCCTGATCAATGAGTACTGCCAGCCCGGCGAGGCGCTGTTCGCCGGCCGGCGCGTAACCACCATGCCACTCGACGGCATGGAGCGCATCACGATCGACGGCACGGAGTACGAGGCGTTCAACACCTCCGGCGGCGTGGCGACGATGTGCCAGACGTTCGAGGGCAAGGTGGGCGACCTGAACTACAAGACGATGCGCTATCCCGGCCATCGCGACCTGATGAAGTTCCTGCTGCACGACCTGAACCTGGCGCCGCGCCAGGAACTCGTGACGCAGATCTTCGAGCAGGAGGTGCCGCTCACCGAGTCGGACGTCGTCGTGTTTTATGTGAACGTTGTCGGCAACGACACCGCCGGCGGCCTGAAGCAGCGCAGCTTCATCAAGAAGATGCACGGCGCGACGATCCACGGCCGGAAACTCAACGCCATCCAGCTCACGACCGCCGCCGGCCTCACGGGCGTGCTCGAGCTTTATGCGCGGGGCAAGCTCGGCCGCGGCTTCGTCACCCAGGAATCGGTTTCGCTGCCGAGTTTCCTCGGCACCCGCTGGGGCGGCCGGGTGTATGGAGATTGAGTTCAATCAACCACGAATGAACACGAATTCACACGAATGTCAGAAAGGGGAGAGAAGGCTTCTTTCGGGTCCATTCGGGTGCATTCGTGGTTAAGAAGTCATGACCAACCGTTCCACGTCCGTCGCTGCCGTCGCGAAATCCATCTTTCCTTCGCTCGGGCTCTCGTTGAAATCGGTCAACGCCGGCGTGTTCGCCGGCGCGTGGGGTGGCACGGGGCCGATCCTCGGGAAACATTCGCCAATCGACGGCGCGCTGCTCGGCCGCGTCCGACAGGCCTCGCCGGCCGACTACGAGCGGGCGGCGGCCGCGGCGCAGCGGGCGTTCCTGGCCTGGCGCGAGGTCCCGGCGCCGAAGCGCGGCGAGGTGGTGCGCCAGCTCGGCCTGGCTTTGCGTGAGCACAAATCGGCGCTCGGCCGGCTGGTGTCGCTCGAGGCCGGCAAGATTCTCGCGGAAGGCGAGGGCGAGGTGCAGGAGATGATCGACATCTGCGACTTTGCCACGGGTTTGTCGCGCCAGCTGCACGGCCTGGTCATCGCTTCGGAACGGCCGGGCCACCGAATGCTCGAGCAGTGGCACCCGCTCGGCGTCGTGGGGATCATCTCCGCGTTCAATTTTCCGGTGGCGGTGTGGTCGTGGAACAGCGCCCTGGCGGCGGTCTGCGGCGACGCCACGCTGTGGAAGCCGTCGGAGAAGACGCCGCTCACCGCCATCGCCTGCATCCGGCTGGCGGAAAAGGTCTGCCGCGCGAACGGTGTCGACCCGGCGATCTTTTCGCTCGTGACGGGCGACGGTCCGGCCGTCGGTGAGTTGCTCACGCACGACCCGCGGCTGCCGCTGGTCTCGGCCACCGGCTCCACGCGGATGGGCCGGCGCGTCGGCGAGGTGGTGGCGCAGCGCTTCGGCCGCTCGCTCCTGGAGCTTGGCGGGAACAACGCGATCATCATCACCCCGTCGGCCGACCTGAAGCTGGCGCAGCGGGCCGTGCTCTTCGGCGCGGTCGGCACGGCGGGCCAGCGTTGCACGAGCACGCGGCGGATCATCGTGCACGAGTCGATCCGGGCGAGGTTCACCGCCGCGCTGGTCAAGGCTTACGCCCAGCTGCCGATCGGCAATCCCCTCCAGCCTGGCACGCTGGTCGGCCCCTTAATCGATGAGGCGGCGGTGCGCACGATGCGGGAGGCACTGGCCGAGGTGAAACGACTGGGCGGACGCGTGCGGTGCGGCGGCCGGCGCCGCCGCGGGCTTTATGTCGAGCCGGCCATCGTCGAGGCGCGGAACGACTGGCCGGTCGTCCAGCACGAAACGTTTGCCCCGATCCTGTATGTGATGGGCTACCGCACGCTCGACGAGGCCATCGCGCTGCAGAACGGCGTGCCGCAGGGCCTGAGTTCCGCGATCTTCACGACGGACCTGCGGGAGGCGGAGCGTTTCCTATCGGCGCGCGGCAGCGACTGCGGGATCGCGAACGTCAACATCGGCACGAGCGGCGCGGAGATCGGCGGGGCGTTCGGCGGCGAGAAGGAGACCGGCGGTGGACGCGAGAGCGGCAGCGACGCTTGGAAGGCGTACATGCGGCGGCAGACGGTCACGGTGAATTATTCCGACGCGTTGCCGCTGGCGCAGGGGATCAAGTTCGGGGAGTGAGCGAGCTCAAAATCGCTTTCGCCGGACAAAGTCGGGGCGAGGTTTCTTTACCACGGATTCCACGGATGGACACGGATAGTTTGCAGGGCTTGTCATCCTGGGCGCCGCGAAGGATCCAGCTCGATTCCCACTAGCTAACCAACGCCGGGATTCTTCGCTGCGCTCAGAATGACGGATTGTGGAGGGTGGCTCTGGTCCGTGACGATCCGTGTCATCCGTGGTCAAGAAACCACGGCGTCCTCAGAACCGCGTGCCGAGGTAATGCGGGAGCATCTTGCACCACCAGGGCCAGTCGTGGTTCACGTCGTGGCCCCAGAGATCGACGGTGTGCGGAATGCCCTTGCTGTGGAGCACGCGGCCGAGGTCGACGGCGGATGAAGGCTTCTCGTAGGCGCCTTGCCCGGAGATGAGATGGATGTGCTGCTTGGCGCGAAGCTGGTTGAGGATGGCCTCGTCCGTCAGGTTGGGCAGGTAATCCAATGGCGAGTTGAAGTAGACGTCCTCGTCCCAGTAACCCTTGGTGTAGTCCTTGAGGTCGTAGGAGCCGCTCATCGCGATGCAGCCGTCGAAGAGGTCGGGGCGCCGGAAAAGGTTGTTGGCCGCGTGGAGCGCGCCGAACGAGGCGCCGCTGTTGATGATCGGCACGCGGCCGGCGCAGAGGTGATGGATGAAGGGCACCACCTCGCTGCACACATAGGCGTTGTATTGCTGGTGGCGGATCGACTTGTGCGGCGGGTACATCGACTCGTTCAGCCAGCTCTCGCTGTTGATGGAGTTGATGGAAAAGACCTTCACCTTGCCGGCGTCGATGAAGGGCGCGATCGCGTCGATCAGGTTGAAGCGCTCGTACTCGAGGTAGTCCGCCGCCGCGGTGGGGAAGAGCAGGAGGGCGAAGCCGTAGTGCCCGTAGACGGCGATTTCCATTTCCTTGTCGAGGCGCGGGCTGTGCCAGTGGTGGATCTCGCGGCGCATGGGGATGAAGCTGGGCGGTGAGCTGGCAGCGTGGAGCCAATCGACTTTGGCGGCGAGCCAGAAGGTGGAGCCGCGGGCGGAGCCCGCACTTCGTCCGGGCTAAACCAAGGGCGGGCGCGTAATGTCTGGCGCGTCGGAGATGACGGCGGATGGCGGATCATCCGCCGTGCCAACCCGCACGGAGTGCGGGATCCACCGCCGCCGCCCTCAGGCGTGCTTGCCCATGTCGGGCATGATGACCACGCCGCAGCGGGATTCCTTGATCACGCCGCTGGCGGTGCTGCCGACGAGCAGGTCGTAGATGCGGCCATGGCCGTGCGAGCCCATGATGATGTAATCGACGGCGTGTTTCCGCGCGGCCTCGAGGATCTCGAACACCGGCGGCCCGTGGCGCACCGAGATCGAGACGTCGACGCCGTTCGCTTTGATCGTCTCCTCAAAGGCGGCCAGTTTCGCGAGGGCGTTCTTCTCGCTGGTGGTCATCGCCTCCTGGACGGCGTCGACCGGCAGGGCGTATTCGCTCGTGATGATCGGGGGCTGGATCACGTGGAGGAGAACCACCTTGCCCGAGAAAGCGCGGGCGAAGCCGACGGCGGTATCAACGATCTCGCCGGATACCGCGGAAAAATCGACCGGGACGAGGAACGTTTTCATGCTCCAGTATACACCCGCCGCGGCGGCACGATGCCGCAAATCTTGCGGGATGGTGGTCTAAATTTGACCCGGCGGCGGGCGGGCGCCCCGGCCGCCGCGGTTCACTTTGCGAGATAGAACGGATTCGGCAGCTTGAACGTCCGCTCGGCATAACCACCCACGAGGTCGCTCGCCTGGTCGCCGATGTTGGCGACGATGACGTAGCCCTCCTGCACCAGGCGCTTGCGGGCGTCCGTTTTGAATCGCGCCGCGGTGGTCGGCGTGTCGCCGGGAGGCAGGTAGATGATCCTGGTCCAGGTGTCGTAGCCGACCTCGCGCAGGTTGCGTTCCGTCGCTGCGCGCTGGGCCTCGCTCCGACCCGTGATGAAGAAGACATCAAGCTTGGCCCGAACCGCGGTCTCATAGACGGTCTGGATCGGCACGATGGCGCGCGCGTGGCCGTCGGCGACCCAGGCATCCCACGAGCGCGGAATGTAACCGAAATCATCGGCGAGGATGTGCGGGAGGTTGGAGAGCGTGGTCTCATCGATGTCGAACACGACGGCCAGTTTCTGGCCCGGCTTGGCGCCGCGGTGGATGCGCCGCACGAGGTATTTGTTGGCGCTGAGCGCGACATCCGCGACGCTGCGCGCGTATTCGCCCGACTCCACATACGCGCGGAGCTCCTGCTTGTGGGAAAACAGGTTGGCCGGCTCGAGGGCGGGGAGCGGCGCGGCGGCAGCGAGCCACAGCAAGGCGGGCACCAGCGCGAGGCGAAAGGGCGGCTTGGACATGGCGGTGATTAGAGCCGCGCCCGCAAGAAAACTCAATGCGACGTTGGCGGCGGGTGACATCCGGTGACGCCGCGGGTTCCCCGGCTCCGCGCCGCGGTGTTTCGCCCGGAAGGTGATCACCGCCGTCCCGGTCGCGGAACTGCGGCGACCCGCGCGTTTCCATGCAGGCAGGATTCCCCTGCAACTCGAACCATCAACCCAACATGAATACATCCAGGACCCAGTTGAAGTCATTGCTCTGCGTCGCCGGCGGCCTCGCGCTGCTGGCCGCGCCGTCGCTTTTCGCGGCGGACAACATGCCGGCCTCCAAATTCAAGGCCTACGATACCGACAACGACGGCCGCATCTCCCAGGCCGAGTACATCGCGGGCTGCCAGCAGGACAGCACGCGGAAGCTCGACGCCAACAACGACGGCACGGTGAGCGCCAGCGAGAAGTCGACCGCCACCCCCGAGAAGAAGCACTGGTGGAGCCGCAGCGACAATTCGGCCGGCGACGACACGAAGGCCGATGCGAAGCGCTTCAAGAAGCTCGACACGAACAATGACGGCTACCTGAGCGAAGCCGAGTTCTCGGCCGCATCGGACAACATGCACAAGTAACACCGGTCCGGCCCAAGGCGGCTCCGGCCGCCATGGCGCCGGAATCGGCCGGATTCAGCTCGCCTCGCTGGCGGCGGGACCATCAGTCCGGCGGGATGCCGTGCACTGTCTCGCGGGGCTGATGGCCCCGCCTCCACTCGCCGAGCGACATGGCCCTCAAGGTGGCGCGCTGCGTGGCGCCAATTCGACGAACCACCGCAGCGCCTGCTCGACGTGATCGGCGTGCAGTTCGTGCCCGCCGTTGAAGCGTTCCAGGCGCACCTGCCGGAAACCCGCGCTGCGCAGGGCGGAGGCCACGTCCTCGACCTGCTCACGCGTGGCGATCCGGTCGTCGCGGCCGCTGCTCAAGTACACCGGCACGCTGAGGAATTGTGCCTTGTCGGGGTGGTAGAGGTCGATGATGCGGCTCATCACCGGCTCGTTGCAGCCGCCCTGGAACACGCCGATCGGACGGCGGCCGAGGACGGCGGACATGGCGGCGAGCGAGGCCGAGCGCTTGGCGCCGCCGGAGAAGCCGCCGAAGGCGCGGGGCCAGCGCGGCAGCGCCGGCCATTCCGCCCGGAGGCGTTCGAGGGCGGCGACCAGCAGGGCGTAGCGCAGGTTGTTGGTATCCTCATCGCGGTCGCTGGTGGCATCCGCGGCGATGACGACCCAGCCGGCCTTGAGCGCGGGCGCCATGAACTGGCGGAGCAGCCGCCGGCTCGAGTTGTAGCCCGGGTCGGAAGTCGCGCTGACCAGCAGGACCGGCCAGACCCGGTCCGGTGCGAAATCCACCGGGACGGCGACGGCGGCGTGCGCGCCGGTCGAGAGGCACGGACGCTTCGGCTGGCTGGCGAATTCACGGACGTCGGGCGTGAACGGCGCCTCGAATTCCGTGTACGCGCCGGCGACTATCGCCAGCGGTTCGCCCGGTGCGGCCGGGACGCAGGCGAGCAGGAGCACGGGTAACAGCCGCGGGAGGAAGCGCATGCCTGGGAGGGCGGGGCGCAGCATCGGGGCCCGCGCCGCCGGCGAGGAAGGGCGCCTATTTCAGGGAAGCCATGTCGATCACAAAGCGATACTTCACGTCGCTCTTGAGCATGCGCTCGTAGGCTTCGTTGATCTGGTCCATGCGGATCATCTCGATGTCGCACGCGATGTTGTGCGCGCCGCAGAAATCCAGCATCTCCTGGGTCTCGGGCAGCCCGCCGATGAGCGAGCCGGAGAACGAGCGCCGGCGAAAGATGAGCGGGAAGGGTGCGACGGGCAGCGGATTTTGCGGGGCGCCGACCAGGGTGAGGTTGCCGTCGCGCTTCAGCAGCTCGAGATAGGCGTTGATGTCGTGCTGGGCCGAAACGCAGTCGAGGATGAAGTCGAAGCTTCCCGCCTGCGCCTGCATCTGCGCCGCGTCCTTCGAGACGACGACGTCATGGGCGCCGAGCCGGCGCGCATCGGTGGCCTTGCCGGGCGAGGTGGTGAAGAGCACGACGTGCGCGCCGAACGCGCGGGCGAACTTGACGCCCATGTGGCCGAGGCCGCCGAGGCCGACGATCCCGACCTTCTTGCCGGGGCCGGCGCCCCAGTGGCGCAGGGGCGAATAGGTGGTGATGCCGGCGCACAGCAGCGGCGCGGTCGCCGCGAGGTTCAGGTTCGCCGGCACCCGCAGCACGAAGTCCTCGGTCACGACGATGCCCTGGGCGTAGCCGCCCAGCGTGCCTCCGCCGAGCACGGGATCGGTGCTGCCGTAGGTCATGACCATCTGGTCGCAATACTGCTCGTAGCCGGCGCGGCACTCGGGGCAGGTCCGGCAGGAATTGACGAGGCAGCCTACGCCGACGGTGTCGCCGACCTTGAATTTGGTCACCCCCGCGCCGACCTCTGTCACCCGTCCGACGATCTCATGACCCGGCACGGCCGGGTACTGGGTGAAGCCCCATTCATTGCGGGCGTAGTGCAGGTCGGAGTGGCAGACACCGCAATATTGGATCTGGATGCGGATGTCGCGCGGGCCGGGCTGCCGGCGCTCGATCGTGGCGGCGCGTAGCGGGCTCGTGGCGCCCGGGGTGGAGTAGGCCTTGACGGAAAAACATACGGGCTTGGTCATGGGAGGGAGGTACCACCGCGACCTTGTCCCATGTCGGGGCGTACCGCAACCGTCGAAAATATTGGGAGCGGACCGGCGCGGTCAAAAGGCCGCGTCCGCCCCGGGTCCGGCGCCGGCCGGATCAAAATCGCTCGCGGCCGAGGACGACCTTGCCGTGAGGCTGGGCCGGTACCGGTTCAGTGGTTCTGTCTTCCACCGTCACGAAAAGTTCCGGCCGATCGGAGAGCGGGCTGTCGTCGGAACCGAGCGCGAAGGAAAACAGGCCGCGGTTCATCTCCCCGAGCGGCAGCACCCCGGCATTGAGGATGCGGTTGGTCGCGGGGTCGCGGAGCCAGAGATGGTAGCGCTTGGTGGCGGCGACCACGGGAAGATGGTCGACGGCGATGAAGCCCTGGCGGCTGCCGGGATCGAACAGCGCGTAGCCGGTGCCGCCGCCGGCATCGGGCTCGGGCTTGAGCGGGAGGGCGGAAGGATGCTCCCAGAAATTCTGGGCCAGCGATGCGAGTTGGATGAAACGGGCATCGGGATCCTTCGCCGCGGTGCGCAGGGGCAGGTCGGCGAAACGGTTCTGGTCCTGGTCCAGGCCGACGACGACGATGGCCGGCGTCGACCCCGACCGGCGCAGGCTTTGCACGGCGAGCGTTGCGAGGCTGACCGCGATCACGGCGGCGATGCCCCAGCGGGCGAAACCCGCCCAGGTCACCCGCCGCGCGGCCGCGCCCGGCTGGCCGGCGCCGGCGTGCAGGGCATCGAGCCGCCGTTCAATTCGCGCGAGCGTCCCGGCCGAGAGGGCGTCGAGCCGTTGCTCGATCCGGCCGAACGTGCCGGCGGGGAGTTCGCGGCGGGGCAGGGCGCCGACGCCATGTTGGAGGCCGGTCTCGAACTGCTGCACCAGCGCGGCGAGCGCGGGCTCGCGCAGCAGGCGGGCCTCGAAGGCGGCGCGCTCGGCGGGAGCGAGCTGGTCGAGGACATACAACGCGGCGAGTTCTTCGGTGGATTCGTTCATGGCGAGGGAGTGTCGTGGTTGAGGCGCAGCTCCATCAGCCCGCGACGGATCCACGATTTGATCGTGCCGACGGGTTGGGACAGGTGCGCGGCGATTTCGGTGTGCGTGAGCGTGGAGAACAGCGCGAGTTCGAGGGCGGCGCGCTGGTGCGGGGCGAAGGAGGCGAGGGCGGCGCGCAGGAGGTCGGCCGCCTCGTGGATGTCGGCCGCGCGGCGGGCGTCCTCGGGCTGGGAGAATTCCCGCGGCGCAAGTTCGTCGGAGGGCAGCGGCAGGGCCTCCGGCTGGCGCCGTCGGTGACGCAGCTGATCGATGCAAGTCCGGCGCAGGATGGTGACGGCCCACGTGAACGGCCGGGCCTTGCGGGCATCGTAATCGCCGGCATGCAGCCAGATCTTAACGAAGGCGTCCTGCAACGCCTCCTCGGCCGCGCCCGTGTCGCCCAGCAGCTGGAGCGCGAGTGAAAACAGCGCCGGGCTGTACCGCGCGTAGAGCTGGCGGAAGGCCGGGCGATCGCCCGCGGCCACGGCGGACATCCAGCCGACTTCCTCCCGGATCTCGCTTTCCGTCGACGCCATGGGCTCAGGGATGCGCCGGCGCGGCGGGTGGGAAAAGGACGGGCTCGACCTTGTCGGCGATCGCCAGCGCCGCGCGCCGGAAGGCCTTCTCGATCGCCGTGTCGGTCGATTCACCGGGGTAGGGGTAGTAAGTGGCGGTGACGATGCCGAAGTCGTGTTTCACGCCCTGGACCGTCAGGATGACCCAGCCGCGGAAGGTCAGGTCGAGCCGGAACTCCTCCCGCAAGCGCCGGGGAAAGATGCGGAGCTCCGTCTCACGCGTCGCGGTGTTGGCGGCGAAGCGTTCGGCGGCGATGGTGACGGGCCAGTGGCGCTCGCGCGCGACTTCCTGCAGGGCCAGCTCGAGCCGGTCGAAGTCGGTGATCGCACCGTTCGTATACTGCAGGTACTCGACGACGACGACGGGCAGGACGGGCTTGGCTGGCGGCGGTTCGGCCGCCCGCGCCGCCGTGGCGAACACGACCAGCGCGGCGGCCAGCAGCGGGAGAAAGGCGTTTTTCATGGACTGGGTTGAAGGTGACCGGACATTTCTACGCAGCCTTGCCCGCGCCGGATGCAAGGCGAGCCTGCAAAAACCGATGCGGAAGCGGGGCTTGCGTGTGGCCCGGGAATGGATGGAGTGCCGGGGTTGTCCCGCGCCCCATGTCACCCTTCCGCTTCGCCCTCCACCTCGCCTGCATGTCCTTCGCCACGGCCCTGACCCTGGCGGCGGCTGACTCCGCCGCGCCCAAACGCGTGGCCATCGTCCTCGACGATGGTCCCGTGCCTGAGCACAACGCCGCGTACCGCGAGCTGTTCGCCCGCGAGGGGATCCACGTGACCTTCGCCAACGTCGGCAAGAACGTGGTGGCACACCCGGACCTGACCCGCGCGGTTGTCGCGGCGGGCCATGAGGTCATCAACCATTCCTTCACGCATCCGCACCTGACAAAGCTCAGCGACGCCGAGGTCGAGAAGGAGCTGGCGGATACCTCAGCGGCCATCAAGGAGGCGTCCGGCCGGGCGCCCGCGTGGTTCTGGTCGCCGTTCCTGGAACACGACGCCCGCGTCGATGCGCTGGTGCGCAACGCGACCGGGCTCGAGCATTTTCCGTTCACGAAGTATCATTTCATCGGCTCGCTCGACTGGGAAGCCGGCACCACTGCGGAGAAATACCGCGAGCTGTCGACCACCGGCATTGTCGACGGCACCGTCATCCTCATGCATGAGTGGCCGAAGGTCACCTTCGAGAACCTCGAATGGGTCATCCACGAACTGAAGAAGCAGGGCGTGCAGTTCGTGACCTTCAGCGAGCTGGCGGCGAAGAAGTGAGGCATGGGTGGCGGTTAAGGGTATAGGTCGGGCTTAACGCCCGACCTCCAGATCGCCGGCCGCGCGATCATCAGTCAGAGGCGGCTGGAGGGTCGGTCTCCTGGCCGACCGCGGCCGGCCGGGGGGGCCGGCCCTCCACCAATCCGGGCATGACACCATTAAGGCGTGATGTTGCGCCGCCGCCCGGCATGCTGCGCGGCATCATGCCCCGACTCTTTTCCGTCCTGCTCGCGCTCGGCGCCGCCTCGCTGGCAGTCGCGCGCGACCATGTCGTCCTCCTCGGCACCTATACGAACACCGCCAGCCGCGGCATTTACGCCGTGCATCTCGATGGCGAGACCGGGGCGCTCTCGACACCGGAACTCGTCGCCGCGCTGCCGGATCCCGAGTTTCTCGCCTTGGGACCGGACGCCCACACCCTCTATGCACTCACGCGGGAGAAGGAACCGGCCGGGCGTCAGGTCGGGGCCATCGCATCGTTTCGCATCGAAGCCGGTGGTCGATTGACGCCGCTCAACACCCAAGCGACCGGCCGAGCGTCGCTCACCCATCTCGCGGTCGACGCCACGGGGCGCATGGTGGTCGCCGCCAGCTATGGCGGCGGCTATGTGGCCTCGTTTCCGCTCGAGGCCGACGGCCGCCTCGGCGCGCTCGCGACGAACCTCGACCAGACGGGCTCGCTCGGACCGGTGAAGGATCGGCAGAACGCGCCGCACCCGCATTCCGTCACGCTGTCACCCGACAACCGCTTTGCCTGGGTCGCCGACCTTGGGCTCGATCGCGTCTTCTCGTACCGGCTCGATCCAACCCGCGGCACGATCACTCCAAACGAGTCAGCCGACGTCGACCTGCCAGCGGGCTCGGGTCCGCGGCACACGAAGTTCTCCCCGGACGGCAAGTCCTTCTATGTATTGTCTGAACTCGATGCCACCATCACGGCGTGCCGGTACGACGTTGAGCGCGGCCGCCCCGAGGCTTTCCAGCGGATCTCGCTGCTGCCGGAGGGTGACCCCGGTCGCAGGTCGGGCTCCGAGATCCGCATCCACCCGAGCGGTCGGTTCGTCTATGCGGCCAATCGCTTTCACAATATCATCGCCGTGTTTGCGCGCGATGCCGACACCGGCGCGTTAAGTCGCGTCGAGGTGGTCCCGTCTGGCGGGGAGATTCCGCGCAACTTCAACCTCTCGCCCGACGGCGCCTGGCTGGTGTGCGCGCACCAGGACTCCGGCAACCTTACCGTGTTCAAGGTCGACCCCGCCACGGGGCGCCTCACGCCAGTGCCGCAAACCGTGCGCGTGGCGAGGGCGGTCTGCGTGCTGTTTTTGCCGTGAAGGAAGCAGTCGTTCGGCGCATGACCGCAACCGATGCACCACTATTGTCGGCGGAGAGCCCGGCTCCCGCCGGGCCGCGGCCCAGGGGGAGCTGGGCCCTCCAGTTGTGCCTTTCGGCCGTCGCGTTTTTTCCGGCATTGGCTGTCGCGGAACGGACCAAGCTGACGTCCACGCTGGAAATCGTCACGGTCGCCACCGGCGCGCGCACGGTGGTCCACCGCGCCGACGGCGCATTGGAATCGCTGCACTTTTCGGCCGATGGTCGGGCGTTGTATTTCAACACCGGTGGCCGCATCCACCGGCTGGCCCTCGCCGCCGGCGCCGTGCCCGAGACGCTCGAAACCGGCTTCGCGGTGCGCTGTGTCAACGATCACGGCCTCTCGCCCGACGGCACGCAGCTGGTCATCAGCGACCTCACGGAAACCGGCAAATCGCTCATGTACCTCGTGCCGGTGGGCGGCGGAACGCCGCGCCGCGTCGCGGCCGCGGCTCCGGCGCTCTGGCATGGCTGGTCGCCGGACGGCAGGACGCTGGCGTACGGCGCCGAGCGTGGCGGCAATTACGACGTGTACACGATTCCGGTCGACGGTGGACCCGAGATGCGGCTCACCGATGCACCGGGCAACGACAACGGCCCGGACTATGGCGCCGATGGGCGCTGGATCTACTATCATTCGGTTCGCGCCGATGGCGTCCAAATATGGAGGATCAGGCCGGACGGCTCCGGCGCCGAACAGGTGACGCATGACGAGTATTACAACTGGTTCCCGCATCCGTCTCCGGACGGCCGCTGGATCCTGGTGCTCTCGAGTCACACCGTGCCCGAGACCGGGCATCCGCCACCCGGCGAGTATGTCCTGCGGCTCCTGCCCACCGCGGGCGGCGCGCCGCGCGAGCTGGCCCGATTCACCGGCGGCAACGGATCGCTCAACGTCCCGTGCTGGTCGCACGACAGCGCGCGGATTGCCTTTGCGGCCTACACTTACGCGAAATGAAAACGACGGAGCACAATGAAAGGGTGGAGCGCCTTGTCCCCAAGGCGCTGGCGCGATTCACCGCGGTCATCCATGCGGCGGGATGCGGCGATCCCGCCCTACAGCGTCCCGGCGCCAGACGGAGATTCCCGAGGATCCTGGGACCGATCGGATGTTTGCTCGGCGTCACCCTGCTCTCCGCCCAGGATGTCGATGTCGCGGCGCCGGCCGCCGCCGGCAATGCTCGAACGCCGGCGCTGCTGGAATCCGGGAAGTTGATATTCCAGCAGCAGTGCCTCCCGTGCCACACCCTGGCGGCGGAAGGTTTCGGTCCGCCGCTGGGCGGCATCACGTCCGCACTCCCTGAATCGCGCCTGCTCGATTGGGTGCGCGATCCCGCGAAGGTCATCGCCTCCGGCGACGCGCGGGCCAACGCCCTCCTGCGCCGCTACAAACTGGCGATGCCTTCGTTCGCGCACCTGGCTCCCGACCAGGTGCACTCGGTGCTGGCATACATCGACGCTGAGTCGGCGACGCGGGGCCTGCATCCCTTCACGGTCGACCTGGCGGCGCCGCTCACCACCCCGCGCCTCGTCCCCGCGGTGCAGAAGACCAAGCTGACGATCGAGCTGGAGGACTACGTGAAGATGCCGCTGCTGCCGGGGCGCACGGCCTACCAGGGAATCACGCTGCTCCGACCGGACCCGCGCACCGCCGGCGCGCTGTTTGTGGACGACCTGATGGGCGTGCTCTACCGCGTCCAGGACCGCCGGCCTGCGGTGTTCCTTGACCTTCGCGGCCTGTTTCCCGATTTCCTGCCCCAGCCCGGCGTGGCGAGCGGCTTCGGCAGCTTCGCACTGCATCCGGATTTCATCCACAACGGCATCTTCTACACGACGCATTCGGAAAGCCGGCGCGGGCGGCCCGTCATCAACGCCGGCGACATCCCGGCCGACGTGCCGCCCTACGAGACGCCACCCATCGAATGGGTGCTCACCGAATGGCAGCTCGCCGACCCGGCGGCGACCATGTTTGCCGGCACGCATCGCGAGGTCCTGCGCTTAGTCACGCCGACCACCGGGCACGGCGCGCAGGAAATCGCGTTTGCGCCGGTCAACGATCCGCACGATCCGGATTACGCCAAGTTGTATATCGGCATCGGCGACGGCGGCTCGATCAACCTTAAGCGCCACGACATGGCCGGTCACCCGCGCACCCTGCTGGCGTCAATCCTGCGCATCGATCCGGCCGGCCACAACAGCGCCAACGGGCAGTACGGCATTCCGCCCGACAATCCCTTCGCGACGAGCACCGATCCGGCAGTGCACCGCGAGATCTGGGCGTACGGCTTCCGCAATCCACACCGGCTGAGCTGGGACCCGGCCCACGGGCGGCAGTTGATCGCCGTCGATATCGGCGAGTCCAACCTCGAGGAGGTCAACCTCGTCCGCCGCGGCGGTGCCTACGGTTGGGGCGTGGGCCATCTCGAGGGCCTCGCGCACATCGATGCGACGATCGACCCCAAAGTCGTGCACCCGGCCACGGCGGAGCAACTTGCCCCGTACGTCGCACCGTTCGCGGTCTATGAACACGACGACGGCACGGCGGTGACGGGCGGCTACGTTTACCGCGGGCCGCTGGAGGCGTTGCGCGACAAGTACGTGTTCGGCGACATCGTCAACGGCCGGATCTTCTACCTGGACCTCCACGCCGGGTTCACGGACCACACGGTGTACGAGATCAACGTTGCACGCGGTGGCGAGCGGACCACCGTGAAGCAGCTCGGCCACCTCGATCGCGCGCACCTGCGCCTCGGTTACGATGAGCGCACGGGCGACCTGTTCCTGCTCACCAAGGGTGACGGCATGATCCGGCGCGTGGTGAAGGCGGAGCAGCGCCAACCATAGGGGCGTGGCTTGACCGCGCCCGGGCGCGCCCAAGGCACGCCCCGACCAATGCCCGATTGCGCTCAGGTTTCTTCATCGGGCGTTCCGCCCGAAGCCGTGATGTCCTCGGGTTTGATCCGGTCGACGTTGAAGCGCTCGACCTTGCCGCGGATGGTATTGATCAGGTCGACGAGTTCCGGCGGCTCCTTCATGAAGCGCAGCGGGTTCGAGCGCGCGACGACAAAGGTCTTCAGGTAGGGACTGACGAACCCCTTCGCCTTCAGCCGGGCGACGACCTCGGCGACCTTGGTGTCGAGTTCGAGCAGCATCGTGGCGATCCGCTCGCGGCCCTTGAGCGATTTCGCGAGCGATTCGTCGCTGAACTCCGAAAGCCGGCGCACAAATGAATTGTAGACGCCGCCGCTGAAGCGCGCGTTCTGCTCGTAGCACAGGCCCATGATGATCAGCGACGCCTCGTCAAAGTAGTACGCGAATTCCTTTTCCGGCTTGGCCGCGGAATCCTCGAGCAGGTTGCGGAAGATGCGGATGACCTCGAGCGACTTGTCCTTGAGGTTGTGCGCCTTCTCGGTGTTGAGGGCGAGGATCTGCCAGGCCACCTCGCGCTTCGGCACGACGAGCGCGGTGATGGACTTCGCCCCGAGCCGCTTCATCGCAGCGAGCCGGTGCCCGCCGTTGGGCGTCCAGAAACTGTCGCCGGGCGCCGTGATCGCGATGATGGGATCGAGGAACATGCCCGTGCGATCGATGACGTCGGCCAGCTTTTTGTGGTGCATGTCGGAGACGTCGCGCTGGAACGGTGTGGGTTCAACCCGCGCGACTGGCAGCACCGCGAGCAGGAGCGGCAGCCGGCCGATCGGGTCGGCGTACTGGCCGACGATCACGCCCCCGGCGCGTTCAATCGCGGCCTTGGTCTCGAGGGCGGCGCCGGTCAGTTCCGGCAGGAGGGCTTCGGCGCTCTCGGCCCCGCGGGTGCCGGCCTTGGCCTTGCGGGGACGTTTCTTGGGCGGCAGGCGCTTGAGCGTGGATTTGGGCATGGGAATGAGGCGTGGGTTGCGCGTGAAAATCCATTACTCGTCGTCGCGCCCGCTGGCCGGGCTTTTGACGAACTTCCAAATGAGGCCGCTGCCCAACAGCGCCGCGAGGATGGTCCCCACCACGGCCAGCAGGGCGTAATTGTGCGCCGTGACTCCCAGTGTCGTCAGGAAGACGAGCCGAAAATCCAGCGTCATCCGGCGGATATCGACGGTGAAATCCCGTTCGCCATACACCGGGTGTGCCGGCGTTAGCGTGACCAGCCGTCGCTCGATGCCTTCGCGCGATTCCCCGGGATTCCACGGGGTGCCATCGGGCTTGAACATCGCCACGACGGGTACGTTGTCTATTTTCAACGTGGCGACGGCCGGGAAACCGGGACGTTCGAGGGGCAGGGTGACCGTGACGTTGCTCGACCCGGGTTCCTTGCCTTTGAGGTGCCAGCGGGAGGCATGGGCCAGCGAGTTCGCGGCGGATTCCTTTCTCACCGCGACATCGGACGAGCTTTCCAGTTCGGCGGGCCGGCTCGAGAAAGGCACGGCAACGTCGTCGGCAACGTCCACGGTTGCTTCCTCGCCCGCCGGGATGGCGACGGGATACTGGGTCTCGACTTTCGCCGCGGGGCGCGCCGGGCTTTCGCCGAAGAGGATGCTGACGCGCTTGCGACCATCGAACGACTGATGGTCGAGGGTCGGCAGCATCAGGTACTGGCGGACGAAGAATGCGCCCGCGATGAGGGCCGCCACCAAGGCCCCGATGAGGCTGATCTTTGGGCCGGGTCCGGTTCGCCGCGGCGGGGACGCTCGCTGTACCGCCGGCCCGGCCAGCACCACCTCTTTGACCGGCATCAGCTCGGCGAGAAACTTCAGCAGCAGGGGCTGGATCCGCCCGTCCACCCACAAGCCAATCACCAGTGATAGCAACAACACGACGGCGAGCTGTTGGAGCCAAGGCATGGGCCCTAAGTAGCGATACGAGGAAGACCGTCAGCACAATTTCGGCGGAAAAGCGCCGATTGTTCGCGCCGCACAGATGGCGCCTAACCGACCTTCCGCTCCTACCTACCTGCCCGGAGTGCAGGTTTCACCCTAGTCCCGGTCGGTCTTGAGCCCGAGCCGGGCGATCCGGTCGATCAATTGCGGATAGCTGAGGCCGGCCTGGCGGGCCGACAGGGCAAAATCCTCGTCGGGGGCAAGGATCGGGTTGGGGTTCGCCTCGATGAAGTAGACCTCGTTGTGCGGCGTGAGCCGGAGGTCGAGGCGCGCGTAGCCGTCGATCGTTAACAAACGGTAGATGCGCTTGCAGGTTGCTTCGATTCGACGCACCAGCGCCGGGTCGAGGTCGGTGGCGAAACGGTTCTCGAGGCCCCAGCGCCGGCGATACTCCTCGTCCCACTTGGCCTTGTACGTCGCGATCTTGGGTTCGTCGGGCGGCACCTCGCGAAAGACCAGTTCGCGGAGCGGGAACACCTGCAGG
This sequence comes from Lacunisphaera sp., assembly GCA_035549095.1. Lineage (GTDB taxonomy): Bacteria > Verrucomicrobiota > Verrucomicrobiia > Opitutales > Opitutaceae > Lacunisphaera. The sequence continues at coordinate 10,063 of DASZRV010000008.1, read as the reverse complement.
CGCCCTTCACCGAGCAGGCTGGCGTAGAGTTCGCGGCCGTCGATGTATTCCTCGGCGATCGCATCCTGGTTCATCTTTTCGTGGATGAACTGCACGCGCTCGGCGAAGGCGTCGTCGTTCTCGACGAAGGAGGCGCGGGCGATCCCGTACGAGGCCTCCTCCTTCAGCGGCTTGATCAGCAACGGAAACTTCAGCCGGCGGGGGCGCACGACCTTCCGGCCCTGCGGAATGACCACGAAGTCGGCGGTATGGATGCGATGGTAGCCGAGGATTTTTTTCGCGATGCCCTTGTGCTTGCACAAAGTCAGCCCGCTCGGCCCGCAGCCGGTGAACGGGATCCCGTGCAAGGCGAGGAACGAGACGATGTGCTGGTCGAAGGCCGGGTTGTTCCGGAAGGTGTCCGCCAGGTTGAAGATGACGTCCGGGGCATACTCGACGAGCTTGCGCTGCAACGGCGCGAGGTCGTCGAAGATCACGAGGTGCTCGTGCGCGTGGCCGAGTTCGTCGAGTGCGGCGAGCACGCCGGCCTCGGTCTTCCAGTCGTCAGTGCGGAGCAGGGCACTGAGGTCGGCGTCGGGTGCGAGCGCTTCGCCGACATCAAACAGGGCGAGAATCTTCAGTTTGCGGGCCATGGGTGAGCGGGGCGGGGAGCAGGAACGGGACGGAGATGCCGCGGCAGCGCGGTCACGGGGTGCGTTTGAACTTGCCGGTGTAGCGGTGGTTCATGACGAGCATGGTGACGAAGGCGGCCACGGCGAGGTCGGGCGGCGGGTTCCCGGCCGGCAGGTGCAGCCCGAGCCGGTCGCACCGGTCGATCAGCCGCGACAGCAGCTCGTGCACGCGATACCGGCGTTCCTTGGTCTGCGCACACGCCGCCGTAAGCAGGGCGCGCCGACGGTCGCGCAGGTAGCGCGACGCGCGCGGGCCTGCGCCCAGGCCGGCCGGGTCGGGAAAGAGTTCGCGCAGGTCGCGGTCGTAGAAATCGGGATAGGTGTCCTCGTACTGCTTCCGTTTGCGCGCATAGTACGTCTTGAGCTTCAGATTCAGGCAATCGAAGTCCCGCACGCGGTAACCCGGCTGATACGGCGGCGGCTGGCCGGCGAGTGCGCGCATCAGCTCGTCAACGTACTCGAGCTTGTCGAGGGCCTTCCAGCCTTGGTAGCGCTTGCGCCAGTCGAGGCCGGGCGTCAGCCAGACCGCGAAGGTTTCGGCGAAGTCCTCGTCGGGATGGCTTTGGGCGTACCAGTCGTCGAGATGCAGGACGTACGAGCGGCTGTACGGGCGCGGTCGGTAGACCTCGGGGGTGGTCTCGTTCGAGGTGAGCCCGAAGGTGCGCTGCCACTTTTTCTTGCGCGGCAGCTGGTAGGCGTACGCGTAGGCATGCGCCGCCTCGTGACGGATGAGGCGCATGAACCATTCGGTCTCCTCCCCCTCGACTTCGAGCATCATCGTGCGCTCGAGCCGCCGCAGGCGCTCGTGCGTGAGGAAGAACGGCACAAAAATCGCGGGGATGCCCACCGGCACGAACCACTCATCGCCGACGTGGCACGGCGGGAGAAAGGCCAGGCCGCGGGCCGTGAGTTCGTCGTACAGCCGCTGGACCAACGCCTGCAGGGGCGTGTCGGCGAGCGAGAGGCCGAGTTGCGAGATGCGGAGATTCAGCAAGGCATTGTCATCCAGTTCGGCCCACGCGGAGATCTCCATGGCCGGACAGTAGCGGAGGCCGGACGGGCCGACAAGCCGGCACCCGCGCGGCGGTCGCGAACGACCCGACCGGGCGGGAGCCGGGGGCGGGGGCGGGACATCGACCCATGGGCCGGGCCGGACCTGGCCGGGTGGTCGCGGCGCCGGCCGCGGACTACGATACGGGCGAAATCACAACCACCCACAACCCACCCACCCATGAATCGTACCCAAACCCAGATTTCCCTCGCGCTGGTGTGCGGCCTGGCGCTCATCGCGCTGCCGCAAGCCCGTGCCCAGTCCAGCGGCAGCTCCGGCAGCAGCTCCAGCAGCAGCCAGAACAGCAGCAGCACGCTGCCCAACAACCCGAATAACGGCATCAACAACCCGAACAACGGGATGAACTCGCCGAGCACCATCACGCCGAGCACGCCGAGCACGACCACCCCGGGCTCGAGCGCGACCACGCCGGGTTCGAGCTCCACGAGCGCCTCCGGCATGGCCAACGGCAGCAACGCCAACCAAGGCCCGCAGTTCGCCATCCTTGACACAAACAGTGACGGCAAGGTCGCGGAGTCGGAGTACGACACCTGGGGCACGCAGAATTTTGCCGCGCTCGACACGAACCAGGACGGCTCCCTCTCGCGCGACGAGGCCCTTGGCACCAGTGGCATGACCGGCCGCACGGATGCAAGCGTCGGCGGCAGCATGGGCAGCTCCAGCGCCTCGACGGGCGTGTCCGCGGCGTCGGGCATCGGCATGACCCCGAGTGAATTCGAGGCGGCCGACAAGAACCACGACGGCAAACTCTCCCGCGACGAGGAGCAGGCGGCCGTGAAGATGAAGTTCCAGCAGGCGGACACCGACCACGACGGCAACCTCTCGCAGAGCGAACTCGCCGCGGCGGCCAGCCAGGGCGTGAAGAAGAGCGGAAATTATTGATCAACCCGGCCACGCCGGGTTCGCCACCACTCCGGCCCGCGGCTTCACCGTCGCGGGCCGGCCATGTCCGGGGCTGTACGCCGACGGGTGCGACGCGGTCCCGCCACCGTCCATGCCCAGCGCCCCGCCTCCGATGAAGCTCCGCCGTTCGCGACGTCCTGTCCAGCCGCCCCGGCCGGAAGCCTTGCTGGCATCCATCGTCGACTGCTCGAACGACGCCATCATCAGCAAGGACCTCGACGGGACCATCACCAGCTGGAACGCCGCGGCGGAGCGCATCTTCGGCTTCACGGCGGCCGAGATGGTGGGGGCGAACGAGCATCGATTGCTCCCGCCGGAGGGAGAGGAGGAGGAGAGGATCTTTCTCGAGCACGTGCGGCGCGGTGAGCGCGTCGAGCATTTCGAGACGATGCGCCGGCGGCGCGACGGCGCCCTCATCGCTGTCTCCATGAGCGTTTCGCCGGTCGTGGCGGACGGCACCATTGTGGGCGCTGCCATCATCGCGTGCGACATCACCGAACAGAAGGAAGGCGACCGGGCGGCGCTGTTGCTCGCGGCCATTGTGAACTCGTCCGACGACGCGATCATCAGCAAGGACCTGGATGGCATCATCACGAGCTGGAACGACGGCGCGCGGCTGATGTTTGGCTACACGGCGGACGAGATCATCGGCCAGACGGTGTTGAAACTGCTGCCGCCCGACCGGCAGGAGGAGGAGATGCAGATTCTCGCGCGGCTTCGGCGCGGCGAGCGGCTGGAGCACTTTGAAACGATCCGGGTGCGAAAAAACGGCGAGTCATTCAACGCCTCGCTGACCATTTCGCCCATCAAGGACAACCAGGGGCGCATCGTCGGCGCCTCCAAGATCGCGCGAGACATCACGGCCCTGAAGAAATCGATGGCCGAGCGCGAGCAGTTGCTCGAGCGCGAGCGTTCGGCCCGGGCGCAGGCGGAGCGCGCCAACCGGATGAAGGACGACTTCCTGTCCACCGTCTCACACGAGTTGCGAACGCCGCTCAACGCCATCCTGGGCTGGACGGAGGTGATCAAGGGCCTGGCCGACCAGCCCGCGGAGGTGATGCACGGGGTGGGGGTGATCACGCGGAACGCGCAGCTGCAGGCGCAGCTGATCGACGACCTGCTCGACCTGGGGCGAATCGCCTCCGGCAAGATGGGCCTGATGATCGAGGCCGCCGACCTGGCTACCATCACCCATGAGGCGATCGCGTCCGTACAGCATGCGGCCGACGTCAAGCACATCGCCATCAAGACGGTGGTGTGCGACAGCTCGATGGGTTTGATGGGTGATGTCCGGCGCCTCCGCCAGGTGGTGTGGAATCTCCTGGCGAACGCGATCAAGTTCACCCCGGCCCACGGGCGGGTCCAGGTGACGCTCAAGCGCATCGATTCTTCGATGGAGCTGCAGGTGGCGGACAACGGGCGGGGTATCGATTCGGAGTTTCTGCCACATGTGTTCGAGCGCTTCTGGCAGGGCGACTCGTCGATCACGCGCCGCCAGGGCGGGCTGGGCATCGGTCTGTCCTTGGTGCGGCAATTCGTGGAACTGCACGGCGGCACGGTGCGCGTGGAGAGCCCGGGAGTCGGTGGTGGCGCCACGTTCACGATCACCCTGCCGGTCCCGGCGGTGCGGCCCGAGGTAAAAACGGCCACGGCCTCCGTGCCCGCGGCATTGGCGGCGCTGCCGGAAGCGGCGGCCCCGGCGGCGGCGAACGCCGGGTTGCGTGGCACGCGCATCCTGGCGGTGGACGATGACCGCGACTCGCTCGAGGTGTTGCGGCGCATCCTGGCCAAGGGCGAAGCCGAGGTGCGCACTGCCGCCTCGGCGGACGAGGCGCTGGCGGTGCTGCGTGAATTCGATGCCGATGTGATCCTCAGCGACATCGGCATGCCGGACAAGGACGGCTACGAGCTCATCCGCCAGGTTCGGCGTTCCGAGCGCAGCTCCGGCGTGCCGGCGGCGGCGCTGACGGCGCTGGCTCGGCCGGAGGACCGGATGCGCGCGCTACAGGCAGGTTTCCAGACGCACGTGGCCAAACCGGTTTCGGCCGCGGAACTCGTTGCGGTCGTCCGCAGCCTGGCGAGTCTGCACCCGCGCGCGGCGTAGGGCAATTGGGGCCCGGCGGGAATTTTTGAGCAATGGGAGCGGCTAATTCCACTGGATCCTTCGCTGCGCTCAGGATGACAGCATTGAAGGCGATTGCTCGAGTCGTGTCATTCTGAGCGAAGCGAAGAATCCAGCGCTACAGCGCGAGTGCCAACTTGCCGTTGGAGGCGGGGCCATCAGGCCCGCGTTTGCTGCGGGACTGATGGTCCCGCCTCCACCCTGAGGCGAGCGGCCGCCCTTAAATCACCGGCGGCGGCGGGGTGCCGGCCTCGGTCTCAAGCGTTTTCTCGACGAAATGCGCGGTGAGCTTGCTGATGCCGGATGCGATGAGATTAGGCAGCGGCCAGGCGATGCCGAAGTGGCGCAGCAGGTCCTTCACCTTGTCAGCGACGCGCGAGCCGAGATCCTGGCCGGCGTGGGGAGCGCAATCGCGCAAAGCCAGGGTGGCGCGCGTGCGATCGGCCGAAAGGCTGACGGACTCGAACCGGTAGCCGGTGAGGTCGAGGCCAAGCTTGTTCTGCGGATCGCGGAGCCAGCGCTGGGTCTTGTCCCGACCGACCTCGTAATCGTAGTGGCGCACCTCCTGGCAGGTGAAGCCGCCGAAATGCGCGAGCGGATCGCCGAGGAGTTCGTCGTCGCTGGCGCAGATGGTGAACAGCGTCATCGTGTCCTTGTGCTGTAGGGTGGCCGTGCGCTCGAACGCCGCGAGCAAACGGGCCCAGGCATCGCGCGCCGGGCCAGGAGGCAGGGCGGCCTGGAACCAGGCTTCATTCGCATATTCGCCGACCAGCCGTAGCACCGCCTGGTCGAGCGTCTCCTCTCCCTCCTGCCGGTTGGCGAAGGCGGCGGCGGCCAGCGTCGGGGCGGTTTGGAGGAACCCGGCGGTGAAGGCGGGGGCGCCGCCGCGGAGGAGTTCCGCCAGGCCGCGCGCGGTGTCATCGAAGGCGGCGATGCGGCGGTTGGTTTTCAGCAGGGCGGAAAGATCCTGATACTGCGCCTGGCCCATCATGGCCTTGAGCAGGTGGCCGCCCACGTCGAGCAGCGGGACATTGGGCGGGGCCAGGTCCTTGGCCCGCGCGGACAGCTTCGGGCTCGGCGACACGTACAGGTAGAAGCGGCTGTCGTTGTCGCGGTGCGCGTCGTTCTCGTCGACCATGCCCTTGGCGAGACCGAGCGGCTCGTTGTTGAACACGCCGCCATCGACGTAGGGCAGGTCGCGCGTCGGCTGCGACGGCGGCCAGTCGACCGGCGAGAGGAAGTCCTCGTTGTATTCATTGCGCCGGCGCGACAGGAACCGGACGGGAAACGCGGCGGGGAACGCACCGCTGGTGATCGCGGCGGCGCGAATGCCGGACCAGTCCGCGGCGGCGGGCGCGGCGGGATCGACGGCACCGCACCATTCGTCCTGAAACTTCGTGCAGGGAAAGTTGAATTCGCGGGTCACGTCGTAGTCGAGGCCGCGGAGGTTCGAGAGCGCGAAGCCGAGGCGCAACAAGCCGGCGGCCGGCCGGGCGGAATGGGGCGTGCCGGCCGGCGGGGTGCCCAGGTGTTTGTCCGCCAGCTCGGCAATGAAGCGGCCGGAGAGCAGCGCGCCGCCGTCGTATTCGCCCGGGCGGTAGCGCAGCAGTTCGGCGAGGCTCACATCGACCACCCACGCCTGGTAGAATGGGTTTTGGTGGGCGTCGATGAGCCGGTCGAGGCCGCCGAGCAGCACTTGCGACGTGATGGCGGCGGTCATCGACCCGGCCGAGGCGCCGGCGAGGACGTCGATGCTGATGCGCCGGGGGTCGCCGGCGGGCAGCCGCTGGTTGTGGTGTTCGAGGGCGCGGAGCAGCTCGTAAAGGACACCGCCTTCGTAGCTGCCAAGGGAGACCGCGCCGCGGATGACAAGGGCCAGGCGTTTCATGGGCATGGGAGATCGCTGAGGTTACGGCGAAGGGCCCGCGCTTCGCTGCCAGCCAGCGTGAAAAATTGGCCGGCCAGGGCAAGGCCGGAGGAGTAAGGAAAAGCTGAAACGCGGGGAGCGGGCGGTGGGTGGAGCCCGCACTCCGTGCGGCAGGTCCGATGCAAACCTGCACGGAGTGCAGGTTCCACCTTGCCGCGGGTGGTCATTCGCGCACGCCCTTCGCGGTGCTGATGGCCCCGGCTCCACTGTATATGTCGGGTGGTGCGTTGGAGGGCCGGCCTCCCGGCCGGCCGCGGTCGGTCATGAGACCGACCCTCCAGCCTGCCGAGGTAGGGCGCGCCGTACCTTGTGCGCCGCGCTGGCACGTTGTCCTCAGCGATGGCGCAGCTGCACGGCGGCGCGCTTGATGTGCGCGAGCCGGCCCTGCGGCAGCCAGGTGGTCATGGTCCGGGTGAAGGCAGGCTCGCCCTCGAGTCGCACGCGGCCGTCGCGCACGGCGGCGGCGAGCGATGCGTCGCCAATCCAGATCTCGGTCATCGTGCGGAGGTCGGTCTGCAGGTGCAGGTGAGCCGTCCGTCCCGGCGGATGGTCGCAAAGTTCGGCGGGCCGGTCCGGGTCGCAGACGACCCACCAGCGGTTGAACTTCGCCAGCCGGGGAAAACTGAAGGCGATCACCGCGGGACGGGAGGGCAGCTCCGCGTCGTCGAGCCGGCGACACACATCGAGCATCAGCGCCTGGACATCGAGGTCCTCGTCGCGCATGTCGCCGCGTGCCCACCGCATGCCCCATTTGCCGAGGCCATCGACGACCGGCTGCAGTTCGCGTCCGGCCGCCGTGAGGTGATATTCCGCATGCGCGCGATCGGAAGTGGCCCGGCGCTCGATCAGTCCGCAGGCCGTGAGCTGCCCCAGGCGTTTCGTCAGCAGCGTCGGCGACATCGACGCGAGGCCCCGCTGGAGATCGCGGTAGCGCGTCGCGCCGGAGAGAAATTCGCGGATGATGAGGATGGTCCAGCGTTCGCCCAGGACTTCGGAGGCCTTGGCCACCGGGCAGAACTGGCCGTAACGCGTGGGCATGGGGCGGGGAGCCAACGCGAAAAGGCGGCCGGTTGCTACATTTAATGTCGTGGCCGCCAGGGGCGTGTCCCGCTAGAGTGCGCGACCCGTCGGGCGCAAGGCCCGCGGCCACCAATCCATATGATACAGAACACCACGATCCATCCGAACAAGGCCCTTTGGGAAAAGGGCGATTTCACCCGCATTGCTGCCAGTGTGCGCGAGAGCGAAGAGGCGATCATCGAGGCGCTGGGCGTCGGTCCCGACCACCGCGTGCTCGACCTCGGCTGCGGCGACGGCACCACGGCGCTGCCCGCCGCGCGCCGGGGCGCCGAGGTCCTGGCGGTTGACATCGCCGCCAACCTCCTCGAGGCCGGCGTGCGCCGGGCCCAGGACGCCGGCCTGGCGAACATCCAGTTCCAGGAAGGCGACGCTGCGCAGCTGCACGACCTGCCGGACGACCATTTCGACCTCGTCGTGTCGATCTTCGGCGCGATGTTCGCCGCGCAGCCCGAGGCAGTGGCCCGCGAAATGGTGCGCGTCACGAAGCGCGGCGGCCGGGTGGTCATGGGCAACTGGATTCCCGGCGACCCGACGCTGGTGGCGCAGATCCTGCGCCTCTGCTCCGCCCACCTGCCGCCGCCGCCGCCCGGCGCGACCAGCCCGATGATGTGGGGTGAGGAGAAGCACGTGCTGGAGCGGTTTGCGAAAGCCGGGATTCCCGCGAAGCAGGTCACGTTCAAGCGGGAAACCCTGTGGTTCCGCCTCCCGGTATCGCCCGCGGAATTCGTCGACTTGTTCCGTCGGTACTATGGCCCGGTGATGAACGCTTTCGCCGCGGCGGAGAAGAACGGCCGCGCGGGGGAACTGCAAGCGGACCTGGAAAAGCTCTTCCGGGCGCAGAACCGGCTGGCATGTCCGCACGCGGTGCTGATTCCCGCGACGTTCCTGCTGGTGACGGTGCAGGTCTGATTTGGGCAGCGACGGCGGCCACGTGCCGCCGCCCAGCAAGCGCCGGGGAGACGTAGGCCCCGGCGCTTGTCATTTTTCGTAGGACGCATTCGCGGCTCGCGGGCAAGGCGGATTCATCCTTCATGGCGGATGCTTTCGCCGCACCCCATGAAAACGAAAACCACGCTGCTTGCCTTCGTCCTTGGACTGCTTCCCGCACTCGCCTGCGCCGCCGACGCCCCGCCCGCGCGACCAACGCCGCCGGTCCGCGCCCCGGATGGGCCGGGCGCGCCGGTGTTTCACATCGCAGGCGGGAAGGCGGGTGACACCGCCCTGCGTGCCGCGCCGGGCGCCGTGCCGCCGGTCGAGGCCGAAGGCGACTGGCTCGTGGGTCCCGACTACGTGCCCGCGCCCGAGACCCAGGTCGTTGCCGGCGTGCCGTCGGGGCGCATCGAGCAGTTCGAACTCGATTCGGCCGAGAGCAAATTCTACCCGGGGATCGCACGCGACAAGTTCGGCACGGTCGATCCGGCGAATCCGCTGACGCTCGTCGTGGCGACGCACAAGCAGCCGTACAAGCGCATGATCACCGTCTACATTCCGGCGCAATACCAGCCCGGCACGGCGGCGCCGTTCCTCGTGTCGCACGACGGGCCGAAGGACAAGGGCAAGGCGGACACATTGCTCGTGCACACGCTCGACAACCTTATCGCCCAAAAACGCGTGCCGGCGCTCATCGCCATCATGATCGCCAACGGCGGTGGCGATGCGCAGGGCAGCGAGCGCGGGCTCGAATACGACACGATGTCGGGCAAGTTCGCCGAGTTCATCCAGGCGGAGGTGCTGCCGGCGGTCGAGGCGCACTGCCACGTGAAGCTGACTGACGATCCCGACGGCCGCGCCGCGATGGGCGGGAGCTCGGGCGCCGCGGCGGCGTTCACCATGGCTTGGTATCACCCGGAGTGGTATCACCGCGTCGTTTCGTATTCCGGCACGTACATCAACCAGCAGTGGCCTTATGATCCTGTCACGCCGGGCGGCGCCTGGGAGTACCACAACCGGCTCATCGCCGCGGCGGACCCGAAGCCGATCCGCATCTGGATGCACGTCAGCGACCGCGATCTTTTCAACCCGAACGTCCTGCGCGACGGCATGCACGACTGGGTGACGGCCAACCACCGCATGGCCGCCGCGCTGCGGCTCAAGGGCTATCACTACCAATATGTCTTTTCGCTCAACTCCGGTCACGTCGACTACAAGGTGAAGCAGCAGACGCTGCCCGAGGCGCTCGAGTGGGTGTGGCGCGGGTATACGTCGAAGTAGGTCGGTGGATCTGATTTGGGTAGGTCGGGCTTTATGCCCGACACGTCGGGCATAAAGCCCGACCTACCGTGGAGGCG
>DASZRV010000007.1:0-1536 GCA_035549095.1 Lacunisphaera sp. | reverse complement strand
CGCTCGAGGTCGAGCTGGGCCTCGAGAAGGTGATCCCGGCCGAGTTCATGCTGCATGCCCATCACTGGCTGATCCTGCACGGCCGCTACACCTGCCTGGCGCGGCGTCCGCTGTGCGAGAAGTGCATCATCGCGGACCTGTGCCCGTGGCCAGGGAAGACCGTTGCGGCCTAGGTGTGAGCTTTCAATAGGTTGTCCATCCGGTCCTGACCGAGGAAGCTGAAGTTGTCGAGGCTTCAGGATTTCCCGGAGGACCGGATGAACGTGCATAAGAATGCCCGTCTGACGCCGCATGGTCGAGAGCGGATTGTGCGGCAGGTGTGGAGCGGGCAGTCCGCGAAGGCGGTTGGTGCAGCCGCGGGGGTCTGTCCGCGGACGGTTCGCAAATGGGTTGAGCGGTATCGTTGCGAAGGCCTGGCCGGGCTGACCGATCGCAGCTCACGGCCTCTGCGCTTGCACCGTCCGACGCCGCAGGCTGTTGTCGAGCAGGTCGAGGCGTTGCGCCGCCAGCGCCGCACCGGCAAGCAGATCGCCGCCGACCTTGCCATCTCGCCGGCCACCGTCAGCCGCATTCTCAAGCGCCTGGGCTTGAACCGGATCGCCGCCTTGGAACCGGCGGAGCCTGTCCGCCGCTACGAACGCGCCCGGCCCGGCGAGATGATCCATATCGACATCAAGAAGCTCGGCCGCTTCAACACGGTCGGCCATCGCATCACCGGTGATCCCAGCCCGCCGTATAAGAGCCGAGGCGCCGGCTGGGAGTTCGTTCACGTCGCCATCGACGACCACTCCCGCATCGCCTTCGCCAAGGTGATGCCGAACGAGAGGAAGCGCAGCGCCACAGACTTCCTCAAGGCCGCGCTGGCTTATTACGAAAGCCTCGGCATCAAGGTCGAGCGTGTCATGTCCGACAACGGTTCCTGCTACAGATCCTTCGCCTTCCGAAGACTCTGCAAGCAGCGGGGGCTCCGCCACATCAGGACCAGGCCCTACACACCAAAGACCAACGGGAAGGCCGAGCGCTTCATCCAGACCAGCCTGCGCGAGTGGGCCTACGCCCAGGCCTATCGGAACTCGGCACAACGAAAGTCCGAACTGCCGATCTGGCTACACCGATACAACTGGCACAGGCCTCATGCCGGCATCGATGATAAGGTCCCAATCAGCAGACTCGGTCTGCCGGAGAACAACCTGTTGAGACTCCACAGCTAGCTGCGAAACCCACCGCGCCTGAATCGAAGTTCATCGCAGACTTAATGCGCGTTCATGCTAGCGCGCGTTGACGCATTCGCGAACATAAGTTCCCGCCGCACCCGGCGGAACGCCAAGCCCCGCCGCCTGACCCGCGCAACGGATGGAACGATCATTGTGGGTCTCGGCCGCACGCCGGCCGAGTTCGATACTTGGGACTCTGCCGCCCTGATATGTCCGCGAGCTGTTCGTGACAGGTGGAGGAGGTGCTGCCATCCCAGGCACCGCGGCCGGGGGCGTGGCTGGAAGGATGGGCGGCGGTCCGACCGGCGTCGCAGGGTTATAG
>DASZRV010000006.1:0-13887 GCA_035549095.1 Lacunisphaera sp. | reverse complement strand
TTCAACATGCCGTTCCTCGTCGAGTTCGCCGCCAACCTCACGCGCGGGCACTGGGTTTATTACGTCAGCTACACCTCGCTGATCCTCTTCTTCAGCTATTTCTGGGTCTCCGTCATGTTCAAGCCGATCCAGATCGCCGACGACCTGAAGAAATACGGCGGCTACATCCCGGGCGTGCGTCCGGGCGAGCCGACGGCTAGCTTCCTCGACTTCATCATGACGCGACTGACGCTCGCCGGTGCCATCTTCCTGACGATCATCGCCGTCATCCCCGACATTCTCCTCAATAATTTCGGCGTCCCGCCGCGCGTCGCGTACTTCTTTGGCGGCACCGGCATGCTGATCACGGTGGGCGTCATCCTCGACACGATGCGCCAGATCGAAACCTTCCTGCTGCAGCGTCACTACGACGGCTTCCTGAAGAAGGGCCGGATCCGCGGTCGCAGCACTTCCGCCACGGTCGCCATCGGCGAAGCGGCCAGCGAGAAGTCGGTCATGCAACTCACTATCATTATGTCGGTTATATTGCTGATTGGTCTCACCGCCTGGGCCATCCGGCACTTCGCTCTTTAATACTTTACATCGATGAAAGGGGCTGAACACTCCAGCGCCTTTTCCGCACTCGCGTCTGCGAGGGCGAAGATCCTTCTCCTTGGTCCGACGGTTCCGTCCCACGCGGAACTGGCTCACCAAGGTCGTTCTTTGAATCTTGAGCACGTCTCTCCTGACCTTCTCGTGCAACAGGAGATTTCGCGACGCACGCCGCTCGGCCAGCAGGCCGCGACGGCGCTCACGCGCGGCCCCGCCGTGCCTGACCGGGTCCAGCTTGCGCTGATGCGCAAATGGTTCTGGGCGCGCAAACCCGATGCGGGATTCCTCCTCGCAGGCTTCCCGGCTACGCTGCTCCAAGCATTGGTGTTCGACGAATGGCTCGAGGCCCGGGGTGAGTCCCTCACCGCCTGCCTCCTGTCCGGATCCGCCCCGGCGGATGTCGTCGCCCATTACCGCACCCAAGGGCTCCTCGCCGGGGCCCTGTCCGCCGCCGCCTGATGATTCCGATAAAAAACGCGGAAGCAATCAAGCGGATGCGCGAAGCCTGCGCCATCGCCGCCACCGTCCTGGCGCGGCTGAAGGAGCAGGTCCGACCCGGTATTACGACCTACGACTTGGATCAAATCGGTCGCGATCTCATCGCTTCGTTCGGCGCCCGCAGTGCGCCGTACGGTTACACGCACGGCTCCAACCGCCCGTATCCCGCCTACACCTGCCTCTCAGTCAATGAGGAGGTCGTCCATGGCATCGGCTCGCTGAAGCGGATCCTCCGCGACGGCGACATCATCTCGCTCGACGTCACCGTCGAGTTCAACGGCTACATCGGCGACAACGCCGTCACCATCCCGGTTGGCGCCGTCGCGCCGCGCACGCTGGAGCTCATGCAAGTCACCGAGCAGGCCCTCGCCCTCGGCATCCGCCAGGCCGTCGTTGGCAACCGCATCGGCGACATTTCCCAAGCGGTGCAGACCTTCGTCGAAAGCCACGGCTTCAGCATCGTGCGCGAAATGGTCGGCCACGGCGTCGGCCGTTCGATGCATGAGGAGCCGCAGATCCCGAACTTCCTCGACCGTCCGCGCAAGCGCACCGAAGAGATCAAGCCCGGCATGACTCTCGCGATCGAGCCCATGGTCAACCTGGGGCGGCACGAAGTCCGCACGCTCTCCGACGGCTGGACGGTCGTCACGCGCGACGGTTCGCCGTCCGCGCATTTCGAACACACCGTGCTCACCACCGATGCCGGCCCTGAGATCCTTACGATCCCGCGCGCCGGCTGATTCTCCACCTTTCAATAATCAACCAACCAACTCTCAACTAAAACCACCATGCCTCGTCTCCTCGGCGTAGAACTCCCCGCCAAAAAGAAGATCGGATACTCCCTCCGATACATCTACGGCATCGGCCCGACCCGGGCCAATCTCATCATCGAAGCCGCCGGCCTCGATGCCAACATGCGTGCCTCGGACCTCTCCGAGGAGCAGTTGAACAAGATTCTCCACATCATCACCGACAACAAGTGGGTGCTGGAAGGCGACCTGCGCCGCGAAATCGCCGGCAACTTGAAGCGCCTCCAGGCCATCAACTGCTATCGCGGTATCCGCCACCGCCGCGGCCTCCCGGTCCGCGGCCAGCGCACGAGCACCAACGCCCGCACCCGCAAGGGCCCGCGCAAGACCGTCGGCGTCACGAAGGTCAAGGAAACCGCCGCCTAATCTCAACTCCCGCCACTCATGTCCGACGAGAAACCCGCTCCCAAGAAGGAAAAGGCGCCCAAGAAGGCCGCCGCTGCCGCTGCCGCGGTTGACGCCGCCCTCGCGGCCGCCGAGGCGAAGCCCGCCAAGGAAAAAGCCGCCAAGCCCGCCGCCGGCGCCCCCGCCGAGGCCGCAGCCGCCCCGGCCGCGCCCGCCGAGACTGTCGGTGGCGTGCCGAAGGCCCTCACTGCGGAGGATCTCCTCAAGGAGGAGCTGGCCGCCGTCAAGGTCCGCAAGGCGAAAGGCTCGAAGAACATCACCTCCGGCATCGCGAACATCGCCGCCACCTTTAACAACACCATCGTCTCCATCACGGACGCGAAGGGCAACGTCATCTCCTGGTCCTCGGCCGGCAAATGCAACTTCCGCGGTTCGCGCAAGTCCACCGCCTACGCCGCCCAGGTCGTTGCGCAGGATGCCGCGCGCAACGCCATGGCCCACGGCCTCAAGGAGGTCCAGATCCGCGTGAGCGGTCCCGGCCTCGGCCGCGACTCCGCCATCCGCGGGCTCCAGGCCATCGGCCTCGAGATCTCGTCCATCATCGACGTCACGCCGGTGCCCCACAACGGCTGCCGCCCACGCAAGCGCCGTCGCGTCTGAGGCGCTCCGCGCGATTCAGGTCTCAAATTTCAAATCTCAAATTTAGGAATCCGCCATGGCTCGTTACACAGGTCCTACCACCCGCATCAGCCGCCGCTTCGGCCAGTATATCGTCGGTTCGCCGAAGGTGCTCGAGCGCCGCAATTTTCCCCCGGGCCAGCACGGCCCGAAGTCCCGCCGCAAGATGTCGGAGTACGCCGTCGGCCTCGCCGAGAAGCAGAAGCTCCGCTACATCTACGGCCTGCTCGAGCGCCAGTTCCGCCGCGTCTTCGCCATCGCCAAGAAGGAGCGCGGCGTCACCGGTGAGCGCTTCCTGCAGCTGCTCGAGACCCGCCTCGACAGCGTCGTCTACCTCCTCGGCTTTGCCAAGAGCCGCGCCGCCGCCCGCCAGCTCGTCAACCACGGGCACATCCGGGTCAACGGCCACAAGGTCGACGTCGCGAGCTACAACGTCATCCAGGGCGACGAGATCGAGATGAAGAACGTCAACTCGTCCCGCCAGCTCGCCACCCGCGCCATCGAGGAGAACCGGGCGCGCGTCGTTCCGGCCTGGCTCACGCGCAACGACGAGGCCCTCAAGGGCACCGTCACCCGCCTGCCGGTCCGCGACGAGATGGAGCCCTCGATCAACGAGCAGCTCATCGTCGAATACTATTCCCGCTTCTAAGCCCCCGGGTTCGCCCGTCATTTCGTCTCATCCAACAACATTCCTCCCATGCCCAAGCGTCTCGGAAAATTCGAAATTCCCTCCAAGCTCACCAAGATCGAGGAGGGCGCCACCACCACCTACGCCAAGTTCATTGCGGAGCCCTTTGAGGCCGGCTACGGCCACACCATCGGCAACTCCCTGCGCCGCGTGCTCCTGAGCTCGATCGAGGGCAGCGCCATCAGCTCGATCAAGATCGACGGCGTCAACCACGAGTTCCAGAGCATCGACGGCGTGGTCGAGGACGTGACCGACATCGTGCTCAACCTGAAGAAAATCCTCATCGTCTCCGAAAAGCGCGAGCCGGTGAAGTTGCTCCTCAAGGTCCATCGCGACGGCCCGGTCACGGCCGCCGACATCCAGCCGGATGCCAGCATCAAGATCATCAACCCCGAGCAGGTCATCTGCACGCTCGACTCGAAGCGCACCTTCGAGGCCGAGATCGAGATCAAGACCGGCCGCGGCTACTGCCCGGGCGAGAACAACAAGAAGGAAGACCAGGCCATCGGCGTCATCCCGATCGACTCGCTCTTCTCCCCGGTGCGCCTTGTGCGCTACGCGGTCGAGAACACCCGCGTCGGCCAGATCACCGATTACGACAAGCTTGTCCTCGAAGTCTGGACGGACGGCCGCATCACGCCTGACGACGCCCTCAAGCAGGCCGCCTCGATCCTCAAGCACCACCTCGACGTGTTCGACCGCGTCTCGCAGGAGTCCTACGAGTTCGAGAGCCAGGCCGCCGAGGTGTCCGAGGAGCAGAACAAGCTCCGCAAGCTCCTCAACATGTCGGTCAACGAGATCGAGCTCTCGGTCCGCGCCGCCAACTGCCTCAACAACGCCAACATCACCACCGTCGGCGAGCTGGCGATGAAGACCGAGCAGGAGATGCTCAAGTACCGCAACTTCGGCAAGAAGTCCCTCAACGAGATCAAGGAGAAGCTCGAGGCCCTCGGCCTTTCGCTCGGCATGAAGTTCGACGAGCGCCTCCTCGACACCAAGAAGGAAGCCTGAACCGCGACTTCGCCGCGCAAGTAACAAGGATCAAGTAACAAGTTTCAAAACACTGAACGGAAACCGAGTCACGAGCCACAAGTCCTGATACTTGTTCCTTGTTACTTGGCCCTTCCTCCCCATGCGTCACAACAAACATCACGCTTCCCTGGGTGTCACCCGCGAACACCGCCGGGCGATGCTCTCCAACCTCGGCGCGAGCCTGATCAAGCACGGTCGCATCGAGACCACCCTGACCAAGGCCAAGGCCCTCCGTCCCTTCATCGAGAAGGTCATCACCAAGGCCAAGAAGGCCGCGGCGGCCGGCGAGAAGAAGGACGCGATCCATCTCCGCCGCATGGCCCTTCGGGACATTCGCGACGAAGGCGCCGTCACGCTGCTCTTCAATGAGAAGGCGTCCCAGTTCGCCAAGCGCCAGGGCGGCTACACCCGCATCTACAAGCTCGGCCCGCAGCGCATCGGCGATGCCGCCGAGATGGCGCTGATCGAGTTCGTCGGCGCCGAGGACACGGGCTATTCCAAGTCCCGCGGTTCTGCGAAGAAGAAGGGCGCGAAGAAGCCCGCGGGCAAGAAGGCCGCCGCCGACACTGCCGCCCCCGCGGCCCCGAAGGCTGACGCTGCCGCCGAAGCTCCCAAGGCTGACGAAGCCAAAAGCTGACCGGGGAAGGCGCGGACTCCGCTCCGCGCCGTTCAGGTCTCATTTCGACGCGCCGACCAACCGGTCGGCGCGTTTTTCTTTCCCCTTGGCGCGCCGGGCGCGTTGTGCGAAGTTGCCGGCGTGCCGCATCCGCCCGATTCCTCCCTGGCTGTCGTCCTCTATGGATTGCTGGTCGTGGGGCTGTTCGTCATCCTTTGGGCCTATTATGATCGCCGCGATCGCGCCTTGTACGACGCGGAGCGACGCAAGATCACCTTCCACTGCATCCGCTGCGACCACTTGTACACGGAAAAGGAAGGCACTGATACATCACCCTGCCCGAAGTGCGGCCACCACAATACCCGGCTGAAATTTTGACATCGGCCCAAGGGCCGAATGGGAATTGGGATTGATTCGCGCGCAGCGGCTCCCCACAACTTCGCATGGCACAGACAATCGCCGTCCTCGATTTCGGATCCCAGCTGACGCAGGTCATCGCCCGCCGCATCCGCGAGTGCCAGGTCTACTCGAAGATCTACCATTACGCCACGCCGGCGGCCCAGCTCCGCGCCGACGGTGTCATCGGCCTCATCCTCTCCGGCGGTCCGCAGAGCGTCTACGCGAAGGGCGCGCCGCATCCTGATCCGGAGATCTTCAACCTCGGCGTGCCGGTCCTCGGCATCTGCTATGGCGTGCAGCTGATGGGGCATTTTCTCGGCGGCAAGGTCGAGCACAGCAAGGCCCGCGAATACGGCCATGGGCACCTGACGATCAAGAAACCCGGCAAGCTGTTCAAGGGCCTGCCGCGCTCGCTGCGCATCTGGAACTCGCACGGCGACAAGCTGGCCAAGCTGCCGCCCGGGTTTGTCGCGACGGCCGTCTCGGAAAACTCGCCATTCTCGGGCATCGAGGACGCCCGCCGCGGATTCTACGGCATCCAGTTTCACCCGGAGGTGTTCCACACCGAACGGGGCGTCGACATGATCCGCAACTTCCTCGTCCACGTCTGCGGCGCGCGCCAGGACTGGACGACCAAGGATTTCATCAGCCACGCCGTCGCCGACCTGCGGACCCGCGTGGGCAAGTCGCGGGTCATCCTCGGGCTGTCGGGCGGCGTCGATTCCTCGGTCGCGGCCGCACTGTTGCACAAGGCCATTGACCGCCAGCTGACGTGTGTGTTCGTCGACAACGGCCTGCTGCGGCTCGACGAGCGCAAGCACGTCGTCGACCTCTACGCGAAACACTTTCACATCGACCTCCGGGTGGTCGACGCCTCGAAGCTTTTCCTTCGCCGCCTCCGCGGGATCACCGAGCCGGAGCAAAAGCGCAAGATCATCGGCCGCACCTTCGTCGAGGTCTTCGAAAAAACCCTCAAGTCGATCAAGGGCAGCGCGGAATTCCTGGGGCAGGGGACGCTGTACCCGGACGTGATCGAGTCCGTGTCCATCGGCAACAACCCGGCCTCGGTGATCAAGACCCACCACAACGTCGGCGGCCTGCCGGCGCGCATGAAGCTGAAGCTAGTCGAGCCGCTGCGCGAGCTGTTCAAGGATGAGGTCCGCAAGGTCGGCGCCGCGCTCGGGCTGCCGCGCGACGTCGTCTGGCGCCAGCCATTTCCCGGCCCGGGGCTGGGCGTCCGGGTGATGGGCGAGATCACGGCCGAAAAGCTCGAGATCCTCCGCCACGCCGACGCCGTCCTGCAGGAGGAGATGATGGCCTCGGGGCTCTATTGGAAAGTCTGGCAGTCATTCGCCGTCTTTCTCCCGGTGCGCACGGTCGGCGTCTTCGGCGACGAACGCACTTACGACTACGTGATCGCCCTGCGCATCGTGGAAAGCACGGACGCCATGACGGCCGACTGGGCCCGCGTGCCCCACGACGTGCTGCGCAAGATCTCGAGCCGGATCACCAACGAGGTGCGCGGCGTCAGTCGCGTGGTGCTCGACATCAGCTCCAAGCCCCCGGCGACGATCGAATGGGAATGAATTTCCCGTTGCGCACCATGGCACCGGGGCCAATTCTGGCTGTCCCCAACCCCACATGATGCCGCGCCCATTCCTCTCGGTTTCACTGGCTCTCGCGCTGGTCGGGGCAATGCACGCCGAGACGGCGGAACAGGTGATTGCCCGGGCCCGGGCCTTCCTGGGCGGCGACCAGGCCCTCAATGCCATCACCACGATTCATTTTACCGGTACGCTCGAGACCACGGCCCTCGTGCCCGACCCGGCCGACAAAACGAAGCAGATCGAGCAGCCGGTGCGCCTCCCGGCCGACATCGTGTTCCAGAAGGAGTATCGGCAGCGGATCACCATCTCCGACCCGAAGGTGGTCGAAACGACGGCCCTTGACGACTACGAAGGCTGGCAGAAAAGGTCCAATCCGCTCAATCCCTCCCAATGGACCGTGACCCAATTCGACCTGGCCCAGGTGAAGAAACTCCGGGCCAACACGTGGGAGAACCTCGCCTTCTTCGCCGGGATTGAAAAAAAGGGCGGCAGCGTGCACCTCGACGGGGAGGAAACGGTCGATGGCGTGCGGTGCGTGAAGCTTTCCTTCCGGCACGATGCCGACAACGTGTTCGAACGCTATTTCGACAAGGCGACCGGCCGGCTGGTCAAGACCATCACGGAAAACGGCACCGAGATTCGCGAGGAAGGTGAGATGATCGCCAACGGCGTGCGCTTCCCCCGCAAGGTCATCAACAAGTCGGCCGGCGGCCGGGCCACGACGATCACCTTCGACCGGGTCGTGCTCAACGAACACGTGCCGGCGAGCGAGTTCGCGTTCCCGGATCTGCGGCCGAATTAGGCGCGGCACCCGCCCGCCGTTACCTTTTCTTCCGGCCGCGGCGGTCCGGCCTTATGACTGCCATTTCCCCGGCTTCCGACGGTCGCTTTGCTTTGCAACAGGCGTGAATTCTGCTCTTTTAAACTCGCCCCTCCATCGCATGCAAAAGAACGCCCTCATCAAACTGGACGACAAGGAAGTGACGTGCCCGATCATCATCGGCACCGAAGGCGAAAGGGCCGTGGACGTCCGCGGCTTGCGCAAGGATTCGGGCTACATTTGCTACGACCAAGGCTACGGCAATACCGGCTCCTGCGAGAGCGCCATCACGTACCTCGACGGCGACAACGGCATTCTGCGGCACCGCGGCTACCCGATCGAACAACTGGCGGAGCAATCGGAATTCGTCGAGACCGCCTACCTCATCATCTACGGCGAGCTGCCGACTCCGCAGCAACGCAAACGGTTCGGCACGATGCTCCGGGAGAATGCCGCCATCGATACGCAGATGATCCGCATCTTCGAGGGTTTCCCGCGCGAGGCGCCGCCCATGGGCATGCTGACCTCGATCGTCAGCTCCCTGGCCGCGTACTACCCGCATCTGGCGACGAACAATTTCGAGAAGGACCTGGCGAATTTCGACCTGACCGCCGCGATGGCGATGTCGAAGATCCGCACGATCGTCGCGTGCATCTACCGCTACCGCCACGGGCTGCCCTTCATGCACCCGAAGGACGTGCCGTTCTGCGAGAACTTCCTGCACATGATGTTCTCGGAGCCGTACAAGGAATATGTGGCGATCCCCGAAGTCACGCGGGCCCTGAACCTCATCCTCCTGCTGCATGCCGACCACGAGCAGAACTGCAGTACGTCGACCGTGCGCATGGTGGGCTCGAGCAGCGCGAATCTCTTCACCTCCCTCGCCGCCGGCATCTGCGCCCTGTCGGGCCCGCTCCACGGCGGCGCCAACGCCGCCGTGATGCAGATGCTCCAGTCGATCCACGACGAGGGCGACGATGGCACCCGCTTCATCGAGGCCGCCAAGTCCGGGAGCAAGGGCAACCGCCTCATGGGCTTCGGCCACGCGGTTTATCGCAACTACGATCCGCGCGCCCGCATCATCGGACATGCCTGCGACGTCGTGCTCAACAAGCTCGGCATCGTCGATCCACTCCTGGACATCGCCAAGCGCCTGGAACACTGCGCGCTGCACGACGAGTATTTCCTTTCGCGCAAGCTCTACCCGAACGTCGACTTCTACTCGGGCATCATCATGCGCGCGCTTGGCATCCCAACCGAGCTGTTCACGACGATGTTCGCCATCGGCCGCGCGCCGGGCTGGATCGCCAACTGGAAGGAGGTCGCCTCCAATCCCAAGGGTCGCATCTACCGGCCCCGCCAGATCTACGTCGGCCCGACCCAGCGCGATTACGTGCTGATCGGGAAGCGCGGCTAGCGACGGTCCAGTCTACTCCGATGGGAGGGGCTTTATGCCCCGACACGGGATCTGCGCTGGCTGGAAACGTCGGGGCATCAGGCGCCTTCTCCGTTCACTGGGCCTTGTGATTCCCGCCGTCCTTCGGTGCGGCGGGGTCCGCCGGTGCCGGCGCCGCGGCCCCTTTCGCCGGTTCGGGCGTGGCGCGCAGAATCTCGTCAAGCGTGAGCCCGCTGAGTCGTTCGATGCCCTTCAGCAGGCGCCAGAGCGCGTACATCATCATCGCCATGGTGGGGATCGACAGGCCGAGCAGGCTGACCCAATGCATCTTCGCCAGCTCGCCGTTGAAGGCCTCGGTGCCCGCCGGGCTCCGGATGATGGCCCGCGCAAACGCGAAATTGAGGAGCGCGCTGACCAGCATCGCCAGCGCGATGAGCAAGCTCGAGCCGCGCATCAGCCGCCCGAATTCCGGCTGCGCGTTTCGCGCGCCGAGCGCGGCGTCCACCCGGTCCACATCGATCACCTGCGGGTTGTAGAGGATCTCATGCACCAGCGGCTCCTTGGCGCGCATCGAGGCCAGCACCGCCACGCCAATCAGCGCCGGCAGCGCGCCGTCCTTCACGGCGAACCAGAAGCCATCGAGTTTCATCAACCCGAATCCTCCGGTGATGAGCACGCTGGCGAAGCCGACCCCCGAAATGAAATTGAAGCGGCGCCGGCGGATGAAGTCGTGGATGCCATACCCCAGGGGGAAGAGCAGGGCCACCAGCAGCCCCCACTTCGGGCCGAGCCCGCGCTCGCCGCTGCCCCAGCTCATGATGGCCGTGGGCAGCGCGACGTTGCAGACGAGATTGACGAGCAGGTTTTCC
Organism: Lacunisphaera sp.; assembly: GCA_035549095.1. Lineage (GTDB taxonomy): Bacteria > Verrucomicrobiota > Verrucomicrobiia > Opitutales > Opitutaceae > Lacunisphaera. The sequence continues at coordinate 3,539 of DASZRV010000006.1, read as the reverse complement.
GGTTTTGGACGCGGAACTGAAGGGGTCGGATCGGTCATTTCCTTTTGCCAAGGAGAAGGCCGCTGGCTTTAGTCGTCAACCTTGCCTCCATGATTCTCCTCGGCGTCAACATCGACCATGCCGCCACGCTCCGGCAGGCGCGCTACCGTGCGGCGGGTGCGGCCACCGGTGGCAACATCGAGCCCGACCCGGTGGCGCTGGCGGCGCTCTGCGAACGGGCGGGAGCTGACGGCATCACGGTGCACCTCCGCGAGGATCGGCGTCATATCCACGAGCTTGATGTGCGGCGCCTGGCCGAGTCGACGGCGACCCGCCTCAATCTCGAGATGGCCTGCACGCCGGCGATGACGGATTTCGCCCTCGGCTTGAAACCAAACTCCGTCTGCCTGGTGCCGGAGAACCGGGAGGAAGTCACCACCGAGGGCGGCCTCGATGTGGTCCGGTACCGCGATCGGGTCGCCCGCGTCACCGACGCCATGAATGCGGCGGGCATCCAGACCAGCCTGTTCATCGACCCGGAGCCGGCGCAAATCGAACTCGCCGCCAGGCTCCGCGCGCCCTGGGTCGAATTGCACACCGGCGCCTACGCCGAGGCTTACCACGGGCCGAATCGTGCGGCCGAATTCCAGCGGCTGGTCGCCGGGGCAAAGCTGGCGCATGCGGCCGGCCTCGTGGTCAACGCGGGCCACGGCATCAATTACGTCAATATCGCCGAGGTCCGCACCATCCCGCATCTCCACGAGCTGAACATCGGCCACAGCATCATCAGCCGCGCGTTGTTCCACGGCATCGAGGAAGCGGTGCGGACGATGAAGCGGCTGATGAATCCGTGAGCCGCCGGCTCGGCCGTCTTGGGAAGCAAGCTCCGCTTCAATGTCATTCTGAGCGAAGCGAAGAATCCAGCGTCACCCCAGCCGTCGGCGACCCATCCGGATCCTTTGCTTTGCTCCGGATGACAAGGCTGGGTTTTTGCGGGTTTTTGTGCTTTTTTGTGGCCACTTGCCCATGAGCATCGTCCTTCCCCCCGGCGGCATCCTCGTCGGTCTCGGCTGCGACCTGATCGAGACCGAACGGATCCATGGCGTCCTCAAGCGCCATGGCGACCGTTTCCTCCAACGCATCTTCACGGCGGAGGAGCAGGCCTACTGCAACAGCCTCAAGCATCCGCACAAGCACTACGCTGCACGCTGGGCGGCCAAGGAGGCGGTGTCGAAGGCGTTCACGACCGGCATCGGCGAACACCTCGATTGGACGTCGATCTCGGTTTACCACGGCACCCGCAAGGAACCGCTCGTGCGCCTCGACGCCAAGGCGGCGGCGCTGCTCCATCAGGTCGGCGCCACCCACGTCTGGCTTAGCCTTTCCCACATCGATACGCATGCCATGGCCGTCGCGGCGCTTGTCCGGCACGCTTGAGCCATGAAAACAGCGGGCTTGGAGCGCACCTCCGCGGCCAAGGCCGGCTGGCTGGTCATAGCGCTCACGGTCGGCTGGGTGGCCTTCATCTTCCTGGCTGATTCCAGCACGCCGCCGCCGCCGGAGCCGGCAAAGCTTTTGGTGCCGGCGTCGTCGCTGCAGAAAGCCGGACTGCGCGACTATGTCGATTGGGAGGGCTTGCCGGAAATCTTCGCGATCTGGGCCGATCACGCGGAATGGAAGGACAACCGGACTCGCTTCGCTTGGTGGCATCCCGTGACGAAAGCCTACTCCTACTATTTCGAGGCGTACCGCACTTCGCACGGATATCGCTTTCGGGAAATCTCCGAGCCGCACGACCCGGCTTATCATTGGGACGAAAGCCTGGGCGACGATTGTCCGATTAGGTTTTATGTTTCACTTGGGGCGCCGACACCGGTTCCCCGGGCCAAGGCAACGTCGACACCCGGTGCTCCTGCAGCTCCGGGTCCGGTCGCACCCAACATGAAAGTTGAACTTCCCACTTCGAAACCAGGCGCGTTTCCGGCCGAACCGGCGGCTAAACCATGACCATGATTCCCTCTTACCCGGTGCTGACCTGTCATGACGCCAAGGCTTGGGAAGCATCCGTGCTGAAGGACGAGACGCAGGAATGGACGGCCATGGTGGAGGCCGGCACGAAGCTCGCGCAAGCCGTGCTGGAGGATTTCCGCGAGATCGGCGGGTTGCCTGCGGCGGCGGCGATACTCGTTCTCGCGGGGAAAGGACACAACGGCGGCGACGCGCTGCTCGCCGCGCGCGACATCCTCGCTCGGCACCCGGATGCCACCGCCACCGTCGTGTTGTGTTTCGGCGCCGGCGAACTGCGGCCGCTGGCCGGTCGCGCGTTGGACCGGCTGAAGGCGGATGCGCCCGGCCGGGTGCAGCTTTTGGCGGCCGCGAAGGCGCTCAACGACAGCCGGGCCTACGCCCTGTGCCTCGACGGCATTTTCGGCTTCCAGTTCCGGCCGCCGATGGCCGGGCCGGTCGCCGATCTTGTGGCGGCGGTGAACGCCCATCCCGCGATCAAACTTCGCGCGGCGGTCGATCTGCCCAGTGGCGTGGGGGAGAACAGCGCGGCGACCGTGTTCCGCGCCGACTTCACCTACGCCACCGGTATCGTGAAGTTCCCCGTCCTCAACGCCCGCCAGGTCAACGCCGTCGGCCGGTTGCGGTTCCTGAACCTCGGGCTCGTGCGCGCGGACGCCACACCCGAGGCGCATGAGCGGATGCTCACGGGCGAGTTGCTGGCGCCGCTCGCGGTACTCCGGCCGTCGCAGACCGACAAGCGAACCTACGGCCACTTGCTCGTCGTCGGCGGCTCGCGCAGCTATCCGGGCGCGGTGCTGCTCGCCGTGCGGGCGGCGTTGCGCAGCGGAGTTGGCTTGGTGACGGCGATCGTGCCCGCGCAACTGGCCCCCGAGTACGCCGCCCGGCATCCGGAGGCGATGTGGGTGGGTTGCGCGGAAAACGCGGATGGCGGCCTGGATGCGTCCAGCCTGCCGGCCGTGCGGGAACGCGCATCGCGGGCCACCGCCATGCTCGTCGGCCCCGGCCTCGGGTCGACCGAACACACGATCGCCTTCGCCGCCCAGCTGGCCGACGAGGCACAGGTGCCCCTCGTCTTGGATGCCGATGCATTGCGGCGCGAAGTCTTCACGCACGTGCGCGCAAAGACGTTCATCGCCACGCCGCACGCCGGTGAGTTCCAGCGGATCGCGCCGGTGTTGTTCAGCGACGGCCAGTTCACGGCCCCGCACGGTGTCCTGGTGTTGAAGGGCCCGATGACGCGTGTGACCGACGGGCGCATGATTTATCACAGCCCATTTGGCGGGCCGGTGCTGGCTCGCGGCGGCAGCGGGGACATCCTGGCGGGCCTGGTTGGCGGGCTGCTCGCGCAGGCCGCCGACGACCCGCTGCTGGCGGCTTGCCGGGGTGTCGTATGGCACGGCCACGCCGCGGATTTGTTGGCTCGCGCTCGCGGGCAGGTCAGCGTAGAGACGACCCAACTCTTGGAGCAGCTGGGGCCGGCGCTCACCCCTGACCCATGGCAAATCCACTGACGGAACGGCAGGCGTTCATGG
>DASZRV010000005.1:0-9715 GCA_035549095.1 Lacunisphaera sp. | reverse complement strand
TCTAAAAATCGCCACCGTCTGGCTGGGCGGCTGTTCCGGCTGCCACATGTCCTTCCTCGATCTCGACGAGTTCCTCATCGACCTCGCCGCCCGCGTCGACGTGGTCTACAGCCCGATCATGGACGTCAAGGAGTACCCCGATGGCGTCGATCTCTGCCTCGTCGAGGGCGCGGTCTGCAACGAAGACAACCTCGAGCTGCTGCAGAAGATCCGGGCGCGGACGCGGATCCTCGTCTCCTTCGGCGATTGCGCCATCACGTGCAACGTCACGTCGCTGCGCAATCTTCTCGGGGAAAAGAACGCTGACCAGATCCTGCAGCGGGCGTACGTCGAGGCGGCGGACGCCAACCCGATGCGGCCCGCCCTCGAGGGCATCGTCCCGCACCTGTTGCCGCGGGTCCGGCCGGTGCACGAGATGGTGCCCGTCGAATATTTCCTGCCCGGCTGCCCGCCGCCGGCGGCGCGCATCAAGGCGCTGCTCACCTCCATCCTCGATCGCACGCCCGCCCTCACCGGCGCGCAGCTCAAGTTCGGGTAAACGCCCGCCTCCTTCATGACCAAGCGCATCGTCATCGATCCCGTCACCCGCATCGAAGGCCACGCCAAGATCACGATCCGGCTGGACGACGAAGGCCACGTGGCCGACGCCGAGTTCCACGTCGTCGAGTTCCGCGGGTTCGAGAAATTCTGCGAGGGCCGCCCGCTGGCCGAGATGCCCGGCATCACGGCCCGCATCTGCGGCATCTGCCCGGTGTCGCACCTGCTGGCGTCGGCCCGGGCCGGCGACGCGATCCTCGCGGTCCGGGTGCCCACGGCGGCCGAGAAGCTGCGCCGGCTGATGAACCTCGGGCAGTTCGTGCAGAGCCACGCCCTGAGCTTCTTCCACCTGAGCGCACCCGATTTCCTCCTCGGCTGGGATACGCCGCCAGAGAAGCGCAATGTCTTTGGCCTCGTCGCCGCGAACCCGGAACTCGCCCGCGCGGGCATCCGCCTGCGCCAGTTCGGCCAGGAGATCATCGAGCTCCTCGGAGGGAAGAAGGTGCACCCGGCCTGGGCCGTGCCCGGCGGCGTGCGCAGCGGCGTCGACCGCGCGGTGCTCGATCGCATCGCAGCGTGGCTGCCGGAGGCGTATCGAACCACCGGCACGGCGCTGGACCTGTTCAAGAAAGTGGTGGCGACGCACCAGCGCGAGATCGAGACCTACGGCAATTTCCCGTCGCTGTTCATGGGGCTCGTGGGCCCGCGTGGCGAGTGGGAGCACCACGGTGGCAAGCTGCGCTTCGTCGATGGCACCGGCCAGCTGGTCGCGGACCAGGTCGAGCCGAAGGAATACAAGCAACACCTCGGCGAGGCGGTGCAGGCATCGTCGTACCTGAAGTCGCCATATTACAAGCCGCTCGGACTGCACAGCGGCCTGTATCGCGTGGGGCCACTGGCGCGGCTCAACATCTGCAGCGCGATCGGCACGCCCAAGGCCGACACCGAGCTGGCGCACTTCCGCAGCTTCGGCCGCGGCGCCGTGACCTCGTCCTTCCTCTACCATTACGCGCGTTTGATCGAGATCCTCGCGGCGCTCGAACGCATCGAGCTGTACCTGGCCGACCCGGATCTCCTGCGGACGCACATCCGGTCCGACGCCGGCATCAACCACCTGCACGGCGTGGGCGTGAGCGAGGCGCCGCGCGGCACGCTGTTCCACGAGTACTGGGTGGACGAACACGGCCTGATCCAGAAGGTGAACCTCATCATCGCGACCGGGAACAACAACCTCGCAATGAACCGCACGGTCGCCCAGATCGCCCGCGCCTACCTTCCCGCCGGCGCCAAAACGATCCCCGAGCCGCTGCTCAACCGCATCGAACATGGCATCCGGTGCTACGATCCGTGCCTGAGTTGCTCCACGCACGCCGCCGGCCAGATGGCTTTGCACGTGCAATTGCTCGCGCCCGACGGCAGCGTCGCGCACGAGGTGCGCCGCGACTGAACCCGGCATGAAAGCCGCGGTCCAGCGCGACGTTTCCCTGTTGGTCATCGGCTACGGCAACACGCTGCGGACCGATGACGGCGCCGGTCGGCTGGTCGCCGAGCGCGTCGAGGAACTCGGGCTGAAGGGCGTCCGGACGCGGCCGTGTGCGCAATTGACTCCCGATCTGGCGCCCGATCTGGCCGGGGCCGAGACGGTCGTGTTTGTGGATGCAACGGTGGCGCCCGACCGCGACGTCTGCTGGAAGGCGCTGGTACCCGACGACAATTTTCCGGTGTCGTCGCATGCGGTGGATCCACGGGCGTTGCTGGCGTTGGCACGGGAACTCTACGGCCGCGCCCCGCTGGCGTGGCTGGTCACGGTGCCGACCGAGCACATGGAGATCGGGACGGAACTTTCGGAAGTGACGCGACGCGGCATCGAACAGGCGATCGAGAAGGTCGTGCACCTGGCGAAGAGCGCGGGTGGAGGGCCGGTCTCCTGACCGACCCGGTGTGGAGGCGGGACGCCCTCGTCCCGCGGGTTGCCATTTTCGCGCGCGCCTCGCGGGGTGAGGGCACCCCGCCTCCAAATAGGTCGATGTCGCCCAACTGGAGGCGGGACCATCAGCCCCGCGGATTGCATTCCGCGCCATGACTCGCGGGGCCGATCGCCCCGCCTCCCATGAGGTGGAGACCGCAAAACTGATCCCATCGCAATTGATGAGTCGCTATTGGCAAGGCATGCGTTGCCGATGCCAGCCGCCCGGTCTTAATCTGCACGAAGCGTTCGGTTCTCATCAGTGGTCATGCGTCCGCCTTCCCGACAGGCAGCGCATCGCAGGCAAGGAACGACAGCCGTTGAACATCATTCTGGCTCTCATCCTCGTCCCGCTGGTCGCGGGGGCGGGGATGCTTTTCCTGAGGGGGGAAGTGGCGCGGCGAGTCCTCGCGATCGTCGCCTTGCTCACGGTGACGGCCCTTTGTGGGGCCCTGGCCTGGGCGCCGGCGCCGAATGGGGCGGTGGCGATCCCGGTGAATTCCCATGCCATCGGGCAGGTGATCCTCGGCGCCGGGCTGGCAATCAGCCTTTACCTTCTCGTCCTCGGGTGGCGCAGTCGCGATGCCTTGCTCGTGTTGCTGGTGCTGGCCCAGGCGGGAGTGACGACGTGGTTCGAACTCGGCCCGGGCGCGCACGTCGTGGCCAGCCAGCCGCTTTTCGTCGACCGCTTCGCCGTGATCATGGCGTTGATCAACGGCCTTGTCGGCGGCGGCATCTGCCTCTACGCGCTGGGCTACATGCGCGAATACCACGAGGCGGCGCATCGCGGCGTGCCGGATCGCCGCCCGCTGTTTTTCGCCCTGCTGTTCGGATTCCTCGGCGCGATGTTCGGCCTGGTCTTCGCGAATCATCTCGGCTGGTTGCTCTTCTTCTGGGAACTCACGACGCTGTGTTCGTTCCTCCTCATCGGCTACACGCAGACGGAGGAGGCCCGGCGAAATGCGCGGCAGGCGTTGGTGATGAATTTGTCCGGCGGGCTGGCGTTTGCGGCGGCGATCGCGTGGTTGTACCGGGAGACCGGCGTCGTCGAGTTGCAGGCGATGCTGGCGATGCCCAACCGCGCGATCGTGCTGCTGCCGGCGGCGCTCCTCTGTTTCGCAGGTATAACCAAATCCGCCCAGCTGCCATTCTCGAGCTGGCTGCTCGGGGCCATGGTGGCGCCGACGCCGGTGTCGGCGCTCCTGCATTCCAGCACCATGGTGAAGGCGGGAGTTTATCTCGTCCTGCGGATGGCGCCGCTCATTGCCGGGACCGGAGCCGGGCTGATGGTCGCCCTCGTCGGCGCCGTGACTTTCGTGGTCGCCTCGTTTGCGGCCATCACGCTCCATGACGCCAAGCGCGTGCTGGCGTGGTCGACGGTCGCCAACCTCGGTCTCGTTGTCCTCTGCGGCGGCATCGGCACCGCGGAGGCCGTGTGGGCCGGCGTCCTGCTCATTGTGTTTCACGCGCTGGCCAAGGGCCTGCTTTTCCTGTGCGTGGGCGTGGTCGAGCACAAGCTGCACAGCCGCGACATCGAGGCGATGGCCGGGCTGGTGCAGCGCATGCCGCGGCTGGCAGTGCTGATGCAGGTCGGCATGGCGGGCATGTTTCTCGCGCCGTTTGGCATGCTGATCAGCAAATGGGCGGTCTTGAAGGCGGTGGTCGACGCCAGCCCCGTGCTGTCGGTGTTCGTTGTTTTCGGCAGCGCGGCGACGCTGTTCTTTTGGGTGAAGTGGCTGGGCAAACTCGTCGAGGTTGTCACGCCGACCGAACCCGTCGCCCGCGAGACAGACGCCGGCGAAGCGGTCGCGCTGTACGGGCTCGGGTTGGCGACCTTCCTGGCCTGCCTGCTTTTCCCGCTGATCTCGAGCCGACTGATCGTGCCCTATGTCGCCGGCGTGTTCGGTCCGACCGGCGCGCTGATGGGGCAGGGGAATGTCGTCATCATGATCGTCATGATGGCGCTGGTGCTGCTCTTCCCAGTCGCGTTCCTCGACCCGGGCCGGGGGGTGCGCTCGGCGGGCGCCTATCTCGGCGGCGCGAACGTAGCCGGGGGCATGCAGTTCCGCGGGCCGGCCGGGACGGTGCAGCACGTCGCCATCGAGAACTATTACCTGCGCGGAATCCTGAGTGAAGACTGGCTGGCGTCGCGCGGCGTGATCGCCGCCACGGCCCTGCTGGCCGTGATGTTCATCCTCGCCCGACCATGAACCCGTGGATCACCGCCCTGCTGTACGTCGTGGCCGCCCCGGTGGCTGGCGGAGTGTTGGCGGGCTTTGATCGGCGCCTATCCGCGCGCATGCAGTCGCGCATTGGGCCGCCGTTGCTCCAGCCTTTCTATGACGTGCTGAAGCTTGCGCGGAAGGAGAACGTCGTCGCCCGGCGCTCGCAGAACCATTACATTGTCCTGTTCCTGCTCCTGGTGGTCTTCACCGGCGCACTGTTCTTCGCCGGGGCCGACCTGCTGCTGGTCGTCTTCGCCCTGACGCTGGCGGCGATCTTCTTCGTCCTCGGCGCCTACAAGGCGAGTTCGCCCTACAGCTTCATCGGCGCCGAGCGGGAATTGATCCAGATGATGGCCTACGAGCCGATGGTGCTGCTCACGGCGGTCGGGATGTACATGGTGACGCGGAGCTTCGCCGTGGCCGACATCGCCGGCCATCCCGCGCTGCTGGTGACGTCGCTGCCCGGCGTGTTTCTCGGCTTCCTCTACACGCTGGAAATCAAGTTTCGGAAGTCGCCGTTCGACCTCTCCTCGTCCCACCACGCGCACCAGGAACTCGTGCGCGGCATCACGACCGAGTTTTCCGGGCCGTCGCTGGCCATGATCGAGGTCGCCCACTGGTACGAGAACGTGTTCCTGCTGGGCTGGGTCTACCTGTTCTTTGCCGCGGTGCCGTGGCTCGGCGTGGTGGTGGCGCTGCTGGCATTCCTCGTCGTCGTGCTGGTCGACAATGTCTTCGCGCGGCTCAAGTGGCAGGTCGCGCTGAAGAGCGCCTGGCTGGTCACGCTGGTATTCGGTTTCGGCAACATCCTCGCGCTCGAGCTGTTCGCGCCGGAAGTGCACCGGTGCCGGGCTCCGACGACGAAGGCGGTAGCTGGTGGAGCCCGCACAGAATCGCAAAATGGTTGGAGGGTGGGTCTCCCGGCCGACCGCAACACCGCGATCTGGCCGGCCAGGAGACCGGCCGCCCACTCGCGCCAGAGCGGCGCCGACGAAAACGCGCTGAGGGCAGCGCGTTCCACCCCGGATGCCAGGTAACTTATGTCCGGCCTCACCAAATCCCCCTGGGTGATCCACTACGATGCCTCGAGCTGCAACGGCTGCGATATCGAGGTGCTGGCATGCCTCACGCCGGGGTTCGACGTCGAGCGCCTGGGCGTGATCAACACCGGCAATCCCAAGCACGCCGACATCTTTCTCGTGACCGGGGCCGTGAACGAGCAATGCCGCGAGGTCATCCGCACGATCTACGACCAGATGCCCGAGCCGAAGGTCGTGGTCGCCGTCGGCATCTGCGCCGCCACCGGCGGAATCTTCCGCGAGTGCTACAACGTGGCCGGCGGCGTGGACAGCATCATACCGGTGGACGTCTACGTGCCCGGCTGCGCGGCGCGGCCCGAGGCGATCATCGACGGCGTCGTCCAGGCGCTGGGCATCCTGGAGAAAAAACAAAAGGAGCGCGCATGGGTGCGGAACTGATCGAAACCATCCTGCTGGAAATCCTGCGGACGAGAGTCGCCGCCCGGCGTGACGAAGGCTGCCGCCTGGTGCAGGTCTGCGCGACCCGCCTCGGGCCGCAGGTTGAGCTGACGTACAGCTTCGACCGGTCCGGCCGGCTCGACCACCTGCGCGTCGTACTGCCGGGCCCGGAGGCGCTGTTGCCGAGCATCACCGGGATCTATGGCTGCGCAGTGCTTTACGAAAACGAAATCAAGGACCTCTTCGGTGTGAGCGTGGACGGGCTGTCGCTCGATTTTCAGGGCAACTTCTACCGCACGAGGGTTCCGCGTCCGTTCGGCAACGTGCCGACGGAATGTGTGGTCGTGCCCGCACGCAGCGAGGCGACGCCGCCGGTGCCGGAGAACTGATCCCATGGCGACCACCGTCATTCCGTTCGGCCCGCAACACCCGGTTCTCCCCGAACCCGTGCATCTCGACCTCGTCGTGGAGGATGAGAAGGTGGTGGAGGCGCGGCCGTCGATCGGCTTTGTCCATCGCGGCCTGGAGAAACTCGCCGAGACGAAGGACTACGTGGAGTTCACTTACGTCGCGGAGCGGATTTGCGGCATCTGCAGCTTCATCCACGCGCAGACGTACTGCCAGGCGATCGAGTCGCTGATGAAGGTCCCGGTGCCGCCGCGCGCGGCGTATCTGCGCACGATCTGGGGAGAGCTCTCCCGTCTCCACAGCCACCTGCTCTGGCTCGGGCTGATGGCCGATGCGATGGGCTTTGAAAGCCTGTTCATGCATTCCTGGCGGGTGCGCGAGAGAGTGCTCGATCTCATCGAGGCCACGGCCGGCGGGCGGGTGATCTTTGGCTCGTGCAAGATCGGCGGCGTGCGGCGCGATATCGGCGCCGACGGCGCCGCGCACGTCCTGCGCGAATTGGAGGCGATCGAGGCGGACCTGCTCCAGCTCACGAAGGTCTTCCTGGACGACAGCTCGGTGAAGTCGCGCCTGTGCGGCGTGGGCGTCCTGACCATGGCGCAGGCCCGCGACCTTGGTTGCGTGGGCCCAACGCTCCGGGCCAGCGGCGTGGCGCAGGACACGCGGCAGGAAGGCTACGCGGCGTTTGGCGATATCCGCGTCGAGCCGGTCACCCGAACCGCGGGCGATTGCTATGCCCGCTGCGCCGTGCGTTGCCAGGAGTTGTTCCAGTCGCTGGACATCATCCGGCGGGCCTTCGCGCGCCTGCCCGCCGGACCGATCGACGTGAAAGTCACCGGCAATCCGGCTGGCGAGGTGATCGCCCGAACCGAACAGCCGCGCGGGGAGGTCATCTATCATCTCAAGGCCACCGGCTCGAAGTTCCTGCAGCGCTTCCGCGTCCGCACGCCGACGTTCGCGAACCTCCCGGCGCTCCTCAGCGTATTGCCCGGCTGCGAGCTGGCCGACGTGCCCGTGCTCATCCTTACGATCGATCCCTGCATCAGCTGCACCGAGAGGTGAAACCATGGCCTACCTCGCGATGATCCAACTTGCCCTCCGGTCCTCGGTGTCAAAGCCGGTGACCAGCCGCTATCCCTTTGTCCCTCGCCGGGTGTTGCCGCGCTCGCGCGGCCGCATCGAGTTTGCCAAGGAGACCTGCATTTACTGCAACGTCTGCGCCAAGCGCTGTCCCACCGACGCGCTCGTGGTGAACCGGAAGGAGAAGCAGTGGATCATCGACCGGTTCCGCTGCATCACCTGCGGGGCCTGCGTGGAGATCTGTCCCAAGAAGTCACTCACGATGGCCACCGACCACCAGAAGCCCGCCACGCAGCGCGGCACCGAAACGTTCTGATCTGTTTCCAACCCCCGCCCACCATGACCGCCCCGTCTGCGCTCACCGGCAAAGCCAAATACGCCTGGTCCGAGATCGACCGCATGGAACCGCCCCTGCGCCCCGTGGCCGACCGGGTGGCCGACTTCCGCGAGGCGGTGGGGGACTACGACGAGGCGACCGCCCGCGAGCAGGCGCGGCGCTGCATCCAGTGTCCGAATCCCACCTGCGTGGCGGCGTGCCCGCTGAACTGCGCGATCCCCGAATTGCTGGCGCTCACCGCCGACGGCCAGTTCCGGGAAGCGGCGGAGCTGTTTTTCTCCACGCACTATTTTCCTGAACTCGCCTCGCACGCCTGCGTGGGCGGGCGCGTGTGCGAGCGCGACTGCATCCTGGCAGGCAAGTCGGACGCCGTGCCGATCCGCGCCATCACGCGGTTCCTGCTGCACTATGGCTGGAAGCACGGGCTCGCCGAGCCGGCGCTCGCCCCGCCCAAGCCGCAGCGGATCGCGGTGCTCGGTTCGGGCATTTGCGGGATGGTGGCGGCCGACGCGCTGACGCGCCGGGGTTATGCCGTGTCCGTGTTCGATTCCCGCCGCACGCCCGGCGGGCGCATGATGAACGGGCTGCCCGGCTTTCGCATGGACCGCGAGATGGTGGCGCAGCGCGTCGCGCTGCTGCAACGTCGCGGCGTCGAATTCCACATGGGTGTGGCCTTCGGGCCGGAGGTGAAGCTCAGCGACCTGCGCCGTGAGTTCGACGCGGTCTTCCTCAGCTTCGGCCACGCCGAAGCGGTGCCCCTCGAGACTCCCGGTGCGGGCCTTCGGGGCGTCTACCCGGCGATGGTATTCCTGACGGAGAACGCCGGCGTGGGCTGCGGCGGGATGGACGGCCACATGACCCCGGCTGACTTCCGCGGCCAGCGCGTGGTGGTGCTCGGCGCCGGCGACACCGCCATGGACGTGCTGCGGACGGCGATCCGCCTCGGGGCCGCCGATGCCTTGTGCCTGTGCCGGCGCGAGGAGCGCGCGATGCTGGCCGACGCGGAGGAATACGCGCGGGCCCGGGAGGAGGGCGCCCGGTTCCTGTTTTCGACCCAGGCGTCGGCCGTGCTCGGTGACGTCGATGGTCGCGTCTTCGGCGTACGTTGCGTCAAGACGGAGGCGCCGCCGGTCAAAGGCGTGCTACGTCCGCCCGTGCAGTCGGTGCCGCAATCGGAGACCGACCTGCCGGCGGATGCCGTGTTTGTGGCCTACGGGTTCAAGGCGCCGCAGTTGCCGCAGAGCGATGATTTCGCCCGGCTGGCGCTGGACGCGCGCGGCCACCTCGAAGTGACAGCGGAGCACATGACCAACCTGCCGGCCGTATTCGCTGGCGGCGCCATCCTGCGCGGCACGGCGACGATGGTCGAGCTGGTGCTCGACGCCCGCAAGGCGGCCGACGGGATCGATCGGTACCTGGCGGCTCGAGTCGCCCGATAGACGGAGCCTTTCTTTGGAGGCGGGACGCCCTCGTCCCGCGGCTTGCCATTCGTGTTCGCGCCCTCGCGGGGTGAGGGCACCCCGCCTCCAGATACGCGTGCAAATGTAGGGCGGGGTCGCCGGGCTCGTGGCCTCTGATAGGTGACACTTTTGGCCTGTGATAGGTGACACTTTCATGGGGGATGCCCTGGAAGATCACCGACAAGGAGAAGGTACGCCGTGAGTTCATCGCGGCGCGTTGGCAA
>DASZRV010000004.1:0-77227 GCA_035549095.1 Lacunisphaera sp. | reverse complement strand
CGACAAGCAGGGCCGCTTCGGCGTCAGCGCCGAACTCCTCCGCCACGCCGGCATCACCAAGGACGCGGTGCTCAGCGGCATGGGTGACACCTTCAACATCCTCAGCCCGGCGCGCTGGACCGAGATGCAGGCGGCCACCGCGGGCGAGAACTTCGGCGACATGATGCGCCGGATCGGACTCTAACATGAAAACGCTGACCACGCTCATCCGGCCCCAGCCGCTGCCCAAGCTTTCCTCTGTTTTCTGCGCCAATCGCCGCACGTTGTTGCGGGAGCCGATGACGATCGCCCTCCCGTGGAAAAAACTCAATGCGCGCGCCCGCCCTTGAGTTCCCGCTCCGCCTCATGAACCCGGGGCACCAACCCGTCATGCTGCACGAGGTGTTGGAATACCTCGCGCCGCTGCCGGGCCAGGGCCACCTCGATTGCACCTTCGGCGGGGGAGGGCACACCGCCGCGCTGCTCGCCGCCGGCGCTCGCGTCACCGCCCTCGACCGCGATCCCGCCGCCGCCGCCCGCGCCGCCGCCCTGCAGCGGGAGTTTCCCGGCACCTTTCGCTTCGTCGATCTCAACTTCGGCGACCTTGCCGCGCTGCCCGACGCCGGCTTTCACGGCATTCTCTTCGACCTGGGTGTGTCCTCGTTCCAACTCGACGAAGCGGAACGCGGTTTCGCCTTCAGCAAGGATGCGCCGGCCGACATGCGCATGGACCCGCGCCAGGGACAGCCCGCCGCGCGCTGGCTGGAGATTGCCAGTCGCGATGCGCTGGTCCGCGCGATCCGCGACTACGGTGAGGAAAAGAACTGGCGCCGCGTCGTCGATGCGATTGAAGCCGCCCGCGGCACGGGCCGGCTCGCCCGCACCGGCTCGCTGGCGGAACTGATCGCCGACTCCCTGCCGGCGGCCGTCAAGCGCGAGAGCCGGATTCATCCGGCCACGCGCGCCTTCCAGGGCATCCGCATTGCGGTCAATGACGAGATCGGCGCCATCGAGCGCGCGCTGCCGGCGGCCTTCGCCAAGCTGGCGCCGGGCGGAGTGCTCGCGGTTATCAGCTTCCATTCCCTCGAGGATCGGCCGGTGAAGCAGTTCTTCCGCGCGATGTGCGGCCAGCCGGTCGATGCCAGCGACGCCACGCCCCAGCAGCTGCGCACCAAGCTCGCCGACCCGCTGACCCGCAAGCCCGTCACGCCTTCCGCGGCCGAAATCGCCGCCAATCCCCGCAGCCGCTCCGCCAAGCTGCGCGTTCTTCGCAAACTTTGATCACCCCATGAAGCCGCCTCCCGCCCACGCGTTCGTCAACCGCCTCATCGGCCTCACCCTCGTCCTCCTCATCTTCTCCGGCTCGCTCGGCCTCGGCGCCGTGTGGATGCGCCAGGAGATTTCCCAGGCGGCCAATCGCGGCCGTTTGCTCGAGGTGAAAATGGCTGACGTCGAGCGCCGCCTCGACGAGGTCAATGCGCAGGTCGCCGCCGCCGTGAATCCCGACGCGCTGCTTCGCCAGAACCAGGTGATGCGCCTCGGCCTGCTTTCGCCGCGTGAAATCCAGGTGGTCCGCGTCGGCGAATCGCCGGAGCTCCGGCTCGCCGCCAAGCACAACCGCGAGGTCTTCAGCGTCGCGACCGCCAGCATCAGCGACGAGGCCAACCCGCCCGCCTTCCACGTCCTGACGACCGCCCTGCGCTGATCCATGTCGAAGGGCTTCGCCACCAACCGCCTTTCCCTCCTCGCCGTCGGCGTGGTCATGTGCTTCATGACCGTCGCGGTGCGGCTGGTCTACCTGCAGGCGGTGGATCGCGACGAGCTCCTGCGCTTCGTGGAAAAGGCGCGGCGCCAGATCGTCGTCGAGCATGCCCGCCGCGGCGCGATCCTCGATGCGCGCGGCAACCTCCTTGCAACCAGCCGCTCGGAGTTGACCATTGCGGTGGACCCCTGGGCGCTCGTCGAGTACCTCGATATCGAGAAGAACCCCGCCCGCCGCGCGCAGCGGGCGGCCGAGGAACGGTCCAAGCACGCCCGCTTGGCCGAGCTGCTCCGCCTCTCCGCGGCCGACGTCGAAAAGGCCTTCGTGCCCGCCACGCGGGCGATCAAGCCCGAGGACGACACCCGCGACGGCAAGGTCGACGGCCAGGTCAAGGACCGCTGGGTGAAGCTGTGCGAGGGCGTGGACGAACCGACCTTCGACGAGATCACGGCGCTCAACGTCCGCGGCGTCACACACGAGCGCGTCTACCGCCGCGTCTATCCCGGCGGCGGGCTCGCGGCCCACGTCATCGGCTACCTGAACCGCGAAGGCACCGCCGTGGCCGGTGCGGAGCACAAGTTTGACCTCTATCTCAAGGGGCAGGACGGCTGGATCGAGTCCGAGAAGGACGGCGCCCGCCGCGAGCTGGCGCAGTTTCGCTCCCGGGAGGTGCCGGCGCAGGACGGCGACGACGTCGTCCTCACCATCGACTCGGTCGTGCAGCAGATCGTCGAGAACGAGCTCAAGAACATCGCAGCCACGTTCCAGCCGCAGTTCGCCACCATTATCGCGAGCGACCCGATGACGGGCGCCATCCTCGGGATGGCCAACTACCCGACCTTCGATCTCAATGCCTACAACAAGGCCCCGCTCGCCGCGCAACGGAACTACGCGGTGACCGACATCATCGAGCCCGGCTCCGTGTTCAAGATCGTCGCCGCCGGCGCCGCGCTGAACGAGGGGATTGTCACGCCCCAGAGCACCTTCGACTGCGGGATCACGACGATCGATTACGAGGGCCGCACCATCAAGCTGCCCAAGGAAGACGAGCCCTTCGGGATGTTGAGCGTGGCCGACATCGTCGCGCATTCGAGCAACCGCGGCGCCGCGCAGCTGGCCATGCGCCTCGGGGACGAACGCTTCTATGACTACGCCCGCCGCTACGGCTTCGGCGAGACCACCGCCTTTGCCCTCGGCGGAGAGGTGCGCGGCATTCTCGAGCCGCCCGCGAAATGGGATGGCCTGACCATCTCGCGCATGCCGATGGGGCACTCGGTGGCGGCCACTCCGCTGCAGGTGCACATGGCGATGAGCGCCGTCGCCAACGGCGGCGTGCTTCTCCGGCCGCAAATCATCAAGGAAATCCGCGACAGCAACGGCACCGTCGTCCGCCGCTTCGGCCCGGAGAAGCGCGCCACGGTGCTCAAGCCGAGCACGGCCGCCACGCTGGCGCAGCTGCTGACCGGCGTCGTGCGCGAAGGCACGGCGAAAGGCTTTGACATCCCTGGCTTTGAAGTCGCCGGCAAGACCGGCACGACGCAGATCCTCGTCGACGGCAAATATTCCACCACGCACCACGTCGCTTCCTTCGTCGGGTTTTTCCCGGCCAGCCGCCCGGAGATTGTCCTGTCCGTGATCGTGGACGACGGCCACGTGCCCAACGGGGGCACCGCTTACGGCCGGGTTGTCGCCGCCCCGGCGTTCAAGCACATCGCCGAGCAGCTCATCCAATACCTCGACATCAAGCCCGTCCTGCCCAACCCGGGCCGGTTCCTCGCCATGCAGGGAGGTGCCCGGTGATTGGCTATATTACACCGAACTATCCGCTCATCGCCGCCTTCCGCTCCCTGCCGCCGACCCGCACCCGCAGCACCCGCGTCAACCGGCAACTCTTCAAAATGGCTCCCAAGCTCTCCGACTTTTTCCGCGACCGCGAGACGCTCGCCTGCAAGGGCGACTTCGACCGGCCGATCTCCGGCCTGGCCATGGACAGCCGGCGCGTCATGCCCGGCAACCTGTTCTTCGCGCTGCCCGGCCGCCGCACGGACGGCAATTCCTTCATCGATGAGGCCATCACGCGCGGCGCCGTCGCCATCGTGGCCGAGCGTATCCCCGCCGCCACCGCCGCGCGCGTCACTTACGTGCAGGTCGCCGATGCCCGCCGCGCCCTCGCGCAGGTGTCGCAACGGTATTTCAACTTTCCCGACCGCGCCCTCGATCTCGTCGGCGTCACCGGCACCAACGGCAAGACGACCGTCACGAACCTCATCAAGCACCTGCTCTCCACCACCGCGCAGCGGGTCGGTGTGATCGGCACCGTCAATTACGATCTGGGCGCACGCGTGGTGCCGTCGTATCGCACGACGCCGGAGTCGCTCGACCTCTACGGCATGCTCGCGCAGATGCGCGATGCCGGCTGCCGGCAGGCCGCGATGGAGGTGAGCTCGCACGGCATCGACCAGCAGCGCGTGCTCGGGATGCAGTTTGCCGTCGCCGTCTTCACCAACCTGACGCGCGACCACCTCGACTACCACAAGACGATGGAGGCGTACTTCCAAGTGAAGACGCGCCTCTTCGACGGGACCGTTGGCGGCATGCCGAAGGCGGCGGTCGTCAACCTCGACGACGCGTACGGCCGGCAGCTCGCCGGCCAGCTGCCGCCCGGCGTGCGCCTCGTGACGTTCGGCGAGGCGGCCGATGCGACCGTGCGGGCCGAGGAAGTCCGGCTCGGTTTCAAGAGCACATCGCTTCGCCTCGTCTGGCCGGAGGGTTCGCTCGAGCTCGAGAGCCCGTTCATCGGGCGCTACAACGTCAGCAACCTGCTCGCCGCGTTCGCCGCCTGCTACGCGCTCGGTCGCGACCCGCAGGTGATCGCGCCGCGGTTGAAGAGCTTCGGGGGCGTGCCGGGCCGCATGGAGCGCATCGAGGAGGGCCAGCCGTACAACGTGCTCGTCGACTATGCCCACACCGATGACGCCCTGTGCAACGCCCTGGGCATGCTGCGCGCCATCACGCCCGGGCGGCTCTTCGTCGTGTTTGGCTGCGGTGGCAACCGCGATCGCACGAAGCGGCCCCTGATGACCGCGGCCGTGCAGGAGTACGCCGATTTTGCCTGGGCCACCGCGGACAACCCGCGCACCGAGGCACTGCCCCAGATCTTCGCCGACATGCAGGCCGGCGTGCGGGCGCCGGACAAGATCACCTTTGTCGAGGACCGCCGCCGGGCCATCAGCCTGGCGCTTGATGCCGCCCGCGAGGGCGATTGCCTGCTCGTGGCCGGCAAGGGCCACGAGACCTACCAGGAATTCGCCGACACGATCGTCCCCTTCGACGACCGGCAGACGGTGCGCGAGCTGATCGCCATCAAGAAGATCAAAACGGTCTGAAACGTTTTCCATGCCCACGTTCGCCGCAGACAAGTTGGCCGCCTGGACGGGCGGCCACTGGACCCGCATACCGGGCGGGCCCCTCCGCGGCTTCACGCAGGACACGCGCCAGCTCGCGCCGGGGCAGGTCTTCGTCGCGGTCCGGACGGACAAGCGCGACGGGCACGACTTCCTTGGCGAGGCGCTGAAGCGCGGCGCGGCCGCCGCGCTTACCGCCCGCAAGGTCGCCGGCACGGAGCTGCCTCAGCTCGTCGTGGCAGACCCGCTCGCGGCCTTCCAACGCATCGCACGCGAACACCGCCGCGAGTTCCACGGCGTGGTCGTCGGCATCACCGGCAGCGTCGGCAAGACATCGACGAAGGATCTGCTCGCCTTGCTTTTCGGCGGGACGGCACCGGTCTCCAGTCGTCCGGCCCAACCCGGGACCGGTTCGACCGACGAGGCCGCAACCGCACTCGCAGCCGAAGGCAGCCTCAGCAAATCGGCGACGACGGCGGATGGCTTGATCGGTGGCTTGTCTCCGGTCCTCAAGACCGAGGGTAATCTGAACAATCACCTCGGCGTGCCGCTAACGCTCACGCGGCTGGACCCGGCGGTACACCGGTTCGCGGTGATCGAAGCGGGCGTCGGCGCACCCGGCGAAATGGCCCCGCTGGCCGAGATGATCGAACCCGATCACAGCATCGTGACGCTCGTCGGCCCGGCCCACTTGGAGAAGCTCGGCTCGCTCGAAGGCGTCGCGCGCGAGAAATCCCGGCTTCCGGCCGCCAACCGCCCCGGCGGCGTCGCGGTGTTTCCCTTTTCCTGTTGGGAATTCGAATCATTCCGGCTCCTGCCGAACCCTCTGGTGGTGGTGCCGGATCGCGATGGCGCGCCGCATCTGCCGGCGCGGAGCGTCCGCTTCAACGTCAACCACCGTCCCGACCGGACCGAAGTCACCTTCGAGGGTCGACGGCGCTTTATCCTGCGGCGGGTCTCGACCGGCATGGCGCAGAACGCGGCCTTGGCGCTGGCGCTGGCGTCGGATCTCGGGGTGGGGGATGTCGCCCTGCAAGAGCGGCTCGCCGACTGGCAGCCATCGAAATGGCGCGGCGAACTGATGCATGTTGGCGAGATGATCGTATATCGCGACTTCTACAACGCCAACCCGGCTTCGATGGCCGATGCGATCGACGCCTTCCATGGCTCGGTGAGCACTGAACTCCCACGCCTCTATGTGCTTGGTTGCATGGAAGAGCTCGGGGCCGCGTCCGCCACCTACCATCACGAGGTCGGCCGGATGCTCCGCCTGCGCCGGGGCGACCTGCTGTTCGTGATCGGCGACCAGGCCGGCGCCCTGCGCGATGGTCTGCTGGAGAACGGCAACGACGCCGCCCAAATCGTCGTGGTCGACGACCTCGGGCCCGTGCGGGATCGCCTCACGAACTTTGCCGGCGCCGTGTTCCTCAAGGGCAGCCGCCGCTACCAGCTCGAAACCGTTTTCGAAAACCAGGCCGCAAGCAATGCGCACTAGCTTCAGTCCCACCGCCGCGGCCTCCCGCCTGCTCGCCCTCCGCAGCTCGCGGACAGAGTCGAACCCGCCCCTGCCGGCGACCGGCCCGCTCTGGTGCGAATGGCCGCGACGCGACCCGGCGCGGCGGCCGGTTGGTATCCGCCAGGCGCTCCTGGCCATCCAAGCCCGCCATGCTTAGCTACCTTTCCGATTATTCGCATGTGTTCGGGCCGTTGCGGCTGCTGCACTACATCACCGTGCGGACCGTTGGCGCGGCGGCGACGGCGCTGCTGATCGGCTTCATCATCGGCCCGTGGCTGATCCGGCGCTTCCGCGAGCTGAAATTCGGCCACGGTTACATCGACGAGCGCACGGGCGAACTGGGCGCGACGTATTTCGACAAAAAGCACACGCCGACGATGGGCGGGCTGATCATCTTCATCGCGGTGTTCGTCAGCGCGGTGCTTTGGGCCGAGCCCAATGTCTGGGTCTTTGTGGCGTTGTTCGTCTACACCGCGCTCACGGTGCCGGGCTGGCGGGACGATTACCTGAAGGTCGTCCACAAGAACAAGGACGGCATCAAATCGTGGGAGAAAATCGCCTGGCAGACCTTCGCGACGGTGGCGGCACTGGGCATCCTGCTCTGGCATCCGCAAAGCGCGGAGAAAATCCGTGAACTCTGGGTGCCGTTCCTCAAATCGGCGCTGATCCAGCACATGCCTTGGTGGCTTCTGCTGGTCCTGATCTACCTGTGGATCGTCGGCTTCAGCAACGCCATCAACCTGACGGACGGCCTCGACGGCCTGGCGGTCGGCTGCACGATCACGGTGGCGCTCGTCTTCGGCATCATGGCGTATGTCGCGGGCAACGCGATCTACTCGCAGTACCTGCTGATCAGCTTCGTGCCGGGCGCCGGCGAGCTCACTGTCATCTGCGGCTCGCTCATCGGCGCCTGCATGGCGTTCCTCTGGTACAACTCGCATCCCGCGGAAGTCTTCATGGGCGACACGGGCTCGCTCGCCCTGGGCGGCTTGATCGGCGTCATGGCCTTCATGGTGCACCAGCCGCTGACGCTCGTAATCGTCGGCGGCGTGTTCGTGATGGAAGCCGTTTCGGTCATCCTGCAGGTCGGCTGGTTCAAGTATTCACGCTACCGCTCCGGGACCGGGCAGCGCCTGTTCCGGATGGCGCCCATCCACCACCATTTCCAGAAGCTCGGCTGGCCCGAGACGAAGGTCGTGCTGCGCTTTTGGGTCCTGTCCCTCGGCTGCGCCCTCGCCGGCCTGGCGACGCTGAAGCTGCGCTAGGCGCAGCAAGTAACAAGTACCAGGAGCCCTCCAACCAAAGACCAAATCCAAATCCGGCGACCACCTCCTGATACTTGTCACCTGTTACCTGATACTTCTTCCGATGCCCATCGACTACAACTTCGAGATCACGCCCACCTTTCGCGACGTCACCCGCACGAGCCTCCTGCTGCTCCGGCAGCCGGTCGTCCGCTCCCTCTCCAAGCTGCGCCGCCTGCGCCTCGGTCGCGCGGTCGTGCCGGAGGGACCGCTCGTGCGCAGCGCCAAGACTTTCGTAGGAGCCCGCTGACAGGTTCTTTATACCAACAACAATCGGAACCTTAATTCTTTGCTGTCAGCTGGCACCTACCTTCTTTCCCGCCCCCGGCTCCGCCGGTCCCCCTGCCGCATGCTACCCATCCCGCCCGCCAACATCGCCCGCCTCCTGGCCCGCCCCGTCGCCATCTTCGGCGCCGGCGTGAGCGGCCTCGGCGTGCGCGAGTTGCTCGCGCGGATCGGTGCGGTGGGGCAGGTGTACGACGAGCGCGCGACCGATGCCGGGCACGATTTCACGCCGGATCATGCCGCCCGTCACGGCCTCGTCGTCTTCAGCCCGGGCTTCGCCCCGAACCATGCGTGGCTGGAGATCGCGCGCGCCGCCGGCTGCCGCTGCGTCGGCGAACTCGATTTCGCATCGCTCTTCTGGACCGGCGAGCTCCTCGCCATCACCGGCACCAACGGCAAGACCACGCTGACCGAGTTCCTGGCGCACGCGTTGTCGCTCGCCGGCCGGCCGGCCCACGTTGCGGGCAACGTCGGCTATCCGCTGAGCCGCTGCGTGGCCGAGCAAACCGGCCGCATCCAGGTCGCTGTCTGCGAGGTGAGTTCGTTCCAGGCCGAGACGCTCGAGTTTCTGCGGCCGACCGCCGTGCTCTGGACAAATTTTGCCGAGGATCACCTCGAGCGCCATGCCGGCATGGACGATTACTTCGCAGCCAAATGGCGGCTGGTCGAGCGCGCCAGCTCTGATGACGTCTTCGCCGGCACTTCCGTCCAGCGGCAGGCCGCCCGGGTTGGCCGGCTGCTGCCGCCCGGTGCCGCCGTTGCCACCGAGGGTGTCGCGCCCGATGCGGCGCTCGCCGGCACGGTGTTTGCCGGCTACCCGCAGTACGAGAATTTCCTTCTCGCGGCTGCGTGGTGGCGACACGCCGGGCTGCAGATGGACAAGCTTTACGCCGCGGCGCGCACCTTCGAACTCGGCGCCCACCGGCTGGCCGCGATTCGGACCTTGAACGGCGTGACCTGGTGGAACGACTCCAAGGCGACCAACTTCCACGCCGTCGAGGCAGCGCTCGCGACCTTCCGGCGGCCGGTGCTCTGGATTGGCGGCGGACGGGCCAAGGGCGGCGACCTGGGCGGATTCGTCCGGCGTCTGGCCGGGCGGGTAGGGCACGCCTTCCTGATCGGCGAGACCGCCGCGGCGCTCGCCAGCCACTGCCGGCAGGCCGGAATCCCGGCGACCGTCTGCCCCAGTCTCGAAGCGGCCGTCGCCGCCGCCGCGAAACACGCCTCCGCCGGCGACCACGTCCTCCTCAGTCCCGCCTTCGCCAGCTTCGACATGTTCCGCGGTTACGACGATCGTGGCCGGCAGTTCATCCAGCTCGTGGAAAAGCTCTGAGCCGATCCATTTTTAGATAGCAAATCTCCAACCCCAGACATCAGTATATCACCATGAAAATTCTCCAGATCTTCGGGGCAGTGGTGGCCGTCCACCTGCTCGCGTTCATCTTCATTTTCGCCAGCCCAGGTTGCCAATCCGGACCGCGCAACATACCCACGCCCGACTCGACGATGCCGAGTGCGTCCAGCACATCCGCGCCGAGCTACGGAACCCCGGCCGCGCCCGCGCCCGTCGACCTCGGCACCGCGCCCGCCGTCACCTACACGCCGGCCAACGACTTCGGCCACGCCGCACCGACCCGCCCGGGTTCGCCAGCGGCCGCCGCCGTCGTCCCGCCCAAGGCCGTCGCGAACGTCGAGCCGGTTTCGACATACACCGTCGTTCGAGGTGACAACCTCTGGACCCTCGCCAAGAAAAACAATCTCACCGTGTCCGAGCTGGCGCGCGCCAACAACCTGAGCACGGGGGCCGTGCTTCAGCCCGGCAAGAAGCTGATCATTCCCGGCAAGGCGCCGGCCCGCGACCTCGAAGCCGCCCCGCCGGCGAAGCCGGCCCCGGCCGAGAAGGCCGCTGCGGCGGCGCGCAATGGCGACGCGGTCAAGCACACGGTGATGCCCGGCGAAAGCCTCGGCATCATCGCGCGGAAATACCAGGTTTCCACCGGCGAGCTCGCCGCGGCCAACAACATCACCGATCCTTCGAAGGTCCGCGCTGGCCAGGTGCTGGTGATCCCGGGCTTCAAGGCCGTCTCGGCGAAGGGCACGACGACCGCGAAACCGGCCGCGCCCGGCACCGCCAAGCCAGCCGCAACCGAACCTCCACCCGAGGAAAAACAGGACAAGCCGGCCACGCCGCATTTTGAAATCGCCCCGCCGCCGCCCGGCCAGGACCTCGACTCGGGCCTGAAGGATACGAACACCGACGTACCGACGATCAAGGTGGAAACACCGAAAGACCAGGAGCCGCCGAAGAACTGAGGCCGATTCCCGGTGAGTTCGTCGAACCCCGCCGCCGCCCGCCGCCTGACCATCACGCCCGCCAGTGTCATCATCGTGTGCGTGGTGGCCCTGGTGTCCATCGGCCTCGCCGTGCTCTTCAGCGCGAGCTCGCCGATCAAGGGCGGGCCGTACGCTTATCTCTACAAGCAGTTCATCTTCCTCGCCGTCGCCATCGGCGCCGGCTGGCTGATGGCCATCGCCGACCTCGAGCAACTGCGGAAGTTCTCGTGGATTGCCGCGGGGCTCGTGTTACTGGCACTCGTGCTGGTTTTAATCCCGGGGATCGGCATCAAGGTGAACGGCGGCCGGCGCTGGCTCGGGGCGGGCGGGGTCCGGCTGCAGGTCTCGGAATTTGCCAAGCTCGCGCTCGTCTTCTCGCTCGCGCATCTGCTCGCGCACAACCAGGGGAAGCTCCACGATATCTGGCGCGGTTTCGTCCAGCCGGCGGCCCTGATCGGTGGGTTCACGTTGCTCGTGCTCGTCGAGCCGGATTTCGGCGCCGCGTTCCTGATCGGCAGCATCGGTGTCATCCTGCTCTACTTGGCGGGCGCGCGGTTGAAATTCCTGTTGCCCGCGATCGGCACCGCGCTGCTCGGCTTCGTCGTCCTCGTGCTGCACAATCCCGTGCGCCTCGCGCGAGTCATGTCCTTCCTGGACCCTGAAGCGAACCGCCAGGGCACCGGCTACCAGCCGTGGCAGGCGCTGCTGGCCTTCGCCGCCGGTGGCATCGACGGCGTCGGTCTCGGCAATGGCCGGCAGCAAAACGCCTTCCTGCCCGAGGCGCACACCGACTACATCTTCGCCATCCTCGGCGAGGAAATGGGACTGATCTTCACCCTGCTCGTCGTCGGGCTGTTCACGACGATCTTCGTTGCCGGGCTGATGCATGTGCGGCGCGCGCCGAACCTTTTCCAGTTCCTGCTTGTCACCGGCAGCGTGCTGCTGATCTGCCTGCAGGCGATCATCAACCTCGGCGTGGTGACCAGCCTGCTGCCCTCGAAGGGCATGGCGCTGCCGTTCATCAGCGCCGGCGGCTCGAACCTGCTGCTGATGGGCCTGCTCGTCGGCATCATCATCAACACCCAGCGCACCTGGGAACGGCCGAAGCCGCTCGTCCGCCGCCGCGCGCTGACGGAGGTGGTGGCATGAGAAGTAACAAGTACGAGGTAACAAGTATCAAGAATGGCATCGGCACGTGCCGAGGCCACAGCGTCTTGGTACTTGCTCCTTGTTACTTGCTACTTGCCGCCGAAGGGAGGGCCGCATGAGCAAATTCGTCATCGCTTGCGGCGGCACCGGGGGGCACCTGTCGCCCGGCATTGCGCTGGCCGAGGCGCTGGTGGCCCGCGGCCATACCGCGACGCTGTTCATCAGCCACAAGCAGGTCGACGCCCGCCTGGTCGAGAAGTACCCGCACCTCGCGCTGGCGCGCGTGGCCGGCGCGCCATTCGGGCCGCGGCCGGATGTCCTCGGGCGATTCCTCGTGAAGCAGTCGCAGGGGTTTTGGTTCAGCTGGCGTTTCCTCCAGCGGGAACGGCCCGACGCCATCGTGGGTTTCGGCGGGTTCACCAACGCCGGCGTCGTCGTGGCCGGGCGAATGCTCGGCCTGCCCGTGGCCTTGCACGAGGCCAACCGGGTCCCGGGCCGCGCGATTCGCCGGCTGGCGGGAATGGCCAGCCGCCTTTACCTGCCGCCGGGCGTCCGCCTGCCGGGCGTCCGCGGCGTGCTCGTGCGCCACACCGGGCTGCCCGTGCGGAGCGAGATCAAGCGGCTGTCGCGTGCGGCCGCGCGCGAGCAGATTGGCGCGGACCCGATGCAGAAATTGTTGGTGGTCCTCGGCGGCAGCCAGGGCGCGCAGAACCTCAACCAGTGGGCCGAAAGCAATCTCGCAGCGTTTGCGGCGGAGGATGTGCAGGTGTACTGCGTGACCGGCCTGGGCAAGGGCGCCGCGGGCGTGCGTGAATTCAAGAGCCGCACCGGCCACCCGGTGCGCGCGTGGTTCGAGCCCTTCTCCGACCGCATCGGCGTGCTGATGTCGGCAGCCGACTTCGTCGTGAGCCGCGCCGGCGCGGGCACCATCGCCGAGCTCGTGCGCTGCGAGACGCCGGCCATCCTCATCCCGTTCCCGCACGCGGCCGACAACCACCAGTGGGCGAACGCGAGCTACTTCGAACAGCAGGGCGGCGGCGTGGTCATCAATGAGAACCTCCTCGGCGGCCTGCGCCAGGAGGTGCTCGACGTGATCTTCAACGACTGGTTGTTGAACAAATTCCGGGTGAACCTCCGGCGCATGGCGCAGGAGAACAGCATCGAAGTCATCGTGCGCGACCTCGAGGATCTCGCAGCGCGCACGCCGCCGGCGAGCCGCCTCCGGGTGCTGTCGGCCGCCTCATTCCTGTGAGCCGGCGCGCCAAAATCTTCGGCGGCGAGTTCGAGCGGCTGCACCTGCTCGGCGCCGGTGGCATGGGCATGGCGCCCCTGGCCCTTTACCTCATCCAGGTTGGTTTTCGTGTGTCCGGGGAGGACGATGGCTGGAACCCCGCCGTCCGCGAGCTGCTCGAGCGCGCGGGTGTCGACAGCACGGCGCCCGGGGCGATGCCGGACGACACGCAACTCGTGGTGCACTCCTCGGCGGTAGCGGCGACGCACCCAAGCCGGCGGCGCGCGATGGCGCAGGGGCTGCCCTTGGTGCGACGCGGCGAGATGCTCGCCGAAATCGTCAAGGGCCGGAAGCTCGTCGCCGTCGTGGGCTCGCATGGCAAGACGACGACGACCGCGATGCTGGTTACCGCGCTGCAGCGAGCGGGTTTCCCTTGTGGCTGGATTGTTGGTGGCCTGTTTGCGCGCGACGTTCTGCCGCCGGCCCGCGCCGACGACGGGGAATGGGTCGTCGCCGAAATCGATGAAAGCGACGGCACCATCGACGGTTTCGCGCCCGAAGTGACGCTGGCGGTCAACCTCGACTGGGACCATCCGGATCACTACGCGAAGCTGGCCGACCTCGAGACGACGTTTGCCGCGCTGCTTGCGCGTACCCGATCCGCGATTTTTGTCAGCGACGCCTGCCCCTTGTCGTCACGGCTGGTGGCTCGCGGCGGCTTGACCGCGCCGGTCTTCACGTTCGGTCGGACCGCGGATTTCCAAGGCCGCCATTCGCAGGACACACGCACCGGGATGACGCTGGCGCTCGGCGGAAAATTCCCGATCCGCGAGGCCACCGTGGCGGCGCACGGCCAATTCAACGTCGCGAACGCGACCGCGGCGCTGGCGGTCGCGCGGCATCTCGGCGCGGCCATCACCGGGGACTCGCTCGCGGACTTCGCCGGGGTGCGTCGCCGCCAGACGCTGCTGCACGCCTCGACGATCAAGGTGTATGAGGATTACGCGCATCATCCGACGGAAATCCGAGCCCTGCTGGCCAGCCTGCGCCAGGACGGCCGTCGGCTGGTGGTTGTATTCCAGCCGCACCGCTACACGCGGACGGCGCAGTTCAAGGCGGAGTTCGCGGCGGCCTTGGCCGCCGCCGACAGCATCTACCTGATGGACGTCTACGCCGCGAGTGAAGCGCCGGTGCCCGGTGGCACGACCGCAGACATCTACGCCGAGTTGAAGAAGACCGCGGCGTCCGCTCACGTGACCTACCTGCCAGGGCACGACGCCGGCGTGCTGGCCGCCTTGCGCACGGCGTTGCGGCCGGGCGACACGCTGGCCTTTGTCGGTGCGGGCGACATCGAACAGACGGCGCACCATTTCGTCGCCCAGCGACGGGCCGCCGAACAGCGCGAGGCGCAATGGCAGGAATTCGTCGCGGCCGCGCGCATGCGGGTTTCCGCCGCATCGAAGCTGGTCGAAAACGAAATCCTGGCGGCGAAGACCACGATGCGCGTGGGCGGACCCGCGCGCCTGTACGCCGAACCGGCGACGGTGGAGGACCTGCAGCAGCTGCTGGTCGAGGCGCGCCGGCGCGACCTCCCGGTGCTGTTGCTGGGCCGCGGCTCGAACCTGATCATTCCCGACGAAGGCGTGGACGGCCTCGTGCTCAGCCTGGCGCACCCGCATTGGCAGAAGTTCGAGCCGCAGCCGGACGGACGCGTCTGGGCCGGCGGAGGCTTGCGCCTGAAGAACCTTTGCGGCTTGGCGACGAAGGCTGGCCTGAAGGGATTCGAGTTCCTCGAGGGTATCCCGGGCTCGGTCGGCGGCGCCCTGCGCATGAATGCCGGAGCCATGGGCGGCTGGATGTTCGATGTCGTCGACGAGGTGCACCTCATGACCCTGGGTGGCGAACTCCGCACGCTGCGGCGCGAGGCGATGCATGTGCAGTACCGGCACTGCGCCGAGCTCGAGGACCACATTGCGCTCGGCGCCTACCTGCGCCCGGCGGCCGCGGCCGATGCGACCGACATCCGCCGGCAAATGGATGTTTACCAGAAGAAGCGACAGGAATCGCAGCCGCGCGAGCCCAGCGCCGGGTGCATCTTCAAGAATCCGCCCGGCACGTCGGCGGGCCGCCTGATCGACGAACTCGGCCTGAAGGGCGAGCGGGTGGGGGACGCGGAAGTGTCGCCGGTGCACGCGAATTTCATCGTCAACCGCGGCCATGCGACCAGCGCTGACATCATCGGCCTCGTCCGCAAGATTCGGGAGCGCGTGAAGAGCGCCCGCGGGATCGATCTCGAGCCGGAGGTTCTGCTCTACGGTAAGCAATGGAGGGACGTGCTGTGAACTCGCCCATCATTGCGGTGCTGGCCGGGGGCACGTCGCCCGAGCGCGAAGTGTCGCTCGGCTCGGGCAAGGCCGTCGCGCTGGCCATGGCCGGCACGCACCCGACGCAGTTTTTCCCGGTCGACGCCGACGCGCTGCCGGCCGGGCTCGATCCGCGGCGGCACATCGTTTGTTCGACATTGCATGGCGTGTTTGGCGAGGACGGCGGCATGCAACGGTTGCTTGAGGAGGCGGGGATCGCCTACGCCGGCTGTGACGCGAAAGGCAGCGACCTGACCTTCGACAAGTGGCGCACGCGGCAGACAGTCTCCGCCATCGGCGTACCCGTTGCGCCGGGACGTTTTTTCACCGCAGTGCAGAAGCCAACGGCGGCAAGCCTGACGGCGGAATTCGGCGAGCAGGTGGTGCTCAAGCCCAACCGCCAGGGCAGCAGCGTCGGGTTGCAGATCGTCACCTCCAAGGTCGGCCTGGAGATCGCCCTGGGCGGCATCCGGCAGGGCGAGTGGCTGGCGGAGAAACGCATCCTCGGCCGCGAGCTGACGGTCGGATTGCTGCGCGGCCGGGCCATGGGCGTGGTGGAGATCGCGCCGAAGTCGGGGGTGTTCGACTACGCCAGCAAGTACACCAAGGGCTTGACGGAGTATTTCGCCCCGGCGCGAATCGGCGAAGAGCTGGCTGCGAAGGCGCGGGCCCATGCGGAGACCGCCTTCGCGGCCTGCGGCTGCCGCGACTACGCGCGCATCGACTTCATGCTCTCCAATGAGGGCGAGTTGTATTTGCTGGAAATCAACACGCTGCCCGGCATGAAAGAGACGAGCCTGCTGCCGATGAGTGCGCGTTGCGTGGGGTTGGATTTTGTCGCGTTGTGCCGAGAGCTGGTGGCCCCCGCCGTGGAACGATTCCAGCTGGCCGCCACCTTGAGCCCATGAGCTCCGCCCGCGAAAATTCCCGCACCGCCCCCGGCCGATCCTGGCGCGACATCCGCCAGGAGGTGAGCGCGCCGGCGTTGTCGCGTCGCGGGCGTCGCCGCCGCTTCAACAGCTGGCTCAAGTTCGGATCGCTCGCTGCGCTGTCGGTGGCCGCCGTCTGGGGCACGGCGCTGCTGGTGCACGAGTGGCGGGCGGACCGCGCCGCGCTGGCCTCGGCGGCGCACGACGCGCCGGTGCGCAACATCCTCGTGATTACGGACGGCGTCCTGACCCGCAACTGGGTCGCCGGCGTCCTGAACCTGCCGCCGGGCACGAACATGATGGCGGTGGTGCTGCCAGCCCTGCGCGACCGGCTCCTCGAACACGGCCAGGTGAGCTTCGCCGCCGTGACCCGCAGCTTTCCCTCGACGCTGGTAGTGACGCTGAAGGAACGCACGCCGGTCGCGCGCGTCCAGGCCGGCAGCGAGTCCGGTGCGGCCGAGCAGTTGCTCGTGGCGCGCGATGGCGTCGTCTACCACGGTGTCCACTACGACGCGAAGCTGCTCGCGAGCCTGCCCTGGCTCGATGGGATCCGACTGGTGCGCGCGGCCCACGGCTTTCAGCCGATCGCGGGGATGGAGGACGTTTCCGCGCTGCTGACCACGGCACAGCTGCAGGCGCCGCATCTCTACCGGCAGTGGCACGTCGTTTCCCTCGCCGGCCTGGCTGACCAGGACGAGATCGTCGTGCGCTCGCAGGACGTGCCGGAGATCATCTTCAGCCGCAAGCGCGACTGGTTCAAACAGATCGCCCAGCTCGACTATGTCATCGACCGGTCGCTGCTCCTGCCGGAGCCCGGCCTGAAGTCGGTCAACCTCGCGCTCGAGGGCCAGGTGCCGGTACAGCTGCTGCACCCGCCGGCCGAGCTGGCGCACGTGGCGAATCCCAGTTTCTCCCTTCAACCTTCCCAACCCAGGGTCCAGCGTGATCTCTAACAGCAGCAGAATCATCGCCGCGGTCGAAATCGGCACCGGCAAAATCGCCGTGCTCATCGGCGAAATCAGCCGCGGCCGCAGCCTCAACATCATCGGCGTGGGCGTCGCGCCCGCGCGCGGTGTCATGAAAGGCGAAGTCGTCGACTACAAGGCGGCCTGCGAGGCCACGCACCAGGCGCTCGAAATCGCCGAGAAGCGTGCCGGCACCCGCATCGAGGAGGTGTGGCTGGCCCAGAGCGGCGGCCACCTCGACGGATTCTACAACGAGGCGTCGGTCAACGTGAAGTCGGCCGACAACACCGTCACGGCCCTCGACATCGCCTCGGTTTGCGCCCTGGCGAAGGAGAAGGAGCTGCCCGCCGGCCGGTCGCGCATCCACGAAATCCGCCGGCCGTTCCGGCTCGACGGCCGCGCCGTGCCGGATCCCGAGCACCTTTCCGGGCGCCGCCTCGAAGTGGGGTACTGGATCGTGCACGGCCCCGAGAGCAAGGTGAGCGACAACATCCACGTGGTGGGCGGCTATCACCTCGAGGTGCGCGAGCTGGTCCTGGCCAGCCTGGCCAGCGGTTCGCTGCTGACGACCGCCGAAGAGCGGACGCAGGGCGTGCTGGTCATCGACATCGGCAAGGGCGTCACCGACTTCGTGCTTTACCGCGACGGCCACGTGCTGGTCACCGGCACGCTGCCGGTGGCGGGCGAACACGTGACCAACGACCTCAGCCTCGGGCTGCGGGTCACGACCGCCCAGGCCGAGATGCTCAAGCTGCGGCAGGCTCGCGGTACCGTGCAGACCCGCGACAAGGCCGACAAGGTTTGGCTCAACGGCGACGCCTCCTTTGGCGACCGGCAGTTTTCCAAGGTCAGCATCGAAACCATCACCGCGGCGCGCGTGCTCGAACTCTTCGAAGTCGTGCGCCGCAAGCTCGGCGCGGCCTTCGAGCCGGAGCATTGCGGCGCGGGCGTCATCCTCACCGGCGGCACCTCGCGCATGCCCGGGATCGAGGAGGCCGCCTCCCGCGTGTTCGGCCTGCCCGCCCGCCGCGGCGAGTCGCCGGGCTGGGTGAAGGAGGAGTTGAAGGACCCGATGTTCAGCACGGTGCTGGGCGTCTTCCAGTTCGGTCTCCGCGGCGCGCACGAACACGCGCTGCCCGCGCGCCGCAAGCCCGGCCTGCTGGGCAGCCTGACCCGCATCTTCGCGACTTCCTGATCCCATGGACCAGAATCCCAACGAACTCCCGCTCGAGGCGCTGACCGACCGCGATGTCGGCATCAAGCTGGTCGGCATCGGCGGCGGCGGCTCGAACGCAGTCGACCGGCTGAAAATGGAAAACCTCGACCGGCTGCAGCTGGCGGTCATCAACACCGATTTCAAGGCGCTGAGCACCTCGCCCGTGCAGGACAAGGTCCTGATCGGGACGACGCTGACGCGCGGCCTGAGCGCGGGTGGCGACCCGGAAATCGGGCGCAAGGCCGCGGAGGCCGACGCCGACAAGATCGCCGAGGTGGTCAAGGGCACCGACCTGGTGTTCCTGGTCGCCGGGCTCGGCGGCGGCACAGGCTCGGGCGCGGCTCCGGTTGTGGCGGAGATCGCCGCGGAAGCGGGCGCCACCGTCGTGGCATTCGTCACCATGCCGTTCAGTTTCGAGGGCGGACGCCGCCGCAAGCAGGCGGAAGAAGCGCTCGCCGAGCTGCGCCGCACTTGTGATGCCGTCATCCCGCTGGCCAACGACATGCTGCTGCAGGAGAACGCCGAGTCGGCCAGTGTGCTGGATTCGTTTGCCCGCGCCGACGAGTGGATGGGCCGCGGCGTGAAATCCATCTGGGGCATGCTGTCGCGCACCGGCCTGATCAACGTCGACTTCACGGCGCTCCGCCAGGTGTTCCAGCAGCGCGGGGGCAAGACGCTGTTCGGCCTCGGCGTGGGCGCGGGCGAGAATCCCGCGCAGGCCGCGCTCGACGACCTCAAACAATGCCCGCTGCTGCACACGCCGGAGTTTGCGCGCAAGGCCGACCGGCTGCTGGTCAACATCACCGGCGGCGCCGACTTGAGCCTGGCGCGCGTCAACGAACTGATGACCGCCATTACCGAGGAATTCGGGCGCGAAGCGCACGTGGTGATGGGTGCGGCGATCGACGAAGGCCTGCAAGGTCGCGTGGAAATTTGTGTCATCGGCACGACCGACCTCGGCGGACGCAATTTCGCCCGGCGCCCCGCGGCGCCGGCCCATCGAAAGCCCGAGTCGCGCCCGACCGGCGCAGCGGCAGAGCCCGCCACGCATGTCCGGACAACCGTCACCACCGACGAGTCACGAACAACCCGCGCGGTGGCGGTGCACACGCCCGGCCCCAAGCAGGAGGAATTCGGTTTCCAAGGCGAACCGGCGGAGAACCGCGGTTCCTTCGACAAATCCGACCGCAACCTTTTCGAGGGACAGGACCTCGACGTGCCCACCTTCCTGCGCAAGGGCATCAAGGTGATGGTCTGAAGAACCTTTGACACGCTGGTCCGATTCCGCGTGGTAGCCGCATGTTCATCGACGAAACCACCATCAAGGCGCGCGCGGGCGACGGCGGGAAGGGCTGTATCAGCTTCCGCCGCGAGAAGTATGAGCCCTGGGGCGGGCCGAACGGCGGCGACGGCGGGAAGGGCGGGGACGTCGTCCTCCGCGGCGACGACGACCAGAACAACCTGATCGATTTCAAATTCAAGCCGCACTGGATTGCCGAGCGCGGCGGCCACGGGCTGGGGAAGGATTGCACCGGCCACGTCGGCAAGGCGGCCGTCCTGCGCGTGCCGCTCGGCACCGTCTGCACGAACCTCGCGTCCGGCGAAGTCGTCGCGGAGATCCTCGAGGACGGCCAGGAATTCGTGTTGTGCCATGGCGGCAAAGGCGGATTTGGCAACACGCGGTTCAAGTCGTCCGTCAACCGCGCCCCGCGGAAGGCCGGGCCGGGCGAGCCGGGCGAAGCCGGCGAGTTCCGGCTCGAGTTGAAGAGCATCGCCGACGTCGGCCTGGTGGGTTTTCCCAACGCCGGCAAGTCGTCGCTGACGAACCTGATCACCAACGCCCGCCCGAAGACTGCGCCCTATCCTTTCACGACGCTGCATCCCCAGATCGGCATCATCGAGTACGCGGCCGAGTACGACCGGCTGATCCTCGCCGACGTGCCCGGGCTCATCGCGGGCGCCGCGGAGGGAAAGGGCCTGGGCCATCGTTTCCTGCGCCACATCGAACGCTGCCAGCTCCTGCTGCTCATCATCGACATGGCCGGCACGGACCACCGCGACCCGCGCGACGATTACAAGCAGCTCCTGCAGGAACTTGAGCTGTATTCGCCGGCGCTGCTGGAAAAGCCGCGGCTGGTGGCGGCGAATAAGATGGACGAGGACGCGGCGGCGGCGAATTTGAAGAAGTTCCAGTCCCGCTACCGCAAGGCCGAAGTGGTGCCGATTTCCTGCCTGTCCGAGGAGGGCATCCCGAAGCTGCGCAAGGAGCTGTTAAAACGCGTGCGAAAGATGCGGGCGAAAGAAAAGAAATCGCCAACCCGCGCCGCCTGATTAGATTTCCCTCGAGCCCATGTCAGAATTCCGGCCACTCCTGATGCGATCCAACCGCCTGCTTGGTTCGGCGCTGATCGAGCACAACCTCGTGAAGTTCGAGGACCTGGAGGCGGCGAATGAACGTTTGTTGGAGATCGCCGCGACCGGTGACATGCGCCGGAGTTCGGTGCTGAGCGTTCTGGTCTACGAAAAAAAGGTGCTGCGCGAGGAGGATCTCCTGCACCACGTGGTGGACGACCAGGGCCTCGGCGTCGTGGACCTCCGCGGTTACGATGTGCCGGAGGAGGTGAAGCGCGACATCGAGATTGAAGCGTGCTGGGCGACCTGGAGCGTGCCCTTCGACAAGGAGGAGGATTTCCATTTTGTCGCCACGGCCTATTACCTGAGTCCGGCCGCGCGTTCCTATTGGGAGAAGAAGCTCGGCGGCCAGATCATCTGGCAGGCGACGACGATGGACATCATCGCGGACTTCCTCGACCGGCTGCAGGCGGAGCGCGTCGAGGCGGCCAAGCGCGGCGGCAAGGCCGTGGGCACCCGGGCGCCGTTTGCGGCGCCGGCCAGCGCCAGCTCGCCGCCGTTCCCCATGGCCGGCACCGCCGTTCCCTTCCCGCCGGCCACCGGCAGCGCGGCGCCCTTCGCGGCCGCAGGCGGCAGCCATTCGCCCGCCAGCAGCCATCCGCCGGTGCCGCCGCCACCCGCCAGTTCCGTTCCCCCGGTTCCCTCGTAAGCCATGCCGCTCGGACGCACCCAGACGCAGATCATCGACAAGCTGGAGGAGATGGGGAAGCTCACCTCCGAGCACAAGGCAGTGCTGCTCGCCCGCCCCGACGAACCGACCGGCGACCAGCTAGACCAGATCCTGCAGGCTGACCACCGCATCACGGTCTTCCAGCTGCTCCTCGCCAAGTGCCGTGCGCTCGGTCTCGCGCCCTTCAACGTCGCGCGCTACCGCGTCCACAACGCCACCTTCGAGAAGATCGACCTCGAATTCTGCCAGAAGAACCTGATCCTGCCGGTCGGGCAGGTGGGCGATTTCCTGCTCGTGGCGTTTGCCAACCCGTTTGAGACCGCGGTCGCGGCCAAGATCCAGGACAAGACCGGCCTGCGCGTGATCCGCCTGCTCGGCCGCGAGCCGGACATCCGCGACAAGCTCAAGCAGGACCAGGCGCGGAGCGAGGTGCAGTTCACTGACGTCGTGGACCAGCTCGGCGCCCAGTTCGACGACGAGGACGAGGCGCAGATCAAGGACGAGGATCTGGAGAAGGAGGACTCGGCCCCGATCATCCAGCTCGCCAACCGCATCATCGAGGACGCCTACTTCGCGGGCACGTCCGACATCCACATCGAGCCTTGGGAAAAGGAACTCGTGGTCCGCTACCGCATCGACGGCCTCACGCAGGAGAAGCTCCGCCTGCCGATCAAGGTCGCCGGCGCGCTCGTCGCGCGCCTGAAGATCATGTGCAACCTCGACATCGCGGAACGCCGCCTGCCGCAGGACGGCCGCATCGTCTTCAAGCAATATAACAAGAAGAACATCGACATCGACCTCCGTGTCTCGACCGCGCCGCTCAACCACGGCGAGGGCGTCGTCATGCGTATCCTTGACAAGCAGAAGTCCACGCTGCCGCTGACGGCGCTGGGCTTCACCGAGGAGAACCTGGCGAAATACCGCGAGGCGATCCGCCAGCCCTACGGCATGATCCTGCATTGCGGCCCGACGGGTTCCGGCAAGTCGATGACGCTCTATTCCGCCATCAACGAGATCAACACCTCCGATGTGGTGATCCGCACGGCGGAGGACCCGATCGAATACACGCTGCCCGGCATCAACCAGATGCAGATGCACCGGCAGATCGGGCTGACCTTTGCCGCCGCGCTCCGCGCCTTCCTGCGCCAGGACCCGGACATCATCCTCGTCGGCGAAATTCGTGACAAGGAGACGGCGAACATCGCCGTCGAGGCCGCGCTCACCGGCCACCTGCTGATCAGCACCCTGCACACGAACGACGCCCCAAGCACGGTCGCCCGCCTCACCGACATGGGCATCGAGCCGTTCATGATTTCCTCGTCGCTGGTATGCGTCTGCGCCCAGCGGCTGATGCGCCGCGTGTGCAAGGTCTGCCGCGTGGCCTACGAGCCGGAGGGCCGCGAGAAGGAGGTCCTGCAGCGTGCCATCGGCTGGCACGGCCAGATCTACAAGGCCAACCCGGCTGGCTGCCCGAAGTGCAACAACACCGGCTACAAGGGCCGCGTCGGCATCCACGAACTCCTCATCAACAGCGAGGAGATCATCGAGGCGATCAACAAGGAGGCGGAGACCGCCGAGATCAAACGCATCGCGATGAAGGGCGGCATGAAGACGCTGCACCAGGACAGCATCATCAAGGTGAAGGACGGCCTGACCACGCTGGCGGAAGCCCTCAGCACCGTGCCGCAGGACATGGAGCTGCGGTCGGCCGAGCTGCGCGCCGCGAAGAAATAGCGCCACCGGCGCGTTCGGGATTGGCGGCTCGCCCACGGCGCGACACGCTGCCCGGCGGATTACCATGAGCCTGAACCTGACCGCCGCCGCCCGCCGCGCCGGGCAGATCGTCTACCTCGAACTGCTGGTGCTCCTGCTCTCGCTGTATTCGCTCGGGGCGCTGTGCACCGAGTTGCTGGTCAACCTGCACCCGGCGACCAGCGACCTGCTGTCGAAGCTCGATTATGTCGTCTGCGCCGTGTTCCTGTTCGATTTTGCGGTGCACCTCTGGCGGGCGCCGAACCGGCTGGCGTACCTGAAATGGGGCTGGGTGGACCTGCTCTCCAGCATCCCGGCCATCCAATGGCTGCGGTGGGGACGGATCTTCCGGGTCGTGCGCATCCTGCGCGCGTTGCGCTCTTTCAAGCCGGTGGCGGAGCACTTCGCCCTCGATCCCGCGACTGGCACGCTTGGCCTGGTCACGATCCTGTCGAGCCTGTCGGCATTGTTCGCTTCGATTGCGGTGCTGCATTTCGAGAAGGATGCCGCCGGGGCGAATATCCGGACGGCCAGCGATGCGCTCTGGTGGGCTTTCGCCACCCTCACCACCATTGGCTATGGCGACCACTATCCCGTCACGGGGCCGGGGCGGCTGGTGGCCGTGCTGCTGGTCGTCTGCGGGCTCAGCATCTTCGGGACGTTCACGGCACTCGTGGCCAGCTTCTTTGTCGGCAAGGGGCAGCGGCGGGAAGAGGTCGAACTGCGCGAGGTGCTCGAGGAGATCCGACAGCTGCGGCGGGACTTGGAGCGGGGCGGGGCGGCGTCCACGACGGCACGAGAGGATCCGCGCCGGGCGCCATGAACCATTCCTACTGGACCGAGTTCCTGACGATCGTGGTGGCGCATGCGCTGGCGGTGGCCAGCCCGGGCCCGGACTTCGCCCTGGTCCTGCGCCAGAGCCTGGCCCACGGGCGGCGGACCGCGATCTGGAGCAGCCTCGGGATCGGCTGCGGTATCTCGGTGCACGTCACGTACTGTCTCATCGGGCTCGGCTACGTGCTCAAAGACTCGCCGGTGCTGCTTACGACCATGAAGTTTTTGGGCGCGGGCTACCTGGCCTGGATCGGCTGGCAGGCGGTGCGAACGCCACCACGGAGCGGCGATATCGATCTTGCGGGCGCGTCATCGCCCACCAGCCGCGCAGCCTGGTTGACCGGATTCCTCGTCAATGTCACCAACCCGAAAGCCGCGCTATTCTTCATCGCGCTCTTTCCCCTCGCGGTGAGCGTCCACACGCCGAAGCTGATCCAGGCCGGCTACGGTTTGTGGATGGTGGTGGCGACGGCGGCGTGGTTCTGCTTCGTGTCGCTGGTTTTTACCCGCACGGAGGTGCGCACCCGCTTTCTCCGGCACGGCCATTGGATCGACCGCGCGCTCGGCGTGGTGTTTTTCGGCTTCGGCGCAAGCCTGGCGCTGACGACGTTTCGCTAACGGCCGCGGGCGTGCGGCAGGCTGCGGATGACGGTCGGACGGTGGGAGACGGACCCTTTCAGCCGCTGCTCGACCTCGCGGTTGCGCTGCTTCTCCCACCCGCGAGCCGTCAGCGGCTTTACCGCCGTGGTGGTGATCTCATTGGCGGGCGGCTGGACTTTGACCAGGGGATTCATGATGGGACGCCCGGGACCGTCCACCGGGACGACCGGCGGTTCGTTCGCGGTCCTGGCGAAATGAATGATACACCCGGTCCCGGCGTCCGGGAATGGAATTTTCCCGCGGCGTGCCTCAGACGCGCGGTGCCCGCAGCACGCACAGCAGGCTGCCCGCGTAGGCGGCGATGACCAAAAAGCCGAGAGTGTGCGTGCCGAGCGCCATGCCGAGGTATTCCGAAAAACCGCCCGCCATCGCCCCGATGAGATTGGCGCCAAAGAGCGCCGGTGCATTCGGCGCGTCCCGGAAGCGCGTCGAGAACACCAAGCCCGCGAAGAACACCGGCAGCGGCACCGCCAGCAGCGCCCAAGCCAGGCGTCCGCCCAGGCCGAAGGTGAGCACCTGGTCGCGCGGCACCAGGCACAGCAGGGCCAGCGCCCCGAACAGCGGCAGATACAGCCGCGGTGAAAACTGCCGCAATCGTCCTGCGACCAGGTTGGCTGCAAGTACCATCAGGAGCACGCCCGTGACGACGATCAACGTGACGAACCACGTGGTGCCAAAATACAGGGAGCAGTCGCCGATGCTTTTGGTTTCGAGCAACAGGAAGCCCATTCCGAGGAGCGCGAAGTGCAAGTCTTCGCGGCCGAAGGCGCGACCCCGCAGCGTCCCGACCGCGGCGAACGAGAGCGCCAGCAGGAGGGCGATGACCACGACGTAGTCGGTCGGGATCGTCTTGCGCGAGAGGTACAGGAACGGCCAGTCATCCGTGGGCACGTCGATGGCCGGGGCGTTCTCGATGACTGCGCGGCGAAAGTGCCCGATCACGTCGGGCGGCGCCGCGAGGCCGGCGCGCGGCACACACAAGACGACCTGCCCGGGGCTGGTGTAAAGCAGGGGAGCACGGCCGGTGCCCTGCTCGACCATCCGGTAGAGCTTGAGGATCATCCAGTCGTTGGTGATGCCGAACGAGAGCGTGAGCATGCCGTCGGGATTGAGCAGTCGGTAGGCGGCGCGGATGCTCTCGACCGTGTAGACAAATCCGTCGAGCCGCACGTTGCTCATGTAGCTGAAGAGGGCCTGCGAATCGAGGTAGCCGAACGTGACGAGGTCATAGCCGGGCGCGGCCTTGGAGAAAAACGAGCGCGCATCGTCCACATGGATTTTCACGCGAGGATTGTCGTACGGGGCGTCGGCATTGTATCGCCGGGAGATGGCGACCAGCACGGGATCGATCTCGACTGCGTCGACCTGTTCGGCGCCCGCCGCCAAGGCGGCCTGAACATCGGCACCGCCGCCCGCCCCGACCACCAGCACCCGGCGACGCGACCCGCCGACCTGGTGCGGCAGCGCGTACTGCTGGATCGTGTGCGCCGCCAGCGACGCGCCGGGCGAACCGGGGGTGTAGCGGGCCAGGACTTGCGACGCATCCTGGTGATAAAAATCGCGGTTGACGCTCACCACGTAGATCGGCGGGTCGCGCATCGTCGTCAGCCTGGCGGGCGGCGGTCCCGAGATCGCGGCGTCGGTCAGGGCGTCCCGAATCACGATGTGATAATACGGCGACCAGCGCGTGGCGGGGTTGTTGGCGAAGGTCATGCCGGCGAGCACCAGCGTGAACAGGGGCACGCTCCAGCGCCAGTTGCCACGCGGTGCGAGCAGCAGGTGCAGGAGCATCACGCCCGCCATCCCGGCGAGGGGAGAAAAGTGGAGAAGTGAGAACAGCCCGAAGCAGAGGGTGCCGGCGAGGCTGCCGCCGAGATCCCAGGCATACGCCGTCAACCGAGGCAGTTCGCCGAAGATCACGCCCACGCGCTGACCGATCGGGACGAACACCAGCGCGTTCACGGCAAAGATGGCGGCGAGGATGGCGTAGCTGGCCGGATGGAGCGTGGTGGCGCCAAAGCGCATCTCCGCCGCGCTGGTGCCGAGGCTCAGGAATCGTCCCAAGAGCAAAAGTCCGAGCTCGGCCGCGAGCAGCACCGGGAACCAACCGAACAGGCGCCATTTTCTCCCGGCGGCCATCGCACCGACGCCGAGCCCGAGGAACGAACTCAAGAGCATCAGGTTGGCGTAATACGCCACCAGCCGCACGACCGACGGCACCCAGCGGATCACCATCAACTCGAGGAAGAGCGCGGTGAACGACAGCAGGAACATCTGCCAGCGTGGCGGGATACGCCCGGATAGTTCCATGCCGGTATTTGTCAGACGAACACGGCCCCGCCAAGCAGCCTTTCGCCGTCGTAGAAGGCCATGATTTGGCCCGGCGCGAGCGCCCGCTGCGGCGCCTCGAAACGAATATGGGCGGTGCCGCCAGCTTCGGGCGTGAAATCGATGCCGACTCGCGGGTCGCGATAACGCACGCGGCATTCGAGGCGGCGCGGCGCGGTGATCGGCTCGCCGATGAAACTCAGCGCATGCACGCGACAGGCGTCGGTCCAGAGTCCGGGTGCGTCGGGGCCATCGAACGCGACCAGCAGCGCGTGATCGCCGGCGCGCTTGCCGACCACGACATAGGCCTGGTTGTCGGTGTTCGACGGGATGCGGATGCCACGGCGCTGGCCGATGGTGTAGTAATGCAACCCGCGATGCTCTCCGAGCACCTTGCCATCCGTGGCGCGGACAATCGCACCCGGGTGTTCCGGCACATAGGCCTTGAGGAAGTCGGCCATCTTCACTTCCCCGATGAAACAAATGCCCTGGCTGTCCTTTTTCTGCGCCGTGGGCAGGCCGGCGTCGGCTGCCAGCCGCCGCAGCTCGGGCTTGCGCAGGTGGCCGATCGGGAAACGGGCGAAGCGCAACTGCTCCTGGGATAGCAGGGCCAGGAAATACGACTGGTCCTTGTTCTTGTCGGCGCCTTCCCAGAGCTGGAAATCGGGGATCGGGGATTTCGGATCGCGGATTCGCTGGCGGGAAGCGGAGCGATTCTCCAATCCGCAATCCGCAATCGAAGATCCGCAATCTTCCGTCGTTACCCGGCGGGCGTAATGTCCCGTCGCCAGACCGGCGAATCCCTCGGCGCGCGCGTACGCGGCGAACACGCCGAACTTCACGCGGCTGTTGCACATGATGTCGGGGTTGGGCGTGAGGCCGCGCTGGTAGCCGTCGAGGAGATAGTCGACGACCAGCCGCCGGTAGTCGTCCATCAGATTGACGACGCGGAACTCGATCCCCAGCCGGTCGGCGACGGCGCGGGCATCCTCGATGTCCTCCATCCACGGGCAATTCCCGATCACCTGGTCCTCGTTGATCCAATTCTTCATGTACGCGCCGACCACGGCGAAGCCGTCGCGCTGCAGCTGCAGCGCGGCGACGCTGCTGTCGACGCCCCCGGACATGGCGACAAGGATGCGCTCACGAGGCATGCGGGCAGGGAAACGGCGATTCCGGGCGGGGGGAATCTTTTTTCCGCCGGGGTGGGGTCCATACGGCGCTTGCGGTGGCACGGCGGCTGCGGGAGACTCCACGCCGTTCATGACCACCCGCCCGCCCTTCGGCCCCGACCACCCGCAGCGCATCACGCGCGCCTGGCTGCTCTCGTCGACCACCGGCGTGATCGAGCTGGACGCCGATTGGACGGGCGATTCGCTGCCGCTGCTGGCGCCCGGCGACAAGGCCTTCGCGTTCGCGGACCTGCGGCCGGCGGCGCCTTCGCTTTACGCTGACGACGCTTCCTACTTTGTGGATGACGATGGCCAGCTGGTGTTCGCCTTGGACCCGGCGGAGCACAGCTGGATGAACTTCGACGAGGTGGCGGTGTACGTGGCGGGCAGCTTCAATGGCTGGCAGGCGATCGGACGGCCCGAATGGGCGATGCAAAAAGGCGAGTTGAACGGCCGGCCGGCGATGCTGTTGCGCAAACCCGCCGGTCCGCTCCTGACCGACCCGCCGCAGCTGTTCAAGTTCATCACCGGCGACGACCGCTGGATCGACCTGCCCCGTGGCGCGAGCAACATCGTGCCGGACGGCCAGGGCCATTTCAACGGCGCCATTTACCGGCAGCGCACCGGCCGGAACCTGTTTCAGTTCACCACGGCGGAGCCGGTGCTCCTCAACCAGACGTACTCGGTGGTGCATGTCGTCGACGGGCGCGAGGGGGCGAAGACGCGCGTGCGCCGCAGCAAACTCTTCCACGCCTTGCGCAGTGACCTGCCGCTTGGCGCGCTGGTGCGCAAGGGCGGCACGACTTTCCGGCTATTTGCGCCGCGGGCCAAGCACGTGCGGCTGTTCCTCTGCGAAAACCTCGCCGGCCAGGCGCAGGCGTTCGGCTACGAGCTCGACCGGCGCGAGGAGGACGGCGAATGGCACGGCGTCTGGGAGGCCAGCCTCGATCGCAACGTGCATGGCTGGTATTACTGGTACTCGATCAGCGGCCCGCACGATGTGTTCGGCCATTTTCACCCGGCGCAAAAGGTGCTGGATCCCTACGCGCAGGCGACGGTGGGCCGCGAAGGGCCGGGCATCGTGCTCGATCCCGCCTGGGTCGGGCGCGCGGACCGCAGCTTCGCCACGCCGGAATGGCAGGACCTCATCATGGTCGAGGCGCACGTGCGCGACCTCATCGCGCATGCGCCGCTGCGGTTGTCGCCGGACGAGCGGCTCGGCTTCGCCGGCCTGGCGCAGTGGGTGGAGAGCCCGGATTTCTACCTGAAGAAGCTCGGCGTGAACTGCGTCGAGCTCCAGCCGGTGCACGAATTCGACAACCGCACCCGCGAAGAATACCACTGGGGTTACATGACGGTGAACTTCTTCGCGCCCGCCAGCGCCTACGGGCGCGACCCCGCGAAGGCGTCGCAGGTGAAGGAGCTCCAGGATCTCGTCGCCGCCTTCCACCGGCAGGGCCTCGCCGTCGTGATCGACGTGGTCTACAACCATGTGGGCGAGCCGGCCCACCTGATGTTCATCGACAAGCAGTACTATTTCGAGCTGAACGACGACGGCTCGCTCACCAACGCCACCGGCTGTGGCAACGACCTGCGCTGCCGCTCCGCGATGACCACGCGGCTGATCATCGACAGCCTGGTGCACCTCATCGTGGTCTACGGTGTCGACGGCTTCCGGTTCGACCTGGCGGAGATCATCGGGGTCAACGTGCTGCGCGAGATCGAGGTCGCGGTGAAGAAGGTGAAGCCCGACGTGATCCTGATTGCCGAGCCGTGGAGCTTCCGCGGGCATATCGCGGCCGCCTTGCGTCCCACCGGATTTGCCTCCTGGAACGACGGCTACCGGAACTTCCTGCGCGATTGCGTGCGCGGCAACGGCAGCGCCGACAAGCTCGAGTACTTCCTCAAGGGCTCGCCGTGGCACTTCGCCTTCTGGCCGGCGCAGACCGTGAACTACACCGAGTCGCACGACGACCGGACGTGGCTCGATGCGATCACGGAGAACGGCGACTACAACGGCTTTCGCCCGACCCTGAACGACCGCCGGCGCACGCACCTGATGGCGGCGATCCTGTTCGCCTCGGTCGGCATTCCGCTGATGGCCGCGGGGCAGGATTTTCTCCGGTCCAAACACGGGGTGAACAACAGCTACCAGCGCGGTGATCTCAACGCGCTCGATTACCACCGGCTGGCGCGATTCGCGGGGACGCACCGGTATTTCGCGAGTTGGATCGCCT
Organism: Lacunisphaera sp.; assembly: GCA_035549095.1. Lineage (GTDB taxonomy): Bacteria > Verrucomicrobiota > Verrucomicrobiia > Opitutales > Opitutaceae > Lacunisphaera. The sequence goes on along the minus strand of DASZRV010000004.1, from coordinate 46,725 downwards.
TCCGCCGTTCGGCGCGGGGCGCGTTGCTGCGGCAGTGGTCGCGACCGTCGGAGGGGTTCTTCCGCTGCTTCGGGCGCGAGGGTTCGCCCGCGTTGGTCGCGATCTACAACGCCGACGGCAGCCAGGGAGCGGCGCGCCTGCTGTTTGCGGTCAACCCGGGCTTCGACGACGTGACCGTCGACGTCGGCGAATTCGGTGAATGGAATTGGAAACTCGTCGCCGACCACGAGTGCTTTTATGCGGAAGGCGAGCATCCGCCGGGTGAGACGGTGGAACGCGAGCTGTTCATCCCCGGGCTCGGCTGCAGTCTCTGGTGGGCGAAACGGTAAAAAGCCCGGCTGTGCCGTGCGCATTTATTGCGGATTGGTCGCCCGCGGTTGATATGGCGCGTATCTCGCTTGCCAATGCCGGGCGCGTATCCTTCATTCGGCATAACTGGCGGCATTTCCAGCCGGCAGCGTTCAAGGTCCATAACCCACCACTAACATGGCAGTCAAAGTTGCAATCAATGGTTTCGGCCGCATCGGCCGCCTCGTATTTCGCGCGCTCGTGGAGCAGGGTCTCCTCGGCTCGACGCTCGATGTCGTCGCCGTCGGCGATATCGTCCCGGCGGACAACCTGGCCTACCTGCTCAAGTACGACTCCACCCAGGGGCGCTTCAACGGCACGGTGGGCTCCAAGAAGTCCGCGCCGGACAAGCCCGATGACGACGTGCTTGTGGTCAACGGCAAGGACATCCAGGTCGTCTCGGCCAAGACGCCGGCCGAACTCCCGTGGGCCAAGCTGGGCGTCCAGCTCGTGATCGAGTCGACCGGCCTCTTCACGGCCGCCGAGAAGGCCAAGGGCCACCTCGATGCCGGCGCCAAGAAGGTCATCATCTCCGCGCCGGCCAAAGGCGAGGACATCACGGTCGTGCTGGGCGTGAACGACGACAAGCTCGACCTCACGAAGCACAACATCATCTCGAATGCGTCCTGCACCACGAACTGCCTCGCGCCGATCGTGCACGTGCTGCTCAAGGAAGGCTTCGGCGTCGAGGAAGGCCTGATGACCACCATCCACTCCTACACCGCGACGCAGAAGACCGTCGACGGCCCCTCGAAGAAGGACTGGAAGGGCGGCCGTTCCGCCGCGATCAACATCATCCCGTCGTCCACCGGCGCCGCCAAGGCCACCGCGCTGGTGCTGCCCGCGGTGAAAGGCAAGCTCACCGGCATGTCCTTCCGCGTGCCGACGCCGACCGTGTCGGTCGTCGACCTCACCGTCCGCACGACGAAGGAGACCTCCTACAAGGACATCTGCGCGGCCATGAAGAAGGCCAGCGAGACGTACCTGAAGGGCATCCTCGCCTACACCGAGGACGAGGTCGCCTCGAGCGACTTCATCCACGACAAGAACTCGTCGATCTTCGACGCCGGTTCCGGCATCGAGCTGAACCCGAAGTTCTTCAAGCTCGTGAGCTGGTATGACAACGAGTGGGGCTATTCGAACCGCGTGGTCGAGCTGACCCGCAAGATCGCCGCCAAGCTTTAACCATAGTCGTCGGGCTGGTGGCCCGAACGCCGTCTGTCCGAAGGCGGGGCCATCAGCCCCGCCTTCATTTTTTCCTCCCATGGCCAAGTTCAAATCCATCCGTGACCTTTCGCTCGCCGGCAAGCGCGTCCTCATGCGCGTCGACTTCAACGTCCCGCAGGACAAAGCGACCGGCGCCATCACCAACAACCAGCGCATCGTCGCCGCGCTGCCGACGATCAAGTACGCCCTCGAGAAGGGCGCCTCCGTCGTGCTCATGTCGCACCTCGGCCGCCCCGACGGCAAGGTGAATGCCAAGTACTCGCTCAAGCCCGTGGCCGACGAGCTGGCGAAGCTCCTGGGCCAGCCGGTCAAATTCCTCAACGACTGCACCGGCCCGGCGATCGAGGCCGCCTGCGCGCCCGGCGCATTGAAGGCCGGCGATGTCGTGCTGCTCGAGAACCTGCGCTTCCACATCGAAGAGGAGGGCAAGGTGAAGGTGAAGAACGCCGACGGTACCGAGACGAAGCTCAAGGCCGACCCGGCGAAGGAAGCCGCCTTCCGCGCCTCGCTCTCGAAGCTGGGCGATGTCTACGTCAACGACGCCTTCGGCACCGCCCACCGCGCGCACAGCTCGATGGTTGGCGTGGCGCTCAAGGACAAGGCCGCCGGTTTCCTGATGGAAGCGGAGCTCAAGGCTTTTGCCGCCGTGCTCGAGACGCCCAAGCGCCCGCTGCTCGCCATCCTCGGCGGCGCAAAGATCGCCGACAAGATCCCGCTCATCAACAATCTCCTCGAGAAGGCCAACGAGATCATCATCGGCGGCGGCATGGCCTTCACCTTCAAGAAGGAACTCGAAGGCATGTCGATCGGGGACAGCCTGTACGATCCCGAGGGCGCCAAGATCGCGAAGGAACTGTTCGCCAAGGCCGCGGCCAAGGGCGTGAAGATCACGCTGCCGGTCGATTTCGTCTGCGGCGACAAGTTCGACGCCAACGCCAACACGAAGGTGGTGACCGACAGGGAAGGCATCCCGGCCGGATGGATGGGACTCGACGGCGGCCCGAAGTCCATCGCGCTCTACGCGCAGGTCATCGGCCGCGCCAAAACCATCGTATGGAACGGTCCGTCCGGTGTGTTTGAATTCGACAAGTTCGCCGGCTCGACCAAGGCCATGGCCGACGCCATCGCCAAGGCGACCGCGGCCGGGGCGACGACGGTCGTCGGCGGCGGCGACACCGCGACGGCGGCGAAGAAATTCAAGGTCGCCGACAAGGTCACGCACTGCTCCACCGGCGGCGGCGCCAGCCTCGAATTCCTCGAGGGCAAGGTGCTGCCCGGCGTGGCGTTCCTGGAGAAATAATGGTTCACGGTTTGAAGTTCGCGGTTCACAGTCACCCAAGACCGCGGCCCTCGAACCGTGAACAGTGAACTGCGAACCCCAAACCTTCTATGATCCGCAAGAAACTCATCGCCGGTAATTGGAAAATGAACAAGAGCGCCGCCGACGGCGTTACCCTGACCAAGGACATCCTTGCCGAGGTCGGGCGCGAGACCGCCGTCGATATCGTGCTCTGCCCGCCCTTCACGGCGCTCGAAAGCGTCGGCCGCACCCTCGAGGGCACGGCGGTGAAGCTCGGCGGCCAGAACATGCACCCGGAAAAGAGCGGCGCCTACACCGGCGAGGTTTCCGCCGAGATGCTGCGCTCGCTGTTCGCTACGCACGTCATCCTCGGCCACAGCGAGCGGCGCACCTATTTCGCCGAGACTGATGCCTTCATCAACCAGAAGGTGCTCGCGGCCCTCGCCAGCCAATTGAAGCCGATCCTCTGCGTCGGGGAGACGCTGGCCGAGCGCGAGGCCGGCGCGACGCTCGCGGTGGTGCAGCGCCAGGTCGAGGGCGGGCTGCAAGGAGTTGCGAAGGAGCAGATCACAACCGTGATCATCGCCTATGAGCCGGTGTGGGCCATCGGCACCGGGAAGGTGGCGACGACCGCCCAGGCGCAGGAGGTGCACGCGTTCATCCGCGACCTGCTCACAAAACTGTATGGCGAGGCGCTCGCGCAGAAGGTGCGCATCCTTTACGGCGGCTCGATGAAGCCGGCCAACGCCCCCGAGCTGCTCGCGCAAAAGGACATCGATGGCGGCCTGATCGGCGGCGCGTCGCTCGAGGCCCTCTCGTTCGTCGCGCTGGTCAAGGCGGCGGTGGCGGCCGCCTGAGTCGTCCCAGGTCGCAGTCGCGTCGTTCGCCGGCCGCGAGCGACGCGGCCATCCGGATCGGGGAGATCACCCGGGCGTTTGCGGGCTTGCGGGCAATGCGAAAGCATGGATTAGCTTCCGGTCCATGCGGCGCATCTCCGCTTTCCTCCGGTTGACCCTGTTCTGCGCCGCCACGGGCCTGTCGGCGGAGTACCAGCTCGCGGTGCCGGAATGGTCGATCGAAGCGAACTTTGCGGCCGAGCCGAAGAGCGACGCGATCGCCACGCCGTCGCCGCAAGGCGAGGTCAAGGCGATCCGCTACTTCCTGGAGCAGGCCGGCGAGCGCAGCATGATCATCCGGTTCACCTATCCGCTGGCGTTGACGCCGGGTGAGGAGACCGGCCTCTACGAAAAATCGATCAGCGAAATGATGCATTCGCGGCCGGGCCAGTTGCGTACGCGCGAGGCCTACCAGCTGGGATCGTTCGGCGGCGAACGGATCGTCATGGCGCAGCCACGCGAAAAGACGCTGCGCGAAGTCCGGCTCGTGGTTGTCGGGTCGTCACTCTATGTGCTGAGCGCGGAGTGGCCCGCCACGGGCACGGGCGCGGATCGCGCGCGGCAGTTCTTCGACAGCGTGCGGCTGCGCGCCGACAGCGTCGACCCGCGCGTGGTGGAGGAGCGCGAGCGCTGGCGCACTTTGTCGTTTGGCAATTTCAGCCTGCGGTTTGACGCCACGCGCTGGTATCGCGACCCGGGCGACCAGGAGCCCGGCGTCTTCAATTTCCTGCGCACGGACGAGCAGGCCGAGGCCCAGTTCATCGCCGAGGAAAAGCCGGTCGAGGGCGACGACATCGCCACGGCTGTGATCAAGACGGCCCAGGAGGGCGCCGAATCGCTCAGCATCAAGCGACGCGCCAAGAAGCGGCGGGGCGCTGTCGAGGTCACGGAGGTCGAGTTCGCGGCGCGGGTGGACGGCACCAATTATGTCAACCATGGCTACTTCTTTTCGGGGGCGCAGGGGACCGTGCAGTTGCGCGCCTGGGCGAAAGAGGCGGACTATCGGTCCGTCTCGGGGGACATCACTGAATTCCTCGACGGCCTGACGGTGGCGGCGAAGTGAGCCACCGTGGCCGGGTCACTTGACCCGCGTCGCCATGGAATCGATCAACGCGACCAGGAAAGCCTGGTCGCCGGGCAGCGTGCCGAGGGCGGCCTTGGCGGCATCGGAATGCTCGCGGGCCAGCTGACGCGAGGCGGCGAGGCCGTGCAGGCGCACGTAGGTGGTCTTGCCGGATTTGGCGTCCTTGCCGGCCGTCTTGCCGAGGGTGGCGGTGTCGGCGGTGGCGTCGAGCACATCGTCGACAATCTGAAAAGCCAGGCCGAGGTGGTGTCCGGCGCGGCGCAGCGCGGCCTGCGCGGACTCATCAGCGCCGCCGCAAAGCCCGCCCGCAACGAGGGCGGCCGTGAGCATGGCGGCCGTCTTGTTCAGGTGAATGAATTCGAGCTCGTCCGCCGAGGCAGCGGACTTGCCTTCCGCCAGGAGGTCCTCCATCTGGCCGCCGATGAGATGCTCGCTGCCGGCCGCATCGGCGAACTCGCGGGTCAGGGCGAGGGCCAGCGCCGGCCGGATGGCATAGTGGCGCGCGAGCAGTTGGAAGGCCAGGGTCAGGAGCGCATCGCCGGCGAGCAGCGCCGTGGCTTCGTCGAACTGCTTGTGGGCCGTCGGCCGGCCGCGGCGCAGGTCGTCGTTGTCCATGCATGGCAGGTCGTCATGGATCAGCGAATACGTATGGATGCACTCGAGGGCGACCGCCGCCGGCAACGGATCGGCCTTCGCGCCGAACAGATCGGATGCCGCCAGCAGGAGCACCGGACGCAGGCGTTTGCCGCCCGCCTGGAGGCTGTAGCGCATGGCGGCATGGAGCCGCGCCGGGCGGACCGTGGCGGCCGGCACCAGCGATTCGAGACCGCCCTCGACGCGTTGCACGAGGCTGTTGAGCTGGTCGGCGAAGGTCATGCGGGCTGGGTTGACGTCAACGCGTTTAAGCCCCTGAGGTCAAGCAGGTCCCATCGCCGAGCGGCGACGAACAGGGCCAAGAACAGACTCGCCAAGGCCCAGGGCGCGAATCATACCTTGGAGCACTTTTCTGGATGCCGACTTACGACTACATCTGTGCGAAATGCGGGCATGAACTGGAAGTGTTCCAGTCGATGAAAGAGGCCCCGCTCAAGGTTTGTCCGGCGTGCAAACGGCGCGCCCTCAAACGCAAGGTGGGAGGCGGGGCCGGCCTGATTTTCAAGGGCTCCGGCTTCTACATCACCGATTACAAGAAGAAGCCGGCCGAAAAAGCCGCGGAAAAGCCGGCGGCGAGCACCACTCCTTCCAAATCGTCCGAGCACAAACCTGCCGCGGCCAAAGCCGCGAAATAGTCCCCACCATGGCCGACAAGAAACTTGAAAAAGCGCTCTATGGTCCGAGCGTCACTGAAGTCGCCCTGGGCGCCGTCCTGGGCCTGATCTGCGGCGTCCTGGTCGCCTGCCTCTACCTGGTGTTCAAGCCGGTGCAGCAGGTCAAAGTCCTGCCGAAGGAGCCTTCGCGCAGCGTGGTCTATTACATCCCGGGCTCGGAGAGCACGGCGAAGTCCCGCACCTGGCAGGCCAAGCAAAAGCAGCTCATTGCCGGCACCAACGTCACGGTGGTGGAGGACGAATTGAACGCGTGGGCCGCGAGCCTGGCGGTGCCGCCGGCGCCCAAGGCCGCGACGCCGCCGCCGAAAGGCAAGGACAAGGCCAAGCCGGGCGAGAAGCCGAAGGAGGAGGCGCCGAAGGATGACGCCGCCAAACCGCCGCCCGAGGGTTTTGTCATTCCCGGCACCCTGAATTTCAAGATCGTCGACAATGAGGTCCAGGTCGGTCTGAAGTGCACGCTCAACTGGTACGGCATGACCTACGATACCACGGTCCTGGCGATGGGCACCTTCGTGCAGTCGGGCGACAGTTTCGTGTTCAAGCCGGGCAAACTGTACCTGGGTTCCTGCCCGCTGCACCTGCTGCCTGCCATCCCGGGACTTCTGGTGTCATCGATCACCTCGAAGGTGAAGGTTCCGGATGATCTTCGCATCGCACTGACGAAGCTAAAGTCCGTGACCGTTGAGAAAGGGGCGATGACCCTGGCCGTGCAATAGGCCGGGGCCGGCACCGCGGTCGTGTCGAAACACCTGAAGAACATCAGCGTCGTCGCGACGGCGACGGTGGCGTCGCGCGTGCTCGGCCTCGTGCGCGACCAGCTCGGCGCGGCGATCTTCGGGTCCAGCCTCCTCAACACGGCGTTCCTGTCAGCCTTCCGGCTGCCCAACCTCTTCCGCCGGCTGCTCGGCGAGGGGGCCTTGACCGCGGCATTCCAGCCCACGCTGCAGCATGAGCTGCATGAGCACGGCCGCGACGCCGCCTTCGCCCTGCTCAACAAGGTCACGAGCTGGCTGCTGCTCATTTGCGGCGGCCTGGCGACGGTGTTGATGCTCGTGTTCAGCCAGTCGCGGCGGCTGCCCGGGCACGAGGACAAGTGGTATCTCCTCGCGGATCTCACGGTCATCCTGGTGCCGTACCTGGTGCTGGTGTGCCTGGCGGCGCCGTTCAGCGCGACGCTGAACGTCTTGCATCGCTTCCTCGAGCCGGCGCTGTCGCCCATTTCCCTCAACCTGGCGATGATCGTCTCGCTGGGAGGCGCGGGCCTGCATTTCGCGTCATCGCCGCTGGGCGAGATCCACTGGCTCTGCGCTGGCGTGCTCGTGGGCGGGACGCTGCAGCTGCTGGTGCCGGCGGTGGCGTTGGCGCACTACGAAGGCTGGCGGCCGCGGTTTGATCTCGGGCTATCGCCGCGCGTGCGGGAGATCGCGCTGCTGATGACCCCGGGCCTCTGGGGCACCGCGATCTACCAGGTGAACGCGTTTGTCTCCAGCCTGCTGGCCTATTCGATCAACGATTCCGCCGGCACGCTGATGTTCTATGCGAACCGCCTGATGGAACTACCCATCGGTGTTTTCGCGATCGCGGTGTCGACCGTCGTCTATCCGCTGCTCTCGAAGCACGCCATCGAGCGCAACTACGCCGGCCTCGCGAGCGATTTCAAGAAAGGCATTCGCCTGATCCTCGTCATCAATGTTCCCGCCGCCGCCGGCCTCGCGCTGCTCAGCCAGCCCATTGTACGGGTGCTGTTCGAACGCCATGCCTTCACCGCCGCGGACACGAGCGCCATGTCGTTGCTGCTCGCGCTCTATGTGATCGGGCTGCCGTTCTTCTCCGTCGTGAGCCTGACCCTCCGGGCGTTCTACGCGCTGAAGAACACCAAGTCGCCGGTGCGCGTGGCGACGATCGATTTTTTGGTCAACCTTGGCCTGAGCCTGCTGTTGATGCGGTGGCTGGATGCCGCCGGCCTCGTGATCGCCAGCACGACGGCCATCATCGTCCAGACCTGGTTGTTGCTGAGTGAACTTCGGCGCCTGGTGCCCGGCCTGGAACTCGCCCGGTTGGGTCCAAGCCTCGGGAAGATCGTCACCGCCACGTTGGTGATGGGCTTGGTCGTCTGGGCGGGAACCCAATGGCCGGGCTGGCTGCCGCTTGGCCCCAAGGCCCGCGCCTGGGCGCAGGTGCTCGCGCTGGTGCCCCTCGGCTGCGGCGCTTACGCCACGGTGCTTTGGCTCCTGAAGATCGAGGGCCGGGAGGAGTTCGCGGCGCTGCTGGGACGGGTGCGGGATCGGCTTCGCTCGAACGATGCGTGACGGGCTGCCCGTCCCGAATGCGGGGGGTGACGCCCCGCCTCAGACGCTCAAGCGCTTGGGGCGATGGCGGCCATGCGTTCGCGCATTACCTGCATGACCAGGCGGGCGATGGCCTCGGGGGCGAAGTGGGCCGTGTTGATCATCAGGTCGTAGGTGTGCGGGTCATCGATGTTCGCCTCGAAATTCGAGTGCACGTAGCGGCTGCGGGCGCGATCGGTTTCCTCCAACGTGTGGATCGCCGTGGTGCGGTCGCAGCCTTGCATGGCCTGCAGGCGCTGGATGCGGACCTCCATCGGCGCGACAAGCCGAAGGTGGAGCCCGCCCGGCACACCGCGCGTGACCAGGTGCGAGGCGCGGCCGGCGAAGATCACGCGGCCGAGCAGCGCGATCTGCAGGATGGCCTCCGAGACCCGGTGCTCAAGTTCCCAGAGCGGCGGATGCAGCCCGACGATCTCGCCGATCATGCCCTTTATTTCCGACAAGCGGTCCTCCGGCAGGTAGGTGGCGAGATGCTCGGGGAGGTGATGCTGCGTGAGCGCGTGGGTCAGCAGATCCTTGTCGAGAAACATCCAGCTGCGGTCCTCCTCGCCGAAATGCTCGTCGAGCATCGGCAGGAGGAGGCGTCCCAAGGTGGTGGCGCCGGCGCAATTCTCGCGCGAGATGGTGATGAACGGGCGGGCGGGCCCGCCGAACGGGACGTGGCTTTCTCCGGGGGCCTTCAGGCGCGTGTGAAAAATGGCCAGTCCCTGGTCGAGGTAGGTATGCGGAGTCATGGCGGGAATGTTTGGGGTGATTCACTCCGGCCGGGCGACTGCTCCGGTCGCGGGCTCCCGGGGGTTGGCGGTTGCCCACGATCGGTAGGATATCTCCGGCCCGGCGGTGTCGCCACTGGAATTCCTGCGCATATCTTGTCGTGCAGGATTTGCCATCGCGGCCGGTCCGGCTTTGGTAGGGGCATGGCCGCCCCACCCGAAATCCAGCACGATCGCGATGCGCACCGCTTCGAGACCACGATCGAGGGTTACCGTTCGGTCTGCGAATACGAACTCGCCGATGGAGCCATGGTCTTCACCCACACCTTGGTGCCGCCCGAATTGCGCGGACGCGGCGTGGCCGAGACGCTGGTTCGTGCGGGGCTCGCCGAGGCGCGCGCCCACGGCTGGCGGGTGGTGCCGCAATGTTCCTACGTCGCCAGATTCATCGAGCGGCACGCCGAGTTTCAGGACCTGCTGGCCGGCTGAGGGCGCAAAAAAACCCGCGGCGCGGGCCGCGGGTTGGCAAAAGGAAGGGCGGAATCAGGCCTTTTCGACGAGGCCGGCCTTGATGGCCTTGACGGAAACCCACATGCGCTTCGTACCACCATTGGGCAGCTTGACCTTGATCCACTGGAGGTTCGGGCGGAAAAGCCTCGGCGTGTGCTTCGTGACGTGCGTACCGATGCCGCCGCTCTTCTTGGACTGGCCCTTGCGATGGATGATGCGGCCTTTGACGGGGCGTTTTCCGGTGATGGAGCAGATTCTTGCCATGATGTTTCGAGAGTTAAAGGGTCGTGAGTAAAGGGTGGGAGGAAACCTTAGCAAGGGAAATATGGGCGACGACTCCGGAGGCTCGCTATTTGCGTAACGCATGGAGCACTTGGAACTTATGGCCCATGTTGCCCGGGTGCAGAAGCTGCAGCATCATTCGCTTCCGCGGGCTCAAACGACCGGCCTCGGCCTGGGTCATGGCGGCGAGCGCGTCGGCCGCATAGAGCATGAAAAAGCGCTCCTGGAAGTCGACCCGCGGCTCGATGAATCCGGCTCGGGCGAGGCCATCTTCCAACCAGTCCCAGCAGATATGGCAGGTCAGGTCCTGCTTGCCCGGCCGTCGGAGAAGGTCGTTGCCGAGGCGCTGGCGATGGTAGGTTCGAGCCGTGCCGGCCGGTACATGCCGCGCCAGTTCCTCCCAGCTCTTGCCATAATCGAAGGCAAGAAAGAGTCCGCGCCACTTCGGCCCGACAATTCTCTCGAGCAACGGAACGGTGCGCAGGGGAAGGTCGATGTGGTATTCCTCCGGCGCGCTGGGCGGCAGGCGGCGGGCCTCGGCCGCGATCTCGGATGACAATTCCGGCAGCTCCACCTCGCGCAGCTGGCGACCGTGCAACGCCACTCCGAGCTCGCGCCAGGCGCCGCGGCGCCAGACCACGCGGTGGAACGGCTGCGCATCGAACAGCTCGTTGGAGAACACCACCGCGGCCGCCGGCAGCTCGATCGGCTGTCCGAGCGAAATGGTCCGGTAGCCCGCAAAGGGATGGGTGAGGTCGCGCAAGATGCCGCCGCCGGGTTCCGCGCCGATTTCCACAAATTCGAAATCCGCCGGCCGGGCCGGCGCCAGCAACCGGGTCGCGGCCGCGAGGACGAGTTCGCCGAAAACCGGATTGAATGACGTGGCCGTGTAGAAGTCCGCCTTCTCGTCGCGGCCCACCCGTCGGAAATCGCGCGTGTAGTAGCCGGCCGCGGGGTGATACATCGCCAGGTCCATGTAGCGGGCAAAAGACACACCGGCGGTCGCCCCGGCTTCCGCTGCGAATACCTCATAAAAGTCGGACGACGAAACCATTTTTTGAAATTGTGGAGGATGATCGACACGCCTCCGGCCGGTTGGAGGCAGGGAACGTGCATATCACTATTTGCCAACTCAACCATTTGCCTACACTGAAAGCCATGCTCAATCGTGCGCTTCTCCTCGGCCTGGCCGTATTGGCCGGTTTCGGCGTGGCGCAATGGGTCGGGCCGCGGCCCGGCGCGCCGAGTTGGTGGCCGGATCGCGAGCGCGACCGGAATGTGCGCTATTTTCGCCAGGTGCTCCAATTGGTGGAGGAGAATTACGTCGGCGACCCGCCGCCAAATTATGACGAGCTGACCCGCTCCGCCCTGGACGGCATGGTTGGTTCGCTCGACCCGCATTCGCAGTTCATGCGCGCCGACGAATACCAGGCGACCGAGGAAGACCTCGCCAACGCCTTTGGCGGCGTCGGCATCCAGGTCGAGCAGCGCGACGGCTACATTGCGGTCGTGGCGCCTATCGCCGGTTCGCCGGCGGAGCGCGCCGGCATCCGGCCGGGCGACCGGCTGGTCAAGATCGACGGCAAGGTCCTCGATTCGCCTTCGGTCGACAAGACGGTGAAGCTGGTCCGCGGCGAGCCGGACACGGAGGTCACGCTGACTGTCTTTCGCCCCAGCAAGGCGCAGACGATCGATTTCCGCCTCAAGCGCGAGCGCATCAAGCTGGACAGCGTGCGCAACGTGTCGCTCGGCTCGGATGGCATCGGTTACCTGCAGCTCACGCAGTTCAGCGAGCGCACGGGCGAGGAGTTCAAGGAGGCCTTGGCCGGCTTGGAGAAGCGGGGCATGCGCGCCCTGGTGATCGACCTGCGCGGCAACCCGGGCGGACTGCTCGACGCCGCCGTCGATGTGTGCAACCAGTTTTTCGACAAAGGCGAGCTGATCGTCTACACGCAGGGCCGCACCCGGGATTCGCGGGAGGAGTACACGGCGGACGGCGAACACCCGCCGCGCCACTATCCGATTGCGCTGCTGGTCGACGGCAACACCGCCAGTGCGGCGGAAGTGGTCTCCGGGGCGATGAAGGACACCAAGCGCGCCGTCATCGTCGGCGAGAAGACCTTCGGCAAAGGTTCGGTCCAAACGGTGCTCGACCTGCGGAACGGCGAGGGCATGCGCCTGACCACCGCGCGCTACTACACGCCGAGCGGTGTCACCATCCACGAAAAAGGCATCCAGCCGCAGGTGGAGATCGAAATCTCCGCCGATGACGAGGCCAAGGTGCGCCTGCAGCAGGCGCGCATGGATCTGGCCAACCCGGCGGACTTCGCCGGACGGTTCGGCTTCCAACCCATCGAAGACGTGCAGCTCGAAGCGGCGCGCGAAGTGCTGCGCGGCGTGCTGGCGGAACGGGAGCGGAAATGAGCGGCGGAGGCGGAGCGAGGCCATGATCCTCGCGCTGGAAAGTTCCTGTGACGAGACGGCGGTCGCGATCTTCGACCCGGCGCACGGACTCGTCGGCGAATGGGTGCACAGCCAGATCGCCTTGCACGAGGCTTACGGCGGCGTCGTGCCCGACCTCGCCAGCCGCGAGCACCTGGAAAAATTCGGGCCGCTGCTGGCGCGCGCGCTCGCCGCGATTCCGCCCGATCGCATGACCCGGATCGCCGTGACGCAGGGACCCGGGCTTGCGGCGTGCCTTGCGATGGGCCTCGCGGCGGCCAAGAGCCTGGCGCTGGCCTGGGGCGTCCCGGTGGTTGGGGTCAATCACCTGCGAGCGCACGCCTTTTCCCCGTTCATTCCGCTGCATGCGTCTGGCCCCGACGCTTTCGCCGCAGCCTTTGCCGCTCGTCTCCCGCACCTCGGGCTACTGGTCTCCGGCGGCAACACGGCGCTGTTGTCGATCGACGAAGACCGCCGAATCCGGTTGCTCGCGTCGACACTTGACGATGCCGCCGGCGAGGCGCTGGACAAGGGCGCCAAATTGCTCGGTTTGGGGTACCCCGGTGGCCCGCTGGTGGAAAAGCTCGCGGCGGAAGGAAAGGCGGACGCGTTTGAATTTCCCAAGGCGGTCGCCCAGCGCGCGACCCTTGATTTCAGTTTTTCGGGCTTGAAGACCAGCTTGCGCTACCAGCTCGAGAAAATGCCGGCGGAAGTCATCGAGCGACGCCGGCCCGACCTGTGCGCCAGCTACCAGCACGCCGTCTTCGAGTCGTTGGTGCGGAAATCGCGCCTCGCGCTCGAACGTGGGGCCTACCGGTCCTTCGGCTTGTCGGGCGGCGTGGCCAACAACCGGACGCTTCAGGCATTGTTGGCCGAGGTCGCGCGCTCGCATGGTGTCGAATTTCTGCGCGCGCTGCCCCAACACACAGGCGACAATGCCGGCATGGTGGCCTTTGCGTCGTGGATGGAGCGCGAGCCGGGCGGCACCAACGATGGCGGCTACGCCCTCGAGATCGCCCCGAGCTTGCCGCTGGCGATGGCGCCGTCCTCAGTGCCGGCTTAATTGGCGCTTATTCCGCGGGGCTGATGGGCCCGCCTCCAATTCAGGCTGACGATCGCTCGGCGCCGCACGCGACTGGGCCGGCTGTTTCAATTTCTGTCGAAGATACGGCGCCGTGGGGCTGCCTTTGGACTTCAGCAAGCCGGCGAGCGGTCCTTGGTACAGGATGCGGCCGCCGTTCGGCCCGCCGCCGGGCCCGAGTTCGATGATCCAGTCGGCCTCGGCCAGCAGGTCGAGATGATGCTCGATCACGACGACCGTGTGGCCTTGGTCGACCAGGCTCTGGAGCACCTTGATGAGCTTCTCGCAATCACTGAGATGCAGCCCGATGGTGGGCTCCTCGAGCAGGTAAAGATTCCGCACTGCGATGTCGCGCGAACGCTCCTTGAATGTGCGCAAGCCGCCGGACAATTCGGTGACCAACTTCAGCCGCTGGGCCTCGCCGCCGGAAAGGGTGGGCGAGCTCTGGCCGAGGGTCAGGTAGCCAAGGCCGCAGTCCACCATGAGCTGGCAGACCTGTGAAAGCTGCGAGTGGAAGTCGAAGAACACGGCTGCTTCGTCGAAGGACATGCGCAGGACCTCGCCGATGTTTTTGCCCTTCCACGTGATGTCGCCCAGCTCGGGGCTGTAGCGCGAGCCGCCGCAGGCGTCACACGGCAGGTACGAATCGGGCATGAAGGCCATCTCGAGTTTGATGCGCCCGGCGCCGGCGCAGGTCTCGCAGCGACCGCCGGGCGTGTTGAACGAAAAGCGGCTGGCCGTATAGCCGCGCATCTTCGCCTCCGGCAGCGAGGCAAAAAACTGACGGATGAGATCGAAAATGCCAAGGTAGGTCGCCGGCGTGGACCGGGGAGTCTTGCCGATCGGCGCCTGGTCGACCTCGATGACGGCCTTGAATCCCTGGGCGCCGGTCAGGGCGTCAAACGGCGCTTTGCCGCCGGCCTCGGCGCCGAAGTTTGTGGAGCGGACAAATTCCCGTCCGGTGAGCTTCTTCTTCCGGAGCTTGATGGCACCAGAGACCGCCGGATCGAGGATGTCCCGGAAGAGCGTGGATTTGCCGGCGCCGCTGGGCCCGCACACCATCACGAGCCGGCCCAACGGCAAGCGCAGGGTTTCATCGTGAAGGTTGCGGAAGTTGATACCGGCGAGTTCCAGAAAGGGCAGGTGGAACGCGCCGGCCCCAGCGCGTTTCGACCGTCCTGAGGTCAGGTCGTTCCACCCCGGAATTTCCCGATAACTCCCGCGCATCGGGTGCGGGATGCCCTTGGCCAGAAACAGGCCGGTCAGCGAGGCGGCGTTCTGCTTGATCCCGGCCGGCGTATCATTGGCGAGCACCGTGCCGCCGTTGACGCCCGCCCCGGGCCCGAGGTCGATGATGCGGTCGGCATGCTCCATCACGACGTCATCATGTTCGACGACGAGCACGGTGTTGCCCTTCTCGCGCAATGATTCGAGGGTTCCGACCAGGCGGTCGTTGTCGCGGGCATGGAGGCCGATTGACGGTTCATCCAACACGTACAGCACGCCCGACAGGTTGGACCCGAGCTGCGCGGCCAGCCGGATGCGCTGGGCTTCGCCGCCGGAGAGCGTGTCGGTGGGCCGGTCCATTTCGAGGTACTCGAGGCCAACCTGGCCGAGGAAACGCAGGCGTTCCTCGATCTGCGGGACGACGTCCTGCGTGACGGCCCGGCCGCGGGCGTCGAGTTTCAGGCTGCGCAGCGCGGCCAGCAGGCCGTCGGGCGTTTGCCGGGTTAGCTCGGGCAAGGAGAGATACGTCCCGTTGCGCAGCGGCAGCTTCACGGCGCGGGCGATGCGATTGAGCCGTTCGCCGTGGCACGTCGGGCAGGGCCGGCCATGCGACGCCGGGTCATCGGGATCGATGGCGCGGAGCGCATCGGCGACTTCAGCGGGCAATTCCACGTCCTCGCGCGCCTCCTGCAACATCCAGTCGTAGATCCGGCCGTGGCCGCGACAAGTGGGGCACCAGCCCTTGGGCGAATTGAACGAGAAATTCTTCGGATCGAGTTCCGGGAAGGACTCGCCGGTCTCGATATCGGTCCGCGTGGTGGAGAACCACGACAACACCTCGCCGTCGGGCGTGAGGAGAAAACAGGCGCCTTTGCCGAGCGCCAGCGCGTGCTCCAGCGCTTGCGCCGCCGAGTTCAGCGTTTTCGGCTTTCGGTTCGCCGTTCCGTCGGACCGTGAACCCTGAACCGTGACCGGCAAACTGCGCAGGTCGGCCACCACCACCTCGATGTCATGCTCCTTGTAGCGATCGAGTTTCTGGAAATTCTGGACGTGCAGCAGGCGGCCATCGGCGCGCATGAGTTCGTAGCCCTGGCGCCCAATCCACTTGGCCATCGGCTCGTGGTGGCCCTTGCGGCCGCGTATCAGCGGCGCGCAGAGATAGAGATGCCTGGCTTTTTTCGCTTTCGGGCTGGCGAGCAGGCGGTCGAGCAACTGCCGCAGCTGGCCCGCCGACAGCGGTGTCACCGGCCGGCCGGTCTCGGGGTGATGCTGCACGCCCAGGCGGGCGTAAAGCAGGCGCAGGTACTGCGCGACTTCGGTAATCGTGGCGACAGTGGACTTGCGTGTGCCGCGGGTGACGCGCTGTTCAATGGCCACGGTGGGCGGGATGCCGGACAGCCGGTCGATGTCGGGCCGCGGCAACTGCTCCACGAACTGGCGCGCGTACGGCGACATCGATTCCATGAAGCGGCGCTGGCCTTCGGCGAAGATGATGTCGAAGGCGAGGGTGGACTTGCCCGAACCGGAAACGCCGGTGACGACCGAGAGGCGCCGGTGCGGAATCGAGACATCAATGTTGCGCAGGTTGTTCTCGCGGGCGCCGATGACGCTCAGCTCGCCGCCTGCGAGCGACAAGCCCGCCTGGTAGGGCGCCGGCGGTTCGGCGGCGGCGAGAGCCGGGAGTGCCTCGTCCGCCAGTGCTGCCTGCAAGTACCGGCTGGTGGCGGTGCCGGCACGCGCGAGGTCCTCGGGCGTGCCTTCGGCGACGATGCGGCCACCCTGGGCGCCGGCCTCGGGGCCCACCTCGAGGATCCAGTCGGCCGATTTGAGAACGTCGACATTGTGTTCGATCAACACGACGCTGTGCCCGCGGTCGACGATGCGCTGCAAAACCTCGAGCAGCCGCCTGACGTCGTGGCGGTGCAGGCCGGTGGTCGGCTCGTCGAGCAGGAGCAGGGCAACCGGAGGTTCACCGTTTCCGGTTGTCGGTTCTCGGTTGGGGCCAGGACCATCAACCGTGAACTGTGAACCCAAATAACGAACCAACTTCAGCCTTTGCGATTCACCGCCGGAGAGCGTGTTCAGCGGCTGGCCCAGCGGCAGGTAGCCGAGGCCCACCTCGTCCAGCGCCGCGAGGCGCCGCCGGATTTCGTCTTGGCCGTCGAATAAACGCAGCGCCTCGGTGATGGTCGTCGCCAGCAAGTCCGCGACGGATTTGCCCTGCCAGCGAATCGCGAGGACCTCCGGCTTGAAGCGCCGGCCCTCGCAGATCGGGCACGGGACGAAGACATCGGAAAGGAACTGCATCTCGACCCGTTCGCTGCCGAGTCCCTGGCAATGGTCGCATCGGCCATCGCCGCTGTTGAACGAGAAGCTCGAGGCACTGAACCCCGCTTCCTGCGCGGCCGGTTCGGCGGCGAAAAGCTCGCGGATGAGCTCCCAAGCTTCGCAGTAAAGTGCCGGATTGGATCGTGGCGTTCGACTCAGGGGCGATTGGTCGACCAGTACGATTTCCGAGAACGTGAGGTCAGACTGGATGCGTTCGATCGAAGCGGGGTCCTCGGTCATCAGGTTTCTCTGCGCCAGCAGCCCTTGGTGGATGACGTTGTCGAGCAGGGTGGACTTGCCGGAGCCGGAAACGCCCGAGAGGCACACGAGTCGTTGCAGCGGCAGCCGGAAAGTCAGGCCGGCGACATTGTGTTTTGCCACATTGATGAACTGCAGCCAGGAGGCGCTGGCAATCAGGCGTCGCGCGGCGGGAACTTCGATGCGCTTCCGGCCGGACAGGTACGAGCCCGTGATGCTACGCGGCGAGGCGAGCAGCGCGGGCACGTCGCCTTGAAAGACGACCTCGCCGCCGCCCGCGCCCGGCTCGGGCCCGATCTCAATCACGTGGTCGGCGGCCCGGATCATCGCCTCGTCGTGCTCGACGACGACGACCGTGTTGCCGGCATCCGTCAGGCTGCGGATGATGCCGATGAGCCGGTCGATGTCGCGCGGGTGCAGCCCAACCGAAGGCTCGTCGAGCACGAACAGCGTGTCGACGAGCGACGTGCCCAGGCACGAGGTGAGGTTGACCCGCTGGACCTCGCCACCCGAAAGCGTGCGGGACGTGCGGTCGAGCGTGAGGTAGCCGAGGCCGACCTGTTCAAGGTAACGCAACCGCGTGACGATCGAGTCGTGGGCGAGCGAGGCACTGTGTGCTTCGGGCCCGGCGCGACGGGCCGCCAGCGTCGTGTCCGCGGTGACGAGGCCCAGCAGTTCGCTGATCGGCAGCTGGTACAACTCCGGGAGGGTGCGCCCATGCCATTTCCAGCAGAGGGCCTCGGGCTGCAGGCGGGCGCCGTGGCAGGCGGGGCAGCGATCATAGGAGCGATAGCGGGAGAGGAACACCCGCACGTGCATCTTGTAGGTGGTCTTCTCGAGATAGCGGAAGAATCCCTTGAGCCCGTACCAGTATTTCGGCCAGCACTTAGTCTCACCATCGTAGCCGGGCGAACCTTCGATCACGAAAGCCTGCTGCTCGGGCGTGAGCGCGGCGAAGGGCACATCGGTGGGAATGCCGAGTTTCTTGGTGAAGCGCAGGAGATCCTTCTTCGATTCGCCATAGATTTCGCCTTCCCACGGCTTGACGGCGCCTTCCTCGATTGAGAGCGAATGGTCGGGGATCGCCAGGCGGTAATCGATGGCGATGACACGGCCGAAGCCGCGGCAGGTCGGACAGGCGCCGAGCGGCGAGTTGAAGGAAAAAAGCCCCGGGGTGGCGGGACGGAAGGTCCGACCGGTGGCCGGGGAGTGCAGGCCGCGCGAATAGTGGCCGGCGGCCGCGAGCGTGTCGGCCGAGAAGAAGTGGACCTCGCCCTTGCCGAAATGCAGCGCGGTTTCGCACGCTTCGAGAAAACGGCTCTTGTTTTCCGCGACCAGGCGGAGCCGGTCCTGGACCACGAAGAGGGACGTCGAACGACGAAAGTCGAAGGTCGAGGGTCGCGCGAGCAGGTCGTCGAGTTTGTGGACCGCCAGCGCAGCCTTCGAATCCCGGCGTTCATCCTTTGCGGTCGTTTCGATCAGCACGCGCGTGTAGCCCTGGCCCTTGATGCTGGAGAGGATTTCCGTCCACTTCAGGTTGTCCGGCTTGGCGATCCGAAAGCACAGCAGGAGCGTGGCCGCGGGCTGGGCCGACAGGGTCTTGGCCCAGATGGTCTGCGGGTTGTCGTCCTCGACCTTTTCGCCGGTCTCGGGATCGTAGCACGCGGCGACGTGGCTGAACCAGACCTTGGCGAAGTCGGTGAGCTCCGTCATCGTGCCGACCGTCGAGCGGGATGTCTTGACCGTGTTGGTCTGCTCGATGGCGATCGAAGGACGGATGTTCTCCACGGCATCGACCTGGGGCTTGTCGAGCAGGTCGAGGAACTGCCGCGTGTAGGCGGAGAACGTCTCGACGTAGCGCCGCTGGCCCTCGGCATGGAGCGTGTCGAATACCAGGGAGGACTTGCCGGCGCCGCTCAGGCCGGTGACGACGATGTACCGGCCCAGCGGCAGTTCGAGGTCGAAGCCCTTGAGGTTGTTCTGGCGGACGCCGCGCAGGCGGATGGACTCGGTGGTCGGCACGGTGTGCACTGATTGACGACGAATCCGCGGAACGCAACCCGGCGCGGGCGACGCGGCCTCCCTGCTGACATAGGGCTGTCAGGAGTGGAATCGCGGGCGCTTGGGCCGCGGCGCGTCTATTTGCGCGTCAGGTCGCGAAAGAGATTCAGGTGGGCCTGCACCTGGTGCTCGGGCGTGAAATTCGCCGCGGCATGGCGACGACCGTGATCGGAGAAGCGCTGCCGCAGGGCTGGCTCGCGAATGAGGCGATCGAGGGCATTGACGAAGGCGGCCTGGTCGCGGTTGGGAATCAGGAAACCCGAGCGGTCGGGCGCGAAACATTCGCCGACGCCGACCACGTCGTAGGCCACCGCCGGCACGCCATGGATCTGGGTTTCGATCAGAAAATTGGACAGCGACTCGGTTTGGGAAGTCAGCACGGCGATATCGGCGGCATGGTAGAGCGGGGCGGGGTTGGACTGGTAGCCGAGGAACCTCACGCGGGCGCCAATGCCGAGGTCATGGGCCAGCCGTTCGCACTTGCGCCGGGTGGGACCATCGCCCGCCAGCCAGAGCTGCCAGTCGAGATAGCCGGGCAGCCGGGCGCAGACTTCGAGCAATTCACGCTGGTTCTTGCCGACGCGAAACATCGCGACATTGAGCAGGACGGCGGTCGAGGGATTCGCGCCATGGAACCGGCGGAGCGCGAGGTTGCGCGGCGCCGTGGCATCGGTGAAGCGGAGGATCGGGTTGTGGATCACCGTGATCTTCCCGGCCGGAATGTCATAGTCGTCGGTCAGGACCCGCTTTGCGACGTGGCTGTTCGCGACGATGTGGCGGCTGAGGCGGAGCGAGCGCACGAAGAGGAAGGGCAGGCTCTTGCCGGTGCGCATGGTGCAGATCACGGCGGCCGCCGGCAGGCGGCGCTGGATGAAGCCGGCGTAGCAATTCGCCATCCGGCCCATGCAGAGGACGAGGTCGGGCGTCGCCTCCTCGGCGGCCTTGAGCAATCCCGGGGCGAACCAGTCTAGTCCCGTGTCGAACGGCTGGAGCGAGCGAAAGGCGAAGGGCTGCTGCTCGGCATCGATTTCCAGCACACCCCGGGGCCGGAAGGTCAGGAGCGTGACCTCATGGCCTGCCTTGGCAAAGGAGGTCGCCATGAACACGGAGTGGCGCTCGGTGCCGCCGCTGCGCAGGTAGTCCTGGACGATCAGTATTTTCATTGCTCCTCGAGGGGGTGCCGCAAGAGTGCGCCCATCATTCAATGAACCAACCGTTCGTCAACCTGCTGGTACGCTTGCTGATCCTTGCGGTCGGCGTAGCGCTGAGCACGGCGATCGTGCCGGGGATCAGCTGCGACACCGGTTCGACGTTGTTGGTGGTGGTGCTCGTGTTGAGCTTCTTCAACGCGGTGCTCAAACCCCTACTCGTGCTCTTCTCGCTGCCGTTCATCCTGCTGTCGCTCGGCATCGGCGTATGGTTCATCAACGCCCTGCTGTTCTATGTCGCGGGGCGGCTGGTCGACGGCTTCCACGTCGCCGGCTTTGGTTCCGCGCTGATCGGTGCGCTTATCGTGAGCCTGACCAACATGGTCATGAACCAGTTGCTCAAGCCGCCGCCGAAACCGCCGGCGCCGCCACCGGGCGTCGCGAAGCGGCACGACGACGTGATCGACATCTGAATTGTGTCGGGCTGCCGCCCGCCGGCGTCCCGTTTTGCGTTTGACCGGCCACGCCAGCGCGGCGACGGTGGCAGCCCTCTATGTCTGATTCCATGTACGATCTGGTGGTCATTGGCGGTGGTCCGGCGGGCTATGTCGGCGCGATCCGGGCCGGGCAGCTGGGAAAGAAGGTTGCCTGCATCGAAATGGAGCGCCCGGGCGGCACATGCCTGAACTGGGGCTGCATCCCGACGAAGGCGCTGCTGAAAAGCGCCGAGCTCTACCGAACGATCCAAAAGGCCGGCAGCTACGGTCTGAGCGTCACCGGGGCGGGCTTCGATTTTCCGAAGGTGATCGAGCGTTCGCGCGGGGTCGCCGGCCAGATGGCGAAGGGCGTCGAGTTCCTGTTCAAGAAGAACAAGGTCGATCATTTCACCGGCAAGGCGCAGGTCACGATCCCCGGGATGGTCGAGATCATCGACGGACCGAACAAGGGAAAGTTTTTCCGCACGAAAAACATTCTCCTCTGCACCGGCCAGCGTCCGAAGACCTTGCCCGGCCTGCCGGTCGACGGGCAGCGCGTGATGACCTCGCGCGAGGCGCTGGTGGCCAAGGCGCCGCCCAAGGCCATGGCGATCATCGGCGCCGGCGCGATCGGCGTGGAGTTCGCGTATTTCTTCAATGCCTTCGGCACGAAGGTGACGCTGGTCGAGATGCTGCCGCAGATCCTGCCGGTCGAGGACGCCGAGGTCGCCAAGGTGCTCCAGCGCAGCTTCGAGAAGCAGGGCATCGCGATTCACACGGGCACGAAGTGCGAGAACATCCGCGTCGGCGACAAGAGCGTGAAGCTCGAGCTGGTGAAGGACGACGGCCGCACCGAACTCGAGGTTGAGACCGTGCTCGTGGCCGTCGGCATTACGTCCGCGCTCGACGGCCTGTTCTCGGCCAAGGTGAAGGTCGACCTGGATCGCGGCTTCGTGAAGGTCGGGCCGGATTACCAGACAAGCGTGCCGGGCATCTATGCCGCCGGCGACATCCAGGGCCCGCCCTGGCTGGCCCACGTGGCGTCCTTCCGCGCCATCCAGGCGGTGGAAGGCATGTTCGGCCACGGCAAGCCGAAGCAGGTCGGGACCTTCCCCGGCTGCACGTATTGCCAGCCGCAGGTGGCCAGCACGGGGCTGACCGAGGCCGCGGCGAAGGCGAAGGGCTTGAGCTACAAGATCGGCAAGTTTCCGTTCACGGCGGTGGGCAAGGCCGTCGCCGCCGGGGACACCGAGGGATTCGTCAAGGTCATCGCCGATGCGAAGACGGGCGAAATCTACGGCGTGCACATCATCGGCAGCGAGGCGACCGAACTGATCGCCGAATACGGCATCGCGATGAACCTCGAGGCCACGGTTGATGAGATCCATCACACGATCCACGCGCACCCGACCCTGTCCGAGGCGCTCGGCGAGGCGGCCCTCGCGACGATGGGTCAGGCGATCCATATCTGAACCTCGAGCCGCAAAGGCTGGAACGCGCTGACCTCAGCGCGTTGCAGCGCGAGTGAGAATCCTGAAGCGCCTTGAGGTCAAGTCGCTCCACCTGTCGAGCGCGGCCTCCGGCAGACCACGAGGCACGCGAAGGCTGGCGGCGCCAGCCGTAGCCACTCGATTCGCAGCGCAGACGAAATGTCCTCCTTCGCTGAGCTTACGGAGGATCGCCTTCGCTCTCGCTCCGCTCGGCGAAGGCTGGTGCGAGTGCCGGGAGTCGAACCCGGATCAATGGCTTCGGAGGCCACTACACTATCCATTGTGCTACACTCGCAAGCAACAGGCTGCCCAGCTTTCGGCAGAGCGGCGGGAACTCAAGCCGGTTTTGTCTGCATGGGAGGGCCGGCCTCCCGGCCGGCCGCGGTCGGTCAGGAGACCGACCCTCCAAGCAAAAGGGCGGAATCCGGAAATCCAACCAGAACTGCCCGACGGGCCCGGGATCGGGGCCCGCCAACCCGGCGTCCCGGGGCGAGACTCAGTGCTTCACCGCGACGATCTTGGTCATCGGCTGGCCAATCTCCTTGAGAAGGTCCTGGAACCAGGGCTGCGTCGCATCGAAGGCCTTGCCACCCTTGATGCGCGGAAACTCGATGGCGCGAAGTTCGTTGCCGCGTTCCTCGTCGTGGCCGACGAGGCCGGTGATCCCGGCCCGCGCGCATTCCACCGCCTTGAGCACGCAGGCGTCGATGAGCTTGAGGTCCTCGGCATTGGCTGGCGCGGAGCGCGCGAAATAACCGCTCTTCTGGACGAGCACCTTTTCGGCGCCGATCAGCTTGGCGAAGCGCTCGGCGAACCATTTGCCCGGATTGATGGTGTCGATCCGGACGTGCCCGAAAGCGTCGCGGGCCACTTCCTCGCCGCGGGCGGTCATCTCGGCGATGATGCTGTCGAGGCCGGCGCCCTCGCTGACGAACAGGTTGATGTTGCCCTGCCGGTCCATGAGCGCGCGAAGGCGCTTGGCCTCGGCGTCGACGTCGAGCGCCAGCTCGGGCAGGTAGATCGCGTGGACGGCATAGCGTTCCTTCGCGAGTCCGAGGCCGGGCACCCAGCGTTTCGCCGCCAGGGACTTCTGGTATTCGCGGGCGGTCGCGGCGGTCAGCCAGCCGCAGTTGCGGCCCATCACCTCGTGCACGATCAGCATGCGGCCGCTGGCACCAAGTTCGGTGACGACATTGGAGAAAAAGCGTGCGCCTTGTTCGGCCGCGGTGACGGCACCGAGGCTCTGGCGGATCGGGATGATGTCGTTATCAATCGTCTTCGGCAGGCCGATGACCTTGAGGGTGTAGTTGTGTTTCTCGAGGTGCGCGGCAAGATCGGCGGCGGTGGTGTTGGTGTCGTCGCCGCCGACGGTGTGGAGAATGTCGACTCCATCCCTGGTGAGCTGGGCGGCGGCGACCTCGAGCGGATGCTGGCCCTCCTTGATCAGCCCGCGCTTCAGGGCATCCTTGACGTTCGTGAGCTTGACCCGGCTGTTGCCGATCACGCTGCCGCCGTATTCGCGCAGGATGCCGGCGTGGGCGCGAATCTCGGGCGTAACGTGGTAGCTTTCGCCGAGCAGGAGGCCCTTGTAGCCCGAGCGATAGCAAATGATGTCCCAATCGGGGCACTGCTGCGTGTAATGCAGGATGAGCTGGCCGACGGCGGCGCTGAGGCAGGGCGCGTGTCCGCCGGCGGTGAGGATGGCGACTTTCTTCTTCGTGGAACTCATGAGGGAAAAAGGAGGCGACACGATGCAGCAGCGTGGCGAGGGGACGCAACCGCCTTTAGTGTCACAGTATTGGCGGATACTGCGCATCCGTTGTCCGGGACCGACGAACGGCAACGTCGGCGAGGGTCAGGCGACAGGAATGCCCTGCGGACAAGGCAATGCGTCTGGCCGGCGAAGACCGGGGCTACTTCTTCTCCGCCTGCATGTGGCGATGGACGAAGAACCAGTAGATTGCGCCCAGCACCGCGAGCAGGCCGACGCCCCAGAGCGTAATGGCGCGCAGTTCACCGCGCATCAGGGCTTCATCCTGGCCCGCCTTGACGCCCAGCCAGCAAAGCACGCTGCACCACAGCCCGGAGCCGACGAAGGTCCAGATCGAGTAATGCAGGTAGCTCATCCGCACGATGCCGGCCGGGATGCCGATCAGGTGGCGGACCACCGGGAGGATGCGCGAAGCGAAAATGCCGTAGTCGCCGTAGGCGGCGGCCCAGCGTTCCGCCTTTTCCAGTTTCGCAGGCGGCACGAAGAAATAGCGCCCGAACTTCAGCACCAGCGGCCGGCCGGCCCAGCGCGAGGCCCAGTACATCGCGGTGGCGCCGAGCCACGAGCCGAGGGTGCCGGCGATCACGACTCCCAGCAGGCTCATGTCGCCGCGCGTGTAGGCCAGGTGCGCCGCCGGCGGGATGATGAGTTCGCTCGGCAGCGGCAGGAAAGTGCTCTCGATGAACATGAGCAGCACGATCAGCGCGTAGCCGCCGGACTCGAGCGAATGCAGGTACCAATCGATGAGGGGCTTCAGCAGGTCGTGCATAAATACAAAAGGCGGGCGCGTTCGACACGCCCGCCTGTCGGCGAAAATTCGCTCAAACGTCGCCCTTGGTCTTGCGCAGACCCTGGACGCGATCGCCTTCCTTCCACTGGCCGCGCTTCTTCAGGAGCGCGACGCGCTCGAAGCGCTTGAGGACATTGCGTTTGGTGACGAGGCCGCCGGCGACGGGCTTGAGGCTGGGATGCTGGGACATAAAAGGCGTCGGGATTAAGGTGCTTTTGGACTATGAAAGGGGGCGGGTGTAGAGTTCGCCATAGCCCATGACAAGTATTTTTCGCCCACGTGTTCGGCACTGACTTCGATCCATTGCGGCGTCGCAAACGGATGGTGGCGATGGACCCACGAGCTGAGGGCGGAGGCATTGCCCGGGAGGTACTTAAACCACACCCGGAATTCCTGAGCCTGCTCCAGTTTTCCCTCCCAATGGTAGAATGATTTGACCGGGCCGTCGACCTGCGCGCAGGCCGCCAGCCGCGCCTCAACCGCTCCCCGGGCCAGCTGCTCGGCATCAGCTCGATTGGCCGTCGTTGTCCAAGCCACGAACATGCAGACATTTTCGCCGCCAGAGTCTCCGCCGCAAAGACAAAATCGGACGTGGGGGCGGGACAATTTCGCCCTTGACGCTCCCTCCCTGCGCCGTAGGCGTATCCGTTCACCTTTTTCCGCCCGCCACCCACATGAGAGACGAATACATCCGCGAAGCCCAGAAAGTCATTTCCGACCCGAATGTCTTGATCAACGTGGTCTCCCGCCGCGTGAAGCAGCTTCGCCGTGGCAGCCGTCCCTTGGTGGAGTCGCTCGAGAAACTGAGCCCGGAAGACGTCGCCCTGCGCGAAGTGATCGAGGGCAAGATCAGCTTCGAACTGCACACCACCTGAAGCGGGCGACGCGTCTGATTCGGCGCGCCAGCTACACGATTCCCGAAGCGAGGCCGGCCGGTCTCGCTTCTTTTGTTTGTCACGCCGGGTCAGCCGGCGCATCAGTAAGGCCCCGCGTTCATGTCCGCCCAGAAGCCACATGATTCCACCCGCTTCACCGAGCTGCGCA
Source organism: Lacunisphaera sp. (assembly GCA_035549095.1). GTDB lineage: Bacteria > Verrucomicrobiota > Verrucomicrobiia > Opitutales > Opitutaceae > Lacunisphaera. The sequence continues at coordinate 20,573 of DASZRV010000004.1, read as the reverse complement.
ATCCCAAGGCGCTGCGCGACTATTTCGTGCACGACAAATTCGAGGCGGGCATCAAGCTGGTCGGCACCGAGGTGAAGGCCATCCGCGCCGGCAAGGCGCAGCTCGCCGACGCCTTCGCGCGGGTGGAGAAGGGCGGGGTCTGGCTGTACGGCGCGTACATCCAGGAGTACTCGCACGGCGGCCCGTTCCAGCACGATCCCCGGCGGGTGCGGCAGCTGCTGCTCCACGAGAACGAGATTCGCAAACTGCGGCAGGCCGTGGAAACCGGGGGCAAGTCGATCGTCGCGTTGCGGATGTATTTCAAGCAGGCGCTGGTGAAGGTGGAGATCGCGACCGCGACCGGCAAAAAGCAGTTCGACAAGCGGGCCGACCTCAAAAAGCGTGAGCTGCAGATGGAAGCGCGCAAGGCCTACAAGTTTCGCCGATGACCCGGAAGACCTACCAGAGCGTGACGGTGCGCGTGCCCGGCAGCACCTCGAACTGCGGGGCCGGGTTCGACACGCTCGGCCTGGCGCTGAGCATCTATAACGAAATCACCCTGACCCGTGGCGACTGGCGCGGGGCCCGCGCGGCGACCCAAGGCGAGGCGCCCGGGCTCGACATGGCGGACGAGGCGGCGCGGCTCTTCTTCGTGCGCGCGGGCGTCGAGGAATTCGGGTTCGAGCTGGCGATCGCCGGCGACGTGCCGATGTCGCGCGGGCTCGGTTCGAGCGTGACGCTCCGGGCGGGGGTGGTCGCCGGTTTGAATGAACTGGCAGGCGCGCGGCTCACGAAGGATGACATTTGCAGTCTGGTGACGCAGCTCGAGGGGCATCCCGACAATGCGACGCCGGCGGTGATCGGCGGCTTTTGCGTGGCGCGTTGCGACCCACAGACCGGCGAACTGCTCGGGGTCCTCCGCAAGCCCATCGGGCGCGAGCTGACTTTTGTCGTCGTGGCGCCGGACCAGGAACTCGAGACGCGCAAGGCCCGTGGCATCCTGCCGAAGGAGCTGCCGTATTTCGACGCCATCAAGAGCGTGAACAGCGCCGCCTACGTGGTGGCGGCGATCGTCTCGGGCGAGTACGACCGATTGCACGACGCGGTGCGGGATTTCCTGCACGAGCCGTACCGGCTGCCGCTGATTCCTGGCGCGAAGGCGGCGATCGAGGCCGGAGTGGCGGCCGGCGCCCTGACCGGCTGGCTCAGCGGCAGCGGTTCGAGCGTGCTGTGCGTGGCGCGGCCGAAGCTCGCGGCGAAAGCAGGGCGGGCAATGGCGGCCGCGTTTGCCGCTCACAAGGTGGAAGCGAAGGTCCACCTGCTACACGCCGACAACGACGGGCTACACGTCGTGAAACGGCGAGCCTGAGATGATCACCTTTGGCGGGTGTTTGTCCGGCCAGTACTTCACCACCTCGTTGGCCAGGGCCGCCCACTTGAACGGCTTCCGGATGATCACTTTCAATGAGGGCACTTCCGAAAGCTCCCGCTCGGTGAACTTGAGGTGATACGCCGTGATCATGATCACGGGGATCTCCGGATTGATCTTCTGGACGGCGGCGATGAACTCGAGGCCCGTCATCTCGGGCATCTGGTAGTCGGTGACGATCAGCCCGACATTCAGGGCGGGCATGGCACGCAGCGCGTCGGCCGGTTTGGTGAAACCGTGCACCGGGCAGGCGAGGTGTTCGCTCAAGAGCTGCTCCAGCAGGTCGATGTAGGAGATCTCATCGTCAACCAAGACGACGATCTTCTCATTCGGGGTCTGCGGGATGGGGGGCATGGCGTGAGGATGCTTTGGCCCGAAGCTGGGGGCGGTTGTAGGGGAAAACCGCCATGGGTAAAGCGGATTAGCGAGGAATTCCTTGATTGACGGGCCGTTGACAGTGGCGCGGCGGCCGGGGCACTGTGGGCGCCGTGCTGCACATCGTGCTGTTTGAACCGCAGATACCACCCAACACCGGCAACATCGGCCGGATGTGCGCGGTGACCAAATCCCGGCTGCACCTGATTCATCCGCTGGGCTTCGAGGTCACGGATCGCAACCTCAAACGGGCCGGCATGGACTACTGGTATTCGCTCGACGTCCAGCACCATGCCGATTGGGCGGCGTTCAAGGCCAGTGCCACCGCGCCGACCCGGATGTGGCTATTCACTACACACGCCACGCAATCCTTCTGGGATGTGCGTTACGCCGACGGCGATGGGTTGGTCTTTGGCAACGAGGAGGCAGGCGCGCCCGACTGGCTGCATGCGGAATTCGGCGACGCGCGGCGCGTCAAGATTCCCCACGCCAATGGCGCGTTGCGCTCGCTCAACCTGTCGACGGCGGCGGGCATCGCCACCTTCGAGGCCTTGCGCCAACTGACAGTCTGAGGTGGCGGCAATTCGGTTGTCGCGCCGGGTGGCCGCGGTAAGATGGCCTCCCGATGCGTGCGCTGCTTGTCCCGGTCCTGCTGTGTTTCGTTGCCGCCTCGCCGGCATGGCTTCGCGCTGATTTTGATCAAGTCATCGCGCTGAGTTCATCGGTCCGGCCCGAGTACATCCGCGCCACCGACCCGCAGGGGCGACCACGGCCCGAGGGCTACGTTTTTTCGCCAGGGCATTTCTTCTCAGGCCAGACCCTCGATCATTCCGTGGAAAAAATGGATTTCATGAACGTCGCCCGCACCCTGGCACCGCAGCTGGCCAAGCAGGGCTATTTCCCCGCCACCGACGCCCGGAGCGCCGACCTCGTCGTCATCGTGCACTGGGGCGTGACCAGCATCCACGAGGATCCGCAACGCACATTCGCCATCGCCGACCTGAGCGCCGCGCTCAATGCCTACAATGCCAACCTGGCGCAGGCCGGCATCACCGATCCGGGGGCCGTAAACACCCAATTGGACCAGCTCGAGTCCGCCGCGGACAGCACGCGCAGCGCAATCAACTACAATGCGGTCCTGCTCGGCTACGCGCGCAGCCTGCACCGGGAGCGTGAGCAAGTGTTGCCCACGGAAACGGAGCTCACGATGAACATGGAACTGAACGAGGAGCGATATTTCGTCATCCTCATGGCCTACGACAACCGGTTTCTGCTCAAGGAACACAAGGCGAAGCTGCTCTGGGTCACGCGCCTGAGCGTGCGCTCACCGGGCAACAATTTCACCGAATCTCTACCCGCACTGGCGCAGGCCGGCGGCCAGGTCTTTGGCCGGCCGGTCGACGGGCTGATGCATGTCGATGCTTCGTGGAAGCACGGCGAAGTCACCTTGGGCGAGATGAAGGTGATCGGCGTGGTGGATCCGCCCGCGCCTCCGCCTTCGAAATAGGCATTCAGATCTCGCCCAACCGGACGCAGGCGGCTTCGCGGCCGGCTCCGGCGGGCAGCAGCGGCGGCACGGCGGCCTTGCATTTCTCGCGCACGTGCGGGCAGCGCGGATGAAACGCACAGCCGGCGGGGGGGCGCAGCGGCGACGGCGGGTCGCCCGGCAGCACGATGCGCTGCCGACCTCGTTCCGTCGAGGGGTCCGGTCGCGGGATGGCACTCACGAGGGCGCGCGTGTAGGGATGCGCCGGGCGCTCGATCACGTCGGCGGCCGGGCCGAGTTCGACAATCTTGCCGAGATACATCACCGCCACGCGGTCGGAGATGTGCTTCACCACCGACAGGTCGTGCGCGATGAAAACCAAGGAAAGGTTCATCTCGCGGCAGAGACGGGACAGGAGATTGAGGATCTGCGCCTGGATCGAGACATCGAGCGCCGAGACCGGCTCGTCGGCGATTAGCACGCGGGGCTCGAGGGCCAACGCCCGGGCGATGGCGACGCGCTGGCGTTGCCCGCCGGAGAATTCGTGGGGGTACTTTCGCGCTTGCGCCGGCGACAGCCCGACTCGCTCCATCAGCTGCGCGACACGGGCGGCGACGCCGGAGACCGGGACCGTGCGGTGGACCCGCAAAGGTTCAGCCAGCGTGTCGAAGACCGTCATGCGCGGATTGAGCGAAGCGTACGGATCTTGGAAGACCATTTGCAGGTCGCGCCGGGCGGCGCGCAGTTCGCCGGCGGTGGCCGCGGTGAGATTGCGCCCGCCGAGCACGATCGTTCCGGCGGTGGCCGGCACCAGGTGCAGGATGGTCCGGGCGAGGGTCGATTTGCCGCAGCCGGATTCGCCGACCAGGCCGAGTACCTCGCCTTGGTTCACCGACAGCGTGACACCATCGACGGCCTTGACCGTCCCCGCCGTGCGGCGGACCACCGTCCCGGATTCGACGGAGAAGTGCGTCTTGACGTCGGTAAGCTGGAGAATGGGATCCGGCATCGGCTGATGGCCTTTAGATTTCGCCCCGCTGGACGCGATAGCAGGCGGTGGCTTGGGCGGCGTTGACTGGTTGCAGCACCGGGTCGCCGGTCCGGCACGAATCGAGCGCGAACTCGCACCGTGGCGCAAAGGGACAGCCGCTGATGGGCTTCGAGAGGTCCGGGGGCAGGCCGGCGATAGAGTAGAGTTCGCGGCCTTTTTCCTGGAGCGCGGGAATCGAGCGCTGCAGCGCCTTGGTGTAGGGATGACGCGGGGCGCGAAAGAGCGTGGTCGTGTCGGCCGCCTCGACGATCCGGCCGGCGTACATGACCTGCACGCGATCGCACAGGCCTGCCACCACGCCGAGATCGTGCGTGACGAAAATCACGGCCATGTGGAATTCCTGCTGCAGCTTGCGGATCAAATCGAGGATTTGCGCCTGAACCGTGACGTCGAGCGCGGTCGTTGGCTCGTCGGCGATAAGGATTTCGGGCCGGGTGATGAGCGCCATCGCGATCATCACGCGCTGGCGCATGCCGCCGGAAAACTCGTGGGGGTAACCATGCAGGCGATGGGCAGCATCATTGATGCCGACGGCCTCGAGCATCGCCAGGCCGCGCGCCAGGGCATCGGCCCGCGAGATCTTTTCGTGGATAAGCAGGGGTTCGATGAGCTGGTCGGCAATCCGCAGGTAGGGATTCAGCGATGTCATCGGGTCCTGAAAAATCATCGCGATCCGGCGGCCGCGAATCGAGCGAGCCTGCTCCGGCGCGCAGTGCACCAGATCGACGCCGTCGAACATTGCGCTTCCGCTCTCAATCCGGCCGGGCGGAGTCGGGACCAGCCCGAGCAGCGAATAACAGGTGACGGACTTGCCGGAGCCGGATTCGCCCACGATCCCGAGTGTCTCGCCCCGTTCGAGGCTGAAACTGACTCCATCCACCGCTCGGACGACTCCGTTCCGCGTGTGGAAATGAGTGCGGAGATCGGTGACTTCGAGCAGCGGCATGGCAATCAAGCCGAGGCTGCCCCCGGGCGAAGGCGTCGCAACGCCAAAACAGGTCAGGCCGGCACACGCGGCGGCAACGCGCGCCAGGCGGCAACCACGGTCTCCGGCGCGATGCGGGTCATCGGCGCATCCGGCGGCTCGGGTGTCACGAGGCGTACGGCCGCAGTGGTGGGGGTCGGGGCGTAGAGCTGCGGATCGATGCGCGCAAACATGACGACGAGCGGACAACCCATCGCCGCAGCGGCGTGGGCCGGCCCGGTGTCGACGCTGATCATGCTGTGGGCGAGTTCCTGCAGGGCCAGCAAGCGCGGGATCGGAAGTTCGTCCGTGGCGACGACGACGTCCTCGCATCCGGCGGCAGCTTTGATGGCTTCGGCGAGTTCACGCTCGGCCGGCGAGCCGCAGAGCAACACCCGACCACGGGGCAAGGATCCGACGACGCCGCGCACCACGCGGCCCCAGGACTCCTCCGGCCAGTATTTAACATTGCTGGCGCGCTGTCGGGCGCCACGGCGCATGGTTCGTTTGTTGCCGGGTTGGACCAAAACCAAGTCGTGGTCCGAGAGCCCTTTTGCCGCCAGCCAGTCGCGGCAATCACGACGATCCGCCTCGCCCAAGGTCGGGCGGGCATCCAGCGATGCCGCGGGCGCCGCGACTGCGATGGCACGGTCCGAGGTGGCCAGGGCCGCGGGTGTCAGCCCGCCAAGGCGCACGGCGTGATGAAGGATATTCTCTTCCGGCAGGCGCGGCAGGTCACGCAGGGAGCAGATCCACTCGGGCTTGATGCCACCGCGACGCAGCAACCAGTGTGACTTCTCGTCCGGCTCGAAGACATAGACTGGGCCGGCCGGCCGGTGGCGCAACCAGCGCACCAACTCCTGCTGGCTCCGATTGAACCAGTACGGGGCGCGGCGGCTCGTCAACAGGCGGACGGTGCCGCACGCCGGGACGCGCTGCATCAGGGGCGTGGTCCAGCCGCCCGAGGAGACCAGCTCGCAAGGCTGCCCGTACCGCTGCTGCAGCAGTTTCAACATCGGAATCATCAGCACCATGTCGCCGAAGGCGCCGAAGCGGATGACGAGCGGTGCAGCTGGAGCGGGAGAGGCCATGGCGATTCAACCGCGACGCTGAAGCATGCCGAGCTGGCGATCGACGGCGGCTTGGACCGCAGCGACCGAAACGCGCAGCAGCGGGGCCGGGCCGGAAAGATCGTCCGGGCGCAGGATTTCGTGCGGCGTGTCCCAGGGATGCCAGCGGCGGGGGTCGAGTGGCCCGAACAACGCGACGATTGGAACGTGAAACGAAGCGGCGATATGCATGAGGCCCGTATCGAGACCGACCACGAGATCCATGCGCCGCAGTAGCGAGCCAATCTCGCGCAAGGAAAGGCGTTCGCTCCAGTCGAACCAGTGCGCGGCAACCGGGACGGGCAGAGCGGCGCGAATACCGGCATAGTAACCGGCGTAAGCCGGCGAATCACACACATGGACCTCACATGATCGCTCGGCGCCGAGCCAGGCCACGAGCTCGGCGAAGCGCTCCGGGGCCCAGTCCTTCGTGGCGACGATGGACTTCGCGCACAGGAACACACGCCGGCGGGGCGTAGCGGTCAGGTCGGCGTCGACCCGGGCGTCCACCGCCGGATCGGTCCAGTTCTCATTGCCCGTGTCGGTTACAGGCACGCCGTCGGCGCGCAGGACGTCGAGAAAGCACTCGACCTCGTGCTTGTCGGCGTACGGCGTGCTGCGCTGCAAAAGCCAGCCGCGACCCTCGGTGGCAAAGCCGACCCGGTGCGGAATGCCGGCCAGGAGCGGCAGAATGGCGCTCGAGAACGAGCGCCGCAGGATGTAGCACCGATCGTAGTGTCGCTTGCGCAGGAAAGCGGCCATCGCCCACAGGCTGGTGGGGAAGGGGGCGGCGGCCCGCTTCGCCCCCCGCAGGCGCGGCCCAAAGAACAGCAACTCATCCTTGTAGCGGCACAACGCGAGGGTCTCGCCGGACACCGGCTCGGCCAGCACATCGATCGTCGCCGTTGGGAAAGCCTGGCGAAGGTTCCGCAGGAACGGGATCGCCAGCACCGTGTCGCCGATGAACCGGTAGCGTATGACGAGGATGCGCAGCGGGCGCGGGGCGGCCATGGCTTAATAGACTTCGGGGTACCCCGGACCTCGGGCTTTGAAGCGTTTGTGCACCCAGAAGTATTGCTCCGGCGCGAGGCGGACATGCTCCTCGATCAGCCGGTTGATGCGAATGGCATCGGCGGCGGTGTCCGCCGTCGGAAAATCCTCGAGCGCGGGCAGGATGCTCAGCGAATAAGTGTGGTTGGTTTCGCGCCGGGCGAAGAACGGCACGACGGCGGCGCCCGATAGCTCGGCAATCTTGCCCGTGGCGGTGTTGGTGATCGCCGGCACGCCGAAGAAGGGAAGGATCTCGGTCGCCTTGGTGCGCTTCGCCTGGTCGGGCGCGTACCAGATCGCGTGGTTGTCGCGCAGGGCGCGCACCAATCCGCGAAGGTCGTCGAAATGCACCGCCACCTGCATGTGCCGTTCGCGCTGTTCCCGCATCAGGTGCGCGATGACCGGATTGTTGGGATCCCGGTAAAGGCATCCCATCCCGTGCGCCTCAGCCATGAACCGCCCGCAGATTTCCAGCGTGGTGAAATGGGCGGTCAGCAACAAGGCGCCGCGGCCCCGGGCCAGGGCGGCCTGCAGGTGTTCGAGGCCGGTGACGCAGCAGGTCGGCAACACGGCTTTGGGCGCCCACCAGGCGGCGCACACCTCAAAGAGTCCCAGCGCGAGCGCATCGTAGTGGGCGCGGGCGAGGGTCCGGATTTCTGCGGCGGCTTTGTCCGGGAAGCAAAGGCGCAGATTGGTGAAGACCACGCGGCGGCGGATGCGGATGACATGAAAGGCGAGCCAGCCGAGGGCGTGCGCGCACCAGCGTTTCTCCGCCCAAGGCAGCTTGTCCGCCAGCCAGAGGAACCCGACGCCGATCCACGTCGGCCAGAATTGCGGCAGCCAGAGTCGGCTCTGCTCGCTGGCGCGGCTCATGTCCGGCCCGACGGCGGCGCGTTGCGATAGAGCTGGGGATTGAGCGCCGGGTCGTTGTACATCTTGAACTGGTAGTACACGGAAAACGTGCGCCGTCCCGCCGCCACGTCGGCGAAGAGATCGGCGAGGCACCCGGTCAGGTCGGCGCGCTGCCGCCGGATGCGGGCCAGCTTCTCGGCGCATTTTTGCTTGTGCTCCGCCGAGGCATCGGCGCGAAGCGTTTCCTCGTGCATGTGGTATTCCTTCAGCGCGAGGATCGACAGCCGGTCGATCATCATGCCCGGCGTCTCGGAGTTGCGCGGGCAACCCGACTCGGCCGGCCGCAGGGCGGCGACAATCGCCTTGTCCATCTCCTCGGCGAAATTGTTCCGCTCCTGGTTGAACCGGTCGATATTCCGCTTGGCCTTGTAGACCGCCTCGAAGCCGAGGTCGTCGCGGCGGGCGACGTCCTCCTCATGCCACAGCGCGAAGTTGCGCAGGTGATTCTCCTCGAGCAGGCGGAAAAAACCACCGCCGGCGGCGGCCGGCGCGACTTCGTGCCATCGGGCGGTGAGCTCAGTCTGGCGGGCGGCAATGTCCGCGGCGTCGAATTTCATGTGTTTCAGGGGAATGGAGTTGAAGAAAAGAGGGCCGGACACAAGCCTGCGGATGCTGCGGCATGCAAAGCCTCCTGGTCATCAAACCCTCCTCGCTGGGAGACATCGTGCATGCGTTGCAGGTGGTGCAGACCCTGGCCCGGGAGCGGCCGGACTGCCAGATCAGCTGGGTGGTGCGGGAGCGTTTCGCCGGCCTGGTGCAGGCGGCGCCCTTTGTCCACGAAGTGATCATCTTCCGGCGGCGGGACGGGTGGAGGGCTTTTGTCCGTTTGCTCCGGCAGCTTCGAACCCGGCAGTTTGACGCCGTGTGGGACATGCAGGGGCTGCTGCGCTCCGGTCTGATGACGGGTGCCGTCCGATCGCCGCTGAAATGGGGGCGAGCCGATGCGCGCGAGGGCGCCGGCTTCTTTTACAACCGCCGGATCGAACTGCCTGCGGGCGATGGCCCGCACCACGCCATCGATGTCCTGCTGCCGTTCCTGCGCACGGCAGGCGCCAGGCCGCAGCTCGAGTTTCCGCTCCAATTGCGGCCCCAGCCGGCGATGGCCTGGCAGGGGTTCTTTGCGGGGGATCCCCGCGACCGCATCGTGATGTTCACCGACAGCCGCGGCGCCGAAAAGCAGTGGCCCCGCTTCAACGAGCTTACCGCATTGATCTTTCAAACCATCCCGGGAAGCCGGATTGCGTGGTGCGCCGGCCACAAGACCAAGCCGGAGGTGCCGGTGCCGGCGGATCGCTTCCTCAATCTCAGCGGCTGTCCGATGGACCAGATGATCGCACTGGTCCGGCAGCCGGCGATTTTCATCGGCAACGACAGCGGCCCGATGCACCTGTCGGCCGCCTCGGGCAATCGTGTGGTGGCGATCTTCGGCCCAACCTCGCCGCAACGGTTTGGGCCCTATCCGGTGCAGGCGCCGAAGCACCGCCTGGTGCAGGCGCCCGGCGGCCAGCTGGATCAGTTGCAGCCCGGGACCGTCCTCGCCGCGCTGCAGGACCTGCGTTCGCGCGTCGGTTAAGCGCCCCGCCGGGCGCGCGCGAGCCAGGGTGAAAAACTGGCGGCACAGTTCGTTCCCGTTTGCGTTTCGGAGTGCGGGTCCAATGTTGGGAACGCCTGGCGTTTCCGTTGGTCCCTTTTTTCCGCATGCCTGAAATGCTGATCATCAAGCCCTCCGCCCTCCGCGACATCGTGCACGGATTGCAGGTGGCGGCGTCGATGAAGGCCCAGCGTCCGGAATGGCGCATTGCCTGGATCGTGCGCGACATTTTTTCGCCGCTGGTCCGCTCATGCGGCGCAGTGGACCAGGTGCATGTGTTCCGGCGCGAGGCGGGAGCCCGCGGTTTTCTCCAGCTGATGCGCGAGGTGCGCCGGACCGAGTATGACCTCGTGATGGACTTCCAAGGCCTGTTGCGCACCGGCCTGATGACGAAGTGGAGCCGCGGCCACCGCAAGGCCGGCCGCTCGGATGCGCGCGAGGGCGCCGGCCTGTTCTACAAGGAGAAGGTTCCGCTGCCGCCCGCCGGCAGTCAGAGCCACGTGCTGGACATCCTGCTGCAATTCTGCGCGCTCATTGGCGCCGAACCGCGGCTGGTCGGTCCGTTGCGCTTTCGCGACCTGGACCGGCTGAACCTGAGCTTCATGGATCCGCGCAAGGGCCTGCGGCCGGTGCTGATGTTTCCCGACAGCGGACAGAGTGCGAAAAAGTGGAATGGCTTCCCGCAATTGACCTCGCTCCTGATTCGCGAGGGCGGGCGCAAGGTCGTCTGGGCCGGCAACAATTACCTGCCGTGCCGCGAATCGTTTCCCGATGGGTCGTTCCTGAACCTGACGGGCAACACCAGCCTCACCTCGCTCCCAGCTTTGCTTGCGAAGGCCGACTGGGTCGTCTCGAACGACAGCGGCCCGATGCACCTTTCGGCTGCGATGGGCCTGAAGACGATCGGGCTGTTCGGTCCCACGGACCCGCGGCAATACGGGCCCTATCCGTTGAAGAGTCCGAAGAACTATGCCATCCAGGCGCCGCTCGGCGACCTCCGCCTGCTGGCGGCGAAGGAAGTATTCCACCTGTTCAATCGGATCGAGAATGTGATGGAGCGCGCCATGGCGCGGCAGGTGCTCACGGCCAGCCGTTAAGCTCGGGCGGAAAAGGATTGTTCACGGGGCCGGTTGTCCCTTGAACCTGTCGGTCATGCTCGATCCCAGACTCCTCCGCGAATCGCCCGACCTGGTCCGCGCCGCCATTGCCCGGAAGCACCTCGATGTCGACCTCGATGCCGTGCTCGCCCTCGACACGGCATGGCGCACGGGATTGACGGAAGTGGAGGGGCTGCGCGCCCGCCAGAAGGCCGCCAACACGGAGATGGCCGCGCTGAAGAAGGGCTCGCCGGAGTTTCTGGCCAAGGTCCAGGAGATGAAGACGGTGTCGGCCGATGTGAAAACCCGGGAGGAAGCGCTCAAGGCGGTCGAGGAAAAATGGCACGCCGCGATGCTTTCGCTGCCGAACCTGCCGCACGCAACCGTGCCGGAAGGCCGCACGCCCGAAGAGAACAAGGTCCACGCCACGCACGGCGACCCCGCGTCGGCGTCGCCGCACGCGCTGCCGCATTGGGAGATCCCCGGGTTTGCCCACCTCATCGACTTCGCCCGCGGCGCCAAGGTGACAGGCGCGGGTTTCCCGTTTCTCATTGGCGATGGCGCAAAGCTGTCGCGGGCGCTGCTCCAGTTCTTTTTGGATGAAGACGTGAAGGCGGGTTACTCGGAGGTGAGCCCGCCGATCTTCGTGAATGCCGCCAGCGCCACCGCGACCGGGCAGCTCCCGGACAAGGAAGGGCAGATGTACGAAACGACGCCGGACCGGCTGTACGCGGTGCCGACGGCCGAGGTGCCGCTCACGAACTTCTTTCGCGACGAGATCATCGATGAGGACGCGCTGCCGGTCCGGCGCTGCGCGTACACGCCGTGTTTCCGCCGCGAGGCCGGCAGCTATGGCAAGGACGTGCGCGGGCTGAATCGTGTGCACCAGTTCGACAAGGTGGAGCTGCTGAAGTGGGTGCATCCGGCGACCAGCTACGATGAGCTGGAGAAATTGCGCGAAGACGCGGAGCGGCTCCTGCAGAAACTCGAATTGCCTTACCGCGTTCTGCTGATGTGCGGCGGAGACCTGGGCTTCGCCCAGACCAAGAAGTACGACCTTGAAGTCTGGGCGGCCGGACAAAAACGCTGGCTGGAAGTTTCGAGCTGTTCGAACTTCGAGGCCTTCCAGGCGCGGCGCGCGCAAATCCGTTTCCGCAACAAGACCACGGGCAAGCCCGAACTGGTACACACCTTGAATGGCTCGGGCCTGGCGGTGCCGCGTGTGCTGGCGGCGCTGCTCGAAAACAATCTGCAAGCCGACGGACGGGTGAAGCTTCCCCCGGCGCTCGTGCCGTATTTCGGCAAGGAATTCCTGCGCTTCCAGTAAATGAAGGCCCGGTTCGCGCCGGGCGCGGCTCGCCGAGAATCGGGTTTTTCACGCGGGGCAATTCCCATGCCGACCAAGAAACATCCAGACTGGCCCGCCGTGGCGACGGCGCTGGCAAGGCGGCTAAACCATGCATCGCTGCATCCGGCCGCGATGCTTCGGGCGTTGGCCGAGCACCGGCGGGAAACCCGCCGTGGCGGCAAGCCGTCGCGGTGGGCGGTGGCGTTTTCCGGCGGCGCCGATTCGCTGGCGCTATTTTTGGTCTTGTGGGCGGACGGGCCCGGCCGGTGGGGCCGCGATTTCGTCGTGCTGCATTTCAACCACCGGCTGCGCGGCCCAGCCGCGGATGCCGACGAAAGATTCTGTGCGGGAGTCTGCCGGACCCTGGGAGTGGATTTCGTGGCAGGCCGGTGGGCGAACGCGCGCAAGGGCGCGAGCGAGGCCGAGGCCCGGGCGGCCCGCATGGACTTTTTCCGGCGGGAAATGCGAAAACGAAAGTGCCGGCTGCTCTGGCTGGGCCACCAGCAGGACGATATTGCAGAGACGATGCTGATGCGGCTGGCCCGCGGCAGTGGAACGAGCGGTTTGGCGGCGCCGCGACCGGTTCAGGAGGTCGGGGATGGGCGCCTTCATCTGCGGCCGATGCTAACGCAGAAGAAAGCCTTCATCGTTGGCGCGCTTAGGAAGGCGGGCGCCATCTGGCGGGAGGACGCAACCAACGCCGGCGACCGGTATTTCCGCACCCGGATCCGGGCGCGCGTGCTGCCGGCCTGGACCAAGTCTGCCGGGCGCGATGCGCTGGCCGGCGCGGCCTTGTCGCGGGAGTTGCTGGAGGAAGATGCGACGGCCCTCGACGCCTGGTTGGATGAATTGAAACCGCTCGATCGGGCGGGCCGGCTCGTGCTGGCCCGGCTGCACGGGCGGCCACAAGCCTTGTGGCGGAGGGCCCTTTACCGCTGGATGCTGGCGCAAGACGTTAAAACGGACCTGGCGCGTCAGGGCTTTGCTGCGCTGCTGGCGGCGGTGCGGCGGGGTGATCCGACCCGGTTTAGCTTAGGCGCCGGATTTGCCGTCATTGCGGGAGGCAAGCTGCTATACAAGAAAGGCTAGGGCGCAGGCGAGCAGCCGACCCGTCCATCGGAATTTCGCCCTGATTTTCAAGTCCGTGGCGTTTGACTTATCTTGATGGAACCTACACTTTGGCCGACTAATCTGAATCCCTACATGCCTGATAACGAAGAGAACAAGAAGCGGCGCCCGCTGAAGAGCATTCCGCCCGAAGGATTCCCGGTCAAAATGATCCTTTTCTGGGTGATCGGCATCGGCGTGCTGGTCGCGGTCCTTTACCTGAATCCGGGACGCAGCCCGGAACCGGTGCGGTTGAAAATGCAGCAGGTCGTGGAACTTGCCGAGCAGGGCCAGATCTCCGACGGTACAATCCGGCCTGATGCGACCGGTGGGCGCGACTGGTCCGAAGTCACCGGCAACATCAATCCCAACACGCCGCGCAATGAGCGGAATTCGCCGCAGCCATTTATCGCGTCCGGGCGCCTGACCGACAATTACCTGGAGCGGCTGCAGAAATCCGAGGCTTTCGTCGAGAAGCCGGCAACGACCGTGCTGACGAACCTGATGATCAACATCCTGCCGTTCATCATCGTAATCGGTTTGCTGTATTTCCTTTTCGTCCGGCAACTGCGCCAGGCGGGCAAGGGCGCTCTCAGCTTCGGCAAGAGCCGGGCCAAGATGTTGACGCGCGAAAAGGAGCGGGTGAACTTCTCCGACGTGGCCGGCTGCGACGAGGCCAAGGAGGAGGTCAGCGAGGTGGTCGACTTCCTCAAGGATCCGAAGAAATTCCAGAAGATCGGCGGCCGCATCCCGAAGGGCATCCTCATGGTGGGCCCGCCGGGCACCGGCAAGACGCTGCTCGCGAAGGCCATCGCTGGCGAGGCCGATGTGCCGTTCTTCTCAATCAGCGGTTCCGACTTCGTCGAGATGTTCGTCGGCGTCGGCGCCAGCCGGGTGCGCGACATGTTTGAACAGGGACGCAAGAACGCGCCCTGCCTGATTTTCATCGACGAGATTGACGCCGTGGGCCGCCAGCGCGGCGCGGGCCTCGGCGGCGGCAACGACGAGCGCGAGCAGACGCTCAATTCGCTCCTGGTTGAGATGGATGGTTTCGACACGCAGGAGGGCGTCATCATCATCGCCGCCACCAACCGCCCCGATGTGCTCGACAGCGCGCTGTTGCGCCCGGGCCGGTTCGACCGGCAGGTCTACATCGACCTGCCTGACATCATCGGTCGCGAGCAGATCCTGCGCGTGCATGCGCGCAAGATTTCGCTGTCGGAAAACGTGGATCTCGCGGTGATTGCCCGCGGCACGCCGGGGTTGTCCGGCGCCGAACTCGCCAATCTCCTGAACGAATCCGCCCTGCTCGCCGCCCGCCGCGGCAAGAAGAAGGTGGAAATGACCGACATCGACGAGGCTCGCGACAAGGTGCTGTGGGGCCGCGAGCGCCGGCGGGTCATGGATGATGCCGAAAAGCGCCTGGTGGCCTGGCACGAGGCCGGCCATGCCATCGTGCAGGCTGTGCTCGATGATGGCACCATGCCGGTGCACAAGGTGACAATCATCCCGCGCGGGCAGAGCCTCGGCAGCACGACCTACCTGCCCACGAAGGACGTGCTCACGCAGCCGAAGAAGAAGCTGCTCAACCAAATTGCCATGGCCATGGGCGGCCGTATCGCGGAGGAACTGGTCACCGGCGATTTCAGCAACGGCGTCTACGGCGACCTGAAGCAGGCGACGCGCATCGCGCGCGCGATGGTCTGCGACTACGGCATGAGCGAGCTTGGTCCGATCGCGCTCGGCGACAACCAGGACACCGTGTTCCTCGGCCGCGACATCACGCGCTCGCAGCATGTCAGCGAGGATACGGCGCGTCAGATCGACCAGGCGATTTCGGCGATCCTGCACACGCAATATGAGCGCGCGCAAAAGATCATCTACGACAACCGCGAGGCGTTGGACAAGATCGCCTCGGCGCTGCTCGAGCACGAGACGGTCGAGGGCCGCCACGTGCTGGAGATCCTGCGCGACGGCAAGATCACCTCGCCGGTGATCAGTGTGAAACCGCCGAAGCTGGTGCCGGAAGGCGGCAAGGGCGCGGAAAAGCCCGCGAACAAGGAATCGCCTGGCGCGGCCGGCACACCGGCACCGAGCCCGGCTTGAACGGCAAAATCGTCCTTGGATAAATTCCTCGAGGCCGGCATCCTGCCGGCCTCTTTCATTATGAACATCTGCTGCATCGGCGCCGGCTACGTGGGCGGGCCCACCATGGCCGTGATCGCCCAGAAATGCCCCGACCTGAAAGTCACGGTGGTGGACATGAATGCGGCCCGAATTGCCGCCTGGAAATCGGACCGCCTGCCGGTCTTCGAGCCCGGCTTGGAAGAGGTGGTAGAGCAAGCCCGCGATCGGAACCTGTTCTTTTCCACCGACGTGGCCGGCGAGATCAAACGGGCGGACATCATCTTCGTCGCCGTCAACACGCCGACCAAGACCTACGGCATGGGCGCTGGGCGCGCAGCCGACCTGCGCTATGTCGAGTCCGTGGCCCGCACCATCACGCAGCATGCCGAGAACGGGAAGATCATTGTCGAGAAATCGACGATCCCGGTGAAGACCGCCGATACGATCGCGGCGATACTCGCCTCCAACACGCGCGGGCTCAAGTTCCAAGTCCTGTCGAATCCCGAGTTCCTGGCGGAAGGCACCGCGGTGGCAGACCTGACCAATCCCGATCGTGTGCTCATTGGCGGTGAACGCACCCCCGAGGGAGACGCCGCGGTGGCGAAGCTGGCTGGCATCTATGCCCGGTGGGTTCCCCGCGAGAGGATCATCACCACCAATCTCTGGTCATCGGAGCTGTCCAAGCTGGTGGCCAATGCCTTCCTGGCGCAGCGCATCTCGTCGATCAACTCGATCTCGGCCCTGTGTGAGGCGACCGGGGCGGACGTGGACGAGGTGGCGAACGCGATCGGCAAGGACAGCCGCATCGGCCCGAAATTCCTCAAGGCTTCCGTCGGTTTCGGCGGCTCGTGTTTCCAGAAGGACATCCTGAACCTGACCTACCTGTGCGAAAGCTTCGGGTTGCCGGACGTCGCGGCCTACTGGGCGCAGGTCGTGGCGATGAACGACTGGCAGAAGCAGCGTTTCGCGGCCCGCATCGTAAAGGAGCTGTTCAACACGGTGGCCGACAAAAAAATCGCCGTGCTCGGCTTTGCGTTCAAGAAGGACACGAACGACACGCGCGAGTCGCCGGCGATATCCGTGTGCCGCGACCTGCTGGCCGAGCGCGCGCTCGTGAGTGTTTACGATCCGAAGGTCCCGGCCGACGAGATCCAACGGGACATCTTTGTGGGCCGTGAAGACCTGGTGGCGGGCACGAGCCCGGCTCACCCGCGGTTGACCGTCGCCCGCGACGCGTACGAGGCGTGTGCCGGCGCCCATGCCATTGCGATCGTGACAGAATGGGACGAGTTCAAGCGGCTGGATTTCGAACGAATTTTTGCCGGCATGCCGAAGCCGGCCGTCATCCTCGATGGGCGCAACATCCTCGATCTCGCTGCGCTGCGGAAGATCGGTTTCCGGGCCGCGGGGATCGGGAAAGCTTGAGGCCCGCGATCAGGCGACCGGGGTCCGCGAGCGCCGCCACCGGCGATAACCCAGGAGCAGGCTCGAGGCAGCCAGCAGCATCGCCCCGTAAGTGCCGGGCTCCGGCACCGGCGTGATTTGCCGGTCGTAGCTCTGCCACTTGGTGTCGTTGCCCACCCACGTGGGCGAATCGAATACCACCTGGTTCATCGGGGCCGCGCCCCGGAAGTCCACCACCGCCCCGGTCCAGTTCGCCGCATAGAAATAGTCGGCGGCGTTCTGCCAGTTGATGACATTGACGGTGATGCCCGACGCGATGGTGAGCGTGTTGGTCACGTTCAGAATCGAAGCCGTGCCGCTGAAATCGAGGGTGATGGTGCCGGTGCCGGTAAGGGCGAGGTTGGCGATATTCAGCGTGGCATCGGTCAGCTTGAGCGTGGCACCCGCGGAAATCGTGAGCGTGCTGTTGGCGAATGTGTTGGTGGCACTGGCCAGGGCCAGGGTGCCGGCATCCAGTTGTAGGTTGCCCGCAAAATCGCCCGGCGAAGCATTGACGTTGGAGCTGATCGTGAGCGTCCCGGATCCGGTTTTGGCCAGCAGGCTGCCGGTGGTCCCGGTGAGGTGGCCGGAGAAAGTGGTGTTGCTGTTATTGGCGCCGGCCGTGAGCTGGCCGGTACCGAAGATGATGTTGCCCGAGCCGGCGATCGAACCGACGGTGTCATTCTTGCTGTTCAGGTTGAGGCGTCCATCGGCATTGACCGTGACGGCGGCGGTATCGGCAATTTGATTGGACTGCTGGAGGAGCAGGGTGGCGGAGTTGGCTGCGCCGGTGCCGTCGCCGACATTGACGCTGGCTCCGGCCGCGGTGAGCCCGTTGGTCAAGTTGAGGGCCAGGGATCCGTCGTTCACGTTGGTGACGGTCTGGGCCGCCGACTGGCCGGCGAGCGTGAGCGTGCCACTGCCGTCCTTGGTCAGGGTGCCGATGTTCGAGCCGATGACGGCATTGATCGTGGTGTCGCCGGCACCGCCGACGGTGAGCGTGCGACCAGCGGCTGTTCCGTTGACCAGGGTGGCACTCGAGCCGGCGGTGGCGCCGATGGTCAGCGTGGAACCGCTGTCGGCATTGATGCGGGAATTGCCGCCGAGACCGATGAAACCGTTATATTGGTTGTTGCCGGCGACATTCCGGAGGTCACCGGTGGTGGACGTGCCGTTGCCGTTGAGCGTGAGAGTTTCATTGGCCACGGTCAGGGCGCCGCCGCTACCGTCGAGCTGCAATTGGGCGCCGGCGGCAACGGTCGTGCCATTGTTCAAATCACCGGTGTAAGAGCCGGACTGGCCAAGGGCACTGCTGTTGGTGATCTTGACGGTGCCATTCTGGATGGCAGTGACGCCTTGATAAGTGTTGGTGCCGGTGAGAAGCAAGGTGCCGCTGCCGGTCTTGGCGAGGCTGGTGGAGGTGTTGGAGTTGGTGAACCCGACATCGTTGACGACGATTGAGTCGATGCGCAGGTCGTTCGCGGCGGCGCCATCCGCGATATTGGCGGTAAAGGCATTCGACGACAGGCCGAGCTTCCAATTATTGATGACCGCGGTCTGGCTGGAGGCGTTGGTGGTGATGCCTCCGGTGATGCCGAGAACGGACGAGTAGGAGGTGGGCGGATTGCTCGAAAGGTAGGAGTCACCCACGTGACCGCCTTGCAGGGTGAGGTTCACCAAGGCATTGCTGCCACCGTTCATGTTGAAGAAGCCGTCCTCGTAAACCGTCATGCTTGCCGAGGCGGTGCCGGAAGCGGTGTTCGAACTACCGATCACGTTGTTGACTGACGGCGAACTGGCGAGCTGGCCCATTTGCAGCACCACGGTATCGGCCGAGCCCGGCGACGACGAATTGCCGACGGTAACGCTCGCGCTGGAGATGACGGGTGCGTCACCCGGGCCGTCGACGATGAGCTTGCCGCCGGTTATCAGGGTCGCGCCGCTGAACGAATTGGCCGTGCCGCCATTGAGGAGATTCACCGTGCCGGCGCCGGTTTTGGTGATGCCGCCAGTGCCGCTGATGGTCGAGTTGACCAGGATGTTGGTCGAATCCATCCCATAGGCCGGATAACTAAGATACTGGGGCGCGACCCCGGTGGCTGAGGTGGTATTGAACGTCAGCGTGTTTCCGCCGAGACCGATGGTGTTGTTGTAATAGTTTGCCAGGGTGGCGTTGCCCAGGATGAGGAGGTTGTCGGCGGCGCTGATCGTCGTGTTACCGGAAAGGGTGATATTGCCAAGCCACTGGCTCGTCTGCCCCGTGGAGCCGACCGCCTGCAGCGCGCCGGTCGCCCCCGAAGCTCCCGTGCCATTCAGGCTGAGGGTGCCAGATTTCGAAATCGTGACCGAGTTCGTTGGGCTGGCCTGTGTCACCGCCGCGCCGCCGGCCAGCGCGAGGGTTGCGCCCGAATTCACCGTCACCCCGCCGGTCGCCGCGCCGAGGGAGGACGAACCGTTGGCGACGAGTGTACCGGCGCTCACGGTCGTGGTGCCGCTGTAGCCGCTCGATCCGCTCAAGGTCAGTGTGCCGAGGCCAGCCTTTGTCAGGGCTCCGGTGGTCGCCGTGCTGCCACCGGAGATCGTCAGGTTGGTGGCGGCGGTGGTGACATCGACCGTGCTCGTCGTGCCGTTGGCCAGGGTGAAGTTGCGATTCGTGGAGGCGGTGCTGCCGGTGTATTGCAGGGTGCCGCCGCTCAACACCAGGTTGCCGGCGGCATTGGATGCCTGGCCGAGATTGCCCGCGACACCACCGTTGCCAATCGTGCCGACGCTGAGCGTGCCAGCGCTGATGGTGGTGGCGCCGGTGTAGGTGTTCGTGCCCGACAGCGTCACCGTGCCGGTCCCAGTCTTTGTGATCGGACCGGAGCCGCTGATCGCGCCGGCGCTGAAAGTGATGTTGGACGTTCCGTCCGCGTCAAAAGTCGTCGCCCGGTTCAGCGCGATATTCCCGGTGAACGAGCCGGTGCCAGAGGTGATGTTGCCGCCGAGGGTCGTCGTGCCTGAGCCGAGATTGGCCACGGAGATATTGCGCGCAACGGTCACGCCCGAGGCCCCGATGACCAAGCCGGTGTCATTCGAGCCGGTGTTGCCGTCATTGAGGGTAACGGTCGAGGAGGCGTTGCCCAGCGTGCCCGCCGAACCACTCGGCGCGTTGGCGTTCAGCTGGAGGGTACCCTGGCTGACGGTCGTGGTTCCCGTGTATCCATGTGCGCCGGAGAAGGCGAGGGTCCCGGACCCGCTTTTCACGAGGTTGCCGGAAGATGCCGCCGCCGCGCCTGACATCGTCAGTGTCGTCGAGCCGCTCGAGACGTTGATGGTACTGGTGGTGCCGTTGGTGAGGGTGAAGGCGCGGTTGGTGGAAGCCGTGCTGCCGGTGTATTGGAGCGTGCCGCCGCCCAGCACGATCCGGTTGGCGGCATTGGAGGCCTTGCCGAGGTTGCCCGCGACACCGCCGTTGCCAATCGTGGCGACACTGAGGGTGCCGGAATTGATCGTGGTGATCCCG
>DASZRV010000003.1:0-48762 GCA_035549095.1 Lacunisphaera sp. | reverse complement strand
GCGCTGCGCCATCCCTTGGAGGACGTGCAGACCACGCTCGTGCCGCCCGGCGGCGCCACGATGGTCGAGCTCAAGGTGCACGTCCCGGGCACCTACGTGCTGGTGGACCATGCCATCACGCGGGCCTTCAACAAGGGCGCACTCGGCATGCTCAAGGTCTCGGGTCCGGCCGACCGCGTCATCTACTCCGGCAAGGAGATCGACGCCGTCTACCTCGGCTCGCAGGCCGACGAAGGCTCCGCGGCCGCCAAGCGCGAGGCGCACCTGAAGAAACAGATCGCCGCCGAGATCAAGTCCAACCCGGCCATCGCCGGCCTGACGAAGGAAATGCAGGTGGAGAAAGGCAAGCAGGTCTACATGGGCCTGTGCTTCGCCTGCCACCAGCCCGACGGCAAGGGCCTGCCCGGCGCCTTCCCGCCGCTGGCCGGTTCCGATTTCCTGCAGGCTGACCGCGACCGCGCCGTCCGCATCGTGCTCAAGGGCCTGAGCGGTCCCGTCACCGTCAACGGCAACACCATCAACAGCGCCATGCCGCCGCAGGAAGCCGTCCTCACCGACCAGCAGATCGCCGACGTGCTCACCTACGTCTTCAACTCGTGGGGCAACAAGGGCGACGCCTTCAGCGCCGACAAGGTCAAGGCCGTCCGCAACGAGATCCACTGACATTGTAGCGGCGCTCTATGAGCGCCGGCGGCGGTCCCAGACCGCCGCTACAGTTCGCGCCATGACGCTCTCAAGAAACAGTCGCTCCCTCGCCCTCGGCCTCCTGGCCGCGGGCGCGCTGGCGGGCTCGGAGCCTCCGGCTCCCCGCTCCCCGCTCCCGGCTCCCGACGCGTCCATGATCGTCGTCCCGGCCGGCGTGTATGTGCCGTTCGCGAAGGCGCCGAACGATGCCGCCGAGGTGCGCGTGCCGGCGTTCCAACTCGATCGCGATGCCGTCACCAATGCGGAGTTCCTCGCCTTTGTGCGGGCCAATCCGAAATGGCGGCGCTCGCAGGTCAGCCCGCTCTTCGCGGACCAGACCTACCTGGGCAGCTGGGCCGGCGATCTCGAGCCCGGCCCGGCCGCGCCGGCCGATGCCCCGGTGGTGAACGTCTCTTGGTTCGCCGCCCGCGCCTACGCCCGCTGGGCCGGCAAGCGGCTGCCGACCACGGCCGAATGGGAATTCGCCGCCGGCGCGGGCTACGCCGGCCCCGACGGCCGGCACGACGAGCAGTTGAACCGCGACATCTATGCGTGGCTCGCCCGGCCCACGCCCGCCGTGCTCCCGGCCGTAACCACCGGCAAGGCCAATGCGTATGGCGCCCGTGGCCTGTTCGGGCTCGTCTGGGAATGGGTCGAGGATTTCAACACCGCCATGGTCACCGGCGAGTCCCGGGCCGATTCCGGACTGGAACGAAACCTCTTCTGCGGCGCGGGCGCCGCCAACGTCAAGGACACCGGCGACTACGCCGCCTTCATGCGCCAGGCGCTCCGCTCCTCCCTCCGCGCCAACAACACCACCGCGTCGCTCGGCTTCCGCTGCGCGCGCGAGCTGCCGATACCCGTCGCGGCCAATCCATGAAAAACTCCCCATCCTCCCTCCCCGTTCGAGGCATCCGCCTCTTCGGAATTTGTAACGTAATACGTTACATTAGCGGCGGCGCGTTGCTGCTCCTGGCCGCCGCGTCCGCCGTCAGCGCCGAAACCCCGGCCAACCAGGCGGCGGAAGCTCCGTGCCCGCACTGTGCCCCGGCTGCCACCAAGAAAGTCGACGCCTGCTGTGCCGCTGAGCCCGCGGTCGCATCCGCCGCGACGTTCACCAAGGAGTCGATCTACCAGCTCGACGGCCGTTTCACCGACGACCAGGGGCGCCCGTTCGCCCTCGGCGAGCTGCGCGGCCGGCCGGTGGTGCTCGACATGTTCTTCGCTTCTTGTGGCTACGCCTGCCCGCTGACCGTGACCGACATGCTGGCCATCCAGGGCCGGCTGCCCGCCGCGCTGCGCGGCCAGGCCACCTTCGTGCTCGTCTCGTTCGACCCCGAGCGCGACACCACCGCCGCGCTGGCGAAATATCGCGAGCAGCGCGGCCTCGACAGCCAGTGGGTCCTGCTGCATGGCGACGACGATTCCGTCCGCGAGCTCGCCGCGCTCCTCGGCGTGAAATACAAGAAAGAGGCCGACGGTTCCTTCTCGCACTCCAACCTGCTGAGCATCCTCAACGCCGAAGGCGAGATCGTCCACCAGCGCGTCGGCCTGCAGGGCGGCCTCGACGAAGCCGCCGCGGCCCTCGCCGCGGTGACGCGGTAGCTTCGGCCCAGCGTCTTGAACCACAGATGGACACAGATAAACACAGATTTGGAGAACTCTTGCAGACAGAAATCCTCCATCGGAACGACGGTGCGATGGCCTGGGAGTTCATTGTTCACCTACTGGCTGCATATTTGTGCCCATCTGTGTTCATCTGTGGTTTCCTTCTAGAAAACTCGGACTGAGCTTCGCCAGCACTGGATCCCGGTAAGATGTCCTCGCCCAAATTCAAGACCTTCGACGTCCGGCCGCACCTCGCGCGCAACGAGGAGCCGTTCCCGCTCATCCGCGCGCGCGTCGACGCCCTCAAATCCGGCGAGGGCGTCACCATCGTCGCGCCCTTCATGCCCGCCCCGTTGATCGAACTGCTCAAGAGCGAAGGTTTCGCCTCGACCATCGAGCGCCGCCACGACGGCGCCTGGGCGGTGAACTTCTGGCGGGAGGCGGCGTCATGAGCGCGCTGCTGCCGCCCGCGTCCGCCGGCGTGTGCCCGCTGCTCGCGCCGACGCAGGAGATCGCCCACGGCATCGTCAGCCAGGCCGTGCTCTCGGCGCCGGGGCTGCGCGTGACGCTGATGCGCTTCGCCGCCGGGCAGGAACTCTCCGAACACACCAGCACGGCGCGGGCGCTTGTCCAGGTGCTCGCCGGCCGCGGCGATTTCACCTTCCACGGCCGCACGCACCAGCTCAAGGCCGGCGACCTGCTGCATCTGCCGCCGCGCCTGCCGCACGCGGTGCGCGCCGTCGAGGACCTGACGATGCTGTTGACGCAGGCGACCGGGAGTTCCGGGTAAGACGGGACCTGTAGGTCGGGCTTTATGCCCGACGTGTAGCGGCGCCCTATGAGCGTCGCATTCCTGCCCCGGCGGGTCGCAGACCGCCGCTCCAGATCTTGAAGTCGGGCGTAAAGCCCGACCTACATAGCTTCAGCCCGCACGGAGTGCGGGCTTCACCGGGAAGCGCGCACCCGCGCCTCAGATGTTGTCGCCGTTGACGCCCGCCTGGCGACGCGAGCGGAACACGCCCTCGAGCGAACCGATGTCGCGCCGGGCGATCTTGTGCATGACGTGCCGGAGCTGGGCGACCTCGGCGTCGCGTTCCTTGGGATCGAGTTCGCGCTGGCTGGCCTGGGCGAGGATGAGCGCCTCGAGCAGGGCCTGTTCGCCGGCCAAAAAATAGGCACACAGGGGGTTGTCCTGGCCGGCCTGGGCCGCCGGCGCCGGGTGTTTGGGCGGAACCGGTTCCTCCAGCGAGCGGAAAACCTCATCCAGCGTCTGGTCGAACAGGTAGACCAGCGTATCCGGGTTGGCCAAAGGTGAATTGACCTTCTCGATGCGCAAAAACGTCTCCCAGCGCGCACGGATCTGGGACCGGCGCTCTTGGAGCGTCTCGACTATGGCCTGTTGCATCAGCGTCTAGTATGACCCGCCGGCGGCGGGACCGCTGCGCATTACTTGGAGAAGCTTGGGCGTATTTTGCGTGGTTCCGGGGGGCGTGGCGGCGCACGTCGCTCAAGCGTGAGCTCGCCTGCAGGGGCGTGGCTCGACCACGCCCTCGGGCGCGCTCGAGGCGCGCCCCTACAAAAAATCAGACGTCGCGCTGCTCGTCCCTACGCCAGCTCGCAAGCGCCGCCGGCGCAGGCCACGACGTCCTTGAGCGCGGTCTCGTCGGTTTTCTCGACAAGGGTCGTGTAGTCCACCGGCTGGTAGAGCAGGCGGTTCCAGCGCGCGGCGTCGTCGGCGTTCGTCACGGCTTCGCGCGGCGCCTGGGCGTAGCGCTTGTCGCCGTCGTGCGCCAGCAGCGACACGCCGGTGAAGTGCTCGCGGTGGCGCCAGATGAAATCCGCGACCGCGTCCCACTCGCCGGCCTTGACCGTGCAGGTGTTGGACACGTTGTGGTGCAGGCCGGGCGAACGGGTCGACTCCGCCTCGCCGTTGAGCACCCAGTGCTGCTGCGCCAATTGCACGAAGTGGAGGAAGTCGACGGCGCTGATGTCGTCGCGCAGGATGGCGTGCGCCGGCGCTTCGACCGCAAACGTGATGACGTCGTCCGTGTTGGGCCGGTAGATCGACGCCTCGGTCATGTGCGGGTTCACCGAGTGGAAGTGGCGGTAGACGGCGTCGCGGCGGTTGGCCTGCACGCGGCGGAAGTAGTGGCGCGCGTGGTGCGGATGGATGCCGGAGGCCGCGCCAAGGAGCAGCGAAGCCGTGCCCTCGGGCTTCACGCACGTGACGCGCGCGGCCGGCCGGATGCCCAGCACGCCAGCCACGATGCGGTTGGCCGCGCGACAGAGGCGCGCGCCGCGCTCCAGCACTGACGGGTTGAAGAGGATCTCGGGGTTGTCCATGAACCCGCAGATCGAGACGCCAAGGAGGGCGTCGCGTTCGTTCAGGTAGCGCGTGACCGGGCCGAGGTACGGGATGTTGGTGTAGGCGGCCTGCAGCGTGCCGATGACCGCCGCATGGACACAGGCCACGAGGAAGTCGTCGACCGTCTGGATGATCGCGCCGTTGATCGTGCTGAGATTGCACATCTGCCACCCGCTGAGCCGGGTGCCGGGTTCGAGCGGGCCGGTGAAGCCGGCGGCCCGGAGGCGCGCCACCTCGACCTCGTCGTCGAGTTCGCCCCCGACGACCGGGTGCAGGCCGATCTCGCAGCACGGGTTGCAGCCGTAGTCGGGATGATCGGCGAAATAGAAGCCCGGTTCGCCGAACTCCTTCTGCGCGGCAAAGAGCCGCCGGAACAGCGTGTCGTCGCTCTCGCCGCGCGGGACGACGGCCGAGTTGTTCGAGGCCGAGCGCTGCGGGTGCTTCTCGAACCAGTTGCCCGTCTTGGCCGCCATCATCTCCTGGTCGTCGGGCGAGAACAGGCAGATCGTCGCCGAACGCCGGATGCCGCCGGCGAGCACCGAGCGCGCCGTGAACATGCACATGTCGTAGACCTCGATCGGGCGCAGCTTCCGACCGGCGGCGTGCAGGAGGATGGCGTCGACGTCGAGCAGGGCCTGCTTGAGCGGCAGGTGGCCGGGAGCTTTGCCGCCCGAGGTGCGCAGGGCGCTGCCGCGCGGCCGCACCTGCGAGTAATTGAACTCGGCCTTGAAGCCCTCGTAATGGCTGCGCACGAGCACGTGCAGGGCGTCGGCCCAGCCCTCGATCGTGTCCTCAACCGCGTGGTGGCGCACCGTGAGCTCCATCTCGTCCGGCCGCACCGGCAGCGCCGGCAGCCGGTCGACATGGTGGCGCTGCACCGAGAAGCCGCAGCCCGTGCCGGCGAGGAGCAGGAAGAGGTATTCGCGGAAGAACTCGACGCGATCCACCGGGCTGAACGAGCAGTTGAAGAGGCGCGCGTGGTTCTTGAGGATCGCCTCGCCGCCGAACTGCAACGAGCGCATCGACGGCAGCACGCGCTTCTGGCCCACGGCGGCGAAGGCACGGTGCATCGCGTCGGACAGCGTGCCACCGGACAACCATTCGGCCAGGAACCGGCGGTCGCCCGGCAGGGCCGGCGAATCGTTGTCGGGCGCGGGGATGCGCCGCGCGAGCTTGTCCGCGAAATGATGCAGGTGCATCGCCAGCACGCGGCGGGCGGCCTCGTTGAAGGTCTCGCGCCGCCCGAGGTCCGGCCGGTAGCGGGCGTACTTGGCGCAGGCGATGTAGTCGCCGAGGCCGTTCTCCGGGTAATGGTTGAGCCGGTGGGCGGCCTTGTGCTCACGGTAGATGATGAAGGCCCGCGCGACCTCCCATTCGCCCTCGGCGGCGATCGCCTTCTCGACGTTGTCCTGCACCTGCTCGATCGTCGGGTGCCGGCCCGTGCGGTAGAAGAGTTCGAGCATGAGCGCCACGCGCGCGGCGATGCGCTGGACCTTGGCGAAAGTCTCCGGGTCGAGGCCGTAGCGGGCGAGCGGGTCGTCGCGGTGGGGATTCTCGTTCGTGCCGTGCTTCACCTCGAAGAACGCCAGCGCGACGGCGCGGGCGACCTTGGCGGCGTCCCAGGCGACGGTCGTGCCGTCGCGCTTGCGGACGCAGCGGTCGGCGGCGGCGATGGCGGCGAAGGAATTCGGACGCGGGTGAACTTTGGCAAGGATGGAGGCAGCGGCGTGGGTCATGAGGACGGGAAACTTCCAGCATATCGGACTTGCGCCCGTCGCGCTAATCATCCCTTGCGAAATGTTTTTGATATCTTGCGAAATACTAATGCTGCACGTTTCGCGGGTATTTCTTCGGCGACCTAATGCTGCACGTTTTTCGGGGTGTTTTTCAGCCGCCTAATGCTGCGCAATCGGGTGAGTTTTTTGGCGACACCCGCCGGCGCGGTGGTTTCACTGGCGCACTGATGCCGACGACACCACGCTCCGCCAACCTCCGGCTCACGGGCCTCACCGGGACGCTGCGGTGTTGCCAGCTGTTCACCGGACTGTCCGCCGAGGATCTCGAGGCCATTGCCGGCTTCGTCCAGCCACTGAACCTGGCCAAGGGCGATTACCTGTTCCACGAAGGCGAGCCGGCCCGGGGGTTTTACCTGGTGCAGTCCGGGGCCATCAACGTCCATCGCGTCAGCGCCGCCGGCAAGGAGCAGGTCATCCACGTGTTTCGCGCCGGTGAGTCCTTCGCCGAGGCCGCTCTCGCCTCGCCCACCGGCTATCCGGCGGACGCGCGGGCGGTCGAGGCCAGCACGGTGCTGTTGCTGCCCAAGGCGCCGATTCTCGAACTGCTGGGGCGCCGGCCCGACCTCGCCGTGCGGATGCTCGGCTCGATGAGCGCCCACCTGCGGGTGCTCGTCGGCATGCTCGATGACCTCACGCTCAAGGACGTGGAAACGCGGCTTCTCAACTGGCTGGTCAAACACGGCCGGGACGGCGCCGTCATCCAGCTGCCCGGCACGAAGCGCGTCCTCGCGGCCGAGCTGGGCACCAGCAGCGAGACACTTTCCCGCACGCTCGCCCGCCTGCGTGACCAGAAGCTCATCGGCGTCGCCGCCCGCAGCATCACGGTGCACGATCCCACCGCCCTTGCCGCCCAGCTCCGCCGGAACCTGGGCGAGGCGTGAATTGGTCGTCAGATGGAGGCGGGGTGCCCTCACCCCGCGAGGCGCATGCGCGAGTGGCAACCCGCGGGACGAGGGCGTCCCGCCTCCAAAAGTCGGCACCACCGCCCAAAAGCTTGACCTGCATCAAGGCATCCGGGCCCGGGTTGTGCGATCTTGGGACATGACGCAGTCCACCCACTCCCAGCCCACCCTCACCGTAACGCCCGACTCCCCGATCGGCGCGCTCGTCGCCGCCCAGCCCGCCCTCGCCCGCTTTTTCGAACGCCTCGGCATCGACTACTGCTGCGGGGGCAAGCAGACGCTCGCCGCCGCCTGCAAGCGCCTCAAGCTGGACGTCGGCACAACCCTTGCCCTGCTCGATTCCACGCTCGGCAGCCTGGCCACCACTCCAGCCGAGGTGAATGCCGCCGGCATGGGCCTGGCCGAGCTGGCCGACCACATCGAGTCCACCCACCATGCGTACCTGAAGGAGGAGTTGCCGCGGTTGGTTGAGATGGCCAACCGCGTCGCCCTCAAGCACAGCTGGCGCGACGTCCGGCTCACGGACGTGGCGGCAGCCGTGAATGCGCTGGCCGAGGAAATGCTCACGCACATGCAGAAGGAGGAGAAGGTGCTCTTCCCCGCGGTCCGTCGGATCGAGGCCGGGGCCCGCGGTGATATCAGTGCGCCGATTGCGCAAATGGAAGCCGAGCACGAGGTGGCGGGCAACCTGACGGCCAAGCTGAGGCTGCTGACGGACGGCTTCACGCCGAATGCCGAGGCCTGCAACACCCATCGTGCCCTGCTTGCCGGCCTGACCGAGTTCGAGGTCGACCTGCACCAGCACGTTCACAAGGAGAACAACATTCTCTTCCCGCGCGCGCTCGCCCTGGGCCGCGCCGCGTGAGGGGGCGAACTACAATTGCGTCCTTCCGGACTGGTTGGCCTGTAGGTCGGGCTTTACGCCCGACACGTCGGGGATAAACCCCGACCTACACGATCAACTTCATTCCCCCGGCATCGACGCCAGCAGCCGGCGCAATTCCGGCCGCAGCTGCTGCAATTCGCGCAGGTGTGCGGCCGACAACCGTCCGATCAATTTCTCGCCTTGGGCCGTGAGCCGGATCTCCTGCCGCCGGCGGTCGGTGGCGGACGGATGCCGCCGGACGAGTTGCCGCCGCGCCAGTCGGTCGACCAGGCCGACCGTGCTGTGATGACGCAACTGCAGCCGCTCGGCGAGTTCGCCCACGGACACGAAATCCCTGCCAGGAAAACCCTTGATGGCGAGCAACGCCTGGTGTTGCTGCGGTGTCAGCCCGGCCGCGCGCGCCTCCTCGCGGCTGAACCGGTGAAACCGCCGCAGGGCATGGCGCCAGGCGGCGAGCAGCTCGTAATGGGGCTTCTGTAAACGGGACTTGCTGGCGGACTTGCGCGGCATGCCGCCAGTGAGGAACACCCGGCGGGGAGATACAATCCTATTGCTTTATATCGCAGTGCGATATTCTTGGTCCTTTGCTCATGTCCGTCCACGTGCCTCCCGCCCTGCCCACCGCCAATGTCCAGGAACACGACCGCCTCGCCGATTTCACGACCGACCGGCGCGTCCTGCTCCTCAGCGCGCTCGCCGTGCCCATCGGGGCCATCGGCGCGGTCGTGGCCAAGGCCTTGCTCTGGCTGATCGCGATCATCACCAACGCCGCATTCTTCCTGCGCTGGTCGTCCGCGCCGGTCACGCCCGAGACGAACCACCTGGGCTGGTGGGTCGTGCTCGTGCCGGTGGCCGGATCGATCGTGATCGGGCTGATGGCGCGCTACGGTTCGGAGAAAATCCGCGGCCATGGCATACCCGAGGCGCTCGAGGCCATCCTGCTCGGCCGCAGCCTCATCAACCCGAAGGTGGCGGTGTTGAAGCCCGTGTCCTCCGCGATTTCCATCGGCACCGGCGGACCGTTCGGCGCCGAGGGCCCGATCATCATGACGGGCGGCGCGTTTGGCTCGCTCTTCGCCCAGTTCTTCCACCTCTCCGCGGCCGAGCGCAAGACGCTGCTCGTGGCCGGCGCCGCCGCCGGCATGGCCGCGGTCTTCGCCACGCCCGTGGCCGCCGTGCTGCTGGCGGTCGAGCTCCTGCTTTTCGAGTGGAAGCCGCGCAGCTTCATTCCCGTGGCGGTCGCTTCGCTCGTCGCCGCCGTGCTGCGCGAGCCGCTGCTCGGTTCCGGCCCCATCTTTCCCGTGATGGCCCATGCGGCCAGCTCGCCGGCCGTGCTGGGCTTCGCCGTGCTCGTCGGTCTCGCCGTCGGCGTGGGCTCAGGCCTGCTGACGACGCTCGTCTACTTCTGTGAGGACCTGTTCGCCAAACTGCCGGTGCACTGGATGTGGTGGCCGGCGATCGGCGGCCTGGTGGTCGGTGTGGTCGGCAAGATCGACCCGCGTGTGCTCGGCGTCGGCTACGACACGATCCATCAACTGATGCGCGGCGAACTGCTGGGCTACACGGTGATCACGCTGCTGCTCGCCAAGGCGATCGTCTGGTCCTTCTCCCTTGGCTCCGGCACCTCCGGCGGCGTGCTGGCGCCCTTGCTGATGATCGGCGGCGCCATCGGCGCCCTCTGCGGCGCGGCCGCGGGCGTCGGCGACCCGGGGTTGTGGGCCATGGTCGGCATGGCCGGCATGATGGGCGGCACGATGCGCTCGCCGCTCACCGGCATGGTGTTCGTGCTCGAGCTCACCCACGATCTCAACACCCTGCCGGTCCTCATGATTGGCAGCGTCACGGCGCTGTGCGTCACCGTGCTCTGGCTGCGTCGCTCGATCCTCACGGAAAAGCTCGCGCGTCGCGGTCAGCACATCGCCCGGGAATACAGCGTCGACGTGTTCGAGCTGGCCCGGGTCGGCGAGGTGATGGACAAGCAGCCGCCGCTGGTGCCGGCGAGCCTGACCGTCTCGGCCCTCGCCGAGCGCATTGCGCGGAATGATCCCGCGGTTGCGCGGCGCCAGGGCACGATCCTGACGGACGAGGCCGGCCTGCTGGCAGGTGTTGTCACCCGCGGCGACTTGATGCGCTCGCTGCAGGCGGGCACCGGCGCAACCACCACGCTCGGGGACATCGCGGTCCGCGATGTGGCGGTCGCGCACCCCGACGAGACGCTGCGTGATGCCATCGCCAAGATGCTGCGGCGCAATGTCGGCCGGCTGCCCGTGGTGCCGATTGAAGACCCGCGGCGGGTCATTGGCTATCTCGGCCGGGCCGATATCCTCGCCGCGCGCGAACGCCTGCGGCACGAAGAGGAAATGCGCGAAACGGGACCGTTGCGCCCGGCGCGGCGCCGGGCCGATCCGGTGCGGTCGTAGGCAGGAATCAATGGGATGGGGGTGGGACGCCCTCGTCCCGCGGGTTGTCATGCGCGCTTGCGCCTCGCGGGGTGAGGGCACCCCGCCTCCACCTGCGGCGAACCGGCACGGAGTGCCGGTTCCACCGTTCCCGTCCTCAGCCCGCGTACGCCGGATCCAGCCCGAGTCGGAAGTAGGCCCGGGCGTTGGCGAAGCAGATGTTAGTCACCATGCCGCCGACGAGGTCACGATCGGGCGGCAGTTCGCCGCACTCGAGGCGCGCGCCGAGCAGGTCGCAGAGCACGCGGCGGAAATACTCGTGGCGCGTGTAGCTGAGGAAGCTGCGGGAGTCGGTGAGCATGCCGACGAAGCGGCTGAGCAGGCCGTTGTTGGCGAGGGCGTTCATCTGCCACTCCATCGCCTCCTTCTGGTCGAGGAACCACCAGCCGGAACCGAACTGCATCTTGCCCGCGACGGAGCCGTCCTGGTAATTGCCGATCATCGTTGCGAAGACGTAGTTGTCGGCGGGGTTGAGATTGTAGAGAACGGTGCGCGGCAGCTCGCCGGTCGAGTCGAGCGCGTTGAGGTAGGCCGAGAGCGCGCGGGCTTGGTTGAAATCGCCAATGCTATCGAAGCCGGTGTCGGGCCCGAGCTGGGCCAGCAGGCGAGAATTGGTGCTGCGCAGCGCGCCGAGGTGGAGCTGCTTCGTCCAGCCTTTCTTCGCGTCCCAGCGGCCGAATTCGAGCATGAGGTACGAGCCGTACTTCGCCCACTGCGCCGGCGA
The DNA here is from genome assembly GCA_035549095.1 of Lacunisphaera sp. Lineage (GTDB taxonomy): Bacteria > Verrucomicrobiota > Verrucomicrobiia > Opitutales > Opitutaceae > Lacunisphaera. The sequence goes on along the minus strand of DASZRV010000003.1, from coordinate 37,338 downwards.
AGCGGCGCGGCCGGCACGCGCGGCCTTGAAGATGGCCGCCGCCGCGGCCTTGGTGCACGGCTCGGCCAGGGCCGTCTCCATGCCGTGGTCGGAGAGGCGGCTGCCGGCCGCATGGAAGTCGTCGTGGCGCCGCTGCAGCGCGCCGAGCAGATCGTCGAAGGTCTTGATCTTCGTCCGGGCGGTGCCGCCGAGTTTCTCGAGCCAGGCGTTGAACGTCGCGGGGGCATTCACCCCGAGCGCCTTGTCCGGGCGGAACGTTGGGTAGACGCGCGTCCTGATCCCGAGTTTGGCGATGCGCTGGTGGTCGGTCAGCGGATCGGCGGGATCGTCGGTGGTGCAGATCACGGCGACCTTGTTGGCCGCGAGGATGTCGTGCACGCGCAGGTTCGCCAACTTCTCGTTTGCCTGCTGCCAGATCCGGTCGGCCGATTGCGGGCTGATGATCTCGTCGATGCCGAAGTAGCGCTTCAACTCCAGATGCGACCAGTGGTAAAGCGGGTTGCCGAGCGTGTGCGGGACCGTCGCGCACCAGGCATCGAATTTCTCCCGCGGCGAGGCGTTGCCGGTGCAGACGCGCTCCGCCGCGCCGTTGGCCCGCATCGCCCGCCACTTGTAATGGTCGCCGCCGAGCCAGATCTCGGCGAGGTCACCGAAACGATGGTTCTCCGCGATCAGGGCCGGCGGCAGGTGGCAGTGGTAGTCGAAGATCGGCTCGCCCTTGGCGAAGTGATGGTAGAGGTCGCGCGCCGCGTCGGTGTGGAGGAGGAAGTCTTCGTGAATGAAGGGTTTCATGGGAAGGTTGTTCTGGGGGAGGGCGCGGACTCCGTTCCGCGCCTGACGGCGGCGAAGGGACTCGCCGCCCTACCTGGAAATGTCATTCAGCATCGCATCGAGCGTCTGGTAGCCCGCGAGCAGCTTGCGCGTGGCCGCGCAGCGCTCCGGGGTGACGAGGCCGGTGTTCTCGGCGAGGAAGATCAGGTAACCGGCGATCCCCTTCGCGAAGTTGAGCCGCGCCTCGGGGCTGACGGCGTAGAAGCGGGCCCGCTGCGTGTAGCCAGCCGGCGAATGGTCGCCGAGCGCGGCCTTCTCCGGTTTCCCGCCGGCCGCGAGCACGTACAGGAAATTGTACTCGAAGAAGAACATGTGGTCGGGCGATGGCGGCAGCGCTTCGAGCGCCGCCCGGCAGGCGGCGGGCGAGGCGAAAACATCTGCCGGCGGGGTGCCCTCACCCCGCTTCTTCCCGCGGGACGAGGCCGTCGCCCGTCCACCAGTCGACAGCGACGTCGTCACGAACACGCGCGCCATCTTCTGCTCGGTGGCGTCGCCGCTGAATGCGCCGGCGACGGCCATGTCGATTGTGAACTTGTACCAATCGCGCCAGAGCGCGGCATCGGCACGGTTCTTCGAAGCCGCCAGCGCCACGCCCATCTCGTACGTGTACCGGCCACTCGTCTTGATCTCGAGCCGGCTGCCGGTGACCTGGCCCATGACCTGGTAATTTTCGGCCGATTTGCCGGAGCCGGAGTGGAAGCCGATGCTGACCCCGAACTTCGCACAGACGTCCCACTGCTTCTGGATCAGCGTGCGCAGCGCGGCGTTGTCGGGATAAGGCGTGTTCTTCTGGAAGCCGAAGGCCGGGGCAATGAAGTTGACCGGCATGCCGAGCACCTCGCAAAGCGCGAGCATGACGGCGGTCGTCTCGGGTGTCGTGAGCCCGGGCAGCTCGTCGATCGACAATTCGCGCAGGTAGGCGCGGCCGGCCGTGGTCGTGAACGCCGCGGCGCGGGCCGCGGCGTACTTGTCGTCGCGCCGCTTCATCTTCTGCATGGGCGTCCACACGGTCGCGAGCAGCTGGTTGAAGGCCGCGTCGTCCAATTTCAGCCCGGCGGTCACGACCCGGGCCCGGGTTTTCGCCACGATGTCGGCCGGAACATCCTTCACTTTCGCCGGCTGGTTGAGGGCCAGCTCGGGCGAAAGGTCGAAGGTGATGTAGCTCGCGAGCAGGCAGCCGCGCACGAGCGCGTCCTCGCGGGCGTCGAACTTGCCGCCGATCGGCTGGTGGTCGGCGTTGAAGCTCCAGGCGATGCGGCGGTGATGGAAGCCGGTCTTGAGCTTAGAGAGCACGCAGCCGTGGCTCATGCCCTCGACGCTCTGGCCCTGGTGTCCTTCGGGGACGTTGGTGCCAATGAAGGGGAACGGCACGGTGTCGAGCCGGCCGGAGAGCATGGCGTCGACATCGTAGACGAGCTCGCGCGGGATGCTGTTCTGGTTGGCGGTCATGCCCAGCTCGAGCGCGCTCATGGCCCATTCGACCGCCGGCCAGTGCAGCGTCGTGAAACGCGCGCCCACGCCGAGGGTGCTTTGGCCGAGCCGGCCGCCCGTGCCGGGGAAGATCGTCGAAGCGGCGTCGTGCTCCTGGACGAGATTCTTCAATTTGAGCAGGTTGGCCCAAGTCGCCGGGAAAAACGTCGCGCCGCCGTGCGCGAAACCATCCGCCAGCGGCGCGGCCTTGGCGTGCAGTTTCCACGCGCAGTCGCCGGCGGCGTTTTCCACCAGGGTGAATTCGCCGGCCTTCGTCGCGAAGCGGCTCTTGGCGTACTCGTGGACCTTGCCGGCCTTGAGGTCCGCCTGCAGCGCGGGCCAGTCGAGGCAGAAATCGGGCGAGACGCACGGATTCTGCGCAATACGCAGGTTGTTTTTGAGGAGGAACTGGTTGATCGCTGACATGGGAGGGAAAATGGAATTAACCACGAATGGACACGAATCACGCGAATGAACAGAACCCCGCGTCCGTCATGCTGAACGGACTGAAGCATCCGTCAGCATAGCCTGCGGCGGACGCCATGCTGGATTCTTCGCCGGGCTCAGAATGACAGCGATCGATGGCTTGTTTTCTATCCGTGATCATCCGTGCAATCCGTGGTCAAAGAATCAGATCGTCATCGCGTGGTAGCCGCCGTCGACGATGAGCTCCTCGCCGGTGATGAACGAGCCGGCGGCGTCGGAGGCGAGCAGGAGCGTCGCGCCGATCAGCTCGCGCGCCTCGCCGAAGCGCTTCATCGGCGTGTGGCCCATGATCGCGGCGACGCGGTCGGGCGTGAGCACCTTCTTGTTCTGCTCCGCCGGGAAGAAGCCCGGCACGAGGACGTTCACGCGCACCCGCGCCGTCGCCCACTCGCGCGCGAGGTTGAGCGTGAGGTTGTGCACGGCGCCCTTCGACGCCGAGTAAGTGATGACGCGCGACAGCGGCACGATGCCGGACATGGAGCCGAGGTTGATGATCGAGCCGCCCTGCCCGCGCTCGACGAGGTATTTGCCGAAGACCTGGCAGCCGAGGAAGACGCCCTTGACGTTGACGCGCAGGATGCGGTCGAACTCCTCCTCGGTGATGTCGAAGAACGGCGTCGCGGAATTGATGCCCGCGCCGTTGACGACGACGTCGATGCGCCCGCTGCGCTTCAGCACCGCGTCGCGCAGGCCCTCGACCTCCGCCTTGCTTGTCGCCTCGGCGGAATGGAACCACGCCTTGCCTCCGGCGGCGGCGATCTTGTCGAGCCGGGCCTTCGCCTTGTCGGCGTTGCGACCGACGAGCACGACCTCGGCGCCGGCGGCGGCAAGGCCCTCGGCCATCGCGCCGCACAGCTCGCCGGTGCCGCCGATGACGACGGCAACCTTGCCCGCGAGGCCAAACATCTGGTTCAGGTAGTCGGAAGGATTCATAAGCGAAAGGGAATGGGTGATTGGCGTCGTCCGGCGATTTTCACCGGTGAATGGGCAGCCAGGCATTGAACCCGCACTCGCCAACCCGGGCAAGAACGGAGCCGGGCCATGACACAAACTAGTCGCACGTCGTACGAGCCGTTCCTGGTTTCCTTATGGCCGGCCCGGGAGCGGTTCGACCCGGAACCAATCGAAATCCGCGTGCGCCCCGTTGGAGCCCGCGGCGAATATCCCGACTTTGGCGCCCACCCAGCGGTCAGGTGAGGCGGGGAAATCGCCGTCCCCCACCGGTACGAACTGCGAACCGTCGACGCTGAAGGCGAACCGGCACTTCGCGTCCGTGCGCACGGTGACGCGCAGGAACGCTTCGGCCGCCGGCGCCGCGGCGAGCACTTGCTCCACTTGCGGCGCGCCCTTGGCGGCCTCGGATCGCGTGGCGAGCACAAGATGCACCGCGCCGCCAATGCGTTTCAAACCCAGCCATGCATAGTCGAATCCAAAAACGATCAAACCGGCGCCGTCGCCCTCCGCCTTGGCGTCGAGCGAGAGTTTCGTCGTAACCGTGAATTCCTCCGCCGGGAATTTCTGCAGCAGCAGGAATGGCGCATCGTAAAGGTTGCCCGGCTTCGGCTCCGGCTGCGCGAAGAGCCGCAGCCGGCCTGGCGCGGCCATGAGCGAATACCAGGCCGCATCCGGGTTCGCCTGCCATTGCCATTGGGCGCCGAGGGCAGGCGCATCGAACTCGTCGCTCGTGGCCGGCTCGGCGAAAGGTTGGGACGGGAGTGCGGGTTTGGCATGCACGAGCACCGGCTGGCCGCGACCGTCGTCATCCGGATCCTCGCCGATCACCGGCCAGTCGTCGCGCCAGGTCATGGGCTCGAGGTGGACGACGCGCCCGTATGCGCCCTTGTCCTGGAAATGCACGAACCAGTCCGCGCCCGCCGGCGTGTCGACCCAGGCGCCTTGATGCGGCCCGTTGACCGGCGTTTTGCCCTGGTCCATCACGATGCGATCCTCGTACGGGCCCTCGATGTTTCGCGCCCGGAACACCGACTGCCAGCCCTGCTTGACCCCGCCCGCCGGCGCGAAGATGTAGTACCAGCCGTGGCGCTTGTAGAACTTCGGCCCCTCGAGCGTCGAGTAGCCCGCCAGCTTGTTGCCGTCGATGATGGTCCTCCCCTCGCCGGTCGCATGCAATCCATCGGCCGTCAGCGCCTGCAGCGTGAACAGGTTGTTGATGCCCGCCCGGCTCTTGGCCCAGGCGTGCACCAGCCACACGCGGCCATCGTCATCCCACAACGGGCACGGGTCGATCAGCCCCTTGCCGCCTTTTACGAGCACCGGTGAGCTCCAAGGTCCGCGCGGATCCTCCGCGGTGACGACAAAGATGCCGGCATCGGGGTCCGGGTAATAGATCCAGTACCGGCCGCCGTGAAACCGGATCGCCGGCGCCCACACGCCCTTGCCATGCTGCGGGGCGCGAAAGGTGTCTTCCGGCGCCAGCCGCGGCAGCGCGTGCGTGACGAGCGTCCAGTTGACGAGGTCGCGCGAATGCAGGATCGGCAGGCCGGGCACGTGGCTGAAGCTCGACGACGTCATCCAGTAATCGTCGCCCACGCGCACGACGTCCGGGTCCGAGTAGTCGGCCTGGAGCACCGGGTTGCGGTAGGTGCCGTCGCCGCGGTCGGGGCGCCAGGCGGGCGCCTGGGTCGGCGCGGCCGCGGGGGAGGAGTTACTGGTCATCAACACGGCGAGCAGCAGGCAGGACCACGGGGCGGGGATGAATTTCATGCGGCGGGAGCTCGTCCGTCACGGGCGAAGGGGGCGGCAAGGTTTTGTTGCTGGCAAACGCCAGCCAGCCCGACAATACCGTGGCTGCGCGCATTGTTGCGCAAGCCGCCGGATCGCCCCCGCCCTTCCCATGCCCGCCAAAGCCACCCTGCAGGACGTCGCCGATCGCGCCGGCGTGCACCGCTCGACCGTGTCGCTCGCGTTGCGCGACCATCCGCGGATTTCGGCGCCCGTGCGGCGGAAAGTGCAGGCGCTGGCCCGGCGGCTGGGCTACCGCATCAATCCGCTGGTTTCCGCGCTGATGCAATCGCGCCGCTCCGGCCGCAAGGTCAAGCACGTGACGCTCGCCTACGTGACCAATTATCCGACGCGGCTCGGCTGGAAGCCCGAGTATCATGACCGGCCCGACTTTTTCCCCGGCGCGGTGGAGCGCGCGGCGGACTTCGGCTATCGCCTCGAGCATTTCTGGCTGGCCGAGCCCGGCATGACGCCCGATCGCTTCTGCAACATTTTGTCCGCGCGCGGCATTCCCGGGCTGATCATCGGGCGGCTGCCGCCCGGCCAGAATTCGCTGACCTTGAACTGGGAGCGCTTCTCCTGCGTGGCCCTGGGCATGACGTTGCGGACGCCGCGCCTTCATCATGTGACGGAAAACCATTTCGACACCGCGTGGCAGGCGATGCGCCAATGCCGGGAACGCGGCTATCGGCGCGTGGGCTTCGTCTTCACCGATGCCAACGACAGCCCGCGCGTCGGCGATCGCTGGCTCAGCGCCTTCCTCGGCCAGCAGCTGCAATTTCCCCCGGAAGACCGGCTGCCGTCGTGCCCCGCCATCCCGGCCGACCAGGCCAGCTTCACCCGTTGGTTTCGCGCGCAGCGGCCCGATGCCCTGCTCGTCAACCATGCCACTCCCGCCATCGCGTGGCTCAAGGCCCTCGGTAAGGAGGTGCCCCGGGATCTCGGCTTGGTTGAACTCGAGGACCGGCCGGAATTCGGTTGCGCCGGAATGCACTACAATCCCGCCAAAATTGGCGGTTTGGCCGTGGAGATGCTTGTGGGCCTCCTGCACCGCAACGAGACCGGGATTCCCGAGAACCAGCATGAGGTCCTGCTCTCGGGCGTCTGGCAGGAGGGTCGCACCCTACCGGTCCGCGAGAACCCAGCGCGCCGCCAGCGCTGAATGATTCCGGCGCGCGGTCCATGTCGGACCGTCGCGCCTCCGGGGCTGCCACCGGCCGGCCCGCCCAGATTTTCGTCAACAATGCGCGCACTGGCGCGCTTGGCGCAGTTTGGGGATTCTGGGTTAAAAGTGCCGTCGATTCGGTTCCTCCGCGCAACCCCCCACCCAAGTCCCGCTCGTAACGGCTGTCCGTCCACCCCGGCGCCCATCGATTTGCCCGTCCGCTTCCGCCGCCGTGACGCGTCGCCGCGCCAATCCCTATGACCATGAACCCCAACCCCACGCTGACTTCGAGGCACCCCCGCCGGCTGCCTCCTTCCCTGCTGCTGCTGGCGCTGGCCGCGGCGTCCTCGTCGCTGGCCCAGGTGGCCGCGCCCGCGTCCACCGCGTCCGAACCGGCGTCCGATAAAAAGGTGCCGGTCGTGGCGTCCGCGGCCCCGGCCAAGTCGAATGAGGAGGTCGTGCAGCTGTCGCCCTTTGAGGTGAAGGCCGACACCACCGGCTACTTCCAGTCCAACACGATGTCGGGCACCCGCCTCAACACGAAGATCGAGGACCTCGGCCAGTCGATCACCGTGATGACGAAGGCGCAGATGACCGACTTCGCGATGCTCGATATCAACGACGTGTTCGACTACATGGCGAGCACCGAGGGCACGGGATCCTACTCCCAGTTCGACACCGACCGCACGGGCGCGGTGGTCGACCAGGTGAGCCTCGATCCGAACAACGCCAACCGCGTGCGCGGCATCGGCAACGCCAACATCGCCTTCAACAACATCCAGACCACCGGCCGCGTGCCGGTTGATCCGCTGTGGCTGGATTCGCTCGAACTGAGCCGCGGGCCCAACGCCAACATCTTCGGCCTGGGCAACGCCTCCGGCACGGTGAACCAGGTTCCATCCACGGCCAACCTCGCCCGCGATTTCACCCGGGTGGAGCTGCGCGGCGATGACTACGGCGGCTGGCGCACCTCGCTCGATGTGAACCGCACCATCGTCCAGGGCAAGCTGGCGGCGCGGGCGAGCTACGCCTACCAGCACACGGCGTTCATCCGCAAACCGTCGGGTGAAAACGCGCGGCGCCTCAGCTTCCAGCTCAAAGCTCGCCCCTTCAAGAACACCACGATTTCGGCATCCTGGTATGGCTACAAGAACGCGGCGGTGCGCCCCAATTTCACGACCCCGCGCGACTACTATACGGATTGGTTCGCGGCCGGGCAGCCGGGCTGGAATCCCGTCACCCGCCTGGTCACGCTGGCCAACGGGCAGGTCTACGGCAACGGCAACGTCCTCGGCTCCACCACGCCCTATTCCGCCGCGCCGACCAAGTTCATCACTGGCGGCGCCGAGAGCCGCTCGCCCTTCCAGATCGGCGCCCCGGGCGAAGCGCCCTATTGGACGATGGCGCGATACACGTCGGGCGCCCTGGCCTCCAGCGACCCGTTCGGCGCCACCGCCACGGGCATCGGCCTGCTGACCACCGGCGCCTCGGATACGTACACCGCCACCCAGCAGCCGCTCTACAATTCCGTCGCCCGGCCAATCGAGGACAAATCGATCTACGACTGGACCAGCATCAACCTGGCCGGCAACAGCAAGGCGTGGGACGACGTCAATACCTACCTCGTCCAGCTCGACCAGACCATTCTCAACACGTCCCGGCAGACCCTCGCGTTCCAAGGCACCTTCATGCGGGAGGATGCCAAGCGGCTGGAGAACCAGCCCATGGGTCCCGCGAGCGTGAACAGCAATGTCGGCCAGCTGCAGGTCGACGTGAACATGGTCAACTTGGACGGCACGCCCAACCCCTACTTCGGCCGGCCCTATCTGCGGAGCAGTGAACCGTTCCTGCGCGACAAGCCGGCGTTGTGGGACACCTACCGCGCCCAAGCCGTCTACCGGCTCGATTTCACCCAAGACCAGGGTTGGACCAAGTGGCTCGGCACCCAGCAGGTGTTGGGCTACTACGAGTACAAGGACCAGCAGAACCGCACCTATACCTACCGCCACACCGCCTTGGGCACCAACCTGCCGTGGGAAAAGAAATATGCCGATCTCAATGCGCCGCTCGGCAACCAATCGAATGCCAACAACGATCCCCGGTACCTCAGTTCCAGCGGCGCGCTGCAGGTCCCCGGCAACTACGCCCGGGTCAATGAACAATACTACGTCGGCAGCACGCCCGGCGGCGGCATCGAATACGCCCCGAGCTATTTCCCGGAAGGCGCCAGTGTGGCCTATGTCTGGGGACCGTCGGCGGGCTCGATGTTCCATGATGTGTCCGCCATCGGCTTCACCCCGAGCCCCGACAAGGGCGGCGGTCTCATCAACCTCAACGAGGTCGTCAAGACGACCGGCGGCGTGCTCCAGAGCAGCTTCCTCAATGATCGCCTGATCGGCACGTTCGGATTGCGCGAGGACATCGTCAATGACCGCAATGCCCCGTCCGCCTTGCTGACCCCGGACCTGCGCGCCTATGACTTCGATGCTTCGGATCGATGGTTGCCGAACTGGCGCGTGGCCTCGGGCAAGACGAAGTCCCTTTCGATCGTGGCGCGCCCGTTCCGTGACATTGCGTTTCTCCGTTCCCGCGCCGGCGGCACCGGCGCCGGCAAGTTCCTGGCCGAAGCGATCAGCAGCCTGAGCCTGACGTTCAACAAGTCGGACAACTTCATCGCGCAAGGCCCGGCCTACGACCTGTTCCTCAACCGGCTGCCCAACCAGACCGGCACGAGCAAGGATCTGGGCTTCTGGGTGACCATGATGGATGGGCGGCTGTCGATCCGCTACAATCACTTCGACACCAAGCAGCTCAACCTTCGGAACGGCGACATCAGCACGATGGCCCAACGCATCCTGCGCTATGAGGGCTTCATCGCCAGTGACGCTTGGAACCTGAAGAAACAGACCACCGCCTGGCTGAACGGGCTCGGCACCGGCGGGACCGCCACGAACGAGCAGATCGCCGCGGCGATCAAGATGCCCCTCGAGCAGTACAACGGGTTGGAGCAAATCGCATCCAACAACACCTATGCCGCGGTCCAGGATGCCGAGTCCAAGGGCCACGAGCTGGAGATCAACTTCAACCCCACCCGGAACTGGACGGTCAGCGCTTCGCTCACCAAGACCACGGCGATCAACACGGCCGCCGGCTCGGCGGTCGATGATTATATTGCCGCGCGCATGCCCGTTTGGACCTCCCTCGAGGATCCGCGTTTCACGCAGACCACTCAGACCATCAACGGGGTGACCACGGCCATCAATGCCACGAACATTCCCACCGGGGCCACCGGCCACCTGCTCTGGTGGGACATCCTCGGCACGCCGTTCAGCACCGTAGCCGGTTACAATTCGACCAACTCGGCCGCGACGAACTTCGCCGGGAATGTCGATGCCCCCATGGCCGTGTTCCGCGCCCTGATCGGACGCCCGCGGCCCCAGATCCGCGAATACTCGGTCAAGTTCAACACGAGGTACAACCTGGCCGGCATCACCGACAATCGGTTCCTCAAGAACATGAGCGTGGGCGGCTCGCTGCGCTGGGCGTCGAAAGGTTCACTCGGCTTCTATGGCCTCGGTTATACCGACGGCATGGATCTCACGCTGCCGGCGAACAAGATCCTGGCGCTCGATCCGAACCGCCCGATCTATTCGTCGCCCGAGACCTACGTCGACCTGTTTGCGAGCTATCATACCAAACTCTTCGGCGACAAAGTCCGGGCCACGTTCCAGCTCAACGTGAAGAACGTCGGCGAAAATGGCGGCGGCCTGCTGCCCACGGCCGCCTTCTTCGATGGGAGACCCTCCACCTATCGCATCGTCGATCCCCGCCAATTCATCCTGTCGGCTTCGTTCGATCTCTAGCGAACGCCAGTTGGGGAAAGTAAGGGGAATCGCCGCCGGTCTCGCGACCTGCGGCGATTCTTCTTTTGGCGCCAAAGACCCGTCGGGCCGGCGCTCGCCGCCGGGCCTCCGCTGCGGTTGGAGGGTCGGTCTCCGGACCGACCGCGGCCGGCCGGAAGGCCGACCCTTGTAGCTTGATGTGGTATAGGAGGGATGTGCTTCCAACGGGACAGAAGTCCGGTACACCGAGCCGACCCAAGAGAGCTAATGACTCCGCCTGGAGATCGGGCCGGACTTCTGCCCCTGCGGCCGAGGCCGCATTGGATCAAGCGAGCAGCATCTTAGCATGCCAGACTCCGACTACAAGGTTGTGTCGCTGGCCGCAGGCTCCCGTGCGAAGCGCGCCCCACCCATGAAGACCAACCCTGTTCTCGGTATTGATATCGCGCTGCGTAGTTTTGACGTGGCGCTTTGGTTCGATTCCGTTCGCTGCGCCAAGGCGCAGTTCCCCAACGACGCCCGGGGCTTCCGCCGGCTCAGCCGCTGGCTCAAGCCGCACGGTGTCGGCCCCGTGCCCGCCGCCTTGGAGAGCACCAACACCTATGGTGAGGCGCTCGCCAGCTACCTGCATGCGGCGGGCCACCGGGTCTACCTGCTTAATCCCGAGCGGGTGGCCTGCTTTGCGCGCACCCTGGGTCAACGCAACAAGACCGATCCGGCGGACGCGGTCACCATCGCCCGCTTCCTCGTCGGCCGCGATGATTTGACCGTCTGGCAGCCGCCCTCCCCGGAGCAGCAGGCCTTGCGCAGTCTCACGCGCGTGCGCCAGCAGTTGACCGAGCAAAGTGTCCTTTTGCGCAACCAACTGCGCACCGCCAGCGAGCTGGCCCGTCGACACCTCCAAGCGGTCCTGCGCGCCATCGCCAGCCAACTGGCCTCCCTCCTCCGCGAGATCCGGGCCCATCTCCAGACTCACCCCACTTTGGGTGAGCAGGTCCGCCGCCTGATGACCTGCAAGGGCATCGGCCTGATCACCGCCGCCGTCGCTATCGCAGAACTGCCGCCCATCGATCGACACACCGACCCACGCGCCATCAGTGCGTGGACTGGCCTGACTCCACGGCGCTGGCAGTCGGGCCGCACGGAGTTGCCCGCCCGGCTCTCCCGCAAGGGCAATGCCTACCTCCGCCAGGCCCTCTTCATGCCCGCATTGGTGGCCCAGCGGCATAACCCGCTTCTGCGCGCTTTTGCCCAACGGCTCGCCGCCAACGGCAAACGACCCGGCGCCATCCTCGGTGCGGTCAGTCACAAACTCCTGCGCATCATCGTCGGCTTGCTCCGTTCCCAAACCGATTTTGATCCCAACTGGTCACCTCAACACCACCAAATCTAAGATTGGATCTCCACGTGCCCCACCGGCACCCTAGCGCTCTGAATACCGCTTGCCCGCATCGGACACGCTTGGTTCGTTGAGTCCGCACCGATGAAGCGCCCGCTCCGTCCCGTCCCCTCGTCCGGGGTTGCCGCGGCCCCGTCCGGGCCGGCGAACTGGTCCGCCGGCGCGGTCTTCGTGCTGATCCTGGCGGCCACCCTCGCGGCCTATTTCCCGGCGCTTGCGGGCGCCATGCTCTGGGACGACGCAGGACATGTCACCAGCCCGGCGCTGCAATCCTGGGCCGGACTGGGCCGCATCTGGTTCGAGCCGGGAGTCACGCAGCAGTATTATCCGCTGCTGCATTCCGCTTTCTGGCTCGAGCACCGACTTTGGGGTGATGCCACGCTCGGCTATCACCTGGCCAACGTGATCGAGCACGCGCTGTCGGCCTGGCTGTTCGCGCTTTTCCTGCGTCGAATCGCTTTGCCTGGGGCAATGCTCGCCGCGCTGATCTTTGCCCTCCACCCGGTGGCCGTCGAATCGGTGGCGTGGATTTCGGAGCAGAAGAACACGCTTTCAACCGTGTTCTACCTCGCCGCCGCCCTCGCTTGGCTGCGATTCGAGGACGACCGGCGGCCGGCGCGCTACGCTTTGGCGACGGGTTGGTTCGTGGTGGCTTTGCTGACCAAGACCGTCACTGCGACCCTGCCGGGCGCGTTGCTCGTGCTGGCTTGGTGGCGGCGCGGCCGTCTCTCCTGGCGCGGCGACGTGATCCCGCTGTTGCCCTGGCTGGCGCTCGGCCTCGCCGCCGGGCTCGGCACGTCGTGGCTCGAGCGCGCGCAAATCGGCGCCACGGGCGGCGACTTCGCGCTGGGGCCGCTGGCGCGCGCGCTGCTCGCCGGGCGCGTCGTGTGGTTTTACCTGGGCAAGCTGCTTTGGCCGGCCGGCCTGGCGTTCTTTTATCCCCGCTGGGCGGTGGACCCCGGCGTACCCTGGCAGTGGCTTTTCCCCGCGGCCGCCCTCGCCGTCCTCGCCGCGGCGGCGGGATGGAGCCGTCGCGATCGCGGACCGCTCGCCGCCGGCCTGCTCTTCGGCGGCACGTTGTTTCCGGTGCTCGGCTTCGTGAACGTCTATCCGTTCGTGTTCTCCTATGTCGCGGACCACTTTCAATATCTCGCCAGCCTCGCCATCATCGCCTTCCTGACCGCGGCGGCGGTTCGCGGCTTCGCTCTCCTGGCGTGGCCCCGCTGGAGCAGCCGGGTCGTGGCGCCCGCCCTCCTCTGCCTCCTCGGCGCGCTGACGTGGCGCCAATGCCACATGTATCGCGATCCGCTCGCGCTCTACGAAACCACGCTGGCCCGCAACCCCGCGAGTTGGGTGGCGCAGCTCAACCTCGGCACGGCGCTCGACGAGGCCGGCCAGACTGAAGCTGCCCTGCCGCACCTGCAACGCGCCCTGGCCCTGAAGCCGGATTTCCCGGAGACGCTCAACAGCCTCGGCAATGTGTTGAACCGTCTCGGACGCCCGGCAGAGGCGCTGCCGCTGGTCGAGCGGGCCGTGCAGCTCCAGCCCAAATTCGCCCTGGCGCACAACACCCGCGGCGTAGCGCTGATGGCACTCGGGAGCACGGCCGAGGGCACGGCGGCCTTTGCCCGCGCCGTCGAGCTCGATTCCGCGTTGCCACTCGCGCACGTCAACCTCGCCTGGGCGTTGGCCAACCAAAACCGGATCGACGAAGCGCTGACGCAGTTCGAAACGGCCGCGCGCCTGCAACCCGATGCCGCGGACCTCGATTTCAAATGGGGGCTGGTCCTCGCCCAAGCCGGTCGCCTGGCCGACGCGGTGGCGCACCTGCAGCGCGCCGTTACCCAGCAGCCCGACGATCCCGCCCGGCATTTCCTCCTCGGTCGCGCATTGTGGTCTGCCGGACGTCGACCCGAGGCCGTGGCCCAGTTCGAGGAAACGCTGCGCCTCGACCCGAGCCACGCCGGCGCCCGCGAGGTCCTCGATGCCATTCACGCCGGCGGGCCGGGCCGCTGAGCGGATTCTTTCCGTCGAGCCGGAGTTTGCGTTGAGGAGCGCTGAAATCGTCAGCGCGTCAGCATCGGGCGACGGAGGGCTGGTCTCCCGGCCAGCCGCGGTCGGCCGGGAGGCCGACCCTCCACCCGACGCGCGCAGTCGGATTGCCCTGACTGCAGGGCCTCACCTTGGTGAGCCCGGGAGGCGGCGCGACCAAAGTCGAGCCCTGCACGCGGCAACCCAGGAACGCCCCGCTGGGTCAATTCTGCGGTCTTTCCTGCTCGCCCCCACACGGCAGACCGAGGCGAGCCAACTCGCGGGCGGCCGACTGCGCCACAAGGTGCGCGCCGTATTCGACGTAGTGCGTGTTGTCGGTGTGACCCTCCGGAAAATGCGGGTTCTCGCCCGGCGCAAATATCATGTGCAGCTTCTTCGAGCCCTCGACGCCGAGCTCAGTCTCGAGCTTCCGCGTCAACGCCTCGAGGTCCAGCAGCGGCACCTTCTCCATCGCCGCGACCTCGCGGACGGCCGCAAGGTAAGCGCCATGGGTGTCGCCCAGGCTGCCGTCGGGCTTCCAGTCGCGGCGCACCACGGGCGTCGCGAGCACCGGATGCGCGCCGCGCGCGCGCACGTCGGCCACGAATCGCCGGAGGTTGGCGGGATAAGCGGTGACGGGATCCGCGTAGCGCGTCGGGTCCTGCTTCTTCTCGTCGTTGTGGCCGAACTCGATGATCACCCAGTCGCCGGCCTTGAGCTGCTTGAGCAGCAGGTCCCAGCGACCCTCGTCGCGGAATGACTTCGTGCTGCGACCGTTGGCGGCGTAGTTCACGAGCTGCCACGGCGGCCGGACGAACTCGCGGAACGCCTGGCCCCAGCCGCGCTCCGGGTAATCGAGGTCGGGCTTGTCGGCCATGGTCGAGTCGCCAGCCAGGTGGATCGTCGGCGCCGGCGCCGGATCCCAATCGTCGGCGCCCGCGAGCACGGCCCGCGATGTGTAGCGAGCCACATCGCCCGAGCCGGGTTTTCTCGCCCAGGCGAGGCGTTGCGCCGCTGTCCCGCCCGCGCCCGCGCTCATGAATTCCTGGTAATGCGTCGTCTTTTCCGCCGCCGGCTTCTTCCAATTGTCCCACCCGGCGGGCCGGACGACGTCCGACATCTCCGTGCGAACGAAAACCGTCTGCGCGTAGATCCGCCAGGGCCGGCCGAGGTAGGTGTGCACGCCCGGTGCGCCGGTGATGGTGCAATCGGAAAAAACGAATCCGTAAGGCGCGCCTTCGGGCGTCGAAGCCGCGGTGACGTAGCCGTCGCCGACGCAATGAATGTGGCACCGATCGAAGTACGCCGTGGCGGCGCCGAAGATGAAGTCGACGCTGCCCTCGATGTAACAATCGGCGAAATATTGCCGGCCGCGGTTGACGAGGATCGTGTCCTGCCAACCGAGGAAGCGGCAGTGGCGGAATACGACGCGATCGCCGTCGACCCGCAGCGCCACCGCCTGGGCGACAGCCGGTCCGCTCGCGCGCGGACCGGGTTGGCCGGCGCCATTGGCGATCGTCAGGTTTTCCCAGATCATGCCGTCGCCGTCGACCTGCAGCGTCGGCGTGCGGAACGTCCCGATGCCCTGCCCGTCGGGTCCCGGCAGGTTGGCGTGCAGGTCGTAGGTGATGATCGTCGTGGCCGCGTCCTCACCTATGACGAGCAGGTTGCCGCGCTCGCGCTGCACGTAGATGCGTTCGTGATAGGTGCCCGGCTTGACCAGGATGACCCAGCGCGCGTCGGCGTTGCCGGTGCGCATCGGCGCCGCGCTGATGGCTTCCTGCACCGAGCGGTATTGCCCGCTGCCGTCGGCGGCGACGACGACATCCGCCTTCGCCGAGGCCACGGCGAGACTGACGTCGGGCTTGGGCGCGGCGGCGAGCGCGGTCGCCAGCACGAGACCCGCCACCGCCACCGAACCACGGAACCGACGCAGGCTTGCTGCGACGTGTAGGTCGGGCTTCACGCCCGACGTGTCGGGGGTAAACCCCGACCTACCACCGTAGCGGTTCATCACCTCAGGCGCCGTTCAACTCGATCTGCTTGAACCGCGGCACGAGGAGGTGCATTGCGACCCAGGCGATGAGGTAGGCCGAGCCGCAGATCGTGAAGAGCAGCCCGTAGCCAAGTTCGACCTTGCCGATCTTGGTGAAGTGCTCGAGCAGCAAGCCGGCCGCGCGGGCGATGAGCACGCCGCCGAATGCGCCCGCCATGCCGCCGATGCCGGTGACGGACGCCACGGCCCGCTTCGGGAACATGTCGGAGACGGTCGTGAAGATGTTGGCGGACCAAGCTTGGTGGGCCGAGCACGCGATTGCGATCACGCCGACGGCGAACCAGGTGTTGATCGCGCCGAGCTTCGAGGCGAGGAGCACGGACAGCGGCAGCAGTGCGAAGATGAACATGGCGGTCTTGCGCGCCTTGTTGGCGTCCATGCCGCCATTGATGAATCGCTTCGGCAGCCAGCCGCCGAAGATCGAGCCGCCGGTCGCGATCGTGTAGATGAGCGCCACCGCGACCGTCCAGCTGATCACGCCGGGGATCGTGTCGGTCGCGCCCGTAAAGTCCGGATGCGATGCCTTGAAGGCCTCGATCTTGCGGTTGTTCTCGCCGGTCAGGAAGGATGGCAGCCAGAAAAGGAAGAACCACCAGATGCCATCGGTCATGAACTTGCCGACGGCGAAGGCCCAGGTCTGGCGGAAACGGAGCAGCCGCCACCACGAGATCTTGGCGTGATCGGGCTCCTCCTGCTCGTCCTTGTCGCTGTGGATGTAGTCGTACTCGGCTTGGGAGAGGTGCCCGGCCTTCAGCTTCTCGGTCGGCGAGCCGTACATCGCGTACCAGAAAAACAGCCAGAGCAGGCCGAAGGCGCCGGTGAGGATGAACGCCCATTCCCAGCCCCAGGCGGCGGCGATCTGCGGCACGCACAACGGGGCGACGATGGCGCCGACGTTGGCGCCGGAATTATAGAAGCCGGTGGCGAAGGCGCGCTCCTTCTTCGGGAACCATTCCGCCATGGTTTTGTTCGCCGCGGGAAAATTGCCCGACTCCGAAATGCCGAGCATGGCGCGCCAGAAGCCGAAGCTCCACGTGTGATGCCCAAAGGCATGGCCGATCGCCGCGAAGCTCCAGCCCAGGAGCGAGTAGGCATAACCGCGCTTCGTGCCGAGCCAGTCGATCAACCGGCCCGCCGCGAGCATGCCGAGCGCATAGGCGATCGTGAAGCAGACGACCACCGTGGAGTAGTTCAGCTCCTGGATCGCCGGGTCGGGACCGAACACGCCCTTCTGGCGGAGGATCGGCACGAGCAGGCCGAGGACGTTGCGATCGAGGTAATTGATCGTCGTGGCACAAAACACCAGGGCGCAGATCGTCCAGCGATAACGCCCGATCTGCTCGTTGACCTGGTTCAGCTTGTTCAGCGGCGAGGTGGACGGGGTCGGGAGGCTCATGCGGTTCAGTTGGCCGGCCGCGAGTTGAGGCTGCGGGCGACCTTGGCGGGGTTAACGGTGACGTTCCTGAAGGTGATGGTTCCGGCGTGCTGCACAACTTCCGTTTCGGTCACATTGTTGAAGGTCGAATCGCTGATCCGGATGGCGTCGACCACCGCGCCCGGGAAGCCGCGGATGTAGAGAATGCGCGGGCTGCCGGAACTCGTGACGCGGTCGAGCTGGATGTTCCGCACCGTCGGCATGAACCCGCCCTTTGCGCCCTCCTCGTAAAGCAGGTCCACCGTGAGCACGGCCTCGCTGACGCGGCCGATGGTGACATCGCGCATGAAGACGTTCTCCAACACGCCGCCGCGCACGGCATTGTCCTTGAGGCGCAGCGCGCGGTCGAGGTTCTCGCTGTCCATCCGGCAGTTTTCGACGAAGATGTTGCGGATGCCGCCGGTGCACTCGCTGCCGAGCACGACGCCGCCGTGGCCGTCCTGCATCGTGCAGTTGCGAATGACGAAGTTCTCGCTCGGCGCGTTGACGCGGCGGCCGTCGTTGTTGCGGCCGGACTTGATCGCGATGCAATCATCGCCGGTGTCGAACACGCAGTCCTCGATCAGGACGAAACGCGTCGATTCGGGATCGCAGCCGTCGTTGTTCGGCCCGTGCGTGTGGATCTTCACGCCACGCGCGGTGAAATTCTCCGACCGCACCGGGTGCAGCTCCCACATCGGCGAGCGGACGATGGTCACGCCCTCGATGAGGATGTTCCGGCACTGGTACGACTGGATGAAGTTGGGCCGGAGATAACTGCCGGGCCCGAACACGCGCTGCTCAACCGGCACGCCCGCCTCGCCCATCTGGTTCAGCCGGTCGCGCGCGGGCTTCTGTTTCACGGTGCCCTGGCGTTTGTCGCACCAGCTCCACCAGGTATCCCAGTCGGCGCCGCCGTCGAGCGTACCCTCGCCGGTCACGGCGATGTTCTCCTGCCCGTGCGCGTAGATCAGCGCCGAGAAGTTCATGCACTCGACACCCTCCCAGCGCGTGAAGACGACCGGGTATTTCGACTCGTCGAAGAGGAAGCGCAGCGTCGCGTCCTTCGCGACGTGCAGGTTGACGTTGCTGAGCAGCGTGACCGCGCCGGTCAGCCACTCGCCCGCCGGCACCACGACGCGCCCGCCGCCGGCATCGTGGCAGGCCTTGATCGCGGCCGCGATCGCCGCGGTGCAGTCGGCGCCGGGTTTCGCGCCGAAGTCGGTGATGGCAAAATCGCGTGGCGGAAACGTCGGATCCTTGATGTGCGCGAGGATCGCGGGAACCGAATCCCAGCCGCGGACGACGAGCGGCGCGCTCGTGCGCGCGAGCATCTTCTCGACTTCCATGCCGGCCAGGATGAACGGCCCGGTGCCCTTGGGGTCGTTGTCGACGACCGGTTCGGCCATGTAGTAGTCGAAGGAGCCGTCGCGCGGGCGGCCGTTGTGCATGGTATAGCCCAAGCCGGCGCCCTGACAGATGGACGTGAGCCGGATCGTGCCGTCGGGATTCTTGCGCACAAAGGTCTCCAGCAGGCCCGCGTAACCCTTGAGGATCGCGGCCTCGTATTTTTCGCGCGGCAGGTAGCCGGCGTTGACGCCCTTCGCGAGCGCATAGACGAACATGCACGAGCCGGAAGCCTCGAGGTAGTTGCCCTTTCGCGTGCCGAGATTCGGAATCTGCCACCAGACGCCGCTGGTCGGGTCCTGCCAGCGCACGACACCGTCGGCGACCCGCCGGAGGACGCCGACGATCTGGTCGATCTCCGGCTGGCTGACCGGCATGAAATCGAGCACGTCGACGATGGCCATCCCGTACCAGCCGATGGCGCGGCTCCAGAAATTCGGCGAGAGGCCGGTCTTGGGATCGGCCCACGACTGGCTGTGGGACTCGTCCCATGCATGCCAATAGAGCCCGGTGGCCGGATCGTACGCGTGGCGGTCCATGAGGATGATCTGCTTTGCCACGTCGTCGAACAGCGCGGGCTCGTTGAACAACAGCGCGTATTGCGCGAGGAAGGGCGACGCCATGTAGAGCCCGTCGAGCCACATCTGGTGCGGGTAACGCTGCTTGTGCCAGAAGCCCCCCTCGCTGGTGCGCGGGTGCGTGGCCATCTGCGCCCGGAGCGCCTGCACCGCCTTGGTCCAGGCCTCGTTTTTTTCGCCGCGAGCCAGCGCGGCCAGCAGCACCTTGCCGGGGGGAATGTTGTCGACGCTGTAGTCCTCGAGCTTGTAGCCGCGGATCGTGCCGTCGGCGTTGACGTGCGAGGCCACCGCCCGCGTGCCGAAGGCGATCTCGTCGTCATCGCGGGTCGCTTCGCCGAGTCGTACGAGCGCGAGCGCCAGCACGCCGGGCGAATAGTCCCAACGGGCGCGTGGGTTCGACCCGCCGGCCTCGAGCGACGTGCCGAGGCGCTTCATCTCGGAATGGGCGAGGCGCTGCGACCATTCGAGTGGCGTCGCGCCGTCGAACTTGCGAACGGATTCGGCCGCGGGCGCAAGACTCGTGACCAGCAGGCTGGCGGCGAACAAACAGGCGGTCGGGGCGGTGAAGCGGGGGAAATAATGCATGAGAGGGAGTGGGCCGCGACCGGGCGGTCGGCGACTCAGGGGGTCAGGGTGATTTTGACGGGATGTTGCAGCCGCTGGGCGAAGGCCGCGACGTAGTCGTCCCACGCCTGGCGCGTGGTGAACTCGCCTGCCTTGGACCAGCCGGCGCCGATGTAATAGCGGAGCGGTTTCCCGGAGCTGGCCTGCGCGAGGACGAGTTGGTTGTGTTCATCCTCGGCGAGATTTTCGAAATTCTCCGGCACGACGATGGCCTCGCCGAGCGCACCGTTGGTCTTTTGCGCCTCCCATTGCGCCAGCCAGCCGGCGGCCGGCGTACGCGTGACATCCACCTTCGTCTCCTGGCCCTTGTCGCCGCTGTTTTTGTTGAGGCCGATCGCGACCGTCAGCTCCTTCGGGCCGGTCCACGCGGTGAACGTGCTGTCCATGCGGTCGAAGTTCGTGCCGGCGTCGACCGTGAAGCGCTTCACCTCGGAGACGATCCCGTGGCCGGTCGTCCAGGTATCATAGGTGAGCTCGAAGATCGCCCGGATCGGGCCGTTCGCGATGACTTTCCATGCGGCGTAGTTCCGGCCGACGTAAAGCTTGCCGTCCTGCCAGATGCCGGTGCCGCCGGCGCCGCAGGAGGTGCCCACGTTGTACATGTCCATGCCCTCGCCTTCGTCGTGATGGTAATGATCGTGGCCCTTGTTGTACCAGCGGTCGACGACGAGGTAGTCGACGCGCTTGCACCAAATGTCGAGGCCGCTCGTGACGAGCACCTCTTTGCCGCGCTTCTCGGTGTCGGGTGCGGCGAGGGCCGGGCCGTAGGTGCGGTGGGCGACCTTGTCGTTTTCCCAGGCAAAATCGTCGAGCCGCTCCGGCACGTAGCGGGCGAAGACTTTCGACGGGAACACCGGCGCGAGCGCGTCCGTCTTCTCGATGGTGAAGGTCGCCGACTTCTCGCCCGCGGCGAAATCGTGCTGGAAGAGCAATTCGCCGTACGCGACGCCCTTGTTGTGCGGGTCCTTCGCTTCAGGCGCGATGTTGGTCACCTGGTAGCGCAGGCTGTGCCCGGCGGCGTCCTTCACCGCGAGGTGCTGCAGCAGGATGCCCGGCAGGCGCGCCGCGACATCGGCCCAAGGCACGGCGATCGTTTCGGCTGGCCGGGGGGCATCGAGATCGTGCGTGACGGTGATGGTGACGCGATCAGCCGCGAAAGCGACAGAGGCCGATGCGATCAGCCCGAGGAAGACGGCAAGGGATAGCTTCATGGGAGAATGAATCTAGCGGATTCCAGCCTGACGAAGCGTCAGCGCAGCGGGACGTTTGATGGATCCAGCGGGATCCTTCGCTCTGCTCAGGATGACAGTTATCGAATATCTGCTCCTGAAACGTGTCATTCTGGGCAAAGCGAAGGGTCCGGGGCGATAAACCGAGAATGGAAAACGTTGGCCGGCCTGGCCGCCTATCGTGCGAGCCAGCCGCCGTCGACCGCAACCGTGTAGCCGTTGATGTAGTCGGAGGCCGCGGAGGCGAGGAAGACGACCGTGCCCTTCAAATCGTCGGGCGTACCCCACCGCCCGGCGGGAATGCGTTCGAGGATGGCCTGGGAGCGTTTCTCGTCGGCGCGCAGCGGCGCGGTGTTGTCGGTGGCCATGTAGCCCGGCGCGATCGCGTTGCAGTTGACGCCCTTGCCCGCAAGTTCGTTGGCGATCAGGCGCGTGAGGCCCTGCACCGCGCTCTTCGAGGCCGTGTAGGAGGGCACGCGGATGCCGCCTTGGAACGAGAGCATCGAGGCGATGTTGATGATCTTGCCCTTGCCGCCGCGGGCGAGCACATCCTGGCAGAAGGCCTGGCTCAGGAAGAACACGGCGTCGATGTTGATGCCCATGACATCGTCCCAGTCCTTCTCCGAGAATTTCACGAAGTCCTCGCGGCGGATGATGCCGGCGCAGTTCACGAGGATGTCGAGCGAAGCGAAGGTTTTCCGCGCGGTGGCGACGAGCGCGGGGATCGTCGCGCGGTCGCCGAGGTTGGCGGCGATCTTGACGCACTTGCGGCCGAGCGCGCCGACCTTGGCGGCGGTTTCATCGGCCGGCAGGATGTCCACGGCGACGATGTCGGCGCCGGCTTCCGCCAGCGCGAGCGCCATGCCCTGGCCGAGGCCGCGCGCGGCGCCGGTGACGATGGCCGTCTTCCCGTTGAGTTTGAAAAGGTCGAGGATCGTGCTCATGCGAAAACGGCGGGCCGGCGGCTCAGCGGAGCGCCTTGATCGGCGCGGCGTCCATGTCGGCAAACTCCTGGTTTTCCCCGCCCATGCCCCAAATGAAGGTGTAGTTGCTCGTGCCGACGCCGCAGTGGATGGACCAAGGCGGCGACAGCACGGCCTGGCGGTCGTGCAGCAACAGGCTGCGCGTCTCGTCGGGCCGGCCCGCGAAATGAAACACCGCCGCCTCGGCCGGCAGGTCGAAATAAAGGTACACCTCGGTGCGCCGCAGGTGGGTGTGCGGCGGCATCGTGTTCCACACGCTGCCGGGTTTGAGCACCGTCATCCCCATCACCAGCTGGCAGCTCTTGATGCCTTCGGTGTGGATGAATTTGTAGATCGTGCGGGCGTTGGCCGTGGCGGCCGCGCCCAGCTCGACGCCCGGGGTCGAGGCGAAGCTCGCCAGCGCGGTCGGATGCGCGACATGCGCCGGGTAGCTGAGCAGGTAGAATTGCGCCGGCCGGGCCGGGTCGGCCGAGGTGAAGCTGACGGATTGGGCGCCGCGGCCGATGTAGAGGCAGTCGTGCGTCTGGAGAGAGTAGACCTTCCCGTCGACCGCGATCGTGCCGGCGCCGCCGAGGTTGATGGCGCCCAACTCGCGCCGCTCGTTGAAATACTTCGAGGCCAGCTCGCGCGGGCAGCCCAGGACCAGCTGGTCCATGCCCGGCATCACGCCGCCGATGACGGTGCGATCGGTCTCCCAGTATTTGAGCACGATGCCGCCGGGCTGAAAAAGGCCTTCCACCAGGAAAGCCTGGCGAAGTTCGTTCGTCGACATATGCGCGTAGCCGCGCTGGTCTATGCTGGGTAGAATGTCCATGATAACGGGGCGCAGAAAACGGGCTGCCCTTGCGGGTCTAGGCTCGCGAATGTGATTCCTGCCGGCACGCCTGGTGATGCAAAAACCACCGGACGGTCGGAGGGAGTTTCATCGGGCAACGATTTGAATCGGCGGTTGG
Organism: Lacunisphaera sp.; assembly: GCA_035549095.1. GTDB lineage: Bacteria > Verrucomicrobiota > Verrucomicrobiia > Opitutales > Opitutaceae > Lacunisphaera. Next base: position 14,128 of record DASZRV010000003.1, on the reverse strand, counting down.
GGGCGCGCACATTCACTAATGAAAAGCGGTTCCACATATGAAATTTCGGGGAGATTCTGGCAATAAAAATCCTGCCGCCCGACCCCCGCCGCGACGCAACCCAGGCGCTCGAGCCCGGGTTGCGCGGCAGGTGACCGAAGGGCGATCGAACGGGGTCAGAACGTGCCCTTGATGCCGAGGCTGCAGCTTACGCCGAACTCCTCCTGCCGGTAGTTGTGGGCGTAGAAGGCCGAGTCGTCGCTGTAGCGCTGGAGCACCTGGGGCTTGTTGAACAGGTTCCGGACGCCGGCGAAGATGCTCAGGTTCTTCGTCAGAGCATACTCGCCGCTGAAGTCGACGAAGGTGCGCGGCGCATAGTACTCCATGAACCCGGTCGTCGAACCGTACTGCGCGCCGGTCTGCGGGGCGTTCCGCTGGCGGCCGCGGTAGTTGAACGTCAGGTTGAACGAGACCGGCTTCTTGTTGAATGCGATGTTGAAGTTGCCGGTCTTCTCGATGAAGCCGCGGAAGTCGGGCGAGTTCGCCCCGGACAAGTCCAGCTGCGTGCCATTGAGTTTCACCGTGAAGTAGCGGCCCCAGCCCGGCAGGAACGTCAACGGCTGCACAATGTTGATCTCCGTGCCCTTGATCTCGGCGTCGCCGCTGTTGACCGTGGTGCTCACGCCCCAGCCGACGTAGCGGTCGTCGAGCCCGAGCTCGGCGGCCAGCTCCGGCGTCAGGGCGCCACCCCGCGTGCTCCAGAAGTCCGTGAGGTCCTTCCGGAAGCCGCCGATCGAAATCAGGCCGCCCCGCTTGAAGTAGTATTCGAGCGACACGTCGTAGTTGTCCGCCTGCCACGGCTTGAGGGCGGAGTTGCGAACCGTGATGGTGCCGGGGTTGTTGACCGGGTCGGTGTCGTCCTCGTTGATGTCGGTGCGCGGAATGATCTGCGCGTAATCCGGCCGACCAATCGTCTTCGCATACGAGAAGCGCGCCAGCAGGTCGTCCGTGATGTTGTAGGTCAGGTGCAGGCTCGGGTAGTAGCCGTCATAGGTGCGGTTGGCGTGGAAGCCGCGCTCGATCTTCGTCAGCTTCAGCTCCTCGAGCGAGCCGACGGTGCCGGCATCGGACCGGCGGACGCGCTGGACGCCGGCGGTCGCCGGGTCGCCGTCCACGTAGTTGCCGCTGGCATCGCGTTGCCAGACGGCATCGGGGTTGAACAGCCGGCCGACGCCGTCGTCCTTGGTCTTCTCATAGCGGACGCCCGTGACGAACCGCAGGCGGTTGTTCAAGAGCCGGCCTTCGAACTGGAGGTAACCGGCCGAAACCGTCTCCGTGATGCGCTCCGAGTTGTCGAGGCGGTAGCTCTCCGCCTGCACGCCCGCCTGGTTCGAACCGGTGCCGACCTGGAAATACCCGGGATTGCTCGCGAACACGGCAGCGAGGGTTTCCGGGTTGGCCCACTGGATGGGAGTCCAGCCCCAGTAAGGATCCTGGTTGAGATAGGTCGCATCGAGGTAGGCCCCGGCATTGTCGTCGGCCGTGTTCGCGGCGCCGTCGGCGCCACGATAGGTGTAGTCATTCTGCTCGCGACGGTTGTCCCGGGTCTCCTGCCGCTGGTCGGCGCCGATCTTCACCTTCAGCGGGAAGGAGAGGTCGAACTGCCGCTCCACATCAGCCTTGAACTCGTGGACCGTGGCGATGCCGTCGAGCGGGTCGTCGCGCACCGAACCCAGGCGGTAGTTGTCCAGGTTGTAAGGATCGAGCATCTTGCCGGACGAATCGAAGGCCGCCCAGCCGAGGTTCGGGAACGAGATGCCGCTGACGCGGACCTGGCGCACGTTTTGCAAGGTGGTATTGACGCCCGAGAAGTGCCCGCGGCCGAGCGCGCGGTACCAGCTGCGCGACCTCGCGTAGGACACGCCCGCATCGGCGGTCCAGGCGCCGCTCTTGTAGGAGTAGTTCAGCTTCGCCGCGGCCGTGTTGCCGTATTTGTCGCGGTAGGAGCTGCCCTGTGTGACCGAGGCGCGGCCGCTGGCGCTGTTGACGTAGTCCGGGCCGAACTCCAGGGCCGAGCCGCCGCCCGAGGCGGAAGCCGTGGTGCCGATGTTGAAGTTGAGGTTCCGGTTGCCGAAGTAGGAGTGGTAGTAGTTGTCCTGCACCGCGAGCGAGAGCACCTGCGTGTCGGTCATCTTCCAGTCGGCCTTGACCGCGACCGAATCGCGGTTGGTCGTTTTCGGGCCATCCTGCAGCTGCCACTGCTGGAGGTACGGGTGGGTCGGGGTCGCGCCCGCCTGGGCGAAATTCCAGGTTGTCTGCCACCGGTGCTGCTCGACGAACTGGTTCGAGGACAGGCCGGTGATGACGAGGCCGAAGCGGTCGTTGATCGGCAGCGTGTAATCGAAATCGAAATTCGGCAGGACCTTCCAGGTCGACTTGTTGCCCGGTCCCGGCGTCTTCGTCAGGTTCAGGTCCTCGCTGTTGCCGTTGAGATAGACGCGGTAGTTGAACTGGGCGCCTTGGCGCTCGAAGGCATTTTTCGAGACGAAGTTGATCGTGCCGCCGAGCGAGTCGGACGGCAGGTCGGGCGTCGGCACCTTCGTGACCTCGGTGCGGGAGGTGTTGTTGATCGAGACCTGCTCGAATTCGAAGATGCGGTTGGATGAGCCGGAGGCGGCGCTCGTCATGCGCATGCCGTCCCAATATACATTGGTGAACTGCGCGGCGAACCCGCGCACGGAGACGGTGCGCACGTCGGCCGCCACGTAATCGACCGTGATGCCCGGCAGGTATTTCAGGAACTCGCCCGGGTTGCCTTCGTTCACGCTGCCGAAGGAGTCCGACGAGACGACGACCTTGAGATTGGGCGAGTAGCGCTGCTCGTTGGTGGAAAGGGCATCGCCTTCGTAGTCGCGCTGGCTTTGCACCACAAACGTGTCGAGCTTCAGGGTCTTGTCCGCACCGTAGCGCTCGGCGCTGGTGAGCTCGAAATTCTGCCGGGCGGCCGATCCCGCCGTCACCTGCACGGTCGCGACCTGCGGGTCGAGGCCGGTGTAGCTCGCGCGCACGTTGACCGAGCCCGCCGGCACGCCGTCGATGCGGTAGGAGCCATAGTCGTCGGTGAATGCTTCGCGATTGGTGCCCTCGATGACCACGCGCGCATTGCCGAGGTAGCGGCCGTTGCCGACGTTCAACACGCGGCCTTGGATCGATCCGGTGGCGACAGTCTGGGCGGGCAACGCCGCCGGCAGGACGAGGCTGATCACCAGTGCAGTGAGCATCATCAGTCCGGAAAACCGGCTGGTGGTGAGCCGGCCCGGGGAGGGAGCATTTTTCATGGGTGGATGTTCGGTTCAGGGTTGAACGCCGACAAAAAGGCCTCTGGCCTTCTTCCGAGCGTCATGCGTGGGGGGTGGGGTTCTCGAATCGGAGCGCCGATTCGGTCGCGCTGTTGAGCCAGCCGTCGCGGTTCACCTCAACCGATTGAGACTGACGTTAACGTCAGGTTCATTAGTGAACCTGCGCTTGCCGATGGCCTTCCAGCGTTGTTTGCTTCCGGCCGATGCACCTCGGATCACGCTGCTGCTGCTACCAGCCCGGCGAAATCTGAAGGCATGTTGCTCGGTGCCTGAACCCATCGGGCAGATCAATTCACTAATGAACTTGCATTCCATATGTGAATTAACGAACCTCCCCGCTCGCCGCGTGGGCTGATCATCGGCTCGGCCCGCCACTCGCGTCTCTTCCCCGCCCCTCCTTCCATCCCGCCCGTGCCCTCAACCCCTCCTCCCGCCGTCCCTGCTCCTGCCGCCAGCCAGGAACGCTACGTCATCCCGAACCTGCGGAACGCCTGCCGCATCCTCAAGCTGCTCGGCCGGAGCAGCGACGGCTTCAAGGTCGCCGACATCGGCCGCAAGCTGAACATCCCGGTCACGACCACGCTCCGAATCATGACGACGCTACATCTCGAGGGCTTGGTGCGGAAAAACGGCACGCATTATGAGCTCGGCCCGGTGCTCATTCAGCTCGGCAACGCCTCGCTCGCCGGCACCGAGATTCGCACCACCGCGCTGCCCGTCCTCGAGCGGCTCACGGCCAAGGTTGCCGAAACCTCGCACCTCGCCATCCCGTGCGACAACCGCTCGCTGATCGTCGCCGTGCAGGACAGCCCGCACCCGTTGCGCGCCGCGTCGCGCCCGGGCTTCCTCGCTGAACTTTATTGCTCGTCCACCGGCAAGACGCTCCTCGCGTTCCTGCATTATCCGCGCCTCGATGAAATCGTCGGGACCGCCCCCCTGCCCCGCCGCACCTCGCACACGATCGCGACGCTGGCCGACCTGCGGCGCGACATCGAGGCGACACGCAAGCGCGGCTTCAGCCTCGACGACGAGGAATTCCACCTCGGCGTACGCTGCCTGGCCGCGCCGGTCTACAACTCCGATGGCACGGTCGCCGCCGCCATCGGCATCACCGCCGCCACCGTGCGCTTCACGCGCGAGCGCATCCCGGAGATGGCCGTGGCCGTCAAGGCCGCCGCGGCCGAGTTGTCCCGCCTGCTCGGCCACTCCGAGGCGCACGCCTGAACGGGAGCCCGCGCATGGCCTTCGCTCCCCATCGTACCGTCGCGCCGGCCGGCTCGTCACTTGATGCCGGCCAGGTGACGGCGCTCGTCGCCGCCGCGTGTCCCGCCGAAGCTTACCGCGGCCAGCGCATCGTCCTGATCATTCCCGACGGCACCCGCACCGCGCCGGTCGGCCTGCTGTTCAAGACCCTCTTCGCGCAGCTGGGCGGCGTCGCCAGGAAATTCGACGTCATGATCGCCCTCGGCACGCACCCGCCGATGCCCGACGCCGCCATCAACGAGCGCGTCGAGATCACCGCCGCCGAGCGCGCCTCGACCTACCGCAGCGTCGAATTCATCAACCACGAGTGGGACAACCCCGCGGCGTTGCGCGACCTCGGCGTGATCGGCGCTGACGAGATCAAGGCGCTGTCCGGCGGCCTGTTCGCGATGGACGTGCCCGTCCACATCAACAAGCGACTCTACGACTACGACCGGATCATCATCTGCGGGCCGGTCTTCCCCCACGAGGTCGTCGGCTTCTCCGGCGGCAACAAGTACCTGTTCCCCGGCGTCGGCGGCCCGGGCATCCTGAACTTCTTCCACTGGCTCGGCGCCGTCGTCACGAACCCGATGATCATCGGCAACAAGTGGACGCCCGTCCGCAAGGTCGTCGATCGCGCCGGCGCGATGGTGACCGTGCCGAAGTTCTGCTTCTGCATGGTCGTCCACGGCAAGGGCGAGCTGGCGGGCCTCTTCGCCGGCACGCCGGAGCAGGCGTGGGATGACGCCAGCGAGCTCTCGAAGGAACTCCACATCACCTACAAGGACCGCCCGTTTCACACCGTGCTGTCCTGCGCGCCGCCAATGTATGACGAGCTCTGGGTCGCGGGCAAATGCATGTACAAGCTCGAGCCGGTCGTGGCGGACGGGGGCGAGCTCATCATCTACGCGCCGCACCTCCACGAGATTTCGCTCACCCACGGCACCCACATCCGCAAGATCGGCTACCACTGCCGCGATTACTTCCTGAAGCAGTGGGACAAGTTCAAGGACGAGCCCTGGGGCACCCTCGCCCACTCGACGCATGTCCACGGCATCGGCACCTACGACGAGAAAACCGGCATCGAAACGCCGCGCGTGCACGTGACGCTCGCCACCGGGCTCAGCGAGGCGCAATGCAAGGAGATCAACCTCGGCTACCGCGACTGGCGCAGCATCCGCAAGGAGGACTACGCCAACCGCGAGCCCGAGGGCGTCTTCCTCGAGCCCAAGGCCGGCGAGCGCCTCTATCACCTCCGCCAAAAACCCAAGTGGGCCGGCGGGGAGTGAGGCGCCTGTTAGTAGCGAGCACCGAGTAGCGAGCAGTGAGCATGAACTCAGCCCTCAATTTCTCATCGCCTGCGCGGAGCCGCCTGGAGGGCCGGCCTCCCGGCCGACCGCGTTCCCCAAAACCCGGCTGGTCTGGAGACCAGCCCTCCACTCGATCATTTGCCTTTCTGGAGGGTCGGCCTTCCGGCCGACCGCGGCTGGTCTGGAGACCAGCCCTCCACTGATCCCGCCTTCGGCCACCAATCTTGTCATGAACAAAACTGAAATCCTCTCCCGGCTCCGCGCCGAAAAAGTCATCGCGCTGATCCGCGCCGACAGCCCGGCCAGCCTCCTTGATTGCGCCCGCGCGCTTTCGGCCGGCGGCCTCAATTGCCTCGAGCTGACGATGACCACACCCGGCGCCATCGAGATGTGCGCCCAGGTCGCCAAGGAGCTGCCGCAGATCCTCCTCGGGCTCGGCACCGTGCTCGACGCCGAGACGGCGAAGAAGGGCATCGCCGCCGGCGCGAAGTTCATCGTCACGCCCGCCGTGCGCCCCGCGGTCATCGCCGCCTGCAAGGAAGCCGGGGTGCCCGTCCTCGGCGGCGCGCTCACGCCGACCGAGATCTACACGTCGTGGGAGCTCGGCGTCGATGTGGTGAAGATCTTCCCCGCCGAGTTCTTCGGCCCCGCCTACATCAAGTCCATCAAGGCCCCGTTCCCGAAGATCGAGATCATGCCGACCGGTGGCGTCACGCCCGAGACGGTCGGCGAGTTCCTCAAGAACGGCGCCTTCGCCACCGCCGCCGGCAGCGCGCTCGTGTCCGCCGCCGCGCTCAAGGCGAAGGACTGGCCCGCGATCACCAAGCGCGCGAAGGAGTTCGTCGCGGCCGCGAATGCCGCGAAGTAATCTTTCTCGTTCTCTTAATCTTGCTCGTTCTCTCGCCATGCCCCTGAAAATCAAACCCGCCAATTCCTGCCGCTTCGACCAGCTCTCGCTTGGCGAAGTGATGCTCCGCCTCGATCCCGGCGAGGGCCGCATCCGCAACGCCCGCCACTTCACCGTCTGGGAGGGCGGCGGCGAGTACAACACCTCGCGCGGCCTGCGCAAATGCTTCGGCCTGCGCACCGCCGTCTGCACCGCCTTCGTCGACAACGAGGTCGGCCACCTCGTCGAGGACTTCATCATGCAGGGCGGCGTCGCCACCGATTTCATCCACTGGCGCGCGGACGACGGCATCGGCCGCACCATCCGCAACGGCCTGAACTTCGTCGAGCGCGGCTTCGGTGTCCGCGGCGCCGTCAGCGTGTCCGACCGCGGCCACACCGCCGTCTCGCAGCTCAAGCCCGGTGACTTCGACTGGGACGACATCTTCGGGAAGCAGGGCGTGCGCTGGTTCCACACCGGCGGCATCTTCGCCGCCCTGTCCGACACGACCGCCGCGCTCGCCATCGAGGCGGTCCAGGCCGCGAAAAAGCACGGCACCATCGTCAGCTACGACCTCAACTACCGCCCCTCGCTCTGGAAATCCATCGGCGGCCAGAAGAAGGCCCGCGAGGTCAACCGCGAGATCGCGAAGCACGTCGATGTCATGATCGGCAACGAGGAGGACTTCACCGCGTGCCTCGGGTTCGAGGTCAAGGGCATGGATGCGAACATCACGCACGTCGAGACCGACGCCTTCAAGGCGATGATCGAGACCGCCGTGAAGGAATTCAAAAACTTCAAGGTCGCCGCCACCACGCTCCGCCGCGTCATCACCGCGACGAAGAACGACTGGGGCGCGATTCTCTGGCACGACGGCAAATTCTTCGAGAGCCGCAAGTATCCCGGCCTCGAGATCCTCGACCGCGTCGGCGGCGGCGACTCGTTCGCGTCGGGCCTCCAGTTCGGCTTCATGGCGAAGAACGATCCGCAGGCCGCGGTCGATTATGGCGCGGCGCACGGCGCGCTCGCCTCGACCACGCCCGGCGACACCTCGATGGCCACGCAGAAGGAAGTCGAGAAGCTCATGCAGGGCGGCAGCGCCCGCGTGGTGCGCTGATCTCGCGCGTGGAGGCGGGGTGCCCTCACCCCGCGAAACACGACACACCCCGCCCTATTGGGCACCCCTCTTGCTAGAGGGGCCCGTTGTCGGCGTTGGTCCGGTCTGCGGCCGGACCTCGAGTGAACGATTAGGCCGGTCGAAGACGGGCCCTACCGTTTCATCCCGCGTACCAGTCGCGGCGCGTGAGCGGCACGTCAACGCGCCCGTCGGCGTCGGGCCGGGCGAGCAGCGTCTGGTACACGGCGAGGTCGCCATGGTCGAAGCCGTGCGCCGAGGCCGCGAGGTAGAGCCGCCAGGTGCGGTAGGTCGCCTCGCCGACCATCGCGACCGCGCGCTCGCGCACGGCCTCGAGCCGGCGGACCCAGTGGCGCAGTGTCAGCTTGTAGTGCTCGCGCAGGTTCTCGACGTCACGGATCTCGAAGCCGGCCGACTCGGCCGCGTCCAGCACCAGCGGCAGCGGCGGGATGTCCGAGTCGGGGAACACGTAGGCGTCGACAAACGACGGCCCACGGAAACGCCCGGCCGGCCGCGCCGCGCCGATGGCATGGTTGAGGAAGACGCCGCCCGGCTTCAGCAGCGACCGCACCTTTGCGAAATATCCGCCGAGGTTCTCGCGCCCGACGTGCTCGGCCATGCCGACGCTGACCGCAGCGTCGAACGGTTGCGTCGCCTCGATGCGCCGATAGTCGCACAGATCGATCCGCACGCGATCCTCCAAGCCGGCGTCGCGCACACGCTGCATCGCCAGCCCGGCCTGTTGCCCGCTGAGTGTCACGCCGAGCACGTCCACGCCGGCGACCTGCGCCGCGTAGCGCGCGAAGCCGCCCCAGCCGCAGCCGATGTCGAGCACCCGCTGCCCCCGCACCAGGCGGAGCTTGCGACCGAGGTGGTGAAACTTGGCCGCCTGGGCCGCCTCGAGCGAGATCGTCGGCTGCTCGAAATAACCGCACGAATACACCAGCTCGGGGTCGAGCCAGAGCCGGTAGAAATCGTTCGAGACGTCGTAGTGAAACGACACGACCTCGCGGTCGCGCTCGGGGGAATGCTGCACGCCGGTCCAGCCACCGGCGGTTTCCAGCACCTCGCGCGGCAACGCCGGCAGCCGGTGCAGGCGGTAGAAATCACCCAGTGCCTGGAGCCATCCGACGGGCCGGTGTTCGAGCGCGAGTGCCAGCTCGACCGCCTGCTCGAGATCGCCCTCGACCTCGAAGTCGCCGCAGACGTAGGCCTCGCCGAGTCCCTTGGCCGTGCCGTCGTGAAGCATGGCGCGCAGCGCGCCGGGATGTTTCAGGACCACAGTGGCTGGTCGCGGCCGGTCGTCGGGCCAGGTCGTGCCATCCCAAAGCCGGATCGATGTGTTCTGCAGCGGCGCCCGGGCAAACAGCTTGTCCAGGAACGCCACGGTCGCCTCCGTCGCCGAATCAAGCGTGAGCGTCATGGTGCAGTCCTCCTGGTTGGCAGGGCCATCATACATCCGTGAACCCCTTCGCACCATCTTCATTTCAGCTCGCGCGCGCCCGGCCGTGATCGTGGCGGCGGGGTGACGATGGAGGCGGGATCAGCGATCCCGCCCTACAATTCTTCGGGGGGAACGCGCTGACCCCAGCGCGTTTTTTGCCAAACCGCCCGCCAGCGCCTTGGGGTCAAGTCGCCCCACCGAGCCAGCCCGCCGCGACCGCCTCAGGCTGGCGGGGTTCGGAAACCCCGCCCTACATTCCGCTCGCGTGCGGCGACGCGACCGGCGAGAAACCGCCTTCCGGCATGCAGCGCGTCCTCGGTCCGCTCCGCACCATCTTCCGGCAGCGCGAATTCGTCGCGGTGCTCGCGGCCAACATCGTGCACGGCCTCGGCTCGTCGTTCGTGTCGCCGTTCATGTCGATGTTCGGCACGATCGAGGTCGGCATGAACCCGGCGGCCTTCGGCGTGTTCATGACCGTCACGGCCGTGAGCAGCATCCTGATCGCGACCTGGCTGTCGCACCGTTCCGATACCCACCATTCGCGCCGGTTCATGCTGCTGCTCGGCTCGGCCGGTGGCGTCCTGGGCTACGCCGGCTACGCCTTCGTGCGCGACGTGTGGGCGTTGATCCTGATCGGGTCGCTCGCACTCGGCGTGGCCTCGATCACGTTCGCCCAGCTCTTCGCGCACGCGCGCGAGGCGCTCGGGCGGTCGCAGGTGCCGGCCGCGGAAGTGCCGCTCTATATGAATCTCTTCCGGATGTTCTTCGCGTTGTCGTGGACCGTCGGGCCGGCCCTGGCGGCGGCGGTGATCCACGTCTTTTCTTACCGCGGGTTGTTCGTGACGGCCGCGGCGCTGCAACTGCTCCTGCTGGTCCTGGTGGCCGCGTTCGTGCCCGCCGCGCCGCGCAACGCCCAGTCGCCCGCGCAGCCGCCCGTCGCGATCGACCAGCTGCTGCGGCTGCCCGGACTGTTTCCGTGGTTCGTCGCCTTTGTCCTCGTGTTCATCGCCGGCACGATGTCGATGATGAACATGTCGCTGCTGGTGCTCCGCGTCCTCGGCGGCACGGAGACGCAGGTCGGGATCATCTTCAGCCTTGCGCCGTGCTTCGAGCTGCCGTGCATGTTCTACGCCGGCATGCTGGCGACCCGGGTCGACCAGCCGCGCCTCATCCGCACCGCGGTGCTGGTGTCGGTGGTCTATTACGCGGCCCTCACGCTCGTGCGCGTGCCCTGGCAGATCTACCCGCTGCAGTTCCTGAGCGCCGCGTTCGTTTCCGTGACCGCCGGCGTGGCGATCACCTTTTTCCAGGACAAGATTCCGCGCCAGCCCGGCGCCGCCACGAATGTCTACGTCAATGCCATGCGCGTCGGCAACACGGCCGGCTACCTGCTATTCGGCGCCATCGCCGCCGGTTTCGGCTTTCGCGCCGTGTACGTCACCTGCGCGCTGCTCAGCCTCGGCGCGCTCGGCTTGATGATGCGGGCGAGCGGGGCGCGGGATCGTATCTCCTCACCGAACGTGTAGGGCTGGACCTTGGTCCAGCCGCCCGGCCCGGCATGCACCGAGGTGCAGCCCTACGTGCCCAGGGAAAACGCGCTCGTTCGCGGCTACTCCCGCTCCCACTCGTCGCCTTTGGGGAACAAGACCACCAGCAGCACGTTGATCGCCATCAACACCGCCAGCCCGGACCAGCCGTTCCGGGCCGAGTGCAGCAAATGCATCGCTGGCGGTTCGCCGCCGCCGGCCGTCAGCAACATGACCGCGATCGCCACCGCCTTGCCGGCGATCCAGGCGAGCGGCGCCGCCAGCCAGAATCGCGGCCAGCGGCCCGCGAGCAACGCCGCCACGAGCACGAAGCCCACCACCTCGAGCGCCATGGAGCCGGCCGCGTTCAGCATCGGCAGGCCGGTCAGCGCCAGGTTCAGCAGCGGCGTGACAAGTCCGATGACGAGGCCGAGCAGCGCGCCATGGAAATACACGGCGAGGAAAGTCATCCAGAAAACCGGCAGCAGGTAGACGCCGAGCGGACGCGGGCCGGCCCACGGAACCAGGTGAACGAGAAACGGCACCAAGCCGGCCGCGACCAGCAGGACGGTGGTTTCGCGCCAGGTGGCGCGCGGCAGCGCAAGGATCAGGCGGGCGGACTTGTTCATGGCCGGACACTGTAGGGCGGGATCGCCGATCCCGCCAACAGGATAAAGCAGGGCGCCCAGCTGCACCCGTAGGGCTGGACCTTGGTCCAGCCGCGCGGCCCGGCGTGCACCAAGGTGCAGCCCTACGTGGTCGTGATAGTCATCAACGTGGAGGCGCGACCATCAGTCCCGCGGGTTGGCCTAAGCGCAAGTGCCTCGCGGGGCTGATGGCCCCGTCCCCACTTCTGTACTTCCACCGCTGGCCGCGCCGAAGCTTTGCCGCGTAGGGCTGGACCTTGGTCCAGCCTCGAAATCCATCCCGCCGATCCGGCTGCACCGAGGTGCCGCCCTGCGCGAAGGCAGCTCCACTGGTGACCGGCTCCCTCCATGCTTGCCTACCCGCCCGCGGCTGGGCAGGAATGGCGCCATGAGAGTGTTGCCCGACTCCCCGCGACGGCGCCGCCAGGCCCTCCCCCGTTCGGCCGCTGGCGTGGGTCTCGTCGAGCTGATGGTCGTGGTGACCATCATCAGCATGCTGATGGCCCTCGCGGTGCCGTCCTACCAGCGCGTGCAAAAGCGCGCGCGCGCCGGCGCCATCGTGAACGATTTCCGCGTCTTTTCCTCCGTCTTTCTCGCGTACGCCCACGAAAATGGCAGCTGGCCGGCGGAGGCCGCCCCGGGGGTCGTGCCGACCGGCGTCACCAGCCAGGACCTCAAGGTCGACCGCTGGACCACCGCGACGCCCATCGGCGGACACTTCGATTGGGAAAACCTGCAGGTTCACCCCGGCGGCACCAGCCCGGGCGGCACCTGGCGCGCCGCGATCGCGATCACGGACACGGCGGACGCCCCGCTGATCATCGACCTCGACCTCTACCAGCAGATGGACCAGGCGATCGACGACGGCAACCTCAACACCGGCAGCTTCCGCCTCGGCGACGGCAACTGCCCGATCTACATCCTCGAGCCCTGATGGCGGCGTCGACCTACAGCGTCACCCTGCATCATCTCTCGCCGGACGCCACCGCCGCCGGCCTCGCCTTTCCCGACGAGCAGCTGCAGGGGGTCGCCGCCAACCAGCTTCGCGACCTGCTCCAGGCCCTCGCGGTCGTGGCCTCCCGCCTGACCATCTACGAGCCCTCGACCCCGGAGATCCGGGTCAAGACCGAGCGGGAGATTTTTGTCATCCGCACGCGGTATCGCCGCCTGTGCTTCGTAGGCTGGGAAACCATCCTGCGCGGCGAGGACCATTCGGTGGCGTTCATCATGGCGACCATCACCGGCACGCTCGAAGCCGCCAAGGTCACGCCGAAGGTGATCGAGCGTTACGTGCCGACCCCGTCGACACCCTCGGCGGCGGCGATGCCGGGCGGCACGCCGCGCTGGTTCAAGATCGCGGTGCTTGCGACCCTCATCATCGGCTTCAATGGCTTCACCGCTTGGATGCTGCTGCGCCCGCCGCCGTCGGTCGTGCCGAAACACGAGCTTGTCTCCGAAAGCGAATCGCGCGCCCTGCTCCAGCGCCTGTCCGGCGAGTTCGAGACCGGCGCCGTCGAGGGCCAGCGGCATCTTGTCATCATGCCCAGTGGCGAGCTGCGCCTGGCCAAATACGGTCCGCAGCGCTCGCTGCGCGAGGAACGCACCAAGACCGCGCGTGGCGCCATCCTGAACGGCCGCACGGTGCTCGTGCTCCCGGACGGCGTCCTCGAGGTGAAGGACAACGACACCGTCGTACTGTACGGCTCGACCTATCGCCGTCGCGGAAGCTGAGGGCGGCGCTGCCCCCGTTTCCCGGCGTGCACCAAGGTGCAGCCCTACGCGACCGAATGCGAACCGTAGGGCTGGACCTTGGTCCAGCCTCCGGAGCCGGCTTGCACCGAGGTGCAGCCCTACGCGACCGAATGCGAACCGTAGGGCTGGACCTTGGTCCAGCCTCCGGAGCCGGCGTGCACCGAGGTGCAGCCCTACGTGAGAGAATCCCGCCTCACCGCTGGATCCGCGCCGAGCCGCCCTTGGCGAACGCGCGGACCTGCTCGACCGACGCCATCGTCGTGTCGCCCGGAAAGGTTGTCAGCAACGCGCCGTGCGCCCAGCCGAGATTGACGGCCTCCTGCTCCGACTCGCCGCTGAGCAGGCCGTAGAAGAACCCCGCTGCGTAGCCGTCGCCGCCGCCGACGCGGTCGACCACGTCGAGCTCGGCCGTCGGCGACACGAACGTCTTGCCGTCGATCCACGCTACCGCGCCCCAGGCATGGCGGTTGGTCGAGTGCACCTCGCGCAGCGTCGTGGCGACGACCTTGATGTGCGGGTGCTTCTTCGTGACGTTGCCCATCATGCTGAAGAACGCGCTCGGGTCCAATTTCGACTTGGCCGCGACCTCCGGCCCGGGAATGCCGAGGCCGAGCTGCAGGTCCTCCTCGTTGCCGACGAGCACATCGACGTTCTTCACGATGCGGTCGAGCACCGCGACCGCGCGATCGTGCCCGCCGACGATGTTCCAGAGCTTGGCCCGGTAGTTGAGGTCGAACGACGTCACGGCGCCGGCCGCCTTCGCCGCCTGCATCGCCTCGATGATCACCTCGGCGGTCGACGTCGACAGCGCGGCGAAGATGCCGCCGCTGTGGAACCAGCGCACG
>DASZRV010000002.1:0-17596 GCA_035549095.1 Lacunisphaera sp. | reverse complement strand
GATCCCGCCTGGGTGTTGCATCCGCGCTCAAGCAACGGCGGGATCAGCGATCCCGCCCTACAAACTTGGTCGGAAACAAAAAGCCCGCTCGGGCGAGCGGGCTTGAATTCAGGCGGGATTCTCCGGCTTCGGTGGCTCGCTCGCCGCCGGCGCGGTGGCGGGCTCGGCGGGCGTTTCCGCCGGTGGCGGGGCTTCACCGGCGCTTTCCGTCGGGGCGGACGCCTCGGTTGAACCTGCCTCCGGTGCCGCCGCCGGCGCGGATTCCGCGGGCGGTGTCGCGGTTGCTTCGGGCGCGGCCGGGGCGGGCGCCTCGGGGAAATCGACCGGGTCGTGTTCCTCCTCGCCCGACTCGGCCTTCTTCGCGGCCTGCGGGGCCATGGGCGGAGGCGCGAAGAGTTTCCCATCGGAAAACTCCGTCACGTAGCCTTCCATCACGAGCCAGCGCAGGTCGTTGGACATCTTGCGCAGGCGCTCCGACTGCTCCGGCCCGAGGGCCAGGAAAGGCGCCTGCGACTGCGGCGTGCCTTCGGGCAACGGCGTGGCGGCGAGAGCCGCCGCGAGATCGATGCCGAGGAAGTTCTTCGGCAGATCCTTCACGTGCACCATCGGGTTCTTCTCAATGAAATCGATGAGCTTCGAGATCGTTTCCGAAAAGGCCTGGCCCGGCACGCGGAAGCGGCGCTTGACCGCGCAGACGTACGAGACGCCACGCGAGCCTTTCTTGAAGATCGTGAAGCCTTCGCGGCGCAAGCGGCCGCGCAGGGCGTTGGCGGTATCGAGGGGGAAGCGACGCTGGCGCTCGACGTGGCCCTCGATTGCGCGACGGATTTCGCCCGGCGGGAGCTTCTCGATGAGCTTGCCATGGAAACGCACGCTCTCGACCGCCCGCACGACACGGTCGCGGGCATTGGCGAGCAGGTAAACGCGGGCGTCCTCGAGGGTGTCGAACGAAATGGATTCGGGGGCGGCGGCCGGCGGAGTCGCCTCGGCCGCGGGCGCCGTGTCAGTGGCCGGCTTGGGCTCGACGGCGGGCGCCGTCTCGCTCGCAGGCACCGGGGGCGTGGTCGAGGACTTCGCCACGGGCGGCTTCCAGGTGTAGCGGGTCGCCTTCTTCATCTTCTCCTGCCACTGCGCGATCACCTCGGGTTCGCGCACCGAGACGATGTTCTCCCGGAAGCGATCGAACGACATCCGGCTGAGCCGGGTTGCGTGGTGCTGTTGGAGGATCTGCTGGTAGCGGTGGTGATTCGGCGGCCCGAGGAGTTCGCCCGTGATCCCGCATTTGTTGATGATCGGGAAATTGCCCTTGGGCGCCTCGACCTCGATCTCCTGCATGTCGAAGAAGGCGCCGAGGTTGTTGGACAGCACGTGCTGGATGGCGGCGTCCTCCGTGTCGAACGGGAGGTGGTCCGGCAACGACATGTAGAGCGGCGCGGGCTTTTCGGCGGCTGGCGCCGGCGCCGCGGGCGCGCTCTCGTTCGCTGCCTCGGCTCCCTCCGGCGCGCGTTCCGGCCGGCCAGCCCGCGCGGGCCGGGTCCGCTGGACCACCACGACGAAGCGTTCGTTCTTCTCGAGGACTGCCTTGGTGATTTCGAAAAGCTGGTAAGTGCGGCACGAGGCGCGGACGGCCTTCACCATGGCGGCAAAGCCGACGTCCTCGGGGTAACACGTCGCGGTAAAATACGGGCTGATGTACGGCCCGCGCTCGAAACGCGGCCCGCCCTCGCGCGCGTCGCCGCGCTCGCCACGAAAATCCCGCCGACGCTCGAATCCCGGACCGCCGCGATCAAAGCGGCGGCGTTCGCCGCCCTGCGGAGCACCCTCGCCCGCCGGCGCGGCCGGCGCGCCGACCGGGGCCGGCCCGGCTGCCTTTTGAAAACCACGTCGATCCCGCGGTGCACCGCGCCCGCCCGGGCCGTCGCGCCGATCGCGACGCTCGCCGTGTTCGAAGTCGCGTTCGCGGCGACCGGGTGAGACCGGCTTAACCTCGGTCCACTGCGTGCCGAAACTGAAGGACTCCAACTGGCTGAGGTCGATTTTGTTCAACCCGGACTCGTTGGGTTCGTTGGCGGGCTTGGTATCGTCCATGGAAGGGCGGAAACGGGCGTGGCTACCCGGTGAGTGTCGTATGGTGGCTTGGTGTTCCGCAGCGTCAGGTCAGACCCGCGGTAAAAGCCCAGTGTGCCCCGAGAAGAAACCGCGAAGCAAGCGCATTTCGGGGCTTTACAAGGCCCGAGGGATTCACCTTATCTGCCCGTTCTCACGGCCCAATGCTCGGGTGGTGGAATTGGTAGACACACACGTTTGAGGTGCGTGTGCCGTAAGGCGTGCAGGTTCGAGTCCTGTCCCGAGCACCAGCCTTCGCCAAGCCCACGGCTGGCCGGCCAGCATGGGAACGACGGATGATTGAAGGATTGCAGCACTTAAAGGAGTTTTTGGTCCGCCCCGGTATGACCGGAAACAGCCCCAACACGTTTGACGGTCGGGCGATTTTGGCGAACCTTCAGCGCCGATGAAGTCCGACGGCATCAAGAAGGCCCTGCTGGAGTCCTACGCCCATGACGGCGGCATCAATCATCTTGATGGCGTCAACCTCCCGTCGCAGGACACCGTCAGCGAGCTGGCGCGCGACCTGATGCACGTGCTGTTTCCGGGCTACTTCGAGAGCTCGTGCCTGGCGAAGGACGATGTGCCCGCGTGGCTGGACCGGCTGCTCACCAAGATCGACCGCCGGCTGGCGACCGAACTGGAGAAGAGCCTCCGTTTCGCCAACGATCCCGCGCCGGCCGAGAATCGCAAGCGGATCGTCGCCGAGCTTTTCAACCGCCTGCCCGAGATCCGCCGCGTCGTGCAGACCGATGTCCAGGCCGCATACACGGGCGACCCGGCCGCGCGGAGCATCGAGGAAATCATCCTCGCCTATCCCTGCGTCCTGGCAATCTCGCTCCAGCGCATCGCGCACGAACTCTACCGGCTCGGCGTGCCGCTGCTGCCGCGCATGCTCACGGAATACGGCCACGAACGCACCGGGATCGACATTCACCCCGGCGCCACCATCGGCACGCATTTCTTCATCGATCACGGCACCGGCGTCGTGATCGGTGAAAGCGCGACCATCGGCAACCACGTGAAGCTCTATCAGGGCGTGACGCTGGGCGCGAAATCGTTCGAGGTCGACAATGCCGGCAACCCGGTGAAGGGCATCAAGCGCCACCCGGACATTGGCGACCACGTGACGATCTATGCCCACGCCACCATTCTCGGCGGCGACACGCAAATCGGCGAGCACTGCGTCATTGGCGGCAACGTCTGGCTGCTCGAATCGATGCCCGCGAACAGCATCGCCTATTACAAGGGCGACGACCTGATCGTGCGGGCACGGCAATCCCGTGAGTCGCTGGTCGGCGAACCGGCCGATTGGGTGATTTAGGATCGTCGCCCCACTCCGCGGCGGCGCCAACGAATGGAGGGCCCGTCTCCTGGCCGGGCGCGGTCGGCGGGGAGGCCGACGCCTCCGCTTCAGTTCCGCTGGCGTTGCGCCAAAGCCCGCGCGATGTCGTGGGCGAAGAACGGACCGCGGTAGATGAGTCCCGTGTACAACTGGACCAGCGTGGCGCCGGCATCCAGTTTTTCGCCCGCGGCCGCCTCATCCATGATGCCGCCGACACCGATGATCGGCAGGCGCCCGCCCGTGGTGCGCGCGATGTAGTTGATGATCTCGGTGGAGCGGCGCCGCAGTGGCGCCCCGCTGAGGCCGCCGGCCTCGTTCGCCCCGGCCAATGCTCCCGGGCGCTCGAGCGTCGTGTTGGTGGCGATGACGCCGTCGAGTCCGAGCTCCGCGATGACCTCCAGCGCCGCATCGATCTGCGGGAAGCTCAGGTCCGGGGCGATCTTGAGCAGCAACGGTCGCCGCGGGTGATGCCGGTGCGCCATGTCGCGGTTCTCGGCCACGAGCGCGGCCAGCAACGGTCGCAGCCACGCCGCATCCTGCAGCTCGCGCAGGCCGGGCGTGTTGGGACTGCTGACGTTGACCACAAAATAGTCCGCGTGCGGCGCCAGCAGCCGGAAGCTGCCAAGGTAATCCTCCGCCGCCTGGTCGAGCGGCACGACCTTGCTCTTGCCGAGGTTGATCCCGACCGGAATCGCGCGTTCCCCCGGCCCGGGCAGTCCGGCCAGGCGCTTGGCCATCGCGGCCGCCCCGCGATTGTTGAAACCCATCCGGTTGATCACCGCCTGCTCCTTCGGGAAACGAAAGGCCCGCGGCCGGGGGTTTCCCGGCTGCGCATGAAACGTAACCGTGCCGATCTCCACGTGGCCGAAACCGAGCGCCGCCGCCGCCGGCCAGGCGAAGCCGTTCTTGTCGAAGCCCGCCGCCAGCCCGACGGCATTCGGGAACTCGAGCCCGAAGCACTGCACCGGACGAAACACGGCCGGATCCAGCCGGGTGAGCCGCTCCAGCATAGTGCAAACCGGCCGCAACCGCCCGAGCAACGCCATGCCATGCACCGCGAGCTCATGCGCCTGCTCGGGATCCAGATGGAAGAGCAGCGGCTTCACGACGCGTTCGTAGGTCCAGCCCATTCGGCGCGGACTTTGGGCACGTGGAGACCAACTTACAAGCATGCGCACTGCGCCCGAAAGGGCCCGTTTTTCAGCCTTGTTTTCCGCGCCGCGCGCTCCACCCTGCCGCCGCCTTTTGCGGGAACAAAACCCCGTCCGGAAGATATTTCCACTTTTTGCGTTTCAAGATTTGACATGGGAGGAAAGCCGCCATTTTCGTGCAGCGAATTTTGATCACATGGCGAAAGGAACTCCTCAGCTCGAATGGTGCGTTGTCCGGCTCGGCGAAGACCACAATTGGTGGGTCGACGAGGTCAGCGACCCCGTGCATTGGGACGTCGACGGGCTGAGCATCATCGACCCGCGCCAGGTCGACCATATCGTCGAGCTGATCGAGCCGCTGCGTGAATACGGCTTCGACTCGAACCTGTTCGAGCGCGCCTTCATTCCCTTCCGCATCGTCAAGGACCTCGGCAAGGGCCGCGTGCGGCTCGCCCGGACCAAGCAGCCGCTGCTCGAGTCCGAGGAAAAGCTGTTCGCGCTGCCGGATATCATCGACGAGGAGAACGGTCCCTACGCCGATTTCCTTGACCACATCACGCGGCTCCGCGTCAAGCTGCTCAACGACCTGCTCGACTTCGAGGAAAAGCTCACGATCGACGAGGTCGAGGACCAGATCCGCGAGGCCCAGAACAACGATTTCATCGAGGGCAAGGCCGTCCACCTGTTCCAGGAGATCACCGCCATCCTCGACTTCATGCCCGCCGGCCATGGCGACGACGAGGAGGAGTCCGACAAGGGTCGCGACGAGGACGAGGATGACGATCTGCCCGAGGTGGAGGAAGACGAGGAAGAGAAGCTGAAAGGCGACTCCTCGCTCAAATGGGACGACGACGACGAGGAAGGCGGCGACAAGGATGACGACGAACAGGGCGGCAAGGACGACGAAGAGGACGACGATGACGAGGAGGAGGAAGAGGACGACAAGCCGAGCCGCAGCCGTCGTGGCCGCGGCTGACAAAAGGCTTGTTGCCACCCCGCGGGCCATCCCTCAGTAACGGGCTCGCATGTTTTTCGCTCCGCCTGTCCCCGCCCTGGCTGGAGGCTCCTGCCCCACCCCTGCGGGCCCATCCCGCCGGCCCGCCGCCTCCCCGCGAATCTGACCCCGGATTCCCCTGCTTTCCCCCAACCCCATGAGTCTTTTCCGCACCAAATCGGTCGCACAGCTGCAAAACGAGGCCGCCACCGACCAGAGCCTCCGCCGCGCCCTCACCGCCACCAATCTGGTGAGCCTCGGCATCGGCGCCATCATCGGCGCCGGGATCTTTGTGTTCACCGGCCAGACGGCCGCGACCAATGCCGGACCCGCCATCGTGGTGTCGTTTGTGATCTCGGGCATCAGCTGCCTGTTCTCCGCGCTCTGCTACGCCGAGTTCGCGTCGATGATCCCGATCGCCGGCAGCGCCTATACCTATTCCTACGCCACCCTCGGTGAATTCTTCGCCTGGATCATCGGCTGGGATCTCATCCTGGAGTATCTCTTTACCGCCCCAAGCGTAGCCGTCGGCTGTTCGGGGCTGATCGTCGCTTTTCTCAAGGAATTTGGGCTCACGATACCCGGGACCCTGGCCGCCGCGCCCATCGGTTTCGTCGACGGGCATTATGTGCTCACCGGCGCCATCATCAACCTCCCGGCGGTCGTGATCATCGGGCTGCTTTCCGTCCTGCTCGTCATCGGCATCAAGGAGTCGGCGAATTTCAACAATGTGATGGTGGTCACGAAGGTCTCCGTGATCCTGATCTGCATCGCCTTCGGCCTGTGGTATGTGCTGGGACATCTCGACGTGGCAAAGGCCAACTGGACGCCTTTCATACCGGCGAACACCGGAAAGTTCGGCGAATTCGGCTGGAGCGGCATCCTCAAGGGGGCCGGCGTGATCTTTTTCGCCTACATTGGCTTCGACGCGGTCTCGACGTCCGCGCAGGAGGCGAAGAACCCACAGCGCGACCTGCCGCGCGGCATCCTCGGCTCCCTGATCATCTGCACCATCATCTTCATCCTCTTCTCCGGCCTGCTCACCGCCATGGTGAAGTACACGACGCTCAACAACGACGCCCCGGTGGTTAACGCCCTGCTGGCGGTCGGGGCACCGGGCTGGCTCCGTTACATCGTCGAGATCGCCGCCATCATGGGCCTCGGTTCCGTCTGCCTGGTCATGCTCATGGGCCAGCCCCGCATCTTCTTTTCGATGGCGAAGGATGGCCTGCTCCCGCAGATGTTCACCCGGACGCACCCGCGGTTCAAGACGCCCTACGTCACCCAGACCATCACCGGCGTGCTCGCCATGATCATCGCCGGGGTGCTGCCGCTGCGCCTGCTCGGGGAACTGGTCAACATCGGCACGATGTTCGCCTTCATCATCGTCTGCGCTTCGATCATCGTTCTCCGCCGCGCCCGGCCAGACTTGGCCCGGCCGTTCCGCACGCCCTGGGTTCCGTTCGTGCCGATCGTCGGCGCGTTGTCGTGCTTTGCGCAGATGGTCGCGCTGCCCGGCGACACCTGGCTGCGCCTCGTCATCTGGATGATCATCGGGCTCTTCATCTACTTCGGCTACAGCCGCCATCACAGCCGCCTCGGGCAGGCGACGGAGTAAGATGGGCATCTTCAAAACCAAGTCGGTCGCGACCCTCATCGCGGAATCCACCCAGGGCGAAAACGGCGGCATGAAGCGCGAACTGGGCGCGCTCAACCTGATCAGCCTCGGCATCGGCTCGGTTGTCGGCGCGGGCATCTTCGTCCTGGCCGGCGTCTCCGCCGCCCAATACGCCGGCCCGGCCATCGTGCTGTCGTTCATCTTCTGCGGGATCTCGTGCCTGTTCGCCGGCCTGTGCTACGCCGAGTTCGCCACGCTCATTCCCGTCGCCGGCAGCGCCTACACCTACACCTACGCCACGATGGGCGAACTGCTGGCCTGGATCATCGGGTGGGACCTGATCCTCGAGTACCTCTTCTCGGGCGCGGCTGTCGCCGTCAGTTGGTCGGGCGCCGTGCAGGCGCTGTTCTCGGAATTCGGCGTGACGATCCCGTCGTTCCTCGGTTCGGCGCCGTTCGAGATCGACCGGGCGCAGCTCGTCACCACCCACCTCGGGCCGTGGATCTTCACCCATCATCCGTTGGTCACCACCGGCGCCTGGGTCAACCTGCCGGCGGTCTTCATCTCGCTCGCGCTTACGGTCATCCTCGTCGTCGGCATCAAGGAGTCGGCGAACTTCAACAATTCGATGGTGTTCATCAAGGTCGGCGTCCTCGTCGTGCTGATGATCTATGGCACCTGGTGGATGCTCGGGCACCATGCAGTCGTCGCGGCCAACTGGACGCCCTTCGTCCCGCCGAATTCCGGCACCTTCGGCGAGTTCGGCTGGAGCGGCGTGTTCAAGGGTTCCGCCGTGATCTTCTTTGCCTACGTGGGCTTCGACAATGTCTCGTGCGCGGCGCAGGAGACCCGCCACCCGCAGCGCGACATGCCCATCGGCCTTCTCGGTTGCCTCGCGGTCTGCTCGCTGCTCTTCATCGGCGTCTCGCTCGTGCTTACCGGCATGGTGAAGTACACGAACCTCAACGTCGACGCGCCGTTCATCTACGTGCTCCAGCAGGTCAAGGCGCCCGCGATCCTGCGTTTCAGCATCGAGATTGCGACGCTCGCCGGCCTCACTTCCGTCGCGTTGGTCTCGCTGCTCGGCCAGCCGCGCATCTTCTTTTCCATGGCGAAGGACGGCCTGCTGCCGCCGTCGTTCAGCCGCCTGCATCCGCGCTTCCGCACCCCGCACGTCACCACGATCCTGACCGGAGTCGTCTGTGCCATCGTCGCCGGCCTGCTGCCCCTCGACCTGCTCGGCGAACTCATCTCGATCGGCACACTCATGGCCTTCGCCCTGGTCTGCGCCGGCGTCTGGGTATTGCGCGTCCGCCGTCCCGACCTGCCGCGGCCGTTTCGCACGCCGTTCCTGCCGCTCGTCTCCATCCTGGGCATCGCCACCTGCCTGTTGCAGATGTACATGCTGCCGGTCGACACCTGGCTGCGGCTCGCCATCTGGATGGGGCTCGGTTTCGCCGTCTATTTTGGCTACAGCGTCCGGCACAGCACGCTGCGGCACGGCCCGCGGAAGTGATTTCGTTGTTGTAGGGCGGGATCGCAGATCCCGCCGACGGTTGTTCCTCCGCCCAGCAGCGGGATCAGCGATCCCGCCCTACAGTCATTCAAGTCCGGAAATATTTCTCCCAGCCCGGGCGCGGCTGCTCGCCGGCGAGCAGTTCGTTGGCCCGCGGGTTGTTCGTGAACAGTTTTGTAGCCGGATCGAACTCCAACCGCCCGCCGAGCCGCTGGGCGATGACGCCGAGCAGAAATACCTGCGACAACGGACCTGAGATGTGAAACGGCGATTGCGCCGCCTCGCGCCCAAGGCAGGCGAGCGCGAAGTTTTGGAAATGATCGGAGAAGCCGCCCTTGATTCGCGGCAGCCCGGCGGCCATCGCCTGCATCTTCTCTTCCGGCAGGATGCGCAGCGTCTCGCTGTGCGTCCCGCCCGCGAAGGTAAGCGCCTTGCTGTAGATGAACTTGCCGTTCGCCCGCGTGAACTTCTCCTTCGGGCCGAACTCCGGCGGCAACGGCGGCCGGTTGTCGACGCCGTCGTACCACCAGACCTCCACCGGCGGCATCGCATCACGCGCGGCGAAATCGAACCGAATCGTCGTGGCCTGCGGGAAAATGAAATCATTCGGTCCGTCGCGCTTCACCGTCTCGATGGTGTGCGGAAGGCCGAGGTCGAGGAAGCGGTGGGCCGTATCGAGGATATGCGGTCCCCAGTCACCAAAGGCGCCATCACCATAGACGAACCAGCTCCGCCAATTCCCGGGATGCAATCGCGGACTGAAGGGGCGCAACGGCACGTCGGAGTGCCAGGTATCCCAATCAAGCGTTGGCGGCACGGGATAACCGCTGTCAAAGCCGGTGACCGTCCAGCCGTGCCACCGGCGCGGCGAGTTCATGTACATGTCGATGCGCGTGACGTCCTTGATGATGCCCGCCTCGGTCCAGGCTTTGAACTGGTAGAAATTATTTCCCGAGTGTCCCTGGTTTCCCATTTGCGTCACGACGCCGGTGCGCCGCGCCTCGGCCATCAACAGCTCGACCTCGCGAAACGTATGCGCCAGCGGCTTCTCCACATAGACATGCTTCCCCTGCCCCATCGCGTGCATCGCGATGGCAAAATGGGAATGGTCGGGCACCGCGATGATCGCGGCGTCGAACTTGTCGCCCATTTCGGCAAACATCTTCCGGAAATCCTGGTAGCCCGGCACGTGCGGGTAGAGTTGCCGCGATTCCTCCGTATGCTTCGCCATGAAGTCCACGTCGCAGAACGCCACGAACTCGACCAGGTCCGTGCCGGCGAACGCCTTCAGGAGATCGTTGCCGCGGTTGCCGATGCCGATGAGCGCCACCTTGAGTTTCGCGCCCGGGGCGGCGATCTCCGCCGCCCGGCTCAGTCCGGACGGTACCAACGCGGCGGCCGCACCCGCGGCGAGGGTCGAACCGATGAATTGACGACGGGTTAGCAGCCGGTCGGGCCGCCGCGAAGGGGTAACAGATTCCATGCGCGCCAGTGAAGTCCATCGGGCGCCGGCTGCAACCCTGCGCTGAAATGAACTCGATGAACTAAGATCGCGCCAGTGACGCGGGCGATTGTGCCGCCAGCTTGGGCCCTAAATCGCTGGATTGTTCGCTGCACTCAGAATGACACGTTGCGAACAAATGTTCCCAATTCTGTCATTCCGAGCGAAGCCAAGAATCCAGACTCTGGCCGCCACCCGGCGGACAATGGTGTCGGGCTCCCAGCCCGACCAGGCGGTTTCCTGGGCGATTCCTCAACCGCGCAGCGCCTTCGCGACGTCCTTGGCAAAATAGGTCAGGATCATGTCCGCGCCGGCGCGCTTGATTGCCAGCAACGATTCGTCGCGGCAACGCGCCAGGTCGAGCCAACCGAGCTGCGCCGCGGCATGGATCTGGGCGTATTCGCCGGAAATCTGGTAGGCGGCGACGGGCAGGCGCGTGGCATTCCGCACTTCGCGGATGATGTCGAGATACAGGCCGGCGGGCTTCACCATCACGATGTCGGCGCCTTCCTGGATATCGAGCTGCACCTCGCGGATCGCTTCACGCCGGTTGGCGGGATTCATCTGGTAGGTGGCCTTGCTGAGGAGGCGCGTGCCGGCCGCCTTGGCGCTGCCCACCGCATCGCGAAAAGGACCGTAATAAGCCGAGTTGTATTTGGCTGAATAGGCCAGAATGCCGGTGTCGGTATGACCCGCTTCATCAAGCGCCCGGCGAATGGCGCCCACGCGTCCGTCCATCATGTCGGACGGGGCGACGAAATCGACGCCAGCCTCGGCCTGCATCACCGCCATCCGACAGAGAATTTCCACCGTGCGGTCGTTGTCCACGTTGTCCTGCGCCGCAGTCAGCACGCCGTCGTGCCCATGGCTGGTGTAGGGATCGAGCGCCACGTCGGTGATCACCGTCAGTTCCGGCACCGCCGCCTTCACGGCGCGTACGGCGCGGAGCACCAGGGTCTTCGGGTTGAGCGCTTCGGTGCCATCGGCATCCTTGAGCTTCGGGTCGAGCTTCGGGAAGAGCGCGACCGCCGGGACGCCAAGGGCAAAGAGCTCTTCGCATTCCTTGACCAGGTCGGTGAGGTTGAAACGGCTGACCCCCGGCATCGACGCGATCGGTTCGGGTCCGCCCTTGCCATCGATCACAAACAGCGGCGCAATCAGGTCGGCGGCACGAAGGACGGTTTCCTCCACCAGCGCACGGCGGCTGGCGAAGCGGCGCAGGCGGCGCGGGCGGTGGGTCAGGTTGAGCTGAAATTTCTTGGGCATGGAGAGTGAACAGCGAGTAAACCAAGAATCGGCGCCGGTTCACGCCTAACTTTTGTGCAAATCTTGGCCAAAACCGCGCACGGATGTGGCGATACCCGATCGTTGTCGCGGGGCGGGCAACGACCACCGCTCCAGGGAATAGCCCGCCTCCCGGCCCGCTCCAATCCGGGGTTGATAGTCCCCGCCCTTTTGCCGCTAATAACGCCTTCCATGCCGATCCGCCTCTACGACTCGCTCACCCGCAGCCAGCGTGAGCTCAAGCCGTCCCATCCCGACGGCATCATTCGTTTCTATAACTGCGGACCGACGGTCTACGCGCCCGCCCATATCGGCAATTTCCGCACCTTTGTGGTCAACGATGTCCTTCGCCGCCTGCTCGAACTCGAATTCGGCGCGGCCAAGGTGAAGCACGTCCGCAACCTGACCGACGTCGACGACCGCACCATCGGCCAGGCCAGGAAGGAAGGCCGCCCGCTCGGCGAAATTACCCGCCACTGGACCAAGCTCTTTCACGAGGACTGCGCCGCGCTCAACTGCCTGCCGCCGCACGCGGAACCGACTGCCACCGGTTTCATCAAGGAACAGGTGAACATGATCGAAGTGCTCATGGACAAAGGCCATGCCTACCGCGCGCCCGATGGCTCCGTGTACTTCAAGATCGATTCTTTCCCCGGCTACGGCGGGCTTTCTCGCATCAGGGAACGGGAGCTCAAGGTGACCAACACGGTCGCCGACGCCGACCACAAGGATTCCGTCTCCGACTTCGCGCTTTGGAAAGCCTACAAGCCCGAGGACGACGGCGACGTGCAATGGTCCGGCCCGCGCGGGACCGGCAAGGGCCGGCCCGGCTGGCACATCGAGTGCAGCGCCATGAGCAAGGCGCTCCTCGGCGACACCATCGACCTGCATACGGGCGGCGTCGACCTGCTCTTCCCGCATCACGAGAACGAGATTGCGCAGAGCGAATGCTGCAACGGTGTGACCTTCGCCCGGCACTGGTATCACAGCGAGCACCTGCTCGTGGACGGCACCACCATGAGCAAGAGCAAGGGCAATTACTACACGTTGCGCGACCTGCTCGACAAAGGCTACTCGCCCATGGCGGTCCGCTACGCGCTCCTCGCCGGGCATCCCCGCAAGCAGCTCAACTTCACGCTGGATGGCCTGCACGCGGCCGAGAGCGCGATCAAGACACTGCGCGATTTTCGCGCCTCGCTGCCGCACGCCGGCGCGGCGCACAACACGTTCGGCCATGCGATCGCCGAGCTGCAGGACGACCTGAACACCCCGGCGGCCCTCGGCGCGATCTTCACGCTCATCAATCGCAAATCCGGCGAGGTCGACCTCGAGTCCTTCGACCGGGTGATGTTTGCCCTTGGATTCGACCTCAGCGCGGCTGCGCCACCCAAGGCCGAGGTGCCCGCCGCCGTGTCCGCCCTCGCCGAAAAACGCTGGGCGGCCCGCACAGCGAAGGACTGGGCCGCAGCCGACGCCCTCCGCAAGGAACTCGCCGCCGCCGGCTGGAGCATGAAGGACGGCAAGGACGGCTACACGCTCGAACCGGTGAAGAAGTGATTGTAGGGCGGGGTCGCTGACCCCGCCGTGAACCTGGCGGGATCAGCGATCCCGCCCTACAGCCCATGCTGGCTGCGAAATGTCCCGCTCTGGACATTCACCGGCCGCCCGAAAGGCACCCGATTTCAGGTATTCCAACCTCCCCCTTGACACCCGCCGAATCCCCCCGCCACCCTGACCGTTCGGCCCTCCATTCGTAAGGGGGACCACAACCAACTCCCGCCATGTCGATGACTCCGCTTGAAGAACTCCGCCACTCCGCTTCGCATGTGATGGCGACCGCCATCCTCCGGCTGTACCCGGACGCCAAGCTCGACATCGGCCCGCCGACCGACACCGGTTTCTATTACGACATCGACCTCGAACAGAAGCTCACCACCGAAGACCTCGCGAAGATCGAGGCGGAGATGAAGAAGATCGCGGACGAGAACCAGCCGTTCATCCGGAAGGAGGTCAGCCGCCCCGAGGCGGAGCAGATCATTCGCGAGCGGCACCAGGAACGTTACAAGCTTGGCCGCCTCGCCGATATTCCCGACGGGGAGCCGATTTCCTTCTACCAGAACGGCGAGTTCATGGACCTCTGCGCCGGTACGCACATTCGCTACACCTCGAAGCTGAAGGCGTTCAAGTTGCTCAGCATTGCGGGCGCCTACCACCGGGGCGACGAGACCAACAAGCAGCTCCAGCGCATCTACGGCACCGCCTTCCCAACGAAGGAGGAGCTGGCCAATTATCTCACCCAGCTCGAGCAGGCCAAGCTGCGCGACCACCGGAAGCTCGGCAAGGACCTCAAGCTCTTCCACATCGACGAGGACGTCGGCCAGGGTCTCGTGCTCTGGACGCCCAACGGCTCGATCATGCGCCAGGAGCTGCAGAACTTCATCTCGGGCGAGCTCAAGAAGCAGGGCTACTCCCAGGTGTTCACGCCGCACATCGGCCGCTTGACGCTCTACAAGACCTCGGGCCATTTCCCGTACTACAAGGACTCGCAATTCCCGCCCATCGTCGAGCGCGACAGCCTCGACCAGCTTATCTCGTCCGGGTGCTCGTGCGCAGAAATGTCGAATCGCATCGATGCGGTGTCCGCTCACCTGGCCGACAAGGTCAACACGCTTACCGGCCAGCCGACGATCACGCCTGATCGCATCCTGCCTGACGACCAGCTCATCGACGGCTTCCTGCTCAAGCCGATGAACTGCCCGCACCACGTGAAGATCTTCGCGTCGCAGCCGCACAGCTACCGCGACCTGCCGGTGCGGCTGGCCGAGTTCGGCACGGTGTATCGTTGGGAACAGTCCGGCGAACTGAACGGCATGACCCGCGTCCGGGGCTTCACCCAGGACGACGCCCACCTGTTCTGCACCGAGGAGCAGGTGCAGGCGGAGATCCTCGGCTGCCTGTCGCTCGTGAAGACCGTGCTCACCACGCTCGGCATGTCGGACTACCGTGTGCGCATCGGCCTGCGCGATCCCGATTCCAACAAGTACACCGGCTCGCCCGCGCTGTGGGACAAGGCCGAGACGGCGCTGCGCGAGGCGGCGAAGTCCATCGGCATGACCTTTACCGAGGAAGCGGGTGAGGCAGCCTTCTATGGCCCGAAGATCGACTTCATGGTGAAGGACGTCATCGGCCGCGAGTGGCAGCTCGGCACCGTGCAGGTGGACTACAACCTGCCGGTCCGCTTCGACCTCTCCTACATCGGCGCCGACAATGCCGCGCACCGGCCGGTGATGATTCATCGCGCACCGTTTGGTTCGATGGAGCGTTTCTGCGGCGTGCTCATCGAGCACTTCGCCGGCGACTTCCCGCTCTGGCTCGCGCCCGAACAGGTGCGGCTCGTGCCGATCTCGGACAAGGTGATGGACTACGCGAAGGCCACGCTCGACCAGCTCGTCGCGGCCGACGTCCGGGCCACGCTCGATACCCATTCCGACAAGCTGGGGGCCAAGATCCGTCGCGCCGAGATCGACAAGGTGCCGTACGTGATCGTGCTCGGACAGAAGGAAGCCGAGGCGAAGAGCGCGTCGCTGCGCTCCCGCGCCAAGGGGGACGAGGGCGTGCACCCGGTCGCGGACCTCCTCGCCCGCTTCAAGTCCGAGATCGCCACCCGGGCGCTGCCGGAAAAGACCAAGGCCTGATCGGTCCCGGCGGCCGCCCGCTCACGCGGCCCCGGGTCCGTCCGGTGCCGGTGGCTGGTTTTCCGCGGACGGAACGGCAAATGGCGGGGTTGTGCGCTCTTCGTCCGTCGGCACCGCCGGCGTCGTCGCCCCGGTGAGCTCCGGCATGGCGGCGATGTCGTCCGGCGTGAATTTATAGACCGCCACCGGCTCGACGATATTCTTGAGCGCGAGCTTCTCCATGCTGCTGGGCGGCAGCGGCAGCTTGCCCTTGACGATGAAGTACACGATCTCGCTGATGCAGATGCCCCCGGCCGGCGCCTTCGATTCGAGGCGCGATGCGATGTTGACGCCATCCCCGGCGATCCCGCCGTCCGGCAGAAGCGCGACGTCCGCAATATGGATGCCGAAACGGTGCCGCAGGCTCTCACCCTCCGCACCGCGGTTGAACTTGCCCTGCATGCCCAGCGAAAACCGCACGGCCTGGATCGCGCTCGGGAAGATCATCACCATGCCATCGCCCATCGTGTTGATCAGCATGCCGCCCTGGCCTTCGCCCGCCTCGCGCATGCGCTGCAGGTCGGACCGGACCAGGCCGATGGTGCGGCTTTCGTTCGCCTGCATGAGCGCCGAGTAGCTCACCACGTCGGTGAACACGATGGCCTGCAGGCGCCGGCGGTGGCCGGCCGTTGCCTTCTCATGCTCGGCGGACACCCACGCCTCGCGTTTCGCCAGGTCCCGCTCGCGCGCGGCGAACTGGTCGGTCAGGCGTTTCTGGGTTTCGGTCAGGAATGCCTCCTTCTTCTTGAAATCGTCCTCCCGCTGCTCGAGCTCGAGGCGCAGCGCGTTGAGTTCGTTCTGCTCCATCACGCGCGCGAGTTGTTTTTGATGCAGCAGCTTCTGGTTCTTGAGGAGGAGTTCGGCCTCGGTCAGCACCCGCTGGCGCGCGTCCACTTCATGGCGCTTGGACTCGATCTCCTCCCTCGCTTCCGCCAGGTTTCGCTCCAGTTCGGCGAGTTCCACCAGGCGTTTTTGCAGGGCCGCTTCCCGCTCCTCGATCTTGGCGATCACACCCGATTTGCTCGGCAATGACAGGGGTCGCCGGTCGGGCGGTTTCGGGAAATCAACCATGCGCAGCGCATGATATCAACCGGACCGGCGGAAGCAAGGCCGGCGCCGGCAATCCCGGCCTGCCGGCTGGCGGCGCTTGCCTCGCGCCGGCGCGTGCTCCTAAGTGCGGGCCGTGAGCATCACGCCTTGGAAGGAAGAACTCGAAGCCATCGTCGGCGCCCGCGCCCATGGGCAATTGCGGGAGATCCTGCCCCGCCTGCAGGCGCTGGATGCCCGCCATCCGAACGTCGCCGAGATCCATCACCAGTTGGCCTGGACTTTCGCCGTGCTCGAAAAACCCGCCGACGCCCTGCCGCACTATGAGAAGGCCATCGCGCTGGGTCTCCCGCCAAATGAACTTTCCGGCGCATTCATCGGGCTCGGCACAACGCTGCGCGCGCTCGGCCATCTCGAGCGCTCGGTCGAAGTCCTGCGCACCGGCGCGAGCCAGTTTCCCGACAATCCGGAGTTCGCCGTCTTTCTTGCCCTCACTCTTTTCGCGCAAGGCCGCCAGGCCGAGGCCCTGCGGCTCGTCCTCGACACCTTGTGCGACACGACGGACGACCCCGGCCTGACCGCCTATCAGCGTGCGATCCGACACGCCGCGGCGGTGTTGAAATAATCTTCGCACGTCCGCTCCGGGCATCGCGCCGACGGCATTGTTTCCGGGGCAAATGCGCTGCGTCTGTTTCTGACCGCGTCCGATTTGCTCTGCAGGCCCGAGCCGAACAGCTCCAGAGGCGGTGCCTGCGGCGAGGGGAGAGGCTGATCCATTTTTCACTAATGAACGATGGGTTCATTAATGGTATTGAATTCGTTTTGCGGGTTACGTAACTAACCGACGTTCGAAGGTAGTTTGTCAGTCCCCCTTACCACCCCCCATGAACACAAGCAAACGACTAGCCATGTCGCTGCGCCAGCTATTGCTGGCTCAGCTCTGTCTCGCCCTCTTCGCTCCGTTTGGCCTGGCGCAAACCGCGCCGGCCCCGTCCGCGGCGGCGACCCCCGACGAGAGCCAAAAACCGGTTCCCGTCACGACCAATAACACCTCGAGTTCAAGCACCGACGAAGTGGTCGAACTCTCGCCCTTCCAGGTCACCGCGAACAACAAGGGTTATTACTCGGCCAACACGATGTCGGGTACGCGCTTCAACACGAAGCTCGACGACCTCGCCTCCTCGATCACGGTGATGACGAAGGAGCAGATGTCCGACTTCGCGATGCTCGACGCGAACGACGTGTTCCTCTACGTCGCGGGCACTGAGGGCACCGGCACCTACACCGACTACACCCTCGA
>DASZRV010000001.1:0-39597 GCA_035549095.1 Lacunisphaera sp. | reverse complement strand
TTCACATCACCGGTGGTGCTGAAGGCGCCCGTCGAGGTGATGTTGCCCGTGCTGTTCTTCGTGAGCGTGCCGCTGTTCGTGAAGCTGGTCGTGCCGGCCGAGGCGAAGCTGTTGTTCAGGTTGTAGGCCACGCCCTTCAGGTCCGCCGAGCCCACGCTCACCGTGTTGGCGAAGGTCGTCGTCCCCGTGGCCGCGTTGGTCTGCGTGAGCGCATTGGCCAGGTCGAGCGTGCCGCTGAAGAGCGTCGTCCCGGCGTTGGTGATCGTCAGGGCGCCAAGCGTTTTGGTCGCGCCCACATTCCCACCTACGGTCACGGTTCCCGTTCCGGCATTGAGGGTGAGGGTTTCCGTCCCGATCGTCGTCGCGTCCACGGTCGTCGACGCCGTGTTAAAGTTGATATTTGCTCCCGCGCCCGCGCCGCCATGCGTGGCATCGATCGAGACAACCGCGCCCAAGGTCACCGGTCCGGTCAGGTCAACCTGACCGTTCTCGGTGATGAGGTTTGCCCCATTCAGATTGATTCCGGTCGCCGTGACGTTCACTGCGCCGAGCGCCGTGCCGAAGCCCACATTTTGCGCGAAGGTCACGGCCCCTGCGCTCGCCGTCGCGGTCAGCCCCTCGACGCCCGCGGTGGTCGCATCCACGGTGCCGTTGAAATTGATGTTGCCGGTGGGATCGGTGAACGTGGTGGACGAAGCCAGGATGAGATTGCCCCAGTTCTGCGTGTTGCCGTTGGTCTTGATGGTGCCGCCCACGGTGGCCGTCCCGGTGACCGCGAGGCTCGAAAGCGGGGTGGTCGCGCCGACGCCGCCAAGCAATTTCACCCCGCCGGCACCCGCATTGATGGTGAGACCATGAGCGCCATCGATCCCGGCGTTGAAGGTCAACGCCCCGGCGCCTCCGGTGACTGTGGTATCACTGGTGAGCGTCAACGCGCCATTGAACGTCGCCGCAAAGCCGCCCGCATCAAATGCGAGGCCGCCGGTCTTGCCCAACGAGACCGTGCTGCCGAAAGTCGTGATCCCGGTCAGGGTCAAATCATTGGTGAACGTCATCGGCCCGCTGATGGTGCCGCTGACCGCCAACGCGGCGTCGGAGGTGAACCCGCCCGACGCCGTGAAATTGCTGAGTGTCACGGTTCCAGGGCTGGTGAGATCAACTGCACCTGCAGTCGAGCCGGTAAGAGTAATATCGCCTGCCTCTCCCAGGAAGCTGTCCCCCGCCCCGGTAGTCTTGTTGAAGTTGATTGTGGTGACATCCGTCCTGATCTCATTGCCCGCGCCTGTGGCGCCCACGGCACCGACGCCGTTCAGGTTGAGCGTGGCGGCGGTGATGGTCTTGGAGGCCGCCTGAGTGAGGGCGCCGGAATGGGTCAGCGTGACGGTGTTGCTACCAGCGTTGACGTCCTGCTGCAGGTCGAGCGCGGCGGAGGTAACGCTCAGGTTCTGCCCCAGCGTAAGCGAACCGAGGGTGAGGCCATTGGTATCGGTGATCGCGATGTCGTTGGCGCCGCTGTTGGCGAGGTTGACGGTGCCCGTGAAATCGTTGCCCGAGTTGGTCAGGTCGATCGCGCCCGCTCCGCCGTCGAAGGTAGCCGCACCCGCGGCGGAGGCCTGTGTAATCGCCGTCGAGCTCGCCTGCGTGATGCCGACGGCGGTCACATCAAGCGTTCCCGTGCCGACGCTCACGTTGCCCAGCACGATCGCGTTAAGATCCGTAACGGCGACATTGCCGCTGGTGTTGGTCAGGCTGACCGCGCCAGTAAAGTCGTTCGAACCATTCGTCAGCGTGATGGCGTTCGACCCAGCGCTGAACGAGGCCGTGCCGGGAACCACCAAGGCCCCACCTTGCGTGATGTTACCACCGGCTGTAACGGAAAGATTGCCGCCACTGGCGAGTGTCAGCGCCGGCAGCGTGATGCCATTGGCATCAAAGTAGAGAATCAGGCTCCGCAGGTTGCTCAGGCCCGAGAAATCGGGCATCGCGGCGCTTCCATTGATATTGCGCAGGCTGACGTCGCGGATGTTTGCCTGGGTGCCTCCAAAGGCCGGCGCGCTTGTGCCGAAGTCATTTGCCTGCGTCCCAAGCAGGATGTCCGAACCAGCCGCAGTGACCGCAACGGTCATCACCCCGCCTATGGCGGTAATCGCCCCGGTCTGCGTGATGTCGCCGCCGGCCGTAAGGGCGAGGTCATTTCCAACCGACGAGGTGCCGACGATCAGCGCATTCGTATCAGTGATCGCCACATTGTTGGCGCCGCTGTTGTTCAGGCTGACCGCGCCGGTGAAATCGTTGCTCGAGTTCGTCAGGTCGATCGCCGCGGCTCCGCCGTTGAACGTGACCGCGCCGGCGGAGGCGGCCTGCGTGATAGCGCCGCCGGTTTGGGTGATGCCAGTCGCCGTGACAGTCAACGTGCCGCTGCCAAGGCTCGTGGTGCCGAAATCCAATGCGTTGGCGTCGGTGATCGCGACGTTGTTCCCGCCGGTGTTGGTCAGGCTGACGGCGCCAGTGAAATCGTTGGCTGTATTCGTGAGCGTGATGGCGTTGGCACCGGCATCGATGCTGGTCGTGCCGCCCACGGCGAGTTCCTCGGTTTGTCCCACGGCGCCGCCGGAGGAATGCACCGTAAGGTTGCCGCTTACAGTCGACGCACCAGTAGCCGTCCCGGAATTATCGCCAAACAGCAGGCCCGCGATGTCGCCGATCGTGACGTTATCGCCGGCTTCAACCACCACGCGGTGCAAGTTGTTGTTCTCGTCGAGCAGGATGTCGTCGGTGCCAGCATCCAGGCGGAGAATGCCCGGCACCACGAGCGTGCTGCCGGTCTTCAGGCTGATGTTACCGCCCGTGCTCTTCACCGTGAGGTCGCGACCGACGTTGACCTGGTCGAGCTGCAGGCCACCGGAGTCGTCGCGAATGGTCACGTCGTTGGTGCCAGAGTTCGAGAGCGCGACCGAGCCGGTGAAATCGTTGCTGGTGTTGTTGAGCGTGATCGCTCCTGCGCCGCTGCTGAACGTGGCGGTTCCGGCGGTCGCACCTTGGGTAATGGTGGTCGCCGTGAACTGGCTGATACCGCTGGTATCGGGCGTTCCGCCAGTGTTGGCGGTGATGGTCAGAGCACCCGTCCCGACTGCGATGTTGCCTAGGACCAAAGCGTTGGCGTCCTTGATCACGACGTCGTTGGCGCCGCTATTGGCCAGGGCGACGGCGCCGGTGAAATCGTTGCCGGCATCGTCCAGCGTGATGGGCGCGGCTCCAGCGCTGACCGAGGTCGTGCCGCCAGCGACGATGGACCCGGTCTGGGTGAGCGCGCCGCCATTGGTCACGAGGCTGACATTCCCTCCGGTGCGCAGGCCGGCGACCACCGTGCCGCCGGTTTCGTGAATGGATATATTCGCTGCCGCCGCGGAGGTATTGTCGGTTGCCAGAACCTGGGCGCCGACCGAACCGAAGGCGTTGGTATCGCTGGAGAGAGTGATGGCCGCGCCGGTATCGTTCAGCGTTTTGAAATTCGCCAGGTTGGTGATCGTGAGGTCCCCGGTCTGGGTGATGGCGCCAGCCGCGGAAAGCTGGAGCGAGTCGGCGGTGACCGCCGGCAAGGCAAGGGACGATCCGATGGTAAGTGTCAAAGCGCCAAGCTTCCCATTAACTCCGCCTCCAACCGCCCCACCGAGGCTCAAGGTGCCAGTGCCAATGCCCACCGAGAGGTCGTTGGCCTGACTAGCCGCGCTGTCGATCGTGCTGCCAAATGTCACGTCGCTGTTCGTGGTCGAGAGGGACGCATCGGTGCCGACGGTGACCGCGCCCGTGTAGGCTTGGGTGCCGGTCGTCGTGATCGTGGTGGTGTTGATCGTGGTGGCCCCGGAGACCGCAAGGGTGCCGATGCCGGTAACGATGTCGCTGGTGTCGTTGCCAAAAACAGCAGCACCCGTGACCTGCAGGTTGTGGGATGCGCCCGCCACGGTGCCGTCGAAAGTCGCGGTGGAGGCCTTGAGGGTGGTGTTGGCGCCCAGTGTGACCGGGCCGTAAACCTGCGTCGCGCCAGTTGCATCGATGGTGCCGCCGAGCGTCACACCCGAGGGCGCGGTTGCGTCCAGGCCGCCGGTGAAGGTCAAGGTGCCGGTGCCATCGTTCCGGCCGAGCGTGAGTGACCCGGTGTTGGCGAAATTCACCGTGCCGGTAATCGTGCCGGACGTGCCGGTGAACGACAGCGCTTGGGAAGTGCCGGAAACCGTCAGGCCATTGGTCGTGACCGAGCTCGTGAAGCCGATGGAGCTGTTGTCGACGCCCGCGAGCGTCAGGGTCGAAGAGCCCGCGTCGGCCACCGCGCCCGACACGGTGAGCGCATCCGCAGCCGCGAACGTGTCGATGGTTTGTGCGGCGCCCGACAATGTGACGCTGCCGGATTGGGTCGCAGTGCCCGAGCCGCGGAGAGTCGCGCCATTGTTGAGGGTCACCGGCACCGAGCTGCTCACGCCAGTGAGCTGGTAGACGGCGCCGTTCCCGACCGACACCGATGAGCTGGCGAGCGAACCCGAAAGATTGAGGGTGCCGCTGGTGACCGTCGTGGCGCCGGTGTAGGTGTTGGCGCCGGAGAGCGTCAGCGTACCGCTGCCCGCCTTGGTGAGCGCGAAGCCGCCGCTCACTATGCCGGCCAGCGTACCGCTGCCGGAGCCGCCGATGGTGCTGTTGCCCGCCAGCGTAATGGCATTGTTCAGCGTGGCGGTCGTGCCGGAGAAGGTCAGCGCACCCGCGCTTCCCACCCCTGCCCCGTTGAGCGTGATCGCACTGGTGTTGCCCAGTGTGCCCGAGCTGAAGCCGACATCGAGCGTGGCGCCGCTCGCCACCGTCGTGCCCGAGCTCGACCCCAGCGCACCCGTCGAGGCGAGGCTTAATGTCCCGCCGTTGACGGTCGTCGCACCGGTATAGCTGTTAGTGCGTGATAGCGTCAGCGTACCGGTGCCGATCTTGGTTAATCCACCTGAGCCGGATATCACACCCGCATACGCTGCGGGACTGCTGTTGTCGCCGCCAACCGTGAGGGTCGCAAGCCCCAAGGTGACATTGCCGCCGGTGGCTCCGCCGCCGGTGAGGGAGCCGACCTGGGTATCAAATCCGTTGAGGTCCAGCGCAACACCCGCCGTATTGGCCAGCGTCATCGCCGAGTTATTGCCGAAAGCGCCACTCGTGCCGGCCTTCAGTGTGCCACCATTGACGGTCGTGGCACCGGTGTAGGTGTTCGCGCCCGCCAGCGTGAGGGTGCCGGTACCTGACTTCGTGAGCGCGCCACTACCGGCCGCAATTCCGCCATACGTCGTGGCGATAGCCGAATCGACCTGGATTGTCCCACCACCGGTGTTCAACGCGATGCCGCGATTGGCGGCGAGCGTGAAGCTGGCCGTCGTCTCCAACGTGCCGCCGTCAAAGCCCAGCTGTCCCGGTGTTGCGGCACCGGGCGCCGCGCCCAGGTTGGCATCAGCTCCGATAGAGAGCGTGCCGCCGTTGAGGTTGGTCGCACCCGTGTAGGTGTTGGCGCCCGAGAGTTTCCAGGTACCGGTACCCGACTTGGTGAGGCTGGTCGCGCCGGTGTTGTCACCGATGACAGGCGCCAGGGTGTTCGCGCCGGTGTTGGTTCCCGTCAGCGTCAGGGTGCGGGCACTTGTCCCGCTAAAAGCGACGGCGCCGGTGTTGGTGAAGCTCAATGCCCCGGTGCCCGAGGTGTCGATCGTCCCACCGTTGGTCGTCAGCGTGAACAGCCGGTCCGTCGTTTCCCCCGCGCCGGTGTATTGCAGGGTGCCGCCGTCCAACACGAGCGACGCTGCATTTGTCGCAGCGCTGGTGTTGTCGCCGGTGCCGATATTGCCGTTACTGCCGATATTCGCCAGGGAGCTTACGCTCAGCACGCCCCCGCTGATGGTCGTCGCACCGCCGTAGGTGTTCGTACCGCTCAGGGTCACGGTGCCAGTGCCCAATTTGCTGAAACTGCCGGTACCGGAAATCACGCCGGACAATTCCGCGGCACTCGTAGTGGAGACGCTTAAACGGGAGCCCGAATTGATCACGATTGCGTTCGTCACGCCTCCGCCCGCAGACAAGTTGCCATTGATGACGAACAATCCGCCCGTTGGATTCGCGACTGGAATCTTTGATGTCAACGTCCCCGCGCCAAGGGCCCCAGCGTTACTGATGGCCAATGTTGGATAGGTGCCACCGGTCCCGTCTAAGGTTACGCCGCCTAAAAACGAATTGGCTGAATTCAGCGTCACGCTCCTACCGCTAAAGTCACTGGTGATGTTGAGGCCGCCGGCGCCAGAGATCACACCGTTGAAAGTGAAATCGTCACCGCCGGAAAATGGTACGTGGATCGTGGCAGTGCCGCTAGTGAGCACGACCGAGTTGGACAGAATGCGATTCTGGCCCAAAGACCCCGTTAGTGTGGTGCCATTGGCGAGCGTCAAGGACCCCGAACTTACACCGCTGTTATTATTGAGAATCAAGGTGCCTTGATTGATCGAGGTCCCGCCGGTGTAGGTGTTAGCTTGGTCAAGGGTAAGCGCCCCGGAACCGGTTTTCGTTAGGCCGCCGGAGCCGGCGAAGACCCCCGACTGCGTTGCGGCGCCGGAATTATTGATCGTCAGCAGGCCGGAGCCGGTGTCGATCGCTCCGAGGGCCATGGTGGCTGAATTCAGGGTCAGGTTGCCGCCACTGGTTGCCACCGTGAAACCCGTCGAGGTGATCGCGTTTGTGGCGGTGACCGAGACGGTGTTCCCTCCCGCCGTGCCGAAGGTCACGCCAGCGTTGAAGATCACGTCGTGGTTGGCCGCCAGTGTGTAGCTGGTGTTTCCCGAAAACGCCGAAGCCAGGACGAAGTAATTGTTCACGCCGTCCGTGGCCTGGAACGGATCGGTGGTGTCTTGAGTCGCCGTCACGCCGGGATTGGGATCCACGCCGACGTACAAGTCGTCCGGATCGAGCAACAGCGATCCACCCACACCGCGCAACGCATCGAGATCGGCCGTGCCGGCAAACGTCAGGTTCTGCTTGCCCGAGACTTCCGCGGCGCCACCATCGCCGCCGGCCTGACCACCGCGGGCAGAGATGCCGCCGAAGAAGCGCGTCGTATTGTCGGACCAAACGACCACCTTGCCGCCGTTGCCGGACTGCGTGGCGTCGGCGTTTAGCGTCGCGGTGGGTCCGACGAAGGTCTGGCTGGCGTTCCGCACCGCCGCGTTGGCGCCGTGAAGGTCGCCGCCAACCAAAATCGTGCCGCCGCCGGCAGGGCCCGAAGCGTTGATGGCAGCAGAGCCGACCAGACCGACGCGTTCTCCGGTTACTTCGACATGCCCGCCGGTGTCGCCAGCGCTGTGGGCCGAGGCGTCGATGCGGCCACTGACGAGCACGTCGCCCTTCCCCTGCCCTTGCAGCTGGACGTCGCGGCCCGCCAGGCGGCCGTCGTGGGCGATGGCCACGGAGTAGAGATCGCCCGCGGCCAGGACCGCCTGGCCGCGACCGGCGTCAATCGAGCCGGAATTGGCCACGCCCGTGCCGGCTGCCGGCGTCGCCGCCGATGCGGACGGACCCGCATCCACGTAAATGTTGCCGCCATTCTGGCCAAGATATACGCGGTCACCGGAAGCCAGCCCGATGAAGCCACCCGGCGACACGATCGAGCCGGTGTTGGCGACCGAGCGGCCGACCAGCGCGACAAAGTCGCCGCGGATCGAACCGGCGTTGCGGACGTCGCCCGTGACACTGAAGCGGTCCATGCCGGTGAGAAAGTCCTCCTTCGTCATCGAACCGCCGATGGCGTAGAGCCCGGCGACGTCGACCACGGCGGTCCGGCCGAAGTAGACGCCCTGCGGGTTGAGCAGGTAGACGCGGCCGTTCGCCAGCAGTGCGCCGTCGATCTGGGACGGCGTGAGACCGCCGATCCAGTTCAGCACGCGCGCCGAGGCGCCGGGCTGGACAAACTGCACCGTGTGGTCGGCGCCCACGTTGAAGGAACTCCAGCGCAGGACGCTGTTGTTGCCGGCGGTGACGACCGTGGAATTTGCCGCGTTCGCAATCGTGGCCGCACCGGCCACGACCGTGCCGCCCTCCGGCCGCTGCGCGTGCAGGACCGCCCCCGCCAGGGCCAGCGCAAACACCAGGCCGCGCCCGAGCCCGCGTGCCGCCAGGCGCGGGAAAGTCTCGGGGTTCGGAGCGGGAGATCGCATGGCGGTCGCGCAACTACCAGGATAGGCTGCCCGAAACGTAATACCGGACGTCGCCGGCCGGAACCACGATCTGGTCGCCG
Organism: Lacunisphaera sp.; assembly: GCA_035549095.1. Lineage (GTDB taxonomy): Bacteria > Verrucomicrobiota > Verrucomicrobiia > Opitutales > Opitutaceae > Lacunisphaera. The sequence goes on along the minus strand of DASZRV010000001.1, from coordinate 31,301 downwards.
GCATCGCGGCTCGGGTCGCGCAGCTGGTTCAACGCCACGCCGACATCGCAACGGACCGAGAAATATTGTTTGAGCTGCAGCTCCAGCCCGCCGCCCGCCCCCGCCAGCGGCAGGCTGGTGTCGGCGAGGGGAAGCTCCTCGCCCGGGGCCAGGACCGTGCCGCCGGGCGCCTGGTTTACATAACGGTAGCCGTAATCGTAGAACACGCGGCCGATGAGGTCCCAATCCGCGCCCTGCTTGTCCCGCGCGGGCCGCCATTGGAAGGGCCAGCTTTTGCGGATGAACTTCCCGGCCGGACCCGGCTTGAACAGCCGCGGAAAGTGCAGCGCATACTCGATCGACGCGGTGTAGAACTCGTCGGCGGCGAGCACGGCTTCGGCGTAACCGCGGATCGAGGAAGCGCCGCCCATCGGTTCGTCCTCCTGCGGAATCAGCCGCCGGCCCTTGATGAGATAGCGGCCGCGCACGCGGAGGGAGACTTCATTGGCGAGGTGATGGGCCTTATCGATGCCGCCGAAAATCGGCTCGAGGAAGATCGTGGCGTTGAGGGTGCCGCGCAGCGAGGTCCAGTCGGCATCGACCGAGAGGCGGCCCAGGGCCGGGATGCCGTTCGTCGTGTTCAGGTTGGCGAAGCTTCCGACCGTTTGCTCGTAACGCGCACTGCCGGACAGGGACCACCAGCTGTATTCGCCGCCGGATTCGCGGCTGAGGGTCCCGTTGAAGAACGGCACGAGGAAATTGGAGGAGCCGGTGGTGAGCGGGGCCTTGATGATGCGGCTCTGGATGCCGTAGTGGGTGAAATTCGCGCCGAGGGCGGACGTGAGCTCCCAATTCCACGGCAGCTGCAGGCGATTGGAGAACTCGAGGCCGCCCTGCCAGTTCTTGCCCGCGTAGCGCAGCGTTTCGATCGCGGCATCCGACGCGAGGAAATCGCCATACGAGCCGTAGACCCGCGCCAGCAGCTTCGCCGGGCGGAACACCGGGATCCGGTAGGAAAGGAAGGCACCGTAGGTCTCGAGATTCGGCGTGGTAATCGCGTCGAAATTCAGGATGTCGTCGTGATTGGTCAGCTGGTTGTCCTGGAAGCCGAGCCGTCCCCGCCAGATGCCGGTCGACTCCGTGCCGAAGTTGGTCACCTGCCCGTAGACCTGCCAGGGCCGCGATTCATTCACGAGGTAGTCGAGCACCACCTTGCCCGGCTCGCCGGCCGAGGCAATCGAGGCCTCCACCAGGCGCCCCGGGTGCAGGCTGAGACCGCGCAGATACTGGTTGAGCCGGCCCTCGCGGAAGAGGTCGCCGACCTTCAACGGCGAATGCGCGGCGATGGCGCGATGTTTGCGGTTGTTGACCGAGAACTGCGGCTTGAAACGTTTGCCGCGCGCGAGCGTGCGGATCTCGGCGACCTGGCTGGCCCAGATGACCATGCGGGCGACGTGGTCATCCGCCGGCCGGTTGTCGATCAAGCCGGTGCTGGACGCCTCCAGTTCGGGGAACGTGACCCACACGCCAAAGATGCCGCGCGCGTTGTACCAACGCACGACATCCTGCGCGATGCCGCGCAACGCATCGCTGTCGAACCGGCTGCCCTCGGGAATCGCGCTGAGGGTCAGGTTCTCCGCGCCCGCCGCGGCCGGGGCGCGAAACACATTCCCGTCGCGCGTCACGCGGACGATGAGGTCCTTCAGCTGCTCGAGGGCCGGCAACGCCGGGTGTTCGAGGCCGTAGCTGAATTCGAAACGCTCCACCGGCACGCCCGGATCGACGGGCGCCGCCACGGCCGGTGTCTTTTCCTGCGCAGGCATCACCTGCGCGCCGATGCAGAACGCCATCGCCAGCGCGAGCCGCCTCACCTTCAGCCACCGCAAGTTCTGTCCGGGAAGTTGCGTGGTCGGGGCCTTAACGAAAGCTTCGTCCGCGTATGACACGACGCTGCCTCCGCTGGTGCTCTTCCGGCACTGACAAGCGGTCACCGCTCCAAGGCAATTGAAGCCTATAATCATTAGGTGACATCCCCACAACTGGAGGGGGAGGAAACCGTTAAATTGCCCTAGCCGTCAACCAGTTATTCCCTGTTGGTGTGCGCGGTTGTAGGACTTTTTCGGGCTCATTGTAGGACGCCAAATTCACCCCGGCGCAAACCGCTGGCAACCCGCACCTATGCGCGGGCGTTCCCAGCTTTTTGACAACGGGCTGTAGGACTGGCCCGCCAAATTTATCCAAACAATCGGCTGAAAAAGCCGGGGCGTGAGCCAGGTCGGAAACGCACCAGCCATTTGGAGGCCGCTTCGCGATTGGCCTCCACGGCCTGGCCATTCAAGCCTGAGACCTCCGGCAAGCGTCCCGCGGCGAGGCTCGCGAGCAGGCCCGCGTCGTTCGTCTGGTTCACCGCCTCCAACTGGTAGGGAATGTCGGTCACGACCGGCAGCGCGGCGGGCAGCGCGCGCAGCAGGAAGAAATCCGCCGGATCCGGCTCGCCCACGATCACGTCCATCCATTCGCGTCCCGCGGGCGCCAGTCCGAAGAACGGCACCGCCGGGTCGAGCTGCGTGGCGAGAAACGAGATCCAGGCATTGAGTGACTCCGAGGGATGGGCACCGGGAACCTGCGGGAGCCGCAGGCAGCGGGTCCCCGCCGGCTTGCCCTCCTGGCACCAGGCAAACGTACCGGGCGTGAACACCGAAAAATTCCGGCGCAGGTGGTGCACCACGCGGCGGAACGCCTCCTGCTCGCGCGTGAAATGCGCCGCCCAGGCCGCGACGCCGTGGCCGGGCCCGGCCGAGACATGCGGCCCGGTGGGGAAACGCGCCTGCAACGCCTGTTCGGCGGCCTTGATGTAGGAAATCACCACGCCGGACGATGTGGTGCCACGGCACTTGGTCTTCAACTCCTCCAGCGCCGGCAGCAGTTCATTGGCCAGCCAGCTGAAGGATCGCGTGACACAATGCGCGATGAGGATCATCGGGTAGAGCGCGCGTCCCTTGCCGTCCTGTGATGACCAGATCAGCCCGGTGTGGCTTTCGTTCAGCCGGCGCCAATGAAACACATGGTCAAACCCGGGCATCACCTTGTCGGGCCCGGCCTTTTCCCAGGCGGCGTGCTCGATCTGCCGCGCGATGCCGCCGTAGAGGATGCTGCGCGCTTCGACCAGCGACGCGGTGACCAGGCCGATGTCGTCGAGGTGGTCGTTCCAGCCCGGGTGCTTGCCGAAAGCGCCGACGTGGACCCGCGCCGCGGAGGGCGACTTCTTCCAGTCCTCGTTCAGAAAGAAGCGGGCGAAGTTATTCATGACCGATGAAAACACCCCGGGAGGCGGGTGGTGGATGGCCGGGGCGTCGTGGATTCAGGGTGGACATGGCGACGGCGAGGCGGGTGATCAATGCGGCGCCGACGGCCATTGATCCAGTGGCGGCAGCGGCTGGTCGAAACTGACCGTGACCGGCAGGACGAGGTCGGTGCCGCGATCGTTCAGCTGGATTAACGCGTCCCACTCCTTGCCCTCGGCGCGGCGCACCGAATTTTGCTCGAGCAGGTGCAGCGCGCCCCAGCCCGCGCCGGGCTCCACCGCGGCATCGGCCACCGACTTCGGGCCGACCGTGGTAAAGAACTCGACCTTCGGCAGCGGCGCTGCGACGGCAAATTTATCCAGCACCACGCTCTCGGGCAGGCCGGCCAGCGGGTAGCCGCGGTCGCCGACGCGGAGGGATTTGAAGACTCGCGTGATGGCTTTCTTTCCCGCCGCGCCGCCGAGCACCTTCTGGGCCGCCGCGGCTTGTTCCTGGTCGCTCGGGAGGATGAGCCGGACGGTAGCCAGATTGCCATCGGACGAGGTAAGGAGACCCGCAAACGCGGCCATCTGCTCGAGGCGCTGGAAGCGCCCGGCGAGGGCGGCCTTGACTTCAGCCGGCAGCCCGGGCGTGGCGGCATCGGCCCGCACCAAGGCGAGTTGCGCCACGATCTTTTTCAGTTGTTCCGCGGTGAGCGCCGGGCCGGTTCCAAGCGGATAGCCCAGGGCCGGCGGGAACGCCTCGTCGAGCTCGCGCTGGTAAGCGGCGACCGTTTCCGCGGTACCGCGCGGTCCGGCGGCCTCGACCAGCGTGCCCACGGCCGTGGTGTACTCGAAACGCAGCGCACCGGCATATTTGCCCAGCCGCTCGCGCACGGCGGCGAGCGAGGCCGCCTGCTGCTTGAAGGTGTCACCGAGGTGTCCCACCAGGCTCCCGCCACCCGGCGGCGGCGCCATGATCCGGATGAGGTCCGCGTAAGTCCCGCAGCGCACAGCATAGGCCGGCTTGCCGTCGACACCGACGAGGCTCGGCAGGTCCAGGTCACTCAACTGCGCCTCTTCCGCGGGGCTCATCAGTTGCGCGAGTTGCGCCGAGACCTGGTTGTCGAGCCCGGTGAGCCGGCGCTCGAGATCCTTGTAGAGCGTGAATTCGCTGGCGGGACCGGACGACGCGGACGCGGCCGCGGCGGCCGCGTCCTTTTGCTTGTGTAGCGCCGTCGCGATGACCTGCGACGCCTGGCCGGCCTCGCTGCGCATTTTGGCGACGATGGCGCGGTAGCTCGATTCGAGGGTGACCTCGTCGGTCACGCCCGTCCGCGCCTTGAGATCGGCCACCAGCTTGTCCATGCCCGTGCGGCGCGTGTCGAGGTCGCTCCAGGCGGACAGCACGTTCTCGAACCAATGCGATCCGCTGGCCGGCTCACCCACGACCTTGAGGAATGATTTCTCCGCGTCGTTGTAGCGGGCCACGGCGAGCCGGCCGGCCTGGATCGTGGCGATGGCTTCGCGCTGGGCGCCTTGCGCCGCCTGCATGGACTTGTCGAGGGCGTCCCAGCCACGGGCGAGCGGCTGGTTGTCGCGCAGGCTCTTGCCGCGCGAAAGCCAGGCCGGCGGCCAGAAGCCCTTCCCGGCGCCGCCGCGGAAATAGGTCCAATCGTGGATTTGCATCAGCTGGTCCATGACCGCCTGCCCGTCGGGCACTCCGGCCATCGTGGGCCCGAGCAGCGGGGTGAAAAAATCCTCCGGCGGGTAATCGGCATCGTAGCCGGGCAGCCCCTTGAGATGAATGGCGCCCTCCAACCGGATCAGCGCGGCGAGCCGCTGCGCATCCGCGGGGGTCCAGCCGCTGGCATTGATCAACCGATCGCGGTTGGCGTCGACGATGGGGGCGATCACGCTGGCCTCGAAGAGCACGCGCTGCGCCTGGCGGCGGCGCGGATTCGCCTGCATGGCGACCGATTCGATCGGCTTGAAGATGAGCGGAATCTTCAGGTCGGCGCTGGCGGTCTTCTGCAGCTTCTCGTGGAATTGCAGGATCGGGATGTCCTGGTGCAGGTCGAGCTGGACGAGGTCGTTGCCCGTGAATTCGAGGCGGCCGTTGACGATCGGGCGCCACCGCGCGCCGGACCAGTTCTCCGCCTTTGCGCCCGCCCGCCAGTAGGTCAGCTCGCTGCCGACGCTGGACTTCAGCGCGCGGTAGCCGGCGTAGCTGATGCCGAGCACGGCCAGCGCGCCGACCGCGACCACGGAAGCGATGATGTGCTGGCGGGTCTTGATCAGCTTGGTCGTGTTGGTCGCGCGGGTGACCAGGCCCTTTTCCTTGAAGACCTTTTGGAGGAACAGGTCCTTGAGGAAGAACGACCGCTCGCGTTCCCACGCCTTGCTCGCCGGCAGCTGGTCCTCGCTCAGGCCCAGGGCCGCGGCCAGCTCGGTATCGAGCTCCTTGCCCTCGGTGAGCGCGGAGGTGAAATAGATGCCGCGCAAGAAGAGCGGCCGGGCCGCCAGGGCGCTGGAGCCGAAGATCGTCTCGAGGTACTTGCGCAGCCGCGGCGCCAGCGCGCTGATGCTGCCCGCCAGCGAGAAGAGCGAATCGACCTCATCGGCGCGACGCTTGCTGTGGTCCGTCGGGATCGGGTCCTTGAGCATGCCGAGCCGCCGGCGCCCGATGCGCTGCACCACCTCCGCCAGGTGGCGGTTGACCGCCTCCATCTGGAAAGGCGTGTCGAGCGGCGCGGGGTTCGACCAGCCGGTCATCTGGTCCTGCAGCTGCGGGTCCTTCACGCCGCTGAAGAATTCGCGGAAGCCGACGATCTTGTCGCACTTCGTGATGAGCACGAACACCGGGAAGCGCACGTCGAGCGTGCGTTGGATGACCTCGAGCTGGCGCGCGATCTTGCCGGCCTTGGCCGTGATGTCGTCCATCGAATCCTTGATCAGGCTTTCCGACGGGATGACGAGCAGCAGGCCGTTGATGGGGCAGTTCGGGCGCGTCTTGCGCAACAGCGTGAGGAACTCGGTCCATTCGGTCGTGCTGCCGGGCGGCGCCTCCTGGAAGAGCAGCTTGCCGGCCGTGTCGATCAGCACCGCGTAGTTCGTGAACCACCAGTGCATGTTGATCGTGCCGCCCGCGCCCTGCATCTCGTCCTGCAGGCCCGGGGGAAAGCCGACCTTGCAGCGGCGCACGGCCTCGGTCTTGCCCGAGCCCGGCTCGCCGCACACCACGTACCAGGGCAGCGAGTACAGGTCCTTGCCCACCGCCTCGAACTTCTCGATGCCGCGGGCGAAGTTCTCGCGCAGCCGGTCGAGCGTCGCCAGCATCGCCGGGTCGTGGATGGCGGAAGGCGTGCCGGAGGTGTGCGCCGTGAGCTGGCTGCTCATGGTGCGGGCGCGCTGGCGGCCCGCCATCTTCTGGTACATCGACCAGGCGAGGATCGCGACCACGACCAGGACGATGCCGGCCGCGGCAATCAGCAGCGCGCGGCGGTCGATCACGGCCGCGACGGCGAGCACGGTGATGCCGCACAGCGCCGCCACCAGGATCTTCATGTTCTTCGGGATCTGTTGGAATTGGTCGAGCATGGCGGCACCTCAGGGTTGGGCGGTGACCTTCGCGGGATCGTGCGCGATGATCGCATCGAGGGACTGGTTCAGCTCCGCCGACGCGCTGTGGAAGGTGTAGATGTTGACCGCCACCACCACAAAGAGGAGGCCGGCCAGGACGATGAGCAGGGGCACGAGGCTGGCGGCCATCGGCATGGGCAGGTTCGCGAGGTTGGTGTGCTGGTAGGACGCCGGGGTGATGAAGGCCGATTCGTCGGCGTCGACGTGCGCTTTCACGCGCGGGGCAATCTCCTCCATCTTCTTCTTCAGGAAGTCGAGCTGGCCGCTGTTGCCGCCGGTGAAGCCGAGGCCGATGCAGATGTAGAAGATCGCCAGCCGCTCGTCGGCCGTCTCCTTGGTGTCCTTCAACGTCTCATCCAGCAGCTCGAAGAACTTCTCGTCGCCGGCGTACTCGTTGCGCGCGGCCGCGAGGCGGTTGTTGTTCCATTTGCCCGCGAAGGGCAGCGCGCTCTCCGCGATCATCGAGTCGACGAAGCAGATCAGCGCCAGCTCGACCTTGCGGTACTGTTCGCCGAGCGAGAGGTCGCCGCGGGCGATGCGGGCGAGTACCTCGAACTGTTCCTCGATCTCGGCGCGGGTTTGGTTGTAGTCGAGGGCGTCGCCCCGGCCCATGCGGCCGATGCGGTTAAGGCGGCACACCGTCTGGAAGAGCGGTTCACAATGGTTGACGAGGCTGGCGGACACGGCGGAGGGAGGGTTGGGATTGGAGGTGAAAACCGGGGCGGAACGCGGGCAACGCGAGGCGCGGCAGGCAGGCGATCACTCCTTGCCGGCCCCGCGCATCAGGTCCTCGGCGTATTTCACGACCGCGGCCTGCACGTCGTCCTCGATCACGGTTTCCGTGATCTCGGCGGCGAGCTCGGTGTGCTTCTTCCAAAATTGGGCGTCGCTCTTCCCGCCGCCTTCGGCGCGCACGAGCTCGCGGATGGCGTCCGGGGTGTAGCGCTGCTGGAACCGGCGCGCGAAGTTCTTGCCCGCCGGCCCGAGGCCGGCCAGCAGACCCGCGATGAGCTGGCGCGAGGCATCCACCTGCTTCTGCACGAGCGCGTGCGCCGCCGCGGCCGGCGGTCCGCCCGTCAGCGTGCGCCGGGTGACCGCGCGCAGGTCGCCTTGTGCGGTGTCGCGGCGGATCGGCGATTTCGGCGCGGCGTTGCGCCAGACGTTCCAGGCCAGCTGGTCGAGCGCCAGCATCGCCTCGGCAAAGATCGCGAAAAGTTTCGCCAGCTGCTGCGTGTCGATCGGGTCCTCCGGGTCGAGCTTCAGCTTGGTTTGCACGGCCGTCAGGGCCTCGCCCTCGAACGCATGGGCGGCCGGCTGGAGCAGCCCCGCGGCGGCCAGCTGGCTCTTCACCTTCTCGCGTTGTTCGGCCGTGAGCTTCGGCACGAGCTGCACGAAAGCGGCGATCAGTTCGTCGGGCGTGAGCCGGGCGGCGGCCGCCGGAGCGAGGGCGGTGGCCGCGGCGAGGTCCCACTCCGGAAAGGCCTGGGTCAGGGCGTACAGGTAACCGCCGCGTTTTGCCGCCGGGATCTCCTGCAAGGCGCGGCGCATCTCCTCCTCGAGGTGAACCTGCCGGTCCTCCGGCTTTTCGGCGGCCAGCGTGGTCTGCAGGTATTTCAGGCGGGTGACCAGCGACGATGCCCACGTCGCACGTTCAACATCGGCCACTTCATCTGGTGGGGCTGGCGGCATCGGCGGTCACCATGTCAAATATTTCTGCTCACGCACAAGCACTAACAGCTTGTAGCGCTCGCGGAAACCGGGCGGCGCCTCGAAGGCCGGCCGGATGCCAACGTCGCTGTACGGCTCGGTGCCCGGCTTCGCGCCAATCAGGCCGGCGGCCTCGACCTTTTGCGGCTGGGTAAAGTCGATCCCCGGCGGCGACAAGGCCGAACCCCCCGCCACGTAATAGGCGCTCGTCGTGGGATCGAAGAGAAAGATCGAGACGTTGCCCGTGAGATTGACGAACGGGCCGGTGACCGGGCCCTCGTCGACGGGGCCAAACCACACCCGGCCCTCATCGGTGGCCGCCGCGGCGTGCCCATCGTCGTTGAAGATGCGCCGGACCTTGCTGCCTTCGACCGCAACCTTGGGCAGGAAGGCGCCGGCATTGGGCCGCCAGGGCACGGTCTGGCCGGCGACGTTGTAGTCGCGCAGGAAATAGAAGAGGTTCTGGAAATCCGGGCCGCGGAAATTCCCTTCGGCAGGCTTGCCCACCACCTTCATGACCGCCGCCCATTCGCGCGGCGTCGGCAGCCGCGCGCCGATCAGGCGTTCGGCCACGGCGCGCGCCGCCTCGGGCGGCACCTGTTGCAGCGGACTGCGCGGGCTCGGCTTCTCGGTGGCCGCCTTGTCGAGCGCCACGTTGGTCGCCCGCAGTTCGGTGTTGTCGAGCAGGCCCTTCACCGACGCCGTGGTGTAGAAGAACCAGGAGGGGTTCAGCTCGATGCCCGCGTACCGTCCGGCGTTGTCGATGCGGGGGCGCCAGCCCATCGGCTGATCGTAGGGCTTGGAGTAGGATTCCGTCTTCGCCCATTGCGGCAGCGCAGCCATGACGGCGTCGGTCTGCGCCTTCGGCCGCCCGGCCATCAGGTCGAGGAATTCGCCGACCGCGAGTTCGCGGCGCGCCAGGTAGAACGCCGGCGTGTCGTCGTCCGGCTGCACGATCGAGAAATCAAGCTTCACGGTGTGGCTGCCGTTGTGCCAGCTCGCGGTCAGGCCAAGCCCCGCGTCGGTCAACTCCTCCTGCCAGCCGGCGAGACGCGGCGACGGCGTCGGCTTCCGGTTCGGGTCGACGACGAGTTCGATGCCGGCGAGCTGGTCGACGAACGACGTCACGGCGGGCTGCGTCGCCATGCCCTTGATCGCACGCACGGCGCCGACGAAGGCGTCACGCCGGCTGCGCAACGGGGCGAGGTCGACCTCGGTCCAGTCCGACCGCTTCAGCTGCCAGAGCTTGAGATCGTAGAGCGCCGGGTCCTCGAGGTCCGCCTCGGTGATGCCGTAGCGCTCCATCCGTTCGAACACGGCCGAGAGCTGCTCCTCGCTGGCGGCGGAATTCCGCGCGGCGCGGTTCCAGCGCACCCGTGTTTCCCGCGTCAATTCGTCGAGCAAAGTCCCGCGGCGCGCCTCGTCCTTCACGTCGCGACCGACGATCTCGCGCAGGTTCGAAACCACCGCCCCGTCGATGTCGAGATCCGCCGCCCCTGCCGGCCAGCCGGCCAGCGTGCCGAGGCGTCGCCAGGCGGTCAGCTTCCGCGAGAGACCGCCGCTTTGGGCCGCGTTCACCAGTTCCCCGCGGTCATTGCTTTCGTCCAGCCGGCCCAGCAAGCGCGCCTCGTTGTTCCACTCCGCTGGTGGTCCCGTGAGCGCGTCGAGCCCGGGATGCTGCGCCAGGCGGTCGACCACATCCTTGACGCCTTCGCGCCAGGCGAAGCCGCCGGTCAGTAATTTTTCCAGTTGGTCAAGGTCGCCGGCGAAGGCCGGCAGCGCGGCCAGCCACTGGCGGTGGCCCTCAAGCGGCGCGCGCTCGTTGACGCCGATGCCCGTCCAGGGCGTTGCCGGCAGCACGCCCTGCCAGGCGGCGATCACACCGATCGCGGTCGCCGCCTGCTCGCGGCGCGCAGCCTCCAAACGGCGCAGCGCGTCCGTCGTCTCCGTCGAAACGCCCGCGAGGTCCGGCACCTTCAAGGCGCCAAAGCCATTCTCCCCTTCCAGCCCATCAACCCATTCGCGCATCTGGCGTTCCTGCGCACGCAGCGTGCGGAATCGCGCGCGATCCTGGGCCAGTGCCTCCGCGGTCACGCCGCCCAAGGCCGCCTGCTGCCACGCCGCCCACCGCCGCCGCGTCTCCTCAAACTGGCCATACGGCCGGCCGACCTTCGCCAGCCACACGTCGGGCCGCAACAGCGTGAGCGTGGCCTCGAGGCGCTGGCCGAGGTTCGACAGTTTCTCCGCCAGCTGGTTCGTCTCGCCCGCAACCTGCGGCAGGTCATGGCGGACGATGTCGCGGCTGCGCAGCGCCTGCAGGTCGGCGGTGCGCTGCTGGTACTCGGTGCGAAAATCCGCGGCGTTCAATGTCGCCGGCCCGCCGGGCTCCGGGGCGGGCGCGTCAGCCTCCAAGCCGGCCGCCCGGGTGTTCAGCTGGGTGACGGTCGCATCGAGCGCCGGCGCCAGGCGCGGGTCTTCGGCCGGCGGCACCTTGGAATACAACTTCAGTTCTGCTGACCAGCGCGGGAAGTCGTCCGCCGTGACCTTGGACGTCTCCGTCTGCAAGACGGATTCCTTGAGGAAGCGCTCACGCTCCACGGCCGGGTCGAGATATTGCTCGCGGCGATTGCGGAGTTCCTCGAGCGGGGCGGCCAAGGCGTCGGCGAACTCGCCTACCGAACCGTGGTCGGTCAGGCGCTCGAGGATGATTTGCGGCATGGCCTTCTGCACGCGATCCGGCGTGGCCTCCATGTCCGCCTTGAGCTTCGTGATTTCGCCCCAGCGGCCGGCCAGCAGCAACGTGCCGGTTTCGTCGAGCGAGACATCGTTGAAGAATTTCAGCGTGCGCGCGCTGTCGAGCTTGTAACCCGCGCCGCCGGGCTTCGGCGGCAGGTCGGGGCGCAACGCATCGGCGGCGTGCGGGTACTTGCCCTCGGCCTCGAGCAGCGCCAGCAGGTTTCGCATCTCATCCCAACGCGGCCACTGCTCGAGCTGGCGCGCGAGGGTCAGGACCTGGCGGTAGGCGGTCGAAACGTTTTCCGCCACGGTGCCCCTGCGCAATTGGTTCAAGACCGCGGGCGGCGGCGTTTCCCCGAGCACGCCGAGACGCTTTTCGCCGGCGGCCTCGGGCACGACCGTGCCCGGCAGCAGGTTGGTGGCATTCGCGAGGAAGTTGGTGATGGCGACGCGCAGCGGGTCGTTCGGGCCGCTCCACAGGGCGTCGGTCTTCAACAGGCGCGGGGCGTTGGCCTGCAAGTCGGCGAGCCAGGTGTCCCAAGCGCGGCAGAGCGGAGCCCAGTCCGGCGCCGGGACGTCGCTGATGGCGCGCGGGTTCTTCACCGTTTCCGCGAGTCGCCGGAGATTCAGCGGCATGTAGATCGGGTTGCCGAACCGCGCGAAGGCCAGGACGCCGCCGGCGATGACGAAGGTCGCCGCCGAGCCGATCATCATCGCCTTCCGCACCGGCCGCGCATCCTTCGGCACCCTGCGCAGGCGCTTGCGGGCCTCGGCCAGCGTGAGCTCGCCGGGCTTCGGCTCCGGGTTCAGCAGGTAATTGCAGTAGGCGAGCCAGGCTTTCCCCGGATGGCCGAGTGCGCGCCACTCCGGGCCGTCCTCGATGGGCCAGCCGGCGACCGCGCGACGGCGCACCACCTGGGCGAGGATGGCGCCGATGGCGGTGAGGTCATTGGTGCGGGGCGCGTTTTCGTCCATGATCCCGTACATGAACCACGGGTCGGCGAGAATGACCGTCATGCCCTGCAACGGACCGGACTTGGTGATGAAGACGTTCGTGGCTTTCAGCTTCCGGTGCGAGCCACCCGGCTTGAGGCCCCACTTCTCCACGGCATTGAACAGGCACTCGGCCAGCGCCCGCAGGTGGTCGCCCTTGGCCGCCAGCGTGTCGACCATCGGCTCGAGCGTGCGATCCTGCCAGGGCGTGACCGAATAGGCGCCCTCCGGACAGCGGCCAAACGCCACGACCGGCAGCACCGCACCCTCGTCCTTGGCCCCGCGTTGCTGGCGCTCGGCTGCGACCAGCCAGCCTTCAATCGCATAGAAACGCCGGATGCTGGTGGATGCCGGCGGATGAAAGATCTTCAGCGCAAACCTGCCCGTCTGGCCTTCCGGCCCGGTGGCTTCGTAGACGCTCGTAAACGGACCCAAGGCATGGGCCCGTTTCTGTTGGTAGCCACCATAGTCTGACATGCGGGAAGGGCGGCGGAGACTGGCTCGGCAGGGGTGGGCCCGAGTGATTCCGCCAAGGAGGTGCGGCTAGGTGGAAGGAGGGAGCGTGCGCCGGCCCGACAGTGGGACGGCGCGGCCTTGGTCGGGCAGCTTGCGTCCGGCCGGAGGAGGACGCGAGGTGACGGCGACGGGGTTGGATTGATTCATTCCGGGGCGATGGGTGCCTGTGACAAGATCCAGACCGGCGCGAGCAGAGCCGCTTTTGCACCGGCAGGCAAGTACGGGTTCAGCAGCCGGCGGCCCGCCGGGTGGGATCGGCGTTGCGGCGGCGGGTCATTTCAGGCCGCTCATCCGGATCAACAGCACCTCGACGCTCGGCGCGCTGAAATCCCCGCGCACCTGCCAGGAGGTGAGCTTGTCCAGGTTGACGCCCTTCGTCTTGCCGGGATTGTTTTCGGTGTCGGGTTTGGCGAGATCGAGGCGATAGGCGAGCACGGCGCCGCGTGGTTTTCCCTCCAACGAAAGATTCCAGCCCCAATCGGTGCCATCCTTGTCAACCAAGCCGAAGCCGAGCTTTGTGGCCTGGTTGGCGTTGCCGATCACGAGGAAAAGCTCGACGGCCCGCAGGCCCCCGAAGTTGGCGGCGGGTTTGTTCTCGCCCAAGCCCCCCTTCCCCGACGGTGCCTGTACCAGCGTGCCCTTGCCGGGCAGTGCACGGATGGCCTTGCTCCAATCCTGATAGGCGTATTCGTAGGGCCGCGACGGCCGGCTGTCGCGCTCCTGGTGATAATCGGCAAAATCGACCAGCAGGCGATCCTCGGCCCGAGTCACGGGAACAAGGAAGCAGGCGAGGATAAGGGCCGCGGCGAGGCGACGGGAAGGTTTCATCGGGAGCGAGGGGTGATCGTAACCGGAAACGGGTAGAAGGGAGGCTGGGCGAAACTCGCCCCGAAAACAAAACGAATTCACCAGCCACGCGCCGGCCTCACGATGCCGGCGGATCGGATGGCACCTTGGTCGCGACAACATCGATCGCATCACCGTGCGGCACGGGGCGACCCGTGGCCGTCGGCGCCGGCCCGGCGGACGCCGGGTGCACCGGCCGAAACAACTGCAATGCCCACGCGACCGCACCGGTCACAACCACCACGACTGCGGCCAGGAAGACGGCGGTCATTGCGGCCAGCGCGACCAAGCCGGCCACCAAGATGCGAAGCACGCGCATGGATGGAACAGTAGCTCGCACCGGGCTAAATGCACGGATGAATTCCTGCGCCTCCGTGGCCACGCGCCTTCCCGCTCGACTCATTTTTCCGGTGCGATTGAATCCCCGCCGCACCCCACGCTCTCATGAAAAAATACCTCGTCGAGTTCATCGGCACGTTCTTTCTCGTTTTCACCATCGGGATGACGGTCGTCGCCCCCGGCGCCAGTGTCCTGGCTCCCCTCGCCATCGGTTCCGTTCTCGCCGTCATGATCTTCGCCGGCGGGCACGTCTCGGGCGGGCACTTCAACCCGGCGGTGACGCTCGCGGTCTGGTCGCGGGGCAAATGCCCGTCGGCTGACGTGGCGCCCTATATGGTGGCGCAAGTCGGGGCCGGCGTGCTCGCGGCTTTCCTCGTGAAGGCCTTGAAGGGCGGCCTCGTGGCGCAGGCCGTCGCCCTGGCCGGACCGCTGCGGCCGCTCGTCCTGCCCGCGCTCACGGCCGAGTTCCTGTTCACCTTCGCCCTCGCCTGGGTGGTGCTCAATGTCGCGACGAACAAGGATACCGCCGGCAATTCCTTCTACGGCCTCGCGATCGGGTTCACGGTTCTCGTGGGCGCGTGCGCCGTCGGCGCCGTCTCCGGCGGGGCGTTCAATCCGGCCGTCGCCGTTGGCCTGTGCCTGATGGGCGTCGTGGGCTGGGGCAGCCTCTGGATCTATCTGGTCGCCTGCCCGGCCGGCGGGCTCGCCGCCGCCGCGGTCTACAAGATCGTCAACGGCACGGATTGAGCGCTGCGGCCTCGCCAACCGGGTCCGCCTTGCTGCCGGCCCGTCGCTGATTTCGGTTCCGCCGGCCCGCTTTGCCTTGCCAACCGGCGCGCGCTCGGAACCATTCCGGCCACTTCCCCACGATGAAGCACGAAGTCCTCTGGCTCATTCGCCTCGGCCTCGACCAGAAGATGTTCACCCGCGACCAGGCGCTCGCCATGTTGCGCCTGGCCGGACGCGAGGCGGACCTCATGGACTTCGCGCAGAAGTTGATCGATGAGGGCATCGTCACGGACGTGGGCAAACTCGAGGCCATCGCCGGCGACGCGATGGCGCGCGCCGAAGCGGGTCCGCCCGCGGCCAACCCGCTGCTCGAGGAGGAACCCGCCGAACCGGCGACCCCGACCGGCCGCGCAAGCGGCGGCTCCGCTTCCGCGAACGGCCTGCCGGTCTTTCCCTTCGAAACGATGGCGTCCCTCGATGATGCCAGCCTGGCGGACGCCATGCGGCGGCTCCTGCTCGACGCCGGCACCTACGGCGCGAGCGATCTGCACCTCTCGGCCGGCTCGAAGCCCTTCATCCGCAAAAACCGCGCGCTCAGCCCGATCACCGCGCACATCCTCACCGAGGAGGAGTCGCTGCGCCTGAACATCGCGCTGCTCGCGGAGCACCAGAAGAAGATTTATCTCGAGCGAAAGGACTATGACTTCGCCCTGGCCCTCGACGCCGAACACCGCTTTCGCGTCAACCTGATGGTGCACAAGTGGGGGCCGTCCGGCTGCTATCGCATGGTGCCCGCCGGCGTCCCCAAGCTGGACGAGCTCGGCCTGCGCAATCTTGAGACGGTCCGCAAGCTCCTCACCTACCACAACGGCCTTATCCTGGTGACCGGCCCCGTCGGCGCGGGCAAGACCACCACGCTCGCCGCGCTCGTGGCCGAGCTCAATGAGCAGCGCGAGGACCACATCATCACCGTCGAGGACCCGATCGAAGTCGTCCAGCTGCCCAAGGGCTGCAACGTGACGCAGCGCGAGGTCGGGCCGCATACGAAGTCGTTCTTTTCCGCCCTCAAAGGCGCGCTGCGCGAGGATCCCGACGTCATCGTCATCGGCGAGCTGCGCGACCTCGAGACGATTGAGATGGCCATCAGCGCCTCGGAAACCGGCCACCTCGTCATCGGCACGATGCACACGAGCGACGCGGCCACGACGCTGAACCGGCTCCTAGATGTGTTTTCCCCCGCGCAGCAGACGCAGATCCGCGCCTCCGTCGCCGAGTCGCTCCGCGGCATCGTTTGCCAGCGCCTGCTGCCCAGCACCAGCGGCGGGCTCGTCGTCGCCTGCGAGATCATGGTGTCGAACCTCGCCATCCAGGCCCTGATTCGCGAGGGCAAGTCCGCCGCGCTCCGCAACACGATGGAGACCGGCATCAAGGAGGGCATGTGCATCATGGAGAATGTCGTCCTCGAGCTCTTCCAGCAGGGAAAGATCTCGAAGGAAACGGCGCTGGCCAATGTCACCACGCGCAACGTCCGCCAGAAGATCGACCCACCGCCGGCTCCGCCGCCCCCGCCCCCGACCGGCAAGAAATAATCGCGCCCCGCTCGCTGCTCCCTGCTCCCCGCTTTCCCCATGCCCGCCATTGACGCGCTCCTCAAGACCATGCTCGACAAGGGCGGCTCCGACCTGCACCTGACCGTCGGCCTGCCGCCGAAGTCCCGCATTTCCGGATCGCTCGTGCCGATCGGCGACACGCCGCTGACGCCGCAGCAAATGGAGGCTTATCTCAAGGAGATCTGCCCCGAGAAACGCTGGACCGAGTTCCTCGCGCGCAAGGATCTCGACCTCGCCCACGAGGTGCCCGGCCTGGCGCGCTTCCGCGGCAACTATCTCTACAACCACTGGGGCCAGGCCGCCGTCTTCCGCCAGATCCCGGCGAAGATCCTTTCGTTCAACCAGCTCAACCTCCCCGAGGCGCTCAAGAAGCTCTGCCACCTCGACCAGGGCCTCGTCGTCGTCACGGGCCCGACCGGCTCGGGCAAGTCGACCACGCTCGCGGCGATGATCGACTACATCAACGACAACTTCGCCAAGCACATCATCACGATCGAGGACCCGATCGAGTTCGTGCACCCGTGCAAGAAGTCGACGATCGTGCACCGCGAAGTCGGCGAGCACACGGAGACCTTCGCCGCCGCACTCAAGGGCGCCATGCGCCACGACCCCGACATTCTCCTGCTCGGCGAAATGCGCGAAATGGAGACCATCAAGCTCGCCCTCTCGTGCGCGTCGATGGGCATGCTCGTGTTCGGCACGCTGCACACCAACAACGCGCCCAAGACGGTCGATCGCATCATCAACACTTTTCCCGCCGATGAGCAGAACCAAGTGCGCGTCATGCTCGCCAGCTCCCTGGCCGGCGTCGTCGCCCAGCTCCTCTGCAAGAAGATCCCCAAGGGTCGTTGCGCGGTGCACGAGATCCTGCTGCAGCACGAAGCCCTGCCCAACACGATCCGCTCGGGCCAGATCGCCAATATCCGCGCCATCATCGAGAGCGGCAAGGAGGACGGCATGATCACGATGGACAACAGCCTCATGGCGCGCGTGAAGGACGGCACCATTGAGGCCAAGGAAGCCTACATGAAGGGCAGCAACAAGGGCCTCTTCGCCCCGCTCCTCAAGCCCGGCGACCTCGACGGCGGCGCGGGACATTAGAGCAGACGAGCTGAACGGCCGCCGCGTTGGCAGCGCCGCGCCAACGGCCGCCGCGAAGGGAGAACACCTCGAGCGGTGTTATGCCGGACAAAGGTGGTGTGCCCATGCCTTCGCGATTATTCCCCTGGCTCGCGCTGCTTCTGTGCGGCCTGGCCGGCTGCCACGTCGCTCCCGACGTCGCCAATACGGGTGGGCCGGGGCGCATCACGGTCGTGCTCGGCGATTTCCCCGTGCTGCGCGACGGCAGCACCGCCGCGGAGGTGCGCGCCCAACTCGGCGAGCCAGCGGAGATCAAGCCGACCGCCTCCGTGGCCGGCTCTTCCGAGATCTGGATCTATTACCTCGAAAAATATCTCGGAAAAACCCAGGTCATCACGCACCTGGAGCGACGCGCCACCGGTGGCACCATGGGCGGCGATCCCATGGCGGGTATCTCCGAACCAGTCTACACGATGGTCGACGAGAAGATGGTGGTGACCCTCCACCTGCTCTTCAACAACGGGCAGCTCGTGTATCAGGTGGCCCGCAGCCACAAGGTTCTCGGCTCCTGACCGGCCGCGGGACCATCCCCGTGGGCCGGGAAACGACGCAAGCAACGGCCGGTCTGAGCCGGCGTCAGTTGATGTGGCGGGGATGACGCGCGAGGTGGCGCGCTTCGATGGCCTGACATTTTTCCGTCAGGGCAACGCGACAGAACTCCGCCCAGACCGTGAATCCTTCCAAGTCCATGGCCTCGCGCACGCGGCGCCGAAGGGTTGCAGGCAGCTTGACGGTGTAGTTCGTCGCCACGTCGGGCGACTCGGACTTAAACAGCGGCATGCCGCCTGAGATACTACACGCGCAGCGGAATTGCGAATAGGGCTTACCCGCAATTCGTCAGGAATTATCCCTGAGGTAGACCCGGGCGTATTCCTGCGGGTCGCGACTGCAAAGGTTGCGCTCGACGGCGATGCATTTTTCAGTCAGCGCGACGCGGCAAAATTCCGACCAGACCGTGAAGCCCTCGGCGGCCATGGCCTTTACCACGCGGTCGCGCAACGCCTCGGTCAGTTTCACCGTGTTGTTGCGGGCTACTTTGGTTCCGTTGGCGGCCATGCCGGCGGGTCGGGACATTTCCCGCAGACTGCGATGGGTGCGCGCCCGCCGAAAGTGCGAAGCCGGGTACGGCGCAAGAATCGAAGTCCAAGGCAGGCCATTGGACTTCCGCACAGGCCCGTCGCGGCTGCCGCCGAAAAGAAGGCTGCCCTTGGGTTCCTCCTCTCCCTATCCGATTCAGTTCCCAGCATGGATGCTTCCTCCCGCGCGGTCCTGGTCGTTGAAGACCACTCCCCCACTTCCGCCGTCGTCGCCCGCATGGTTCGCTCCCGCGGGTTTCAGGTCGTCGCGGCCTCCTCCCTGGCGGAGGCTCGCGCCGCGGCACGCCAGCACGACATCGGCTTTGTGATATCGGACCTGGGGCTCGCGGATGGCGACGGCTGCGACTTGATGCAGGAACTTCGCTCGCAGCTGGGCATCCGCGGCGCCGTTATCAGCGGTTACGGATCCGCGGCGGATCTCGCCCGCAGCGCCGAGGCGGGGTTCATCGTTCACTTGGTCAAGCCGATCACGGCAGCGGAACTCGACGAGGTCCTGAAGATCGCCCGGCGCGAATTGGACCGGCCCGGCCCGCCACCCGCGAGCGCGCGGTAGGCCCGCCGTTTTCCACGTCATCGCGGCTCGGGAAATTGCGCGCGCATGATCGCGAGTGCCGGCCGATGGAGGCCGGTGGAGCTCCAGCACATGTTTTCCTTCACGTGGCAGACAATGCCGGCGTCGAACAGGGAGAACATCACGCCCAGCACGCAGGCATCGGTGTCGAGGCCGCACACCGTAACCTGCCGGATCTTCCGACGCTTCAGGCGCTGAAGAGCGCGCGGCTTCAGGCCGTAGGACCACTTGTCGATCACCAGGTCGCCGCGCGCCGGCGCGATAAGAAGCTCCGTCTCGGGCGTGCCGGGCCGGCAGGAATGCTGCTTGAGCACGCGGCGGAACATCGAGCCAGCGGGATTTACGTAACGCGTGAAGATCCGGCAGGGAAATCGCCGCGCGTAGCGCTCAAGCTTTCGGACGAAGGCCGGCGGCGGCTGGAACGCCCGCTGCACATCCACGATCATGAGCGCCCGGTGGGGATTCATGCCTTGGCTGACTGCGGGGCCGTTCGTCAGTTCCCCGCGGCCATGCCCCAGCCGCAGCCTCGGCTGGCCTCAGCCCGGCGTCCCGGTCATCGCACCTCGATGTCGGCAAACGTCGCCGAGCAGGGCAGGCCGCGATCGCCGTAGATGCGAAACCCGATCCGTCCGGAGGCATAGGCCGGGTCCGTGACACTCAATATGTTTTGGCCATTCAACGTCACCTTGAATGAGGAACCCGCGGCGACGACGGACAGCCGGGCGCCCTGTCCCAGCGAAGGAAACCCGGGGCGGTGGTAATAGCCGAGACTGCTCTCGCGCCCGGCGGTGCGCTTTGAGAACCAGATGCCACCCACCCCGTTGTTCCAACTGATTCCATCGGGGACGAACACCACCAGATAGCCGTTCGCCGCATCCTGCATCCTGATCGCCAGGCTTGCTTCGCGGTTGGTGCTGCTCGCCGTCGCGGAAAACGTAACGTCCCCATGGTTCCGGTCGGAAAGCAGGAGACTATCGCCGGACGAGGTGGAGGCCGTGACCTTCGTCTCCGACCGCTGCCAATCGCCCTGCCCGACCACGGACCAGTTCTGCATTGCTGCGGTGTGGGTCGATGGGGTGGTGCAGCCCTGCAACAGCATGGCGATTCCGAAAAGCAGGCAGACTTGGCTTCTGGTTCCCACGGGGTGCGCCATGTTCAAGGGCGTTTTGCTTGGAGGGTCAAAACTATCCTCCGGGCCTGGCGCCCGTCCCGCCCGTCAGACCATCATGGCGTGGTCTGCCGTTCCAGCCCGGCCAGATATTCCAGCGCTTCGCTCCGCGTCGAGCGACACATGGACTCGCTCGGCCGCAGGCTGACGCAAAACACCGGGCGCTCGGGCCGCCCGAACAGCGCGCAGCGCATGTCCGGCAGCAATTGAATGCAGGGTATCCCCGCCGGTTTGCCGTGGGGCATGCCCGGGATCGGCGACGTGATCGAAGGCGCGATGCAGCACGCGCCACAATTCGGGCGACAATCCATGGCGGTTGTTGACCACGGATCACCGGCCTTGGCACGGATAATCCGCCACGAATTTTGGGCCGGCTTTCCCGTTTTCGACCAAAGCCAGAATATATTTGCAGGGTTTTGGGCCCGATCGGTGTCATGGGTGTCACCCCCAATGCCCTCCCGCTCCCTCCTTTCCCTGTGCGTCACCCTGGTCACGCTTGGCCTGGCAGCGTGCGCCACCACACCCACCGCGCCGACGACGGCGGCCGCCACAGTCCAGGCGTCCGAAGCCGCCGCCATTCAGGCGCTCTTCCCCAAACTCCAGCAAGGCATGGGCGCCGCCGACATCCGGGCCAAGCTCGGCGAACCGGCCGAGATCAGTCCCATGGCGTCACCCCATGGACACGCTGAGACCTGGACCTACTACTTCCAGATGAGCGAGGGCACCTCGGCCGAGGCGGTGGGCTCGGTGGAGATACCCACCATGACCGTGAACAGCGGCGGCGTGGGCATGTCCACGACCTCCCAGCAGACCTTCCGGAGCGTGCACAAGCGGGCGGATGTCACCCTCAGCCTCTTGATGTTCAACGACCACCTCGCCGCGCAAAAGGCCAAGGTCGAGCACGTCTCGAGCTACCATTAAGCATCCACCGGATGCGCGGCGGATTGCCCGCGGTCTCTCGGCCTCGCGGCGCTTTCCTCCGTCATGCCGCTGCCGGAGGCTTGGCTTACGGTGCCGGGCTTCGTTATCGTCTGATGGAATACCGGCCCACGCCGCGTCCTTTGCCCCGCCCTCCTCATGACCCTCGCCGCCTCCACCGCCATTCCCGCCCTCGCGCAGCCGTCGTTCAAAACGCCGGTCAGCTACGATGAGGCCGACGCCCGCGCGGGAGCCATTCTCGCGAAGATGAGCCGCGCTGAAAAGCTTCAGCTCGTCAGCGGCCACAATACTTTCTACCTGCACGGGTTTCCGCAGCACGGGATTCCGGAACTCTACATGTCCGATGCCACGGGCGGCGTGAACATCCGCCGCAATGTCAGCAATCGCCTCGAAAAATCCACCGCCTTCCCCAACCCGCTTGCGCTTGCGGCCACGTGGAATCCCGGCCTCGCCTACCATTACGCCCGCAGCGTCGGCGAGGAGTGCCGCGCCGGGGGCATCGCGATCCTGCTCGGACCCGGCATGAACCTGTACCGCCATTCGCAATATGGCCGGAACTTCGAGTACTGGGGCGAGGATCCGTTCCTCGTGGCCTCGATGATCGCGCCCTACGTCGCCGGCGTCCTCGACACGGGCACGATTCCCACCATCAAGCATTTCATCGGCAACGAGACCGACTGGCACCGCCGCCTCTCCAATTCGGTCATCGACGAGCGGACGCTCCACGAAATCTACCTGCCGCCGTTTGTCGCCGGCATCAGCGCCGGCGCGATGGCCGTCATGACCTCGTACAACCAGCTCAATGGCGAGTACTGCGGCCAGAGCCGGCCAGCCATCACCGACCTCCTCCGCGGTGAACTTGGCTTCCGTTGGCTCGTCATGTCGGACTGGTGGTCGGTTTGGGACGCGAAAAAAATCATGACGAGCGGCCTCGACCTGGAGATGCCCGGGGAAAAATTCATCAAGGCCGACGGCGACCGCCTGCTCGAGTCCGGCGAGGTCGCCGAAAGCGATCTCGACCGCATGACGAAAAGCATCATGCGCACCTGCATCGCCATGGGCCTCTATGACCGGCCGGTGCCGGACACCTATTTCCTGCGGAAATTTCCCGAACACGCGGCCGTCGCCCTCCAGACCGCCCGCGAGTCGATGGTGCTCCTCCGCAACAACGGCGTCCTCCCGCTGCGGCCGGATGGCGCCGGCCGGATTCTCCTCACGGGCCGGTTTGTCGAGCAGCTGGCGCGCGGCGGCGGCTCGGCCGAGGTTGCCGGCTATGATAACGTCACGCTCCTCCAGGCCCTCACGGATGCCTTCGGCGCCCGCCTCGACTACGTGCCGGACCCGACCGACAAACAGTTGCAGGCCGCGGATGTCGTGCTCCTCAGCACCGGCACGAGCGACAGCGAAGGCTGGGACCGGCCGTTCGATCTCCCGCCGGTCGAGGAGGAACGTGTCGGGCGCGCCGTCACACTCAACCCGCGCACCGTTGTCATCATCAATGCCGGCGGCGGGATAAACATGACCTCGTGGCACGACCGCGCCGCGGCGATCCTGTGGGCGTGGTATCCCGGCCAGAATGGCAATCGCGCGCTCGCCGAGATTCTCACCGGCGCCACGAATCCCTCGGGCAAGCTGCCGATGACGATCGAAAAACGATTCGAAGACTCGCCGGGCTTCGGCTACCTGCCCGCCGGCGAAAAACTCTACACGGGCTGGAATCACGACAACGACATGTCGAAGCCCGTCTACAACGTGGACTACCAGGAGGGCGTGTTCATCGGTTACCGCTGGTACGAAGCGAAGAAGATCACTCCGCGCTACGCTTTCGGGCACGGGCTTTCCTACACGACCTTCGCGTATCGGAATCTCACCGTCACGCCGGCCACGCTGCCACCCGACGGCCGCATCAGCGTCGAATTTGACGTGACCAATACCGGCCCGCTCGCCGGCACCGAGATCGCGCAGGTCTACATTCGCGACCCGGGCTCGGCCGTGCCGCGACCGGAAAAGGAATTGAAGGGCTTCAGTCGCGTCACGCTCCAGCCCGGCGAAACGAAGAGCGTCCGTGTGCGCCTCGGACAGGACGCCTTCGCCTACTGGAACGTCCAGCGCCACGGCTGGACCGCCGAGCCGCATGATTACGGCATCCTGGTCGGCGCCGCGTCCGACGCGATCAAGCTCACCGGCAAGGTGACGCTGCAATAAGCAGGCGAACCATGTCGGCCGGGGGTTATCCCCGAAGTCGGGCGTAAAGCCCGGCTACCATCGTGGCAAAGGCGCGACATTCCTCCGCCTTCACTCGTGCAATCCATGGCTAATAATCCTAGTCGGTAACCTATGAAATCCCACCGCCAGGAACTCTGGTTCGAAGTGCCCCAGCGCCGCGCGTTCATCAACATCACCCCGCAGGTGCAGGCGGCGCTGCGAGCCAGCGGCATCAAGGAGGGTCTCTGCCTGGTCAATGCGATGCACATCTCCGCCTCGGTGTTCATCAATGACGACGAGTCCGGCCTGCACGCCGATTACGAGCGCTGGCTCGAGAAACTCGCGCCGGAAAAACCGCACTCGCAATACGATCACAATCGCACCGGTGAGGACAACGCCGATGCCCATCTCAAGCGCCAGGTCATGGGCCGCGAGGTGGTGGTCGCCGTTACCGGCGGCCAGCTCGACTTCGGCCCGTGGGAACAGATCTTCTACGGCGAATTCGACGGCCGGCGCCGCAAGCGTGTCCTCGTGAAAATCGTCGGGGAGTGAAGCCCGCCGGTCAGGCGTCTTGCTTCCGCGCGCCGCGGAAAAACCAATGGACGCCATACTTATCCGCCAGGTGTCCGTAGCTGCCAAACGGCATCTCGCGCAGATCGTCCAGCAACGTTTTATCCGCTCCCGTCGCGAGCTGGTCAAAAACGGCTCTCAGTTCGGCATGCGAATCGCCGGTGAGATACAAGCTTACCGTGTTGCCGGTTCGCGGCTTCCGCGTCGGATGCATCCAATCGGTGGCGGAGAATTCGATCCCGCCGCTCTTCAGGTGCGCGTGGGCCACCTTGTGCTGATGTTCCGGCGGCACCTGCGCCTTCATCGGGGTGTCGCTGATTTTCGTGAGGCTCAGCTCTCCGCCGAAGCAGGATTGGTAGAACGCCATGGCTTCGGCACAATGGCCGTCGAACAGCAGGAACGGAGTTAGTTTTGTCATGGGATCGTTTGCGCCGCTCACGGCCGCGGCTGCAGGGGCCGGACTTCGATCGACATCCGGTAGTCGAGTCCCGGGCATTTCTTCGCCATCGCCACGGCGGCGGCGAGGCTCCGCGCCTGCACGAGCACATAGCCGCCGATCACCTCCTTGCCTTCGGTAAAGGGACCGTCGGTGATCACCGTCTCGCCCGGGGGCCCGCGGAGAATCTTGCCGACGTATTGCAGGCCGTTGGTGCCGACGACGGCACGCTTCGCGCGGAGCCCGTCCATCCAGACGGAGAAGCGGCCCATGATTTTCGCAAGCTCCTCGGGCGGTGGAATCTGGCCGCCCGCCGGGTGGCGGAGCAGGATCATGAATTGGTTGGTGGCAGGCATGGGTTGTTGTTGGGTTCAACCCTACAACGAACGAGCGGGTTCATTCCGGACACATGCCGGGCATTTTCTGCTATTTTCCTGTCGGCATCACTGCAGCGCAAGGAACACCCGCGGCCCTCGATTTTCCTTTTGCTCCTTGCCTTGGGTCAGGAAGAGCCGGTCGGCGGCGATGTGTCCTTCGTGGAGAAAATAGTCGCGCACGCGCTCGGCCCGCGCGGCGGCGAGCGCGCGCAGGTCGTTGTCGTCAACCGTCATCGTCCCGGCGAGCCGGCCGGTCATCTCCTCAAGCGTCGGGCCCGGTGGAACCCCGCCGGCCGCGTTCGCTGGCGCGGGCGCGGCGGCTTCGGCCGGCTTGCTTTCACCCGTGCGCAGGCCTTTCAACGTGACCATGTCCACCACGCGGCCGAGGAAGCCCTTCCTGGCCGGCGGCGCGGCGACTGCGACCGGCGCCGGGGGCAAAGGCGCGCCGAATTCGGTGCCCGGCGGGAATTTCTCGTCGAAAAGTTTCTTCACCATCGTCGCGTCCGCTTCAGGGGTTATGGCCAGCTGGTTCGGCGACGCGATGTTCGGGTCGGCGGCGTGCCGCTCCTCCCAGATCCTGCTGCGCACCAGCGCAGCCAGCTTTCGCCGCTGCAGGGCGTACGTGTCGGCCGGACCGTCGTAGGCCCCCTCCAGCGCGACGCTCAGCCCGGGCCGGTTCGCCAGCGCCTTCACCATCGTCTCCAGCTTCTTCAGCTCCGCCGCCTGCAGTTCGCTGCCGCCGGGCGCGAATTCCTGCCAGCCGAGTTCGTCGCCCCCGCCGCCGAACATCGAGCCGAGCAGCGCGAAGGGCGACACCGCCGCCTTCGTCAGCAGGTTCACCACGACGCGCAGCACGACCTTGCCCAGGCGCAGGCTGGGATCGTCGATGCTGCCCGTCATCGGCACGTCGATCACGATCCGGCCGTCGAGGTCCTTCAGCAGCGCGACGCCGAGCCGCACCGGCAGCTTGGTGGCGTCGGGACTCGCCACCGGCGCGCCGAACGTGAACTGGCTCAGCGTGATGACGTTCGTGGCGTCGAGCTGCCTGTCATCGAGTTTCGCCTGCACCGCCACGTTCAGCTGGCCGCGCACCAGCTCATAGCCGGCGTACTTGCCGCTGTAGGGACTGAGCGGAACGAGATCGACGTTCTGGCAATCCACTTTCAAGTCCAAGAACCTGCGCGCCCCCAGCGGATCGAGCTTGCCGGTGATGCTGACCGGTCCGGCGCCGTTCACCATCGCGTGCAAGTCCACGTCGGCCCGCGCGAGGTTCGCCGACGAGAGTCCGCTGATGGTGCCGCCGAACTGGGTGACAGCCATCCGCACGGTGGGCTCGAGCGAGCGGTCCGCCACGCTGGCGTCGCCACCGTTTATGACCACCTTGCCGATCTCGATCTGGGGCGGAGGCGCCGTCTGGGCTGGAGGAGGGACCTTCTGCTCCGGTTGTGCTGGCAGCGAAGCAGGCCGATCGGGGCGTGAAGCCGCTCCTGCAGGTGCCGGCCCATTTCCCGTCTTGGCCAGGGTCGCCAGGTTGAGCGTGCCGTCCTTGCGCACAAGCACGCGAGCGTAGGGCGCCGCGAGATTCACCTCGTCAAGCGAAACGGCCAGCGTCGGCGAGGTCGCAGCTTTGAGACCGGTGAGCGCGAGCGAGCCGAAGCCGGCGAGATCCTCGTTCGCATCGCCGTCCACCAAGCCGAACTTGTCCACCGTCACGCCGCCCGCAAAGTTGATCGCCGGGGTTTCGCCGGCCATCGCGACCTGCACCGAACCGGTTGTGCCGACGGTTCCCTGGGTGATGTGAGCGTTGATGAATTGCTCGAGGTACGGGCTGAGCGGCCGCAGGTCCAAACCAACGACGTCGACCTGGAGGCCGGCCTTCAGCTCGGGTTTGATCGCAACGGTCCCCTCAACCTTCACGGTGCCGGCCGGTGCCCAGTTCAGCGCCAGCGATAGCGGCATCGCCGCGCCGTCCGCCAGCGTGACGTTTTTCAGCGAAATCTGGAGTCCCTCGAGGCCCAGCCGCGCCGGCTGCGGCGCGGCGAGGTCGGTCACCTCCGCCTGAAAATCCTTCAGCGCCACCTCGCCGATGGTGAACTCGGGCAACCGCGCGGGAGCGGCCGGCGTTGCCGGGGGCGACGGGGCGGGCGCGGCATCCCCCACCGGGGGTGCCAACAGGGCGAGCAGGTTCAGCGCGCCGGCCTTCTCGCGCCGGATGCGCACATGTCCGCCAACCAGCCTTACGGCCGCGACCGTGGCCTTGAGGGCCATCGCGTCGGCGTTGATGCCCGCGACATCAAGGGCCGGCAGCTCGAGCGCAGTCTCGCCGCTGCCGCGTTCGACGAGTTTCAGCCCGCGAAGCTGCACGGCGCCGTCGGCCAGCTTGAGCACGCGCTCGCCTCCGGCGAATTTCGCCTCATACCGCCCACCCACGTTCAGTTTGCCCTCGGTCAGGTCGGCGCCGATGCGGTCCGCATAATAAGGCGCATACTTGGCGAGCAAAATGTTCTCGAGCTTCAACTCGCCCGTCGACGCCACCGGATCGGCGCTGAGCGTGCCGGTCCAGCTGAGTCGCTCGCCGGCCTCGGTGACCGCCTCGAAGTGATACGGTGCACCGCGCGCACCGGTGGTGCGGAATTCGGTCAAGCCAAAGGACACCGGCCCGAGGATCGTCTCGAACGGCCGGCGGCGCGAATGGTCGATGAAATCGAGGCGGGCGCCACCCACCTTCAGGCTGCCGATGCGCAGCGCCGGCGGGAGCTTGGCGGGGGCGGCCGGTGATGCCGGTGCGCCGGAGTTGAGCTTATCAATGATGTCGGCGAAATTGAATGTGCCATCGGGACGGAGCTCGGCGGTCACGTGGAATCCGTCGAGCTCGATGGCCCCGGCGGTCCAGGGCCCGAAGATTGAGGCGAGTGGCTCGGCGTTCACATACAGCCGGTCCCAACCGAGGAACGAGCCGGCGCCATCCTTCGAGCGGATGTCGAGGCCCTCGATCGTGAGCGACACGGCGTAGGGGTTCAGCCGCACTTTCCTGACGGTCACCGTGCGGCCAAGGGTCGCGCTGGCGCGCCGCTCGAGCTGCGCTTTCACGATCCCCGGCGCGACAAAAAAACCGAAAATCGTGAACAGTCCCACCAGGACGCCGGCGATCATCAACCGGCGCGGCCACCTGCTCTTCCCGTCCTGGGGAGACTTCCAGAGCATTGCGCCCGAAGTCTGATCCTTCGGCCCGGCGTGGCAATCCCCCAAATTACCGCGCACTCCGGGCTTGGCCGCAGGACGGATCAGCCCTAGGCCATCGCGCGCATGAGCGACTCCGTCCCGGCCAGCTTGGCCCCGCAGCAGCTGGAGCAATTCCTCCACGAGAAGATTCCGCTCACGCGTGCCATGGGGTTGCGCGTCGCAGCCAGCGGCGCGCGGATCGTGCTCGAGGCCCCGCTCGACAAAAATGTCAATCACCTCGGCACGGCGTTCGGCGGCTCGCTGCACACGCTGCCGACGCTGGCGGGATACGCCGCCGTCTGGACGCTGCTGGGCGAGGCCGGACTCGATGGCCACGTCGTGGTGAAGCGCAGCGCCGCGTATTACCGGCAGCCGGTCACCGGTCTGCTTCGCGCCGTGTGCGAGCGACCATCACCCAGGATCGTGACGGAATTCATCGCTGACCTGCGCCGGCACAAGAAGGCACGCATGGAACTGACCGCCATCGTCGAGGGCAGCGGGGGCAAGCCCGCCGTCGAATTCACCGGCACATTTGTGGCGGTGCTGTAAGTTGCCGCATCCCTGTGTTTGTAGGTCGGGCTTGGTGCCCGACGCGGGCTGTAGCGGCGCTCTATGAGCGCCGCAGGATTTCGACGGCGGTCACAGACCGCCGCTACATGTAGGGCGTAAAGCCCGAACTCCAGGGCAACGCATTCTCGAACGGTAAAGCGCAATTGGGGTTCGCGCCCGCTCCCCGCCCCGCCTTTTCTTCCCGCCTGCCCCATGAAACCCACGCCCGTCTTCGTTTTCCTGCTGGCCGGCCTGGCAGTGTCACTGCCCGCCGCCGAACCGACTCCGGCCTTCCCTGTTGCCGTCAGTGTCGATGCGTCGAAGACCATCGGCGAGCTCAAGCCGATCTGGCGTTTCTTCGGCGCCGACGAGCCGAACTACGCCTACATGAAGGACGGCAGCAAGCTTCTCGGCCAGCTCGGCGAGCTCCGGCCGCACGCCGTATATTTTCGCGCGCATAACCTGCTCACTTCGGGCGACGGCACGCCGGCGCTCAAATGGGGCAGCACGAATGCCTATACCGAGGATGCCCAGGGCCGGCCGGTGTACAACTGGACGATTCTCGACCGGATCTTCGATACGTACCTCGCCCGCGGGCTGCGGCCGTACGTCGAGATCGGTTTCATGCCGCAGGCGCTTTCGCCCGACACGGGTCCGTACCAGCACTCCTGGGGTCACACCAAGAATGCCAAGCTCAACACCGGCTGGGCCTGGCCGCCGAAGGACTATGCGAAATGGGGTGAACTCGTTTACCAGTGGACGAAACACTGCGTCGAGCGCTACGGCCGCTCCGAGGTCGAGCAGTGGTACTGGGAGGTGTGGAACGAGGCCAATATCCCGCCGTACTGGAATGGCACGCCGGAGGAGTTCTTGAAGATGCATGACTATGCCATCGCCGGCGTGCGTCGCGCCCTGCCGACGGCCCGCGTGGGCGGACCCGACGCCGCCGGGCCGGGGGGAAAGTTCATGCACGCCTTTCTCGACCACGCCATGCGTGGTGCCAACGAGGCCACCGGCACGACGGGCGGCCCGCTCGATTTCGTTTCCTTCCACGCCAAGGGCCAGCCGACGTTCGTCGATGGCCACGTCCGCATGGGCCTCGCCAACCAGCTGCGCAATATCAACGACGGCTTCGCGCTCATCGCCAGCGTGCCGGAGATGAAGGACAAGCCCGTCATCATCGGCGAGTGTGACCCGGACGGTTGCGCCGCCTGCCGTGGCCCGCAGCTCGGGTATCGCAACACCACCATGTATTCGAGTTACACCGCCGCGAGCTTCGGGCGGATCCAGGAGCTCGCCGATCGCCACGGCATCAACATCGAGGGCGCGCTTACGTGGGCCTTCACGTTCGAGGACCAGCCATGGTTCGCCGGGTTTCGCCAGCTCGCCAGCAATGGCGTGGCCATGCCCGTGCTGAACACCTTTCGTCTTTTCTCGAAAATGTCCGGCCAGCGCGTGGCGGTCGTCAGCTCCGGTCACGTGGCGACCGACGACATCATGCGCGCAGGCGTCCGCGCCCAGCCGGACGTCAGCGGTCTCGCCGCGGTCGCGTCGCACCGGCTGTCGCTGATGCTCTGGCATTACCACGACGATGATGTGCCCGGGCCCGACGCTGCCGTGAGCGTGGCTCTCTCCGGCGTGCCGGCGACGGCGCGCGTCACTGCCTATCGCATCGACCACGATCACTCCAACGCGTACACCGCGTGGCAGGAGATGGGCTCTCCAGCGTCGCCGACTGTCGCGCAAGTCGCCCAGCTCGAGGCCGCCAGTGCCTTGGCCACGGTCGAGGCGCCGGCACTCTCGGCCAACGAGTCGGGCCAGTCCGCGCTCGCCCTCACCCTGCCCCGCCAGGCCGTGACCCTGCTGGTGTTTGATTGGTAACCACCCGCGCGTCGCGCGGGCAAATCCCAAACGCCAACATCCAAATCACAACCAAACACTCAATTCCGAACCCGCCACCTTTGGGATTTGGACTTTGGGCTTTGTGATTTGCCGTAGCGCCTCGCGCTTCGGTCAGATGTGCTTCGAGTCCGCCTCGTCTTTCTTCGCGTAGCCGCTGTCCTGCCGCTGGTGGTTGACGGCGTTCTTTTTCAGGTACGCTTGGTAGACGTCCTCGGGCGTCATGCCCAGCACCTGCGCCAGCGACACGAGAAAGTGAAACAGATCGACGACTTCGACCTTCGCATTCTGCTCGTCGAACTTCTGGTACTTGGCCCACCACTTCCACGGCACGCTGTCGATCAGCTCGGCTGTTTCCTGCTGCATGGCCCGCGTGTAGTTGAGGATCCACTTGGTCTTCTCCTCCTCTGAGGCCGGTGGTAAATTAACCCCAATGCGCTTATTCAGCGCATCTTGCATGCGAAAAATCTCCTCAAGTTTGTCCATGCCGGGCAGCGTGGGCCCCGGGTCTGGCTCTGGCAAGCCCCGCTCCGAGGAAAATTTGTTTGCCCTGCCAGCGGGCATGAACGACGTTCCCGAACGATTTGCCGCTGTCTGCCCCGAGCCTTGTCGAGGGGTTGAGCGAGATACCCGAGCTCCGGCTGGCATTAACAACCTGCGCCGCCGACCCTTGGCAGGCGCTTTCAACCAACAACATAGACATGTCCTCCACAGAATCGTCCGGTGCGCCTGCCGAAGGCTCCGCGAC